>NZ_RBXG01000003.1:0-1330667 GCF_003634845.1 Paraburkholderia sp. RAU2J
TCGACATGGCGCGCGGTGATCGTGCCGTCGAACGGTGCGGTGATCTTCTCGTACGACACAGCTCGGCGAGATGCGCGACATTGGCCTGCGCCGACGCCAGCATCGCGCGACGCGCTTCCATGTCGCTGACTTTCGTATCCGCATCCTGTTGCGCGACCGATTGGGTTTTCAGCATCTCCTGCCAGCGTTGCGCTGTCGTTTTCGCGAAGTCGAAGTTGGCTGGGCGGTGGCTTCGTCGGCGCGGGCCTGGCGCAGTTGGGCGTCCAGATCGGGCGCGTCGATCGTGGCGAGCGTCTGACCGCTTTTCACCTGGGCGCCGATGTCGGTGTTCCAGTGCGCCAGATACCCGCTCGTGCGCGCATAGATCGATGCTTCGGCGAACGGTGTCACCGGCGCCTGGCAGCAGCAATTCGTTGACGGCCGGTGCGGGGCGCGGCGTGACCACGGACACGCTGAGCACGCTTTGCGCTTGCGTCTGTTGTGTCAGCGCGGCGCTTGCGTGTAGACGCGGCAGGATGCCCACGATCAGTAACGCTGCGGCGAGGCCAGCCAATGCGAACGGCCACACGCGGCGACGCGGCTTCGGGGCTTGTGGTCATGTCGGCTGAGCGTTCGGTTCCGGCGGCGGTGGGGTGCGAGTATTCGTTGCCGCTCGCGCGCTGAGCGGACGGAGCCGCTTGAACGGTCTCAGTGGCATGCGCGTATCGGTGGCTCGAGCAGCTTCTGCGCTCGATCAACCTCAACAGCCGGTTCAGACCTGTCGCCGAGGTCCGGCGGAAGTGATGGATTGTTCATGAGCTAGTTCTCGTCGGAGTCAAGTGGTGCGGGCGGGAACGCGGGATTCTTCCGCGGCGGTGCGAGCCGCGCGTCGTTTATCGAGCCACGCATGCACCATCCCGTAGACGACCGGAACAAACAGCAAGGTGGACACCGTGCCAAGCGCAAGGCGCCGATCACCGCGCGGCCAAGCGGCGCGTTCTGTTCGCCACCGTCGCGAGGCCGAGCGCCATCGGCAGCATGCCGATCAGCATGGCGAGCGCGGTCATCAGCACCGGACGGAAACGGCTGAAGCCTGCCTCGAGCGCGGCCTGCAGCGGCGGCTTGCCACCGTGATGGAATTCGCGCGCGGTGTTGATCACGAGGATGCTGTTAGCCGTGGCAATGCCGATACACAGAATGGTGCCGGTCAGTGCCGGCACGCTCACGGTCGTGCCTGTGCTGAACAGCATCCACGCGATGCCCGCGAGCGAACCCGGCAAGCCGCTGATGATGATGAACGGATCGAGCCACGACTGAAAATTGACGACCATCAGCAGATAGACGAGGGCGATCGCGAACACGAGACCGCTTGCGAGGCCACTGAACGAGTCGTGCATCGCCTGCACCTGGCCGCGCACCACAATCGAGGCGCCCGGCGGTAATTGCGGCCGGATCTGATCGACGAGGCGGTTCACATCGGTCGCCACACCGCCGAGATCACGACCTTGCGCCGATGCAAAAAATATCGAGCACCGGCTGCACGTTGTAGTGCGAGACGACAGCTTGCTGGGTGGCGCGTGTCAGCGTGCTCATCGCGCCGAGCAGGTTCTGCGGAGCGGGCCCGTTGCCGCTTACCGCAGCGGATGCCGCCACCGTGCCACGGTTCTGCGCGACTGGAATATTGGCCAGCGCCTGCAGTGAATTGATGTCGTACTGCGGCATCATCGCCATCAGCGGATAGCTGACACCGTTGTGCGGATCGAGCCAGAAATTCGGCGTGGTCTGCGAGCTGCCTGAGAGCGCGATCAGCAGGTTCTGCGACACGTCACGTTGCAACAGGCCGGCCTGAATTGCTCGCGTACGGTCGACATTGACGTTGATCGCGGGTTCGTCGCCCGGTTGCTGGATGCGTGCATCGACGAGGCCGCGTACACCGCGCAGTTGAGCAAGCAAACGGTTCGCCACGACGCGATTGGCATCGAGCTTGTTGCCGACGATCTGGATATCGATTGGCGCAGGCAAGCCAAAGTTGAGAATCTGACTGACGATATCGGCGGGCAGGAAGGCGAACGTAACGCCGGGGAAATCCTTGAAGAGCGTGGTGCGCAGCGTCGCCACATAGGCAGCGGTGGGCTTGTGTCCGGCTGCGAGTGTGATCATCACGTCGGCGTCTTCGGGGCCGATCGGGTCGGAGGAATCGTAGGTCAGGTTGATACCGCTCACCGGCACGCCGATATTGTCGAGCATGGCCGCGAGTTCCGGCTTCGGGATCACGCTGCGCATACGGGCCTCGACTTCATCGGTGATGCGCGCGGTGTCTTCGATACGCGTGCCAGTTGGCGCACGCAGGTGCAGGCGGATTTCCCCTGTATCGACAGCGGGGAAGAAATCGCGGCCGGAGAATGGCACCAGGACGAGCGAGCCGATACACAGCAGCAGAAAGATCGCAATGAAACGGCGCGGGCTAGCGATAGCCGACGCAAGCACGCCGCGATAGCGTTCGCGCAACTTCTCGAAGCGATGTTCGAAGGCTGCCTGGAAGCGGATCAGGCGCGCAATCGGTCCGTTGCCCGTGACAGGCGCGTTACTGCGCGCACGCATCAGATACATCGCGAGGGTCGGCACCAGCGTACGCGAGAAGAAATACGATGCGATCATCGCGAACACCACCGCCTCGGCGAGCGGCACGAACAGATAGCGCGCCACGCCGGAGAGTAGAAACATCGGCACGAACACGATGCAGATGGACAGTGTCGAGACGAACGTCGGTACCGCGATTTCGCCCGAGCCGTTCAGAATCGCGTCGTGCAGTGGCTCGCCGTTCTCCAGATGGTGCGTAATGTTCTCGATCGCGACGGTGGCGTCGTCGACGAGAATACCCACCGCTAGAGCGAGCCCGCCAAGCGTCATGATGTTGATGGTCTGGCCGAGCGCGGAAAGTGCGATCAGTGAGGTCAGCACCGCGAGCGGAATCGACACTACGATGATCAACGTTGCGCGCCAGCTGCCGAGAAACAGCAGGATCATCACCGCGGTCAGGGCCGCGGCGATCACGGCCTCGCGCGCCACACCCACTACGGCAGACTTCACGAACACCGATTGATCGGACAGCGCGGTGATATGCAGCGCGCTCGGCAAACCCGCCGCGATATGCGGCAGCATCGTCTTGACCTGCTGGATGATGGTCAAGGTGGACGTGCTGCCGGATTTTTCGATGGTGAGGAGCGCCGCGCGTTTGCCGTCGCTGCGCACGATGTTGGTTTGCGGCGCATAGCCGTCGCGCACATGGGCAACGTCGCGCACATACACCACGCCGCCGGCTACCGTCTTGATCGGCAGGTCGTTCAGCGCGGCCACCGTGTCAGTGCTGCCATTCATCTGCACGTTGTATTCCTTCGTGCCGATTTTGGCGGTGCCGCCCGGAAGAATCAGGTTCTGCGCGTTGACGGCGTTGACCACGTCGAGTGGTGACAGGCCTTTTGCCTGCAGCGCGCGCGGATCGATATCGACCATGATCTGCCGCACCTTGCCGCCGAACGGCAGCGGCACCGACGCACCTTGCACCGTCGCCAGTTGCGTGCGGATCTGGCTGTTGCCGAGATCATAGAGCTGCTGTTCGGACAGCGTGTCGCTGGAGAGCCCAAGTTGCAGGATTGGCACCGTCGACGCGTTGTACGTGATGATGTTCGGCGGCAACGTGCCGGGCGGCAGCACGCGCAGGATCGAAGCCGAATTGGAGGCCGCCTCGGCAATCGCGCGATTGATGTCAGCGCCCGGGTGAAAAAAGATCTTCACTACCGAGACGCCGTTCAGCGATTGCGACTCGATATGCTCGATATCGTCGACGTCGGAGGTCAGCGCGCGCTCGTAGTTCGACGTGATGCGGTTAGCCATGTCCTGTGCGGAAAAGCCGTTATACGTCCAGACGATGCTGACCACCGGGATGTCGATGTTCGGAAAGATATCGGTGGGTGTACGCAGTATCGCGAGCGGGCCGACGATAAAAATCAACACCGCAAGAACCACGAATGTATATGGGCGGCGCAGCGCGAGCTTGACGATCCACATGACGGTTTCCTGAAAAGAGGCAGAGGGAAGCGCACGGTTTGTTTCAACGCCTGGCGGCGCGGGACGCGGGCTTCTTCGTGAGTCAGGAGTGTGTGGGGGTGGCGCTTACCGGCGGTGGTCGGATAGATTACCGTTCTGTTATCTGGAGTTTGGGTTTTCTGTTCTGATTCAGGCGCGGTGCGTAGATAACAAAACGGTAATCCGAAGGTCAGTGCTCCGACAGCTGAAATGACAAGAATGGGAAGCGTGGTTCAGGCCACTCATTTCTTGCACATATTCGGAGAGACATCATGAAACGTTTTACCGCTTTGGCTGTTGCTGTTGCCGCGCTTGGTTTGTCGATTGGGTCGACTGCTTTTGCTCAGTCTAATTCGCCAGGGTTGACGCGGGCTGAAGTGCTGGCCCAGTTGCAGCAGGCCCAGGCTGAAGGGCTCGTGCCGGCGCCTAAGGATGACTATCCGCCTAGTGAGGCGACGATTGCCCGGAATCGGGAGATTTATGCTATTCAGCATCCGGGGGAAGCAGCGGCTGTGAAGACGGCCGGAGCGGGTGGTGTGGGTGCTGCGGCGGCTTCCAATTGAGGCTGGGTGTAGTGATCAAGTTATTTCGGACAGGCTGATAGGTTCTTTTACTGTCGGTTTTGCCTCGTAGGCAACGGGCGACAGATAGCCCAAAGTCGAATGCAAGCGTACTGCGTTGTAAAAACCGACGATGTACTGGTTGATGTCGCGCCGTGCTTCATCGTGGTTGGCGTACTGACGCTGCCACACGCGCTCCATTTTCAGGTTCAGGAAGAACCGCTCCATTACCGAATTGTCCCAGCAATTTCCTTTGCGGCTCATACTGCAAACCACGTGATGCTGCTTGAGCAAGGCCTGGTATTCATCGCTCGCGTACTGGCTGCCCCGGTCCGAATGCAGGAGCAGGCCTGACGCTGGCCGACGCTGCTGCAGCGCCATGGTCAGTGCCGAAATGACCAGTGCGGCCGGCATGGTCGGCGCCATGGACCAGCCGACCACCTTGCGTGAGTACAGGTCCAGTACGACCGCCAGATACAGCCAGCCTTGCGCCGTGCGGATATACGTGATGTCCGAAACCCACGCGCGGTTGGGCTCGGCGACCTCAAATTTCCGGTCGAGCACGTTCTCCGCGACAGGTAGCGTATGCCTGCTGTCGGTCGTCGAGACGAACTTGCGCTTCCAGCTCGTGCGCAGGCCCGCTTCGCGCATCAGCGTCCGCACCCGGTAGCGACCAATATGCAGCCCATGCTCCCGCAGCGCATGCATCACACGGCGGCTGCCATAGCTCGCGCCACTGGCGACGAATGCTGCCTTGACGTGGGTCCGCTCCTGCAGACTCTTTGCACTCGGCTTAGCGCGCTGGTGCGCATAGTAGCCAGAGCGACTCACCTCCAACACCCGGCAGGCGTGACTGACCGATACGGCCTCCTGTTGCAAGTGAGTTACCACGCGGTAACTCACTTCAGTTCCCGGGCAAAGAAGGCCGACGCTTTTTTTAGCAGCGCATTGTCCTCGCGCAATTGCCGGTTCTCCGCTTCAAGTTGCCGGATGCGCTGCTGTTCCGCCGTCAACGGCTTGCCCTCGCCGGGGCCGCCCGCACGCTCTGCGTCGTACTGGGCCACCCAGCGCCGCACGGCTGTCTCAACAAGGTCCATCGACCGGCAGACTTCGCTGACCGATAACCCCTGGTCCCGTACCATCCGTACCACTTCCAGCTTGAAGCTGGTGTCAAATTGTCGGCGCCTTCTTGTCATCCTGCTCTTTTTCCTCGTCGATTCCGGATTGTCCCCCTATCGACCTGTCCGAGGAAATTAGACCACTACAGTCCGCATACCAGTTGTGGCGCCGAATAAATGTGTGAGTCTTCTTCCAAGCCTGAGCAAGAACGACCTCATCTTGAAGAACCTTCGCTTGCGGGTGCAACTTGTCGTACCGCGAATGCACAACTATCATGTCAAACCTTTAAATGACGCCCTGTCGAAGTTTATACATCTTGTCAACAGATTGATAATCCGCTGACCTCTACGGGCCATGGCCGCCAAGAGTGCCTGCACCGCTTCAAGCTGGGAGCGCACGTCCTTGCGGACGAAAGCAGGTGATCAAAGCGAATTAGGAGTTTTGAGGAGTGGGGGAACTAGGGCCCGCGATATTGGACTTCTCGATTAGTCGCAAGCAAGCATGGATCGTAGCGAGATAGTAATAGAACATCCAGCTTAGCCAAATCGAGGAATCGTAGTCGGTCTTCTGATCCCTGCGATGATGACGGATGCCAAAATTGTTTGCCAGCTGGAACAGATCTGCTTCGTCCTTCGAACTCAATACCGATTTAGCCTCGGCCCTGAGAAATTCAAGCACATCCGCCAAATCACGAATGGCATCCTTTCTTTCAGAAAGCGCGCGACGCCGATACTTTAACTTAGCGGCCTCCACTCGATCTCGAACATTTGCAGCATCGGCATGCGGGACGTCGGCAGAGAGGATCGGCGCGAACTCATCATCGGCCAAGGTCAATATCTCCCCGGCGTTGGAAAGCTCAAACCCAGGGCCATAGTCCGCTAATATCTCGTTCATCTCCTGGCGGAAGATATCGCGCCCGGCTTGCGGATCGAATTTGGAGTAGTGCCAGCCGCAATCGTTGAATTGGTGGTAGCTTCCGTCGATCCCTTTGGATGCGTGATCGTACAGAAATTCGATCATATCGAATAGATCATCCTCCGCGTATGCATCTAGTTTCTCCCAAATCGGCCACAGCCCTAGGGTACGCAGCTTCCGAAAAACGAACAAGTTGTTGTCACCACCTGCTTTGCCATTTACATCTCCAGCGTCGATACATGAGTAGCCAAACCATTCCTGAAAAAAGCCATCTCCCCACAGTCGGTCGAAAGCCGCTCGAAAAAACCGTTTGAAATCTGCCAAACTGAAACCATCACCAGCCGGCCGCTTGCCGCTCCTTACGGAATAGTAATTCCGGCGGGGAGGATTCAGATCGCGCTCGCTCATTCGCATGTCCTTCAACAGTAACGAAAGACTCCATGATAGGCCTTTCCAGACTTAATTTTATCCACATAACCGGTATCTTCATTCATGCCTTAACTGTACGAAATACGTCCATTATTCGTTGCTGACAACTCAACACGCGCCAACGTCCGCCAGAGATACGATCAACGGGCCAGTGCAGTATCGGAGCTGATTGTAGGAAAATTGCAGACCTTACTTCAGTGCGTAAGGCGCGATCCAACAAGGGACTGAAACAATTGAAGGATGTCAAGCTTTGTGCGGCCGCTGCTAATAATGGACAAGAAGGCGTTAAATTTCATCGAGACTTTCTCTCCGCTCCTCGGATTTAGCAGCACGAAGTCCTCCCACTCGGCTTCATGCCCCTCAATGGACGCCGCGTAGCTCAAGAGCCAATAGATGGCTACTTGGCGATAGTCCGCCGACGAGAAGCGCTTAACGCTGCACTTCACCTCTACAAGCGTACCCCCGAGGGCGAAGTCTCCGTAGCCATTGGCAATCCACTCGAGGCCCGGAATTCGCGGCCGGATGACGATCGCACGCCCGCTCACGAGGCTCATCTCTGTCATCGAGTTAGCGAGATTCCTGCCAACTGTTTCGGCCAAGGCCTGATCCCATTGGGTCAGATGGTCAGGCAGCTTCGCATCAAAGTACGCACGCTGCCGCTGGAGCGTTTCAGCGAAGCAAGTTTGCCAATCGATGCTCGCTTCGCCCTTAGAGGGTGTTAGGCACTTTTTGTCGGACCTGGTATCCTGGTGGGATGAAAAAACGCACGCCTTACCCAACGGATGTATCGGATGAAGAGTGGTACTTCGCCGCTCCGTACCTGACCTTGATGAACAAGGACGCACCGCAGCGCCGCTACGAACTGCGCGAGATGTTCAACGCGCTGCGCTGGATCGTACGCGCGGGTGCACCGTGGCGTTTGTTGCCCAATGACTTTCCACCTTGGGAACTGGTCTACCAGCAGACGCAACGCTGGATTCAGGCCGGCTGTTTCGAGGCCATGGTGAATGACCTGCGTTCGATCATCCGGATCGCCCAGAAGCGTCGTGGTCAACCCAGCGCGGTCATTCTCGATGGGCGGACCCTGCAGTCGACCTGCGAGAGTGGACCTCGCGCCGGTTACGACGGCTACAAACGCAAACGTGGCAGCAAGGTCCACATGGCGGTTGATACCTTGGGGCAATTGCTTGCTGTGCGTGTTACGCCGGCCAACGAACAGGAACGTGCGCAGGTCGGAGAACTGGCGCGTCAGGTTCAGCAGGCCACGGGCCAGACGGTGAAGGTGGCGTTCGCCGATCAGGGATATACCGGCGAAGAGCCTGCGCAGGCAGCACTCGACGAAGGGATCGAGCTTCAGGTAATCAAGCTGTCGGAGGCGAAAAAGGGCTTCGTGCTGTTGCCGCGCCGCTGGGTGGTCGAGCGCAGCTTCGGCTGGCTCAACCGCTTCCGCCGGCTGGCCAGAGACTACGAGCGATTGCCCGAAACCTTGGCTGGTTTGCACTTCGTCGTATTCTCCGTGCTTATGCTTGTCCACTTTGCAGCCCTTAACAAAAGTGCCTAACACCCTCTAAGCAGCCTCTCTCCCACCGTGTAGCCGAGTTCGAAGAGCATGGCGCGCTGTAGCGTCGACAGAAGCAAGAGTTTCGGTTGCAGTGGCTGGACCTGGACTATGAGCGCCGAATTGTTTAAGTGCGCGACGATGCTCGGCGTCAACTGTGGAAACACCTCATCAAATATACCCGGGATTTCACGGGCCACGGTTCGTGGATCAAACTGCATCGCTTATCCCTTTGGCCCAGTTCATGAATACAGTCGAGAACCGTGGCTCGGCGCCGCGTGGCATCTGGCTCAGCTTCATCTTGTCCTTAGCTTCGTCGAAAGGGAGCTCTACCCCAAGCGCCCATGATTGGTTAGCAGCCCGCTTTACCTGCTGTCGAGCCTTGTCTCCCTCATCGGCGAATTCGAAGGATGCGAGCCAATAGAGTCGCCGGCATCCGGGACTCATTTGTTGCCAGCGATTGCGCAGGGAGTTGAACGCGACAGCATCGCGCCAGCCACGCCAACAATCAATGCAAGCGCGTCGTACGGTGTCCAATTGCGTAGTATCGAAGAGCTGGCGCACGAGCTGGACTCGAGCCGGCGTACTTTGGAAACGCAAGCAGCGCAGGTAATGGAGCAAACTAGTGTCGGCTTGCAGAAGATGCGCCGAGTGGATAGGGACATCATCAAGCAAACGGTCGAGCTGTTCGTGGGCGGAGGAGAATTTCGCGTCGCTTCGTAGGTTAGCAACACCCCGCATAATAGTGGAGAACGAAGAGCGGAAGGCGTGGAGATTCCGCTGCTTCAGCAGCGTCGCCGCGATTTCGAGTGCGACGGCCGGCTCATGAAGCCGTATTGTCCGACCGATCTGGGTCACCAAGAAGGAGTCCGGCAACGCTTTCTCCAATTCACGGTTCAAAAGCTGGCGTACATGAAGTGTCTCGACGGTCTCCACGAGCGACTCGTAATCCTTCTCAGCGTTGTCGGAGTATGGGTCAAACTTGAGGTCAATGCTTCGTAGTTTCGCGGCCTCGATATCGTCGTTTCCAAGTTGCGACGAGACGTACTCTCTATAGTGCCTCGAGGACAAGAATACGGTCTTTGACTTGTTCAAACTCAGGCCGTAATCCATCAACCCTTGCGCAAGAACGCCAAGCGCCCGGTATGCCCCAGCAGTGTTCTCCGCAATCAGCACATAGTCGTCAACATAGCGGCTCCAGTGCACTCCGCGAGCTGTAAGGGCGGCATCCACCTGATTCAGGAAGAGTTCTGCGAGGATCCGAGCTCCTTGGCCGCCGACCGGCAGACCGAACGAGCGCCCTGCGAAGAGCTTGCTGAGAAGTGCGTTGACTTGCTTCGAAACTGGCGCGGCGTCGCCGACGAGACCATTGATCAGGTTCTCGATGTAATGGTGAGAGACGTGCTCGTAGAAGCTCGAAATGTCCGCTTGAACGACGACAGCCTGATCACCTGCTGCGTTCGCCTGAATAGCGGTAGTCTCCTTGAAGGCTCGCCATAATCGGTTCTCGTCGAAGAGCTGCTCACCACCTGTCGGTAGGAAGCGGTAGGAATGAACGTTGGGGGACCTCTGCGGTTCAAGCGCCTCGGCGATGGCGATGGCCAGTCCGTTCAGGTAGATATTCCAAAACAGGTGAATCTTTGTCACAACCCGGAACCCGGCCGGCCCGGAGGGGGCCAAAAGCCTCTCACTGTGGACGTTTAGCTCCGCAATTCGCTCGTGATTGTCTTTTGACGACTGACTGTCCCTAAGTTCCGAGTAGAAGCCGTAAGCGATAGAAGCGAGCGCTTTAGCCTCGTCGCCACAGAATCGAACGTCGATGTCAAATGGCAGCGTGTCGTTATCGCCGTGCTTCCCAACTTCACGAGCAGCACGTTCGAAGTGACGTAGTTCCGGTTTGGGCAAAAAGGACCTCCCTTTCAACTATTTCGTCTGGTGTGATTGCGTATATCCAGCCTCGCTCAGAATGATACGACACGAGGCTGATCATCGAGCGCCGCCGGCCTGTGCAACGATTGCTCCACAACAGCGAACCCGACATTTGCGGGCGCGATGCATCGAACGACAGGAAAGGAAACCTGAAGCTGCCTCGCAAGTGGCGTTGCCTGAACGTCGGCAATGGCCGAATTGTGCGGGTAGTTCGTCCGTCGGGTTCCGGGGGCTGCAGGCGTTCCAACAACAGGCCTCTCTGCTCACCGAGCGGCAGGTCGTCGCCACACCCGGAAATTGGAGGGCAAACTTTCGACTCACACGGGCGAGTCAGCAATGGCTTTGCGCTGCCGACGCTAAGTTGACTGGCGCAGGACAGCACGTCTTGCAGGGTAAAACCGGAACTTGCTCGACGCAGTGCGCTACTTTTGTGCAATGAATCTGACGCAGATCCGGTGGATGTCGCAAACGATCGGCGACCGGTAGTCGAGCCTCCATCCGTCTGCGAAGAGCGGTGTCAGCGACCGCTCCGTTCTTCGCCACCGTGCGTGTGAACGCACTTCCCGTCGGGAGCATCGCTCGTGCTGACCGTTGCGCCGCCACGACCCCGCCGACGCAGTCTGCTACAGAGGCCCGTTTTCGCATCCTGAGCACAGCGCACAGCGGTGCGAGCCGGAACACTATTGCGCCGCGGTCAGTTTCAGTCCGGGCCTCAATGCCGGCGACGGTTCCTGCAGGCCTTTGCGCTCGTCGGAGACCTGCTCGATGCCTTTACTGGCCACCTCCTCCAGAAAGGTCAGCCGGGCCCGATAGTAATTAACGCGTAGCTGTGCATCGAGCACATGCTGCTCGGCCTGGAACAGTTCCATGCGCAGGTCATTAAGTGCACGTTCCGCCTGTTTCTCGGGAGTGGGCGCGTGATGTGAAGCCCAGTTTGCAAGCCATCGCAGCATGGTGAAGCCCTCCTGTCGTCGGGTGCCCGGCCACGACAAAGGCTATCAAAGTCTGGAACGGCTGTCTGTCAAAAAACGCCAGCGCGTCACATGTTGCATAAACGGCACAGCGACGCCTGAGTGCGACGGAGGTGTGATAGCACCAGTTGGCGCATGCGCCGCACCCTCCCCGCGGGAATGTCAGGCGATCCGCACTGCCTGCACAATGCACGCGTGCCAGTGTTGGACCCCTTTACCGCAGGTGATGGCGGGACCCGACCTACTGGCTGCGGACCGGTCGTCATCCTGCACTGACCGGGGTATAAGCAAGCTTCATCGGCCGTTTTGCATGCCTTGCGCATTCCGATCGCGATGCCATCCGCCCGAGGGTGACCGCGTTACCGGGATATCGCGACTGCAGCCACAACCTCACCACGTCATTGCGCATCCAGCTCCCCACAAAACTGGCAGTCAGCGCGAGCAAGAACAGGTCATCGTAATACCCTGCCGCCAGCTCCTGCGCGACAAGTTGCACCCTGATGAGCCCACGCTCCATGTCCGCCAGACGTCTCACACCGTCGCGATCAGACTGCCGTCCCCGTGGATCATCCACCCGAAGGCCAGCGGGCGTCGCCGCCAGTAGCGCGCGCGCAAAATCGCCGCTGCAGTTGTTTTGCCGCACCATCACGCTGGCCACAGCGACCTGGCGGGATGGCACCATCCGAGCCAGCGCGGTATGGGTCCGTTCAGGTTGAGGTCGCATGCCCGTATCTCCGGGCCGCTGAAGTAACCCCGATCAGCAACAACCTTCAGCTTCGGCTTGCCCATCGCGTCCTTCGCAGACACCGCCATTCTGCTGAGTTGGCCGTGATCGTTTTCCAACGTTCGTCACTTCGTGCTCGACGATCAGGTGATGCTTCGTGTCTACGGCGGCCTGAACGTTGTAGCCCACTATGCCGGAGCCTCTTCCACTTGTTGCCATGGATCGTGCGTCGGGATCCGTCATCGACAGCTGTTTGCCCGGTTGTTTTTCCAACCGCTTCCTGATCTGTGCGAGCTCACGCATCTGCTGGCGCAGGCGGGCGATCTTCTCGTACAGGCGAACGGTCTTCACATCAAAACCTGTTGGACTGGTCCGGTCTGCGGTTTCAATCAGGTCGAGATAGCGCTGCACGCTTTCCTCAATCTGCTGCTGACGCTTGTCGATCTTGCTTGCCGTGTAGTTCCTGTCGCGGCTGTTTGACGCCTTGAACTTGCTACCGTCGATAGCCACCATGTCACTGGATAGCAGCTTCAGCCCCCGGCATAACTGGACGAAGCGCCGGCATACGTTGCGAATGGCTGGGCCATTGTCGCGGCGGAAGTCTGCGATCGTCTTGAAGTCCGGCGCCAGACGTCCTGTCAGCCACATCATCTCGACATTGCGCTGGCATTCGCGCTCAAGACGCCGACTGGACGGTACCCGGTTCAGATACCCATAGATATAGAGCTTGAGCATCACTCCAGGGTGGTAGGACGGGCGACCCGTGAGGGCGGGCGTAGCACCGTCGAAGCCGAGTTCCGCAAGGTTCAGTTCGTCGACGAACACGTCGATGATCCTGACAGGATTGTCCTGCCCGATGTAGTCATCGACGCATTCAGGAAGTAGTGCGACATGCTTGCGGTCATCGCCTTCAACGAATCGCTTCATGAGTCACCCGGTCTGAATGCGTTGATTCAGTCTAGGCGATCAGTGCGTTTTCACACAGGCTCGGCCATCACCCGTCCTTCGTTCGCACGCCAATGGCCTGTGACCCCAAGGGCGGAACCTTACTCGAACCAAGTTCCTGTTGGTACGCAAGAGTGAGGACGTAAACTCTCTGCTCTGGAAGTAAATGGGCTGTTTCCAGGTCCATTCCGATGAACATCAGTAGCCGCAACTGCTCCAACCTATAGATGAGCTCGGACATAAGCGTTTCGGAGAAGATTGTGGCCAACTCCTGCGTTGAACATGCACCTTTCTCCTCGATCACTGACAGGATTGCCCGTTGACGATGGGACAACCGGTTTCTGAGTTCCAATATCGGGATGCCACATTCCGACGGGACGCGATGTACCTTCGGTTGAACGCCCTTCAACAATGCCCGAATCTTGTTGCTTGCCGGTCCGAGAGCAGCACCGAGGTTTTCGTCGGTGCGCATTGCATCAAAGATAGCGAAGTTGACGCCAAGGAGATCCGACGGCAGCCGTGAATCTTCGCCCTTGGGTGCGACGATGAAGCTTCGGTAGAGGCCTAGACGGCCAACGAACAGTCCGAACTCAAAAACCACGTTGTCCCGCACTGCCGCCTGATCGACCCCTCGGCTCCGGATGACGTCATCCGGCGAGAACACAAAGATACCGACGTCGGCAAGATCTAGTTCTTTTAGTAAAGAATCGAGGGTGAATTGGCTTGGATGGAACACATCTTGTGTCCAAACAGTGATCTCGCCGTCGTTTGCGAGGTTGTCCTGAAGTGCATAGGCATACTGCAGACCTTCTCTGGAAGAGCCGATGAACACGTGGGGCTTCATTTGAGCCTCCCTAACTTGATCATAGCGCGGAGTCGAGACACGAACCCAACGCATTCAGTATCTACGGTATGGCGGTGTTTGCAAGGTGAATTGACTATCGACAGTCAGACCTCAAGCGGCTACGTTTAGGACCGTGCCTCTGCATTTTTCGGCTGAACTTCTATTCCTTGGTAGTCGTCGATGATGACGCGAGCGCTTTCCGTTCGTTGTACATTGCCGGCAGTATTTGTGAGTCTTCAAACAGAGGGTGGATGTCGTTTGAGGAAAGTCGCGACGGAGTCGCTTCTAGCTGGCTTGATCTGCGGGGTGTGACGCAACTTTATCGAGTTCCTGTTGCACGGTGATCGAGCCGGCCGTTGGGCGCACGAACCGGTGCCGCACTGCTTGCGAACGCTGGCCAAAGGCATGCCCCTGCGCCAGGAAAGCCAACGAGACGCACAGCAGTGAGCGCCGGCCGATGCCTTTGGTTATTTACCGGACCTCACCTGATTTCCTAAACCTTAAATATTCGTTGTGGTACCGCCGTTGTTAGCAACGGCGTCTGGGGTCAATAGTTACGCCATTGACTTGTGTGAGGGCTGGACGGCAGTCGGGGGGCTGACTCCGCCGGTTTGTGGACTACTCCGATTGTGACAAGAAGATCGATCGCAATGGCAATGCACGCACCAAAAAAGCGCAACGTCTTTCTGTTGTCCTTTTTCTCTAAGCCAGCACCACAGACGCCCCTCTGCGGTGTCACTGCATCCCACACAGCAAATTGCGGATTTCGTCGAATCCACATTCGCATAGCCAGCCCCAGAAGCGATCACGCGATTCTTCAAATATGGATAAGACGACCGTTGATAGCAAAACTGAAGGGCGGGTGCTGTCATAGGGTTTCGGACGCCGACCGCAAATGCCGGGTTCCGACCAGACTGGAGTGAACCGCCAACGAGCATTCGATTGTCTGTCCACAACTAACGACAATTGGCTATCGATGATTGCCGCCGCAAACCCCATTCATTACGTGGAAATGTTGCTTTGTGTGTGCTATAACTCCTACGACAAAACCGACTCTCGATCGTCTCGCACATTGGTTCCCCAGTAGCTCAAGCGGCGCAAGAATTCTTGCTAGGAAAGCCGTACCACGTTGCACCGAGAGCAAGAGTTCGATCGCAGCAAACCGCTGGGCGTGCCTGGTTCATCGATGCTCGATCGTGCTGAGGCACGGATCGTATTTCGAACGAGGTACTCGCAAGCCCGTACCCATCGATTGGTTCCATCAGTGACCGCGGCGCCGACGATTCTCATCCTTGCCGGGGCATGTATGGACGTTGTCCTTCTCACACCCATCAGATTGCTCGCCGATGCGTTGCTCTTGTGCCTCCAGAACCTGAATGACGTCACGATCGTCGCGCAGATCGATGGCATATCCGTGTTGCGTGAAGTGCTGATCGACCGCCGCGCAGATATCGTATTGATCGACATTACACAAGGCGTGGACTTCGGCGAAGTCCGATCGGTAGCGACGGAATGGCCCGAACTCGTTCTGGTTGCGCTCGGACTCGAAGAACAGCGCCAGGAAGTCATTCGGTGCGGCAGGGCGGGATTTTCCGGATACGTACCGCGCCACGCCACCATCGGAAACTTGCACCAGGCCATGATGGATGCGGTCGCCGGGCGCCTCGCGTGTCCTGGCGAAATCTCGGCCGGGCTGATGAAGGCGTTGTTCCGTATGTTGCCGGCAACTGATGAATTTGGCGAGAACGCAGCGCTAACAATTCGCGAAAGCGACGTGCTGAAGCTGATCGGAGACGGACTATCCAACAAGGAAATCGCTCGCGAATTGCAGTTGAGCGTGGCCACGGTGAAGCACCATGTTCACGGCATATTTTCCAAGTTGAATCTCACACGGCGCGCCGATGCGATGCGCCGGGTTCGAGACGCGCCGTGGATTGCGTCATCGCGCGTGCGCCCGCCTTCTGCTTCGTTTGGTGGCGAGCGCGCGGGGGAGCACATACGGCTCGCTCGCCTGATCCGTTCACAAGAGGCCTTCGACGCTGGCCCTGATCGACGTCACGATAACAAGGCGTCATCGAATGTTCCGTAGGGCGCGCCCGCCGTAACAAGCCGCGATGGCGACGAAGGTGCGGCGGCACACGACTCGCCGACCTTCTGTAGCGAATGAGGTCATCTCAAGTCATCTCGAAAGGATCAACGCCATGGACGTCAACTACACGCAGACTCAGAGCACGGTTCCTTCGCCCGCTGTTGTCGCCAGCGCAGCCGCCGCTGCGGTCGTACCCCCGGCAGCCGCGGTACCTGACGTGCCCGTCGTACCTGTCGCGCCGAAGCCGGCGGATGAGCTTCAGGCAAAGCAGGCCCGGCTCAGGGAGACTCAGGACCAGATCGCCGCGCTGAATAAGACAGCCCACGCGCTGCAGGCCGATGTGACACAGATGGAAGCCAAGGCCAAGGAAGTGGCCGATACGGCAGCAGCCTATGACGCAACCCTGCAGCCCTTGAAGAAGCGTCTGGACGCCGTGAAAACCACATTGGTCCAGAAGCTGACTGCCGCACTGGCGGTCATAAAGGACGATCAGGCGCGCATCGACGGCGTCGTCGCCGACTTCGACAAGAGTCTCGCTGCGAAGGCCAAGGACGCCGTCGACGCCACAGCCGCGTCGGTCAAGGCGGCTGCCGACACGAAGGCGGCGCAATCCGCGTTGCAGGCGGCCCAGGTGGCCTACACAGAAGTGAAGGGGTGGGCAAATCAGCTGACCGCGAGCGTGACCGCGGCCGAGAATCTCGTCGCCAGGACGATCATTGCCGAAACACAGGGCGACTACATCGCGCTGTACGTTCTCGTGAGGGAGGCGCAAGCCTTGCTTCCGAAGGATCCGCCGCCGTCGACCGCGGATCACGGCGACGCGGTGCAGAAGGCACAGGACGCGGTCGTTGCCGCTCAGCAGACCGTCGACAAGGCCACGGCAAACGCGGCCCAGGCGGCGGAGAATGCTGCAAGTACGCAGAAGGCAGCTGATGCGGCGAAGGCGTCGCGAATGATAGATTTGCTGGCGGCGGTGGCGAAGGCACCGGCGGCGGAGGGGAAGTCGTAGGCGAAAGCTTGGCGCCATTGCCGTGCGAAGCTATGTGCGCGACAGCAGTGGCGACTGCATGAATGGCGCAGATTGTTGGCAAATGGAGCCCGATGTCGAGCGTCTCCGATCGTGCTTTTTACTTGAATTTGAATATGTCTCGAGCGCGCTCGGGGGCTGGCCCCACGACCGTCTCCCGCCGCGCTTGACCAAGAGTCATGCTTAAGCGCTTTCGGACGTCGAACACATCCTGAGCGATGATCTCATCTCGCCCATCCGCGTTGGTTCGACCAACGGTAATTCGAATTGCGTAAGGAATCGTCCTAAAGGCGCTCTTCGTCGGTGAGACCTGCGCCGGTGGAAGCACTGTTGGGTCGTCGATCAGTGAGCGCAGAGGATTGCCATCATCGTATTCCGCCCTTACATCGACATAGATCGATTCACCGGCCTTTAGTCGGCTTGCGACCCGGGATTCGAATGAGCCAAACCAACTGCGATTGACACGTTCCTCCATCGGTACGAGATTGTAGGCTGCGCCATCACCACCGTACCGGTCGCCGATCAGATGGCCTGCGTCGAATCGCTCAGGGATTGTGATTCCTAGAGTCTGTAGAACGTCCAGCTGCCGATTGACAAGTCCTGACACTGCGTGCTGGGCCGCTTCATTTCGATTTCCTCCGCCAATCGAAAGCCAACCTTCTGCCCGCCGTGCACGGGTTCCGTCCGGATAGTAGCGAATACCGGTCTTTCCTCCAGTCTTCACCGTTATGGGTCCCGTGTCTTTGGTCGGATTGATCGCTCCATGGACATGAACGACTTCCTCTCCCTGACCCTGACGCTCTACTACGACCTCAAGCGCAGTCATCTTGTATTTTGATTTGATGGCGGCGAAAGATGCCTTTAGTTTTTCTGCTGGCAGCTTACTTCGAGCAACAGATTCTGCCTCGCGCAGAGCAAGGTCCAGGTCACGCGTCTTTTCCTCATCTGTGCGGCTGTCGTCCTTCTTCCCAAACACCTTCGCAAACAACTTCTTCGCCGTCTTCACAATCCAGTCGATGACAAAATCTAGCGCCTTGTCGATAGGCGCGCGGACCTTGGTGTTCAGCAGGTTCATGACCTTGTCTGCGACCTTGCCCAAGCCGATGAAACCGGCAAGGAAGCTGATGGCAAGAGTGAGCAGACCGGCGAGGGTGCTCTCGACCTTCTTGGCGGCGTTGCCGAGTGCGCCACTAGCGATCTCCATGATCGAATCGAGGAAGGCCTTTGCGACCTGAATGATCTTGGCCAGCTTGTCGATGAAGACAACGATAGTGTCATAGATGCTGACGATGGCCTGGATAAAGGCGCCGCCGGGGATCAGCAGGCTGACGACCTTCATCACTGCCTTTTTGACGATGGTCTCGACGATGAAGTCGGTGATAGCACCGATCACCATGTCCTTCAGGCTACCGAGCTGCTCTTTGATCTTGTCCCACGCTGCCGCTGGCCCTTCGGTGACAAGCGTGACGACGATGTCGAAGCCGGTTTCCATCGTTTTGACCGCGGGCTCGCCCACAACCTTGACGAGCTTCTGGCGGATGTTCTGCCACGTCAGCCCGAGGACGCTCAGGACAAATTTCAGTATCTCCTTGAGCTCGAGTTTCTGCGGGATATAGACGCCCGGCAGCGAGCCGGTGAGCCATTCGATGATGCTGGTCTTCAGGTGCTGGCCGATGTTGTCGGCGAAGTTCTGGAACCCAAGCTTTCCGGCCTTCACGAGGTTGCCCACGAACGGTATCGGATTTTTCAGGATGGTCTTGAGGGCGCCGGCGGCCTTTTTGAGGTAGGGAATGGCGCTAGGGGCCACGACTTCGAAGATGATCTGCAAAAGCGTCCAGACAGCATTGCCGGCCCATGTAATGAATTGAGCGGCAAAGCCGCCGAAGACCGCGGCCACCTTGGCGAAGGCGCCGGTGATGATAACGAGGTCTGCGATCTCCAGCGACTTCAAGGTGTTGAGAAAGAGCGTGGGAATCTGGGTCACGAAGGCCATCAATTCGCCCAAGGTGGTCTGGAACCAGGTCCAGGCGCGGGGGATCGCGTTGGCTTTTTTCACGTTGTCCCACACGTCCTCCTGGTCGATCAGCTTCATGAAGCCACCGATCAGGGTCTCGGCGTTGCGCGGCACCGGCTCGCCGGTGATCGGGTTCTTGCCGAGGACTGCGGTCAAAAGCGGCCAGCCGCGCGTGCCTTCCGCGAGTTTGGCAAGCGGCATCAGGATCGCGTCCTTTATGAATTTCAGGATGCCGAGGCCGAGACTCTTTGCGAACGCGATGATGCGCTCGATCGGGTCGCTGACAATGGCCTTGGCCCGTTGCCAGACGCCGCCAAGATCGAAGATGTCGCTCCAGCTGAGCGATCCGATGAAGGTGTCGATGGCCTTGCGGATCGAGGCGCCCACGAGTCCGAGCGTGCGCAACTGTTCGTCGATCCATCCGCCCACCGTGTCGAAGACCCCGTAGTTCTGCAGCGCCTGTGTAATGAGGGCTCCACCCGGAATGAACTCGATTATCGCGCGCAGGATGTTGGCCGCGCTGCGCTCCACGCGGCTCATGTTGATCGGGTTCACGCCCAGGACGATCGTGAACATTCGAAATCCCGGGATCAAGTTGGCTTTGTCGGCGAAGTAGTCGAGCGCGTCGCTCGTTCCGAGCCGCTGCACCTGCGGCTCAGTCGTCTGGACGACGCGCGCTTCGCTGCGGTGGATCTCCGGTCCCTGAGTGGCTGCGCCCTGCTGGATGGTGTGTGTGAGTTCGTGCGCTATGAGTTCGCGGCCATCGGCCGTGTCGGGGTTGAATTGGCCGCGCGCGAAATAGACGTCGCGCCCGACGGTGAAGGCCTGAGCATTGAGCTTTGCACTGAGGATGGCGGCGTGGCTGTCGGTATGGATGCGGACCGCGCCGAAGTTGGCGCGAAAGCGAGTTTCCATGAAGCCGCGCACCCGTTCCGGCAAGGGCATGCCGGTCGATCCGCCGCGGGCCAGTTGCGCGTCGACGCCGGCGGGAGCGTCGCCAGCGCCGACGGCCAGGCGCTGCGCCTCCGGTGGCGCCGAGGTCTCGATGCGGCGATACGTCATGGCTGAAGACGACGCGAGGGGCGGCGCGGCCGCCAACGGATCCGGCATGCGCGCGATCATCTTTCCGGTGGCGCTCGCCTCGAGTTCGGCAGGATCACTCGGCGACGAGACGCGCAGCCGCGTCTGGATGGCGGTGGGCGCGGAGGTCTGGATGGCCGGTCCGGCGTTCGTCGAACGGGCGACGAGCACCTGGGTGCCGAGATTTCCGACGCGCCGCTGTAGTAGTTGCGCGGTGGTCGTCGCCGCCCCGTTCGCCGTGGCTCGCGCGGGGGCGGCCTTGCGGCGCTCCACGACGGCTCGGCGCGTGACCAGACGTTCGGCTGTCATCATTCGGAGACCGGCACGGGTGAAAGGGCGTTGCTCGGCTCAAATTTGAGTGAGCGGGTCGCGAATCAGCGCGGGGCGAACAAAACGTCGCACGTCGTAGTCGATCATCACTTCACTCGCCTTGTTGTCATTGCCCTTGTAGTAGCGTAGCCGGGCCAGCAGAACGCAATCGCAATCGCAATCGCAATCGCAGGCGCATTCTCCTTCGTAGTGTTCGCTATAGCACGGATCATCCGGCGCGGCCAGGAAGCCTTGGCGTTGTCCCTCGCGCTCATATTCGACAGGCGCGCGGGAGAGCTGCGTCTCGGGCTCGCCTTCCCGGAGGACCTTGCGTTCGCAGCCGCACACGCATTTGGGCCGTTCCGCGAGAAGCTGGATTTCATAGCCTTCGCGAATGCGGGTTGCGGTGCTGGCCGTATCGCCCTCGGTATCGGAACACAGGACGTCGCGTGGGGCGCAGCTGCGCTCCTTGTAACAGATCGAGATCCAGACTTCGGGCGGAATCGGCAGGCCGCAAGTGGGATCGACCTCAATGGTCTGCGGCTGGCGCAGCTCGATAATATCGCCGTCGCAATCGAGCGCGAGCCCCTGTCCGACGACGATCTTCAATTTACCGCATTCGACTGTGGCGGTGATCTTGAACCCGCACATCACGCCGCATCCGAAGAGTGTTCGATATAAGAGGCGCGACATGTCGCGGACGTAATCGACGATCTGCGTCAGATCGTCATCCTGTAGCAGAAGCCCTGCACTGAAACTCGGACGAATCAGGGAGGCCGTTCCGGAAACGGTCGCAGGCAGTTTTGTGATCGGCGCGGACATGATGGAACTCCTCTCGGGATGCCTTCAGGACGGATTTGCTGTGACTGGATTCATCGGGCGTGATGGCTGCGGGGCTCGACCCGGAATGTGGTCAGGTTCGTCCCCCCGGGCGATCCATTGCCGCTCGGCGCCGGGTGTCGGCCGATGGCTTCGCCGTCCAGGGCCTCCCCGCGACAGTCGAGGATGAAGTCGCAGCGAATTTCGATCTCGACGCGCGTATGCGGATGCCTGAACACGGTAGTGCTGTCCCAAACCTGATCGTCGACCCAGCGCGAATCGAACATCAGCGTGACGGCGCGCGTGGTTCCCTCGGGATCGTCGTCGTGCCGCGCATGCAGTTCGAGCTCGGGAATCCGGACCCGGCGAGCATGCAGCATTCCCGCCAGTTCGTCGGGTGAGAAGATCGTGAAGACGATGCAGTCGGGGGTGAGGGTGTCGCAGAGTACGGGACCGCTGAATTCGATTGTGAAATGGGACCGCAAGTGACGCGGACGCTCCTCGTCGCTTTCATATTCGTGGCGCGGCGGACGAGGGAACTTGTCGCGGAATTCCGTCCAGGGCACGGGTTCGGCGCGCCGGTGCCAGCCTCCCCAGCTCAAATGCTCGATGCAGGTGAGATCGCACCCGCGGATGAGGTCGTAGAGCGCATCGTTGGTCTTGATCCAGCGCCGCGGTTCGCACGCGTCGTCGATGCAGCGGAGTACCGGACAGCCGCAACGGTCGAAGCGGATCGTCACGCAGGCGAGGGCGACCGCGTCGCCGAGCGCCACCATCAGATCCCCGCAATGCGCGAGGGCAGCGTATTCGGTCTGGATGGTGTGCCCGGTCTGCCACTCGCAAAGGCAAGCCGACCGGTCGCGATGCTGCGCCGCGTGATGGTCGGGCGCGTGGTGAGATTCGCCGAGGTGGCAGTGGCATTCGCGGCAGCGCGGCTCGCCGGGAGGGCAGGGGTCCTCTCCGCAGATCGGCTCGAGACCGAAGACCACGGTTTCGCAGACGTGGTTCCATTCCGATTCTCCGCATCCGCAGTCGCCGTTGACGCGTACTTTGTCGATCGGCCGCTCCGCGTAGCGGATCGTCAGGAGACACCTGAATTCGGTTTCGGTGGGTTTCTCGCGAGCGGTTTCGGAGGCCTCCCGCAGGCCATTGTCGAGAATCAGGAGATCGCATTCACGCACTGCGCCGCCATCGACGCGCAGCAACTCGCGGCCAGCCCGGTCGAGCGCAAGGCCCTGACCGCATACAAGCTGCGGCGGATCGTCCGGCTTGAGGCCCGGCTGAAGCGAAAGCTCGAAGCCGCAAGCGATGCCCCAGCCCACGATGCCGCGACTGAGCAGACGGCGTCGTTCGATCAGGTAACGCTGCTCGAGCGCCATGTCGCCCGCGGTCATGGCCTTGCGCCTGTAGTACAGGTTGCGCTTTCCGTAACGACACGATTCATCGACGCAATCGGTCTCTGGGCGGGGAGTCGTGTGCTGGTCCATGGTCGTTTCCCTTCGCACGATGCTTCAATGGAGGCGGAAGCCTGACAGAATTCCGGCCTCGCTCAGTCGGGTGGCGTGGCGGCCGGCGAGGATCAGACTGCCGAGAACTGCGTCGCGGCCGAGCTGACCCGGACCTGGGCCGGTCAAATGGACGGACATCTCGTCCGTCCCTGCGGCCGAGGCGGGCGATACGGGTGGTACGGGCAGCCAGCGGATCACGATGCGCAGGCCGGCCGGGATCATGGCCTTGATCAAGGTCGGCAGGATTGGCTGGAGCGCCTGCCGCTCCGCCGGTGTGGCGTCGATGTCAATGCGCAGCACACCCAGGAAGCGGCCCGTCGGATCGGGATCGCCGGGACAGGGCAGGCGAGCGGCACCGAGAATGGCGCGCCGGGACAGGGCGGTCGCATCGGCAGGCAGGCCTGTCAGGATCGCGGGCAAGGTGGCGCCCTGGACTCTCGGTCCAACCAGCCTTGCGAGGCGCATGTCAGCATTTGCATCAAGGACGCGGATTCGGGCCGTTGGCAGCAATGCACTGAGGAGCGCGACGAGACCGGCCCGCGTGCCGCGCGCGCCCAGGAGCGTCGCCGCGTTGGTGACGATGCGGCGCTTGACGGCTTCCGGCAACACGTCGTCCCAAGGAAGGTTCATCCATTGGGCCACGAAGTCCAGCCAGACACCTTGCGCGTAGCGGGGGTGTATGCGCCGTCCGAGCGTCGAGATGATCTGGTCGAGGTCCTGCGTCGAGGTCTCGAGGACGCCGAGCAATTTGCGAAAGAAGCCGGTTGGGTCACCGACAGGCCGCGTTCCGCCGGGGTCGACGATGGTCTGTTGCTGGCGCGTGGCGTCGCCTCGGAAGATGGCCGGGACGTATCGCTGCAGCGAGATGTTGGGATACAGGACGCGCAATTCTGCAAGCTCCGGCAGGGCAGCGTCAGGCGCGCCGTGCAGTTCGAACAGGAGCCAGATCCAAGGGGCGCCGACGCCGAATAGCGGGAAGCCGTAGTGCTGCGGCTTCGTTGGGTTCTCGGTCGCCGAGGCGCTGTCGGCCGCGACGAGCGGATAGACGATGCTCGCGTCTGCGTCGACGCCAGGTAGCGCCACAACGGCATCGATGCGCGCGCCGGGCGTCAGGGCTTGATTGGCCGTAATGGCGCCCACTTGCGCCACGGCACGCGGATCGGCCGTGTGCAAGATGGTTACCGTCACGGCGGTACCGTTCGGGAGCGTGGCGAGCAGGTCCGCACGCAACCATCCGCGCAAGACGTCAGTCGGCGGAGAGTACAGAACCGGTGTCAGATAGCGCCCCGAGGGCGTTTGCCCACCGCTGAACGACACCGGTTCGAACACCAGAATGCCGCCGGCCGTCGCCACGGTGATGGACGCGGCGCGCAACACGATATCGACGAAGGCTGTGTTCCTGTCGGGCCCGACCGGGGCAGCGCTGGACACCGACGCCAGCAAGGCGCCGAATGCGTCGAACAGAGCCCAGGTGCCCGCGGCAACCTTGGCTCCGTTGGCCGCGACGCTTCCGATGACGGCGACGCGGTCACGCCCGTCGCCAGCGATGTGTTCGGCTGTAAAGCCCGGCAGCGCATCGTCCAGCTTTACCGTGCCGATAAGGCTTGCCTTTTCATCGTCGAGATAGGCCAGGGTGCGGGTCGCCGCGATCAACAACACGACGCGATGGGCATTGCCGAGGTAGGCGAGGCCAAGCGATCCAGCAGCGGTGGCGGGAAGCGCGAGCGGCGCGTCGATGCGCCCGTCGGCGTGCACGTGAACCAGCGCATCGGCGTTCGTAGCGCGGCCGAGCAGCACCCACAAGCCGTCGTGCCCATCGCCGGCCGCATCGCGCACGAGGCCGTTTGTGAAGGACACCGGCGCTGCGCCGTCGAACGTCCCGGCGTCGAAGCGAGAGATCGTGGCTCGATTCGCCGAGACGACCCACAACCAGCGGCGGCCGGCGATCACGCGGGTGGCGTCGCGCACGACCTGGGGCGCCTCGATCCGGCACGGTCGATCCTCGCAATCGTCGATCCATTCGATCCAGCCGTCGCCGGTCAGCCAGGTGAGCGTGATGCCGTGAAACCAGAGCAGGCAGACACCGTGTGGATCGGAAATCTCGCGCGTCACCGGACCGTAGTGCGGCGAAGGCTGCAAGCGGCCATCGACAGTGTCCATACGGTCGAGGACCCCCTTTTCCCACTGCGCAGACTCGGCGAAGCGGTAGGTTCGGATGTCGCGGAATGTGCTCATGACGGGTACTCCGTCGTCGAGCGCACCACGACGATTTCACATTGATCGATGAGAAGCTGTGGTAGCCAGTGGGCTGGCAGTGGCGACGGCTGTGCCCAGGGCGAACGGTTTGCGCCGTAGAGCGCGCAGGAACGAACGCGCGCCACGCCGGGCAGCGCGCGTAGTCGGGCTTGGATGTCGCGCGTGTCGACGGCCCTGCTCAAGGGCCACACGGGGGCGCCGGAAGCATTCGTCACAATCCGGAATCGCGCTGCCAGAAGGGCAGTCGCCGCGCTCGCAAGCGGTGCCGGGTCGTAGTCGCGCCGTGCCTCGATCATTGCGACGACGGCCAGGGGCGTGTAGACGGGCGCGATCACGCGCAGACGTTCCCCGAGCAGGATGCGTGGCAGAAGTTGCCGCTGAATTTCCCCCAGCCATGCAGGGCTCTCAGGTACCACGCCGGCCGATTCCGCGGCACCATGGCGATCGCGCAGGACCACCAGCGTACGGACCACTTGGAGGTCGGCCGGAGGGGTCGGGTTGGCGCCCGGTCCCAGCGCTTCGGCGCGAACCACGTCGAGGTTGGCCACTCCCAGGGCAGCGTCGATGGCGTCGGCGGATGTGACCACGGCATGGGCTTCGCGGCAGCGTTGGCGCGCGAGGCGCTGCAACTCGCTCGAACCGACCGCGTCCACGCCGCCCGCCGTGGGATCCAGATTCTTGCCGTAAATCCCGGCGATGTCGGGCACGCTCCAGGTCAGGCCCGGGGGTGCGTTCCCGGTTGCGCCCGACGAGACCGAATAGTGGATGGTCAGCGGGAGCCACGGGGGCGGTAGTCGCCCGTTGATGCCGTTGCCAAAGCGCAAGCTGCTGTTAGTGGCATCGAAGGCAAACACTTTGTCGTTCGGGCCGCACTCCGAAAGATCGTCCGCGAGACTCCATGGCTCATCCCCCTGCGGTGTAGTGAAAGTCACTGTCGGCGCCGGCGCCTGGGTCGAGAACATGAGTCCGGGCGCGTTTAGGGGCAGTGTCAGGTCGGGGGCGCCGCTGAGGCCGGAGGGGAATGACAGCGTCTTGTCTTCGATCTGCTCGATGGGCAACACGTTGGGCAGAATGGCCGAGATGCGCGGCGCGCCGGGAAAGCCGCCGTCGCGACACTCGAATATGATCGTATAGCTGGTGCCCAGTGTTTCTGGCACGGCACCGGTATCGAGGAGGATGGCACCGGTACGCTGGAATCCGTCGGTGCTGTCGTCGACCACTGTCAACGGATAGCGCACCACGCTGTCGACGAGCCACGCATCGAAGCGCTGCCTTGCCGCCGCGGCTGGCGGCCCATCGGCAACCGGGCCGGCGCCCGCGCTACGGCCCACACCGGCAGGCACGCGCACTCCGAATGCAAGGCAGGCATCGGACGTCGCACCCGCGTCGGGCGCGTGCAGCGCGCCGCTGAAATCGAGAATCAGGCGGTCTCCGGTTGAAGCCCTTACGCCGAATGGCAGAAAGCCTGCGCCGGACCGGCCATTGATGAGGGTGCGCTCGGCAGTCGTTCCGTCGTGCAGTTGCGTCGTGACCGAGACCAGGCGTGCCGCGGTGCATTCGATGCTGTGCGTCAGCCGGAAAACCGGCAGGGGTTGCCCGGCGGTGACCGCGGCATGTGCGCTCAAGATCGCCCCAGCGCCCCAAGGTGCGGCTCCGGGCGGGTTTGGCCACACCAATCCCGTTGCTCCGGCGGGGCCGCGCGGCACGAGACCGAGCAGGGCGGCGTATGCCTCGCGCTCGTCGTGCCGCATTCGTGCCAGCGAATAGATCTGCGCGTCGGCAGTCCATGCTAGCAACTCGATGAGCATGATCCCCGGATCGTGCAGATTGTGATCGGTCCACGATGGTGCGAGCCGCGGCAGTAGCGCGCGCCCCAGCGCCACCAGCTGATCGAAGTCGGTCTTGACGAGATCGGGCAGCAGTTGGTTCACGTCAGCACCGTCATCGACTGGAGTTGAATGTCGACGCCGCCGGCCTCGAGCAGCGGTAGCCCGTCGGCGGGAACCTTCAGCGCGGTGACCGCGTCTTCGCGACCCGTGAGCGTGAACGACACTGCGATCACTTCATCGAAAGGAATCGGTGGCTGGGCCGCGATCAGACACGCGCCCACGTCGTCTTCGCTGGGCCCGACGCCGATCGGCCAGCCGTTCTGATCGAAGCCGCCCGTGGCGGGATCGAATAGATCTTTGACTGCTGCTTGTGCCCGGTCCGCAACGGTACCGGCGATGTCGAGCGTGGCCACGCGCAACAGGATGCTCACCCGAAAGCGCACCAGCGCGGGGCCGCTGACCTGCACGGCAGCGCGACGCGCGAACGCTGGACTAGCACGTTCGAGAAGGTAGTCGGTGACGGCCCGGCGCAAGGCGTTGCCTGGCAGAGGCGGGTCGGCGCGCGTCGCGATGATCACCCGCGCGCCAAGCGGACCGGAGAGGGCCAGCGCCTGTGCCACGTCGGCCGACGCATAACGCGCGAGATCCTGCAGGTCGCGTAGCGTGACCGCGCGATCGCGATGCCGCAGCCTGGCCGGCGCGAATTGGCGAACGCGGTCGGCCGACTCGGGATCGCTGCCGCCTTCGGCCTGATCGGCGGCGATGGCGCTCTCCACACCGTCGATCGGCGTCACCAGATTCAGCATCGTGAAGGGCGCAATGACGTTAGCGGTGGCGCCGCTCACACGCCGGTAGCTAAAGGCCACTATCGAGTCCGTCCCGACCGGTGGAACCAGACCGTGCTGGCCGTCGCCGAAACGGATCTCACCCGAAATGGGGTCGAGCGCATAGACGCGCTCCTCGGCATCCTCGTCGCCTGGATCGACCACCTCGTTCCAGCGCACCCAGTTCCCGGGCATGTCCGGAAGGTTGCTATGCACCGGGTTCTTCACCGGGTCGAGCGCTGCGAGTTCTTCGTCGCCGAGCGGTTCGAGCACGCACAGTTCCAGTGTTCCCGCCAGGACGGGTGGACGCGTCAGGAACAGACTCTGGTTGGGCGAGCCGTCGGACGAACCCACGATCTCGAGCTCCTGGGTTTCCGCGGCCGTGGCCCAGGTGCCGTTGACGAACACATTGCGCAGCGACGGCGTCCAGCCCAAGGACGCGCCTTTCGGCTGCAGGCGGATCCAGTAGCCCGTGATTCCGAACAGTTCGGCGCTGGTCGGCGGCGTGTCGATGACGAGCGTGACGACACCGCTTTCGCCGAGCGCGCGCGTCTCGTCGCTGACCACGATGGGCTCGAAGCGGTTCTCGCGCAGGACTTCCGCCGTCAATGGCGCGAAGGCGTCGAAATCGAACTCCTGGGACACGAGAAAGAGCAGCCGCACTGCGGCGCCTTGCGGCGGCTTGGCAAAGCCGAAATAGAGCGCGCGTCCGGGGGCGGTCGTACCTTGTACTGCTGACATCTCGGCGCCCGTCGCGGCGGCGGACGTTTGCGTCGCCGCCGGCGTCGATGCGCAGCCGCAGTCAAAGCCGGAGCCGCAGCCGGAATCGTCTCCTGAAGCGCCCGCCCCGGCCGCAGCGGTCGTCGCAGACTGCGGTGGACCGGACAGATGCTGCAGGTGTACGGCGATGGGCAGGAAGGCGTCGATGCTCGCGCCCGGCGCCAGGTTGGTGTCGCTTTCGTCGCCCCAGGACAAGCTGTCGAATGTCAGGACCGTTCGCGGTGCGATCGGATTGTTGAGCTGATAGGCGACGTTCAGCGAGACTACGATGGGCGGCCGCACGTTGTCAGTGTCGATGGTTACTTCCTGGCGTTCGGAGATCGCTGGCGGGGGTGGCTTGGGACTGATCGGTGTGGTGATGATGTTGTAGGTCTCGCGGCCATAATCGCCACCTACGAGCCGGGCACGTATCCAGTGGCTTTGCACGCCCAGGATCTGGGTCGGCATCAGATCGCCGGGGACGGTGAAGCCGACGCTGTCGCTGAGCTTGAGGTTGGCGGTCCGATCGTTGACATCGGACAATCCCCACCAGCCGGTGCCGTTCCAGTATTCCCACGACAGGTCGGGATTGGTAGAGACGTCGCCAGTGTAGGCGAGCCAAGGGTCCCCACCGGACTGGGTCGCGATTTCGAGGTGGTTCGCCGCGGTGGGTTGGGGATGGGCCTGCCATGCGACCTCAAGCAGGGCGAGGGACTCGCCCGCTGCCGAGATGATTTCCACTACCCGCTGGGAGGTGGGCTGCGCGTGGCCGTCGAGAAAATGGATGCGTGTGCCGACTCCGATCGTCCATGCCGCGCTCTGCGGCTGCACAGCCGGCAGCCCTTGCAGCGAGAGCACCGGACGCGTCTCAATATCGATGACGCGGCTGTCGGGGCAGCCGGCGGCGTCATAGACGAAGCAGTCGAAGGTTGCGCCGTGGCCGAGTTTGGGCACGTCAGCGTTCAGCTTAACCTGGCGGTTGTTCGAAGTCCCATCGGCGGCGCCGACCTTTTTGACTGCGAACGCGGTCCAGTGTCGCCCAGCGTCCGCATCGACGTAGGAAAGAAGCAGTCGCGCTTCCTTGGTGAGCCCGGCGGGCGGATTGACGAGGACGACCTCCTTGGGCTTGGAAGTGGGCTCCGCCTGGCATGCCGCAGGGGTCTCCGGATTAGGGAAGACACGCGCCGGACCGCTTTTCAACGCGATTGGTGGCCGGTACACCCGGGTGCCGGATGCGAGCGCCGCGGAGATACCGACCGGCCCGGCGCTCGTGTCGTCGAGCGCAAGCACGTCCTCAGGGTCGAACGACAGGCGCGAGAGTAAACCGTCTGCGAGCGCGCTCGCGTGGGGCGAGAAGGACACTTGGTCGAAGATCGACAGCGAATTGACAAGCAGGTCGCGCCGCGTCCCCGGAATCACGATGCGGTTGCCGAAGAACGCTGGCACCTGTCCGAAGGTTCCGACGTCGTCCGGGGGCTCGCCGCGACGCAGGGCGTCGTTGAATTCGGGGTCGAGGGGAGTCCACCATGCCAGACACCGGCTGGCTGCGTCGTGCTCCTGCAGCGTGAAGACCACGTGCAAGGCGGCGAGGGGATCGCCCGTGGTGGCGGCGCCTGACAATAGCTGGGCCGCGATGCGCCACCCGATCACCTTGCCCATGAAGTTCACGGGACCGAGGACTTCGGGTTCGCGCATCCTGGACTGGCCGCCGTCGCCGAAGTGGGCGAAGCGCAGGCCGGACAGCGCTTCGGGCGTCTCGGATTGCGCATCTTCGGAGCTTGTGCCGACTACCACCAGCGCGTTGCCGTGGATCACGGCCAGTGGTGCGATGCTTCGCGTCCATTGCACCGATCCATTTCTGGTTTTCACCGCCCATTCGCCATCGCGATCGCGCTCGAGCAGAGCCAGCTGTCCACGCGTGTCGAGGGCGAGGATCTGGTCGCCGCGCGCCAATTCTTGATCCGCACGGTTCAGGTCGCGGATCGGCACCAGTTGCAGGCAGCGCAGTTCGCGCTCGCCCAGCCGGCGCCACGTCCCAGTCACGGCGAGGCCGCGCGCCTGCAGCCGGCCGTCCCGCGTGCGAACTATGAGGGTGGAATCGTCCGGCGTGCCGCCGAGAAGGACGAGTTGCGCGATGCTGGACGCCGCGTCGGTGTCGGCCGGCATGCCGAAATCCCGCCAGGTGCCGGGAGGCGCAGTCATCGCTGTCGACTCCGTCCATTGCCAGACGCGATGAGTCTCAGCCACGTAGACGCGGACCGTCCCGGCGTGCTGCTGCAATGCCGGGCCAACCGCTGGTTGCGCCGCCGCGAACGGCGCCTCGCCGGCCGCGGCAGTTTCCGGTTTGGGCCGCACCGGCCCCAGATAAGTCAAGCCCGGTGATGCGTTCGGATCGAGCCGGTAGCGATGCAGCGAGCCGTCTTGCCCGACGCCATAGAGCAGGGCGCTAGCGCTTGGGGTCAGTGCAAGCGGTCCGAGGGTGGGATCGGCCATGTTGAATTTGATTTCCGCCATCGCCCCCGGCTTGGAGAAGGCCTCATCGCAGCCGAGATAGAACGCATCGAACTGCCGCGGAATCCTGCCAAACGGATAGAACGGCTGATTCATCACCAGGGCCGTAGTGCTGGCCACCCCGACCACCTGCGGGCTGTCGGCCGACGCCGGCGCAGGCGCCAGCGTCGATGCGTTGATCTTCAGGGCGAGGTTGAACAGCTCTATCGTATCGGCGGGCGCGCTGCCGGCACTCGGCACGAGTCGCGCCCGCAACCAACGGTTGCTCACCCCGTTGAGTTCTAACATTTCGACGCTCGCGTGGGTCGTCTTCTGCAAAACCAGATCGTCGCCCTCGACGCCAAGTATCTTGAGAGGTAGCCAGTCCGGATCGTTGGGATCCAGCTTGCCCCAGTAAGTCCATTCCATGATCGTCAGGGCTGCCGCGCCGCGCACGCTGAACGTGCCCTCGGAGACCATGTTGAGCAGGTTCTCGTCACCCAGGTAGAGCGCATGCTCCTGGACGCCGCGCGCAGTGCCGTCGAAGGGTGCGAAGTCTGTGACAGCCTGGAAGACCGAGTCGGCGGCCACCGCCGTTGTCCCGGCCGCGGCGCTGGCCAGCGCACCGTTGGGAGTGCCCAGCGGCGGTTCGATGGGCACCATGTCGCCGACCGCGTCTCCGGCCACCCGGTATTCGAGATCGCCGCGGCGCAGTACTGTCCCGACGTCCAACCCCAGCGCGGGTGAGAGTTGCAGCTTGCCGTTCCCACCCTGTGCGAGAGACTTCAGGGTCCAAGCCATGGGCGCGGGCGCGGCCGCCTCCAGGCTCAATACTGGGGCCGGCGGCAGATAGATCTGGTCGGTCGCCGGATCGACGGCGACCAAGCTGGCGATCGAGGACGGAACGATGTCGAGATCGGTTTCGGTTTCCAGGATCACGGGAACATCGCCAGTGGTGGCCTGCAGGCGTACCGGCGCGGGTGCAAAGACCGTGGCCACCGCGCTATCGGCGACCTTGAAGGCCACCGGCACGCGCGCAGCCTGACCTGCACGCGGGGCGATCGCCAGCCAGTCGAGAAAGCCGAGGGCCGCCTTGGTCGAGACGAGGTCGAGGCGTTGCGTGACCTCCGAATCGAAACGCGCGGCAATGCGCAGCAGGGCGTCGCCGAAGTCGGACGCGATGCGGCTCGGCTGCCATTCCGGAAGCCAAGCGCTCGCCCGAGTCCGGAGTTCCTCGTACCAGGCCTGAGTCCGGCGCGCATCAATGGTGGGATCGGGGCGTGTCACGGTCGTCCGCCTTCGCCGAAATAGAACGGAAACACCAGATTGCCGATCTGGTTTGTACTGCGAATCAGGTAATTCACCGTGACCTCAAGGCGACCCTCAGAGGCGAATAGCGGGTCGACATCGACACCGGTGAGCGAGATGCGGGGCTCGTAGCGCGTCAGCGCCTCGGTGACGAGGTTGACGACGCGGGTGACCGTGGACGCGTCAATGACCTCGAACACCATGTCGTAGATGCCGCAGCCGAAGTCCGGACGCATCAGGCGTTCGCCCGGCGCCGTCCCTAGGATGATGAAGACGGCCTGACGCACGTCGTCCTCGAATTCGGCGAACTCGACCGCGCCGGTGAGTGGATCCAGACACGGTGGATAGGCCCAGCCGCGCCCGAGAAATTCCTTTTTGACATCCATTGTCGCCGCCTATCCGATGAGAACCGTGCCAAAGCCCACGGAGATCGCGTTGGGCGCACCGGCTTCGATCACCATGTCCCCCTGGCGCGCCGCCGGAGCACCGCCGATGACCACTGTCACGCTCCCCGCCGCGATACTGCCGCCGACATGCGGCTTCGGACCATCCGACAAGGGGCAGATGTGCACATCCACTCCGATGCGCCATGCGGGTTGCCCACCGATGAGAACGGTCGGGCAGCCCGGTCCAGGGCCGAGCGGCGTCCCGTGGCTGGTCAGATCTCCAATGCGCGCGGCGGCTTGTCCCATGGTTGGCTCAATTGAGGCTGATGGGCGTGCCCTGAATCGTCACGGTAGCGCCCTTCAAAGAGAGGGAGCCGCTGGAGTCCACCGAGATCTGCGGCGATCTTAATGTGAGGCTGGTCGACGACTGGACCGTGATTGCCCCTCCCTTGCTGTCGATCTTGAGGCTATTGCCGCTTCCGTCGGTGAGCTCCAGGCCAGCGTCGTCGATGTGCAGCTTCTTGCCGTCCTTGAGCTTCAGCTCGATACGACCGGGCGAGCCGTCGTCAAAGAGCAGCATGTGGCCCTCCCTCGTCTTCAGGAGCCGGATGTTGTTCTTGCCGTCGGCATTCTTTTCCGGCGGTTGCTCCTTTCCGTTCCACAAGCCGCCCAGCACGTAGGGAAAGCGCAGATCCTCGCGCTCGAAGATGACTAGCACCTCGTCGCCCACTTCGGGCAAAAGGACCAGGCCGCGGCCTTTTCCGGCCATGGGTGTTGCGATGCGTGCCCAATAGCTTTCGGCCGACTGGCTGTGCCAGGGATAGCGCACCTTGACGCGTCCCAGGCCGTCGGGGTCCTTGTTTTGCGTGACGAGCGCAAGCGCCGCGCCCTTGACGTAGCCGCCCGCCTCGTGGTCGGTCTCCGCGTGTGCAACTGCATGCATGCTCATAACGTCGTCTCCTTGACTTTGAAGCGGGTGCGATAGCCGCCGGTATCGAACTTGTGCGTGGCCTCGTGCACGTAATAGACTTTGGAGAAATGCGGGCCGAGGTTTTCCAGCGTGACGCTTTCGTCCGGCCGAAGCTCTGGGATGCCAATGCATTCGCCGTCGCCCGTCAGGAACTGCTTGGCGCGCTCGTTGAGCGCCGCCCGAGCGCGGCTGTCGGCTTCCGCCTGCGTGAACACGGGCTGGCGCAGGCGCAGGACCGGCGACTGGTAGCCCGGCCGCTTGAGCAGATCGCCCGCGCTGGATGCGCGCGGCTCGCGGCCGGATTCGTCGCCGGCCGTCGCCACGCCCTTGATGGTCTGCTTGTTCTTCGAGTCCCAGCCATACACTTCCACCGAGGTTACCTGGCCCGCCAGATTGGCCTCCGGCTTGAAACTCAGCAGACCCTCACCCCAACGCATGCGCACCAGGCCCGAACCCTTGTCCTTAGGCTTGCCGAAGCGCAGCGTGTCTTCGCGCACATAGAATTCGAAGTGGTTGCGGTCTGCAAGCTTCTTGATGAACTCCAGGTCAGTCTCCTGGTTCTGCTCGATCTGCGCGTGTTTTTCCTTGGTGGTCTGGAGGTCGAGCTGCAGATTGTGAAAGCGCGCGATCTCGGACACCGCGTCGCTGTCGCTGGCCTGAGTCCAGGTGCGGGAATTCTTGCCCACCGTCAGCGGAAAAGCGCGGTCGTAACCCGCCACGACCAGTTCGGGATATCCGCTCTCTGGAAAGCTCGTGCTGATCTCGGTGATCGTGCCGGTCACCAGTGTCGGCAGTCTTGCGTTGTCGCCGTAGCCCATGCGGATGGTGACCCGAGCGCCAAACTTCAGGATGTCGAGCACGTTTCGGCCGCGGCCCGAGACGAAATCGTGGTCTTCGATGCTGTAGGCATTGACGACCGTGAACGTAAAGCGCGCCGCAGCTTGCAGCACCAGGTCCACTTCGACCTGACTGACGGCGATCAGCTCGTCGCGCAAAAGATCTTGCCGCGCCACAGCGACCGTGCACGCCGGAACGTAGAGCCCGCCGTGCTGACTGGAGAATTCAGAGAGGTCCACTGTCGACCTCCAGGGGCGGAAGAATGAGCCATTGGGCCGGCCGGACCTCGCGCGGGTCGTCGAGGTCGTTCTGGGTGGCGATGAAGCGCCATTGCGCCGGGTCGCCATACTCGCGTGCCGCCATCGCCCACAGGCTGTCCTGACCGACGATCACGCGCCGTTTGCTCTTGTCGGACGATTCTCTGCGTGGCGACTGCAGTTGCTGGTCGATGGTCCGGTACTCCTTGAAGCTCACTGAGAGCCGCACCCGTGCCGGGGTACCGTCGGGCTGGAACAGGCTGACTTTGCGGCCCATCTTGTCGATGATGCCGGTGAACTCCAGCGGTCCCCAGGAAAACCGCACCGGCGGAGGGGCGTGAAGCGAGCGGTCAATGTTGAGTAACCCGCTCAGATCTTTGACCCGGTCTTCCACGGACTTTGGCGCAGTTCCGGAGGCGCCGCCTGGCCTGTCGGTGTAGTCGTCGAGGAAGAGCTCCATGCTCAGCGTGTCCGCCTCGCCATTGACGAACTGGATCAGCGGACTGATGAGTCCCGGAATCGGTGTGCTCTTGAAGGCGTTAGTGCGGTCGAAGCTGTACTCGGTCGGGTTAAACAGGACCTCATAGACCTGTCCTTTGTTCGCCCCATCGAGCACGGTGATCTTCGCTTTTTCGAGTTTGGCCATGGCAACCTCATCCGCCCCGACGTTCGCGCTCGATGCGCGTGTGCTTTTCGATGCGGCGCATGACATGGTCGGCCACGCGATCCATCAGCGAACCGCTCAGGATCTCCAGAGCGACCGCGCGGTGCTGCCCACCCGTCAGTTCGATTTGCCGCGACTGCGCCGGCTGCTGCTCTCGCTGCTCCGCGGCCGCGCAAAACTCGCGCTCGGCGTGCAGCGGTGCGCGCGCATGGTGCAGACGAATTTCGGGCGCTTCGCTCCATCGTTGTGCGCGGCCAAGCTTCGCTGGTGCCGGGTTTGGGTTTGCGGCAGTCAGGTTAGTGGGGGCGTGGCGTCGACGAAGGACCGCCACGGCTGCGTCTGCCATTTGCGGCGCCGGTGCGATGGCTCGCAGCGCCCATGTTCTTGTCCTCCCCGCAATCCGCGTCGCTGGCCAGGGCAAGGGTGGAGCGCTCGTGCGCCGCATCGAGGGGCTGGCGGGGACGGTCATCGCCCATGCCCCGCGCGACGTAGCGGAAAAGACGATGCGCGTGCTCTGTTGCGGCAGCGGCGCAGAACGTGCCGTCTGCGGCGGCTGCGTCAGGTTCCGCGCGGTCGCGATCCCGGAGTGTGTGCGGGCCAGGCGGAGCGATGACACCGGCGAGCCTCGCAGCACCGGCGCTGCGAGCGTAGCGGAGACGGCGGTGGGGGCGGATGCCCGCAGTCCCAGGATAGGTACGACGCTGTCGCGCATGCGCTCCAAGCGCAGCACCATCATGAAAAGTGTACGATGATCTCGTTCCAGCAGGCGACAGTGTTGGAACGAGATCACTGCGGTGCGCGGCGTTTCCAGACGACGGGGACGGCGCGCCCGGGCGAGGCGCCAGCGCAGGGTCGCCGGTACGATGCCATGTGCATAGCGCACGGGTACTGCGGACTTGGCCTCGCTCGCGCGCACGCGCCAAGGCCGGTGGAGCCGCTGACCCGCCGTGCGCAGCCTTGGAGCGGGGGGGGCGACTCTCATGCCTTCCTCATGCCGTGGTGCGCGAATTCAACGCTTTCGACTGTCACCTGAGAGCCGGCCGCGTCGAAATCCGAAATGCTCCATTTCACCGGGAAGGCGCCGTCCACATACCAGCGCCAGACATCGCTGCCGGTTTCATCGCGCAGGGCGATGGTGATCTTGTGCCGTTGCACCGTTCCGCCAACGACGTCGTCGTGCCAGGTCCACAGCGAGTCGGCGAGAAGGCCGCGTTCGAGCACCAGGTTGCCGAAGGTGGTGAGGGTGGCCAGCTTATGCTCGAAGTCGTTCACGCCACCTTCCCGGTAGGTTTCATAGCGGGTTTCGCGCGCAATGCCCTTGACGCGCGAAAAACCGCCCACGGTGATGCCTTCCACCTCAATCTGGAATCGAAAGCCTTGGTAGGGGTCGCGTCGGTTCATGGTGCTTTCGTCAATTCAGGGCGTCCAGCGTGATTTCGGGCGCGGTGTCCATGCGGCGGTTGATCTCCGACAACTCCTTGCACCAGCGTCTGCGTTCGCTATGTTCGAGATGCATGAGTTCGTCCCGTCCCCAATGAAAATAGAATGCGATGAAGGCCATTTCCTCGTAGAGACGGGCGCGAGGATAGACCTTCAGACTTCCCCCACGGCGTCCACCCTTTCGCCGGCCAGACGCGGAAGAAGACTGGCAAGCGAGGTGCCCCCGTCGCTGTCCTCGACGGCGTTGAACTGCTCATAGAGGCGCTGCAGGTAATCGAAGTCGCCGGCGTACAGGCCCTCAATCACCTTGACGTCGACGTCGGTCAGCGAGCCCAGCTTGACGATCACGCGCGACAGCACGATCACAGCGAGATAGGCCGGGTTCTGCTGCACGCGCGGATCGCGCAGGGGCAGGATTTCGTCAGCCGCCGTGGCAAGCCGCATGGCGCCACGCCGGTGCAGAACTCCAGCGGTATCCAGGTAGCCCTTGGGCAGCGTGAATTCGGTCTCCGTGGCAAAGCGCATGCTGGTGGTTGGATTCATGTCGGTGTCCTCGCGGTTGCATCACGCCACACGCTCGATGCCTTCGTTGGCTAGCTCAAGCGTCTCGATCATGACGTCGTTGCCCTTGCCGTTGAGCGCGCCAGGCGTGTACTTAATCGGCCAGGCGTCGCTTATGACGAAGCGCAGCTTGTCGGCGCCGCCTTCGTCGATCACGACGACGACGACCTTCTTGCGATTGGCGATGCTGCCCTGTTGCACGGTGTCGGCGTGCCACTTGTAGAGGTCCATGGAATCGGTCACGCCCCACTTGAGCGTGACGTTCGCGAACTTGGTCAGCCCCGAGAGCTTGCGCAGATGGGGTGGTTCGTTGCCTTCCCGGTAGTCGATTGCATCGGTCGTCGTATCGGCGACGGTCACCTCGCTGAAGCCGGCCTGCTGGATGCCGTCGATCTCAAGGCGAAACCGAAAATTGCGTAGTGGATCCTTGCGTGCCATTTCAATGTCTCCGTCGTGTCAGGTTTGGGCTTCCTGCGTCATCTGGTAGATGCGGAAGATCACGAATTCGGCCGGCCGGACGGGAGCCACGCCGATCTCGCAGATCAGCCGACCGTTCAGGATGTCGTCCTGGGTCATGGTCGAACGATCGCAGGCGATGCGAAACGCCTCGGCCTCGGTCAGACCCATCAGTGCGCCGGCGCGCCATTGGGTACGAAGGAAGAGACGGATCGTGTCCTTGACGCGCGCCCAGAGCTTCTCGTCATTGGGCTCGAACACCACCCACTGGGTGCCGTCATAGATCGAATGCTCGAGAAAGATCAGGAGCCGACGCACCGAAATGTATTTCCACAGCGCATTGGAAGACATCGTTCGCGCGCCCCAGAGTAGGATCCCGCGGCCCGGAAACTGACGTGTCGCATTGACGCCGAGCGGGTTCAGCGTCTCCTGCGTTGCCTGGTCGACGTTGTACTCGAGATCGAGCGCACCTCGGACCGGCTCGTTGGCCGGCGCCTTGAAGACGCCGCGATTGTCGTCGCTGCGGGCGTAGATGCCGAGCACGGCGCCGCAGGGGGGCACCTTGACCGGCGCACCGGTCTTGGGATCCGATACCCAGATCCATGGGTAGTAAAACGCGGCGTAGGTGGTGTCCTGCAGATTGGTGCGCGGATCGAGCTTGGTGGCGTCTCCCTGGCCAGGATCGCAGTCGATGACGGCGAAGCGAAAGCGCTCGTCCTCGCAGTGGCTAATGACTTCCTTGGCCACGTCGGGGGTTACGTTGGGCGCGTAGACGAGGGCCGTGTCGCGGTACTGATCCAAACGCAGCGCCGCCAGACCTACGCGTTTCGTCGGGTCGGGATCGATGCCGCGATACTGGACCACCGTCGGCGGATTGCCGGCCGCTCCGCCCTGGTCGAGTGCACTCGTTCCCGTCTGTATCGGCTGGTTGTTTCCCAAACTGGAAAACAGGATTAGTCCGGAGTTGTTCGTGACGCGCTTCAAAAAGTAGTTGGGCGAACCCGCATCGTCGAGCACTACGTCGTCGAAGTCCTCCGTTTGCGTCGGCGGAACGGCAAGCTTCTGGCCAGAGATGAAAGGATCGGGAAGGGGATTTGGCGGCGTGGGATCGGCGGCCCAATAGGCGATCTGCAGATGGATGCCGACGGGTGCGCCGGGTTGAGCCGGCTGTCCACCCTGCGCCGGCTGGCCTGCCTTCTTGGTGGTGGAATCGCTGATCTTGACGAACACGCGCTTGCCCCAGTCGCCAGGCCCAATCGCCTCCACGTGGTAGCCTCCGAAATCGTGAAAGGCCGCGGTGGCACCAACGTTGGGAATGCGAGCGAGGTAGCAGCGCGTGCCTCCATTCTCGAAGAACGCGTTCACGGCGTGCGGCATGAACTGATTCGGATCGAACACGCTGCCGAACTGCCTCAGATAATCGTTGTAGCTGGTTAGCAGCGCAGGCATGAGCGTTCCGCGTTCGGTCTGACCGAGAAAGGCCGCGGTGTTGGTTGACACGCCTTCGATCGGCACGGGACCGCGTTCAATCTCCTCGACGTATACGCCTGGGGCGAGATATTGAGTCATGGGGCCTCCTCAAGAGAAAGTGCGGCAGTCTATCGGTCGTGGCGTTGGGCTAACGTGGCGATCGCTGGATCGGTCAGTCGTCATTTCATGTCGCTCCAGGCTAGGGGATTCGGCAAGTCGATGAGCGCGCCGTCGACGACGGAACGCTGGATGTCCGAGCGCGCCAGGCCGTCGCGCCTGACCAGGATCTGGATCGAGAGCTTCCCCTGGTTCAAGGTCGGCTTCGAGGAAGTGGGAGGACGCAGCATCAAGGCGAATTCGCCGGCAGCATCGGTGATCGCGGTCATTGGCGACGCGACCTGGACCGCGCCGCCCTTGGCGTCCATTTCCCACGTTAGCGCGACCGTGGCACCCGCGACGGGGGCGGCCCCCGGATCAGCACTCTCGCGCAGCCGGCCGCGGATGACAGTCAATCCGTCCGGAAAGGGATAGGCCGGCGTCGGCGTCAGCACGATGCGCGTCAGTCGCTGAGCCCAGGGGACCTGCGTCACGTCTGCGGGCTTGGGAGGGGCGCCTTGGGACACGGCCTGGTAGGAACCTGTGTCGACGCTTACGTCGTAGCGGTTCGGCCATGCGTCGAGTTCGCGCAGCCAGACATAACGACCGCTCCAACTTATGATTGGTACGCCGGCCAAGCCTTGCGCGAGCACCGACAGACCGCGATTCACGTTGGAGAGAATTACGGGATCGAACAGTTCCACGGCCACTAGAACCTGACGTTTGATGGTCTCGGGCGCGAGCAGCGTGGACGTGGACACAATGGCTCTCCTATGCGCTGAAACCGACCACCAGACGTTCGTCCGTGACCGGCGGCGCCTGGCTGGGGGCGAGGACAGGATCGATCCAGACCGGCGAAGCCAGATACAGCACCGAGGTGCGATAGTTGACGGTGGGAAACAGGGCCCAGATGCGGCTCAGCTCTTCGCTGGTTGCCGTGTCGAGCGTGAGCCTCACCGTTTCGCCTTCGACCGGGCTGCCGCTCAAAACGGCCGCATCATTCAAGGACTGCATGGCGAATCCGAGCACGCGCAGTTCGTCCGGCTCGGCGGCTTGCTGCCGCCCCACCGTGACGAGATAGTGGAGATCCAGGGGCAGGGCGGTGGCGTATACGTGCTCGGTGTCGTTGGCGTTGGCCGGTCCCACCACGTGATCGGTATTGCGCAAGGCCTGGCTGGCGGTCACGCGATAGAGAAACAGGACCAGCGCCGCGTTGTTGGCTTGGGGGTCGTCGAGCGGGCCGACGAAGGGAGACTGGTTGCCCACCACGCCGGCCGCGACGAGCGCGGTCTTTAACTGCGCCGCGATCGCAAGCGTGACGTTCTGGATGGCGAGTGCATCCATGGTTGTCAGGCCGCCAGTTCGCCGAGCTCGCGCTCGAGACGCGGCATGCCGATCTTGAGCGCCTCGGCGCGTGTTGCCGCGAGTACGTGCCGCATGTGGATGGCCGAACCTTCGGCGGCCGCGCTGAAGGCGGCACGCAACGTGATCTGGCGAATGCTTCCGCCGGGAAGCTCGGCCCTGCGGGCAAGGAAATGCAGATCCAGATCTTCGCCCAGCGGTGCGCTCGAAGGTAGGCACTGACGCCAGATGCGTTCGCGCGCGTCGGCGTCGGGCATGGGGAATTCGACGATGAAGCGCAGACGGCGCAGGAAGGCGCTGTCGATGTTACGTCCCAGGTTCGAGGTCAGGATGGCCAGGCCAGAGAACATCTCGACGCGCTGAAGCAGGTAGGCGGTTTCGAAATTCGCGTGTCGATCATGCGAGTCCCTGACCGGTCCGCGCGCGCCGAACAGTGATTCCGCCTCGTCGAACAACAGGATCGCACCGGCTTTCTCAGCTTCGAGAAATACGGCGTCCAGATGTTTCTGGGTCTCGCCCACATATTTGCTCACCACGCGCGACAGGTCCACCGCGAAGACCCAGCGGCGCAACGCGTGCCCGATGGCGCGGGCGGCCATGGTCTTGCCGCAGCCGCTCGGTCCCATGAACAGCGCCGCCACGCCGCGACCATAGGGCAATTTGGCGCCGAATCCCCAGTCGTGCAGCACCTGGTCCGCGTACACCACGTGGGACACGATGTCGTCGAGCTGATTGCGCCGGTCGTCCGGCAGGATGACGTCGTCGAGTTTGAAGGAGGGTGCGAGGCGTGTTGCCAGTCGGGGCAATTCGGGGCTCGCCACCGCTTGCAAGGCCTCGGCAAGCGTTGCGGCCTGTTCCTCTTCGGGCTGGTTGACCTGCGCGCCGTTCGCACAGGCGAGGCGCAACGCGCGATCGAGCGCATCCAGCGGCAAGGGATACGCGGCGGCCAGCCGCTCCAGATCCGGGGCGTGGAGTTGCAGTCCGTGAGCCTCCGTGCCGGTCGTCAGGGCGGTCAGTGTCGTGGCCGCACTGGAAGGCTTGAGCCGAATGACTGCGTGGTCGCGCGCTGGCAGGTATTCCACCACGTCGGCAATCTTCGAAACGATCAATGCACATGGGGACGACAGGTCCTCGAAGACGTCGATGGAGCGGCGTATGACTTCCGTGGCCACCGCGGAGTCACCGCCGTTGCGGATATCGAGGACCGGGATCGCGTCGAGAACGCGCGCCATCCAACCGATGCGGAGCAAGGTGTCGGGTCGACCGGTCGTGTCTTCATCACGGTACGCTCCCAGCACAATGCGCATCAGACGCCGGCGCGTGACGGTTGCCGCCTTTTCCAAGACAGCCCTGGAGATCGAGCCGTCGATACCGGCAAGCACGATCCAATGAGGTGACGACGACGCGTTGCGAAGCAGCGCGGTGATCTGACCCACGGCATCGATGTCCTGAGGTGAGGTGACCCAGTTCGCCCCCACCCAGGGTTCGGTCCGGATGAGACCTCGAATCGCTTCGTCGCTGGTCAAGGCGTCGTCCTTGCCCAGAAGCCAGGCAACGAGTGCTGGATCGAGGAGCAGCAAGTCGTCCGCGTGCGGCGGCGTACTCGATTCGCTCCAGAGATTCCAGCGCGAAAGCCCGCCATCCCTAGCGAGGGACATGCGCGTTTGGAGCGATTCGCCAAGGATCTCGGTGACCAGGCTGAGCGTTGGATGACGGCGTGACAGGTCATCGTTCAGGAAGCCGAAGGCTCGCTGGTACTTGTACGAGAGTTCGGGTGCCAGACACAGCACGAACGCCTGGAGCTCGACCGGTGTGAGTCCGAGGCCGTTCCGGATCGCAGCGAGCCGGTGATTCGGCGCCTGCTCGATATGGCCGACCAATTCATCGGCTGCGGCCTGGGTGGACCGGCTCGCGAACCGGGAATCGTCGCCAGGATGAATGGCGTCGCGGGTGAGAAGCGCCTCGATAGTCGTGCCGCTTAATGCCAGCCCGGCCATGTCACCCGCGGTACTGATGAACCGCCGGACGTAGGCCAGAAGCTGGTCGTCGAGCCAGCGCCCGACATGCTGGAACAATTCGGCTTCGCCTCCATCGTCTGCAAGGGGGGGAATCGTTTCCGACGCTGGCGCGTCTGTGTCGACATGTAGAGTGAACGAGCGCCCTTTGCGGTTGTCTCGACCGATGTAGAGCTGGCGGGCAGTCGTCACCAGTTCGTCAATGCTGCGTAATTCCCAATCGAGGTGCGCCACGTTGCGGCCGATGACGACCCGGATTACCACGCTCGATGGATGGTCGGCTAGCAGCTCGGACGAAACGTTCTCCAAATCAGGCTCGAAGCCCACCAGCACGAAGATGTCTGGGATCACACGGCTTTTGCGCAGCCATTCATTCAGACCGTCGGTCCGCAGGGCAACGTTAGAGACGAGCGTGACGTCGTCACGCCGCTGCACCCCGGCCACGATGGAGTTGGCGAGGATGTCGGTCGAAGCCTGGGCGACGAGAATACGCAACAGCACGGCATGACCTCCGTGGACACGCGATGAATCGCGAGTCCCGATGATCACGCTGCGTTCGGGCGCGGACCATGAGTTGCGATGGGTCAGAAAGGACGGCGAAAGGAGCTGTCCAAAGGATCCAGCCGCTGTTGATCTTGTGGCTCAGGCGAAATGGTTCGGGACGGACCAGCGAATGCTGAGCAGGCCTTTCCGGACACATGCCTTCTTTCGGTCGAGGTGTCGACGTATGATTTCTGTCGCACCGGCAGTTCTGGTCGCGGTTGGAGTACCCCCCGGCAGCTAACAGGACTGCAGCAATCGGGAAATTGCTGGGTTGTGGAAACCTCAACAGGCCCGCGCCGCACGCAAGTTGTCGTCAATTGTTGCGGCGCCTGCGAGAACAGGCAAATGACTGAGACTTCGAACACTCGTCCCGTCGCAGTGGTCGCGGACGCCGGACCCGACAATGGTCTGGCGCTCGCACAACGCTTCGCGGCCGCTGGCTTCGCCGTAGCTCTTCTTGGACGCGATACCGGCAAGATCGAAGCGCCGCGACGCAGGTCTTTGGATTAGGGTGTTTAACACTGCCTGATCGTTGCAATTTCAACGTGTTTCAGCACGCTTGCTGCTTCAGCTAGTAGCAACATCGTAATCACCGAAAAGCTGCCGTAGCGGCTCGCGAACCAGTTAGTTGCCGACGCCGTTGGTATTTGCGAAAGCCGCTGGTATTCCGTGACGGCTAGTCGCAGAGAGCGGTGGGCGTCACACCGAAGTGACGTTTGAACATTGTGGGGAGGAGCTTTGTTGCAGGACACGCGTTGCTTGCCGCTTGCATGACGTGACGGCTTTGAACGCAGGTTTCCGATTGGAGAGTCCGGCAAAATTTCTGACCGGACGGAAGGGAAACAGCCCCAACCATGTTTGGACCGGTGACAAAGACATGTTGACAATTGCAGTTCCACAGACAACGAAGTTGAAACTTTATAGAGAGTGATTTCCGCGATTACACCGTTCCGCGCTGTTCCCAAGTGAGACCCGATGGTTTCCGCGACGGATGCGTGTGAGCTCCTTGCTATTTCGCGCCGTATCACGCTCGACAACGGGCGATTGATTCCGTCTGCGGAGGTCGAGATGGCAGCCGATCGCTGGGTTCGTTACCAGCGACGACATCAGCGAATCCTGACGGGAAGGTTCTCGCGCGAACGGTTTATTCAGACCGCTACGGCCTGGCTTCGCTTCCTGGGACGACTGCAGGAGCAACAACCTGCAACGCCGCCATTCGCCGATCTGGTTCAACGGTTCGACAGCTACTTGCGCGAGGAGCGCGGTCTGTCGTCACACACGATCCACAATCGATGCTGGCACGTTCAGGCGTTTCTGTGCTGGCTCAGCGAGCAAGGAAGCAGCATCGGCGAGATGCGACTCGAACAGGTCGACGCTTTTTTTGCGCTGAGACGATTGCAAGGCTGGTCCCGGGTATCGATGGCCAGCCTTGCCGGCGCGCTGCGAAGTTTCTTTCGCTACGCCGGTGAGCAAACGTGGTGCTCGAAGAACCTGGCCGGCGGTATCCAAGGACCTCGTCTGTTCAGCCACGAGACGCTTCCGGCCGGGCCCAGGTGGGAAGACGTGCAGCGACTCATTCGCAGCACCGATACGGACAATCCCCACGATATCCGGGATCGCGCCATTCTGTTGCTCCTGGCGGTCTACGGGCTGAGAAGAGGTGAAGTCGTTGCCCTGACGCTGGACGACGTGGACTGGGAACATGACATCCTTCACGTCAACCGTCCAAAGCGGCGGAGCAAACAGGACTACCCGCTTACGGCTGAGGTAGGTGAAGCAATTCTTCGGTATCTCGAACAGGTGCGGCCTCACATTGCATTGCGCTCACTGTTTCTCACTATAAGGGCCCCGTTCCGCCCACTCGCGTCCACGAGTCTGCACTACCTGGTCAGTCGACGATTGCGGGTTCTGAACATCAGTTGCCGTCGTGGCGGGCCACATTCACTTCGACACGCGTGCGCGACCCGCCTGATGGCTGAGGGATTCTCACTCAAGGAAATCGGTGACCACCTGGGTCATCGCAGCGCCTATGCAACGCGCACCTACGCCAAGGTCGATCTGGATGGCCTGAGGCAGGTTGCGGACTTTGGCCTGGGAGATTTGCTATGAAACTGCCTGAAGCGGTCGCCGCGTACGTGGCCTACAAACTGTCACTGGGGATGCGCTTTGCGACTGAGGCACGTACCTTGAAGTCCTTTTATCGAACGCTCGGCGACATCGATATGCGCGACGTCGACGCCGATCGTGTCCATGCGTTTCTTGACGGCAACCGGCCGTGGGTTGTGCCTGAGTTGACGACTCCCAGGCAAGGTTTCTTTGGTGGGGGTCGCCAATCCCAGGCTTCCTTCAGATCACCCAAAAAGTTTCAACTTTCGGTTCGCTCACGTGCATCTCCGGCCACGCAATCAGCGTCACAATTGCATGCCGCATAGCGGAAATGTCCGCGAAATTCCGGTCGAATATCGGGTAACCAATTCCTACGCGAATTACGTGGAATATCTGATACAGATTGCGTGGAAGCGTTGTAGCTCGCCGGAGCGATTTCCGGCCGCTTGAGTCGCTATTTGCAAGCGACGTAAAAAACCTACTTGAATATGTGAAGCGCTTCTCGTACCTAATTTACGTACTCAAGGTAAATTTGCACCAAAATCGGGAAATCGGCCATGTTTCAGGAAAAATGGTTAGAAGTTTACGTTCACGGACTGCCAGCCACGGTAAAACACGACATTTGTATCTTGCTAGAACACGACATTCTCATATTGCCGCTACAGTTTATGTCGAGGCCAGATTGAAATGTCGGGGTCTTAGCTAGATACAGATGTCGGGGTTGAGGTCGATTCTGGGTGTTGGGCTAGGGTTGTCTTGCGGTCCTTTTATATCTCTCTGGAGGGGTTTTTAGCACCGAGCCTCCCGGGTTCTGGTGTGTCCCCATGACTGCCGCATTCCAGTCATCGAGCGTCACTTCGCGCTGCTTCTTCGTGCCAGGTAGCCGCGCCTTCGCACGCACGGGTTCACCGCGGTTCGTGCGTGACGGTGAGCCGGAGATCCGGCGGTTGTCGCGCTGCGCCTGGAGCGCCTGAGCGACCTGCAGCGCATGACCAAGACGCTTGTGCTCGACCACCGCGCCCTGGTCGATCTCGGCAAGCTTGTCGTACTGGACACAGGGCAGGGCGACACCATCGGCACGGATCTCGATGCGTCCGTCCGGATACTCCCACACGTCGATATAGCGGTGAATCAGCCTGCGGTTGGCCGGCGTATCGTCAAGCAGCCAGATCACGCGGTCGTTCAGCAGCGTCAGTGAATCCGAGACCTTGCGCAGAACCCGCCAGGTCAGGACCGCGTCGAGATCCTCGTCAGCGCGCACGGGTCGATGCGCATCGAAAGCGCTGCGTGGCGGCTTCGCAAAGCGCGCGTTATAGGCTGCCATGAAGGCGGGCGCATAGGCGTTGGCAGCCTCGATGGTGCTGATGCCGCGCAGCCGGAGCTCCTTGACGAGCCGGTCCTGCAGCGTCAGGTGGGCGCGCTCGACGCGTCCCTTGGCGGGGCTTGAGTTCGCGCAGAACGTGTCGATGTTCAGCTCGTACATCGCCCGGCCGAACTGTGTAACACCTTTACCCGCTGTCTCCGAGCGTCGCTTCACGTAAAAGACGCTGGCCCTGTCACTGTAGAACGCCACCGGCTTGCCATGCTGCTCAAGATACGCGCGCGTCGCCTCAAAGTAGCTGAAGGTCGATTCGGTCGACGTAAAGTGCAGCATCATCAGGCGGCTCGTGGCGTCATCGACGTACACCAGCAGCGTGCAGGCCGGCGCCCGGTCCTCGAACCAGCGATGGTCGCTGCCGTCGATCTGCACCAGCTCACCCAGACAGGCACGCCGCGCACGCGGCTGGTAGATCTTCGGTGGCCGCTGCCGGCGCGGTACCCACAGGCCGGCGTCCATCATCAGGTGCCGCACGGTTTCCTTCGACAGCACCAGCCCATGACATTCGCGCAGCTTCTCGCACGCCAGCGTCGGCCCGAAATCGGCGTAGCGCTCGCGAATGGTGGTCAGGGCCCGCACGGCCAGTCCTTCATCGAGCTTCCGGTTGCCGGGCGACTTGCGCTTGCGTGAAGCCAGTCCCGCCGCGCCCGATTCCCGGTATCGCGTTACCAGCCGCTCGACCTGACGCACGGTCAGACCCAGTCGCCCGGCGGCACGCCCAGGCTTGAGCCCCATGTCCACCACGGCCTGGATCACCTTCAGACGGTCGAGTTCGCGCATGTTCAATGTCACCAGTGCGGCTGGGCTCATGACTGGCTCCTGCGACCACGCTGCAAAATGCCAGCTTGCCAGCCACGGTAAAACACGACATTTGTATCTTGCTAGAACACGACATTCTCATATTGCCGCTACAGTTTAATTGTTGATAAATTATATTATGTCAAATTGATATTCTCCGGCGCGTCGCTCTTTTTCCCGAGCAGCTTGCCGGTGCCGGGGGCCGGTTTCACCGCCTCGACGGTCGCTGTGGCCGACTCAAGCAACTTTAACCCAAACCGCCAAGTATTCTTGGCCGCGTTGCTGCCTTTCTTCGCTCTTTGACTAACTTGCGGCGGAGTTTGCTTCTTCGTGGACAACCTTCGGCGCATCTTACTTGCGGTTTTCATCCATAAGGCTGCCGTGCGCTGACGGGCCAAATTTGCTTCATCGGTGAATTTGGCGGCGGGCAAATTAGTTCGTCGCGAAGGTCATCGCGTTCCCTGCGATGAGCGGTTTCGGCGGCGGCGAGGCGCTCGTTTGTAGAAACCAGGAGTGCATTTACAGAAATTGTTTCCAAAACTTGACAGAAATCGTGCCGAAATGGCGATTGCGCCTTTTCGAAGCGATTCACGTGACGAAAAATAGGCATCGGTGACCACGAGCCGGGTAAGCGCGAACAAAAAGTTGCAGATTATCGAGTGTTGCGCAAGCGGTTTCAGAGCATCCACTCCACCGGCAGTGATAGATTCGACGCGGGAGAACCGGCTGCCGCGCAGGAACGCAATGTTCTCGAGCAGATACTTAGAGTGCCGTTCAAGCGCATCGATGTCATCCAGGTATTTAGCCACGCCCAATGAGCGCAACTACTCGATGAATTCATCAGAGCCGAGCGGCGCTTGTTCGAAAACGGTCCACATCGGCAGCGCTTCGGGCGACGCTGTTTCGAGGAGCGCTTTGACGCAAGCGGTTGCGCTCACGTCCGGTCCGAGGAAGAACAGTTCCGGCTCGGTACGGCACAACAGCTCGAAAGCGCCGGCCCCGCCAACAACCGAGACATCCCACACCGGCAATAACTCTTCGATAGCAACCAGACTTCCACACAGCGGCTTTGCGTTCTAGTACGAGTCCATCGCCAGCATTCCGCCCCAACCGTCATGCGCGCCCCACGACAAAGCGGCCACCGAACGCTCAGCGTTGAGACCGTCCCACGACATAGCGGCAACCGGCCCCTCAGGCGTGGACTGCGAGAATGCTGCTGCACATACCGCATGCAGTACGCCGAGGGCTCGCGAGTCTTCGCGTATCTGGCTGAAAGCGAACGGCCCGACAGGTCATTGGCAAGATCGGATTGCGCTGGCGGCCGCCGCCGAACTGGCGCCGCGCATCCTTCGAGTTTTCCGCCAACTACCGAGCGCTTGCTGGCACCGCTCTTTGCAGACGGATGGAGGCTCGACTACCGGTCGCCGACCGTTTGCGACATCCACCGGATCGGCATCAGCTTCGTTGCATAAAAGTAGCGCACTGAGCCGAGCGAGTTCCGGTTTTACCCCGCAAGACGCGCTGTCCTTCGCCAGTCAACTCACCGTCAGCAGCGGAAAGCTATTGCTGACTCGCCCGCGTAAGTCGAAAGCTCGCTCTCCAATTTCGGGGTGCGGCCACGACCTGCCGTCCGGTGAGCAGAGGGAACGCCTGCAGCCCCCCGGCACCCGACGGACGAACTACGCGCACAAATCGGCCATAGCCGACGCTCACTGTTCAGCCGCCGTGCGGCTGCAGTACACCGCGCTGCTGTCGTTCGCGATGAGATGCTGTCGAACGTCGGCTTCCGGGAACGGTGAACTTGTCTTGACGACCCCGAGCGGTCGACTAGCTTTCTACAAAGCGGTCACTCGATCGTGTCTCGGGCAAGTCCGATCCGCACATACACGTGGCGTTTCCCGAGACTTGCCGCGTTGGGATCTACGTAGTTTGTTTCGATTCGGGCACCGCAGATGTTTTGAATGCCTGGGGATATTCGTGACGAAACCAATCTTTCACCTGATCGTGGTTGAGCGCAAAGAATTCTCGCGATCGCGGTATCAGGACAAAACCGAAAGCGAGCAAACAAGTGGCAAAGCCGAAGCATGTATAGACCTCGCCCACCGCCCAATGCGTGAGCGCAGCACCTGCGATCATTGGCCCAAGAATGCCCGCAATCTGCGTGGTCATCATGCTGGCAGCGAGAATGCGAACGCGGAAGTTCTGCGGGATAGCCAATGAACGGTGCGTAGCGCCGACGAGCCCCATCGATGCATTGGCGAAACCCACACATGCAAACGCCAGTATGAGAACGATGGGTGAGTGCGCCCAGCCCGAAGCAGCAAGCGCCAGCCCTTCGCACATGGCGGCCCCTACCCTGACATTGAATCGGCCGAAACGACTGACCAGCGCATCAGAACCACGAAAGCTGCCCAGAAGCAAACCTAAAGATAAGGCCGCTTCGCTAGCACCTAGCCAGAGACCCGATAGCCCAAGTGATTGAACTTTGAGCGGAATCAGCATGCCGACTGCGGGGCCCTGGAATATCCAAACGAAGAAATTGACAAGCGTCCAGCCGCGCTCCAACGGGACGATCCATTTAGCATGCAGGCCGGCGCGCAGGTCTTCCCACCAACGGGCTAAACCGCGATGGCGTTCGTTAGGCTGAGTATGCGATGGAAGCTGCCTGGTCACGTAGGCAGCGACGCCGAGCAAAATGCCGTTCATCCAAAATGTTGCGGCGATGCCGCCCAACGCCAGAGTCGCGCCAGCCAATGCGGGTCCTAAGGCACGGCCAGCCGCCTGCGTCGATTTACGAAGACGAAGCACTTTGGCCAAACGATCCGCCGGAACAAGTTCAGCCGAAATGGTGGAGCTAGCCGGATCGATGAAAGCTTTCGCGATAACCGTCACCATGCCTATGCAGACGATCAGCATAAGCCGGTAGTCGGACAGAGACGCGAGCGTAGCGAGGGTAAAGGCGACGACCATCAGGGCGCACAGACCCCATGCTATCTGCGGCCTCTTTGCGTAGCGGTCCCCAAGAGGCGAAAGTAGTGGCATTGCAAAAATCGTGGTGACGGCAATGCTTACGCTGTAGATCGCCAAGTCATGTGCGCCACCCAGATGAACGATCCACCAAGGGAGCGTGATGTAGCCAACCATTTCTGCCAAGATCCTCAGCAGATCGCTGAGAAGCAGACGGGCAAGAGGGACGCCAATTGCGTTTATGTGAGATTTGATTCCCCGAAACAACGTCTTCCCCCTGTTGAGTTCGATGATGCTACCTCAACATTTTTTGCCGAAATTAGATGCATGCCTCCAGACGCTTGCGTTTCGCTAGTGGACTACATACATGTCCGATTCGCGACTGGCGACGCTTCGGATAGCGATTGTCAGCAATTCACGGCGGTATGCCGCTTGGCCGTATATGGCCGCAGAGGGATCGACGGGTTCGTCAGTGACCTAGTTCAATGCGGTAGCAAAGAGACTCAGCGAGTCCATAGGCCGCCGTCTTTCGGAAGCGCTCGATCAAGACACCATTGCATGCTGCAATAACCCGCTGCGAAGCTATATTTTGGGGGTCAACCGTTAGCTCGACGTAGGACAAACCCTGTCGCCTCGCTTCGCCGAGCATCAAATTGAGCGCCTGCCTGGCGTAGCCGTTGCCTCTCTTCCACGGCACGACAGAGAAGCCGATATGTCCGAGCACGTTCGGCGGCAATTCGGTAGTCCCGGTCTGCCAACGAAATCCGATTGCGCCGCTAACATCGCCGTCCCAAATCCATCGGACAATGCTTGGCAGACGGGCGACGGTCGAGCCATCGGGCAAAGGAATCGGACCGCCCGATGCGGTTGGATCGTCCAGGCCGTCGACAAATGCCTCCGGGCTCACTTCGATAGCGTGCAATTGTTCGCGCGCAGCGACCTCTTTACGAACATTGTCAGGTGACCATCCCGTCTCAAGAGCCGAAACGTAGCTCGGCAGCAATGCGGTCGTAGGTCTCAACAGTTCAATTGCGCTCATTTTGTTCGGTGCGTGTCAGGGAGCAATGATTGTCAACAGTTTAAGTGTTGCCGTCGAACGTCTCAAATTGGCCGAACCAGGAAGTCCGAGCCGCAGGCGATCGCCGGTCGCATCGCCCGGTCGAACTTCTGTAGTCGACCCTTAAGCGATCCCCAATTCACCAACTAGCGGACATTCATGGCGCCGGTTCTTCAGATCCGGTGGGTATCCAAAAAGCACGACATCGACCTGCGGCTCCGCGTCGTCCGTGCTGAGCGAAACGTTGCCGCCACTATTTTGTCCCGCTCACGCGTCTTCTAGTCGCTCGAACAACTCTTTGTGCTCAGCGTAGACGTTTGTAGTGGTCAAGTTATTTCGGACAGGCTGATAGGTTCTTTTACTGTCGGTTTTGCCTCGTAGGCAACGGGCGACAGATAGCCCAAAGTCGAATGCAAGCGTACTGCGTTGTAAAAACCGACGATGTACTGGTTGATGTCGCGCCGTGCTTCATCGTGGTTGGCGTACTGACGCTGCCACACGCGCTCCATTTTCAGGTTCAGGAAGAACCGCTCCATTACCGAATTGTCCCAGCAATTTCCTTTGCGGCTCATACTGCAAACCACGTGATGCTGCTTGAGCAAGGCCTGGTATTCATCGCTCGCGTACTGGCTGCCCCGGTCCGAATGCAGGAGCAGGCCTGACGCTGGCCGACGCTGCTGCAGCGCCATGGTCAGTGCCGAAATGACCAGTGCGGCCGGCATGGTCGGCGCCATGGACCAGCCGACCACCTTGCGTGAGTACAGGTCCAGTACGACCGCCAGATACAGCCAGCCTTGCGCCGTGCGGATATACGTGATGTCCGAAACCCACGCGCGGTTGGGCTCGGCGACCTCAAATTTCCGGTCGAGCACGTTCTCCGCGACAGGTAGCGTATGCCTGCTGTCGGTCGTCGAGACGAACTTGCGCTTCCAGCTCGTGCGCAGGCCCGCTTCGCGCATCAGCGTCCGCACCCGGTAGCGACCAATATGCAGCCCATGCTCCCGCAGCGCATGCATCACACGGCGGCTGCCATAGCTCGCGCCACTGGCGACGAATGCTGCCTTGACGTGGGTCCGCTCCTGCAGACTCTTTGCACTCGGCTTAGCGCGCTGGTGCGCATAGTAGCCAGAGCGACTCACCTCCAACACCCGGCAGGCGTGACTGACCGATACGGCCTCCTGTTGCAAGTGAGTTACCACGCGGTAACTCACTTCAGTTCCCGGGCAAAGAAGGCCGACGCTTTTTTTAGCAGCGCATTGTCCTCGCGCAATTGCCGGTTCTCCGCTTCAAGTTGCCGGATGCGCTGCTGTTCCGCCGTCAACGGCTTGCCCTCGCCGGGGCCGCCCGCACGCTCTGCGTCGTACTGGGCCACCCAGCGCCGCACGGCTGTCTCAACAAGGTCCATCGACCGGCAGACTTCGCTGACCGATAACCCCTGGTCCCGTACCATCCGTACCACTTCCAGCTTGAAGCTGGTGTCAAATTGTCGGCGCCTTCTTGTCATCCTGCTCTTTTTCCTCGTCGATTCCGGATTGTCCCCCTATCGACCTGTCCGAGGAAATTAGACCACTACAAACCGTCCGCGCCGGCCGCTATCGCGGTAACTAGCTGCTTTCGCGGTATCGTCTCGGAAAGGACTTCCACTAGCTGCTTCCGAGCCGCCTTAGCAGCATTCGACCTAGCTGACGGATGTTGAATCCTATAGCACAGAAACTTTCCATGGAGTTCGAATTCCCAAAGCTGATTCTTCGATATACCTCTTTCTTCCCAATTTCGAAGGCTCACACAAACCTTTCCGTCTCCGTCGATCGGGAAGAATTCGCGCCTGATACCGACTGTGTCCATCCCGTTCGCGAATATAACTACGTCTGGCTTGAAGTGATCGAGCTGCACATCCAGTAGCTGCTTGGAAAGGCGCTTGATGAGTGGAAAGTGTTCCGAGGTGCGGGGAGATTTCCCACCAGAATCCAAGCAGAGCAGGTTGGAGTAGATAAGTCCTCCCTCAGTACCGATGCTCCTCGCCAAAGCGCGCATGAAGTTGAAGAAGGTGTCCCCCCTGTCCCGACCTTCCTTCGCCATGGCTTTGTCGAAGAAATCTCGATGCCGAGTAAGCGCCTTCGTTACGTACGCGTTCGGCCCGTCACCCTGGTGCGCGACGTTCCAGCCGTTCCCACCATACTCCCTTCCAATAACCATGATGCGCCGCGCTTCAGGATCTTTCGGTCCGTTCACGAGAAACGGCGTGGAAAGCCTTCGACCTTTTGCCACATCGTGATCAAGGAAGGTCGGGGCTATCGCCGCCAGAATCTCTGAGTAGCGTTTTTCAGGTATTGCGTCCATCGCTTCGTCGCGTGCCCACCGAGTGATTTGGTTGATTGTCGGTGATCCTTGGTCTCGCGTCGAGCGCCGGGAAATGGCCGAACTGAGCCAAAAGACTCGCCTCGCAGGATACAGAGTCGGCGCAGTCGGCTCGGTCGCAAGTTCGCCACCCTGCGCTATCATGGTGGACTCCACGAGGGCGGACATTTGTACCTCGAAGCCAACCCGAATGACGCCCACTGTTCTCGAATCAGGATGTCATAGCCGACATGCGAGACGTGCCACACATCAAAAGCCAATTGCTGATGGTCGCGGCATTCGCGCTCCCCGCGTTCGTGTTCATCAACGGCTGCAAGTCGACAGCGATGCAGGCCATGACCGTGCCGGGGAATCCTGCCACTGACGACGCTGCGCTCGCCGGCAGTGTGAAGCAGGCGCTCGTCGCAGACCCTGGGCTGAGATTCTTGCCGATAAGCGTGGCCACATATCGAGGCGTCGTGCAGTTGTCAGGATACGTGGATGCAGAGGTACAGATTCAGCAAGCGCTTGCCGTGACGCGTGGCGTGGCGGGGGTGCAATCCGTGAGCAACGATCTACACCTCAGGCCGCGATAACGCGCGCTGGCCGGAAAACAGATGACGGACGAGACCGCGATGCCTGGGGCTGCGCGCGACCAGCGGTTTCGTCAAAGGAACAGTGCATTTGCGCCTTGGCGGGCATCGATTGTCAGCAATCTAGGCCTTAGGTTCGAGTGTCTCAAACTGGCCGCGCCCTGCCTGATGCATGTGGCATAGGACGACCCGAAGCGGTCAGCGGCCGTTCTCATCAGCGGCCATTCGGCACCAGTCAGCAGGGAGTTGTCCAAATGCTCCAACCGACTATTTCGGCGGTTGACGAGACGCTAGCTCGGCTCGCTTTTTCAATGCGTCATTCATCGCATGCATGCTAGTAATCGTGTCCCTTAGGACGCTTCGAGTCAGGGTGCCAGCAAGAATGCCGGTGAGTTCTTCAGCCTGGGATAAAACGCGTTTTACTGCCTACGATTTCGAGAATGAAGCGGTGCTCGCCGTCAAAAATGCCGGGACACCAAACGTACCCTTTCCAACTCAATTCTCGAATAGCCTGCACCGCCAATATCTTGGGATGAAACGCCATTGGGTATGGCCCCGTCCCCTCAACAAACTCGATGACGCTACTGTCACGAAGCTGTCCGCGTAGTCGAAATCTCCGGATTCCACGATGGGTAGTCGTCGGTCGCCGTGAGCATCGTCCACACCGTCTGAGGCGAACTGTCATTCAAGGTCTCTGTTTCGATCGAGCCATTGTGGTGCAGTGCCAGTATTGCCAAGAAGCCCAGAGAAACCGTCCCTCAAAAAACCGAAGCATAACGCGCTTTACTATATTCAAGTTGAATTCCTTGCGGTCGAAGAAGTCGCATATTAACCGCTTTGGCCTGTTCAGCCACCGATTCAATAACGCTTCAAGATTCTTGCCAATTCGAGCGTCTCAAATTGGCCGAACCCCCACTGATCCATGTGCGGTCGTTTGCCGATAGCGGCGTATGCAAGGTGCATGAATCGACTCTGAACGGCCTTTCGAGTTTCATATCGTGGCCTTTCAGTATTCACCGTGGCCAATTTCACGTGCGGCCCCGACCGCGAAGCGCTCAATCACCCTGAATCCTTATTCAGGCGACTTTGTTCGCGATTCCGCCGCTGCTTTATTTTTCTCGCTAAAATCACCAGCCACCAACGCCTCCGTCACGCTGCTCTCGATACATTCGGCTTTTCTTACGATCCACATTTAATTAGAAGGAAGACTCTATGTCGAGCGATTCGAGCAAACTAGATTTAGGCGATTTCGATAGGTATATGGAAACTCTCGTGCGCGACTGGCACGTGCCGGGAGTCGGTGTGAGCATAGTCAGGAACGAGGGGGTCGTGCTGACGCAGGGGTACGGCCATCGAGACGTTGTGAACGCGCGGCCATTTACTTCCTCGACGCTGTTTCCAATCGCGTCGAATACGAAACTATTTACCGCTGTCGCCGCAGGTTTGCTGGTTGAACGTGGCCTGCTGAGCTTCGATGAACCGATTCGTAATGCAGTACCCAGTCTGCGGTTTTACGACCAGTCACTTGATGCGGCAGTCACGTTACGCGACATGCTGGGGCACAAAACCGGTGTGCCGCGTTATGACATGATCTGGTACGAATCAGACTACTCGACGAAAGACCTTTTCGAACGCATCCGCTTCATGAAGCCGATTGCTCCGCTCCGTTCGCGGCTCATCTATAACAACATGATGTACGAAGCGGTTGGTCATATCATCAAGCTGATAAGCGGTAAGCCATGGCAACAATTCATCAGCGACGAGATTCTGGTGCCACTTGGTATGCAACGCACCTTGTTCACGTATGGCGACGCAAAAGCCGATGCTCAGGGAGACTACGCGTTACCTTGCTCCGAACGACGCAGCAGCGATGAATTTTGGCAACCACCGTCGCCCAAAGATGACGAGTGCAGTCCGGCGGGCAGCATCGTCGCTAGCCTCGACGACATCGCGCGCTGGTCGATCATGCTGATGAACGACGGCCTGATCGACGGCAAGCAGGTGATACCAGCGAGCGTGCTAAAGGCGACGCTCGCTCCGGGCTTGCCGTGGCCAAACGAAATGAGCGACGTGTTCGGCTTCAAAACTGACCTTAACGGCATCTATGGCATGGGACGCATGACGGCCGCGTTTCGAGGCCATCTGTTGACGAGTCATGGCGGTACCCTGCGCGCGTTTCATTCACAGGTGTCATATCTCTCGACAGAAAAGGTTGGTGTCTCTGTGTTCGTGATTGGCGACCATTGCGCCCCGCTAAGCAATGCGATTGGCTTCGACATCTATAGTCGCGTGCTTGGTCTCAAAGAGACCGACTGGACGGCGCGCTTGCACGACTTTCGCAGGAAGGCAAAGGCCACAATGCGCGAAGCGCGAGAACGCGCCGTGCCGCGTGCCGTTCCGAACACGCACCCGTCACACGATCTCACGGATTACGTCGGCTCGTATGAGCATCCGGCATACGGGCCGCTGGATATTACAACCGACGGCACCCAACTTCAGTTCCGCTTCCGTCAGATCAATCTGCCTCTGAACCATTTTCATTATGACCGCTTCGATACGGCTGATGACGAGACAAATGGCGCGTGGTCGGTTTCATTCCTTACGAGCATGCTCGGCGATATCGATCGAGCGGCGATATGGCTTGATCAGGCGGAAGCCGTGTTCGTTCGTCTTCCAACGCGACCCGACGCGGACGTGCTCGCGAGACTGGTCGGCACGTACGAAACGCCTCTCGGCAGGAAGGTCGGCGTCAAGCTGAGCCGAGACGGCGATATCTCGTTGTTTCATCCGGGCGAACCCGCCGATGTCCTCAAACCACTCAAAGGCCTGCAATTTCGCAGCAGCGATTTTCCGGACATCACGTTCGAATTCGTTGTCGACGAAGAAGGTCGTGTCAAAGCGCTTCGCCACTGGAATGCACATGTCGAGCTGGAGTGGCCGCGCATCCACGACTCCATCCCCGCTGACGCGCTCGAAGGCGATGGGCTGCCCAAGCGTTAGCGCGGCGTTGCCGGCAGACGGCTGTGGGGACAGCTAACTGCCCCGACACGTCGCATGCTCACATACTTCGCTCGAGTCATCTATCCCGATGCCCCACTTCGACATGCCAAGCTTTGAACCGGTCACCTTAATTACCGCGCGCCTCATTCTGCGGCCGCTTCGTCATGAAGACGCGCAAGCGCTGCTAGCAATCTGGTCGGACGCCGAGGCAATGCGTTATCTTCCATTTCCAGCGATGACATCGCTAGATCAGGCAACGGATCGCGTCGCACGTAAATTGAAGACGTCCGTTGTAAGCCAGGATTGCATCTGCGTAGTCGAATTGCAGGCGACCGGTGAAGTGCTCGGCGACTGCGCTCTCTTTAATGCGAACGAGCAATGCCGACGCGCGGAGATAGGTTTTAGTCTCAAGCGCAAGCATTGGGGAAACGGATTTATGCGAGAGGCGGCTTCCGCGCTAGTGTCCCGTTCCGCTGATTCGCGAACAGAGTCTGTGTAGCTTTTCGAGGATGGAATCAGCGGATGCGGTCCACATGAATGGTTTGCAGTTTTCGTTGTAGTGGGAAACGAACTGATCGATACGCTTGATCAGTTGTTTGACCGAGCCAAACGAGCCCCTGCGGATGGCCTTGTCGGTGATCAGCGCAAAGAAGCGTTCGACCTGGTTAAGCCACGAACTGTAGGTAGGAATGAAATGCATGTGCCAGCGGGGCTTTGCTGCCAGCCACGCCTTGACCTTGGGATGCTTGTGACTGCCATAGTTGTCCACGATGCAGTGCACGTCGAGTTCAGCCGGTACGGCCTTGTCGATTTCGCGCAGAAACGACAGGAACTCCTGATGCCGATGACGCGGCTTGCAGGTGGCGAGCACTGCGCCGTTGAGTACGTTCAGGGCGGCGAACAGCGTGGTGGTGCCGTGACGAACGTAGTCATGGGTAACGCCTTCGACGTAACCGAAACCCATCGGCAGCATGGGTTGCGTACGTTCGAGGGCCTGACACTGGCTCTTCTCGTCCACGCACAGTACCAGCGCGTTCTCCGGTGGGCTCAGGTACAGGCCGACCACGTCGCGCAGTTTCTCGATGAAGAATTGATCGGTCGAGAGCTTGAAGCTTTCGCTGCGATGCGGTTGCAGGCCCAGCAGCCTGAAGTAGCGGTGCACACTCGTCGGCGAGATAGCCGTTTCGGCGGCGATCGTGCGCACGCTCCAGTGCGTGGAGCCATCCGCTGGCTTGGTGTGCAGGGTCTTGTGAATCAGTTGAGCCAGCCGCTCATCGTCAATCGTGCGCGGCTTGCCGGGCCGCACTTCGTCATACAGCCCGTTGATGCGATGCTCCAGGAACCGGATACGCCACTTGCCCACCGTGGCACGCGTGATCTGAAGACGCTGGGCAATTGCGCTGTTGGGTTCCCCGGCAGCAGCAGCCAGCACGATGCGCGCACGCGTCACCAGCGCCGCCGAAATCGAGCGCGAACGCGCTATCGAAGTCAGTTGCGAGCGCTCATCTTCACTCAATACCAGGTCGGCCTTCGGTCGTCCCATGGGCATGCTGGTATCTCCCGTTCCGTTGATACCAGCATGCTACGTGAACATAGATTAGTTAACAACAGAACGGGACACTAGTCGAGCATGCATTCCGTGCGCTGAATTTACACCGGATCGAAGCAGATATCGACCCGCGGAATTCAGCCTCCGCGCGTCTTCTCGAGCGGCTCGGGTTTGTCCGTGAAGGGCTGTTGCGTGATCGCTGGATAGTTGGCCATGAGGTGTCAGATAGCGCGCTGTATGGCCTGCTTGAACGTGATCGTCTGGCCTACGTAGAAACTGACCGCCGCTAGACCGGTGAGTTTGTCGCCGTGCCTGAGAGGCTAGGATTCTCCTGGGCGGCGCAAATTTACGTCCGGGGTATCGATTTACCGGAATTGACTGACCGCGGCCGCATTCTTTGCCACGATAATGGCCACCCGACCAACGGGAGCGGGCGCGGTCCCGAACTGGCCAGTGATCCATCTACGTCGCGTAGGCCGAGCGAGTGCCGACTGAGGTTTTGCCTTTCTTTTGACGACCGGGCGGTCGCAAGTTGTCACCTTCGCCAGTTCAGCTGCGACACGATTAATTTGGTCTACGCCAAAGGAACCCAATGCCGTCCTGTGATCCCCTTACGCCCCGCACTCACTTCCCAGACGACGACGCAATCCGACGTATCCTTTCGGACAGGATCGATACGCGCCGCGAAGGCGTAGCGATCGTCGTTGGGATGGTCGGCGACGGCGAGCGGCGCGTCGTCGGCTATGGCCGATTCAGTCAGAACGACGCCCGTATTCCCGACCAACACACTGCGTTCGAAATCGGTTCAGTCACGAAGGTCTATACGGCGATCCTGCTGGCGGACATGATCGGGACGGGCGAAGTCGCGCTTGATGAGCCAGTTCAGCGTCTGTTGCCGGGCAATCCGCCCGTGCCAGAACGCAATGGCAGGTCTATCACCCTGCATGACCTTGCGACGCATACGTCCGCGTTGCCCCGTCACCCCGACAACATGGCTGAGAACGGCTCTCCCGACCCGTTCTCGGGTTACACGATCGATCTCCTTTACGCGTTCCTGGCCCACTATGAACTGCCCCGTGACATCGGCTCGGAGTTTGAGTATTCGAACCTCGGCGTTGGCCTCCTGGGCTATGCGCTTGCATGCCGGGCAGGAGCGGATTACGAAACCGTGCTGAGGGCTCGCATCCTCACACCGCTGCAACTGGCGAATACGGCCATCGAACTGCCTGACGAGATTGAAAGAAGGCGAATCCCGGGTCACGACCTCGACCTGCGTTTCGCGCAACGGATGGATCTCGGCCGGGTATTTGGAGCGGCAGGGGCGTTGGTGTCCACGGTAGAGGATCAATTGCAATTTCTCGAAGCCGTGATGGGGCATCGGCCGTCCGCACTCGATAAGGCGATTGGCAAGACGCTCGACATACGTCGGCAGCTTGGCGACCAGGTCATTCCACTGTGCTGGGGAATGGGCGTGGGCGGCAGACATGGCGAACCCCAATGGTTCGGCCATACGGGAGGAACACTGGGCTGCCGGTCGTTCATCGGGTTCGACCGTCGCACATCACGAGGCGTGGTGGTGTTGGCGAACGCGGCGTTCGACGTCGGCGACATTGGCCTGCATCTGTTGAGACCCGAAAAACCCCTACGGCAACCGGTCAAGATTCGAAACGAGATCGACGTCGATCCTGTCCGCCTGCGGTCCTATGCAGGGCGTTTCTGGCTGCGTCCGGACTTCATCCTGACGGTGACGGTCGATAATGGACAACTTTTCACCCAAGGCACCGGGCAATCGAGAATCGCGCTGTATCCCGAGGCCGAACACCGATTTTTTGCGAAGTTGATTGACGCGCAGATCACCTTCGAAATGGACGATCAAGGGTTCGCCGAAAAGCTGACGCTGCATCAGAACGGATGCGATCGGGTCGCGCGCAAACTGGACTCTTGACGACGCGAATTTCCTCGTATCGCTATTGACTCGATTGTCTGCACAACATGACGATTCTCAACGACAGCGATGTTCACCCGCTGAGCAAGCGCGGCGTCCGAAAGGCAATTGTCAACGACCTAGGCTTCGGGGTCGAACGTCCCAAATTGGCCCGAGTTCGCCTCTCACGCGACCGTTCGACTTGCTGCAAAGCGATCGAGCCGGCATCCGCATGCATCATGAGGGCCACGCCGAGTTTTGCAAAACGATTCGGTAGCCGTCGTGATCCTCAAATGTTTTACCTGACACGTCCCAATAAGGATTGAGCGACGCCACGCAAACAAATCCGCTCTCGGCGAGACGATCGCAAGTCGACTGCCACTCAACTCGATCCGGGGCGTAAAACACCAGCAAATCCTCACGTGTTGGTGTTGGCGCTACCGGATGTTCACGGCACTGTGTGAACTCGAAGTGATAGTCCATGCCGGAACGTCCGAGCATCAACCCGTCGAAGCCCTGATGGTCTTGAAATTTCGCCAGCACAATGAGGCTGAGCGCTGCGCAATACATGCTTTCCACCCGCGAAAGGTCGCTGACAGGTCTGGCTATTCTGAGATGTGCTTGCATCGGGTTTTGTTATCGGGATCGTTGGCCTGAGTGTCGGAACATCAAACCTCAAGGATACGTCGAACGAAAATTGTCGCCGCCTTTCCGCGTGACCGGTTGTGGCCGAAGCGAGTTCTTGCGCTAAGCTCAGTCAGAGACAGCAAACACCGTTTGCAGGTCGCGCTTCATATAGCGAACCCACCCGATTCTTCCCTTGTCCCGGGTTCCCAGATCCACCCAGCCGGCTTTTGCATACGAACGGCGCCCGGTCTCATTCTCTTCGTCGACGGAAAGCATAATGGACTTGGTGTCGGGCCAGTGGGTCAAAAGCCATTCCGGCAGACGCTGGAGCGCAGCCGTTCCGATTCCTAGACCTTGGAAGCGTAAGTCGATACGTAGGGCCGAAATGACGGCGGCTCCCGTTGAAGCCCAACTGGGGGCGGCGCTTCGCCTCTTCAGAACGAGAAAACCTACAATTACTTCCATGTGGAAGATAGCCGCGCCTTGGATTTCGCCAGTCAGATCGGATATGCAAGCCTCGACTGCGCGGTGAGTTGGCCCAGCATACTCAATCTGTCGATCGGAAATCTTCAAATTCTCAACGACGATTTTCTGGGCCGGGCTTAACGCCTCCCATCGGACGATGCGGATCACATGAGTCATTGCTTTTTCCAACCAGGCGAACGCGGGAAAGGGTATCTGGGTAATCCGCCACATTCTACTGGCTGTTCGCCGCGTCGAAATTGTCGACGATTCAGTATTCGCCGACGACCGTCCGTTCGTGGCCGGCAGTACGCGTTCAGCCACCTCGCCGGAAAGCTGGCATTGACGACTCCAACGTCAGCTCTGTAGAACGTTCACGGAACTGGTGCTCTCGGCCACGAGCCGCCGGTCGAGGTCGCCATCCGATTTGAATAGCCAAGGTCTCGTCCGCCCTCGCTGAATGGCCGGTTTCCGGCGAGCGAATTGCCGGTGGTACCGCCTCAACCCGGCCAACAACGGCCTGTTGTGAAGGGCCGCTTCGGAGTCGCCTGCACGGAACCCTGGAAGTCTCATCGGACACGAGCATGCGCCGCTACAACGGACGTTGAACGAAGATTGAGGTGACGAATTTGCCTGGTAGGGGAGCTTCCGACTGGCACTTCGAGGTCAAGCCGAAGAAGACCATTGTGCGGCAGATGGAGGTGTACGACGCGGCAGTCGTTCTGCAGCACGACCAACAGCATCTTGAGGTGATTCGGAGTTATCACAGACAAGCCGTGCGATGCCGCGCGGTTTCCAGTTGCCGAGATTGCGCGCAACGATTTCGAGAGGGCATGATCAACTCATACTGCCGTGAATCGCCACCCGAGAGGGACCGCGCTTGGGGCCAACTGGCTTACAGGCTTCGATTTCCAAATCAAGGTGATCCATCCTGTCCGAAACGGGAAACGATTGATCGGGTTTGAGGGGCGCGCGGAGCGGCAACTACCAAAGCCTACTGCTCCGCAACGCCCCTTAACGTCGGCGTCAACTTTCTGACCCCGCGTTTCCACGCCGCGGCAAGAGCACTAGGTCGGCCGCTTCGTCAGCATCTTTCAGGAGCGTCTTGCGCGGCGTGCCTATCTGCGCACGCATGGTCAGGCCACGAGCAAAATCCGTGACTTGCGTTGCGCGCGCGACTACGGGAAAGTCAGATGCAATTTCTCCCGCGCTGATCCCGTCCCGGAAACGGCGCTCCACTAGCGCCGTGCCGCCAGCGACCGCGCTCTGCAGGAACCGCTGAACCTCAGCGTCGTTCACAAGCGGCGCGACGCACACCATAAGGCAGCCCCGGGCGGACCCTTTCTCGGTCGCACTTTCGACGGCGTACCTCAAAAAGCCCGCGATCGAGTCGCGAAGACTCTGTGCCGAGAGGAGTGCCTTCGCGGCTCTTGCGCCCTTCCGTTCTGCATACGCCTTAAGGACGCGCAAGAATATCGTCCGCTTGTCGCCGAAGACGGCATACAGGCTCGGCCGTCCCACGCCCATCCCGGCGACAAGATCGTCGATCGTGACGCCATCATAGCCTTTCGACCAGAACACCTGGGTCGCCTTTTCCAGCGCGTCTATCTCGTCGAAGCTGCGCGGCCGTCCACGCGGCACAGGGAGATTATGAACCATTTAGTTTAAAACTCCTTGACACCTGTTAATGCACCAATATATAACTGAACAGTTCTAAATTAGCAAGTTGGTCCCAGCCTCGCGGGGCCTTACGACTCGACCTTAACCATTTACCACGGAGACGCCCTTGGAACATTCGATCGCTCTCGTAACCGGCACCACCTCCGGGCTCGGTCATGCGGCAGCCCGCCTTCTTGCCGGAGCGGGCTGGCGCGAAATCATCATCACCGGGCGCAGCCTGGCTCCAACCCAGGAAACGGCCGCACAGCTTGCGGCGGAGACCAAAAGACAGGTCTTCACGCCGCTGGAACTGGATCTGAACACGCCCGCCAGCGTTCAGTCCGCCCTCGCCGAACTGGTCAAGCGAGGTCGGCCGATCGATTTCCTACTGCTCAATGCCGGGATGGTCCCTGGCAAGGCGCGCGTGATCACTGCGGCGGGCGTCGAGGCTTCTCAGGCCCCGCTCATTGGCCATCATCAATTGACTGTCGGGTTGCTCCGCGCCAACCTGCTGAGCCCCAACGCGCGGATTGTTATCGCCGGCGCGGAACCTGCCCGAGGGGGCGTACCCCTGTTCCGCTACACCGACGTGGACGCATTCGCTGCCAAATACCACCAGGGCGACCTGACCGCTGCTATGGAAGCCCTGATTCGCAACGGGCCGAACGTGAAGTACGTGCCCAACAATGCGTATGCCGACGCGAAGCTCATTATCGCCTGGTGGGTCGCGGCACTGGCGCGCCGGCTACCCTCCGGCATGGCCGTGTACGCTGTCTCGCCCGGTGCGGCGACCGACACCAAGGTGGTGCGAAACGCTGGCCCGGCGTTGAAGTATCTGTTTATCCCAATCGCGAACTTCATTCCCGGCATGAATCAGACGCCGGAGACCGCGGCCCGTCGGTACCTCCAGGCGTCGGAGTTCGGAACCGACGTCTCAGGGCAATTCTTCGCCTCGGCTCAAGGGAAGTTCACAGGCCCAATTGAGGCGCAGCGCCACCCACACCTCCACGATGGCGCTAATCAAGAAGCCGCGTGGCAGGCCGTCGTCAACGTCTCTGGCGTCAACTTGTCTTAAGCGATCACGAGAGCCACCGGGCTCTGCGCTCAAACGAGAAGGAAACCAAAATGTCACGATTGAAAAACAAGATTGCGGTCGTCACGGGCGGCACCAGCGGTATTGGCCTCGCGACTGCCAGGAGGTTCGTTGAAGAGGGCGCCTACGTTTTCATCGCCGGTCGCCGCCAGGCCGAACTCGAAACGGCCGTCGCGGGGATCGGCAGGAACGTCATCGGCGTAAAGACCGACATCTCAAAGCTCGATGACCTCGACCGCTTCTACGAAACCGTCGCGAAGAAGGGCAAGATCGACGTTATTTTTGCGAGCGCGGCCTTCGTTGAAAAAACGATGACCGCCGAGGCGACGCCCGAGCATTTCGACAATACATTCAACACCAACGCCCGCGGCACTTATTTCACCGTTCAAAAGGCTCTGCCCCACTTGAATGACGGAGCCTCCATCATCCTCGTGGCGTCCGCCGGAAAGAACAAAGGCTTACCGGGCCGCAGCACCTACAGCGCCACCAAGGCGGCGCTGAGGTCACTAGCCCGGACGTGGACCAGCGAGCTTAAAGATCGGAAGATCAGAACCAACGTGTTAAGCCCCGGCGCCGTCGAAACGCCGATGTTCAACGATCAATACCCTTCTCAGGATGCCGCCGCCGAAGCCCGCAAGCAGATCACTTCGATGACCCCGCTCAACCGCTTTGGCCGCGCGGAAGAGATCGCCGCCGCGGCGCTGTTTCTTGCCTCGGACGAAAGTAGCTTCATCGCCGGTATCGACCTTCCGGTCGATGGCGGATTAACAGCAGTTTGAGCAAAGAACAGAAGCCACCCGGCGGTTACAGTATTTTGAATTAAATAGTTCGAATATCCTTGACACGGCCATCACGTCTATTTTTTTACAAAACAGTTCAAAATCTGCAAAACAACCCCAACCTCGCAAGGAGAATACACATGAAACGGTATCAAGGTAAAAAGGTGGTAATTATCGGCGGCACGAGCGGCATGGGACTCGCGACGGCGAAGATGCTCCTCGATGGAGATGCGCGCGTACTGGTGACGGGTCTCTCGAAGGTCGGCCTGGAATCGGCGCAGAAAGAGATTGGAAAGAACGCCATCGTGGTTTCGAGCGACGCGCGGTCGTTGACCGACATCGACGCCCTCGCCGCTCAGGTAAAGGCCGAGTTCGACACCATCGACCTGCTTTTCGTCAACGCCGGGTTCAGCATTCCAACGCCTGTCGCGAACGTGACAGAGGCCGTCTACGACGAGATGTTCAACCTGAACGCCAAGGGCCCCTTTTTTGCGGTCCAGAAGCTCGCGCCGCTGATCAATCGGGGAGGCGCTGTCGTCCTCACGACCTCCGTCGCCAACGTCAAGGGACTGCCGGGCCAAGCCACATACGGAGCCGCCAAGGCTGCGCTGCGGTCATTCGCCCGGGTGCTTGCCGCCGAGCTGCTTCCTCAGGAGATCCGCGTAAACGCGGTGTCGCCCGGCCCCATCGACACGGGCATCCTCGAAAAGGTGTTCCCTACGGAAGAGATGCGTACACAGGTCAAGGGGCACACCGTCGGCATTATTCCCATGAAGCGCTTCGGGACGTCGGAGGAAATCGCCAAGGCCGTCCTATTCCTTGCGTTCGACGCGACCTTCACGAATGGTGCCGAACTGCCGGTTGACGGCGGGTGGTCGCAGCTTTGAACGCGGTACAGACCGCACGCGTCACCAGACGGGGGCTTCACGATGAATAGGTTGGCCGCCATCCGCTACTCGACCGGATGAGCGTCCACTTCCGGGCGCTCGGTGCGGCCAGGCCGATGGCAGCTATCGGGTCGGGAGACGCACTGCCGACTGGTCGCTTCCGGGAAGCGGAATTCCACTGGCCGCTTTCCGGCGATGCATTTGAAGAGCGGGCTGACGCAACCCGACCCTGAGCTGCCCTTCGACCCGGAGTGACCTTTACGGCAGCTCACCAAGGTGAAACAGACATTCGTCCCCTGGTGCCTGCCGGCAAGTCATCGGCCATTCAGGCCGGTTGCCGATTGCAACCGCGTGCCACCTTACATGATGCGCTGTCTGTCCGCTTTCGAGAACCACGAACGGATCCCGCGGACACGAAAAAGGGGGGCGGGCCTTGCGGATGCGGGTGATGTTCGATCGGTTTCGGGCGAGACGTGCGCGGTCGAGTTGGTGGCGCTAGCCGGCGATCTTCAGCGCGAGTTCAGCGACATGTTTTGTCCCGGAAGCGCGCGATATCTAGCTCATTTTGTGAAGTCCCGATCTTCTTGCTCGGCCGCGCCTCCCCGATTGCACATACGTTGCTCAATGTGGCTCGCCGAGGCAAGCATCAGCGACATCGACAATCGGCTCGCTGTCGCCATAAGCTTCGTAAAAGCGATCGACGCACCTTATCTGACCGAAGGTCCACCATGTCCCGGGCGGATCATGACCCAGCCACATCACAGTCGCCGCCGCCTTTGTCCGAAGTCCCCATTGTTGCCAATCAGAGCCTGTTGGCAAAAAACGGCCGTGCTTGTCCACGTACAAGTTCAGGTCCAGGCCGTATCGCTTCAGGTATGGCGGGTTAAGGAGACCCTCGATAGCAGGCTTTTCGCCACGGGAAATTCGGGCGTTTTCGACCGCCTCATCCAGCCGAAAATCGCTCATGGCACGGCTGATCACTGACAACTCGAACAGCAGCGGCGCGCCGATTGCCAGGCACGTAACACCTATGCAGAGTACGAGCACTGCAAGAACGCGCCTTCCGGTTAGCGATGTCCGCGACACTCGCGTCCCCCATCGTCTGCTTTTCCTGTATGCCTGCGCGCGCTCGGGCAGCGTGAAACCACGCACAGTCTCATTGGGACAATGCACGGCCTTGACGCGTGTGCGAAGCCCGCGCCGAACTTGTCGACAGCGCCTGATGCATCAGGGTGTTTGACCTTCCTGCGGCTGTTCGTCAAGATTGCTCTTGAACTCGTACTTTTTGTGCGAACCGTCGCAGAATGGCTTGTTCTGCGAGTGGCCACATCGACACAGCCAGACCTCGTCCTTATCCACCTCAATGTTTTTCCCGCCTTGAGTGGTAATCTTGAAGTCGCCCTTGATGTGGTACGGGCCATCATTCCGGGGGGTAATAATTGCAGTCGCCATTTGCGCCTCCGCTGATTCTGAATCACGCGTTCCGCACACGTTCGGGACACTCGATGCGGCAACCTGAATACAAGTCAAATTCAGTCTATATCTGATACCGCATGAAGGTGCGGCGAGCGTTGTGGCGTCGCACAAAAGCTTGTGGAAAGGTTCGCCGCGAATGGTATGAGGACATCATGATCTGGCTTGGTGGAGGCGGTAATTATCGGCCACAGTTTCGGACGCTCGAACTCGACGCCCCGTAAGCGGACGGTCACCTGTGCGATTGCAGGGAGCGACGTGGCAGGGCCACGCTGACACCAGTCAAGACCGCCGCGTAGGCGCATTGGGCTCCGGGATGCTTGGGGTTACTGATCAAGGCCGCCCGCATCGCTCCGGATCGATAAGGCCACATCACTCCCTCCCCCACCGTTGATCCGGCTTCCACTTCGCCATACCTGCTTGCTCCGCTCGGAGAGTTCGCCGCAACAGCGGGATCTCATTCCGGGTTATCGAAGACGCCAGCTTCGAGATCCTGTCTGAAATGCTGCACCCAACCGGTTTCGAAGCCGATGGGATATTCCCTCGCAATTTGTGTTGAGAGTCTCGTTACGGTGACATATCCCTGCAGGCCGACGTTCTCGTCGCCCTTGGGGTCAGTCGTATCCGTTTCCAGCAGTTCGAATTCACCTTCTGCCAGTCCCTTGCGTTGCAAGGTCGCCAGGAAAGCCTGGCGTTCATCCGGTTCGATCAGTCGCATCTTCCGCCCTCCCGTCTGTCCGACACCGATATTCGTGGTCCCCTTCACGACGTTGTCATAACCCCAGAACGTTACGCAGTGCGTCATAGCTGCGGCTGAGGTTGTGAAAGCCGAATGCCATCCGCTCATCTGGGTCCGATCCTGTCGCAGTCGGGAATCACCAGCGTACAGCTTTTGTGCACGCGCTCGAAGGAAAACTGTCCGAACAGTTTTGTCATAGTTCCTGCCATCCTTCATGACCCGTCGCAATTTGCATCGGTGCGCAAAGCGCCCGGGGCTCGTATCTGTGCCGATTGCGACGTCCGCTCGCTGGACGAGCCGATGCGAATGGACGGATCAGTCCATGCGCAGACCGATAGCAGAGGCTCGTTGGCCACAACAGGGCTACACTCAAAATGGGATAAATTCCGGAGCAATACCATGACCGACGCTACCCCCCAAAGCACATTTCGCGGTCTTCCCCTGACGCCGGAGCAGGACGCAGAAGTCAGGCACTACATAAAGAAAAGAGAGCAGCATGGCGCGCCGTGGGGCACGCCGGAGTTGGAGGCCATGCTTCGAGACATGCTGCAGCCTCCGAGCGACGACGAGGGAGGACTCGGTTCCACCGTCGACGAAACGAAGGCGGCCACAGAACGCGCGACAGCTTCCATCGACGAGACCATGGAACCCATTGAAGCCTGCGAAGAGCGGAATGCTGCGATGGAAACCGAGGGTATGAGGGGACCGAAGCGTTGAATCCCAGGCAGCGCTCGCGACTGGTGTTGAAATTCACCCTACGCGTTCGGACCGTGGCATGAGCCTGTTGGGAACCCGGAATCACATCGATTGCGCGGACGTTGTACCCGTGGCGCCCTTTCGATGTATGTCCTATCTGCGACAGGAGGAGATCGTGAAACGCGATATGAATCTGGCACTCGCAATATTGAAGACTCTCGAGGAAAACAAATCCCCGCACCTCAGCGAATTTGACATTGAAAGCGCGCTCAAGGATGCGTTCGATGTTTCGAACCGGGGTGTGTGGTATCAATTGAACCTGCTGGCCGATGCAAATCTGGTCCGCTCGATGGGTAGCGACTGGCGGCTAACCTGGGATGGCCACGAGTTTTTGAAGTCGGCGGTCCCGAATACCTTCGAAGATACCTGAAGGGTGACCTAAGCGCGGGAAACATCCCCCGGCTTTTGTGAAGACAACCCGATTGCCGGGGCATCGCACAGGAGGCGCCGAACGCAATAGCAGTTTGCCGAAGCGCATTCGATTCCACGACTTGATGACGACTTCGCCCCAACGTCCAGCGAGCCGGTTTTGTACAGCCGCATGTGCGGATATTCCTGGCCTGAGGGGAATATGGACCGGTTAAAGTATGCGATGCTTGAATATCACGAGCGCAGCAAGCATCGCGTCAGCGGCTACGCCCCTGGCCCCGGGAAACTCGACTGGGCAACCCAACCGGATCCGTTCCGGGCGTTTCACGGCGCACCGCGCATTGGTCTGCCGTTAGCCGCGGATAGCCTGACTACACGCTACAACGAACTGCGCTGCGGCGCTTTGCCGACCGCGCGCAGATTCGATCTTTCCAGTCTGGCAATCCTGTTCGAACTTTCGCTCGGCCTGTCGGCGTGGAAATCCTACGGCACCCAGCGGTGGGCACTGCGCTGCAACCCTTCGAGCGGAAATCTACATCCGACCGAGGGCTATCTTCTGTGTCCGACTCTGCCCGGCTTGTCGGGTGGGGTCTACCATTACCTGAGCCGGAACCATTCCCTTGAATGTCGCGCTGCAGTGGATGACGAACGATGGAGCGAGGCGTTCCCGCAAAGTGGCGTCCTGATCGGTATAAGCTCGATCCCCTGGCGCGAGGCGTGGAAATACGGCATGCGCGCCTGGCGCTACTGCCAGCACGATTGCGGCCATGTCATCGCCGCGGTGAGTTACGCAGCGGCAGCGCTTGGCTGGCAGACGCGGCTGGCGGAGTCTGCTGCGGACGACGCAGTCGCCAACCTGCTTGGATTGAACCGCGGAGAAGATTTCGGGAAGGCAGAAGCAGAGGCGCCGGATGCCTTGCTCTGGATCGGCAACCCCGAATCGCGGCCTGATCTTGAGCGCATGCTGATCGCCTTGCATAGCGCACAGTGGCACGGACGCGCGAATCAGCTGAGTCCGGGACATGTGAAGTGGCCGGATATCGATTCGATCCATCGCGCCACGCATAAGGCCCGTACTCGCGATCCAACCTTGCCGGATCTGGAGCTGCATCCGTCTCCCGCGGCACCCGCCCTTGATCTCAGCTTTGCCCGGATCGCGCGGCAGCGTCGCAGCGCGGTGAATTTCGACGGTACGACGTGTATCACCAAGGCGGCGTTTTTCAACATGCTGGCGTGCTTGTTGCCATGTCATGGCACGCCGCCGTGGAATGCACTGGTGTCTCCTGCAGCAGTGCATGCAGCGCTAATGGTGCACCGGGTGGACGACTTGGAGCCGGGCCTGTATATGTTCGTGAGAAATCCGGGCGCACTGCCGGATCTCAAGCGGTCTCTACGTCCAGAATGGCTGTGGCAAAAGACCGGCCCCGATCATCTGCCGCTCTATCTTCTACTGCCTTACGATTTGCGCGCCACGGCAAAGTCGATTTGCTGCCACCAGGATATCGGCGCCGATTCCTGCTTTGCGCTGGGGATGATCGCGGGATTCGGAATCGCGTTGAAGCAGCCATGGCGTTATCGCCATCTGTTCTGGGAATGCGGCATTCTTGGCCAGGCGCTCTATCTCGAAGCCGAAGCCGCCGGCGTGCGCGCGACAGGGATTGGCTGCTTTTTCGATGATGAAATGCACGCACTGCTCGGCGTGGAGGATCACACCTGGCAAAGCCTGTATCACTTCACCGTCGGCCGTGCGGTAGACGATCAGCGCCTGTCCACATGTCCACCATATGAGGTTCAGCCTTGAAGCGAGAACCTCATGTCCCGATCGTGGTGAGACGGTATTTTCTACGAGCGCCCGGCGATTGAACGTCACACATAGTCCTCGTTTTCCTTATCAATGCACGGCGAACCAAACGTATCGGCGTGAGAATAAAACGGAAAGCGACTCGCCCCCATACGAAGAATAGAACCGTCGGCGGAAAGCTTGCTTTAAGGTCTGCTTTCCAAGGCAGCGATGGTTGAAAGCATCTATTCGAATTGCATCGAAGCGGACATTTTCGAGTGGTCGCAACTGGAAAGGCATAAGCGGCCGCTTCGACCGAACGTTGCCACGCTAACCTCTGCGAATGTCTCCTTTACGAAGGATACTGTTGAAAAAGTTGCCGTGTGATTTTATCAGTTCTCCTGCGCGAAAATCGACCTCTCAGATCGGCCTACAAACCGCTCGCGCGTGCCGGCTAAGGGTAAGAAGACCCCTGAAAACCTCGCGACAGAGACGGTCAGCGATTTTTTCAACAGTATCCGAAGGATTCCGGACAATCGGAGGTGTGCATTCCGTGATCAACCACCGACGGCTCCTGGCCGGGTGCTGTCCGATGCAAAGTGCAAGTTTCCCGCTTTGCTCCTCGACGGCGGTGGTCGGCAGCACGCGACCCTGAACTGCCCTTCAATTCCGGAGCTAATCTACGGCAGCTTACGAATGGCGGATTCAACCGGTGGATGCAACACACTAGAAGCTGCGTGAGCAGTGGGAGTGTTGCAAATGAAACAGCGACGCCGGATTTATTACAGTGAGGCGCAGAAAGCACTGATGTGGGAGCGTTGGCGCAAGGGCGAATCTCTGCAGAAGATCGCCCAGCTTTTTGATCGTAATCACTCGTCGGTCCAGGGGATTCTGGCTGGGACAGGCGGGATCCAGCCACCACAAAGGCATCGATCGAGATTGGCATTGACGCTGGAGGAGCGCGAAGAGATATCGCGAGGGCTTGTGGCTGATGAATCGACCCAGTCAATTGCGATGCGACTTTCACGAGCGCCTTCCACCATCTGTCGTGAGATCAAACGTAACAGCGGACCAAACGGCTATCGGGCAAGCCACGCCGATCAGCTCGCATGGGATCGCGCGCAGCGCCCCAAAGCCTGTAAACTGGCTGAGCACCGGATGCTGGCGCACATCGTGGCAGGCAAGCTTCAGTTGCAGTGGTCACCGCAGCAGATTGCCGGATGGCTCAGGCGGGTGTATCCAGACGACGAGGACTACCACGTGTCTCACGAGACCATCTATCGGACTCTCTTCATACAGGCCCGTGGTGCCTTGAAGAAGGAGTTGCTGGAGCACTTGCGGCGCACCCGGGCCATGCGCCGTTCGCGCCATCACACACAGAAGACGGACGATCACGGCAGGATTCGGGACACAGTATCGATCAGCGAACGCCCCGCGAGCGTTGAAGACCGTGCGGTACCGGGCCACTGGGAAGGTGATCTGCTGTGCGGCAGCGGCAGCAGCCAGATTGCGACGCTCGTCGAACGCCAGACGCGTTACGTCATGCTCGTGAAGATAGCCAGCAAGGATAGCGAGACGGTCGCCAATGCACTCATCAAACACGCCTCCAAACTGCCGCAGGAGCTCTATAAGTCGCTGACATGGGATCGGGGAACGGAGATGGCCGGGCACAAACGCTTCACCGTGGCCACTGATATCCAGGTGTACTTCTGCGATCCCCAGCATCCATGGCAGCGCGGCTCGAACGAAAATACAAATGGGTTGTTAAGGCAGTACTTCCCCAAGGGCACCGACCTGTCAATGTATTCGCAGGCCAAACTCAACGCTGTGGCAAGGCGACTGAACGAGCGTCCAAGGAAGACGCTGGACTACGAGACGCCCGCCGAACGGTTCCAGCAAACTATTGCATCCACCGGTTGAATCCGCCAATGTACACCAGTCGTTCGTGCTGTTACCGCGACAAGACTGATCTACTGTTTCGTGTCGCATGTGTACTAGGAAAACTGGATGACATTGTCAACGATATCACGCTGCAGATGGGCCCGATGACCGGATGGCAATACGCCGGTGGTGGACAGCCAGCGCTGCCTCGCCGCCGCTCGTGGAGTGAAAGAGTCCAAGCTGCTCGAACTCCTCTTCCTGCAGCGGCGTGATGGCGATATCCGTGTAGGCGTAACGTTCCGGTGCCTTCACGACTTCCCTGAGGATAGCCTCTGTCCTGAGGTAGAAGCGCAGATATTTTGTCGCCTTGACAGCGGTCTCACTCCAGTAGCGCGGATAGAAGCGAAGCGGCGATTCGACCGGTAGCCGCCAACGGCGGTCACGGCGGTGTTTCATCCGCAGGGCTCCCCCTTCGAGCGGATGCACACCCTCGTGTTCGATCATCAGTCTGAACCAGGCGATTGTGCGCATGATCGTCTTCGGTCGGCCGTTCGGGATCTGCGCTGCCCGCTTGACGATCGTGCGGATGTGCTCGTACGAGTAGAACGCGCTCCAGGCGCACCGATACGCTTCTTCCCATTCAGCGTCCGACATTTTCGGGTGGTGCGTGACCCGGTGGTTGGTGTCGTATTTGTTGATGTCCGGATCCATCCATTCATCGTTCCTTATCATCGTCTGATGATCCTCGGAGCCCGGAAGTGGGGTGAGCATGAAGAATTCGAGAATGTCGATTGGCAATTCACGCTTGATGATCTCGATGTCGCGCAGGATCGATTCTTTCGTGTCCGCCGGGAATCCGATGATATAGCCAGCGTAGGTAATCGCGCCGTGGGCGCGCCACTTCTGCAGCATGGCGCGGTATTCGGTGATCTTGTTCTGCCGCTTCTTGGCCGCGATCAGATTCTCGGGATTGATATTCTCAAGCCCGATGAACACGCGACGCACACCCGCGCGCGTTGCCTTCTCGATGAAGTCTGGAATCTTGTGACAGAGCGTGTCGACCTGGATCGTGAAGCCGCAGTGAATGCCTTCCTTTTCCCGAAGTTCGATTACGCGGTCGAGAAGGATCTCCCAGTCGTGGTTGCGTGCGAAATTATCATCCGTGACGAAGAACCGGTCGATGCCCTGCGTTGCGTTCTCGCGGATGATCTTCTCGAGATCGTCGGGGGTGCGAAAGCGACTCTTGTGCCCCTGCACGTTGATGATGGTACAAAACGAGCACTGATACGGGCAACCACGACCGAGGTCAACCGAGGTATAGGTACCTGCCGTGCGTTCGATATGCTTGCGCGGCAAGATGGGCTGGGGAGCACCTTCGAGCGAGGGTAACGTGTCCATGAAATTATACAAGGGCTTCATTGCACCATTCCACGCGTCGAGAAGGACTTCATCAAGACGCCGTTCCTCGGCCTCCCCAGCGAAGAGCGCCACACCCATTGCTTGTGCTTCCTTAAGTTCAGCGGGCATCTCGGGCAGCATGGAGATGCAGCCAGAAACGTGGAAGCCACCGATCGCAACCGGCAAGCCTGCGGCACGGAACTGGCGGGCGAGGTCGAGTGCGCGCGGGTACTGGTTCGACTGCACACCGACCAGACCAATCATCGATCTCCCGCCCTTTGCCTTCAGGTCACGAATGATGCGCTCTGGCCACACCCGCTGGTTGGTTTCGTCGCATGTTTCGATCTCAAAATGGACGCCAGGGCCCAGCAACTTTCGCTTTCGCGCGTCATCAGCGAGCGCATACATACAGGCCAGTGTATTGGAAGGCATGACCGAGCGGAGCCACTGGATTGGGTAGCCGTCGTCGTCGTAATGGGTCGGCTTGATGAGGACGAGAGAGAATCGGAAACTGTCAGAAATCGAGTAGATCGTGTCCATGGTCTGCTCTGTAGCCCTGTCTGGAAGTGACAAAACCGTGAAGGTCGTCCGTCTTCAGAAAAATCGGAGATGGATCGTGAACTGGCAAGCAGTACAACAACCCGCATCCTACCCGCCTGGCCCCCTGCTGTGTTTACAATGCCGCAGGCGCCAAGTTTCGAGGATTGGGATCCTGTTGGGGCCGAGAAAAACTATGACACGGCGGGCTTCGTGGCGAGTTGCCGCGCCAATCGTGTGACGCCGCATGTGGCGCAAAACGACGGCCGCGGAGGTGGTTCAGCGATTGACGGTCGCACGACACGCTGGGCCGGCTACGCCATCATCCAGCGCAAGCGCAAATGCATCGAGCAGGTCTTCGGCTGGAGCAAGACGGTAGGCCGGATTCGTCAGGCGATGTATCGTGGCCGCGAGCGGGTCGAGCAGTGGTTCCTCCTGACCCAGGCGGCCTACAACCTGACGCCACCGACGCCGACCTTGCCGCGCCCGACCTTGAAATGAGGCACACAGGGGCGCAGCCTCTTCCTGGAGCCGGCCGTCAACGTAACGTGCTCCGCAGGTAGCGGGTTGTCCTGTGCGGCGCGGCCTGATAGGCGGGATGGCCCGGATCGATGCGCTTGATAGCTGCCATAACTGGAACCTCCTCAGAGGATTCTATGCCGAAGCGGCACGGCGGTTATGCCGCATTCCTGAATATGTGCTGTAGTCAAACCTGCGACCAGGCGGTCAACAAACCGGGCGTGCGCTTGGCGATCGGCCCACCTTTCGGCGACATGTTCGATGGCGTTCCTCGGCCAGTAGGTTCGGGCTTCTATCCCTGGTAGCATGAACGCGACGTGGATCGTTGAGGGACTGTCAATGCCGCCCGTAATTTCCCCAGAAGGGGGTGCGGACAAATTCCTGGACTGATTTATGCCGCGATTCCAAGACTCTGCCGGTATTCGCTCGTGGCCGAGCCCTGCCGGACGACGAGCGTGAACACGGCCATTCCCGACATTCAAGCCTCATGGTTCACGAGGCAGCTTCAGGTCACCTTCCTGCCAATCGGATCCCTATAACCGCGAATGTCACGTTCACTTCCAGCGGATGCGTACTCTCAACTAGTTGCAGTCGTTCGACGCCAGGCGACCACAGCGCCGGCTTACGGGGCAGTTAATAAGGACCATTTGGAGTCGTATGCTAGTCGCGACGCGCAGCCGAGGCTGCGCGCTTGGCTTGACCGCGACAGTTTGTGGAACCCCGTGCGCGGAAGCGGGACCTCGATTGTCCGAGGTGGTCACCTGGAGGTTGCACTGCGCGAGCAACCCGCTGCCTTCCGGCGTCGGCGTCACGCCGTTGACGGTTTCCATCGGCGTGCCCGCAAAGGCGATCTCCGGGACGAGACAATGATGCGTTCCCGCAAACGCCGACCAAATGTGAGTTCCGTTGACAGGGTGTTGGGCTCTCATTGTGATGTTCCTCCCTTCCAGAACGCGATGTATGCTCTTCGATATGTCGCGCCACCGGCCCGGTCGCGTAAAGCAAGAATCAGACCCTCAACGAGGCGAAGCAGGCGATGACGACTCTGAAAGGTTTGCGCGATCGCGCGATGCTGTCGACGCTGCTGCGGCGCCGCCCGAGAGCGCGCCACATTAACTTACCCCTCGGCGTTCCATGCCTGGGCGTGCACGGCAAGGATGCTAAGGCGGCTACGGCACGCCAATCTGCGGGGCGACGTTTATCCGAGCCTCATCGCGTGTGCCACCAGCCTCCGTGCGAATGCAGCGCCAAACGGCCAAAACTGCCTCGATCCCGTCGACCCGAAGTCAGGGGCACGCGCATACTGCGGCGCTTGAGGCACGAATTTCGACGCTCGGAGAATGCCTGTGTTCAAGTTAGCTATCAAGCGGTGCCGCGCACAAACGTAGCGCGTAATCGATTGTTTTTCTCTGAGGTATTGAGGAGGGAAGCGGCCATGAAAATCCTATGGGTCGATGACCACGAAATTCTCTGCGTTGCTCTTTCCGAATATGTCCAAACACACGCATCGGAGTTGAGCGTAGTCCCAATCGAAGTCACACCCGTATTCACGCTTGCCAGCGCGCTTGAAGAAATGAGCAAGGCACCTCCCCCAGACCTTGTATTCCTGGATCTCAATCTGGACGGTGAGAACCGTGGCGCGACGACGCTGGAACATTTCCAGGCCGGCAATCCATCCAATGTTCCCGTGGTCGTCTGCACGGGACTCGCTCCGGGAAACGATGATGAAGTTGAAATCTTGCGAATGTGCATGCGTGACTACGCTGCTCGAGGAATCATTTTGAAGGGAGGCGCACACAAAAAAATGTTCATTGGACTGAGCAGGATTTTAGGAGGTGAACTCTGGATTCCGGAAGAAGTCTTGATGCGCTTTGCCTGCCCGACGCAAGCGCCTTCAGCTATCCGGAATCAGCATCATCTTGGACTCTCCCCACGAGAGTGGGACGTGGCGCGTTGCATTGCAGGTGGCCTGTCAGGAAAACAGATCGCAAGAGAGCTTAACGTCACCGAGGGACATGTCAGACAGGTTTCCTGTGTCATTTACGACAAGCTTCAAGTCAGAAACCGCGTTTGGAGGGCGACAATGATTGCGTCCGGTGTAGCGACATTCATCTTGGCCGGTAGTGAGGAGTCGGAGGCGGCGTAGCCGCCGCAGACGACGAGCTGCCGGCGGCGCCGGGTCGGCGAGGTCTAGGATGGCTGACTGAATCTAAAAAGAGGCGGTCAGCCCATGTCTGGAACCCGCATCACCGACCAACAGGTCCGCCTCTACATGAACCAGCGCAAACTTCATCCACAGAAGGTCGCCGCAGCGAAGTCGGGCATGAGCGAGCGCACGGCGCGCCGCGTCGAACGTGAAGCCGGGCTTCCGTCGCAGCAGCCCCGGCGCTACTGGCGCTCGCGTCCTGATCCATTTGCCGACGTATGGGAAGCCGAAGTCGTCCCATTGCTGCACAGTGCCCCAAAGCTGAAGGCGATCACGCTGCTGCGCAAATTGCAGGAAGACCATCCCGAGCGCTTTCCCGACAGCATGCGTCGCACGTTTGAGCGGCATGTCAGCCAGTGGCGCGCGCTCGAAGGGCCGAACCGGGAAGTGTTCTTCCCTCAAACGTATCAGCCAGGCGCGCGAGGCCTGTCGGACTTCACCCACATGGACAAGCTGTGCGTGACGATTGGCGGCGTTCCGTTTAACCACCTGCTGTATCACTTTGTGCTGGCGTTCTCGCGCTGGGAATACGCCAGTGTGGTCGATGGCGGAGAGAGCTTCCAGGCGCTCGCGACGGGATTGCAGAACGCGCTGTGGCAGGCCGGCGGGTGCCCGCGCGAACACCGCTCCGACAGTCTGTCGGCGGCCTTCAGGAACCTGCAGGAAGAGGAAGACTTCACAGCTCGCTATGCGGCGCTACTCGAGCACTACGGGATGCAAGGCACGCGCAACAATCGTGGCATGGGTCATGAGAATGGCAGTGTCGAATCCTCGCATCGCTATCTGAAGGATCAGATCGATCAGGCCCTGGAGCTGCGAGGTCACCGCGACTTCGCGGACCGGGGCGCGTACGACGAGTTCGTGCGCGGGGTGGTGATGCGCCGCAACCGGCGTAATGCTGCAGCGTTCCAGATCGAGCGCGAACACCTGCTGGATCTACCTGAGCACCGTACCACCGACTTCGACGAAGAAGAGGCGCGCGTGACACGCTGCGGCACGTTCACCGTGCGTTGCGTCCTGTACAGCGCTCCGTCGCGGCTGATCGGTCATCGCCTGAAGGTACGCCTCTACAGTGACCGGCTCGATTGCTATCTGTCCGGCGCGCTCGTGCACAGCACGGCGAGAGCCACACACACGAGCAAACGGCGCGGTCGCGGCATCGACTACCGGCACTTCATCGATTCGCTCAAACGCAAGCCGCAGGCCTTCCGGGGCCTCGCGTTCCGTGACGATCTGTTTCCGCGTGAAGCCTACCGTCGGACCTGGGAGCGACTGGAGCAGGCGCTGACGCCGCGCAGCGCATGCAAGACCATGGTCGGCCTGCTTGAGCTGGCAGGAAACCACGGCGTCGAGGCGCAACTCGCCGAGAGGCTCGATGCATTGCTCGAACTCGGTGAACTACCCGATCTGAGGGCGCTGTTCGATGAGTTGGCGCCGCGCCAGGCCGAGTGTCCGATGGTTGTCGTCGAGATGCCGTCTGCCGCGCTTTATGACACGTTGCTCGATGAGGAGCTGCTCGCATGAACGCCGCCTACGATGCTGGCCGTATCGCGCTGATGCTCAACGAATTGCGGCTGCCCACGATCAGCCGGTTGTGGCCGGACTTCGCTGAACGCTCGGACAAGGAAAGCTGGCAGGCGTCGCGCTTACTCGGCGCATTGCTCGAACATGAACTCGCCGAGCGGGCCAAACGGAGAATCGAGCGTCATCGAACCGAGTCACATCTGGATCCGACCAAGACGCTCGCCACCTTCGACTTCGGCGTTGTGCCGATGGTCTCGAAGGCGCATGTGATGGCGCTGGCCACCGGCGATTCGTGGCTTGAGAAAGGCGCCACGATCCTCCTGTTTGGTCCACCCGGCGGCGGAAAAAGTCACTTGGGGTCCGCCATCGGCCATGCGTTAATCGACGCCGGCTATCGCGTCTTGTTCACGCGCACCGGCGAAATCGTGCAGAAGCTCCAGGTCGCGCGCCAGAGTCTGCAACTGCCTTCGGCGCTCGCGAAGCTTGACCGCTTCGACCTGATCATCCTCGATGATCTGTCGTATGTGAGGAAAGACCAGGCCGAAACCAGCGTGCTGTTCGAGCTGATCGCCGAGAGGTATGAGCGGAAAAGTCTTCTGATAACAGCCAACCAGCCGTTCTCAGGCTGGAATGACGTCTTCCCGGACCCCGGCATGACAGTGGCGGCCATTGACCGGCTTGTGCATCACTCGACGATCTTCGAACTGAATGTTGAAAGCTATCGACGCCGCAAAGCCAGCGACAAACAGAAGGAGCGGCGCCGTCAATTACCCGCTGACAATCCGAACGGAGCGACAACCATGTCCAATTGACAGCGACAAACATCTCGACCGACCGGCCAAGATGTTTGTCGGTAAACCGGACTTCCTGCTTGACGCTGTCCACGCGTTGAAGCTGCACTAAAAGTCAATGCCGAGATGGGCGGCGGAAGTGGGCCAGCTAAGGGACTGTCGTGAAGATCTCTGCTACACCACGCCTTACGTTACACCGCCATCACTTTCACCTGCCTTCGGTGGAAGTTTTTGGCTTATGTTTTGCCAGCAAGGTCAATAAGGTCTGCTCCGAAACCGGTTTCGACAGAAGCTTCATGCCACTGGCGGCTACTTTTTTGAGCACAGCTGACGAGGTGTCCCCCGACCACAGGATCGCAGGGATCGAAGCGTCGGTAGCAGCGCGGACTGCCACAATTGCGGCAATGCCGTCCTCGCTTTTCAGCCGGTAATCAGAAAGGATGAAGTGCGGACCACTGGCCAAAGCTTCGATGCGCAACTGCTCGATCACGTCGGATGATGATTCTCCCGCCACGACGTAGCATCCATGCTCGATCAGGCGCATCGATATTTCGATTCTCAAGTCGCTATTGTCCTCGATGACCACCACGACCATACTGGTCAGGTCCAGGTCGCCGCTTTCAACCGTCTGAACCTCCAGCAACTCTGGCGGTATGCGTCCTGCGAAGGGGACCGTAACCGAAAAACGCGATCCCCGCCCTGGCGTCGAGTTCATGTCCAGTTTGTGACCAAGAAGGTTCGCGAGACCCTGAACTATGGACAGACCCAGACCAAATCCCTTTTCACGATCCCTCTCGGGATTATCGACCTGTACATAGCTTTTGAAGATATCCGCCTGTCTATCTTCAGGGATACCGATCCCGTTGTCCCAGACGCTTATCTTTACGAGGTTGCCCCGCCTTTGGCAACTCACCAGAATATGCCCCTTCTTTCCTCCCTGTTCGGAAGGTGTGTAACGGACGGCATTGGTCACCATATTTCGGACGATCCGGTCCAACGCTTGTCGATCCGTATGGGTCAGATAGGGCCGGCTATGGAGTTTTAACTTCAGCCCCTTCGCCCGGGCCAGCGGCTGCATATCCACAACTATGCCGTGTAAAAGGGAAGGCAGCCCCACCTCCTGAATTTCTACACTCCAGGTGCCGGACTCCAGGCGGCAGATATCCAGTGTGCCGTTAATCATCCCTTCCATCGCATCCACTTGCCTTTGCGCAATCGAGACGTCTTCGGCCAGCCTGGTTGATTCAATGGTCCGCTCGATATAGTTCAACTTCAAGCCGAGCGTTGTGAGCGGCTGGCGCAAATCATGGCTTATCGCAGCGATAAGTTGGTTCTTCTCCGCCCTTGCCGCTTCGGCCCGCGATCGCGCCTCTTCGAGAATAACCTCTTTTACACATGCGTGCTTCTGATCGTAACAAAGAAACCATGCGATGAGACAATAGCCAATTAGTTGAGCCGTAAGCGACTCAAACAAAGTTGGCCGATTAATTAACAGAATTCCTCCCACGCTAAATCCAAATGGGATAGTGCCGAGCACGAGTGAACCTAAAGTTGCACGAAGACTAGGTGCGAGCAGCAGCACAGTAAATACATGACACATCAGCGTCAGCTTTAGGAAGAAAGTCCTGTGAAAAATAATATGAGTATCACCATGGTAGGCCCAGAAAATGGGTGGCTTTATCCCAAAGCTACCGGCCGCCCACCACACCGATGTCAGTATGACCAATGCAGCCCATGCCCAGTGCATGTGCTCGACCGCGTTGACGCCGGCTTGCTTTGGAAGCGCCATGGTCTTTTTCAGTAAATGTATTGCCATGGGAGCGGCCATCCCCCACAGTCCGAAGATCCAGACGACACGGAACAAAAGATAAATATCCGACGTCTTGATCCAATTTCCAAGTACGAACACGAACAAGCTTACGAACAACATCAACGCCATCCAATACACCGCTCGACGCGACAGTGATTCCAATAAATCGCGTTTGACAAGGAGATTCTGCTCGGCACTGAGTGCCGCAACCGGTCCCCGAACAAGATTCACAAATTCACCGAATCTGCGGCGACCGACATTGTGAGCTGTTTCACTTGCGCTCAGTGATATCCTGGCCCCGGGCTTTTCGTCCACGTCAGAATCACGTCGTGTTTGAGTACTGGACGCCATAGAAGGCCTCTTCGGAGGGGCACTTTCAGCATACGCCCCTTTGTGCTAGTTACGTTCTACCGCCATCACCTTCACCTGCCTTCGGTGGAAGTTTTTGGCTTATGTTTTGCCAGCAAGGTCAATAAGGTCTGCTCCGAAACCGGTTTCGACAGAAGCTTCATGCCACTGGCGGCTACTTTTTTGAGCACAGCTGACGAGGTGTCCCCCGACCACAGGATCGCAGGGATCGAAGCGTCGGTAGCAGCGCGGACTGCCACAATTGCGGCAATGCCGTCCTCGCTTTTCAGCCGGTAATCAGAAAGGATGAAGTGCGGACCACTGGCCAAAGCTTCGATGCGCAACTGCTCGATCACGTCGGATGATGATTCTCCCGCCACGACGTAGCATCCATGCTCGATCAGGCGCATCGATATTTCGATTCTCAAGTCGCTATTGTCCTCGATGACCACCACGACCATACTGGTCAGGTCCAGGTCGCCGCTTTCAACCGTCTGAACCTCCAGCAACTCTGGCGGTATGCGTCCTGCGAAGGGGACCGTAACCGAAAAACGCGATCCCCGCCCTGGCGTCGAGTTCATGTCCAGTTTGTGACCAAGAAGGTTCGCGAGACCCTGAACTATGGACAGACCCAGACCAAATCCCTTTTCACGATCCCTCTCGGGATTATCGACCTGTACATAGCTTTTGAAGATATCCGCCTGTCTATCTTCAGGGATACCGATCCCGTTGTCCCAGACGCTTATCTTTACGAGGTTGCCCCGCCTTTGGCAACTCACCAGAATATGCCCCTTCTTTCCTCCCTGTTCGGAAGGTGTGTAACGGACGGCATTGGTCACCATATTTCGGACGATCCGGTCCAACGCTTGTCGATCCGTATGGGTCAGATAGGGCCGGCTATGGAGTTTTAACTTCAGCCCCTTCGCCCGGGCCAGCGGCTGCATATCCACAACTATGCCGTGTAAAAGGGAAGGCAGCCCCACCTCCTGAATTTCTACACTCCAGGTGCCGGACTCCAGGCGGCAGATATCCAGTGTGCCGTTGATCATCCCTTCCATCGCATCCACTTGCCGTTGCGCAATCGAGACGTCTTCGGCCAGTCTGGTTGATCCAATGGTCCGCTCGATATAGTTCAACTTCAAGCCGAGCGTTGTGAGCGGCTGGCGCAAATCATGGCTTATCGCAGCGATAAATTGGTTCTTTTCCGCCATTGCCGCTTCGGCCTGCGATCGCGCCTCTTCGAGAATAATCTCTTTTACACATGCGCGCTCCTGATTGTAACAAAGAAACCATGCGATGAAACAATAGCCAATTAGTTGACCCATATACCAGTAAAACCATACTGGCCGTTCAATTAACAGATAATTTCCCACGCTAAATCCGAATGGGATAGTGCCGAGCACGAGTGAACCCAAAGTTGCACGAAGACTAGGTGCGAGCAGCAGCACAGTAAATGTATAGCTGATCAGCGTCAGCTCCAGGAAGCCAATCCTGCCGGAACCGGTACCATGAAACTGGAATTGGAGGGGGATTAACCCAAAGCTACCGGCCGCCCACCACACCGATGTCAGTATGACCAATGCAGCCCATGCCCCGTGCATCTGCTCGACCGCGTTGACGCCCGCGTGCTTTGGAAGCGCCATGGTCCTTTTCAGTAAATATATTGCCATGGGAGTGGCCATCCCCCACATTCCCAAGATCCAGACCATACGGAACAAACGATAAATATCCGACGTCTTGATCCAATAGTCGGGTATTATCCAATATCCAGATTTAAGCTCGAACAAGCTTCCGAACAACACCAACGCCATCCAATATACCGCTCGACGCGACAGTGATTCCAATAACTCGCGTTTGACGCGGAGATTCTGCTCGGCACTGAGTGCCGCAACCGGTCCCCGAACAAGATTCACAAATTCACCGAATCTGCGGCGCCCGATTTTGTGAGCTGTTTCACTTGCGCTCAGTGACATTCTGGCCCCGGACTTTTCGCCCACGTCAGAATCACGTCGTGTTCGAGTGCCGGACGCCATGGGAGGCCTCCTCGAAGGGTCACGTTTAGCATACGCCCCTTTGTGCTAGCGGCCTGTGCCCGCTGTGCCGGGAATTGGGTGGAAGACTGTCAAAGCTGACAATCGAGGGTAAGTGTGCGGCGTGCGCAGTACCAGCAACCCGCAGTTGTCCTTGTGTCGCGTCGACCTGAATCCGTTACCCGGCGTGTGCCCCGCGCTCTCAAGAAGTCACTTTGACGAATAGTCGCAAAGCGGCACCGAACATTTGTTCGCCCCTTAAGGAACATTTGATACCGAGCATTAAATAATCGATCTAACTACAAATGACAAGGTTACACGGCAGAACAATGCAGCATAATTCGAAATAAGGATGTTGTAATTCATCGAAAGACAATTCAGATTCTTCTCTTCTCGCATACATATTAGGAATGAAGAATTATTATCGAATGGTGAGGAACATGCAGTGCATACATAGGCACCATGTGCGATGTATTTCACCTCAATTGTCGTTGCCGACCTCGTTTTGATCCTGATGCCGAGATTCAAGCGAACCCACCCGATGCCCAACGCATGCTCGAACCGAGAGCATCGCGAATATACGGTTCATTCGTGCATCGGCAACTGCTTCAATTTCACGTCGGCAGCAATAGTGCGCTCTCTATTGCGCACCGGGCTTACCAGCCCACCGGCGGTCATTCAGGTGCTCCTGTCACCTCGGACGCTAAGCGCGGTATTGCCGCGCATGTCGGCTGCTACGTCCTCCGCCTATGTCAAAGCGGCCGCCCTAACTGAACCTGATTTCATACTGAAGGAGTTAAGCCATGAAGACGACAATATTCGTGTCTGCAGTGCTCCTGGGCATTCTCTCGCTTGCGGGCGTAGCGCAAGCGCAGGATGCATCCGGGCAACAAGATGAGCAATCGGCATCGGCCAATGCTAGCAATAACTCCGGGTATGGCGGGGTTTCAGGGAGCACCAGTGCAAGCGGCAGTATGGATCGCTGGGGGGCGGCTACCTGTGGTCATCTACCCCAATGCAACCCCGACAGTGGTCACTAGATAGTCACCCCTGAACAATTCTTTTCTCATGCCGCCTGCGTCAAACCACTGCGTTGGCGGCAGTATTACAGTTGGACAAAGCAGCGAGAATGAAGGCACAAAGAAGCCGCAGCTTCCTGATGATCATCCTCAGGTTGTAGCCCGCGCCGCACAGCACTGCGTGCATCGAATCGCCGAGTGCGTCTTTAAGACAACTCGGACCTCAGTCAGCATCCAAGATATCTAAGGGTCCCTCGCTTCCTCTCGCCGTAGCATCGCGTCTAGCTTGGTACGCGTCAAGAGCTCTCGGTGTCATGGAACCACGTGGGTGGAAATGCGTCGATCTCTATGGCTCGAACGGCTCCATGATTTTGATGGCGCCGGACGACGCACGCCAGTTGGAGCCGCTCACGACAGTCCCATCAAGGGCCGCGACATTCAACTCAGCACGTCGTACGGGGTACGTCCGGGAGCTTTGGAGCAGCCAAGATCGCTGGACAGGGGTTTCCGAACCGACAAGCCTTCGTCGATGCAGTGGCGAATGAAGGTATCTTGCCAAAGGAAGCATTCAGAAACTGTCCCTAACGATTGCATTCGTCGCTTTGGCTCGGATCAAGTTTCGTTTGAAACGCCAACCAACGAAGACGGCATAGGCACCATGAGCCGACTTGTGAAGTCGGAGGACCCGATTCAGGGCATGGCGAAGATGAACGAGGACAACGATGACACGTTGCTTGTAATGCGGCTGAACCCGGCGCTCCGCAACCTTGGCCCAACCATCCTGAGCGTAGAGCTACCGTAGTGGATTGTTCAACCGAGCTGCCCACCGTGAATGATCGCTTTCCGGCCGCGGACTTCTCCTCTGGGTCGCGAGAACTCATTCACTCGCATCGGCACATGATATTCGAGGCCACGGCGGCGCGAGGGGCGGCAAAGCGCCCCTCAGTTGCCCATCAGTGGCCGACATTCCTACGTCCGCAATGGCCTGCGGATTCAACCGGTCGATGCAACACAATAGAAGCTGCGTGAGCGGCGGGAGTGTTGCAAATGAAGTACCGAACCCGGATCTATTACAGCGAGAGCCAGAAAGCGTTAATGTGGGAACTCTGGCGGAAAGGTGAATCACTCCAGCATATTGCGCAACTGTTCGATCGGAATCACTCGTCGATACAGGGAATTCTCGCGGAGACAGGCGGAATACAGCCGGCACCGCGACGTCGTTCCAGACTGGCGTTGACGTTAGCCGAGCGCGAGGAGGTATCGCGCTCACTGGCAGCCGGGGACTCGATCCGTTCGGTGGCCAGCCGGCTTGGAAGAGCACCGTCCACCATCGGTAGGGAAATCAGGCGAAATGGTGGATCTCAAGGCTATCGGGCGAATCAGGCTGATGCGCTTGCCTGGGATCGTGCCCGTCGTCCCAAGGAATGCAAGCTCGTCAGGAACCGCGAGCTCGCCCGGGTTGTGGCGAGCAAACTCCAGTCGCAGTGGTCGCCAGAACAGATTGCCGGTTGGCTCAAGCACTCATACGCGGTCAACGGGGACTATCAGGTGTCGCACGAGACTATCTACCGGAGCCTTTATATACAGGCCCGCGGCGCGCTAAAGAAGGAACTGCTGGAGCATCTGCGCCGGACGCGGGCGATGCGTCGTTCACGTCACCACACCATGAAGACCGACGATCACGGCAGAATCTGCGACGCCGTATCGATAAGTGAACGCCCCGCGACAGCGGAAGACCGTGCGATACCCGGGCATTGGGAAGGCGATCTGCTGTTTGGTAACGCGAACAGCCAGATTGCAACTCTCGTCGAACGTCAAACCCGCTACGTCATGCTGGTGAAGATTGCCAGCAAGGATACAGAGACCGTCGTCAACGACCTCATAAAACATGCTGGCAAGCTGCCTCAGGAACTGTACAGATCACTGACCTGGGATCGGGGCAAAGAGATGGCTGGGCACAAGCGCTTCACGGTGGCTACTGACATCGCAGTCTACTTCTGCGATCCGCAGCATCCATGGCAACGCGGCTCGAACGAAAACACGAACGGATTGCTGAGGCAGTACTTCCCGAAAGGTACCGATCTCTCCGTCTACTCACAGGCCCGGCTTAATGCAGTAGCAAGGCGACTCAATGAACGCCCCCGGAAAACACCAAACTTCGACACACCAGCTGAGCGATTTCATCAAGCTGTTGCATCGACCGGTTGAATCCGCACCGATCAGCCGCCGGATTCCGCCCTTCCCTCGCACGCGCGGTGCCCGAGTTGGGAGGATTGCCGTGATAAGGCGCGGGTTATCACCGCTACGCCCCGGGCAACTCCGGCGGCGTCTCCCTACGTGCTGACTCGTATGGTTCGGATGGGACCCCGCCTTAGAAAACATCCGCATTTATGCCAAGCACTCCTACAGAAAATGTCGAGGCAATTCTTTTTATGTAAAGTGCAAACGAATCGGGGGATGAACGAGGTGGAATTCAGCCCCCTGAATCTCCGGACACCTATCACCTCTTAAAGTCGAGGATAGTCTTGTGACTGGTTTCAAGCCTAGCTAGGGTTTGATTCCACTGGTGCAGCTCATCATCCAAACAACGAGCTCACTCGACCTTCGATAGTGCGATAGAACTCCATCGTTGCGGCGATATCGGCATCGCCCCGATCACGCGACACCAACCACCGATTCAGGTGCGAACCGGGACTACACCCCGACAGGGCGAATCACAAACATGCTCAAGAATATGCGAAATGCGCAAGTTCTTGGACGATCGGTTGGGCTCCCGTTGCCATTCACGAGCCTCGCAGGCATGCGCCCACGTTTTCGCAGTCGAATGCATAGTCTTGACGTGCAGCAGTCCTTATCATATCAGTATGGTAACAAATCTACGGCTGCAGTACTAACCGGGTGTACGCACTGGCCGCACTCAAGCCCATCCTCGGTGCATCCAGCGCTGTCTGGACGGCCTCGCCGGTGTGCTGGAAATGATCCACCAGACTCGATGCCGGAACCAGCCCTCGAGCTCCTATCCAAGGCCACCCAGAAAAGCCAAGCCTCACTTCCATCTCGCGTACAAACTCGCTTCATGCAGTGAGGCTTAAGTTGAGAGCGTTGCCCCGCACAGGGGCAACGCTAATAAGCCAATAAGAAATCAAGGAAAGGCCAAAGCAGCAGGCGAACAACAAGGAAAAGTCAACTCCGCAGGCGAACAAACCCTGTAGTGGTCTAATTTCCTCGGACAGGTCGATAGGGGGACAATCCGGAATCGACGAGGAAAAAGAGCAGGATGACAAGAAGGCGCCGACAATTTGACACCAGCTTCAAGCTGGAAGTGGTACGGATGGTACGGGACCAGGGGTTATCGGTCAGCGAAGTCTGCCGGTCGATGGACCTTGTTGAGACAGCCGTGCGGCGCTGGGTGGCCCAGTACGACGCAGAGCGTGCGGGCGGCCCCGGCGAGGGCAAGCCGTTGACGGCGGAACAGCAGCGCATCCGGCAACTTGAAGCGGAGAACCGGCAATTGCGCGAGGACAATGCGCTGCTAAAAAAAGCGTCGGCCTTCTTTGCCCGGGAACTGAAGTGAGTTACCGCGTGGTAACTCACTTGCAACAGGAGGCCGTATCGGTCAGTCACGCCTGCCGGGTGTTGGAGGTGAGTCGCTCTGGCTACTATGCGCACCAGCGCGCTAAGCCGAGTGCAAAGAGTCTGCAGGAGCGGACCCACGTCAAGGCAGCATTCGTCGCCAGTGGCGCGAGCTATGGCAGCCGCCGTGTGATGCATGCGCTGCGGGAGCATGGGCTGCATATTGGTCGCTACCGGGTGCGGACGCTGATGCGCGAAGCGGGCCTGCGCACGAGCTGGAAGCGCAAGTTCGTCTCGACGACCGACAGCAGGCATACGCTACCTGTCGCGGAGAACGTGCTCGACCGGAAATTTGAGGTCGCCGAGCCCAACCGCGCGTGGGTTTCGGACATCACGTATATCCGCACGGCGCAAGGCTGGCTGTATCTGGCGGTCGTACTGGACCTGTACTCACGCAAGGTGGTCGGCTGGTCCATGGCGCCGACCATGCCGGCCGCACTGGTCATTTCGGCACTGACCATGGCGCTGCAGCAGCGTCGGCCAGCGTCAGGCCTGCTCCTGCATTCGGACCGGGGCAGCCAGTACGCGAGCGATGAATACCAGGCCTTGCTCAAGCAGCATCACGTGGTTTGCAGTATGAGCCGCAAAGGAAATTGCTGGGACAATTCGGTAATGGAGCGGTTCTTCCTGAACCTGAAAATGGAGCGCGTGTGGCAGCGTCAGTACGCCAACCACGATGAAGCACGGCGCGACATCAACCAGTACATCGTCGGTTTTTACAACGCAGTACGCTTGCATTCGACTTTGGGCTATCTGTCGCCCGTTGCCTACGAGGCAAAACCGACAGTAAAAGAACCTATCAGCCTGTCCGAAATAACTTGACCACTACAGATTAACCTTTCTCGAGCGAGCGAGCGCGGTGTGTGGGAAGAAATTCAGGAGGCGGAAGCTCGCCGTTGGGCCGATGCCAATGCCGAACTGGTCGCCGCCTACAGTGCAATGATCGATCGCGGCGGGCTTCCGCTAGCGAAATTCAGGACGTTCTAATGGCGCGGTTCGATCTCTACGTCAACCCCGACAAAGAGACGCGGAGACTCGCGCCGTAGCTGCTCGACATACAGAGCGCGCACGTTGGAATTTTGCCGACGCGCATCGTGATCCCCCTGCGACCTGTCGAGCACCTCGACTTTTCGGGCAAACCATCCGACCCTGCTGCCGGTTTTCGAGGTTAATGGCGGAACATGTTTCCTCGATACGCCCGGCATGAGTGCCGTCCCTCTGAACGCTTCGCAAACGCATCGGTTCTCTTTCGGATGAACGTGAAGCCATCCTGGCGGCGCTCGTCCGGATCTTCGGTGCATTCTGAGTGACAGCAAGGCAGCGCGATAGCCAGCGACGTGACGATTCAGCGGACCGGCGCCGTGGCCGCCGGTCACAAGGCGCCTGGTTCGATCTCCAAAAATCGCCGCCTCTCGCTGCAAGCCGGGTTTGCCTTTGTGGTGTGAATAGTTGAGGTAGACGGTTAGTTGCGAATCGACAATTGTTAGTCTTTACGACTGGTGAGCTTTTGCGGGGGTAAACCAGGTGCGCGAACCGGAACGTCGAGCCCGGGCGCTCAGTGCGCGAATCGCTGCACCCCTGCGTGGGAAGTTAGAGAAATCCTGGCGTGACAGTTCCCGCCTCTCCGGCCAGTCGCGGCCCGTCTGCACCGGTCAATGAGCAAGCATCCGCTCCGGCTTGACCGCATCTAGGACAGTCACCACGAATTTGCGCCCTACCCGGCATGTCCGTTAGCCTGCGACGGGCGATGCCGCGTGCTGACGGGCGCCCCCCGCCCTGTTCTGAAACCGCGGCTCGCTGACATGGGCATTCGCGGTCCCTGTACCGGTAATGCGCACGCTGCGATCGAGCCACCAGAAGTTACAGGCAGCATGACCGTCAGCGACGCAGTTGTTGGTCTCCGCGAAGAGTGCGCCTTTGCGGGAGTGACGTTGGTCGGTGGCGCGATGCTTCGAGACCCGGCCCCGAGCCGCGATGCCAAGTCCCAGGTCGCGGGGAGCTGAAACCGTGCAGCAGCAATCCACGTGTCCTTGAATCAGCAACTGCTCTCCTGGAGCGATACGGAAAAGAACGTAACCGCTTTGCAGGTCTGCCTGATCTCTTCAAACGGCACGGCCAGCTGGAGATCCTTCATGGGCGGTGCCGCTTCCCTGCGCAGTGCAACAAATCCGCATGCAACCAAACGTTTACGAGCCTTTCCCGCGGGCTTGTCCGCGGGCTCTTTCACGCCTTCTGTGTACAACTTTGATCGAAGTTTCATGTGACAGGACGACAACGGCGAAACAGCGGGCTACAGGGGGCATGTAATTGCCCGAAATTTCGAGTTTCAAAAGCTTCGGTTCATCCCAGGATACCGCAGGCGGGCGCTTCCCGCGAGACGGTCGATGCGGATATACGCGAGTTGCGACGTGCCGGTCCCGACGCAGGGTCTCTCGTTCGGGCCTTCGACGAGTGGGAATCAGGCAACGCTCGGTCAGACTAGGCTTCATCGCTCGGATCGATCAGTTCCATCCGGAACTGCCATCCTTCGCACATCATTAACATCGCCCCAAAATCGCTCCAGTCGATCCGTCTGCCATCAATGACCACACATGGCAGGCGGCCGTCCTGGCTGTCGTCCCACTCGATCCGCCCGCGGACCGTCGTTCCGGCTATCTCAAGCTGGCCCGCACGCTCGACCACGTGCCGGACCGCGAGACCGCGCCTGATCTTCTGCACCAGGTGGCCCAACAGCTCGAACGGGTCCGTCCGCGGATCGCCCAGAAGCTGGAAGCGGAAGCCCCCGCAGTCTTCCTCTCCGGAAGCCAGTTCGAACGCCTCCAGTGAAAGCTGATCGCCGAATAGCAGGCTGCGGAAATGAAACTCGTGAACGACACCATCCGCATCGGGCAGGCGCACGGGCGTGAATTCCGGATGTTCGAATGCGTCGACATCCGCAAGATGGGCCATTTCGGTGTTGAAACAGCGGCTACAGAGCAACCGGTACGCGCCATCCGGTGACGCGACGCTGACAACGTCGTGCGGTGACGTGACTGCTCCGCACCGGGCACACATAACATCGGTCATCGGCGCTCCTTGGGCTGCAATTACTGGACGGCAAGCATTGTCCAATCTTCAATGATGGGATTTCCGTTGACGCGCGCCCTACCCAACGGCTGGCCGCCAGGCAATCTAGAAGCCAGTATCGCGGTACCTGATAAGCTTACATTCGCTCCGGCTCTGGAAACGCAGCGTTCGCATTCCGGTCCCACGCACATCCCGGCGTTTGCCCGGAGTATGCTTGTGTTTGCACGCGAGCGCACGTACCTGTGACGCCCGTGCAAGGAGGAATGCCGGAGGCCGAACATGGATGCACCCGATGACGGATTCGTGCTCGCGGGAAGCCTTGAAGAGCTGCGAGCGAAGGGGCGGCGCATTGTGCAGGGCGGCCATGGTCCCATCCTCGTTATCCATGAGCGCGGGCGCGTCTTCGCCATCGACAATCGTTGCCCCCATATGGGCTTCCCACTCGAGCGGGGCACTGTTGAAGACGGCATTCTGACCTGTCACTGGCACCACGCCCGCTTCGATCTGGAAAGCGGCTGCACGTTCGACCTGTGGGCAGACGACGTACCGGCCTGCGCGGTCGAGGTCCGCAATGGCGACGTCTGGGTGGCGACCACGTTTGGATACTCCGATCCTGCAACGCACTGGCATCAGCGACTTGCGGACGGGCTCGCACACGACCTCGGACTCGTCATCGCCAAAGCCGTGCAGGGTCAGCTCGCGGCCGGCGTCCCCGTGGCCGATATTGTGCGGCAGGTCGCGCTGTTCGGCGCGCAGAACCGTGATGGCTGGGGCGTCGGTCTCACGATACTGACGACGCTCGCCGACCTGTTGTCCGTACTGCCAGCGGACGATGCCTATCTCGCCCTCTTTCACGGCGCGCGCCATGTAGCGGCGGACTGCAACGGCGAAGCACCGCGGCGGGAGCGCGCACCACTGGGAAGTCGGCCGGAGCCCGCCGCGCTCAGGCGCTGGTTGCGCCGCTGGACCAACGTGCGCCATCGCGAGGCGGCCGAGCGCACGCTGTTGACGGCGATTGCCGCCGGTCTTTCACCGGCCGTGCTCGCCGATGCCCTGCTGTCCGCCGGGACCGAGCGGGCTTTTGCCGACACCGGTCATCTGCTCGACTTCATCAACAAGGCGTTCGAGTGCCTCGACCTGATCGGCTGGCAGCACGCGTCAGCCTTGCTGCCCACTGTGGTCGCCCAGATGGTGAGCGCCCGTGGCGCCGAGGAGTCGACCGCCTGGCGCCAGCCCGTAGATCTTGTCGCGCTGTGCGACGAAGCAGCCAGCCAGATGTCACGCCTTTTCGCTGCCGGGGGCGCTCTGCAAGGCTGGTCGCAGCACGCCGCGCTCGCCCGGGAACTGCTTGCAGACGATCCGGCGAAGATCATTGACGCGCTGAAGGCGGCGATTCTCGCAGGCGCCGCTCCGGCTGACCTGGGACAATCCCTCGCGTATGGAGCGGCGCTTCGCGTGGCCCGCTTCGGCGATGCCAACGAGCACGCCGACTGGGAGACCGCGCATCACGTTTTTACCCATGCCAACGCACTCCACCAGATGCTCGGACGCATTGGGCCCGCGGGTATCGACCGTGACGTCGCGCCCGCTCGCGGCATCCTGCACGCCGCCATGGCGCTCTACCTTGCGCGGTATCTGAATGTGCCACCGGCCCGAATCCCGGGCGACGGCAATGATCCGCTCGACGACCTTCCTGCCGATGAGGAGACGATCCGGACCGCCCTGCTCGACGCCTTCGACCGGCAGCGACAGGTCGATCTTGCGGCGAGGCTCGTAGCGCGCCATCTCACGCTTGGCCATTCGCCGCAGGCACTGATCGCCACACTTGCGGTTGCGGTACTGCGCGAAGATGCGGGCTTTCATGCCTATCAGATGCTGGAGGCCGGCGTCCGCCAGTTTGCTGCATGGGGCAATACTGCCGAGGGACGGCACGTTCTGATTGCGGTCGCCCGCTATCTCGCGGCCCATTCACCGACGGAACGCGCAACGCTGCAAACGGCCGACATCGCGCGGCGCCTGATGAGGGGCGGAGAAATACATCAGGTAGCTGGAGCAGCGTAACGCTAACCGTCCTGGCGGTTCTGTCGCGGTAAGCGCGTCTGCTATGGTGAGAGGTCCCAAGACGAACGATGTAACGAATGGTCAAGACACCCAACGCCGTTGTGAGCAAGGCGCTCAAACGGCTGCATTAGCCACTGGACGTAATGCTGACGTGCGTACGTTGGTACGTCGCCTACCCGTTGAGCCTTCGCCATCTGGAAGAGATGATGTCCGAGCGCGCTGTGTCTGTCGACCATTCGACGGTCCACCGCTGGGCCATCAAGTTGCTACCTGTGCTGGGAAAGGCGTTCGGACCGCGCAAAAAAGGGTCGGCCGAAGTTGGCGGATGGACGAAACCTACATCAAGGTCAAGGGCTAATGGAGGTACTTGTATCGCGCCGTCGATAAAGCCGGTGAAACGGTCGACTTTTTGTTCCGTGCCACGCGAGACAAGGCCGCTGCCCGGCGCTACTTCGAAAAGGCGATCGCTGGAAACGGCGTGCCGGAGACGGTGACGATCGACAAGAGCGGGGCGAATCTTGCCGGGCTCAATGCGATCAATACCGATCGCAAAACGCCGATCAAAATTCGTCAATCGAAGTATCTGAACAACGTGGTCGAGCAGGACCATCGAGCGATCAAACGCATCGTTCGACCAATGCAAGAATTCAAGATCTTTCGCTGCGCCCGCATCATTTTAGGCGGCATCGAACTCATGCACATGAAGCGAAAGGACAGATGAAGAGTGACGGTGGACGGCAACGTTCAGTCGCCGAGCAGTTCTACGATCTAGCGAAATAAGTAATCCTATTTGTTCCGTCCAAACTCCTCCTAATTTCCTTACTGCTACAAAACCGAATCGACTGGCTACCAGAACGCAGTGTTTATCTATTGATAGACACCATCGAATCAAGGCTCTTTTCCTCAGCCTTTACGAGGACTTCACCTTGGATGCATGACGAGCGAGTTTATGCGGAAACGCACACTCACTTCGGACTCCCGAAGCTATATTACGTTAAGGCGCATGTAGTACAAGGAGTTACTTATTTAGATCGGTTGTATTTACTCGCTCAACCATGAGGGTCTTTACTGATGGGGACAATGGTTATCCGCAGTGCAAAGAAGCGTCTGAAGCGACGCATCAAGTGGCCGCTCATTCGTGCGGTGGCGTCTCTACCCGATCCCGTACAAACCATGCTTTTCATTCCGCACATCCGGAAATTCGCGCAACATGTGCCGGTTCTGAAGGTCGTCTATACCGGTTGCTATCGCACGCATCCGATTGACACGGCACTCGGCACGGATACCGGCGGTATCGAGCCGCCCGAATCCATTTTCGGCGATGACAACGACGCGGGCCATCTTCCCTATATGGGATCGCAGCCAAGCACGATCCGCTTCGCACTGCAGCAACTCGGCGACTTGCACGACCATACGTTCATCGATATCGGCTGCGGCAAAGGCCGGCCGATGATCGTCGCGACCGAATTTCCGTTTCTCGAGGTCACAGGCTTTGATTTCGCGCCGCGTCTGGTGGATATCGCCAATCACAATGCGCGGATCGTAGGGCGCCGTTATCCCGAGCGCGTGCCAATGCGTGCGTTCGCGACCGATGCGCTCGCGGTCGATTTCCCGACCGGAAAGCTTGTCGTGTACCTGTTCAATCCATTCGGCAACCAGACGATGGCGCGCCTTCTCGCCAAGCTCGTCACTGCACATGAGCGCGGTACGATCGAGGCATTCGCCATCATCTACCTGAATCCCGTTTGTGCAGAAGTCTTCGATTCATCGCCTTTGCTGGAGCGTCGCTACTGTGGGACGGTACCCTATGCCGACGATGAAATCGGCTATGACGAGGGAACCTGTCAGCAGGTGAGCATCTGGAGTTCCACGCCGCGTAACTGAGCAAGATTCCGCGCTTTGTCAGAACATCGAGAGTCCGGCTACTAAGCCACCTTACCAGATAGCGGACTTTTCCCAAACGACGCTCGATACGTCAGGACAATCCCCAAGACCGTGAGTACCGCACCTGACAGGGAAAAGGCCTGGACGCTTTGCTGAACCGGAAGACCTGCCAGCTTCGTCAAATACAAAGTTGCTAAAAGCCCTATGCACGACATAAGCTGGAAAAGGAAATCGGTGCGCTGCGCCTTGGCCGCAAGAAAGACTTGGGCCAGCGGCAGAAAAATGAGTTGCAGCGTGAACATTGGAATGAGACGGTAAAACAGATCGATCGTTTCCTGCCAGTTCGCACCCAGACTCAGTTTTACAAGTGGCGCGAATAGTACACCACCTCCAAGCGCATAGAGCACGCCAAGCAAAATCAACGTACGTGCGTAGGCGACATAGACCCGTCGCAAGCCCATGCCCTGATCATCCTCTGATACGGCTGCAATCGCGTCCCGTCTGAATACGCCGCCCAGGCTCTGCCCGATCAGCGAGACGGGGAAAAAACCCAAACGAAAGGCCGCCGCGAAGTAACCGGCACTCTCCGCGCCATACCATCTCGGGATGACGATCGCGAGCGCATAGGTGGATACCGAACCAAACAGTGTCGACGGAAGGATATAGATCGCGAAGCGACGATTGTCGACGAAGAAGCGCTTCGAAATCCGAAATGGAAAACCCGCTTTACGCCCCTTCCTCAAGATGTCGAATACCATTGCGAGGGCAACGCCTGTTGTGATCCATGTGTACCAGACGAACGGGTCCGAACCATCGGAGTGCGTGCGGGAATGATCGAGCAGGAGATAGCCGACGAACAGCGCGTTGATCGCAATCCGCGAGAGCGCAATAACGCCATACAAGCGCAAGCTGTTGTAGTACAGCGATGCAGCCATTTGAATGAACGACACCAGCGAGAAGACTTCGACGACCCAGAACTCCGAATGACCAAGCAAAAGCGTGATGAACAGAGTAGTCAGAGCGACAACAACCGCCAACACGCCCGAGTTGACGAAAGCATTGAAGGAGTTTGCAGGCTGGTCATCGACGCAGGCGAGTTCATATCGAAAGGCCAGTATGAAACTGGCAAAAGAGCCTATCGCGAGCCAGTAATTAAATCGCCCAAGCGTTCCAGGTCCGTGCCAGTGGCCCAGAAGATATACGCAAAGGAACATCGCAAGCTGACCAACGATGACCCCGCAGAGTGAGACAACCGAATCCATTGGATTCGTGAGGGTTGCACGCTGTTGGCGAAGCATCGGACTAGCCTTTCAAAATTGCTCGATCAACGTACACGGGAATCGAACTGAACATTCGGGAATCCAGGCATCCATGGATTCCGGCTTGGGTCGGCGCGGACGACAAGACAAAGTCTTTTCCGGTTACTGCACGGGACCGCCGAATACATTCTTTACTTGTTGCAGATAGTCGAACCTCCACTTCTCCGTCGGCTCGATGAATGAACCTTCGCCGAACTCGTTCCAGCAACAGATGACCACGGTGCGATGCGTTTTGTCCGGATATTGATCGAGTACCGATCTTGCCTGCTTTAAATGTTCTTCAAATTCGTGCGGTACGCTAAAGGACAGGTCGTGCAATTTGTCCGGACTTCCGCCCCAGGGACGCTTGTCCCAGCCAGAGGTAACGGGTACGAAGTAAGGTAGTCTGGAATGCGTGAGAATCCATGTCCAGCTCTGGCGGTATCCATTGGTCAACTCGGAATACGAGTGCGATTGCGGCATGTCCGGTGAATAATTCCCCGACAGCCCCATGTGATAGTTGTAGGCACTGATGGCCGAATACTCGGCCGCGGGAAGGCCATGTTCGACGGGTTCCGCAACCGCCTGGCTCGTGGCGACGAAATAGATTCCAGGTATGCCCGCTGCAACAGCCTCTTTGCGCGCCCGTTCGAAAAGCTGCGCGACATTCGTCCCGAACGAGGTAGCCTTGCGATCGAGGTCCTCGGGCGCAAAGATGAAGACGACAGGCAAACCGTCAATGCGGTAATAGGACTTCTGCAAAAAGTAGTGATGGATCCAATAGTCGACGATGGCATCGAATTGCGCCAGCGAAGACGGTGTATCGGTATGGTTGGCCCACAGTATCGAAAACTTGACGGCCGATCGGGCCGGCGATGCCAGATAGGCATCTATGGGTTGCGTGAGAACCGCACCGCCATCGTTGATCCAGTACCAGTCGTAAACAACAAAGTCGACGCCATAGTCGTGCATCCAGCGAACGTGTTGCGTTGCGATGTCGATCCGGCTGTCGTCGTAGAAACCCAGAAGCGGCTTGCGACCACCATACTGACGAATGGCGTCCCACGGTGGACTTTTGGCGAACGGGGGAGCAAATTTCCAGCCGGGAAAGTAGTACACGCCGACGGAATAGGGTTTCGTGGGTGCCTCGCCGGCGAATGCCGAGATGACCAAGAGCATGGCCATCCATGCCAGAACGCACGCACGCGCCAACGCCTTCATTGCGCCTCCGCCGCGCGGTTGCCTTCGTCGAGTTGAAGCCGCCCCTGCGTCGTGCCACCCGAAGAGGCGATACCCCTCGCGTATGCGGCCACAACGGCGCGATCAGAAAATAGCAGCACGAAGAACATCACCGGCAAGTACTTATAGAAGCCGTTCACGAATGCAGCCGCGAAGATGAAGAATCCCAGCACCGACAGCAGGATTGCCGATGAGCGCCGTTGAATAGCGATCCTTACCGCCATCAGGTGCGGAATAGCGTACGCAATTAGAACGGGCATTCCGTATGAATAAAACGTGCTCAGGAAGTCGTTATGGAACCAAATGTAAAGACCTATTTGGCGCATGTTGAAGTCGAACGAACTCGAGAAATTACGACCAATTAAGAAATCGAGTCCGTTGAACGAGACGATCGCCGAGAACCAACTGTTCCATATGATCACGCGGCTCAAGCGGTCGAAATTGTCCAGTACTGTCTCGAAGAAAGAAAGGTACTGATACAGAAAGCTTCCGAACAAAAAGTCGAGAACCTCTCTCATGTGCACGGCAAACAATCCGGCGAGCATGAAGATGCTAGCCGTTATCAACAACTGCCGCGCCTGGAGCCGGATGTTCGCGACGAGATAGGCCGCCGCAATCACGATAATCGGCGTGCGCGATCCTGTGTACAGCGTGAAATAGAGAAACAGGGCGGCAAGCATGAAGTGCCGTTTCTTCCGGCTGAACGAGGCAACGTAGATCCACCAGAGGCTTCCGAACGCGAGCAAATACGACGCCACGTGAGGGAGCCGATACAAGCCCTGGTTGTAAAGTCTCAGGAACTCGATGTCGTTCGATCCCGACGTGAAGACATCGGCATCGTCGCCATAGTCGCTTCCGTTGATACCGATGAACGCCGGCAGAAAAAGCAACGCGAACACATAGGTCGCGTGGCTGATCGCAGACGGACTAATACGGGTGTTTTTAGCGTAGAAAAATGCGGCAAAGAACTGCATGAGAAACAGGATGTCAGATACATCTTCTATCGTCATGGTGAAGCGCAGAAAGTTGATCAGCGCCGATGTCAGGAGAGACAAGATGCACGCGATAAACCAGAGCCGGTCGATCTTGTCACGCGTGAAACGGAACATCAGTAGTATCGATAAGGGGATCGATGCCACGAAGACCGGTATTGCTGTAAAGTAATTGACGACGTTATCGAGGGCGAACGCTCCGACAATGTAGTAGATGATTAGGTCATCGGACTCGTGGCGCATGGCGAGCGACCTCCCGCGCAGGATTGCCGACCACGACCGCACCGGGCGCCACATCGCGGGTCACCACGGATCCCGCGCCAATGATCGCCTCATCGCCAATAAGAATATCGCCGATCACGATCGCACCCGCACCAAACTCGACGCGATTCCCGATCGTCGGCGGATCACTTTCACCATCGTCGCCTAGCTTGTTTCCTATCGTGACGCCGTGGCGGATGATGCAGCCATCGCCCATCTTCACGGCCTCATTGATCACGATACCGACAGAGTGATACAGCACTACGCCTCTGCCAAGCGTGACCCGACACGGGATGTCGATGCCCATCACCCAGTCCACGATCAATCGGTACACGAATCGGTACGGCGCCATCAGCGCTCGCGTCAATCGCCAACGATCGTTGTACGAAGCATGGGCGAACCTGAAAAGTACGAGAACGAATCGCGACTTCATATGCGAATTGACGCGCCAGTCCTCCCCGATTATGGAGAACAGAGAGACTCGACGAGGCCGATCCTCAAGCTCGATAAGCCGATCGTGCAATGTCCCTGTCGTCACCGTCACCTGTTCATGGATTTGATCTGTCATGGTCATCTTCCCGGACGGTAAACAGTACGCGTTGCGATCTTACGCACCAGCTTTTGGGGATAGCAGAGGGAGGAGAGCGCGCCCCATAGCGATTTCGAAACTGTCGATTGTGAACCCAGATAGTTTCGATACGACTTGATGAAGCAGTAATAGGAAACTATCTTCCAACGTGATGTATATCCCCCGAAAATGGTGTCGCGAAGTCGAAATGTCCTCGCGATCGTCGCGTATCGAAGCCGGCTGGATGCACTCTTGTCGTGTATCCGATAACGGATCAGCGGTTCCGCGACGTTGCCAAATCTTGCGCCGGCTTTGAGAAAACGGGCAAAGATATCGTAGTCTTCTGCGGGAACGTTTTCCTGAATGTAGGGGACATTCTTGAAGAAAGAAGCGCGGCCTAGAACGGTAGGATGGAGCACTCCGTGCTCACCCCTCAGAATCGTTGTTTCGATGTCCGCGTGCCGCGCAGGAAAATTCGTCTTTCCTATCGGCAGATTGGTCGAGTCGTGAAAGATCACCGCGTTGCTTCCGACTACATCCAGCGCGTTTCTGGTGATGTATTCGTACTGACGCTCAATGCGCTCCGGAAGAAGTACATCGTCCGGATCCATTCGCATGATGTAGGTAGAAGAACAGTTCGCTATACCGATGTTCAATGCATTCGCAAAGCCGACGTTCTTCGATAGCGCGATGATCCTCACATTGTCCAGCGCATCCGACGCGTGTTGCGCGATGATCAGCGAGTTGTCAGTGGAGCCGTCGTCGACAAAAATCACCTCGCGCGGCTGAGACGTCGATTTTAGTATCGAAAGGAAAAAGTCTTCGAGGTAGCGACCGTTATTAAAATTGGCCACTACCATGCTTACATCTACTGTCGCTCTGGTCTGCATGCACGACTCCTGAACCGTCTTCATCCCGGTTTGCCTATATGTCTTTACGAGCCGCCATCTTCACGGTGTTGCGGACCCGAATTCTTCTGGTACGTTTATGCAGCCAGCTGCATGTCGGAGCGGTCGCGTTGATGTTCCTTGCCAGATCGCCCGTGCCGAGGAAATACGCAATCGCCTTCTGCACGCCGGAGTCCGACGGCCAGAGGAACTCGCTGAGTTCGCCTGTTTGAACCGTGCAGCCGTGTCGCTTCAGAACGTCTTTGGCTATTCCAACGTGGGCGTCCCTCTGACGTGCAATTCGTCGCGCTCCAACCTGGCCGCCATGGATTCGGTAACGGAGCAACGGCAGCGAAATGTTGGCGAACTCCCCGTACGAAACGAGGTCAGTCCACAACCGGTAATCTTCGACGTATTCAGCGTCGGCGCGGTACTCTAGACCTTTCTGCCTGATTACCTGAGCACGCATCATGACCGTAGGATGCGCGAAGCAACTCTCGATCATCAGGAGTGCCTTGCACGCTTCATCGGTAGGCGGAGTGGCGACATATTGATCCACCTCTCCGAATTTGACGATATCGGTGCCACAAGCAACAAGACGGGGTTCCGCTTCCATCTTTGCCAACTGGAGTCCGAGCCGCTTGGGATGTGCGATGTCGTCTGCATCCATTCTCGCCAGATACCTTCCGGTCGCCCGGTTTATCCCATGGTTCAGCGCGGCGACGATGCCGCTCTTGTCTTGCCGAAGAACGTGAATGCGCTTGTCGCTGCGGCTCATCCGACTCGCGATCATCGGAGTGTCATCGTCCGACCCATCGTCGACGATCAATAACTCGAAGTTTCGATACTCCTGTTGCAAGATCGAGTTGACGGCCTCCTCGATAAATCGGGTGCCGTTATGCACTGGCATCAACACGGATATCTTTGGTTCTGACATGTTTCGATCACAGACGTAATGTGAGCCTGATGCTGCCGGATCATCAGGTTGTGGTGACTGGCACAATACTGCCAATGAACCTGGATGTCGAGTGAGCTATCCAGCAACTCTCGGAGGCTCCGGGTAAGAGTTCGGGGAGTACCGGTAACTTCCGTACATGGAACCGAGGCCGTATCGACTGAGATCCGGATTGGCGCCATTAAAGAGTACGCCGGTCGGTATCACGCCATTCTGCGATAGCCGCTTTATCGACTCTTTTACTTCGCCCGCCTTGGTCGCTCCCGCTCGTGCGACGATGAATACTGTTCCCGCGGCGGGTGCCATGACGGTTGCATCGGTAACGGTGAGGATCGGCGCCGAATCGATGAGCAGAACATCGTATGCATTCGACAGTTCTTTGATGACGTCACGTACGCGATCCCTCATCAACAGTTCTGACGGATTCGACGGAATAGAGCCTCTGGAAATGAAATCGAGATTAGGAGCGACCTTTCTGATCACGGATTCAAACGAGGCGTGCCCCGTGATCAGTTCGGTAAAGCCAGCGTTCACCTGTCCGTCGAAGCAGCGATGTAAATGTCCCTCGCGAATATCGCAGTCCAGAAGAAGCACGCGCTTTCCCGCCGCCGCGAGCAGTGCTGCAAGGTTGGCGGACACGAATGATTTGCCGACGCCCGGTGTCGGGCCGGTCACCAGCACCACGCCGTTCTTAGCTTCGAAGAGCACGAACTGCAAGGCGGTGCGCAACGCGCGCAGGCTTTCTACCGCTGCATCATGCGGTGCTTCGGATGCGAGCAAACTCATGCGCGGTTGACCATCGGTCTCTGCCCGCGTGATGCCCTTTTGAATCTTGCTATATGGGATGGTCGCATACACGCTGAGACCAATGTTCTTTTCAATCTGGGACGGCGAACTAAAGCCGCCGAACAGGACGCTACGTGCGTAAGCTGCCGCACTGGCTACGATAAGCCCGAATATCAGAGACGCCGCCAGCACCATGGATTTCTTTGGTTTGACCGATTCCGGAGGCAAGTCGGGGGTATCGACAAGTCTTACACTGCCGGGCTTTCCTGCCTTGACCAACAAAAGTTGCTGCGCGTTGGTCAAGAGCGAGGTATAGAGATCCGTATTCACTTTGACATCCAGCATCGCCTTGGCTAGTTCCTGCTGCAAGCCCGGGAGCCGCTTGATTTTATCGTCAATTACGGCGGCCTGCTGCTGCAAGGTATCGATTTGCTGATTGGTTGCCACAACCTCTTTGGCGGTGGCACCGAAGTGAGCGGATAACTCCTGCTTCTTCTGCACGAACTGGATCAATCGGGTCTGGACGTCCGCTGCCTGTCCGAGCGCGATCTTCGCCTCTTCGTCCAGATCGAACGTCCCGTTCGTATCGCGGAGTTCCTTCAGGTGCTGCTGCGATGCCAGGAGCCGCTGCTTGAGTACCGGCAACTGGGCGTCGAGGAAATTCATCGACAAAGCCACTTCTTCTGTCTTCCGACCGACATTCTGCCTGATGTACTCGTTGCCTATCTGCGTCATCAAATCGCGCAGGTAGACTGCATTGTTGCCCTGAAGCGTAGCGATGACCACCCCCGATTGCTTGATCTTTTCCTGGATATTCAGCCCGGCCTGGACGTCGTGGATCGTCGTGGCTCTCGAGTGACGCATGAGGACGAATGTGGCACCGGGCTTTCCCGTTGCCGATTCAACAGTGAGTGAGATGTCGCCATTCCGGGCATGAAACACTTCGCGCTGTCCAATGCGCCCCTGCACTGACGGTTCCAGTCCCGGCCCGGACAACGCATAGCGTCCCTCGCCCAGCAGCGTCAAATCGAAGCTTTTTTCCTCGCTTCGATCCGGTACGTCGAAGAGCGGAACGTGGATCTTCTCCGTGCCCCATGTATAGCCGCCCCGACCGAAGAAGCCGGGATTCGATATGTCGGTTGCTTCGCGCGCGAACAGGCGCCCAAGGAGTGGAAACCACTTCGGCGACGCGCTGATATAGGCATGAACCGCATCCACTGCGCGACTCACGATCAGACGGGATCCGAGAATTTGCGCTTCAGCGGAAGCGTTCGACTTCACGTCGAAGAGTGCCGACACGTCAGCAAGCGTGCTTCTGCTTGCCGACGTGTCGGGATTATCTTCGACCTGCAACATGATGTCGGCCTGATACACCGGCGGAGCCAGAAATGCATATGACGCCCCGGCCAGGAGAAAGGCGAGCGTGACGAGGATGATCATCCGGTGTTGCTGGATGGCTATGTCGATGAGCCGGACCAGTCCGTATTCGTCGGACTCTTCCACGCGATCTGACGGCAGAAAATTGCGGTTGTCCATAGTCGAAATTCGTTCCGAGTTATGCTGACATCTCGTTGCCTTACGAGATCGTGCGCTAGCGTGACCGGGTATGAATACCGGTCTCGCTAGCGCCTAGTGATGGTTGGTTATCTCCGGCTCTGCGAATATCCCTTCTGCCTCGATATTTGCTGCTGGAGCGAGCATGCCCGTCGCTGCGAGTGCACCCGCTGTCGTTGCGACCGATTCGAGTACCGCGCTGATCGGTGCCGACTCGGCCGGCGCGTGTGCAGGCGAAACTTTTGGCTTCTTCTCGTCTCGCAGATTGCGCTCGAGCAGCGCCTCATACTGAGCCAACACGCTGTCCCATCGAAAGGCGCTGTCGAAACGACGGCCGCTCGCCTCGCGCATCGCACGCACTGTGGCGTGATCGACGAGCAGCGCCGAGATATGCAGATCGCAGTCCGATTCGTTCGAGAAGAAGCGTGCGTCGGGGCCGGCTACCCAACGGTTAAACTCATTCTCATGAGCGATAACGGCGGAACTGGCTCCCAACGCTTCCACGAGTGAAGGATTGGTGCCGCCGACCTGATGCCCGTGCAGATAAAACAGTGCATGGCGTCTCAGCGCCTGTACGGCGGTCTGGTCGTAGATAGCCCCGGGGAATACGACCTCGGGACCCGCCGCATCGACGACTTCGCGATGGTAAGGATTACCAACCGGATCGTACTTTCCCAGTACGACAAGTTTGGCGCCACGAGGTCGGCGTGAGAAGGCAGTCACCATCTCGAGAATCGAATTCTCGGGTTCAGGACGCGCAATGACCAGCGCATAAGGCGAATCACCGAGGCCGAGCTCCTTGGGTACGAGGCCGCTATATTCATCGATCCGGTCTGCGCCATAGGGGATCATCGTGATCTTCCGCTGATTCACGCGCGTCGCGAGATGCATGGCGATGGACGGATGATCGGCTATCAGATGATTGCCGGTCCAGCAACCGATACGTTCGTTCATATATAACCACGCGCGCTCATACCAGCGCCATTTCGTACGACGCCATTCCAGACCGTCCATGTTGATCAGGTTTCTGATGCCGCGCCAACGCAAATAACTACAGAAGATAGCGGTGTTGTAGCCCAACGTCAGCACCAGCCCAGTGTGCCGCTTCGCGGCTATTCGAACCGATTTCCAGTCGAACTCGACGGTTCCCATCGCGCCATCCCGCTGGACCGGTACAAAAATGCGCCTGATCCCGCACCAGCTATCTTCGGCCACGTCAGCGTCGCTATTCGGTCCCTGGCAATAGACGGTCACGCTCCATCCGCGCTTCGTCAGATAGAGCGCAAGTCGCTCAGCGAATGTCTCGAAGCCGCCGTGCTGCGCCGGAATGCCCCGGATTCCCATAATGGAGAGTCGCTTTTCTGCCATATCGATCTACCTCAACGTTGAAGTCATGTTGCTGAGACGGACAAGTGTCGTAGGACTTAAGCCTATGGCAGGCAGCATGGCGAATTCGGTCACTATTGTGAGCAAATCCGCCAACGTTGAGTCTTTCTTACTGAAGGAAGAAATAGAGGTGTGCCGCTCTCGGTCATGACTACCTGTGTGCAGACATTGTCGTTTAAAGACACAGGTTTGACGGAAAGAGATCGATAGGTTTCCATAGTATCGTGGAGCCAAACGTGAGAGGAATCAACCGCTATGACGATAGAGACCGTTTCCGCGGTAGTCGTGCCTGCGTCCTTAAAACCCCATACGATCAAGCGAAAAATCGACACGAAAATGAGGTCTGTTCTTCCTGCCAGTTCATATGGAGGGCTAATGGAAAGATCGATCTTTCATGAACCCTGGTGGCTGAATGCCACTATCGGCGAGAACTGGCACACGGCCGTCGTCGAAGTCGACAACGAGATCATTGGCGAAATGCCTTACACGCTGACCAAAAAAGGCTTCTGGAGTCTGTCGTATCTGCCGCCACTCACTCGCACACTCGGGCCTGTGATCAAGCGCCAGGCCGCGGATGCCAGTGATCCTGACTGGTCTCATCGTCTGGAGGTGACACGCAAGTTGATTGCCCAGTTGCCCAAGTGCGCGCACTTTCAGCAAGTGGCCGACCCACTCGTATCGGAAGCGGAAGCTGCCGCGTTCATGCTGGCCGGCTTCAAGGTCTCGGTGCAGTTCACGCTCAAGATCCCTAGGGGCGTGGACGAAGAAACCGCCTGGAGCAGACTCCGATCGAACACGCGCAATCGGGTCCGGCGCTCGTCCGAGCGATTTATCGTACAGGAGATCTCGAGCGTCGAAACCTTCGTCAACTTCTACGATTCGAATCTTGCCGCCCGCGACCTCGCCAATGTCTATGGCTCGACCATCATGCGGCGACTACTGACCGAAGTATTTAGGCGCAATGCCGGCACGATCCTCGGTTCCTTTGATAGCGACGGCGCCCTCGTTGCCGCTACGGCGCTCGTATGGGACCGCTCCAACGCCTACTACGTTCTGACGACGCGCCAGGCCACTGCGCATAGCGGTGCTGTTGCGCTGCTCGTTTGGCAGGCGATGAAACTCGCCCGTGAACGAAAGCTCGAGATGGACTTCGACGGCGTCTCCACAGCGGGGATACTTCAGTTCCTCGCGGGCTTCGGCGGGCACCTCGTCCGGCGTTATGTGTTCGAGCGAATGCGAGCCGACTTCGCTATTTATCGTGGTGCGCGCAGCAAATCGCGCGAGCTTGCAACGTTTGCGCGCAACATCAATGCGAAGAAAAATGCGCAGGCCGAGTAATTCCCAATAGCCGTTCTCCCGATTATCAATACCACATGAAATATCGACAATGCGAGGATCGGCTTAATCGGCGTTGCAACTGGTACTAATAAAATAAAGCCGTTGGCGCGATTCCCTCTTGTCAATGAAGAGATTGAAGTAGCGCGGTCAGCGCAGATGGTCATATGCATCTGATGGCGCGATCAAATTACCCGGCGCGTGCGCCTGCCCTGGTCGGTTGTTCCTTGTTTCTGTACTTCATGTAGAGCCTCATCTGGTGGTCGTTGACGTGACGCCCCGGCACCGTAGCCTCCCGTGAAATGGAAGGCTCCTTCATACCCGATCCACCGTGACCACCGACAAGGATCGCCTGGCGTGACGAGGCGTCGCGACGGCTATAGCGCCTTCATCACGGACTCCGCGAGCATGCGAGGTTCGTCAAACTTGGTGGCGAGTTCGAAGAAGAACAGGAAAGCCAACATGTAGCATGGTCCCGGATGCGAATTGATCAGTCGCACGACCGCTGGCGCGAAGCGCGTACGCACCGCGTGTCTTGTAATCACACGCGATCAGAATGCCGATCGCGGCGCCGACAATCACGTCAGTCGGATAGTGCAGCCCAGCTCAAAGGATCTTTTATCAGTCTGCCTTCGCATCGCTTCGCTGCGAGGAAAGCGCAGCCTTCTATGCGCGCAAACACAAGGAAGGAAAGCGGCATCATCGGATCATCATTGCGCTCGCCAGGCGACGGGTGAACGTGCTGTGGGCGATCCTGCATAACAGGACGCCTTACACGCCCGGATCCTTGGTGACTTCTTGACAAAATCATTAGGCCGCCTCCTGTGCGTCACGTCGGTGTTCGCACCCTGACTCTACGCCAGCCGTTGAGCCGAACGGAGGGAAGCCGGCTATATGATTATCAGAACCGCTCGGCGTTGATGCGGTTATCCGAAACGTCCGCTTCGGATATAACGATCGCGTAAGCGTTCATGTCGGGGTCGATTTGCTGTAAGCAGCCATGTTCGCAGTGTAGTTCGCGTATCCCGAGGAATCGGTCGCGGCTCGGTTGACGGACAACGCTGCATCGAGTGCCGCGGCAACCACATCCGCGTTCGGTTTGAAGAGCATGTCGCTGTGGCCTCCCGCCACGTCGACGACTTTCAATCCACCGCATGCAACTCGCTGCCACAATGACAATGGATTCCCGCAGCCCTCTATTCGGATCAACGCGCGGACATACAGGATCGGCCCGGCGCGATAGCGCTTCGGCCGGTACGTGGCCATCGCAACCTGCATTGCTTTGCGTACGCGCAGCAGCACAGGCGGCAACCCGACAGTATCGGGTTCAGCCCTGCGTGCCCTGTACCCCAAGCGTAGGCGCGCCCGGTCAATCGCCGCCGCTACCTTAGCGGACACGTATCGGATGCGTTGCGGCGACGGCATGTCGCGGAGCGTCCGCCATTTCCGCCATTGCTCGGCGACGAAGTGGCTTTCGTAACGTATCCACGCATCCCACGGCAGATAACGCTCACTGACATAGGTGTCGAGCAGGCACAGCAACTCGATCGGCTCGCCGGCGCGATGCAGTTGCTGTGCGATCTCAAGAGCGATCAAGCCGCCGAAAGAGTAACCAGCCAGCGCATAAGGCCCGTGCGGCTGCAACTGACGTACCTGCGCGAGGTAGACGCGCGCCATCTCGATGACATGCTGTCGAGGCGGCTCATCGCCATCCAGACCTTGTGCGTTGAGTCCGTACACCGGCCTTTCGGTTCGCAGCGCGCCGATCAGCGCGCGGCATTCCATCACCGAACCGGTGACGCTGTGCGCAAGAAAAAGCGGCGTCCCGTTGCCCGGGCGCATCAGCACCAATGTGCTCGACGGCGCCGGTACAGGGCCGGCCTCCAGGATATCGGTGATCTGCGCGATGGTCGGTGCGGTCATCAGGTTCGTCAACGAGATCGTGTGCCCGGTTGCATCGTGTACATGACTCGCCATCTCCGCCGCGAGAAGCGAATCGCCGCCCAGATCGAAGAAGTTATCGTCGCTGCTTATCGGTCCAAAACCGAACATGCGTTCCCACAACGCCCGCAGGTACGTCTCCATCTGCTCACGCGTATTGCCGGGCAACGGCAGCGAGCCTTTTCCCAGGTTCCGCGCCGCTTGCCGGCGGATGGCGTCAAGACACTCGGGATTACGCAACGCCCCGGCGTTTCTGGCCGGCACCCCGTTGATGGCATCGCGCGCCGCGGCCTCCGAGGGCTTGCCACTATGGGTGGTCGGCAGAGCTTCGACCGCGAGGACCAAACCCGGCACATGCGCGGGCGATGCACGGCGAACGAGGTCACCGCGCACGCGTGACAGCAACGCGGCGGAAAGCTCGACACCGGGTTGCAATACCAGCAACAGAACGATGCCTCGTTCGCGCGAACCTGCGGTCAAGGTCGAATTCGCCCCATTGCGGCCTGCATGGGATAACGAACCGGCCGCATTCCGATCGACCACCATCGCGTCGCGAATACCGGGAATATCGTTCAGAATGCGATAGATTTCGGCGGGTCCGACGTTCACGCCGCCGACGTTCAGCACGCCATCGGAGCGGCCGTGCATGCGCGCCGATCCTTGAGGGGAAAATTCGATCAGGTCGCCGTGCGTCCAGGCGCCCGGGTCAGCGGCAAAGTACGACGCATGAAAACGCGTCCCGTCGGTATCGCCAAAAAAGCCAACCGGTCGCGAAGGGAACGGATTGGTGCAGACGAGTTGGCCGATCCCGACTGCCGGTCGGCCGTCATCCCATGCCTGCACATCGAGCCCCAGACTCTTGCATTGCGCTTCGCCCGCGTAGACCGGCAAGTTCGGATTGCCAAGTACGAAGCAGCCGATGATATCGGTGCCGCCCGAAATCGACTGCAGCGGCAACGCGCCGACGTGTTCTCTTACCCAGTCGTACTGCGAGTCGAACAGGACCGCGCCGGTCGACAGCATCGCGCGCAGTGCCGAAAGGTCGAATTGCCGTGCAGGCTCGAGATTCGCCTGCTCACACATCTTCAGATAGGCGGGGCTCGTTCCAAACACGTTCACGCGGTTATCGGCCGCAATACGCCACAAAGTATCGACCGTCGCAAGCGGACCGTCATAGGTGACGATCTCGACCCCGGATGCAAGCGCCGAGAGTTGCCAGTTCCACATCATCCACGCGCAACTGGTCTGAAAATAGAGCTTCTCGCCAGGGCGCAAGTCGGTATGGAGCCGATGCTCCTTCAGGTGTTCGAGGAGCGTGCCACCGGCACCATGCACGATACATTTTGGCTTGCCGGTCGTACCCGACGAAAACATGATGAACAGCGGATGATTGAACGGAAAGCGCCGCCAGACGAAGTCCGCCGGATCGGATTGTGCAATCAGCGCGCCAAGCGAGTGAACCGGCAGCGTGACGCTGTCGGGCAACGGTCCATCATCGAGGCTGATGATGCCTTCGAGCGAGGGCATCGCCGAGGCGAGGCCTGCGATGTTCTCCGCGAGCGGCGTGCCCCTGTCGGTTGCACGCGTGGCCGTGTGCGCGAACAGCAGCCGTGGCGCGAGCGGTACGAAACGATCGAGCAGCGCATCGGCCCCCATCTCCGGGGCCGCGCTCGCCACCGTCGCGCCGAGCGCGGCGACGGCCAGCGTACAGATGACGGCCTGCGCGTCGTTGCGCATGACCATGGCCACGCGATCGCCACTGCGCAACCCGAGACGTTCGAGCGTGCAAGCGAGGCTCGCCACTCGCTCGCGCAGTTCGCCGCGCGTCAGGCGCACAGTCGGCGCGTCTACATGACACTCGGTCAATGCAGGGGCGTCGGCGCCGGCGATGGTCAAACCGAGCAGGCTATCTGCATAGCTGAGTTCGAGCCGCGGAAAAAATTTCGCACGCTCGATGTCTTCGCCAACGCAGACCGGCTCGACTTCGCCTGAAGTTTCGATATCCGTGCACCACTTAAGAAAGCCACGCCAGAAACTCCGGTATTCACGTACCGAAAACTCGTGCAGTCGCGTGTAATCGGACAGAGGCAAACCAGTGCGCACCTCGAGCGCTGCAGCGAAAGCGCTCATTTGCGATGCGGCAATCTGTTGTGATGCCGGTGCATAGACTGGCATACGGAGACTGTCAGCGACCCGTGGAATGGGGTCGTGATGATCGAAGGGCGTCATGTTTGGAGCTCAAGAGAGAATAGAGACCCCGCGACGAAGCGGACGCATATATACCCTGCGCTAACGATTCGCGAGGCACTTCGCTGATCAAGCCAAGGGTCTTCGGCGGAGCATGCATACAAATATACGGGAGCGCCCCGCACTGGAATGTGCACTATCGTACCAACGTATTTAGTCGTTCATCGACGTCTCCCAGAGTAGTTCCGAGAGCGGATGAAGCGTGGTAGGACTGGCGCTCAGCGCGGGCCGGCCCCTGTTCCAGGATCGAAGCCCTGCTGGAGCTCGAAAATCGCGCTCGAGGTCGGACTGAGAGCTCTGATGTACTGATTCAAGGCATGGACACAGTGCCTCGTAGCCTGCCCGTTCGTTTAGGGCGACGGTCTGCTGTCTGGGGATACTGTGGAAAGAGTCGCTGCGTGGCTCTTTCAGTTCTCCCGCGTGAGAATCGACCTCTCAGTTCGGCCTACAAACCGCTCGCGCACGCCGGTCAATGGCAAGAAGACACCGAAAAACCCCCTGACAGAGACGGTCAGCGACTTTTTCAACAAAATCTGAGCGAAGCCGCGTTCGAATGTCCACATGAAGATCTCTGCCATCCGCCGTCGTTGGCCGCACTCTGTCCGATTAACCTGTCGCGCGATCCTTCGTCGGCGGTGCGCGATGCAAAGGGCATATCCCGACCCGGAGCCGCCACTCACAGTCTCGCTCGGCTGAAGGCCGTAATAGAGGCAAACCGGTCATCTGACGGTTTTCCGAAGTCTTGCGGTATGCCGAACTAGGCGGCCATATGCGATCTTGGAAAAACAGATGCCGCCGCCCAGCCTACGTCTTGTGGGCCGCAATCATCCGTTACGCCGGCTATGTTACAGGGAGGACCTATTGAGCAGGAACGTATCGACGCAGCGGCGCTGCTAGGAACAATACTCGCCGTCGTACTTGCAGTCCTGGTTCCGGCAGGCACTTTCGATTACATGAACATAGCGGTGGGTGTACGCGCCCAGGTTGACCCAGCGCATCGAGGAACACTTGCGAGAGTCCCTGCTTTTTCATGTAAGCGAGGTCTGGAACGTACAGACATCCCGAGGCTACTCCCAGATCAGAGTCAGCAAGCTGCTCGTCCAGGTGATCCGGGATTCTGGCTGAAGCCCTTGCCCGGTTATGCAGGTCCTCGCGTCCATGATCTTCGACACGCTCTGGCGGTGAATCGGATGACCGCCTGGTATCGCGACGGGATCAATCCCCAGGTGCATCTGCCTTACCTTGCCGCATATCTTGGACACGCCAGTATCAAGTCGACCCTCGTCTCACCACGACGCAAGAGTTGCTGCAGCAAGCGTCCGAACGGTTCGGAGTCTTCGGCGCGCGCAACCTCGGGGAATCGGTTGGAGGTGAATCATGCGAATGACCGCATCGTTTGTTCAACTGTTACGCGCCTTCTTCGAGAACTGGCTCGTGCAGCAGCGTAACGTCTCTGCTCACACCGTCTGGTCCTATCGAGATACATGGCGCTTATTTCTTCGTTTCACCTCTGAACCCCAAAAGCGGCCGATCGCACACCTGACTTTGGCGCAAATCACCGCGACTGAGGTCTGTGCCTTCCTCCAGCATACGGAAGTTGAGCGGCACGTTTCGATCGGCACACGCAACTGCCGTCTCGCAGCGATAAAAAGTTTTTTCCGTTTTGTGCAAGCGCAAGAGCCTACGGCGCTGGCCCAGTGTGCGGAAGTGCTCGCCATTCCTAGCAAGCGCATGCATCGACGTCTGGTCTGCTATCTGGAATCAGACGAAGTAGCGGGCATTCTTGCCCAGCCAGACCGCAGTACCGTGGAGGGGCAGCGTGATCACGCTCTACTGTCCTTTCTTTACAATACAGGCGCGCGCATCCAGGAAGCTCTCGATATTTGCCCGCAGGACATACGGTTCGATGCACCTTGCCAGGCGAGACTCGTGGGGAAAGGCAACAAAGAACGGATCTGTCCGTTGTGACCCGAAACGGCAGCGCTACTCCAGGCTCTGTTGAAACGCCGACCGTGGCCCGGCATCTGACAACCGTCCTGATGGAATCCGCATGCCAAAAGTGAAACAGAAAACATCCGGCTGCTTTCGCACACTCGACGGTTCCAAAAATTTCTGCGTCATTCGGTCCTGCCTCGACACACTCCGCACGCAAGGGCATGGCATGCTCGACGTATTACGCCGTGACTTTGCTGGCAATCCTATACAGCCAGCGACCCGGCTGCTGAACAGTCACGATTGAAGAGAGTTTCCCCGACTGGTTGCGCCCCATCATTCGCAAAAGCGTGCGCGGCCACACAGAACGGGATTATTGTATGAAATCCAATGGAGCCAATCGAATAGCATCCTCCAATGATGGCGCATAAATATTAAATATCCACTTAATTTTTGATTCATGTGTGCGGACGACACCCCATTTGAATCGCGCATCTTAGTTTCAGGCCCGCATAAGAACAAAACCTTTTGGCAAGATAAAAAAATGAATCAAATATTTATTGAGCGCAGTCGTGACCTGTCCGACCGCGCAGGGGAACGCCGGTTGAGATCGGCCGGTATGGGCATCGATGATCTTGCAGATATATCGCGTTTTATAGGCGTTGGAAGGCGGAATGGAACCGCCAGAACGATTCTGCCTCGTACCGTCGATTGACCGGGCAACGCGGGATGACACGCCTGTTCGACATCGCAATACACAGACCGACGACTCAGGGCGTTTCGCTTCACAGTAGAAGGCGCCCGGTCGCCGTAGTACCTGCTTGCCATCGCGGCGGCAAATAAACGTTTGCGGTGAGCCTGGAGATTAAAATGCATTCGGCGTTAAATCAACAATCCGCTGGCATCACCAGCTTCGGAAAGCGTCCCGTTTCGGACGTCGAGATTGTTTTATTCGATGGATTTTCGTTGCCGGGAATCGCGGCAATCATCGAGATCTTTCAGCGCGCCAACGCATTGACCCGAGCGCAATCTGGAAATGGATCGCATTTTAACGTTTCACTTCTGTCTTCAACGGGCGGAACAATCGTCAGTTCATCGTCGGTTCCCGTTGGAACGGAAAAAACGACGCTTCATCAAGCCACGAGTTCCACGATTCTGCTTTTCATTGCGGGCGGTGCCGGCGCGAAACAGGCGGCATCCGACGATCGGCTTTGCAAATGGCTGCGCCAGCGCCATCCGATGAGCACCGTCGTATGTCCGGTTTCAGAAGGTGAATTGATATTGACTGCAAACGGGTTATCGGGCCGATATGACGTGGACCTGATGAACCCAGGCATCGCAGGCGACATGTCCTGGCAGGACCATTCGAGGACTGCTGCGAGTGCCATTCGCACGGCGCTACCGATTCCCAAAGAGGAACTCGACGCTGAAATGGCGAAGCACTTTGCCCGCGCTCTCACGCCATCGACGCGCGACTTGCTGGATGCGGCTCTCGCACGCAGTTTATCGACGCCACGTATCAGCGACAAGATCATGGTGTCTGCGCGCTGGCTCAAGGAGAATGCCGCCCGTCCGATCACCGTCGAATTGGCCGCTGAAGCAGCGGCAATGAGCGAGCGCAATTTCCTTCGTCGCTTCAAGGCGGAGATCGGCATGACGCCGTCGGACTATCTGCAGCGCATACGGCTCGAGTTGAGTTGCCGGATGCTCATTGATTCGCAACTTCCCGTGGACAAGATCGCTCGGCGTTGCGGGATCGGGAGCGGTGGCCAGCTCGCCAAGCTTCTGAAGAAACACTTGTCGATCACGCCGACCGACTATCGGTTCAACAAGACGGCACCTGACAGAACGTCTTTTCACTCACCCGACTTCGAGGACCGGGAGTCGTTGCAAGCCGGTGCGTAGAGGGTTGAATTGTGCACCGTTGATCGGGAACGGTTTAGTTAGCAAGACGCACTTAGTTGATCGTCGCCACGCCGTCGTGCCGCTGCGTGGCTTCACATGCCTATGACTCTCGCTCCGCCCCGGTGCGCTCCGGCGATGAAGGTTCGTCCGGGCGTTCATCGCTTTCACCGGGGTTGGCGTTCGACGCGGCGCCGTGGGCATGATGTGTTTTCGCCGGCCCTGCAGCGACTTTTCCGCGACGCATATCGGCACGAATCGCGGACAGTCTGCTCGCGCCATCGCGCATCGCATACGCCACCCGGCCCCATGCCGAATGAGCGATCTCGATGCTGGAAACCCTGGAGATGTTTCCCTTGCTCCAATAAGGTTTGAACGTTTCGGAGCCGACGCCGAGATCGAAGTCGTTGCCATGTTCAATTGCCCAGCGCACCCACGCTTCCATCGCGATCGCACCGGGCGCGAGTTTGGCATGCTGGCGGTCGAAGCTGTTCATGATTCCCAGGATGCGCTGCTTTCCCATGCCGACCATGCACACCGCGATGGGTGCGTCGTTCATCGATAGGACCAGTATTCTTGCGCACGCCTCTTCGTCGCCCTCGCTCTTCTGATTTGCGAGCGCAATGAGGTAATCGCGATATATGCTCGAATAGAGCCACTGTCCCTTCTTGTCCACGCGCTCCGCCCAGTCGCGCTTGCTGGCAAGCATCCAGTCGATCATGCACACATTGTTATCGCCGTCTTCGGGGCCAAGCACGCGCACGTCAACCTTGCCTTGCCGTTCGAGACGTCTGCGCAGCGCGCCCGCCTTTCTTCCCGACAGCGTACCGAGCGACCCAGCGAAACTTTCCCAGTTCACTTCACGCGACAATCGCGCAACTGCACAGGGATCTTCCTTATGCGTCACCAGGCCATCGTGCTCCATGGCCAGCCGATAAAGATGACTCTCGCAGTCGAGAAAAGGAAGCAGAATGATGTCTGATGCGCAATGCTTCCGTGCGGCGAGCCATATCAATTCGATTAGTTTATCTGAGGAATGCTCGGGATCGACGAGTATCGTCGTATAGTCTGCCGAGTCCGGACCCAATGGCCTCAGCATGGTCCACAGGCGATTGCGCGAACGCACCAGTGGCCAGACCGCAATGAGCTTTCCATTGTGGCGGGCAGTGACGATCCGAAGCGATTTCCCTGTTCGTTTCGCAACACAATCCCAGGCGATCCAGCAAACGTCGAACGACTCATGATGGAGTCCTTTCGCACGGACCCATAGTTCGCGCCATTCACTGCGCAGAGCGTGAAATCCCTCAGGTAACTTGATTACATCGATTTCTTCGACCGGGGCATTCATGCGCTTTCCCAAGATTTTTTGTCTGATCTGTTCATTGAACTGATGCGTCATGCGGCGTACACACGCTTTATCGCTGCCGGGCTGGCTAGATATATTGCATCGCAGACCGATTTACGCAACGTGCGATGACGCACAAAGTCGCTCGCGAAGCGCTAGCACGCGTGCACGAGATATTTGCTTGGTGAGAATCGCCAGGCACCGCGCTCGAGCGCGGGAAAGTTCACATGGCAGTCAAACGTCAAGGGACGATACTTGGACGTTCGTTGCAGCACACGTCTACAGACACGTCGCGTGTGCAAGCGTTCGCCGCGAAGCCCATACATAACCTCTACCCGAGGTCTCCAAACAATTTTCCGTCAAAAACTTTGATTGGGAGCTTACTGACTTTCACTCCCCGGCGATCGACCGATATCGGCTGAAGCGGACCTTCAAGTGTCCGACCAGTTTGCTAGCTGGAAGGCCGTTCATGGCCGTTCTCGGAAGATCCGGCCGTCACCTAGCTCGACGGCGCGGAGGGCTCACAGCTACACTCAGTTCGAAGTCTTCGGCGTTAGCGGTTCGAGCCCGGTCCCCTCAATCGTGGGGGCCGCGTCCGGCGATGACAGAAAACGGATCAGGGCCGCTGCGCCCGCTGGATTTTTGGCATTGGTGGAGATGCCCCCGGAAAACACCGTGTACCTTTGGACCTCCGCGGGCAAATTGCCGACCACCGTCACCCCGTCCACCGGCAACAGTTCGACGATCTGCTGAAATCCGATCTCCGCCTCGCCGTTCGCGACGACATTGGCGACCCGCTCGGATGGGATCATGCGGCTCTTGTTCGCCACCCGCTCCTCGATACCGAGACGCCGGAAAAGTTCGGTGCCGATATAGACTCCATTGGCGTCATCCGGATAGACGATCGACTTCGCGGCGAGCAGCGTGCGCCGCAGAGCGTCAACCGAGCTGATATCCGGCTTCGGCGCCCCCTCGCGAGCCGCAATGCCAATTGCCGAGCGTGCGAAGTCCACCTTGCTGCCAGACACGACCTTGCCGGCGTTGAGCTGATCGTCGAGTGCATAGCCGACCAGGATCAGCACGTCTGCCCATTCTCCGCGCGCGAGTCGCACAGGGATGGCATTCGCGGCCGTGCCCACCACAGGCCCCCAGACAGTGACCAGCGTATCGCCGGCCGCCTGCTCGAATTGTGGACCCAGTGCGCGATAGGCTGACGCAAACGCGCCCGAAATCATCACCCTAACTTCATCTGCCGAGGCCGCGACGCTGCCCAACAATGCGCCCGTGGCGCAGAAGACGAGTACGTGAACCCTCAGCTTGCGGCAAATCATGGCCCGCTCCATGTCGATCGGATGACCAAGCCCAGACATGCATCAAGTCTGGACGCCACTGATGATGTTCGCCGGCAGCGCGGCATCGCGCGCAGCACCGATGCCCCGCCAATTCGAAGTCCCTCGGCTCCGTCTCATTAGAACCGATAATGCCTGCCCTGCTGGAGACGCCGTTCGCAGTTGATGGGGATATAGACGGGCCGGACGGTTAGTTGCGTTTATGATCGATTGGGATTTCCGTGGTGAGTCTTTACGCTAGATGAACTTGACAGTCATGCCGACTGGGCGCGTTATCTGGAGACAGCCGAACCGGCCAACCTGCAGGCTGAACCCGCCTGTTCGCGTGGGAGACACGAGCAGGCAATTGGCCTTCTGGGTCGCTAATCTCGCTCGCCTGCCAACTGGAAGTGTCTCACTTGCTCCCCTTCTTCTTGATCCGCGCGGCAAGCTCAATCAGTGCCTTGCTCACGACCTCGGTGATCGCGCCGCGCTCCGGTTCCGGGCCGACCAGGGCGTCCAGCGCGGCCTTGGCTTCCGGGCCAATCCATTGATTCAGACGATACTCGCCCCGCTCCGCGCGCTCGGCATCGCTCTTCCTGCGGCGCTCAGTGGGCGTCATCGGCTCTTCGTAAATCCTGAGTCGGACCATTGGTGAAACCCTTGTAAATGCTTCCCTGCGCGCGAGTATTCCCGCGCTTGTCTCCTAGCCCAATCGGGGTTTTCCGCCTCTTCACAACAGCGGTGGCGTCAGTTCATCCTCGCGGTATTCTGCGGCCTCAACGACATTCACGCCGACCTCGCCGCGACCATCGTAATAGCCGACGTGCGCGAGAGAGCCTTCCTTCGTGCGAACGTTGTCGCTCGCTTCGAAGCGCCGCGGCGTCTCGTTGACTTCGACGTCTGGGGCGGGACCGCTGCCCGGCTTGAACTGTCTCTGCAACAACATGTCGCAGATTAACTCCAACCGCTTGCGCGAGTACCTCGGCCAGTACGAGGCGCAATGGTACGGCTCCGCAGGGGCGGAATCGACTGCGAGCTGAACGGCAGTAAGGCGTCCGGGGAACTGTGTAACGTCGATGTGCAGTTTCATGGCACAACGGCGAGCAGCAACGTCGGCTTCGGGATGCAGTGAGGGAATGACAGCAACTCCGTGAAGCACTTCAACATAACGTCAGGCTTCAAGGGCGAACGCGCGCTCGGGGGCCTACGGCACGGTCGGGGTCCATGGCATCACGATGGAAGGCTACCCGACCCTGGCTGATCGCCGCACCATCGGCGGTATCCTCAACGACCGACACGGCGACGCCTGTCGCCATGGGCGGCATTAGGTGGCTGCACATGGCATTTCTGGACATGCTGCTCGCGGGCGCGCAGCCGGACGGCACGCGGGGGCGTCCGAAGGCCAATTGGGATATCAACCGGGCGCGTGGCCGTCGGGCGACTGATGCCGCGCGTCCATGATGTGATGCACCGCGGGGGGAACATCGCCTACTCGATGGCAGCCCGTGGGCTGTTCAGATACTTTCATTCAATCATCTTCGTCAAACATGCCGGGCTGCTCGATGACCGGGTCGGACACCTTACGCGCGGGGCGCAACAGAATCACCGATTCGTATGCGTATCCCCCACCCTGATGGGCCGTTTCCGCATAAATCCACGCGCGCTCGATGGGATCGGCGACGGGCGGGATAACGGAACCATGCACTCGCCGCTAAATAGGCTCGTGTCGATTTTGCCGTTCCACGACCGGGGCGAGCTTGGGGATGCGCACGTATCGCGTCTTTTGTTGAGCGGGTTATTCACGGATTCTCCTTCGGTGCCCCGTACAGGTATAGCGCGATCATTTCTTCTTCCGTTGCTACGTGCGATCCGTCAGGCCCGGCGCGATTGGACGCCAACAGGTCCGCCTTCGTGAATCCGTACATGCCGCCGCTGCAACCATACTCACGCACGCGCGCCATGCGGCAGTCGAATATCTCGCGTTCGAGATACGGGTGATCGCGCGCCAGCGCCGCGAACAGTTCGGCCTCGGTCATAAGGCGCGTGGTGGGCGCGCCCTTGACCGTGCTCCACGCGCAATACTTGCCGCCGAATTGCACGATATAACCTGGCATTCACGTCTCCTGGAAGAACTCGCCCCGTGCGGGCGCGGCGGGGTCGATTGCTGGTATGTCCGCATGATAGCCGCGGCCTTCTGGCGGCGTTTTCCGGCTCACGTCACGTGTCTGGCGTGCCATGAAGAGTGCTGTGGATACCGGCGAACGTGCATGGCCTGCGCCCAGAAAGGTCCGCGCCATGCGGATATGCCAGTCCCGTTCGCTCATTTCGTCAGCTTCGCTATCAGGTGCCGGGTGGCGCGGGGGGTGACGCTTTCACGATGCCGACCGGCGCGAGCGCGATGACCTCCTGTGCATGCTGCATGACAAAATCGCGCTGGCGCTGGTTCATTTCGGCCAGCATGCGCAAGGTCGGCTTTCGCGGCCATGCGTAGGTTGTCATCCACGCAACTGGCACGAGCGGCATGACTGGCGCGGGCGGTGCGACCGGCGCAACTGGCGAGAGCGGCGCGAACGGATTGACGTGCTCCCACGAACTGCCGGGCTGGCCGACCTCCTTACTGCCGGTGCATCGTTTTTCGTGCCACGTTGCTTTCGGGCATCTTTGGTTGCCGCACGTCGGGCACAGGATCATGCGCATATCGGCCAGCGTGCGTGGGCGGCACGTTCCGCATTCGCATTCCTTCTGCAATGTCTGCACGTCCACAACCGGGAACAGGCGCGATGCATCATCCTTCGCGGGCGTTGGCAATGCGTTCGTGAACGGTGCTTCGCGGGTGTGTGCGTTGCACATCGATTGCGCGATAAACGGCGCGCGCTCATTCCATGCGAGCGTCGCGAGTGGCGTCGTCTCGCGCTTCACCTCGAGCTTGCACACGTAGCAATGCACGATGCCGCTATCGCCGCTCACGTCGCGCGATCGGCACACAGGGCACGGAACCGGCTTAAGGCCGGATGCCGGTAACTGCGCTTCTAGCGTGCGAATCTGCGCCTGCAATACGGCCTCGCGGTCGAGCGCGTCTTTCGCCTTGACGTATTCGCCGTCCGGTCCCGGAACGAACCATGCTTTAAAGTCTCCTGCCTCACAGTGGAACCGCTCGAACTCGAATCGCTCGCTCATAGCCAATCCTTGGGGTTATCGGTCAACGCCTGCCAGTGCGACAAGTCGATCATGTTCTTGCAGGTCTTCAGGTCGCCAAATTCGTCGTAGTCGCGACTTTCCGTATAGAACCGGGTGCGCTCCTTGTCACCCCTGGACGATCCGCCGAAGTAGGCGACCTGCTGAACCCATTTCCTTGCTGCGGTAGCGGGCCGCCAGTACCTCGGCGCGGTACTGCCCTTCGAATCACCGGCAGGCCGTTAGAGACGCGAATCCACGCATCACGCGCCGCCCCGCCATTGCCGTCCGGATAGAGGATCAGAACTTCGGGCATATCGGTTCTCCCGTCAGGATGCGAAGGTTCATGTTCCCGGAAGGGGACTGCTGCGCGACCATCCTGGCCTCGCGGTCGTACGATTCGAGCGTGTCCACGACGAGCGCAGCGATTTTCACGATGCGTGAGCGATGTTCCGCCGCTTTTTCGCGGGTCATCTTCTCGCACTGATCGGCGATATAAAAAGGGAAGTCACTCAGCCTCTGCTGGTCGTCGTACGTGGGTCCGCCCCATTGCGCATCCTGCCGGGCGCGCTCGTCGCGAATATCGCATTCCGCGATGGTGAGCATCGCGGCCGGCGCATCCTGCGCGGTTTGATGCGCATTCACGCGCGTCATGGCGGCGTCCGTCGTGATCGATGGCATGCCACGCGCGAGCGAATCGTCGATATCTTTGCGATTCGTAAAGTTCTCTTCTGTTGGTGGAAGGGTGGCGTTACAGGCCGCCGTATGCGCGGTCGTCTTCGCCACTCTGACGTGCCATGCCGGCGCAGGCCGATCTCAACCATCAGGCCTATCGATGCACTCCGCCGAGCACTGAGACGCTTACCACTTAGGCATACGAAATACACATGCCGACATCCATGCGGATTGAGGTAACAAAACTAAAGCTCGCAAAGCGCGTTGCTCGCTCGGCGTTTTCCTCAGCATGGTTAGCGGGCAAACGGTGAGTCGGACGCAGCGACGCGGGACGGGGCGGCGATGGGTTCGCAAACTTCCAGGCGCAGCATGGCGCGCCAAATGGCGTTGAATGCGTCCAGGCAAAGGCCGCAGTACGTCTCAAGGCCCTCGTGGGTCAGATACAGCACCGACCCGTTGCCATGCATTTCGATGATTCGGCCATAGCCCTGCTGTGCGGCGGCGCGTATTTCGGCCAACCGCTCCTGATTTCCCAATTTCTCGACGGCGAGTTTCAAGATAAGCCATTCCTCGCATTTACTGACCGGCTCCTCGGCTACGGGATTCGATGCGAACAAGGGGGCGATGAATTTGGACATGATGATCTCTCAGTTATGTTGTTTTCGGTCTGGGTGCCCCCGCGAATCAATAGTATGCTCTCACAATTGGAAGAGCAAGAAGCAACATATAGGGTATGTAGGGGACTGCTTTTTTCTATGTTGTAAAGCACACATAGTTGCGCGAACAATGCTCTTAGAGTAGTGACCAACATGGATGGCTCATACCGAAGTGCGAAGTTCTGGCAGGTAAGTTCGGTATCCCGATTGCTCCACGCATTCCCAGATGGTCTGGATTGGCGCAACCTTATATGCGCAGCGCATAGCCGCGCTTAACCCTGGTTGAGCCCTGCCCCGCCTTTTTGGTTTTGTCGCATTAAGGAAATTAGGAGGAGTTTGGACGGAACAAATAGGATTACTTATTTCGCGAGATCGTAGAACTGCTCGGCGACTGAACGTTGCCGTCCACCGTCACTCTTCATCTGCCCTTTCGCTATCATGTGCATGAGTTCGATGCCGCCTAAAATGATGCGGGCGCAGCGAAAGCTCTTGAATTCTTGCATTGGTCGAACGATGCGTTTGATCGCTCGATGGTCCTGCTCGACCACGTTGTTCAGATACTTCGATTGACGAATTTTGATCGGCGTTTTGCGATCGGTATTGATCGCATTGAGCCCGGCAAGATTCGCCCCGCTCTTGTCGATCGTCACCGTCTCCGGCATGCCGTTTCCAGCGATCGCCTTTTCGAAGCAGCGCCGGGCAGCGGCCTTGTCTCGCTTGGCACGGAACAAAAAGTCGACCGTTTCACCGGCTTTATCGACGGCGCGATACAAGTACCTCCATTCGCCCTTGACCTTGATGTAGGTTTCGTCCATCCGCCAACTTCGGCCGACCCTTTTTTTGCGCGGTCCGAACGCCTTTCCCAGCACAGGTAGCAACTTGATGGCCCAGCGGTGGACCGTCGAATGGTCGACAGACACAGCGCGCTCGGACATCATCTCTTCCAGATGGCGAAGGCTCAACGGGTAGGCGACGTACCAACGTACGCACGTCAGCATTACGTCCAGTGGCTAATGCAGCAGTTTGAGCGCCTTGCTCACAACGGCGTTGGGTGTCTTGACCATTCGTTACATCGTTCGTCTTGGGACCTCTCACCATAGCAGACGCGTTTGCCGCGACAGAACCCTCAGGCGCACACGCAGGAAAAAGCGCACACGTGGTGGCAAGACACGCGGGGCGTTACAACTTTAGTTGAAATTTAGCTACAAGATTAGCTGCGTGAACGACGGGGACGAGTGAAAAAGAAGCATCGCGAAACTAGGCTATTTGGATATTTTACTTCTCACAACAGCCGTATCTCGTTGCAAAACTTAGCCGATGCAATTCTTGCCGGTTAGCGTGGCCGCGGCCGCGTCGGCAGTGTTGAGTCACTCCTGCGCGGGGCTGCGGCATTTGGCAGGCATGTAATTTGTAATCCATATTACTTGCACGTTGCGATTACGCGAGTGTTGGCTTTAGCTCGATGACAGGCCGTACGTCCCTGCCACTTTCGCGGCATTCCTCGAATTTTCGACAAGCGAAGCAGTCACCGGCTCCTGCGTCAGCGGCCCGGCTGCGCGCGGCCGAGACGGCGCTGTCAGGTTGAGAAGGCGCTCGGGTAAGATGTCTGGATGAAGAAAGCAAAATCCCTGTATCACACGCATGAAAGGATTCCGCATCCCGCAGCGCACGCAGGCGTTGCGGTCGGACCGATCCGTCAGCACTTCGCATTACCCAGACACCGGATGAACGCATCGTGCCATCGAAACGAACTTGAGGCGCGACTCACCGCCTGACAGCGGTGGACAATTGTCGAAGCCGCCAACCGCGAACATTAATGAGGATGCCATACGTTATCGGCATAACTCATGCGGCCCACGTCAAGTCGACCACGCCGAAAGGCCGATTGATTGCACTACTGCGACGCAAACACTCATGGAACAACGCCATCCCACTGCATGCATGACGGCATCGCTGGGCGCGTCACGGTCTGCTGCAGAAAATGGCCGTGAGCAAGAGAGGGACAACCTGATGAATGACAGCGCCGCTGCCGGTCTGGCGCGCGTGCGCTTCTACTGACTCGGTGGGGCCGATTACTACCACCCCATAGGCTGAGTCCGTGACGGGCCGGCCATCTCCGCGTTTGAAGAGTGGATCGTCGTGTTCATACCCAAGGACGGCGTAGACCGGAAAGCCAAATGCCGTCAACTTGCTGCCGTGCGCGGGTCGAAAGGCGTTGACCGAGTTTGCTTCGACGCGCATCGGATTCGGATCGATATACTGGCTCTTTAGCAGCGGGGCGATGAACGCGTGTGCGTTCGATCTACAGTCGAGTTGCGGATCGAGCGCGTGGGCGTAGGACGAGCCCGAAGGGAGCCCCCCGGCGATTGCAGTAAGCACCGTTACCCAGGTGTAGATTGCGGAAACCTTCATCAGTTACTCCACTCAATCGAGCTTGCTCACGGTCCGGGACCAGCATGTCCTGCACCCGCTCCGGTTTCACGGCCAGTACTCAGAAGCGCATTCCAGGTCAGCGTGAGGGTCTCCCCTGGTGGCACTCCGGCAGCATGTCTTCAAGATGACGACGACTCCGCGCACAGGCCTCCCCGACACCGAGACCAATCGGATTCCTCACCATTCGCCAATGCCGACTCCAACGCATGAACAAAACGCTGAAACGCATCCAGGGTTCCATGGACGCTTCGGTAGTCCGTGCAAACGATCCTGCCATCAAGTATCACCAGCATTCCGGCATTCCCCGCCAGTTCCAGGATGTTCATTGCGTTCTCCTCAGATCGCCCGACTATCGGACCCGTCGCTCACGCCGCAAGCCGGTAAGCGCGCATCGCGGACCTCCCAGCATCCAGCAAGACCGGGTTCCTCAAACAGAAATCGGTCCGACCTGATGCCGGCATTGCCTTGCCAGCAGGATCCGGTCCGCGATCTCTACTAGTCTCGATGAGCTCCTGGGAACATAGCGAAGTGCCCACCCCGGGACGGGACGATAAACATGCAGTGCCACGCGTGATAAGCGCAGTGCGCTTTGAATACCTGCTCATTGGACAGGTCCCAAGCTCGCCATGCGACAGCCAGGACCTCACGACGCCCACCGCGCCCCACTACTCCAACACCTCCCGCACGCCGTTTCATCGCAGTCCCGTCCGAACCAGGATCTCCTTCGCTCGCCATCCGCACAGTATGGCGAGCACCAGGCGACATTTAAGGCCGGGCGATTCCAGACACCCGCAACGCGAAACCGCGGCTTGCACTAAAAATGCGAGCCCGCCGCGTTATCACACGGCCGACCAGGCCGGCCAGACTTCCCGTGCTGACGTGCCAGGTCTGTCTATCCAGTTCATGGGTAGGCATGCATCACTGGCCGTCTGGATGCGGGCGGGAACACGCGCCACGATCCGTCATCGTGCCGGAAGAAGAAAATGGCCAGCGAGCCGGTCGTTCGCAACGACTCCACGCGCACGCAGCGTCTCTGGCTCGAGTTTGCACGACCGTATCGGGTCAGGCGGACCGGCATGGCCGGCGTGGGCGCCAGCCATTTGTCAATCAACCATCGCAAGGACTTCTGATCGGTGTTCATCTGCTGCTCCTTCAACCCCATGGCCGTTGATCGGCCGCGCCCCTTGCCGTGCGCCGTCACGCCGCCACGTCCTCGAGGAATTCAGTGTGCAAGTCGGCCGCGGATTCGTCGCCGGCGCGCGCTTCGTGCTGATAGATCAGGTCGCGAAGTTGCGGATAGATCCCGGTGCGCCAGGCATTGCCCGAGAAAATTCCGTAGTGGCCGCAGCCGCGGGCCGTCAGGCGGTGTTTGAGCGAGGCGTGAAGTCCCGTGCACAGATCGTGAGCCGCGTGGGTCTGGCCCCGCCCGCAGATGTCGTCCCGGTCACCTTCGACGGTGATCAGTGCAGTGGCCTTGATGGCGCCCGGGCGGACGTGTTCGCCGCGCACCTGCCAGGTGCCGCGCGCCAGGCAGAACTCCTGAAAGACCACCCGAACCGTTTCCAGATAGTATTCGGCCGCCATGTCGAGCACGGCGTTGTACTCGTCGTAGAAGCGGCGATGCGCGTCGGCCGCTTCGCTGTTGCCGGCTGCCACGTCGCAGTAGTAGCGCAGGTGCGAATCCAGGTGGCGCTCGGGATTCAGCGCCACGAAGGCCGCGTGCTGCAGGGAGCCGGGATACACCTGGCGGCCGGCACCGGGATAGTTACCCGGCACGGTATCGATCAGTTCGCGTGCGAACCAGTCGAGCGGTTTGCCGACGGCGAATTCGTTGACGGTCGTCGGGCCGCGACGGGCGTCGATCGGGCCGCCGATCAGCGTCATGCTTCTGGGCGTCGTCCCGCCATGGGTCGCCATCAGCGAAATAGCGGCGAGCACCGGCACGGTCGACTGGCAGACCGATACAACATGAACGTCCGGCCCCAGGAAACGCAGAAATTCGCGCAGATACGCGACATAGTCGTCCAGGTGAAAGGCGCCCTCGGCGAGCGGAACCGTGCGGGCATCGCGCCAGTCGGTGATGTAGACGTCGAAATCCTGCAGCATCGCCGCCACGGTGTCACGCAGCAGCGTCGCGTGATGGCCCGACAGGGGCGCGACGACCAGCGCGACGGGATGCCTGTGGGGCGTGGCGCGCTCGAAATGCAGCAGCCGGCAGAACGGCTGGTTCAGCACGACAGTTTCAGTCACCGCGACCTGCTGACCCTCGACGACGGCGTCGGTCAGGCCCAATTCAGGTTTCGGGTAACGCTTGCAGAGCCGCGCCAACAGCTCGCAGCCGGCGGCGAGCTGACTGCTGGGCAGCGCGGAAGCGGCGTCGCCGGAACCCGCAAGGAAGCTGGCGGTGGCCTGCAGCCAGGGAAGGAACGGCGCCCAGATCGCAGTTTGCAACTCGCGCAGGGGGTAGGACATCAACACGTCAGCTTCTCCTTGACTACGGCAGCCGCCTCGACGCATTCAGCAACCAGAGCTGCTGAAATAGGTCTTATGACCAAATACTAGTGGTCGTTAGACCAATAATCAAGACCAGTAAGGAGGGGAGAAATACCAATAAGTACGACGGTTTATCGACTGCTCGGTGGGTCATAACCAAGCATTTGGTCGTTAAGGCGGTGCTCTGCAGTATGTTAACTGTGCTTAATTGGTTTATTGACCTACCATACATAGGTCGAATGACAGGAGGGACGGCTGCTTTTGCTTCCCATCGGTCCGGAGAGACTGACTGAGGAATCTCTTGAGCCAGACGCGAGCCGAGTCGGACGCACCATTTCAGCGGCCGGAAGGACTGTCCTGCGGAGGATGTTGTTGAAAAAGTCACGGACCGTCTCTCTCGCGAGGTTTTCAGGGGTCTTCTTACCCTTGACCGGCGAGCGCGAGCGGTTTGTAGGCCGATCTGAGAGGTCAATTTTTTCGCGGGGGAACTGACAAAGCCACGCAGCGACTTTTTCAACAGTATCCGGAGATAACCCGTCACTGAGGAGTTGGGCGCAGATGAAAGAAATGACGATCACATCGGCGGAAATGCTCGGCTCGAGCGCGCCAGGCGAGCCCAGGCGGCGAGGCAACCGAACAACCCGCGTGCCGGAGATCCTCGAGGTCGCGATCAGCGTTTTCGCTACCGAAGGTAACGCAGGGTTCACCCAACGCCGTGTGGCGAGCGATGCGGGTATTCGCCTGAGCACCTTGCAGCACTATTTCGGTACCCGGGAAGACCTGTTGCGAGCCACGATGAGAGCAATGGCCAACCGCTACCTTGAGCTTTATCGAACGCTCGCCAGGGATAAGCTTCGATCGCCGGAAGCCCGCCTCGACGCGATCATCGACGAGGCGTTTGCTGCTCTGACGCGGCCTGGCACCAGCACGAGCGCCTTCGCCCTCGAATCGTGGAGTTTGGCCGAGCATGAGGATTTTGCGCGCGACTTGACGGCGGAAATCACAGGAGAATTCCAGGAAATCTTTGCGGGTCTTGTTGCGAAAATAAACCCGGCGCTGACGTCTGGGGAATGCGCGCTCCGAGGTGCTTTGCTCGTCTCGCACTTGCAGGGCCTGGTCGTTTTTATCCGTCGAGCTGGAGATAACGCGCCTGATCTGGACGCATTTCGGACCGCCGCAAAAGTCGTTTGGAAAGCGCTGAGTAAAGCGCCTCAATAAGCGCGCTCAAATTCGACCGCCTGATACGAGCGGGTCGCCGCGGGCGTCGCTGCCTCGTCCTCCCAACGCGGCAAGCCCTTGAGGTGCGAAGCGCCTGCTGCGCGGACAGCGGTGCCGAAGCTGCGCAACAGTTCCGTCTTCAACCCTTGCGCGAGCGATCGAATCGCACGTGCCGTCGCCTAAGGCAGGTTTGCCAGAAGGTCCTCTGCTCAATTGCGGATCGCCTTCGTAGATACTGTCGAGGTTGTGTTCGACGAGCATGATTTTCCAGGGCTTTCCCGTGAGCCGATCGAGGATTGATCGGCGTTCGGCGCGGCGCGTTCAGCGGATATCAAAAAGTGCAGGTGGCTGGTTACCCTGCGTATTGTCGCGCGGCATGATTTCCGACTCGATCCGCCGTCCGTGCGCGCGTAGTCGGGTGTTCTCAAGATTCGGTTTTTTTCGTACGCCATCCCTCTGGTGGTAGCGGCGGCAACACGCTGACCGTGAACATCAGCAAAAAGGAAGTCGCCGAAGAACTCGCGGCCACTTACCGGGCGCGATTCGATTACGACGCAGCGACCACCCGCCCCGGATACTTGCAGGTAAAGCTGCACGCCGACGGCGCGACGATGTGGATCGGCTGCCCCGCGCAACGGAGTTCTCTCCGGCTGAACCAAGCCGTCGGTTCAGATCCGACAGCGCCTTGCAGATCGATGTGCGTGCAGGCATCTCCGTGAGTGCCAATTCAAGCCGGTCCAGCAGTTCCATCAGACCGACTTGCGATGCCGTCGTTCGTGCAAGCTTCCGCTGTCGCTTAAGACACCTCCCTTGCTTGTGCCAACCAGGCCGTCGTTGGCTTCGAAATCACCCCGCCCCGTTCAGATCCAGCGACAATTGCCTCTTCGCATTTGCGCCTGGCGCTTCACCAGATGCATTCCGTTGTAGCGATGCGGCTTTTAGCACATCAAGATGAAAAGCCGCCCCCGCGCCGACGCTGACAATGCCATCGAACTCCTGCGCGGGATGATCGCCGCCTGTGGGGATCGCTGCGCCCCACCGCTTCCTGAAGCGCCTCGCTCAAGCGACGTCCGCCAGCATCGACTGGCGACAGTCCGACGCAGAACACCGGCACGCATACTGCGCCCCACGGAGGGATCGAAACCTGCCGCCTTGAAGGCTTCAAGCCCCTTTCTGTAACCCGCACCCATGATCGAATGTGCAGTGGCGAACTGCTCCACCAACTTACGGCTCCCTGCCGTCGCCCAGTTTCGCCAGCAGCATGGCGGTCTGCTCGTGGACGGAACGCTCCTGCTGCTCGAAAGCCGCCCATCCGCTCGTGAGCTTCGCGGGGTTCTTGTCGCGCAGCGGAATGTCCTTCCACTCCTGAACCTGCATCTTGAATGTCACCAGTATGCTGGTGACTACCCGTCCGTTGGCGCGCTATCGCGGGCAACGGTGTCGTATGCCGTAATCGACTGATCCTGCGAATGAAGTCCGTACATCGCACCGACGAACATCAGAAATAACGAGGCTAACCTGCGGTCTTACAGCTCACCCACCTAAGCAGATCCTCACGACGCTTCTCCGGTCTGCAAGTGGATTTTATATACCGCACGCTACTTAGTTATACCAATGAAAATTCGCCAATTTCTTTTATGTCTACATGAACGCCCCCGTTTGCGCCAGATGTTCGAGGTCTTGACGAATAGGATGGGCTGCAGCTCTGCACTCGGCCTCTCTGCAGGGTTTGCGATTGGCAAAGTATTCGAGAAACGCCGCTCGCTTGACGGGCCGGTTCACGATTTCGCCGCTTTCGGGATCCACCCAGTGAACCTGCATTACATTCTTTGCGATGTCCACACCCACGATCGTATGTGCCGTGACAGATCCCCTCTGTTCGGTTGAGCAGATGAGTATGATCAACCACTTCTCAATTCGGTAGAAATTCCGCATAGCGGTGGATCGCTCACACGGACCGACTGGGTGGGGGCGTTCATATCATTCAAATAACAAACCGCGCTGTGGCCCGTCGCCCGGTTATCGTTGCGTTGCCAAGCCGTCGCTTCGGTGCTCACCGCCGGTGCGTGACCGATGAGAATCCGGCACCGCGGTGTAATATCTTGGTCACAACGACCTCCGTGAGCGGCGCTTGGTTATAACCACCAATCGACCTCGATGGAGCCCATGGGGAACAGCATGAGGGGCTTCCTTCTGGCATTGGCATGCGGGTGTGTGCTGTCGGTCGCCACGATGCAGGATCTATTGCCCGCCCCCGCGCCCGTAGCGCCCGTCGGCGGGAAAGACTTCCTTGCCCAGGCGAAGCGAGTGGTCGACGCCGCCACGCGACCCGCCGCACCCTGGAGCGGGCCGCGCAGCGGGCCCCGCGCGCAATCCGGGAAACGCATCGCCGTCGTCGCCGAGGATTTGCGCAACGGCGGCATCCTCGGTGTGGTCGACGGTGTGCTGGAGGCGGCCAAGGTCGTAGGCTGGAGCGTGAAGATATTCGACTCCGGCGGCGCGGCCGACCTGCGGCTGAAGATGCTTGCGAATGCGCTGGCAAGCCGCCCCGACGGTCTGATTATCGCGGGCGGTGACGCACACGCCCTGCTGCCGGGGCTGCGGCCGTTTGCGGAGCGAAGCATTCCGATCGTCGGCTGGCATGTCGCGACTCGGCCTGGACCCGTGCCAGGTACACCCGTCGCGATGAACGTGTCCACGGATCCGCTCCAGGTCGCGCGGGTGACCGCGCTGGCGGCCATCGTGCAGTCGGGCGGGCATGCGGGCGTCGTCATCTTCACCGATAACAGTTTCCGGATTGCACAGGAGAAGGCCGATACGATGGCTGCCGTCGTGCGCGCGTGCAGCGGCTGCACCCTGCTCGAAGTGCGCGACGTGGCGATTTCGCACAGCCAGCAACTCATGCCGGGCGCGACACGCGCCCTGCTCGCGCACTACGGCTCGCGCTGGACCTGTGCGCTGGCGATCAACGACATCTACTTTGACTATGCCGTCCCGGTGCTAACCCAGGCGGGAATGTCAAACGCTGCAATGATCATGCTGTCGGCCGGCGACGGTAGCGAGTCCGCCTTCCTGCGCATCCGCACGGGCACGTTCCAGACGGGCACCGTGGCCGACCCCCTGAATCTGCACGGGTGGCAGCTGGTCGACGAAATGAACCGGCTCTTCGCCGGGGAAGGCGTCACGGGTTACGTGAGCCCCGTGCATCTCGTGACCGCGGACAACATCGCCGCGGACGGCGGCGATCGTCTACTCTACGACCCTAACAACGGCTATCGCGACATCTACCGTCGGATCTGGCACCGCCCGTGAAACTCCCGCTCCCACAGTCCCTCACCGCGCAGTTCGCGCTCGTGGTTTCCTGCCTCGCCGCATTGGTGGTCATGGTCGGTGCCACGACCATATACTCGTTGGCCGGGTCGGCCCACTCGATCCGCCAGCTGGCCGACGAGCGGCTCGCCCGCCTCGCGGATGCGCAGGATCTGGCGCAGCATACGCTGACGATCGAACGCCTCGCGTTGCAGTTGTCTCGTGACGACACGGTTGAGGCCGTGCGTGAGACGCATCGGCATGTGCTTGAACAGCTGGCATCCTTCGACAGCCTGGTGGACCGCCTCGCCTCCGCGACCGCAAGTGACGGGCGAGGTGTCGACGCGCTGGCGCTATATCGCTCGAGCCAGCGCTTTCGCAACATCGTCAACATCGAGGCGCAGGTGCGTGAGACCGCGCTCGGTGAGCAAGTTGCGCCGGCGTCCGCGCAACGGTCAGGCGTGTCGTTGGCCAGCCTCGACGACGATCTGCGCCGCGCGGCCGACGGCCTCGCTGTCGCGGCTCACGAGCAGTCGGAGTATTTGACGCGCGACTACCGCGAAGCAGTCCAGCATCTAGCCGATCAGGCCGATCGCATCCGCACATGGGTAGGCGGCGGAGTCGTGGTGAGCCTGCTGTTCGCCTGGCTGATCGCCCGCGAATTCCTGGGGCGCCATGTCGTGAGGCGGCTGCGCCGGGTCAGCCACTTCCTGCGGCACGGCGATGCCGGGAATATGCAAGCAGGTGTCCCCGTGCAAGGCGGCGACGAGATTGCCGACATGGCGCGCGCGGTCGAGCAGTTCCTCGAAGACCGGCGCCAGCGCCGTCAGGCCGAGGATGCACTGAAGGAGCTCAACGCCGGACTCGAGGCGCGTGTCGCGCAGCGCACGGCCGAACTCAGAGCGGCGCTCGCGGGCCAGGCGGCCGAGATCGTCGAACGCCAACACGCCGAAGAGGCGGTCAGGGAGAGCGAGAACTTCCTGAACAACATCATCGAAAACATGCCGGACGTGGTCTTCGTCAAAGAGGCGTCGACGCAGCACTTCGTGCGCCTGAACAAGGCTGCAGAGCAACTGCTCGGCTACCGGCGGGAAGAACTCATCGGCCGGTCAGTTCACGACCTGTTTCCCGCGGGCGAGGCTGAATTCTTCGCGCTGAAGGATCATGCCGTGCTGGAGTCGCGACAGATGATCGACGTGCCAGAGGAGCCGGTCCATACGCGTTACGGGCTGCGCTTCGTGCACACGATGAAGATTCCGATCCTCGATGTGCGCGGCGAGCCGCAGTTCCTGCTCGGGATATCGCGCGACATCACCGAGCACAAGCGTGCCGAAGAGGAATTGCGGCGCTATCGCGAGCACCTGGAAGACATGATCCGCGAACGAACGGCGGAACTGGCCGTTGCGAAGGACCATGCGGATGCGGCCAACCAGGCCAAAAGTGACTTTCTCGCGCACATGAGCCACGAACTGCGCACGCCGCTCAACGGGATTCTCGGTTACGCGCAAATCCTCAGACGCGACAAGAGCCTCGATCAACGACAGATCGACGGGCTCACAGTCATCCAGCGCAGCGGCGAACATTTGCTTACGCTCATTGACGACATCCTCGATATGGCCAAAATCGAGGCCGGCAGAATGGAACTCAATCTCTCCGACGTTCCGCTCGAACGGTTCGTCTACTTCATCGCCGAGACGATTCGGGTGAAGGCAACGGAAAAGGGCCTGGCCTTCGTTTGCGAGATGGCGCCCGACGTGCCCGCGGCTGTGCTGGTGGACGAACTACGGCTGCGCCAGGTGCTGCTCAACCTGCTCTCCAATGCAATCAGATTTACCGACCACGGGAGCGTGCGTCTTAGCGTCGGGTTCACGCCGTCCGCGCGACTGCGTTTCGAAGTGCAGGACACCGGCATCGGCATAGACGAAGCGCGCCTGGACGCGATTTTCAGGCCTTTCGAGCAAGTGAGCGACGCCCGCCACCGATTGGGCGGCACGGGGCTCGGCCTGCCCATCAGCCGCCAACTCGTGCGCCTGATGGGAGGCGAGATTCGTGTCGAGAGCCGGCGCGACGCTGGCAGCCTCTTCTCGTTCGAACTGAACGTCAAGGTGGTGGCGCCTCCGGCGGGTGTGGCCGCGTCCGAACGGCTCGTCAGCGGCTACGAGGGGCCGCGCAAGACTGTCCTGGTCGTGGACGACGTGGCGGAGAACCGTGCGTTGATGGTGGATATGCTTGGGCCGCTCGGATTCATCATCGCGGAGGCCGCAAATGGATCAGAAGCGCTGGAGAAAGCCAGAGCCCTCCATCCTGCGCTCGTCTTGATGGATGTCATCATGCCCGGGATGGACGGGCTCGAGGCCACGCGTCGCCTGCGCCAGATGCCCGAGTTCCGGGAGTTGCCGATCATCGCGGTTTCCGCAGGCGCCTCGGGGACCGATGCGGCGCAAAGTCTGGCCGCAGGAGCGAATGCCTTTCTCCCCAAACCGATCGACTTCAGTGGGTTACTGACGCAGGTCGCGGCTTTGCTGAATGTCGAGTGGAGCGACGAAGCTACGGATGCAGGCCCGGGCCAAACGGCTGTTACCGCTGCTGCCCCTTTCACCGGGACCTTGATCGCACCGCCGCCGCCGGAGATCGAAGCGTTGCACCACCTGGCGCGGCTCGGCGACATGCGTGCCATCATGCAGTACGCCACGCACGTGACCGAGCTTGACGAGCGCTATCGTCCTTTCGCGGACCACCTGTGCCGGCTGGCGAAGGGTTACCGGTCCAAGGCAGTCCTCAGCTTCGTCGAGCAATATCTGGAAACTAGGCAAACTCGATGATCGTGCTGCATCGCACCGGGCAAGCGGGCTTCTACTCGATGACCAACCCGTGCCGGATCGCGTAGCGGATCACCTCGGCATTGTTTGAAAGCCCGAGTTTCTGCATCAGTCGCATCTTGTGTGTACTGATCGTTTTGGCGCTGAGCGCGCATGCGTCGGCGATTTCGTTGATGGTCTTGCCCGCCGCTAGCATCTGCAGCACCTGGAATTCGCGGTCCGACAGCACTTCATGCGGCGGCACGTCGCCGCGCTGCGTTTCGAAGACCATCGCATCGACGAGCTTCGGATCGATGAAGCGGCCGCCGTCCATGAGCTTGCGGATCGCAGCGAGCAGCAGTTCCGGGTCGCTGTCCTTGGTCAGATAGCCGGTTGCACCCGCGCGCAAAGCGCGCGAGGCGACCTGGGCCTCGTCGTGAATGCTCAGCACCAGCACGGGTAGCGAAGGCTGCTCGGCGCGCACACGCCGGATCAGGTCGACGCCACTGATGCCGGGCATCGTCATGTCGAGCAGCAGCAGATCGACGGCGCATGAGCGCAGCTTGTCGACCACTTCCGAGCCTTGCGCCGCTTCGGCCGCAACGACGATATCGCTCGTGGTTGCGATGATCTGCCTGAGTCCGCCACGCACGATCGCATGATCGTCTGCAATGAGTATTCTGATCATGTTCGAGGTCCGCCATCGAGCGGAACTTCAATCGAAACCGTGGTGCCCGCACCCGGATCGCTGTCGATCGAAAGCGATCCGCCGATCATTCGCGCCCGCTCGGTCATGCCGAGCAGCCCGTATGAATAGTCGCGGCGCGCGGTCTGCAGATCGAAGCCGCATCCGTCGTCGCGCACATGCAGTTCGAGCCTCGCCGCCGTCGAAATCAGCATCACCTCCACGCGCGTCGCATCCGCGTGGCGCGCGACGTTCGTCAGCGACGCCTGCACGATGCGGAACACGGCTGTCGCATGTGGGTCCGACAGCACGGGCTCACCGCCTTCGATGCGCAACTCGCAGGCAATGGCATTGCGCCGGTTGAAGTCATCGACGAGCCATTCCAGCGCCGACACGATACCGAAGTTGAGCGCAGCCGGTCGCAAGTGGCTCGCGACATTGCGCACCATCGAGATCGTGGCCTCGACCAGTTCGCGCATGTCGTCGGCTTTTTTCGTTGCTTCCGGGTCGTCCGCGATCCGCATCTTGAGCAGCGACACGTCCATCTTGAGCGCAGTCAGCAACTGGCCAAGCTCGTCGTGAATCTCCATCGCAATCCGCTTTCTCTCCTCTTCACGGATCGCTTCCATGTACGCGGACAGCTCGCGTAGCTGCTCGCGGGACTCGACGAGTTCCTGTTCTGTGTGCTTGCGCCCCGTGATGTCGTTCAGGCCGACGTAAATCGCCGGGGCGTCGTCGTAGGTCGCCACGCGCGCCGTCGCCATCGCCCAGAACTGTGTGCCGTCGGCGCGCCGGAACTGCACCTCCGAATTGCGCAGGCTACCTTCCGTCTTCAGATGTTGGATCAGATGTTCGCGCTCGTCTCGATCGGCGTAGAAGTCCGCGATATTGGCCGACATGCCTTCGCTCATGCGGAACAGTTCACGCAGCGGCTCGTTCGTGTACAGGATGCGCCCCTCCGGCATCGACGTGATGCAGAGCGACACCGGACTTGATTCGACGATCGCGCGAAAGCGTGCCTCGCTTGCCTTCAGGCGCGCGTCCGCGCGCCGCCGCTCGTCGATCTGCGCCTGCAGATTCGCGTTGGCGCGCTCCAGTTCTTCGGTGCGCAACGCGACACGCCGTTCGAGATCGTCGCGCGCTTGCGAGAGCGCAGCCTCCGTTTCCTTGCGCACGGCCACTTCCGCGAGCAGTCGCCGGTTTTGCGCGAGAACCTGCTTGTGCATCACGCGCAGTTCGAGATGTACGCCAACGCGGGCCAGCATCTCGTCGACGCGCAACGGCTTGGTCACATAATCGACGCCGCCCGCCGAAAAGCCTTCGACCCGATCTTCGTTGGCCGTTAGCGAAGTCATGAATATGACGGCGATATCGCGCGTGCGCTCATCGCGCTTCAGGCGCCGACAGGTCTCGAAACCATCGATGCCCGGCATCTTCACGTCGAGCAGGATCACATCGGGCTGCGAGAAGGCCGCGCGCTCCAACGCTTCGATACCGTCGAGCGCCACCAGCACACGAATGCCGCGTGCCTCGAGACTGTCGACGACCACGCCGACATTTGCCGGCGTATCGTCGACGATCAGGATCGTTCCCCTATGCGCAACTGGAGCGGCGAGATCGCTCATGACGCGGTGTTCCTTTCGAGGTACCGCACAAGCCGTTGCGCGATCGCCTTCGACTGACGTTCCATCAGCACCTGCGTGATCGCGTAGCTAAACACGAGCACCGTCGCAAGCAGCCGCAGCACCGCGCTGCGCCGCACGTACCGAAGCCCGCTCCACCATGCGTCGAACCTGTCGAGAGCCATATCTCCCCGCGAGCGCCGCCGTTGTGGATGTCCTATTCTGCACTCGATGCCAAAGCCCGGTCTACCGCGGCCTCACAGCCGTTGCGCGCTGCCTGCATGCCTTTCTGCGGTTTTGCCTGCGTTGCCCGTTCGCTATTGCGGCGCCTCGCCCACCGCCACCAGCCGGACCGCGCGCGCCGGATGCCCGATCAGCTCGTCGAGCAGATCCGCCATTTCGCAGAGCGTCTGGAAGCCCCGCTCGTCCATTTGATCCGCGTGATAGCGCCGCAAATCGTGCATCGTTTCGCCCAGGCGCCTGAGCGCGTCGGGGGTGCTGTCGACCAACGGCCAGCAGTGCATCAGATACGCAAGCGGTGTCACGCTGCGCGTCTCGCACCAGGTATCGAACAGCCGCAGACAGATTGCGTTGACTTGCTCGACGATGTTCTCCCGCTCCGACAGATAGGCGATCATATTGCATCGGTATGAATGGCGTTTCGACCACCCATCATCTGCCAGCAGAATGTCTGTCGCACTCAGCGCAAGCTGGAAAACCAGGGTGTGACATTCTGATTCGCGCGTCAGGAAATCCTTAACGCCATTCACGCAACGAAGGCCCCGATGGGTGAAAACCCTTGTATGCCATTCTTCATGCTGCTCGCGGTTCAGGAAATCCTGACGGCCGAAATCAGCGCTTCCTGATATGACATTCCGCCGAAGCCGATTGGTCGCGCACACCGATCGCCATAGCATCGATTCATCGTGCATCGCGGGGAAAGTCATGGCGGGCGACAGATCGCTGCGTTCTCAGGTCGAAAAACTGATTGGCTCGACGCGTGGCCAAGCGGCGCGCGTGCGCCTGCTGGAGCGCACCCGCTCGGGCGGCATCTGCCGCGTGTGCATTCAGATCGACCGGCCGACCGGGACGTTTTCACTTTTCTTTTTTCGCCATGCCGACGGCACGTGGCACGTGTTTCCGCCGGGCCAGCGCCGTCCGGCGATGGGGATAAGCCGCAAAGCGGCCTGACCGTTCAGCAAGCCGAGGGAGACGCCCATGCTCGATGACGCTTCAAACACACTGCCGCAATATATGATCGAACTGCGCGCCTGGATCAGCGACTGGTACGACCATGCGTTCAAGGTCGGCTACATCTACCCACCCTTCGCGCTCGACGCGGCGATTGCTGATCGGCTCGAAGGCTATTTCCAGGCGGGACTGACGCCAGCCGAAGGCGCGATTGCGTTCTTCGGCCTCGTGCACTGAGAGGCGCGAGCGATCTGCGCCGGTCAGCGTAACCGCCCAAACGCACGCAATACGGCGTCACCCCGCGGCGTCACGCGAGGAAACCGCAAGCCCGACCCAGCTGGCTCGTTCGCGATCAACTGCAGTTCGCGGAGCGCGCCAAGCTCCACCCGGTCCGAATCGATCCGTTCGGGCGCATCCTTCACTAGTAACAACGTGGCCACTTCGTGCGGGCTCAACATGTCGTTTACCTCCCGGCGGGAACGAAGAACGGGTAACCAGCGCCGGCCACGGCTGGATCGGCTGGATCGGCGGGACGCCAGGTGCGGCGCGGAACTGGTCGGGCGGTTGCATCAGGTTGGTCGGAACGGATACGGCAAATAGCCGGGCCTTAGAGCAACCATTCTAACTTTGTTAAGTCGGACTATCATTTCCACGCGCCAGGGAGTTTCCCCAATATGTGGGAAATGGATGCCTATGCTCAGTGGGCTGCGGGCACGAAGGGCTCATCGACGTAGGTACAGCCAATCCCGGTTGCAACGCGTGTGACTTGTCGGGCGCGTCGACTATGATGTTCTTCATCCGAAGATGTTGACGATCCGCGAGAACGGCGATGAAGCCAATCAGATTGCGAGTGCCATGCGACGAAGCGGCCGACCTGCTAGACGATTTGACTGCCGTTGGACCAGCGGCGACGCGCAATTACTGAGAACGCAACAGCTGCGCGGTCTGTGAAAACAGAACCACGGCGTTGAGCACGCTGGACTGCCCCGTCAGCACAGGAGGGCCTATGCACTCGGGAGTGAAGTCCGGCGTGCGTCTGAGGCGTTACGCAATCACGGCAACGGCGATCATCGCCGGCTTGATTGTCGTCGGACGCATCACCGGCATCCTCGTCGACTGGCTGTGGTTCTCGTCGATCGGCTACGGTGGCGTTTTCTGGACCATCCTCTGCGCGAAAGGGCTGCTGTTGGCCGCCGTGTTCGCGGTCTCGGCTGGCACGATATGGCTCTCGGGAATCCTCGCGCATCGTTACGCGCAGCGCGTCGATATCTTGCAGCCGGCAGCACCCGGTCGGTCGGGTGCGACGGAAGTCACCGACGATCTGGCCGAACTGGTCGCGTCGCGCATTCCCTGGCGCGCCAGTATTGCCTGCGCCGCAATCATCTTTGGGATGGTCATCGCGGCCAGCGTGATCGCGAGGTGGGACATCGCGCTTCGCTTCCTTTACCAGGTGCCTGTCGGCGAGCGCGATCCGATCTTTGGCAGGGACATCGGCTTTTATCTCTTCTCGCTGCCCGTGTATGTCGCGCTCAAGAACTGGCTGCTGTGGCTGGTCTTCTGCAGCGCGATCGTGACAGTTGCTGTCTACGGGTTGCGCGGCGATATCGCGCTGGAGCGGCCGCCACGGACGCTCTCGGCCGCCGCGATCACGCATGGTTCGGCACTGCTTGGCTTGTTCTTTGCGGTAATGGCCTGGTCATGGTGGCTCGACCGCTTTTTGCTGCTCTATGGCAACAACGGCGTCGTAGTCGGCGCCAGCTATACCGATGTGCATGTTCAGGTGCCGATCCTGTGGATGCTTGTCGGGCTCGCCGCGGCGTCATCCGTCGCCCTTTGGCTCAACATGCGCCGGCGCAGCTACCGGCTGCCTGCCGCCGTCGCGCTGCTCGTATCCGGCTGTGCGTTGGTATTCGGCGCGATCTATCCGCCGCTATTTCAGCGTTTCTATGTCAAACCGAGCGAACTGAAACTGGAAGCACCCTATATCGCGCACAACATCGCGCTGACGCGACAGGCTTACAACCTCGCACAGATCGCAGTCAAGCCGTTCGACGCCGAGCCGGGATTGACGCTCGACTCGCTGCAGGCCAATCGTGCGACGATCGACAACATCCGGTTATGGGATGTGCAACCGCTGATGGATACCTACGCGCAGTTGCAGGAGATCAGGACTTACTACAAATTTTTCTCGGTGGACATCGACCGCTACCCGCTCGATGCCGGGTATCGGCAGGTGATGCTGTCGGCGCGCGAACTGGAGCCGGCGATGCTGCCGCCCAACGCCCAGACCTGGGTGAACCTGCACCTTATCTTCACCCACGGTATCGGCGTCGTGATGTCGCCGGTCACCGAGAAATCCACCGAAGGCTTGCCCTTCTTCTATCTGCGGGACATTCCGCCGGTCGCCAATGGCGGTCCGGTCATTCGCGAACCGCGTCTTTATTTCGGCGAAGGCCGGCAGAACTATGTGATCGTGAAGGGCAACGTCGCCGAATTCGACTATCCGAAAGGCGCGGACAATGCCTACACCACGTACAGCGGGCGCGACGGCGTCGCCATCGGCGGTGCGGTGCGACGCAGTCTGTTCGCCTGGCAGCTCGGAGATCCCAACATCCTGCTGAGCGGCTATCTCACCGACCGGAGCCGCATCCTGCTTCACCGCAACATTCAGGAGCGCGTGCGTAGGATCGCGCCGTTCCTGACCCTCGACCATGACCCCTATCTCGTCGCAAGCGCGGGGCGTCTGTTCTGGATCCAGGACGCCTATACCGTCAGCCAGTGGTTTCCTTACTCCCGGTCTGGTTTCGGCGACGGCGACGGCGACGGCGCGAATTACATCCGCAATGCAGTCAAGGTGGTGGTCGACGCATACAACGGCACCGTCGATTTCTACCTCAGCGATCCCGCCGATCCGCTCGTGCGGACCTACGAGCGCATCTTCCCGGCTTTGTTCAAGCCTTTGGCCGCGATGCCGCCGGAGCTTCGACAGCATGTCCGCTACCCCGAAGATCTGTTCCTGATCCAGGCGCAACTCTTCCGCGCCTATCACATGGATGCGCCGGAGGTCTTCTACAACCGCGAGGATCTGTGGCAGTTTCCCCGGGAGCTGGCCGGTATGGATGGCGAGAACACCGCCAGCACGATGCCGCCGTACTACACGATCATGCGACTGCCCGGCGACGCACGCGCCGAGTTCATCCTCATGCTGCCGATGGTGCCGAGCCAACGGGAGAACATGATCGCGTGGCTCGCGGCGCGTTGCGATCCATCTGGGTACGGCAAGCTCATCGTCTATACGTTTCCGAAGGACAAGCTGGTCTATGGGCCGTTTCAGATCGAAGCGCGCATTCAGCAGAACACCGAGATATCGCAGCAGATCTCGCTATGGAACCAGATGGGCTCACGCGTCATTCGCGGTCATCTCGTGGTCGTGCCGATCGAGAATTCGCTGCTCTACGTCTCTCCGCTCTATTTGCGCGCGGCGTCCGGTCAGTTGCCGGAACTGAAGCGGGTAATCGCCGCCTATGGTGACCGCGTGGTGATGGAGGACAGCTTGGGCGATGCGCTGGCGGCGCTTTTCAAGCAGACCGCGCAAGCCGCATCGCCAGCCGGGGCCACGACGAACGCGCCGAACGCGCGCGCCCGCGAGGCGCTTGCCCACTATGACCGCGCGATCGAGCGGCTGAAGGCCGGAGACTGGAGCGGCTTCGGCACGGAACTGGATGCCCTCCGGCCGTTGCTCGAGGCGCTCCGCGCCGGCCGTTCCGACGCCCGGAAGTGAAACGGGTGAAATTTCGTCACAGGGCAAACAGCCGCCCTAGATGAGGCTCGCGATCCCCGACGCCGGCGAGCCGCAACGCGTGCCAGGCCATTGCGTAATTGCTCGATATGACCGGCTTGCCGATCGCCGCCTCGAGTTGCGGAATCAATCCGGCAATGCGCAAGCTCGTGCACGATACGAAAATCGCATCCACGTCATCGTTCCGCGCAAGTCGCTCGACGCCAGTTCGCAGCGACGCCGCATCGATCCGCGCCACTTCGTTATCGTTGACATGCTCGAACGACGCCATGCGCGTAATCGCGTGGCCACGCGACTCGATGTAGTCGCGCATGTAATCGTTGATCGACCGTACATAGGGGGTCAGCAGGGCCGTGCGCTCAACGCCTAGTGCGCGAAGCGCCGCTAGCGCAGCGGTGATCGGCGTCGTGCTCGCGGCATCGGGACGCGCTTCGCGAATTCGCGCGAACACCTTGTCCTCGCCGATTACCATCGACGCGGACGTGCAGCCAAACGCCACCACATCGATGCGCTCGCCCGGGCGGATCAGCGCGACCGCCGGTGCAATGCGGTCCTCCATTTCCGCCAACCGTTCGGGCGTAATGTCCGCCGAGTTGTACACGCGGCTTTCGTAGAACGCCACGCCGTCCTGCGTCAGCAAACCCCGCCACTCATGCTCAATCGTATGATCGGTGGCGAGCACCACGAGGCCGATCGCGGCACGCCGGCAGATGCCGTCGTCCAGTGTGAATTCGAGCCTCGTGTACGCGTCGTTCTGCTGTTCAATCGCACTCATTTCAGCGTCATCCTGTCATGTCGCGTTCGGGCTCGCGAGTACCTGCCGTCACTGTCTTTTTAAAGGTAGAGGATTGCCGGCGCCTTGGCGTAACGATTTATACGCAAATACCCTATACGTCCCCACGCACACCGGCTCCTATCATGAAAGGAGCGCTTTTAGTGCCAGCGCGCCGGTGAAGCCAGCACGCGCAATCGCTCATTTCCGTCCGTTTTCTGATGTCACCGGGCATGTCCGTGTGGCGGATCGTCCGATCCCTTTCACAATAAGGAGTCACCAACATGATTGCTCAGAAGATTGGCTGGCCCAGTGCACAACGGGGCTTGCGGCAAACGACCGTCGCGGCCGTGACGGCGGCGCTGGCCGTGCTTGCCGGCATCGTTCCGGGTTCGGCGCTAAGTCAGGGGGCCGCCATCAAGATCGGCGTGCCCGTTCCGCTGTCGGGCAGCAGTGCCAATGCCGGCACCGACATCGTCAACGGCGCGAAGCTCGCCGCCGCCAGAATCAACGCGGCCGGAGGCGTACTCGGCAAGCAGATCGAACTGGTGCCCGAGGACGACGCCTGTGATGCGCAGACCGCGGTGCAGGCGGCACAGAAACTCGTCGATGCGGGCGTTGTCGCCGTAGCGGGCGGCTATTGCTCGAGCGCGGCGCTGCCGGAATCGAACACCTTTCATCGCGCCGGGATTCCCTACGTGCTGGATGCGTCGACCAATCCGCAACTGACCGAGATGGGGTACGACAACGTGTTTCGCACGATCGGCCGTGACGATCAGCAGGGCCCTTTCGCGGCAAGCTTCATGAAAGACGTGCTGCACGCGAAACGCGTGGCGGTGATCGACGACAACACGACCTATTCCAAAGGTCTCGCGCAGAACACCGTGCAAGCCCTGAAGAAGGACGGCGTCGATGTCGTCTACGCCAACTCGATCACGCCCGGCCAGATGGACTACTCACCGACGCTGACGCGGGTCGGCTCGCTGAAACCTGACGTGATCTACTACACCGGCTATTTCTCCGAAGCCGGTCTGATGGTCAAGGAGGCGCGACAACTGGGCCTAAAAATGACCTTCATGGGCGGCGACGCCACCAACGATCCCACGCTGATGAAGACGGCCGGCCCCGCGGCCGACGGCATGATCATCACGACCGCACCGCTTGCGCAGTTTCTGAGCGGCGCGCACGCGTACGTCGACGACTATACGAAAGCCTACGGGCAAGGGCCGGGACCGTACTCGGTCTATGAATACGATGCTGTCGGAGTCACGGCGAAAGCCATCGCGGATGCAAAATCGACTCAGCCTGCCGCGATCACCGCTGCTCTGCACAAGATCTCGAACTACCCGGGCGCGACCGGAACCATCGCCTTCAATGCGAAGGGGGACCGCAGTAAAGCGGTATACATCACCATCATCGTGCACAACGACAACTTCGAGCCCTATCAGCGGCAGGATGCGAACGGACATTGGGTAGCGATGAAGTAGGCGTCATTGCGCGCGCCGCCCCGTCATGAGCGACTTCTTCCAGTTCGTCATCGAAGGGCTGACGACCGGCTCGTTCTATGCCCTCGTCGCCCTCGGCTACACGATGGTCTACGGCATCATCCGGCTGATCAACTTCGCTCATGGCGACCTGTTCATGGTCGGCGCGTTCATCGGCTGGACCGGCCTGATGGTGCTGGCGTCCGCGCATCTGCCGCTTGCGCTGGCGCTGTTGATCGCGCTGGTCGCCGCGATGACGGTCACCGGCGCGCTCGGCCTCCTGATCGAGCGGCTCGCGTATCAGCCGTTGCTGCGCGCGCCACGGCTGTCGATTCTGATCACCGCGCTAGGCGTGTCGCTGGCGCTGCAAAATGGCGTGCTGCTGATCTACGGCGCGGGCTTTCGCACCTATCCGCACGTGCTGAGCCAGGCGGGATTCGAATTCCATGGCGTGCAGATCACCTTCGCGCAGATCGGTATTATCGTCGCGAGCCTCGCGCTGATGCTGGCACTGTATTTCTTCGTTCACCATACTTTCCTGGGCACCGCGATGCGCGCGCTGGCGATCGATCAGGACGCCGCGCGCCTGATGGGCATCGACGTCGAGCGCCTGATCCAGCTGACCTTCCTGCTGGGCTCCGTGCTCGCCGCCGTGGCGGGCGTCATGGAGGGGCTTTATTACACGCAGATCAATTTCTTCATGGGCTTCGTGCTGGGCCTGCGCGCATTCACCGCCGCGGTGCTCGGCGGCATCGGCAACATTCCGGGCGCGATGGCGGGCGGCATATTGATCGGCCTGCTCGAGGCCTTCGGCGCCGGCTATGTGTCGTCGCAGTGGACCGACGTGTTCGTCTTCGGCGTGCTGATCGGCGTGCTCGTGATCAAGCCGACCGGGCTGTTCGGCGAACGCGTCGTCGAGAGAATGTAAGCCATGAGCGCCGCCCAGGCTTCCGCGCGTTGGGCCAAGGCTGCCGGCGGCGCGCTGCTGGTCGCCGCCGTGGCGCTGCCCGCTGTCGCGAGCAACTATATCGTCGATGTCGGCCTGACCATCGTCACCTATTCGATCCTCGGTCTCGGGCTGAACATCGTGGTCGGTTATGCCGGCCTGCTCGATCTGGGCTACGCGGCCTTCTTCGCGATCGGCGCGTACACGACCGCGTTGCTGGAAACCCTGCTGCACTTCTCGTTCTGGGAAACGCTGCCGTTCAGTCTTGCGTTCGCTGGCATGTCGGGCATCGTCATCGGCTATCCGACGCTGCGGCTGCGCAGCGACTATCTGGCGATAGTCACGCTCGGGTTCGGCGAAATCACGCGGATCGTTGCCACCAATCTCGACATCACCGGCGGCCCGAACGGCATTTTCGGCATCGCGAGCCCGAGCCTGTTCGGTTTCGAGATCAGTTCTCCGATGGCGCTGTACGAGCTGGGAATGGTGTTTCTCGTGCTGGTGCTCGTGTTCGCCATACGGCTCGGCCGGTCGCGGTTGGGCCGCGCCTGGACCAGCATCCGCGAGGACGAGGCCGCCGCCGAAGCTGTCGGCGTGCCGACACTGCGCGTGAAGCTGCTCGCCTATGTGATCGGCGCGCTGATCGGCGGGCTGGGAGGCAGCCTGTTCGCGGCCCGCTTCGGCACCATCGACCCAACCGGCTTCACCTATCTGCAGTCCGTCACGATCCTCATCGTCGTCGTACTCGGCGGCCGGGGCAGCATTCCCGGTGTGATCCTCGGCGCCGTCATCGTCGCCGGCCTGCCGGAGATGCTCCGTTTTCTGAATCTGTGGCGCATCTTCGCTTTCGCGATCGGGCTCGTGATCCTGATGTTGCTGAGACCGCAAGGGCTGTGGCCGGCGCCGTTGCGCCGCGTCGCACCGCCGCGCAAGGGCGCCGACGCCGATCGGGCGCCAGTGCCCAGTCACGCCGTCACCGAGGAAATCCTGCTGGAAGTGCGCGACATGCAGCGGCGCTTCGGCGGCGTGCTGGCGGTCGGCGGTGTCAGCTTCATGGTGCGCAGCGGCGAGATCGTGAGCCTGATCGGTCCGAACGGCGCGGGCAAGACCACCGTGTTCAACTGCCTGACGGGGGTGATCCGCCTGACCGGCGGCCAGATCGTCTGGTGCGGGGAACGGCTGGCCGGCGGCGCGCCTCATCGCATCGTCCATCAGGGCATGGCACGCACCTTCCAGGGTATCCGCCTGTTCGGCCAGATGACGGCCTTCGAAAACGTGCTGATCGGCATGGATCACCGGCTTCGGGCCTCGCTTGGCGCCGAGCTTCTGGCTTTGCCGTCCGCGCGTGCCGACGCGGCGGACCATTCGTCCGAGGGCCTGCGCTGGCTCGCCTTCGTCGGGCTGGCGGGCCGCGCGGGCGAGCGCGCGGCGGATCTGCCCTACGGCGACCAGCGCAGGTTGGAGATCGCCCGTGCGCTTGCGAGCAGCCCTCGGCTGCTGCTGCTCGATGAGCCGGCGGCGGGCATGAATCCGACCGAGAAACTTGCGCTCATGGAACTGATCCGGCGAATCCGCGATCATGGCGTGACGGTGCTGCTGATCGAGCACGACATGATGCTGGTGATGGGCGTATCGGACCGGATCATCGTGATGGATCATGGTGTCGTGCTCGCCGAGGGCGAGCCCGCTGCGATCCGGACGGACCCGCGCGTGATCGATGCCTATCTCGGCACGGCCGAAAAGGACGAAGCGAGCGACGATGCTAGCGGGGAGAAATCGCTGTGGGACTCCTAGAAATCCGCGGCCTGCGTGTGAGCTATGGGAATGTCGAAGTGCTGCACGGCATCTCGCTGGACGTCGCACAGGGCGAGATCGTTGCATTGCTCGGCAGCAACGGCGCGGGGAAAACGACCACGCTGCGGGCGATTTCCGGCTTGATCCGGCCGCGGGCGGGCGACATCGCAATGGACGGCCAGCGGCTGACGGGACTGCGCGCCCACCAGATCGTCGCGCTGGGGCTCGGTCATGTGCCGGAGGGACGGCGCATTTTCGGCGCGCTGACGGTAGAGGAAAATCTGCATCTCGGCGGCTATCTGATCCGGCGTGACAATGCGGCGTTGCAACAGCGAAGGAATCAGCTCTATGCGGCTTTCCCCCGCCTCGGCGAGCGGCGCAGCCAGCTGGCAGGCACGCTCAGCGGCGGCGAGCAGCAGATGCTGGCGATCGCCCGCGCGCTGATGCTGCGCCCGCGTATCGTAGTGCTGGACGAACCCTCGATGGGACTTGCGCCGAAGCTGGTCCGCGCGATCTTCGGGATGATCGCCGACATCTGTCACGAAGGCACCTCGATTCTGCTCGTCGAACAGAACGCCCGTCAGGCGCTGCGCATCGCTCATCGGGCCTACGTGCTGGAAAGCGGGCGCATTGCGCTCGCGGGCTCCGCCCGCGAGTTAGCTCAGGATAGCCGGGTCCGCGCGGCCTACCTGGGCGGCAGTGCTGGCGCGGCAGAGTCACCCGCCGACGATTCGAATGACATCGGTTGAAACGGGTCAAACGCAATGGAGGCAAACATGGCAGAGATCGATAAGGACCAGGTCGTCGACGTATTGAACCGGGTTCTGGAGGCCGAACTAGCGGGAGTCATTCGATATACCCATTACTCATTCCTGGTATTCGGATTTGGCCGCATCCCCATTGTCGCGTGGCTGCGGCAACAGGCGGACGAATCGCTCGTGCACGCGCAGCAGGCCGGCGAATGGATCACCACCTTGGGCGATTACCCGTCTCTCGCGATCGGTCCGCTTCTCGACTCGCACGTCTTCGAGATCGCTTCCATTCTGCGTGAATCGCTCGACGCCGAGAGAGTCGCGCTGGACCTGTACCGGCAACTGCTCGCGCTGACGGAAGGTCGCTCGGTCGCGCTGGAAGAATACGCGCGCCAGATGATCCACGTCGAAGAACTGCATGCTGGCGAGGTCGACAAGATGCTGCGCCGCTCCGGCACGATGACCACGCCGCCCGAGCGCGATACGGCGTCGGCCTGAAATTGCAGGAGAATCGATCATGCTGAATTACCCCGCTGCCTATCAGTCCACGAAAGGCTCCGCGCTCGATGTCGATCGGCCGTTCTATCAGCGCATCGCTTCGCAGCAGGACACCCGCACGCTGGTCGAATCGATCGTCGTGCCGATCCGCTCGGGGCAGGCGTGGACCGTGCCGGCTGGCCACGTGTTTCGGATCGTCACGATCGAAGGTCCGCAGGTTGCCGACCTGAACCTGTGGAACCGGCACGACCCGCGCGAGCGCATGTGGGCATCGCGCACGCGCCAGTTGCAGCAGGCGCACGTGAGCACGTTCGACCGTCTATGGTCGACGCTGCCGTTCCTGCGCCCGATGGTGACCATCACCGACGACAGTCTGTCAGACTACGGCGTCGACGAGCACGGCGGCCGTGTTCACGATCTGCTCGGCACGCGCTGCGATCCTTATGTGAACCGGATGCTGACCGGCGAGGATTTTCATTTCCACTGCCACTCCAACCTGACGCGCGCCATCGCCCCGTACGGATTGACCGAGTACGACGTCCACGATGTGCTCAATGTGTTCCAGTGCACCGGCCTGAATCTCGAAGACAAATACTTCATGAAGGCATGCCCGGCAAAGAAAGGCGATTACCTGGAATTCTTCGCGGAGATCGACTTGCTGTGCGCGCTGTCGACTTGTCCGGGCGGCGATCTGTCCGTACCGATGTGGGGGCCCGACGCGCGCGATCCGCTGGACGTGTGCCGGCCGCTCGGCATCGAGGTCTGGCAGCTCGCGCCCCACCTGCTGGACGGGTGGACGCCGCCGGCCGTGGCGGCCTACAAGGGACAGCACGGAATGGTGCTCGATCAGCCGCAATGGAAGTAAGACGGCTGCAGCCCGCATCGCACGATTACCCGGGATGGCAGACAGGCCCGATTTCACCAATAATGGCCCCACCTCCCTTACCGTGCGAGGGCGAACATGCGTTATAGCCCCGATGCCATCCGTACCCTCGCCCTGGTCGGGCATGCCGGTTGCGGCAAGACCTCCCTTGTCGAAGCGCTGCTGTACCACGGCGGCGCACTCCATGCGCCCGGCAGCGTGGAGCGCGGAACGACCGTCGGCGATTTCGACGCGCTCGAACGGAAGTATCACCACTCGCTGAACTCTTCCGTCACTCACCTGCATTACCGCGACACACGCATTTACCTGCTCGATACGCCCGGATATTCCGACTTTTCGGGGCCGTCGATCAGCGCGCTGCAAGCCGTCGAGGCGGTTGCCGTCGTCATCAATGCGCAGACCGGCATTGAAATGACTTCCCGGCGCATGATGAGCTGGGCGGGCGAACGCAAGCTTTGCAGGATGATCATCGTGAACGGTATCGATGGAGAAAAGGTCGACCTTCCGGGCCTGCTCACGCAGATCCAGCAGACGTTCGGTATGGAATGCCTGCCCATCAACCTGCCGGCGCAGCGCGGCCATCAGGTGGTGGACTGTTTTTTCGAACCTGCCGGCGACGCGGATTTCCTGTCCGTGGAGGCCGCGCACAATGCGCTGGTCGATCAGGTGGTGGAGATCGACCCGGCCCTGATGGAGCTCTACCTGGAACAAGGCGAGGCCATCCGTGCGGAGCAGTTGCACGAGCCTTTCGAACGCGCGTTGCGCGAAGGTCATCTTGTGCCGGTCTGCTTCACGTCAGCGGCCAATGGCGCCGGCGTTGCGGAACTGCTCGACGTGTTGGTTCAGCTTCTGCCCAATCCGATGGAAGGCAACCCGCCGCTCTTCTACCGCGATCTCGGCGGCGGCCGTAAGGAAGTCGTGCACGCCGAACCGGTCGCCGACAAGCACGTGTTGGCCCACACCTTCAAGATCGTGGTCGATCCTTACATCGGCAAGATGGCCGTGTTCCGCATCCACCAGGGTACGGTCGAGCGTGACAGCCAACTCTTTATCGGTGACAAACGGCAGCCGTTTCGCGTCGCTCATCTGTTGATGTTGCAGGGCAAGGAACACGTGGACGTGCTGCGTGCCGGTCCAGGCGATATCTGCGCGGTGGCCAAGGCCGACGAGATCGGCCTCGATGCCGTGCTACACGACGCGCCCGAGGACGGCAACATTCACCTCGTCGCGCCGAACTTCCCGATGCCCATCTACGGCCTCGCGATCGAGCCGGCACGCCGCGGGCACGAGCAGCGGCTCTGGGAAGCGCTGCAGAAGCTAACCGCGGAAGACCCGTGTCTGCGTATCGAACGCGAAGCCAGCACCAACGAGACCGTGGTTCGAGGCCTCGGCGAGTTGCACCTGCGCTACATGCTGGAGCGGCTGTCGGACCTGTACAAGCTCGAAGTCGTCACGCGGCCGCCGAAAATTGCCTATCGGGAGACCGTCGGCAGCAGCGCCGACGGGCACTGCCGCCACAAGAAGCAAACCGGCGGCGCCGGACAGTTCGGTGAAGTGATGCTGCGCGTGGACCCGCTGCCGCGCGGCACGGGTTTCGAATTCGTCGACGCGGTCAAGGGCGGCGCAATCCCCGGCCAGTTCATTCCCGCGGTGGAAAAAGGCATTCTTCAGGCGATCGAGAGCGGCCCGCTTGCCGGCGTTCCAATGCAGGACGTGCGGGTCACGGTCCTCGACGGCAAGAGTCATTCGGTCGACTCCAAGGAAGTGGCATTCGTGACCGCCGGGCGCAAAGCGTTCATCGACGCGGTGCTCAAAGCCCAGCCCATCGTGCTCGAACCGATCGTCGACATCGAGGTGACGACGCCAGAACCCGCGATGGGCGACATCATCGGCGATCTGTCTTCGAGACGCGGCCAGGTTCATGGCTCCCGCCCGGTCGGCGGGGATGCCGTGGTCGTTGTGGGGCAGGTGCCGCTTGCCGAACTCAACGACTATCAGTCTCGCCTGAACGCGATCGCTGGCGGACACGGCAGCTACAGTATTCAACTGAGCCACTACGCGCCGGTGCCCGCTGCCACGCAGGAATCGCTGGTGGCGCAGCATAAGCGCCGGAGCGACGCCGCGCTGTCGTGAGGGCCCCGCCCCTTGCATCTGAGGACAACATGAAAGTTATCGTGCTCGGCGGCGGGGTTGTCGGTGTGACAACCGCATACCAGTTACAGAACGATGGCTGTGACGTCGTGATCGTCGAGCGGCAGCCTTTGGTCGCAGCGGAAACGAGCTGGGGTAACGCGGGAATGATCGCTCCCGGGCATTCGTTCGTGTGGTCCTCGCCCAAAGCGCCAATGATTCTGCTCAAATCGCTGGTGTTGAAGGATCAGGCGTTGCGCTTCAAATTTTCTGCGGATCCCAGGCTTTATAGCTGGTCGTGGCGCTTCCTGATGGAATGCACATCGAAGAAGGCGCGCCGCAATACGCTGCTCAAGCACCGGCTGGCCGCGTACTCGCAACGCGTGCTGCAGCAGGTGATCGCCAGGGAGGCGATCGAATACGATCGAAACGACCGCGGAATTCTGTATTTTCATCGTACGCAGGAAGCGCTGGACCGCGGAGTCGCACAGATGAAGTTGCTGGAGTCCGATGGGCAAGTCATCCGGGTGCTCAGCCGCGATCAGGTCGTCGCGGTCGATCCGTCCTTGGCTTCGGCAAAACACGGAATAGCGGGCGCCATTTACTGCCCGACCGACGAAACCGGCGACCCCGCAAAATTCACCCGCGCCCTGGCGGAAAAGATCGTCGCGCGCGGCGGTACGCTCTTGACGGACACCGCCGTCAGCGGCTTCGAAATAGCCGGGCAGAACGTGGTGGGCGTCAGAACGGATCGGGGCCTCGTCACAGGCGACGCGTATGTGCTCGCACTGGGTTCGTACAGTCCGGTTCTTAGCCGGCAGATCGGCATCGATCTGCCGATCTACCCGATCAAGGGATACTCGCTCACGATTCCCATCGATGGCCAGCCGTTGCCCCCCACCGTCGCGGCGGTCGACGAGCACAATCTCGTCGCTATTTCGCGCTTCGGCGACCGGATCCGGGTCACCGCGACGGCGGAGTTTGCCGGCTACGACACGAGCCACAAACCGTCTGACTTCGCGTTTATGAAGCGCGTCACGCGGGAGCTCTACCCTGCCGGGGGCAACTACGATCGCGCCGAAATGTGGGCCGGGCTCAGGCCGATGACGCCAACGAATCTGCCGTTTTTGGGCCGCAACAAGTATCGCAATCTCTACCTGAACACCGGTCACGGTCATATCGGCTGGACCATGTCCCACGGCTCGGCCCGAATCACGGCCGATCTGATCGCGGGGCGAGCGCCTGCCATTCCGACGGTGGGGCTGCTTTGCGACTGATGATCAAGTCTCCTTTGATGCATGCCGTATCAACGCAGGTCTCCGCGATGACCTGCCCGGTGCGTGGCCGGCCTCACTGCGTTCGGTGCGGAACATCGTTGGGGAAGGGATACGGTGCATGTGGCCCCGGCCATTCTGGCGCGGGCGGTCCGCTCAACGCGGCGCAACCACTGCAGCCAAAAAGAACGATCCCGGCCAGCAAACCGGTCGCAACCCCGCGCGGTTGTGTCGCAATAAGGGCGGCAGGATAAGCAAGTCCCGTATGTTCAGGAATTCTTAAATGACGAGCGAACGGATTGCTCGGCAACAGTCCCGTCTGCGCCAGCATCTTTCATTTGGCCCTTCCTGATCATATGCATCAGTTCGATGCCCGACAGGATGATGCGGGCGCAACGAAAATACTTGAAACTCATCATGGGTTTGACGATAGGTTTGATCGCGCGATGGTCGTGTTCGACAACGTTGTTCAGATATTTGACCTGGCGCACCTTGATGGGCGTTTTCCGTTCGGCGTTGATGGCTTGCGGCGCGGCCAGATTGGCACCGCTTTTGTCTACGGTGATGGTCTACGGTTCGCCGTTCTGTTCGATGGATTTCTCGAAGTAGCGACGCGCGGCAGCCTTGTCACGATGGGCTCGCAGCAGGAAATCGACGGTCTTTGCGGCCTTATCCATCGCACGATAGAAGTACTTCCACTGGCCGTTGATCACCCAGCGGTGTACCGTCGAATGGTCCACCTCGACACGGCGTTCCGCCATCATCTCTTCCAGATTGCGCAGGCTCAACGAGTACGCCACGTACCACCGAACGCACAGCAAAATCACCTCCAGCGGGTAGTGCAGTCGCTTCAGCACCTTGGCGATCCCAGGCGGCAATGTCTCACGCGGTGTCTTTGTCGTTCCGGTCATCTTTAGCGTCTGCAATTTCCGTTTGCTGAATTCTACCCAGCGCATTAGCGCGACAGAACCCGCGTCGCCGATGTTAAAGTTTGACGTCCCCTCGCTCAGGCGACGCAGGCGAATCCCCAACGCTTTCACCAATCCGCATATCGCCGCGCTCGTCGACGGGTAGTTCCGTGCGGCTTCCCCAGTATGGCTTGCTGCCATAGTATGCATGCACCGTGGCGGCCCAGTTCGGATCGGCCATCGCCGGCCAGTTATCCTTGTCGAAGCCCGGTGCATTCCTGATCTGCTCGGACGATGCCGACAGCACAAAACGTTCGTGCGACCTGTCGAGGGTCAGCATGGCCCAAGGTATCGCGAGTAGCTTGCCGCCGATGCCGAGAAAGCCGCCGCTTGCCAGCACCGCGTACGCTATACGACCGGTGCGCACGTCGAGCATGATCTCCTTGATCTTGCCAACGTCGTCGCCGTCCGCGCTCAGCACGGTATTGCCGTCGAGCGTTGCGGCAGCCATGACATCGCGGCCCGGCCCGTCGGCCGGATCGGCGCTCGTGCGCGTGATTTGTGCTCCGCCTTCATGGGCGGACTCAGGGGTCGGATTCATGATAACGCTCCTTATTTATCAATAATGGATGTAGGAAATGACGTGACGCACTCGTCACGACGATCCGCCTGCAAGGCGGCACGAGACCGCAGTTATTTTTTCGGGCAGGTCATTGAGCAGATCGACGATCTCGTGATTCGCGCTTTTGCCGCGTGCCGATCCGCAAAGATTCCTGGGTGTTGCCCGAGATCTAGCGCCGCCGAATGCTTTCTAAACATCCGACCGGATTTCCTGTGCCGGTTGATGCCAGCTGCCCGCGCAACTGGTGAGAGATGTCTTCAGTACAGCATCAGGCATGCCCGAGCCCCAGCTCACCCGCGCAGGACCGGGAATGTCTTCCGGGCGCCGAGTGACGTAGCCGCGGACGGTACAAACCGTGCGACGCCGATGACGAACTAGCCGGCTGAGGAACTGGCGAAGCTGAAGGTGGGCATGCCATGGGAGCCGGGTGTGAGCATCACGCCACTGCCGGGCATGCACCGCACCGCCCACATGACCGAGGCGATCGACGACGCGAAAGCCAAAGGCGCGCGCGTGGTCAATGATGCTGGCGGCGAGTTCTGCAAGACGCTGTTCTATCCCGCGGTCATCTATCCGGTCAGCGACGGCATGGCGCTGTATCGCGAGGAGCAATTCGGCCCGCTCATTCCAGTCGCGCCTTTCGACGATGTCGAAACCGCGCTTGAATACGTGACAACGTCCGAGCACGGCCGGCAGGTCAGCATCTTTGGCTTCAACCCGTCCCAAATCGGCGCGCTGATCGATCCGTTGGTCATCAGGTGTGTCGCGTGAATATCAACTGCCAATGCCAGCGCGGCCCCGACGTCTTTCCGTTCACCGGCCGCAAGGAGTCGGCAGAAGGGACGTTGTCCGTGACCGACGCACTGCGTGCGTTCTCGTTATGCTGAGCTCAGTCGGAAGCCGTGGACGCCAGCAGGGTCAGGCAGCGACCTGATTCACATAGTAGCGCTGCGTGAATGCCACGGGTGACAGGTAGCGCAGACGGGGCTGCATGCATTTTCGAAGCACTTTCCCCGCGACTTATTGACGTCTACATGCGGAACTGGCTCACGGGCGCCTGAAATAGTACTTCGGCAACGAGGTATGGTTCCTGTTGTGCTCGCAACGACAGCGCCCGTTTGCGCCACGCATAATAGCGGCTCACGGAAACGCCCAGCAGGCGGCAGATCGGTGGCACCGGGCAGTCCTGGCGCTTGTTTTCAATCACGCCGTGCCTTACCGTGATTCCTTCGCAATGCACATCGCGAATTCTATCGGCTAGCGCGGAGGCCCCTCACCGTGCTGCGCAGCAAGATCGGTAATCGCGATGTCGGAAAAGGTGGCTTCGCCGTCGTCGGCGAACACCGAAGCCCGGTTGTCGGTTTGCGCCGGAAAGATAAGATCGGTGATGACAGTGCGGCCGTCGCCCGCGAATACTTCCACCGAATTCCTGTCGACTATTACCGTAAGGCGCAACTTGCCGTTTTCCAGCGGCAGATTGACGATGTGCTGCTTGCTGAACGCGTCCGAGAAATCAGTTACACCAGACCTCGAACGGTCGAGCGTCAAAGTCCCGCGGGTGGTGTCGTAGAAGATCCGGGTGCCGGTCTCGCCGTTCTCCGAGCCGCGTACGATGAGACCCGCGCGTCGTGCCGAACCCGGGCTGATGGTCATCGTGATGTTCTGGACGATGCCTCGCGTGGGTGCGGCGAACTGTCGCGTCGCCGACGAGACGGCAAGCGCATTCACGCGCGTGGTCGACTCTTTACGCAGCAGGCGCGCGTATTGTTCCACTGGCGCGAATGTCAGCTGCCGCAGCCCGTCGACCGTTTTTAGCGCGAGCAGGCGAGGTAGTGCCATCGCGCCCTTCCATGGCGTAGTGGGTATCTGGCTTGCGTAGTCCCAGTTGCTCATCCAGCCGATCATGACTGCCTCGCCGCCAGGTGCGTTGGCGAATGTCCCGGCCGCGTAGTAGTCGGCGCCATGGTCGAGCCACTGATAGCGCGCGGGATCAGAACCCGCAGGCGCGACATGCTCCGGCGTGAACGTCTTGCCGTCGAAATTCCCTACGAAATACATCGCGCCGGATCCGCCGGCAATCGACCACGGATTGACGTTGACGATCATCACCCACTTCTGATTCCGGCTATCGCCATCGAGAGGAAGCACGAACAGATCCGGCATTTCCCACAGTGCGCCGCGATTGGGGACATCGGGAAGACTGAAGTCGCTGAGAAATGCCCAGTCGATCAGGTTGTTCGAGCGGTAGATCTTGACGACGTGCGCGTCCGCGACGACGGTGGTCATCAGCCAGTAACCTCCTGGCGCGTACCACGAAACTTTCGGATCACGAAAGTTTTTCGATTCCGGGTCGAGAGTCAATACCGGATTGCGCGGGTATTGATGCCATGTCTGACCGTCATCGATGCTGTATGCAAGCGACTGAGCCTGCGTGCCCTGTGGGTGCCCGGACCCTGTCTTATAAGCGCTCGTGTAAAGCGCCACCAATGGCGACGAATTCGCCGGGCCTAACCCGGAGCTGTTATGCGCATCCACGACGATCGAGCCGGAAAAGATCTCCTCGCGTTCGTTCGCGTGCATGGCAACCGGCTGCTCGTCCCAGTGAAGGAGGTCGCGACTGGTGGCATGTCCCCACGACATGTCGCCCCAGACGTTGCCGTTCGGGTTGTACTGATAGAACAGGTGGTAAAGACCCTTGTAGTACACCAGCCCATTGGGATCGTTCATCCAGTTGCGCTGCGGCGTGTAGTGAAGCGCCGATCTCCACTGCGTGGTGCCGTTATGGTCCGCTCCGACTGATGCGGAGGGCGCCGCGCACGCCGTGACTGACATGGTCAGCGCCGTGAACAACCAGGCTGACAGCGCACGCGGAAAGGGAATGAAGGAACGTTGCAAATCATGCATTGAGTGGTCTGTTTCTGTCGTGGGCAAAGCGGGCAGACTGTTCAGGACAACGGCCGAAGAACAACTGTGCCGCGCCTTGCGTCGCCCGTGGTCAACCCGCGACGCGCCGTTTCGCGCATCGCGCGGTTCACTGTATTCACGTGCAGGCCGAGGAAGTCGGCGAGCATCCGCTGCGACGGCAAGCGGTCGCCCGCTTTGAAGCCTCCGGCGCGTATCGCCGTTTCGATTTCATCCGCTACGGCGAGATACGCGGGGCCGCCGTGCGCGGACAGATCGGGAATCCACCTGCTCATGCCGCCTCGCTCATACTCGCGTCGGTGATTTCGTGATTGCGTGGGCGGATGGCAGGCCGGGCCGCCATCCGCCCACGTACGGCAGACAGACTTACTGAGCGCCGTTGCCGCCACCGTTGCCGTTGCCGTTGCCGTTTGCTGGAAGGTTGGCCGGAATATCGCCATAGCCGCCCAACCCGCCCTTGCCGTACGACCGGTCGACAGAGGTCGAAATGCCGCTAATGTTGATCTTCGCAGTCGGCGCGAGGGTGCCGCCGCGGCGCGGGCCGATCGCATCGATGAACGATTCGACCAGGCCGCCTGGCATGACGTAGTGCGAGTACGACTGGAACGCGCGCGGATTCTGGTTCGGGTCCTGCGCATAAGGCGCGCCGACCGGCATATCGAAGTCGGTCGGATTGCCAAGCACAAGACCGCTGCCCTGATTCAGCGGCAGGAAGTCGCTGCGGATGCCGTTACCGACGAAACCGTACACGCCGTCCGGACCGTCCACGCCCGCGGCCATCGTTCCCCGGTGACTGATCGTGAACAGATAGTACTTGCCGTCCTTCATGTAGATCTGCGGGCGTTCGGTCTGATCGTCCACGCAGTTCGCCGACAGGAGCGGCGGCAGGAACTTCCACTGTGTGAGCTTTTTGTCGGTCGCGACGGCAAGACCGACGTTCGCCTTCTGGTAGACCGCGCCTGAGTTCATCACGGTGTTCAGATCCTCACGATACGGGTCGTTGGCCGCGTAACCCAGATCCGCCTCAGTGCAGGTGCGTGCGCCGCGCGACCCTCCCGTGTTGCCCTCGAACACCATGTATGTCTTGCCCGGATGGGCCGGATCGGTGAAAACGAAGGGATCGCGGAACGAATAGTAGGTGTTCTGCTGCCCCGTCTGATACATCTGTCCGTCTGGCTGCAGCAGCGCCTGATGATTGTCGAAGCCGTCGAACCAGACGTGCTTGTCGTCTGCATGAATGTGGCCGTCCGTGCGCGTGATGATCGCGATTGGCGGCGTGATGTCCTGCCCGCCCGCGCCCGAGCGATTGAACGACAGCGCCGTGTAGTAGAGGCTCACGTTGTTGCCGTTCATCAAACGCGCGGAGCCGGACCATTCCGCGTTGTTGGTCATCGGCGCGGTGCCGAAGACCTTGGCGCTTGCACCGTCCGGGAAGAGATGGCCGCCCCACGTCCAGCCGCCATCCGCCGGACGTTGCGACGCCGGAATCCCCGCCCGGCGATAGAAGAAGCCGATACGCGCATGCACGTGGCGGTCGTCGAACGTATAGCCCGCGTGCGGGTCCGCAGTCAGCGAAAAGATCACCTCCCAGCCGTTATAGCTCAACTGGTTCGCACGCAGATCGGCCAGCGGCCAGGTATCCCAGACCCACACGTTCGGGTTGATCAACGGAAAGTCCTGGGCGATGTCCGGCATGGTCAGTGAAGCAGGCAGTGAATTCTTGTCCGCGGCCGTTGCGGTGTGGGACTGCGCCTTGATCTGACGGATGTCGGCGCGCGTCCAGCGCATCGTGAAACTATCCTCCGGGTCATATGCCTGCTGCGAGTGCGGGGTCGGTGCGGGAAAGCCCGCGCCATTGGATTGGGCGAGCGCCGGTACCGCAGCCGCTGCGAGTAGCGAGCCGGAGATGAGGCCGGTACGCAGGCGAGTACGGTTCGAGATCTTTTGCGGGGACCGAAGTGAATTCATGGGGTTCGCTTCCTGAAAGGGTCGAAAAAACAGCTGAGCAAGTTACTTAAAAGCACGTCCAAACCGGTTTGAATGCTAATCCAAACCGGTTTGGACGTCAAACGTTTGCGCAGACGTGTAGGATATGCATACTTCGGCATACCGCCCGCTTTCAGCGGCAGCGTCGGAGGATCGGAAACGGGGAGTCCAGAGGTGGCACAGTGAAGGTGAACTTGAAAATGCTGTCGAGCTCGCTCGGTCTTTCGCGGACGACCGTCAGCCGGGCGCTAAACGGATACGACGACGTCAGCGAGGCCACGCGCGCGCGGGTCAGGCAGGCTGCCCAGGAACTCGGCTATCACGCGGACCCCACTGCCCGCCGGCTCGCAACTGGCCGAGCGGAGGCGGTGGGACTGGTGTACCCGTTTGGCGCCAATGCGCTCGGCGACCCACGGTTCGGCGAAGTTGTCGCCGGCATGACGCAAGGCCTGGGGAAGAGCGGCCTGGACCTTTTCATCGTTTCGGCGCGGCCGAATGCAGAACTCGAGACGTACCGGCGCCTCGTCGACGGCAAGCTGGTGGATGGCCTGATCGTGGCGCGTACGCTGGTGGATGATCCGCGCATCCAGTTTCTGCAGGAGCGCAACTTCCCGTTCATTGCGTACGGCCGTACGAACAGTGCGCAGCCATACGGATGGTTCGACTTCGACAATGAAGCGGGCGCCCGCGCAGCAGCCCAACGCCTGCTCAGTTTCGGGCATCGAAGAATCGCGATCGTGAGCGCGCCGCTGACGCTGAACTTCGCGGCGCAACGGCGGGCGGGTTTTCTGACGGCTCTGCGTGAGGCAGGCATCGAGCCCGAGGCGCAACTGCTGATCGAATGCTCATTCGACAGAACAGGTGGCTACGATGCGATGCGCACCCTGCTCAACCTCGACGAGCCACCGACCGCCGTGCTGGTGGACAACAATATCGCCGGCACGGGGGCATTCCGGGCAATCGGCGATAGTGGCCGAAACGTCAGAACCGATCTCTCCCTGATCGTGTACGACGGCGTGCCGCCCGATGTTTCGTTCCCTCACACAGTGACCGCTGTCGTGCAGCCGACCGGGCACTCGTCCGGTGAGACCATGGCGGAGCTGATCCTCGGCGCCATATCCGGGCGTGGGCATTGTGCGCACCGCCTGGTGGCACCCTACATCGAACCCGGCGACACGGACGGGCCGCGCCGCTAACCGCACGTCAGAACCGGCGCACCTGTGTCCTGATATGGTCGCCGACGCGCAGTGCCTGCGCTGCCGATGATGGGAAGAAATTCGCATCGACCCCGAACGGTACTGTCACCCTGCCACACAATGTACCCCCGAGCGGCACCCTCTCCTATGCCGGCGGCTACCGGTCCCCGCCCGACGTCATCAGCTATGCGGCGTAACTGTTCTACCGTTTTCCGCTGAGCCTGCGCTTGGTCGAGGGGTCCTGGCCGCGCGCGACATCGATCTGACCTACGAGACCGTGCGCTGCTGGTCGGCGAAGTTCGGCCTGGGCATTGCCCGGGTTCCGTCGCAGTAAGGTAAGCGGGTCAAGCAAAGGATCCACGCTTATCAGATGCTAGAGGCCGGGATCCGGCAGTTTGCTGTGTGAAGCGATACTGGCGAAGGCCGGCACATTCTCATTGCGGTCGCCCGCTATCTCGCCGCCCATTCACCGACTGAACGCGGGACACTGCAAACGGCCGACATCGCCCGGCGCTTGAAGGCGGCGAGCTGCATCAGGGGGCTGGGGCGTCGTGACGTCGCTTTCGTGAGAACGAGAGCCGGTCGACAGCGCACCTCAATCCCACCGCTCGTCACGCACCTGAACGACGCCCGCCTCGACCCGCACCGGAAACGCCACCACATCCTCATATGCCGGCGGCGCCAGCACCTTTCCGGTCCTGATGCAAAATCGTGCACCGTGGCGCGGACAGACGACCACGTCGCCTTCCACCACCCCGCCCGTCAGGATGCCGCCGTCGTGCGGACAGACATCCTCGATTGCGTAACAGGTGCCGTCGACGTTGAACACAGCAACCTGCGCGCCATCGACCTCGACGCTGCGAACAGACCCGGCCGGAAAATCCCCGATCGCGGCGACATCGACCCAGTCGGACATGTCAGAGCATCCCCAATTGCAGGCGCGCCGCATCCGACATCCGGTCTCTCGACCACGGCGGATCCCACACCAGTTCAACGTGCACGTCGTTCACTCCGCTCACCGAAAACACTGCATCCTCCACGGTCGCCGGGAAGGTCTGCGCGACCGGGCAGCCGGGCGCGGTCAGCGTCATGCGGATCCCGACGCGGCCTTCGGCTTCGTCCACGTCAAGACCATAAACAAGCCCCAAATCGTAGATGTTGACCGGAATCTCCGGGTCGAACACGGTGCGCAGCGCGTCGATCACGCGCTCTTCAAGACGTTCAGTTGTTGCGCCGCTGCCGGGTTGTGCGGCCTCAGCGCGCTTCAGCCAGTCGAATGTGCTCATCGTCTGCCTCACTCTGTCGAAACGGGGCGAGCCTCGTCGTGCAGCGCGGCGCGCAGCGTATGCCAGGCCAGCGTCGCGCACTTCACACGCTCGGGAAACTCCCGTACACCGGACAGCACCGCCAGCTTACCCATCTCCGCGGCTGGCGCCTGCCCTGCAGCGGGTGTGGTCACCATGTCGTGAAAGCGCCCGAACAGCGCTTCGGCCTCTGCTTCCGTTTTGCCTTTCAGCGCCTCGGTCATCAACGACGCCGATGCTGTCGCAATTGCACAGCCTGCGCCTTCGAAACTCGCCTCTTTGACGATGCCGTCCTCGATTCGCAGATATAGCGTAATGCGGTCGCCGCACAGCGGGTTATAGCCCTCAGCCGTGTGATTGGCACCGGACAGTCCATGACAGTTACGCGGCCGCCGGTAGTGGTCGAAGATAAGCTCCTGATACAGATCACGCAGATCGCTCATGTTCCGAATATCTCCCTGACTTTGACGAGGCCTTCGATCAGCGCGTCGATATCCTGATGCGTGTTGTAGAGGGCGAGCGACGCGCGCACGGTAGCCGGTACGCCGAAGCGCTGCATCACCGGCATCGCGCAATGATGGCCCGCACGCACGGCGATGCCGTGTCGATCGAGAATCGTGCCGACATCATGGGCATGCACGCCGTCGAGCACGAACGACAGAATGCTTGCCTTGTCGCGTGCGCTACCGATAAAACGCAAGCCCGGTATCACCTGCAGGGCGGCCGTCGCATAGGCGAGCAGTTCGTTCTCGTGCGCGGCGATGACTTCCATGCCGATGCTGTCGACATAGTCGAGCGCCGCACCCAGCGCAATCGCGCCGGCAATGTTCGGCGTACCCGCCTCGAACTTCCACGGAATCGCGTTGTATTCCGTTTTCTCGAACGTTACCGAGCGGATCATGTCGCCGCCGCCCTGCCACGGCGGCATCGCTTCAAGCAGTGCGGCCTTGGCGTACAGCACGCCAATGCCAGTCGGTCCGTACACCTTATGCCCGGAAAACGCGTAGAAATCGCAATCTATTGCGCGGACGTCGACCGGCAGATGCGCGATTGCCTGTGCACCATCCAGCAGCACCGGCACGCCCCGCGCGTGTGCCGCTGCAACGATGCGCTCCACCGGATTGATGCTGCCGAGTGCGTTGGCCAGGTGCGTCATCGCGACGAGCCGCGTACGTTCACTCAACAAACGCTCGTACGCGTCGGCATCGAGCGCACCCGTATCGTCGATCGGCACGACTTTCAGCGCCGCGCCCGTATGCTCGCAGACGAGCTGCCACGGCACAATGTTCGAATGGTGCTCCATCGCGCTAATCAGGATTTCGTCGCCGGGCTTGATCTGCGGGCGAGCATAGCTCTGGGCGACGAGATTGATCGCCTCGGTCGTGCCACGCACGAATACGATCTCCTCGGGACGCTGCGCATTGATGAGGCGTGCAATCTTCGCGCGTGCGGCCTCGAATGAATCGGTCGCGCGCTGCGACAGCAGATGCACGCCGCGGTGCACATTGGCGTTGCTATGCCGGTAGTAAGCGTTTTCCGCGTAGATGACCGAGGCGGCCTTTTGCGTAGTGGCGCCATTGTCGAGATAGACCAATGGCCGGCCATGCACGCGCTCGCCCAGAATCGGAAAATCGGCTCGCCAGTGCTCGACATTGCGCGGATCGGGCGTCTGCATCTGTTCGATCGGCTTCATAGCAACTCCCTGATGCGCTCGCCTTCCGGGGTGCGCGCGAACAGCAGGTTTTCGAGCCGCTCACGCAGCGAATCGATGCGCACACGTTCGACAATGTCGCGCGCAAATGCGTATGTCAGTAGCGCCCGCGCCATGCGCTCTTCGACACCTCGTGCACGTAAATAGAACAGCTGGTTGTCGTCCAGTTGACCGACCGTCGCGCCGTGTGTGCATTTCACGTCGTCGGCGTAGATCTCGAGTTGTGGCTTCGTGTCGATTTCCGCATCGCGTGACAGCAGCAGGTTGTGATTCGCCTGATGCGTGTCCGTTTGCTGCGCATCGCGATGCACGATGACGCGCCCGTTGAACACGCCGCGCGCAGCGCCGTCGAGCACGCCGCGGTAGTATTCGCGACTCGTGCCGTGTGGCTCCGCGTGATCGATGCGCGTGTGGTGATCGACGTGCTGCCGGCCGCCAACGAAATAGAGACCGTTCAACGTGGCTTGCGCGTTCGCGGCGTTCAGGCTTGTGCCGATACCGGTGCGCGACAACGCGGCGCCGAAAGCGAATGCATGTGAGGTAAAACAGCTGCCGCGTTGCTGCGCCGCTGCGACCGACGCGATATGAAAAGCCTTCGAGCTTTCCTGCTGCAACCGGTAGTGCTGCACGTCCGCCTGCTCGTGGGCGACGATGCGGGTAACGGCGTTGGTCCAGTACGCGTCGTCGCTCAGCCCTACAAAATGCTCGACGATCGTGCAGCCCGAGCGTGCTCCCGCAAGCACGACATTGAACGGCTGCACCGCAAGACCCGCTTCGTCGGTCAGAAACAGGATATGCAGCGGTTGATCGATGACCTCGCCAGGCGGCAGCACGATGGCAAACCCATCCGTCATAAACGCCGTGTTCAGCGCGGCAAAGCCATCTGTATATGCCTGCGAGGCGATCGCCGCCTCAAGCCGTTGCGGCATTTCTCGCAACGCCCGCGTAAGCGAGCCTACAAATACCCCATGCGGCAAGCCATTCAGCTTCGACGGCCGCGGCACATGCCGACCGTTGACAAAGACCAGTCGATGCCCGGCAGGGTCCAGCTTGAGTTCATCGATGACGTGCAGCACGTCGCTATCGTCGGTGCGTTGCGCCCTGAAATGCCAGGAACGCTTGCCGATCGCCGACACGTTCGTGTATTTCCAGTCCTCGTGCCGCGTGGTCGGGAAACCCAGCGCGTCGAACTGGTCGAACGCGCTTCGGCGCGCGGCACGCAGCCACGGAAGCTCAGCGCCGGGCAACGTCTGCGCGAGTTGCGCAAAAGCCTGATGGAAGTAGTCGAGGGATTCGTTTTTCATGGATGCCCCGCGCTTTCCTGGCTTGCTCTATTTTCTGGTTGCACCGCTTCATCGTCGATCCAACCATAGCCTCTACGCTCCAGCTCCAGCGCGAGTTCACGGGACCCCGACTTCACGATCCGGCCATTCGCCAGCACATGCACGCGATCCGGCACGACGTAGTCCAATAGCCGCTGATAGTGCGTCACGAGCACGATCGCCCGTTCTGGACTGCGCATGCTGTTGACACCGTGCGCGACAATCTGCAATGCGTCGATGTCGAGCCCGGAATCCGTTTCGTCGAGAATGGCGAGCCGGGGCTCCAGCACGACCATCTGCAGAATCTCGTTGCGCTTCTTCTCTCCGCCGGAAAAACCTTCGTTCACGGCGCGATACAGCAGACTCTCGTCCATCTGCATCAGCGTCATCCTCTCCTTGACCCGTTGCAGAAACTCCATCGCATCGAGCTCCGGCTCGCCACGATACCGCCGCTGCGCGTTCAGCGCCGCCTTCAGCAGATAAACGTTGCTCACGCCGGGTATCTCGACGGGATACTGGAACGCGAGAAACAGTCCTTGGTGCGCGCGCTCTTCGGGTGCGAGCGCCAGCAGGTCACGGCCGAGATATGAGACCTCGCCGCCCGTGACAGCAAAGTCCTCGCGCCCGGCCAGCACCTGGGCAAGCGTGCTCTTGCCCGAGCCGTTCGGGCCCATGATCGCGTGCACCTCGCCGGCCTTTACACTTAGATCGATGCCATACAGAATTTTCTTGCCGTCGACTTCGACCTGCAGATTGCTGATTTCGAGCATGGTCCGACTCCCTCGCGAATCGCTGTGGGTTTATCCCACGGCGCCTTCCAGGCTGACGCCGAGCAGCTTTTGCGCCTCGACGGCAAACTCCATCGGCAGCTCCTTGAAGACCTCCTTGCAGAAGCCGTTCACGATCATCGACACCGCATCTTCCGGCGACAACCCACGCTGCCTGCAATAGAACAACTGATCTTCGCCGATGCGGGATGTCGATGCTTCGTGTTCGACCTTCGCGGTCGGGTTCTTGACCTCGATGTAGGGGAATGTGTGAGCGCTGGAACGGTTTCCGAGCAAAAGCGAATCGCACTGCGTGTAGTTGCGCGCGCCTTGCGCCGCACGGCCGACCTTCACGAGGCCACGGTACGCGTTCTTTCCCCGGCCCGCCGAAATGCCTTTGGACAGAATTGTGCTGCGCGTATTGCGGCCGAGGTGAACCATCTTCGTCCCGGTATCGGCCTGTTGATAGTGGTTGGTCAGCGCCACCGAATAGAATTCACCGACCGAGTTATCGCCCTGCAGGATCACGCTTGGATACTTCCACGTAATCGCCGAACCGGTTTCCACCTGAGTCCATGAAATCTTCGAATTCGCCTCGCGGCAGTCGCCACGTTTGGTCACGAAGTTGTAGATGCCGCCCTTGCCCGACGCATCGCCCGGATACCAGTTCTGCACCGTCGAATAGCGGATCTGTGCACCTTCCAGCGCGACCAGTTCGACCACAGCGGCATGCAGTTGGTTTTCGTCGCGCATCGGCGCGGTGCAGCCTTCCAGATAGCTCACGTACGCGCCTTTGTCCGCGACGATCAGCGTGCGCTCGAACTGCCCGGTGTTCTGGGCGTTGATACGAAAGTAGGTCGACAGTTCCATCGGGCAGCGCACGCCCGGCGGGATGTAGCAGAACGACCCATCGCTGAACACGGCGGAATTGAGCGCAGCGAAGAAATTGTCGGTGTGCGGCACGACCGAGCCGAGATACTTTCGCACCAGTTCGGGATGATGCTGTACGGCCTCCGAGAACGAACAGAACACAATGCCGAGTTCCGCCAGCTTTTCGCGGAACGTAGTCGCTACCGACACGCTGTCGAATACCGCATCCACCGCTACGCCCGCCAGCAGTTCGCGCTCCCTCAGCGGCACACCCAGCTTTTCGTAGGTACGCAGCAGTTCCGGATCGACTTCATCGAGACTCTTCGGACGATTCTTCTGCGTCATCGGCGCGGAATAATAGACGATGTTCTGATAATCGATCGGCGGGTGTTCGACCGTCGCCCAGTGCGGCTCGGTCATCGTGAGCCAGTGGCGATAGGCCGCGAGCCGCCATTCGAGCATGAACGCCGGCTCGTCTTTCTTCACCGAAATGAGCCGGACCACGTCCTCGCTCAGCCCGCGCGGAAGCGCATCGGCCTCCAGATTGGTCACGAAACCGTGCTGGTATTCGCGGTTGATCAGTTCATCGAAACCGGTTGTGGATGCGCTCATGCGTGGCCTCCGTCAGTCGATCTGCGGGCGGGCATCGCGCCCGCGCGGCGGCTGGGGATACTACGGGCGCGGATCGCGCTGATATCGACTGCGCGCAACGCGGGGCCCGCCATGTCCGCCAGCGTGACCTGCTGCAACGCTTCGTAAATCAGGCGATTGACCTTCTGCCAGTTGGCGCGCACCGCGCACGCCGCCTCCTGGATACACAGGCCTGGCGTCGTGCTGCATTCGGTCATCCCGATCGGGCCGTCGACAGCGGCGATTACTTCCGCCAGCGTGATCCGCGCGGGCGGCCGCGCCAGCAGGTAACCGCCGTTTGCGCCCCGCAGCGACTCCACGACACCACCGCGCGTCAGGACTTTCAGCACCTTTGACACCGTAGGCATCGCGACGCCGGTCGCCGCCGCAATGCTGCTTGCGCTGTGGACGGCATCGGGATCGCGCGCCATCGCGGTCATGATCACCGTGCCGTAATCCGCAAGTTTGCTCATGCGCAACATCGGAACATCTCCCGTTTTAATCAGGACCCAATTGGTCCAGATTACGTCGAAACGAAATCCGCACGTTTGCAGTGAGCGACACTGTCCTGTGTGGGGATTGCTGGCCACGTCGCCAGCCGCTTTTCTTTCGGCAGAAGCATTTCGCGAACGACGCAACGCCAATTTCATTCTAGACCTGTATGCACAACCTTGTCAGTGTAGTGGTCTTCGTGACGGACCGCTCTGGCGAGACACGCTCCATCGACCGCGAATACCCACTCGCCCGACGAGACATCAGTTGTTTGATATCCAGAATATCGAAAACCGATTTAAAAGCCGGAATCCGCGTGAAGGCATAAAGCGGCTGCGCAAAAAGCTCGGGCTGCGCTTCAGGCAAAAGCGTAAATTCATGGTGTGGCGCTTTGCGCCGGGAGTTCGTCAAACAGTGGAACCGCTTTGGCAGGCCCACCGGTCAGACGTGGCGTGTCGATGAGACTTACCTCAGGCTGCGCGGCAAGTGCGTCTGTCTTTATCGGGCAGTAGATCGGGAGGAGCAGACGGTAGACTTCATGCTCAGCGCCAAGCGCGACGTGAAGGCGGCAAAAGCCTTTTTCAGGAAGGCAATCAGGCATCAAGGCCAGCCACCGAAGACCATCACGCTCGATGGTTAAGCGGGATCGCACCGCGCCGTGCGCGAGATGAAGTCCGATGGCTTGCTGCCTGAGGACTCGAAGGTCCGATCCTCTAAATATCTCAATAATCTGGTCGAACAGGACCACCGCAACATCAAGTCCCGCACGAAAGTCATCCTCGGCTTCAAACGTTTCGGGAATGCAGCGATCACTCTCTCAAGTATTGAGTTGGTACATCTATTCGCAAAGGCCAATTCAGTCTCGCGAAGCTCGGCCTCAAAGATACCGCTGCACCCACGGTTTGGAAGGCCGTCCTGTCCGCTTCGTGAGGTATCCTTTCTATATAGCAAAAATCTCGTCCAGACCACCTTCCAGACCACCTTCCAGACCACCTATTTGCACCGGAGCCCGATTTCGCAGGCGCCGGCGCCACAGGCCCACGCGCTTGCATCCGGCAGGATCGACTGCTCGACCTAAAATGAATTATCCGGATCGATTGGGAGAGAAATTGTGGAACTTCACCTGGATTCCCATCATTTCACGCACCGTCAGCCCGACTGGCGGGCAGCCGCCCTGGCGGGGGTTATCGCCGGAGCGATATTCCTCATATTGGGGGTTTTTCTGATGGCGCTCGTGACCGGCCAGAGCCTGACGGAACCTCCACGCATGATCGCCGCTATCATTTTGGGTCGTGGCGCATTGCGATCGCCGCATGCGTTCTCTGTCGGCATTGTCCTTGCAGCCTTCATCGTCCATTTTGCCCTTGCGATCGTTCTCGCGCTCATCCTCAGCCTGATCGCGGTGTCGTTCAGCCTCGACTCGAGCGTGGGGATGGCAACGCTCGCGGGTGCCGTTTTCGGCTTGATCGTCTACATAATCAATTTCTATGGCATGACCCAATTTTTTCCGTGGTTCGCGGAGGCGCGGAACTGGGTCAGCGCGCTCGTTCACATTATCTTTGGCGTCGTAGCGGCGGACATGTACATGAAACTGGACCGCAGGGCATCCAACGTGGCCAAAGTGGATTCGGACGGCTCGTCGTAACTGGTTCGTCAGGCCAGAAGTGAGGGAAAAATGCGCTCTGCCCTGACCGAATCACCGCATACTCGGCACGGCCGCGTCGGTGAATCTGGGCCGTCGCGCAGCTCGCCCAACGCTCGGCTCGCATCCGTGATGTGCGTAGCGCCTCGCTTCGATTTGGAGCGCTACTTCGCCGGCAAGCGCATGAAGGCGTGAGCGTCGGCGTGTGTGAGTTGGCAGACGAGCAGACGCGCCGTTCGCCCCGCAACATGTCATACGGAAACGATTGAGATGCTCATATGCCGACGATGCAACCCTTAGCCTCGGCCTTCAGCGGCACGCAGATCCTCAACATCGCTTGGGCATCGGTCCGTTCCGGCGCCGCATGTATCCGGCCGTTTGCCGGGACGCTTATGTATCCCGGTCAGACGAATCTACAAGGATGTAATCATGAACCAGATAGATTTGCCCCAACGTATCGAAGAAATCGAACTGGCGCTCTCGGAAGTCTTTGAGTCCGCGAAGGCAGCCGCTGTCAGCAGCTATGACGAGGGGTCAGTTTATTTCATTCATCTCTCGTGGGTGGTGGAGTCGCACAGGGATGCGTCCCTTGATGCGCGGTGTGCCATCACCGTCCGGTTCTCCCGACAACAGATCGACCACTATGCAGCCCTTGATACGTCCGCACGTGCCGTGGTCCGCGACCGACTCTGTGAAATGGTTCGCACGCGCTTTAGCGAGCAACAGGATCCACCACCGCTACAAGGCGCATGCTCTGTTGAACTCGACGTCGACGATGCGCTGCTCGACATACCGGACGCTCCCTACGAGTTGTAGCGTCGAAACGGACGTCCGGAAGGCGGGTCACCCTGGTGTGCCCATCCGCGAACGACGACCCGATGGTTCCCTTGCGGAGTCCATGGAGCGGTGAAGAGGTTCGCGGAGCCAGAACGGCATTCCGGGCGACAGCGAACCGGGAGCCGCTTGGCGTCGAGCCCGTGCCGGCAAGCGCCAGGTTCGCGGCGCGCGCCATCCACGACCGTCGAGGCAGTGCCTGAGCCGGTGGAGTTCGCGACGGATTCACGCCGCCGCGCATCGGAGTGGACATTGAGGAAGGTCGGGATGTCGTGAATCACGCGGCGACACGCCGGCTGTCTCCATTTCCGCTACTGGCTGGCACCGCTCGCGCCCATGGCGCCTGGTGTGGCGGGAGCGCTCATCGTCCCGCTGGCGCCGACCGCCGAACTGGCTGCATCGCTGCTATTGTCTGCGCGCTTGCAGGCGGTCGCGCCAATCGCGAGGAGTACAACCGATGCCGCGACCGCGGCATATTTCATGTGCAGTTTCATTGAGGGCTCCCGTTATCCGTTTCGGTATCCGTTTGTCGGCCGAATCCATTCGTGGATCGCAGCTATGTCGCTGCCGGAACCGGCATCGCGCATCCCGGCCAATCCACATTCTTTGCCGGCTGGTGTCGCCTGTAACGTCAGCCTGTCATTGAGGATCGTGCAAACCGCGTGCCTCATGCCGGCATGCCGACTCTGGAAATAGCCAGGCAGGCTGCCCGATACCGGCGGGTGCCCTGCATGTATCGACGGCGGCGGTACAAAGTTACAAAGACAGTGTATATACATCGCGGTTTGAAGAGGCCGACAGTGATGCCAACAGACAGAACTGCGCCAGCCCTCTGCCATGCCTTCGCGGCGCGAAGCCCACTCATGGATAGAGGGTCAACAGGCCGATCACGGCGGGGTCGGGCAGTCCGCCGGCAAATTCGACTCCGCGGCGAAGCGCAGCGGATGCGGCCCCGTCAGCCGTACTGAACAGCGGGCCAGGACTACTTTCGCCAAAGAACGCCGCAGTGGGATCCGGATCGTCGACGCCGACAAAGAAAGCCGATCGCCACGCATTCCGTTCATACGTTTCCTGCGTATTGACCACATACCGACGTACATTAGCGGTTGTCATTGCAGTCTCGCATGCGCGGAACGGGATCAAAGCATAGTCATTGAATGGCTGTAATGCAAAAGCTGTGTAGTTCTGTCTCGCCGCATGCGCCACGTCGAGAGTCCAGGGTGGCGATGAGGCCGTCGGGACTGAGTCGCAGGGAGTCACGCGCCGTATTCATGAACGTCCTCTTCGCCGAACAGCCTCCAGCCCGGTCGGCCGGGTGATCGCGAACGGTTCGCCAGCGACCCCTTAGACGGAGTCAACGTTTACTCTGGTAAAGCGGACGCGTAGATGTCCGTTCCGCCCGATGCATTGGACTGCCGCAGGCCTTCAACGACGGCCTGCAACGACCGTTCATATAACCTTAGATTCAGGGTATCCGCGAATGCAGGCACGGCAAGTGAGAGCCGGAGCAGGCCATGACGCGCACGTATGAGTATCACGGATTCGCGCTTGAAGTGACTGTCGAATCAGACTTCCGTTGGCAGCAGGCCGTGAGAACCGTCACGCCGACGAGCCTTCGGTTGAGTTACCAAAGAGGAAGCACTCCCGGAAAGAAGACATCAGAAACGGTCCTCTCCGACGCTCCGAAATACTTTCAACTCGCCTCTATCCATCGCGCCTCTGACGCCTTCAGATGGCGACGAATGGCCGCCTGCGCGGCTAGCGGGTCTCGCTCCTCAAGGGCCCGATAAATTGCCTCGTGTTCTTCAAGCGCCGCCTGCCAGGTCTGGCTCGTTTCCGCGTGCCCGCTAAGGCGAGACGAAATGGGGCTGTGCCGTTCGTCGAACAATTCGGCCACCATCCGTACCAGCACGGAGTTTCCGCTCATTTCGGCAATGCACACATGGAACGCACGATCATGCTCCAGCGGCGAAAGTCCCGCTTTCACCTGCGTGCGCATTGCATCAAGGGTCTCGCGCAATTGGGCTAACCCATCTGGTGTGATCAGCGCGCTAGCCAACACGATCACCGACCCTTCCAGTACAGCCCGCGCCTGCATCAACTCTGACGGACTTTCGCCCATAGCGGCTGTCGTACTGGACGACCGGTCGGGCACGCGGCACACGTACACGCCCGAGCCCTGACGAATTTCGACAGAGCCGGCAATCTCCAGCGCGATCAGAGCCTCTCGAACCGACGGCCGGGAGACGCCGAGTTGCTGCGCGAGATCGCGCTCCGCCGGCAGACGCGTTCCTGGCGCGAAGCCGCCCGACCCAATCAGGGAGCGAATCTGATCGGCGATGTGCTGGTACAGGCGCCTGGTTTCGACCTGCTTCAGTTGTGTTGTCAAATGCCCTCTCCCAAGGTTTGCCTGGCCAGCTGAGCGAGCGTCCGCGTCTAATTGGTCTGACCACATTTCCAAAATACAATGCGGAAGAATTATATACGAATGTCCTTTCCTTACATTGCCTACGCCAATGAGCCACGACAGGTAAAGAGCTTTGCGGTTATGCTGACATGGTACGCTTCCCGTTGCAGCCAAAGCTCTACCACCACCGGAATTTAAAGTGACTTGACCAATTAATCGAATTTACCTATGCTGGAATCGGTCCTGACAGCCGTGGTTGCCGCCGTCGCCGGCGTCGACCACGGGACCGATCCGGCAGGCACGCCCGACATAGCCACTCGTGCGAAGTGACAAAATGGAGACAGACTTGCTGGATTTCCCTGCCCAGCCCGCCCCCCGTCGCCCGATCCCAGCGCAGGCCGACTCCGTTCATTTCCGCTGTTTCGAACTCATCGTGGATGAACGCCGAGCGGCAACCGCAACTCAGTCGCCCGACCCGGTGGGGGGATCCGCCACCGACGCTCCGCGTGGCAACACGCGCTCCGGTGATCAAGCCGAGTTGCTGCGGCTCAACAACATCACCAAACGTTTTCCTGGCGTACTCGCGCTCGACAACGTCAGTTTTGATCTAAGGCGCGGCGAAGTCCACGCCGTATGCGGCGAGAACGGCGCGGGCAAGTCAACGCTGATGAAAATCATCAGCGGCCAGTACCCGCCCGACGATGGCACCCTCATCTACAAAGGCAGCCAACGCCACTTCACGTCCTCGCTCGAAGCCCAAGCCGCAGGCATCGCAATTATTCACCAGGAGCTGAACCTGGTGCCCCAGCTATCGGTGGCGGAAAACATCTTTCTTGCACGTGAACCACGCCGCGGCATCTTCGTCGATCGCGCGCGTTTGCACGCCGACGGCCAACGTTGCCTCGAGCGGCTTCGCGTCGACATTGAGCCGGGGACACTGGTGCGCACCTTATCGGTTGCGCAACGGCAAATGGTCGAGATCGCCAAGGCGCTGTCGCTTGACGCCGAAGTGTTGATCATGGATGAACCGACTTCATCGCTCACGGAAGAAGAAACGACTCAGCTCTTCAAGATCATTCACGAGCTAAAGCGTGCTGGCGTCGGAATCATTTACATCTCGCACCGGCTCGATGAAATGACCGAGATCGTCGATCGGGTCACCGTGATGCGCGACGGGCGGTATGTTGCGACCGACATGTTTCGCGACACCACGATCAACAAGATCGTGGCGCGCATGGTCGGTCGCTCACTTGAAGACAAGTTTCCGGCGCGCACGTCGGTGCCCACCGACGACGTGCTGCTGTCCGTCGACCAACTGACGCGCACGAACGTGTTCGGCCCCGTCAGTTTCGAGCTACGCCGCGGCGAAATCCTTGGCTTCGCTGGCTTGCTGGGCGCGGGCCGGACCGAAGTGGCCCGCGCCATCTTCGGTGCCGACCCACTCGATAGCGGCACGGTGCACCTCGGCACAGAGACCCTCGCGATCCGCTCGCCAATCGATGCAATCCGGCACGGCATTGCCTATCTGTCCGAGGACCGCAAGGCCAGCGGTCTGTCGGTCAACATGCCGGTCGCAAGCAATATCACCCTTGCTAACCTGGGTGCGGTGTCGAACCGCTTCGGATTTATCCGCTTCGCTGCAGAAGCTGCTGTGGCGCAACGTTACATCGACGCGCTCGGAATACGCACCCCAAGCATCAGGCAGATCGCACGCAATCTCTCGGGCGGTAACCAGCAGAAGGTCGTCATCAGCAAGTGGCTGTTCCGCGATTCACGCGTGCTGTTCTTCGACGAGCCGACGCGCGGCATCGACGTCGGCGCCAAATTCGCGATCTATGAACTACTCGACAGATTGGCCGGGCAGGGCATCGGCGTCGTGATGATCAGTTCGGAACTGCCCGAGATACTCGGCATGACCGATCGGGTCGCCGTCTTTCACGAGGGAGAACTCGTGACGATTCTCGAAACCCGTCAAACCAGCCAGGAGGAAATCATGCACTATGCGTCGGGTCGCACGGTCAACTCCGACAAGTCGGGGACATCGGGTATATCAGGCGCTCCAGGAGTCTCGCGATGAGCACGGTCACCGGACCCACACCTGCCCACGTCAACGAACGGCGCAAGGATCTGATCCAGAAGTTCGCCGCCTTCGGCAGCCTGATTGTCATGATCGTGGTGTTTTCCTCCACAAGCGAGGCGTTCCATACGGTCGACAACGCCATGACCGTCGCGCTGCAGGTGACCTCAATCGCCTACCTCGGCGTTGCCGCGACCTGCGTGATCATCACGGGTGGCATCGACCTGTCAGTGGGCTCGGTGCTCGCGCTCGCGGGTGTCGTCGCGGCCCTTGCGGTGAAAGCCGGCATGCCGGTCACCGTCGGCATGCTTCTCGGCATCACCGTCGGCGGGCTGTGCGGCGCCGTCAACGGCCTGTGTGTGACGCGCATGCGCCTGCCTCCTTTCATCGCCACGCTCGGCATGATGCTGGTGGCCCGCGGCCTCGCACTGCAAATCACCGGCGCGCGCCCGGTGTCGGGACTGGGTGAAGCATTTGGCGTGCTCGGCAACGGATCGCTCTTCAGGATCGAGACAATCGGCGCAGACGGATTTCCGGATGTGACGTTCCCCGGCATCCCCTACCCGGTCCTGCTGATGATCGTCATCGCCGTTACGGTATCGATCATGCTAAGTCGCACAACACTCGGCCGTCACATCTATGCCGTCGGCTCGAACGCGGAAGCCGCGAGGCTGTCCGGTGTCAACGTCGCGCGCGTGACGATGTTCACGTATGTGCTGTCTGGGACGCTCGCGGGGGTCACCGGCTGCGTGCTGATGTCCCGGCTACTGACCGCGCAGCCGAATGAAGGCGTGATGTACGAGCTCGACGCCATTGCTAGTGCTGTGATCGGTGGCACCTCGCTGATGGGAGGCGTTGGAACGATCTCCGGGACCGCCATCGGCGCCTTTGTGATCGGCATCCTGCGCAACGGCTTGAATATGAATGGAGTGTCCAGCTTCATTCAGCAAATCATCATCGGCTTGGTCATTCTGGGCACTGTCTGGATTGACCAGCTCCGCAACCGCCGGTGAGATCCATCGGCGCATCGGAACGTGAAGGTCTGCAGCGCCGAGAAGTCCACGTACGACAACAACTTCTCCGTAGGAGTAGAGACATGCGCACATTCCAACTGAGCCTGCTGGCCGCAACCCTGGCCCTGGCAACCGGCCTCGCCCAGGCCGCCGGTGGCGAAATCGCCGTCATCGTCAAGACCTCGAATTCCAACTATTGGCAAAACGTCCAAAAAGGCGCCAATGCAGCCATCGGCGACGCCAAGGGCTACACGATGACGTTCCAGGGCCCGGCGACCGAAACGGCGATTGCCGATGAAGTCAACATGGTCGAGAACGCGGTGAACCGTAAGGTCGCCGGAATCGTGCTTGCACCGTCCGATCCCGACGCGCTGGTGCCTGCCGTCAAGAAGGCATGGGAAGCACACATCCCGGTCGTGATCATCGACTCAGCCTTGGCCGATTCAGGCAAGCAGTACTATCAATCATTCCTGTCGACCGACAACAAGAAAGCCGGCGAGCTATGCGCGAAGGCGTTGATCGATCGCGTCGGCCGGACCGGCAAGGTTGCCATCATGTCGTATGTCGCGGGCGCGGGCTCAGAGATCGGCCGCGTTGGCGGCTTCCGGGATTACCTTAAGGCGCACTCCCAACTGCAGGTGGTCGGTCCGTTTTATTCGAACTCGCAGATGGCGACCGCGCTGAACCAGACCACCGACACGCTCACCGCCAATCCGGATCTCAAAGGAATCTTCGGGGCAAATGAACCGACGGCGGTAGGCATGGGCCGCGCGCTCGAGCAATCTGGCAAGGCGGGCAAGGTGGTGGCGATCGGATTCGACGGAAATCAGGACCTGCAAGGCTTCGTCAAGGACGGCACGCTCGCCGCTACCGCCGTGCAGGGCTCGTACCAGATGGGCGATCTCGGCGTGAAAACGGTGATCAGTCTGATCGAGAAAAAGCCCGTGCCGAAGAACCTCGATACCGGCGTCGTGCTTGTAACGAAGGACAACATCGACCAGCCGGTTGCCAAGAACGTGCTGTATTGACGCGGCGGAGCGGATCCAGCCCGCTTGAGCGCCCGGCAACGACCAGTCAGACAAGGATTGCTATGCTTACGGTGATATGCGAGACGCCCGGTACGCTGAGCGCCCAGGAACGAATGAAGCCTGTACCCCGTGAAAACGAGGTGCTGGTGCGCGTAAAGCGCGTTGGCGTTTGCGGGACCGACCTGCATATCTTTACTGGAAATCAGCCCTATCTGGCCTATCCGCGCGTGATGGGCCACGAGTTGTCTGGTCTCGTCGAACAGGCACCGGTCGACAGCGGACTGGTCGCAGGCGATCCGGTCTATGTGATGCCGTATCTGTCGTGCGGACAATGCATCGCATGCCGTCGCGGAAAAACCAACTGTTGCGTGAACATTCAGGTGTTCGGGGTACACCGGGATGGCGCGTTCGCAGAATACCTGAGCGTGCCCGCGCAGTTCGTCCACAAGGCCGAAGGCATCAGCCTCGACGAGGCGGCCATGGTCGAGTTTCTTGCGATCGGCGCACATGCGGTCCGGCGTGGCGACGTGAAGGAAGGCGAGCGGGTTCTTGTGGTCGGTGCGGGTCCAATCGGCATGGCGGCGCTCACGTTTTCGAAGCTGCGCGGCGCAACAGTGACGGCGCTCGACACGCGTGCCGACCGGCTTGATTTTTGCGTGAAGCAACTCGGCATCACGGCGGCGGTGCAGATCGGGGAGGACGACAAGACCCGACTCTCGGCAATCACGGATGGCGATTTCTTCGATGTCGTTTTCGACGCAACGGGCAACCCCAAGGCGATGGAGCGCGGCTTCGAGTTTGTTGCACATGGCGGCCGCTACGTGCTCGTGTCGATCGTGTCCGACACCATCACGTTTTTCGATCCGGAGTTCCACAAACGCGAGACAACACTGCTTGCCAGTCGGAACGCAACGGTCGAGGACTTTGAGACGGTCGTCAAGGCGATGCGTGCAGGGCATATTCCACACTTGGCCCTCAATACGCATCGACTCGCACTCGCCGACGTGCCGGCCAGCTTCGCTACGCTACTCGACCCCGCCGGCGGCGTCGTCAAGGCAATCGTGGAATGCTAAGCATGCCCGGGCTCGACACAGACTCACGCACTGCATCAGAGCCTTTGATACAGCCGATCCTTCAGTTCGGCACCAGCCGGTTCCTCCAGGCGCATGTCGACCTGTTTGTATCGCAGGCTCTGGAGTCAGGCGATGCGCTCGGCGGCATCGCCGTCGTGCAAACCACGGACAGCGCGGATAGCGCCGCGCGCACCGCCGCGTTTGCAAGCGGGAACGCCTATCCGGTGCAAATACGCGGCCTACTTCGAGGCAGGGTACTCGACCAGACGCTTTCCTGTCGTGCGATCCGTCAGTCAGCTCATGCGCGAACCGACTGGACGCGAATCCGTGAGACCGTAAGCGGACCGGTGCAGATCATTGTTTCCAACACGGCAGACAGCGGCTACCAGCTCGACGAACGCGACGATGCAAGCGCTGCAACCGCTCCGGCGCGCGCGCCGTACAGCTTTCCTGCGAAACTGCTGGTCCTGTTGTACGGACGTTGGCAAAGCCAGCCCAACGCACCGCTATCCCTCTTTCCTTGTGAACTGGTCGAGAGGAACGGCGATGTACTACGCGCGATTATTGTCAGGCTCGCATCGCAATGGCGCTTGCCTGGTGACTTCATTCACTACCTGGCCGAGCATTGCGTGTGGGCCAATTCGCTGGTCGACCGGATCGTATCCGAGTCGATCAAACCGGTCGGGGCGGTTGCGGAGCCTTACGCGCTGTGGGCAATCGAAAGGCAGCCGAGGTTGCTGCTGCCTTGCGTACACGCGTCAATCGTGCTGACCGACGATCTGAGGCATTTCGAGCAGCTCAAGCTGTTTTTTCTGAACCTGGGGCACACGTTCCTCGCCGAACGCTGGTTGCGCGACGGCAGGCCGCCAGACGAGACTGTCTACCACGCGATGAACGACCCTGTGCTTCGTGCCGCGCTTGAAGCGGTCTGGATGGACGAAGTGTTACCAGTGTTCCAGGCCCTGGGGAAACGGAATGATGCGCTTGCCTATCTGGATGAAGTGCGCGAACGCTTCCTCAATCCTTTTCTCCATCATCGGATCGCCGATATCGCGCAGAATCACCCGCAAAAAAAGCAGCGGAGAATTGTGCCTTTGCTGGAACTGGCAGCGTCTCTTGCGAAAGGCACGGGCGCCGGGATCAAACAATCGCGACTGAGGGAAGCGGCCACCGGCCCTTAAGCGATCAATGCAGCGGATTGCGGGCTGGCAGACGAGACTCACAGAGCGTTTCGATGGGTTGTGTTGCAATAAGGGCGGCAAGGCGAGACGTTGTGTAATGGCATGGAATCCTACATGATCGTCTAAATGCCTGACTGCATGTGCTCAACGCGCGCGCAATGCATCGACGATGTTCATGCGCGCCGCGCGCATCGCAGGCAGAAAGCCGCCAACGAGGCCCATCGTCATCGAAAATGTGAGCGTCTTCACGACGATGGCCGGGGTGAGGATAAAGCGGAACGACAGATCCGCAAAGGTCTGGAAGTTGGTGGTCGAAAACGACGCGAACTGCATGAACGCCGCGCAGCCCAGTCCCGCCAGTCCGCCGACGAGCCCCAGCAGCATCGCTTCGACGAGAAACGCAGCGAGCACGTTGGTGCGCCTGAAGCCGAGCGCACGCAACGTGCCGATCTCCGCAACCCGGTTGGCCACGGACGCGTACATCGTGATCATCGCGCCGATCATTGCGGCTATCGAAAAGATCGTCGATAGCGTGAAGCCGAGAATGTTGATGAACGTCGAGAGCGCCTTCGACTGGTCGCTATAGAACGTCTGTTCGCGCTTCGCTTCATCGGCGAGGCGCGGATCGACGTCGATGTCGGACTTGAAGCCGCCGAACCGGTCGGACTGCGCGAGCCGCACTACCATCGACGAATAACTCGTGCGGCGAAATGACTGCATCAATTGATCGACATCGCCCCAGATTTCCGAATCGAAGCCGCTGCCGCCCGCGTCGAAAGTGCCAACCACGGTCCAGTCGCGCTGCGCGAAGCGCAAATGCTCGCCTGGCTGCGTACCGCTGAAGCCCTTTGCAATGCTGCTGCCGACGATGATTTCGGACGATCCTGGATTGAACATGCGCCCCGACGCGAGCTTCACTTGCGGCCGCAAGCTCATGCCCGCGGGCGAGACTCCGCGAATCACGACGTTCGATGGCTTGCCCGAGGCGAGCTTCGTCAGAGAGATCAGCACAACGGACTCCTTCGACGCCATGCGTCGCCCGTCGCTACCGATCGCCACCGCCGGGTGCATTTCGATCACGTTCGCCTGGCCGCGGTCGATCGCGCTCTGCACTTCCGTTTCCGCGCCCTTGCGGATGACCACGACGTTGTCCTCTTCACCGGTGGACACGAGCGTCTTCTTGAGGCCCGCATCGAGCATCAGCACGGTCGCGAACACGAACACGACAAGCGCGAGCCCACCGGCCGTGAGCGCGGTGGTCAGCCGGCGCATCCACAGATTGCGAGCGATATACGAGAGCGGGATCGCCACGTGAGCCTCTAGCCGATAGCCCGCAGGCCTTCGACGATCCTCACCCGCGCCACCTGCAGCGCCGGAATGATCGCGGCCGTGATCCCGACGACGAGCGCGCACGCCGCCTGCAACAGCATCGTTTCGCGCGACACGTGGAACACCGGGAACACGCCTGCCGTCGCCTGCTTGAAGAGGCTTGCGGCGGGCGGCGTGGCGAGTATGCCGAGACCGCCGCCCACCGCGCAGATCGTCACCGACTCGCCGAACATCAGCAACGCGAGAAATCCCGGGCCGAAACCGAGCGCCTTGAGCGTCGCATATTCAACGGTGCGCTCGCGCGCGCTCATCGCCATCGCATTGGCCATCACGGCCATGATGATGACGATGACCACATACGACACCAGGCGGATCGCCGCAATGATCTGATTCGACATCGCCACGAAGCCAAGCTGGAACGCCTGCTCGGTTTCGGTGAGCGTCTCGGCGAGCGAGTTCCTGAATACGTTGTCGACATTGCGCGAGATCGCAGCGGCTTCGTCCGGGTTCGCGATACCAAGCACATAGACCCCGACCTGATCCGCTTTCCGGCCGGGCGTCTTGCGTACCGTTTCGTTCAGGTACTCCCAGTGAAAAATCAGTTGGCGCGTAATCGTCGATTCGTCGCGGCCGTCGAGAATGCCGCGCACGACAAACTCCCAGGTGCCCGGATAGATCGTGCCCTTGATCGGAATCACGTCGCCGATCTTGAAGCCGAACTGGCTCGCGAGCTGCCGCCCGATCAGGCAGCCCTTGCGGTCCCGCTCGTAGTCGTTGCGCTGCTGCGCGGGCAAGATGAATTCCGGGTACAGATCGAGATAGTTGTCCGATACGGCGAACTGCGCGAAGAAGTTCTTCGGTTCGCGATACACACCGCCGAACCAGTTGGAGCGCGCGACCATCGTCACGCCTTCCACGCCGCGTATGCGGTTCTCGTAGCTCAACGGCAGCGGAAAGACGAGTGAGATCGCATTGCGCGTCACGAGCCTTGCGTTCGATGCCGCCGCGGCGCCCGCATACCATGCGTCGACCACGGTATGCAGCAGCCCGTACGCGAGCACCGCGATCAGGAGTCCGAACACGGTCAGCAACGTGCGCAGCTTGTGCCGCAACGCGTTTCTCGTGATTAGCTTGAACAGATACATGACGATTGGCCGTGGCGCGCTTCAGCGAGTGGTTCCATCGATCAGTTCCCCCTTCTCCAGATGCACGAGCGCCTTCGCCGCACCCGCCGCATGCGCGTCGTGGGTCACCATGATGATGGTCTTGCCGAGCTCGCGGTTGAGCCGCTGCATCATCGTCAGCACCTCCTCGGCAGACGTGCGGTCCAGGTCGCCTGTCGGTTCGTCGGCGACGATCAGCGTCGGATCGGTGATCAGCGCGCGAGCGATCGCGACGCGTTGCTGCTGGCCGCCGGAAAGCTCGGACGGGTAATGCTGCGCGCGATCCGACAGATTCACCATGTCGAGGACGAGGCTCACGCGCTCGCGCCGCTCCTTGCGCGATAGGCGCGTGAGCATCAACGGCAATTCGATGTTCTCGAATGCAGTCAGCACGGGCATCAGGTTGTAGAACTGGAAGATGAAGCCCACATGGGCCGCGCGCCATTCCGCCAGCGCCGACTCCGACAGCCGCGTGATGTCGAGTCCGCCGACGCGCAGTTCGCCGCCATCCGGCCGGTCGATGCCCGCGATCAGATTGAGCAGCGTGCTCTTCCCCGACCCCGACGGCCCCATCAGCGCAATGAAGTCGCCTTCGCCGATCGAGAGCGTGATGTCGGAGAGAACGGGCACCGTCTGAACGCCGCGCCGGTACGATTTGACGAGGTGCCTGATGTCGACGAGCGGCTCTGTATCGCTCACGCGCTTCACGTTGTCCACAGTGCTCACACTATTTCTTCGCCACGGTGACTTTGGCGCCGTTCTTGATGTGCTCGTTCGGCGCGCGTACGAGCACATCGCCGGGATGCACGCCGCTGACGGCCACAAGGTCGCCGAGCGCCGCGCCGGTCGTGACGGGCACTTCGCGCACGGTATCGTCCTTGATCACGAAAGCGACCTTGCGGCCATCGCGCTCGACGATCGCCGCGGGCTGCACCGCGACCACCGGCTCCCGGTCCCGCGGCGGAACAGGCTTCGTCAGAAACGCAATCTTAGCGCTCATGTCGGGCAGCACGCGCTCATCGCGATCGACGAAGCGCACTTTGACGAGGACGGTCGCTTTCGAACGGTCGACAGTCGGCACGATGCGCGACACGCGGCCAGCCAGTCTGAGTTCGGGCAGCGCATCGAGCTGGATCTCGCAAGGCTCGTTCACGGTGATCTTCGCGATGTTCGATTCCGCGACATCGGCTTCGACTTCGAGCGTTTCCATATCGGCGATCGTCACGACGGCGCCCTTGCTGTCGGATGCCTGCGAGAACGGCGTGATGTTGTCGCCGACGTTGGCATGCTTCTCGATCACCACGCCATCGAACGGCGCGCGAATCACAGTTTGATCGACGGCCACCTGGGCGGCCTGCGCATTGGCCTGCGCCGACACGATCGCCGCACGGCTGTTGTCGATCGACGCTCGGGCCTTGTCGTAACGGGCGAGATCGGAGTCGTACTGGGTGGCGGGCATGGCGCCCTGCGGCGCGAGTATCGCGGATCGGCGCAGGTTGATTTGGGCGTTCTTCAGTTCGGCCACCTGCAGCGCGAGATTGGCCTGCGCCACCTTGATTTGCGCCTTGGCCTGGGCGAGCGCGGCCTCGACGTCCGCGCTTTCGAGCCGGGCAATCACCTCGTCTTTCTTGACGCGCGTACCCTCCAGCACGCCGAGCCACTCGAGGCGCCCCTGCCCTTTCGACGCCACCGCGGCCTTGCGCTGCGGCACGACGTAGCCGGTCGCGTTGAGCAGCGTATAGGTCTGCGAGGGGTAAGCGGACACCACGGTCGTGGTTTCGACGGCCTGCGGACCGGCCAGCTTGAGGCCGGCGATCGCCGCACCGACGAGAAGCAGCGCGACGACCCCGTAAGCGAACCAGTTGTGCCGCCGTCCGGCAGCGACGGCGGGCCGGTCGATTTTCAGCCTCTTCAGATCGTGATCTGCCAATTTTTTATGTCTTCGCCGGCTGGCATTCGCGCTTTGCGGACACCGCACAGAAACGGCATCACGACGCCTCGCCACGCCGGCTACTTGTCCTGTAGACGGGCCCACAGTATAGCGCCGCGCCCGGCCCCCGCTCGCGTCACGCGGCCGGGACGCTCGCGCCTGCGCAGACGGCGCATTCCCTTTCAGCGCCCAGTGCTGCATTGCGACAACCGAGCGTTCGCATGCAGGGCTGGCTCGCGGGGTGATCGACGAAGCGAGGAACGGGCACCATGCGCGCGCCGCTATTGCCTAAACTGAAGTTTGTACGCACTGCGCTGCGTGTGTCGTGTCGCTCGCGCGCGTGAACTCCGGCACGTCTTCGGTATCTGACAGAACATGGGGGCGGACATGAGCACGGCTGCCACTTTTCACATCGGCTATACGCAATATCTTGGCCCCGATGGCGAGGCTGTTCAGGCCTTGCCTGCCTTTGCGCGAGACCCGGCGGTGCTGATTTCTCTTTATCGCGCGATGGTGCTGACGCGGGCGTTCGACACGAAGGCGGTTGCGCTGCAGCGTACCGGCAAGCTCGGCACTTTCGCGTCGTCGGTCGGCCAGGAAGCGGTCGGCGTCGGCGTGGCCAGCGCGATGCAGCCCGACGACGTGCTGTTCCCTTCGTATCGGGATCACGCCGCGCAATTGCTGCGGGGCGTCACGATGACGGAAAGCCTGCTGTACTGGGGCGGCGACGAGCGCGGCAGCGACTTCGGCGTGCCCCGCAACGATTTCCCGAACTGTGTGCCGATCGGAACACAGGTGTGCCACGCCGCCGGCGCGGCCTACGCGTTCATGCTGCGTCACGAGCCGCGCGTCGCGGTGGCGATCTTCGGCGACGGCGCCACGTCCAAGGGGGACTTCTATGAGGCGATGAACATGGCCGGGGCCTGGCAGGCGCCGCTTGTCCTCGTGGTCAATAACAACGAGTGGGCAATTTCGATACCGCGTAGCCACCAGAGCGCTGCTCAAACGCTCGCGCAAAAAGCGATCGCAGCGGGAATCGACGGGCTGCAGGTCGACGGTAACGACGTGATCGCCGTGCACCAGGTTGTCCACGCGGCGCTCGCCAAGGCTCGCCGAGGCGATGGCCCGACGCTGATCGAAGCGCTCAGCTATCGTCTCGGCGATCACACGACAGCCGATGACGCGACGCGCTATCGCGACTCCGAAGTCATCAGCAAGCAGTGGGAATACGAACCGCTGCTTCGTTTGCGCACTTTCATGATGCGCCTGAACGTCTGGGACAAGGCGCGGGACGAGCAACTCGGCAAGGCCTGCCATGCGCAGGTCGAGCAGGCCGTCGATGCGTATCTGGCGATACCGCCGCCGGGGGCGTCCGCGATGTTCGATCACCTGTATGAGACGTTGCCGCCGGCGATGCGCGAGCAACTGGCAATGGCAGAGCGCTTCGCGCCGGTTGCGGGGAACGGCAATGGCTGAGCTCAGCATGGTCGACGCGCTCAATCAGGCGCTTGCCTACGAACTGGCGCACGACCCGGCCGTCGTGCTGCTCGGAGAGGACATTGGCGTGAACGGCGGCGTGTTTCGCACGACCGCCGGGCTGCGGACACGCTTCGGCAATCAGCGGGTAATCGATACCCCTCTGGCCGAAACCGCAATTGCCGGCACCGCGATCGGCATGGCGGCGATGGGTCTGAAGCCCATTGTGGAGATCCAGTTCGCGGGGTTCATCTATCCAGTCATCGATCACATTCTGAATCATGCGTCACGGTTGCGGCATCGAACGCGCGGACGGCTGACGTGCCCACTGGTGATCCGTGCGCCATGCGGCGCAGGCATTCACGCGCCAGAGCATCATTCTGAAAACCCTGAAGCGCTCTTCACCCACATACCCGGGCTGCGCGTCGTGACGCCGTCCTCGCCGGCGCGCGCGTACGGCTTGCTGCTAGCGGCGATCCGGGACCCGGACCCGGTGATCTTCTTCGAGCCGACGCGCCTGTATCGGCTCTTCAGGCAGCCCGTGGAGGACGATGGAGAAGCGCTGCCGCTCGACAGTTGCTTTACGTTGCGCGAAGGAACCGACGTCACGCTGGTGAGTTGGGGCGGGGCGTTGCAGGAGGTACAGGCCGCGGCCGATCTGCTCGCGCAGGAAGGCGTGGCGGCCGAGGTGATCGACGTGGTGACACTCAAACCGCTCGACCTGAACACCATTCTCGCGTCGGTGGCGAAAACCGGGCGCTGCGTGATCGTGCACGAGGGCTCACGCACCGGTGGGGTCGGCGCGGAGATTGCCGCCAACATCGCTGAGCGGGGACTGTACTCACTGCTCGCGCCGGTGCAGCGCGTCACCGGATATGACGTGGTGGTGCCGCTGTTCCGGCTCGAAAGTCAATATATGCCGTCCACCGCGCGCATCGTTGCCGCGGTCAGGCAAGCGCTGGAAGCATAGTGAAATCATGAAAATCTTCAAACTACCCGATCTCGGCGAAGGCTTGCAGGAAGCAGAGATCGTCGAGTGGCATGTCAAGAGCGGCGATGACGTTCGCGCGGATCAACCGCTGTTGTCGGTCGAAACAGCGAAGGCGATCGTCGATATCCCGTCGCCTCAATCCGGCCGCATCGTGAAACTGTTCGGCCAGGTGGGCGACATCGTGCATCTGGGGGCGCCGCTAGTCGCATTCGAAGGGGCGGCCGACGAAGCCGATGCCGGTACCGTGGTCGGCCATGTGGAGGTCGGCCAGCACGTTGTGCAGGAAGCGCCGGCCGCACTCGGCGGCGGTGCGGGCGCGGGTGTCGGCGCGATCAAGGCGATCCCGGCCGTACGGGCGCTCGCGCGCAAGCTGGATGTCGATCTGGCGATGGTGACACCGTCGGGTCCGGAGGGTGTCATCACGGCGGCGGACGTGCGGCGCGTCGCGAAAATATTCGCTGATCTCGGGCCGCCTGAAGTGCTGCGCGGCGTACGGCGCGCGATGGCGCAGAACATGGCACGCGCGCAGAGCGAGGTGGCCGCAGCGACCGTCATCGACGACGCCGACATTCACGCGTGGCCGCCCCATACTGATGTGACGATCCGCCTGATCCGTGCGCTGGTGGCCGGATGCCGCGCCGAACCGGCGCTCAACGCATGGTTCGACGGACATGCGGGACGGCGTCACGTGCTGGAGAAAGTCGATCTCGGCATCGCCGTCGATCTACCGGATGGTCTGTTCGTGCCGGTGTTGCGCAACGTCGCGCACCGCGACGCAGCGGATCTGCGCGCGGGGCTCGACCGCATGCGCGCCGACATCCGGGCACGCAAGATTCCACCGGAAGAACTGCGCGGCAATACGATCACGCTGTCGAACTTCGGCATGATCGCGGGCAAATACGCGGCTCCCGTCGTCGTGCCGCCCACTGTCGCGATTCTCGGAGCGGGGCGCATTCATGAGCAGGTCGTGGCGGCCGGCGGGGTTCCTGCTGTGCATCGGATCTTGCCGCTTAGTCTGACGTTCGACCATCGAGTTGTCACGGGCGGTGAAGCGGCACGTTTTCTCGCCGCGGCGATTGCTGATCTGCAGTTGGTGCAGTAACCGTGTTCGGGCGCGGGTATCTGGACCGCAGTCAAAAAGGGATTGGCCGTCCGGGAAACACATGCATGCCGGACGGCATGAAGGACGCATCGCGTGATGCGCGTCGGCGTTCCGGTTTCAATGAATGCTCTTGGCGATGGCATAAGCTGCAGTGCATCCGTAACGGAAAGTCATGATCGATCATCGCGCCGTTGTTATGAATCTGGATTTCCGGCAGGCCGAAGCCGCTCAAATGACCGTGTAGCGGCGACGGTGAACGGCGGCAACTGGCCGGCAGTACGCGTTCAGCCACCTCGCCGGAAAGCTGGCATTGACGACTCCAACGTCAGCTCTGTAGAACGTTCACGGAACTGGTGCTGCCGGCCAAAAAGAGACGGCCGTCGGCAATGCGTCGATCGGCCGCTTACGAGACATCAGGTATGCGCACCCACCTCCGCAGTGGTCCGTTGGGCGATGAGCCGTACAAGCTCAGTGGCCGTGTCGCTCCCCGGCCGCGACCGGTGCCTGCTTCGATTGCCGGCTCAGCATCAACGTGACAACCGCAGACACCGCCAGCGTCGCACCGACCACATATAACCCTGCGGAGTAACCGCCAGTCACATTCTTGAGCCAGCCGATTGCGAAGGGACCGACGAAGCCTCCCAGATTGCCGACCGAGTTGATCATCGCGATGCCCGCAGCTGCACCGGCACCTGAGAGGAACATGCTGGGCATCGCCCACAACGGCGCTTTGGCCGCGCTGATTCCGATGTTCACGATCACCAGCGCCAGGATGATCATCAATGCGGTGGTGGCGTTGCCGGCAAAGACGAATCCGAGGCATGCTATGACACAGGGGACGACCACGTGCCACGTGCGTTCTTCAGTGCGGTCCGAGTGCTTTGCCCACAAGATCATTGCAATCACGGCGAGGATGCTTGGTACGCCCGCCAGCAGCCCCGTCTCGAACGACCCGAACCCGTATTGGCGGATGATCAGCGGTGCCCAAAGGCCGAGCGTGTACAGCCCGGCCGACGTGCCGAAGTAGATCAATGCGAGCGCCAGAACTCGCGGATCTCGCAAGGCGCTGAGCGCACCTGCGGTATGGCCGGCATGGGACTGTTTCGCGCCCGCTTCCATTTTCAGCTTCGCGATCAGCCATTCGCGCTCTTCCGGCTCAAGCCACTGCGCTTTCGCTGGCGTATCCGTGAGGTACTTGAGGACAAAGAAACCGAGGATGATGGCGGGCACCGCTTCCAGAATATAAAGCATCTGCCAGTCAGCCAGTCCGGCGATCGGAGGCAGCTTCATGATCGCGCCGGAAAGCGGCGAGCCAATCGCTGTCGAGATCGGCGCGGCGGCCATGAACCATGCCGCGGCAACCGCACGCTGACGCGATGGGAACCACAGGCTGAGATACAGGATGATGCCGGGGAAGAAGCCTGCTTCGGCGACACCCAGAATAAAGCGCAACGCGTAGAAGCTGTTCGGACCGACGACGAATGCAGAAGCCGCCGAGACGATCCCCCATGACACCATCACGCGGGCAATCCACCGACGCGCACCGACCTTGTGAAGAATCAGGTTCGACGGCACTTCAAACAGGAAGTAGCCAATAAAGAACAGTCCGCCGCCGAGACCGAAGGACGTCGGCGAAAGACCGATGGCCTTGTTCATTGACAGGGCGGCGAAGCCCACGTTGACACGGTCGAGAAAACTCACGAAATACAGCAGCATCACAAACGGAATGATCCGCAGCATGAGCTTGCGGGAAACCCGGCTTTCGAGATCGGAAATCATTGTCTCCTCCTTGGAGGCTTGAGCAGTGCTCTATTCAGAAACGAGTAGGGGGTTCGGTGCGCGCCGCAGCCGTCTGATGCGGCTCTTGTCCTGTCAGGCGCGCGTGTCGTTCAAACGCTTTGAAAAAGAAAGTCATGCGATGCGTCACTGGATCTGCGCGATACGCAGGAGGTTCGTGGTGCCGGGAGTGCCGAACGGCATGCCGGCCGAGATGACGACGGTCTGTCCTGGATTGCCGAACCCTTCGGTGCGCACGGTTTCGCAGGCAAGGTCGCTCACTTCGAGTGCATCGACGACCTCCTTGCACAGCACCGGGTGCACGCCCCACACCAGCGCGAGGCGACGTGCTGTGCCTGTTTGCGGCGTCATGCCGACGATCGGTGCGCATGGCCGTTCACGCGCCATACGCAGCGCTGAATAGCCGGAACTCGTGTAAGCAACTGTCGCAACCGCGTTCAGCAGCCCAGTGACGTGCCGCATCGCGTAGCCGATTGCATCCGACGTGTTAGCGCGAGGCGCCGCATGCGACGCGGCGATGACTTCCCTGTAGTAGGGGTCGCGTTCGGTTTGCGAGATGATGAGGTCCATCATTCGTATGGCTTCGACGGGGTATTTGCCGCTTGCCGATTCGGCGGAGAGCATGACAGCGTCGGCGCCGTCGTAAATGGCAGTGGCGACATCCGATGCTTCGGCACGTGTCGGCACCGGCGCTGCGACCATCGATTCGAGCATCTGCGTTGCAACGATGACCGGCTTGCCGGCCTTGCGGCATGCGCGAACGATGCGCTTCTGGATCGCCGGCACCTGTTCGGCAGGCATCTCGACGCCAAGGTCGCCACGCGCGACCATCACGGCGTCCGCTTCATCGACGATGGCATCGAGGCTGCCTATCGCCGCCGGCTTCTCGAGCTTCGCCACGATGCCGACGCGATCGCCGACGACCTGGCGGACCTCGACGATGTCCTCGACACGCTGCACGAACGACAGCGCAAGCCAGTCGATGCCCAGCGTCATGCCGAACTCCAGATCGCGGCGGTCCTTTTCCGTCATGGCGGACAGCGGTAGCACGACGTCCGGAACGTTCACTCCCTTACGCTCTGAAAGCGTCCCCCCGACGACGACCGTTGTTTCAGCGAAGTCAGCGCCGCAGCGTTCGACTCGCAACTGCACACGGCCGTCGTCGAGCAGCAGGTTCGTCTGCGGCTTGAGTGCCGCGAAGATTTCCGGATGCGGTAGCGAGACACGTGCGTTGTCGCCGGGCGTCTGCGCGTCGAGGTCGAGTCGAAACGCAGCGCCTTTCTCCAGCGTAACCGGACCGTTCGCGAACATGCCGATCCGCAGTTTCGGGCCTTGCAGGTCGAGCAGCACGCCAATCGGGCGGCCTGCGTCCTTTTCGATCGAACGGATGAGGGTGAGGCGCCGTTGGTGATCGTCGTGGGTGCCGTGGCTGAAGTTCAGCCGGAAGACATCGGCGCCCGAGTTGAACAGCGCTTCGATGGTTTCGCGGCTGGTGCTTGCCGGGCCCAATGTCGCGACGATTTTTGCGTTACGGTTGCGGCGCATCTTTATCGACTCCCTGAAAGATCGCCGTGCTGAGCGGCAATGAAGATGGCACGAAAATCGTTGACATTGGTCAGCGTCGGCCCGGTGATGACCGAGTCGCCCAGTGCCTGGAAAAAGCCGTGCGCGTCGTTGTTTTCGAGGCGCTCGGATGGACGGATGCCGCGTTCGCGAGCCCGTTTCAGTGTGTCCGGCCGCAGCAATGCGCCCGCGATTTCTTCCTGACCGTCGACGCCGTCGGTGTCGCCAGCGATGGCGAACACGCCGGGCTCGCCGTTCAGCGCCACGCCCAGTGACAACAGGAATTCGACGTTGCGCCCCCCGCGGCCATTGCCGCGAATGGTGACGGTCGTTTCGCCGCCGGAGAGCAGGATGCAGGGTGCGCGGAAAGGTTGGCCCCGGCGGTTCACCTGTCTGGCGATGCCCGCCATCACGGCGCCTACGTCGCGGGCTTCGCCTTCGATGGCGTCGCTGAGAATGTGAACATCGATGCCGGCCGCGCGCGACTGCTCCGCAGCCGCTTCGAGCGCGAGTTGGGGCGTCGCGATCAGATGCGTTTCGATCTGAGGCAGGCGCGGATCGTCCGGCTTCAACGTCTCCGTGCCGCCGCTTTCGAGCAGTGCGATCGCTGCGGGTGAAGCGCAGATTTCATAGCGACGCAGAACCGCAAGCGCGTCGGAGCACGTCGTCGTGTCGGGGACGGTCGGGCCCGAGGCGATGTCGCCGGCGGCGTCCGCCGGCACGTCGGAGATGATCAGATTGACGACGCGCGCCGGATAGCAGGCCGCCGCGAGACGGCCGCCCTTGATTGCCGACAGGTGCCGGCGCACGCAATTCATTTCGGCAATCGTCGCGCCGCTGGCAAGCAGCGCCTGGTTGATCTCCTGTTTGTCCTGCAGGGTCAGCCCTTCGGCCGGAAGCGGCAGCAAAGACGAGCCGCCACCGGAGATCAGGCAAATGACCAGGTCGTCGGCAGTTAGTCCCGATACGAGCTCCAGCATGCGTTCGGCTGCCTTCCAACCGCTCTCGTCGGGAACGGGGTGCGCAGCTTCGACGATCTCGATGCGTTCGCACGGCACCGCGTATCCATAGCGGGTGACGACGAGGCCTTCGAGCCGGCCTGTCCAGTGATCTTCCACTGCTCGAGCCATCGCCGCCGATGCTTTGCCGGCACCGATGACGATTGTGCGGCCACGTGGCGGCTTGGGCAGGAAATCGGGCACACGGAGCGATGGCTGTGCAGTCGCGATCGCGGCCTCGAACATGTTCTGCAAAAGCCGCTCGACGTCGAGTTCGCTATGTGTAGCGTCACCGACCGGCAGCTTGAATTGGGCGGTGGTCTTCATCCCTGTACCCGCAAAGAAAGGGACGGAAATTGTTTGAAGGAAGTGAACATCGTGTCTCCTGCCTTATATTCGCCGCGCTCAGGATGAGCCGGGCCGCGGCCGCGCGATCGCGGGCCGCGTACCAGGCTCCAGCGGAGTCGCTAATGAGGCTTATGCCGCGTTGGCAGCAGGCACCGCAGCTTTCTCGATGAGCGCGCAAACAGCCGCCGTTACCTGAGCGGTTGTTGCCGTGCCGCCGAGGTCTCGGGTATGAATCGACGTATCGGCAGTCACCGCTTCGACGGCCTGCATCACGCGTCTGGCCGCATCGGGTTCACCCAGGTGTTCGAGCAGCATGACGACCGACCAGATGGTGCCGACCGGATTGGCGAGGCCCTTGCCCATGATGTCGAACGCGGAACCGTGGATCGGCTCGAACATCGACGGATAGCGACGCTCCGGATCAATGTTGCCCGTCGGCGCGATGCCGAGGCTGCCGGCGAGGGCGGCCGCGAGGTCGCTAAGGATGTCGGCGTGCAGGTTGGTGGCGACGATCGTGTCGAGCGTCGCCGGGCGGTTGATCATCCGGGCGGTCGATGCGTCGACCAGTTCCTTGTCCCATTTGACGTCCGGGAATTCCTTCGAGACTTCGAGAGCGATCTCGTCCCACATCACCATGGCGTGACGCTGCGCGTTGCTCTTGGTGATTACGGTCAGCAGCTTGCGCGGACGGGATTGCGCAAGGCGGAACGCGAAACGCATGATGCGTTCGACCCCGGCGCGCGTCAGAATCGACACGTCCGTCGCCGCTTCGATCGGGTGTCCCTGATGGACGCGGCCGCCCACACCAGAATATTCGCCTTCTGAGTTTTCCCGAACGATGACCCAGTTCAGGTCTTCCGGCTTGCAGCGCTTCAGCGGTCCATCGATGCCGGGCAAGATGCGGGTCGGACGCACGTTCGCGTATTGGTCGAAGCCCTGGCAGATTTTCAGGCGCAGGCCCCATAACGTGATGTGATCGGGAATGTCCGGGTCGCCGGCCGAGCCGAACAAAATTGCGTCCTTGTTGCGGATTGCATCGAGCCCATCCGCCGGCATCATGACGCCATGCTCGCGGTAGTAGTCGCCGCCCCAATCGAAGTTTTCGAATTCGAATGCGAACGACTTCGTGGTCTTTGCGAGCGCTTCGAGAACTTGCGCTCCGGCGGGTACCACTTCTTTGCCGATGCCGTCGCCGGGGATGGTCGCGATGCGATAGGTTTTCATGTCTCCGTCCTTCAGGTGTTGTGGGTGTGAGTGAACTTTATCTATCTCCGGACGCAAAAACCGGTGCTAAACTCAAAGCATCTTTAACCTGAATTCACAAGTGGGGCCATGCACGACACCGTCCAGCCATCCGACCTGAGCTTCTTCTCGACCCTCGCGGCGTCCGGCAGCCTGAGCGCGGCGGCCCGCGAACTGGGGCTGACGCCTGCAGCTATCAGCAAGCGCCTGACGCAGATGGAGAGCCGCGCGGGGGTGGCGCTGATCAACCGCACGACGCGCCGGATGATGCTCACGCCGGAGGGCGAGCTGTATCTCGAGCATGCACGCCGAATCCTCGACGAAATCGACGAACTGGCGGAGCTGCTTGGAACAGCGAAGAAAAGTCCGAAGGGGCTGCTGCGGGTGAATGCGACGCTCGGCTTCGGGCGCAGTCATGTCGCGCCTGCGATTTCACGGTTTGTCGCGAAGTATCCGCAGGTGACGGTGCAGCTTCAATTGTCGGTCACGCCACCGCCGCTGACGGACGACACCTTCGACGTCTGTATCCGGTTCGGCGAGCCGCCTGATACGCGGGTGGTTGCGCGTCGTCTCGCGGGCAATCGGCGGCGGCTGTGCGCCGCGCCTTCGTACATTGCGTCTCACGGATTGCCGATCACGGCGCACGACCTGACGCGACACAATTGCATCGGCATTCGTCAGGGCGACGAAGCTTACGGCGTATGGCGTCTGACATCGGGCCGGAGCGCGTCGCGCAAAACGGAAGCTGTGCGGATCAATGGCACGCTGACAACGAATGATGGCGAGATCGCCGTGAAATGGGCGCTTGAAGGACACGGCATCCTTATGCGGGCCGAGTGGGACATCAAGCAGTATCTGGCCGATGGCTCACTGGTCCTCGTGCTGCCCGACCACGAAACGCCGAACGCCGATATTTTCGCGGTGTATTCGCAACGACATCAGATGTCGAATCGCATTCGCGCGTTCGTCGAATTTATCGCCCAGGATCTTCGGAGCGAAGCGGATGAGAGCGCGTAAACGGCAGGCGCGCTGAATAGTCGAAAACGGACGTTCGGGGTGAGGATGCCGACTGACCGTTTCACGCCCTGAGTCAGTCCGTCAAGCTTTTAGAAGGGGGAAGCATGAGGTTTGCAAGAAGGGGCGAGCCTCGCTTCCTCAATGCGTTTAGATAGACGCTTTCGTCGTATCGTGTCCCAGTCTGCCAGCAGCGGTAGAGGATGCGTATCCATTTGAATGCCAGCGCCCGAACGGCAGCCTGATATGAACTGCCTTTCGCGCGCTGCTGCCGGTAGAAGGCGCCGGCCCAGAACGATTTGTTGATGGTCTGACCGGGCCCATTCGACGAATGTCTGACGCAGGAATTTTGGGCATTGCCAGCGCCAATGTACCCAGCATTTCTTGCCGCTGCGCTGCGTGACCGGCGCGATGCCGCTCGTAAAGCCGGCTACTGATCTAGCGGTCGAGCTGGCGCACCGACCAACCTTCGCGCAATGCCTATGTTTCATAGAAAGCGCGGGCGGCCGCGGTCTTCACGGAAAGCAGGCGCACATAGGCGGACCATGGCAGCGTAAAACGCGCGGCTAACGCCATGTAATCAGGCGCCGTTGCAATGCCATCGACGACGTCTTTTGGCGGCAGCAATTTTCCAGACGGCGTCTGGACATTTTGGGGAGCTGCCGATTTTCCAGTCACTGTCTGGAAAATCTCCGTCAACGGCCAGGCGACGTAGAACGCGCGCATGCTCGCCAGATTGGCCTTGCCGAACCGCGGCCAAAGCGGCGTGTCAGGTCGTCGGCGAGTCGCACGATCAGAGCCTGCCCGTAGCCGGCGCGCGCCTGCCCGCCCTGCTCAGTGGCGACAATCCGCCAAACACGTTGAACACAGACACTCTGGAACGTAATGTCATTCCGGCTGGTCCTTCTGGCGATCACCGGATGCGACCAGTTCCTGATCCATCAGCGTGAGCTTCAGTGGTGCATCGGCAGACAGCTTCTTCTTCGTGATCGTGTATTTCCAGCCATCGCCTTTGCCAGGATTACGATAGAACGCGACGATTGCCACGTACTTCGTGTCTGCCTGCATGGGCTGCGAGAGGCTTACCGACGCGCCTGGATTGACGACGGCTGCCATACTGGCCTGCAGGTCCTGCGCGAGTACGGTTCTGTCGTTCTTCAACAGATCGTCGTAGGACACGCCGTCAAACAGCTTGCGATCCTTGAGCTGATAGACGCGGACCGCGAGTGACGTCGAGCGGCCTGCGTCATCCGGATTCAGCCCGGCACGCGCGGTCAGGTCGACGTCAAGCACCTTGATCTGCTTGAAAAACACCGAGTGATAGGCGCTCGAGGTGCTGTCGGACACCGACTGCCAGGCGCCGCACGCGGAGAGCAGCGCGCAGGACACAACGGCGGCCACGGTTAAACGGAAAGGCATAGGTTCTCCTGATTCAGGCAGCACGCGGCACCCGATGCGGGTTCGGTCCGGGCGCGGGAAAGGCTTCGTAGACGCCGAGCGCAATGGTGATGATTCGCTCCTCATCCGAGGGCAACACGGTGGTCCATCCAAGGCGCGGCGCCGGACCGGCCGCAGCCGTGCCGACCGACGGCGCGGGCGCAAGCCGCGACGACACCTCCATGCGCAGGTGGACGTCGGACTTGGTGCCGACATATAGACGGATGAACGCCATCAGCTCGCGATGCAGCCATGCGCCGGGCAGCAGGTCGTGCGCCTGCTGCCCGTCCGCAGGGCGCAGCGTCACCCGCACGGCGCGGCTGCGGTACTCGAGGCGATTACCGAGCACATAGCCGCCGCCGAGTCCGCGACGCTGGCTGTCTTCCGCAGCGCGCCCCGAAGGAAGTCCCGCTGGGGGACCGGCGAGCCTGTCTGACGACGTGAGCCGCCGCGGCTGACCGGCACGCATGACTGTTGGCCAGAACTCGTCGACGCGCACTTCGACACCGGGCACCGCCAGCGCCACCACACCGGCGAGTCCCTCGGGCGTGCGCGTGCGCTGGACCATGAGACCGAGCAGCGCGAGCACGCGCGAATCCGGCAAGCCCGACCGGGCAGGCTTGTCGCCCCAGCCGAAGCCGGCGAGACACAGCAGGTTGCGCGACTGCGCATCGGTGCCGCCCGCCTGGAAACTCTCCGGGTAGCGGTATTTCTTCCAGGCGCGGTACAGCAGCGCAACGTAGCGGTGGTTGAACTGGTCCAGAAACGCCTCAACCGCCTCGTGCCCCTCCTCGCGCAGCACGATCTCATCGACCATGTGCGACGGCATCGCGGCGTCGACGCCGTACAGGCCCAAGAAGGTCGTGCGCACGGTCGGCGGCGCATCCGGGAACTCGTCATCGTATTCGACCGCTGCAATCTCACCCGCCGGGAACCCAAGGCGCGGCCGCGGCCGGAACCTCACCGGCTCGTGCTCCGGCGTATCGCGTGTGCCGAAACCGGGTTGATCCGGTGTGCGCACTTCAAGCAGTCTGCATAGCTGCATGAAATTCATCTTCGGCGCGCGCGCAAGGAGTGACGCGACGAGCGGTTCGAGGTTCGGTAGCTCGCGTGGTTTCATAGGGGAGCGCGCTGCGCCTTGCTGCGCGGCCAGACGGTACGGGTTTGCGACGGGAGGCTGACGATGGCGAGCTTCGTGAACAGGTTGATCTCCGCATACAGCCCGAAGAACCGGTGCAGCAGTTCGCCGAACAGCATCAGGTCGCCCTCGCCCGCGAACGCGTGCGAGTCGAGCGTGACCTCGATCAGTACGCCGCGCTCGACCGAGCCGCCGGACACCTCCTCGAGCAGTTCCTCCGACACGTGCAGGATGCCGGCCAGGCGCCGGCGGTTCAGCTCGTCGCTGGTCCAGTCATACAGCGCCAGTGCACCGCGCAGCACTTCCGCGTCCATCATCGACAGGAAGTTGGGCGCGAGGTGCGACAGGACTCTCCACTGGAAGCGGTCGCCGGTCGGCGGATAGAGCGGCAACGTCGGCGCAACCAGATTGCGCACGCCAGCGACATTCGGCGTGCTCGCGGCCAGTTCATCGATGCTCGCCTCGCGCAGACCCTTGCGCGGCAGCAGTCCGTTGGTGCCGGTCACGCGCAGCGACACGCTTTCCTCCGGCAGGTCCTCCATCGTCTCCCACGCGTGGCCGCCGAGGATCACCCACGTTTCGTGCAGACCGGTTACGCCCGGCCGCACGCGGGTGTGGAAATACCGCTCGGGCGCTTCATGCCGCAGCATGCCGCCGCGATGCCGGAAGGTGGCGAACGGCACATACTCGTAGCGTTCCGCCGTCACATGGTCGAACGATTCGATCGCGTCGACCGAATAGGTTTCGATATGCTCGCCCTGGTGCCCCGCCGGGACGACCCGATATTCGGTCTCGTGGTGATCGATCACGACCGGCTCGGCGTCGAGTTCGAACAGGTTGATGACCGGCGTGCAGAAGAGCCGCACGTTCTCCGCGCTGAAACGCTGGTCGGACGGATACGCGCGCGCGAGCAAGATTTCGAGTTCGAAGCGGGTCGTGCTCGCCGGCAACTTCGCCACGTCGAGACCACAGAGGTCGACAAAGAGGAATTTCTCGCGGAACGTGAAATATTCGAGGAGCAGCTGGTAGCCGGAAAACGACGCCTCAGCTTTTGGCCATAACCGCTCTTCGGTCGAAAATCCGGCCGGTTCCACCGTGACGCCGGCCAGCGGCAGCGCCTCGCCATCGCGCACTTCCGGAATCCGCCAGGTCACTGAATCCACCTGACGGGTCAGCGCAAGATGCATCGCGAATGCAGTCGGCAGATCGGCGTTCAGATACAGGCGCACACGGGACAGGTCCGTCGCCTCACGGCGCGCGGACTGGTCCAGATCGAATCCGAGGCGGATCACCGAGCGGCCGTCATGTCGTACCGTCGGGCCCGCATGCGTGAGACGCAGCGGCTGCAGCGTCACGTCCTGCGTGGTCCGGTAAAGGCACTGCACGGTCTTCGGCGTGGTGCCCTCGGCGCCCGCTGCCGGCGGCACAGCGATGGATGCGGAACGCACCGGCACGCCGGCGGGCACGTTTTCGGTTTTCTGCAGTTTCTCGGCAAGCGGGATCAGCTCGACGACCGACAGCGAGGGAATCATCCGCAGGTAGTGTGGCCACAGCAGGCTCACGAGGCCTTCGGTCAGCTCGGGCAGTTCATCGTCGAGCTTCTGCTGCAGGCGTCCGGTCAGGAAGGCGAAGCCTTCGTGCAGGCGCTCGACATAGGGATCGCGGTCACCCACGCGATCGAGGTTGAGCATGCGCGCCCGGTCGGGATGCGCTTTCGCGAATTCCTTGCCGGACTCGCGCAGGTAGCGCATCTCGGCTTCGTAGTAGCGCAGGATCGGATCTTCGTTTTCCATGATGTTCTCTTATTTTTGCTCTCTTATGACAGCGTCAGCGCACGGGCCGGGTCGAGCACAGTCAGCTCGTCGCGCAACTGACCGATGCGGTGCGCGAGCGCCGGCTTGTCCGCGTCCTTGCGGCTGCTTGCCGCTTTCAGGGCACGCATCAACTGGTGCTTGACCTCGAAGATGAGCGCCGGCTCCCAGCGCATCAATAAAATGGTCCCGGCGGCCGAGTCGAGTTCGGCCAGCAGCGCCATCGCCGTCTCCGCACGGCCCGCGTGATCGGCGAGTCGCGCCATCACGAGCCGCTGCAGGTAGCGCTGGCGTTCGGTCCGGATGCCAGGCAGCGCCTCAAGCCACGCGAAGGCGGCCTCGATGCCCTCGCCTGCCGCCGTATCGCGTGCCTGCGCTTCGATCTCGGGCCAGTCGCCGGCGGCGCCATCATCACTGTCAGCGGATACGGACAGTGGTGCAACGCTTTCGCCTGCCTCGAGATCACGCACGACCGCATGGCGGGCGATCCATTCGAGCGTCGCGTCGTCGGCGAATGGCGTGCCGTCGTTGAACGCGAGCCGTTCGATACCGGGCAGGCGTTCGAGGAACAGCGCGAAGTCGGCGCGCAGCAGTTCCCGCCACGCGCTATAGGGCGCACCGACGTGGTCGAGCGCGACGTGCTGGAAGTACTCAAGGTCAAACCAGAGATGATTGACGCCCTCCATGAACGCCCCTTCGACGCGTTCCAGCAGTTCGTGCCACTGCTTCTGCAGCACGAGTCGTTTCATCTGCTGGCGAAGTTCGCCGCGCGGCGGCACAAGGCGCGTACGTGCGCCCGCATCCGCTGGCGGCACCTCGTGGAGTGTGTCCCAGCGGATGCTGCGCACGAGCCGCACGGAAGGCAGGTAGCCGTTTTCCTGATCGCGCAGCCACGTCGCCATCGTGCGCGCCAGGTCAAGCAGATCGCGCGTGGAGCCGATCGCGCTGGATGCTGAAGGGGAACCTGCCACGACGAAGGGCGCGGCCGAGTCGGGTTCCGCGCTGCGTGCGGGATCGTCGCCGCGCTCGAAACGGGACACGAGGGGGCGCAGGTTCGGCCGGGCCGCTTCTGGCCACCCCCCGGTGCGGGTCACAAGCAGATCGAGCGCGGCGATCGCACGTTCGAGATCGGCGGGCGCGAAGTCGCCGCGGCTCTCCAGCAGATCGATCATGCGGGTGGTGGCCAGCATATCAAGCGCGCCCTTCTTCGCCTCGGCGCGTGCGGGCAGCAGCGCTTCGCCGAACCGCTCCACCAGCGCCGCCGCAAGCTCCAGACCGTCCGCGAAGCCAGCCGTCCCATCCTGGCGCAGTCGCGCGAACGTGTAATACCCCACAACCCGCAGATCCTTGCCGGTTTCCTTCGTGAGCTGTTCGCAGGAGCGGACGATCAGGCCGTCATCAATGCCGGAGAGCTTGTTCGCCTCGTCCTTCAGTTCGAAGAACGCATCCTCGTAGCCCGGATCGCGGCCCACACCGTGGTCGCCTGGTAACGGGTGCAGCCACGCGTCCCACGCAGCGAGACGCGCGCGCACCAGTTGCTCCGCATCACGCGAAGGAAACAGTGTTTTGAGCAGACCGGACAGCATTTACTCGACCTCCGGCATCGCGCCATGCGGCAGCGGCATCGCAGCGTGTTTCGCTGCTGCGATCGCTGACGGCGGCAGGGGCGGCGGATTGACGGCCGAGAGCTTCGGTCCGCCTTTTGCTGCGCTGGTCACGAAGATCCGCGCCGGCAGCGTGAAGTGGCGCAGTTCGAGCACGTCGAGCGGCCCCGCTCCGGCCTCGCTGCGAAGCTGTACGCGCAGCGGAATGCCCTGGCTCTGGTCCGGCGTCCAGGTCAACAGATAGCGCGCGCTGTCCTGCGGCGACACCTTCGCGTGCTCAAGGAGCCGGATCAGCCCGAACCTGCCCTGAGCGTCGAGCCCCGAGCGCAAGCCGCCCTGCTCGGTCTGCCACTCGATATGCGAGAGATTCTCCAGCGAGTCGCCTGGCCAGACAAACGGCGTCCACTCTTCCTTCTGGTTGAAGTAGTGCAACTCGCGGCCCGACAGGACAAACTTCATGTCGGTTACTCCCGGTGTCGGCACTGCGCGTAGCTCATAGCGCACATGCGCATCGCCGGATGGAAACAGCACGGTCGCCACGCGGGTGAGTCTGTTCAGGTCCGCGAGGAAGCCCGTATCCAGTGTGAGCGCGCCGTGGTTTGCTCCTTGGGCGGCGACCCATCGGTCGCCCTGACGCTCGACAATACCGGCCAGTTGCGTCGTGACGAACCCGGTGATGACGCCGCTCTCCAGGCGCATGAACCGCGCCATCTCGGGCAGCGAGGCATCGTTGTCGGAGTCGGCGAATGGATAGCGTCCGCCGAACGTCCGGTTCCAGTCCGCGACAATCGCCGTGCGCCAGATGTCGTTCAGGCTCGCCGCGGCCGGCTGTACCACGACCTGCCAGGTCTGGTCGAGCGGTGCCTGAAAGAGATTGCCGAAGCCTGCCCATTGCTCGCCGAGGCTCGCAGCGAGACGGCTCGCGTAATCCCGGCTGTCGGCGATATCAGACGTCTTGCCCTGCAGCACGGATTGTGCGGCCGAGCGGGCCATCGCCTCCGCGTCGGCACTGTCGACCATCTGCTGCGCCTTCAGCCGCATCGCGCTCACCCGTTCGAGATAACGCGCGAGGCTCAGGTCGCCCGTGGCCGCCAGCCGGGTGGCGGCCTTCGCGTTTGCGGGCGCGCCCGAAGCCAGGGAAGCCAGGTCGCTGCCCGTCAGGCGCAGGACCGGTCCGAAGGCCGCGGCCAGCGGTGCCAGTTGCGGCTGGGTCTGCTTCGACGGATCTTTCTCGTCGGCGCCGACAAGCTGCTGCGCTTTGCTGATCAGGGTGTCGGACAGCGATTGCGTCGCGGCCCCCGCACCTGCCTGATAAACCACTGCGTTCATCAGGGCAACAAGCGGCGAGCGCTGCGGATCGCTGAGCAGCGTCAGCTGGTCAACCGTGCCTGACAACGTCGGCGCCGGCTGCCAGCGCAGGCTGTTGAGGAACAGCTCCCAGGCCCGCGCGTAGTCGTCAAAATAGCGCTGACGCAGTTCGGCTTTCAGCGAGCCCGTCGAGGGTGCGCTCGCGTGGACGTCTGAGAGCACCCAGTCGCCGGTCACATTGCGCTGCTCGCTCGCGTCGTCGATGGCTTTCGATATCCGCTCGTCCCATGCAGTGCGCGTGAAAACGCCCGGTACGGTCGCCGCGGTATTGAAAAGCCCCTTGCTGCTCGTATCTCCCAGCAGCGACGCGAGCGACACAGGCGGATATTTCGGCTTCGCGTCGTCGAGGATCTGCTGGTAGATCGCGTCAGTCGAGTTCTGGATGCCGCGCACGCCGATGATGGTCTGACGCGCCGTAGCCACCAGTGCGCCATCCGGAACGATCGCGAGCGACGAGTCCCCGGCGGATCCACGGCGCCCCAGGTGATTCGCAAAGAACGTGATTGCATGCTGGCGCAGGTCCTCCCACGTGCCGGACGTGAGCTGGGAATTGGCCGGGCGCGCTGGCACGGCCGTGGCAATCAGCTGCGGCGTCAGGAATGCGGCAACCACCCGATCCGGCCTCACGAGCATCAGGTAAGTCTTGAGTGTGTCGTAGGCGGCCTGGACCTGCGCGTTGCCGCCGCTGGCGATTTCCGCATCCGAGAGCGAGGCGAGCTGGCGTAGGCGCTCCTCCAGTTTCAGGCGGATCGGCGTGACGAGGATGCGGCTGACGGCGTTTTCATAACCGGGCCAGGCGGCGGTCAACAGCGCATCGTCGTGGTTCAGGCCGAAGCGTGTAGTCCACGGCGCGCCGTCGCGCTGACGGACTTCAAGCGTATCGAGCTGTTTGTCCAGGCTATCGAGTGCGAGTGCCCCCTGCGAGCGGTCCTGCGTCGACAGTTTCGTGAGCGTGTCAGTGGCCGTCTGGATCGTCGTGCGGTTCATCATGCCCGACAGCATCGTGCCGGCGACCCAGCATCCAATGAGCGCCGTCGTCATCCACGCGGCCGTGGTCGACACTGAGAAGCCAACACGGCGGCCGTGAATCTTGCGGCTGTGGTCGGCGACCGTTTGCCAGATCGTCCTTTGCTGCGGCGGTAGCGGTTCGCCGTCTTCGGAGTCTGGAGCGGGGGCGGTCAGTTGCCGCTCCTTGAACAGCGGCGCAAACAGCAGGCCGTGGACGGCATTGCGCCACAGACGTGAGTGGCCGGTCTGCACGACCAGGTCCGACAATGCTGCGCGGAGTTCCGAAATGTGTCGCGACAGTTCGGCCGGGTACCGGTCGTTAGGGTCCTGCGTGAGGCGCACGACTCCAGCGTCGGCAAGATTTTCGGAGAGTCTGCGCAGCGAGGCTTCGACCTCGTCAGGACGAGTGCGCTCATTCGCCCAGGTGAAGCCGATCGCCTCGTCGGGGCCGGACTGTTCGCCGCCAAAGTCGGTGACATTCAGCAGGTACGCTGGCCCAGCCCAGCGCAGCGCGCGGGCGTGACGTGCGAGCCGCTGGGCAATGCCCTCCGCGTCGAACGGCGTATTCGCTGAACCGCGGTTTCGCGTCAGGGCCACGATCGCATCGACCGGGCGTCGCCGGCGAAGGCGGCGGATCTGGTCAAGCCATTCGATATCGAGCTTGTCGGTGGTCTGCTTCGCATAGAGCAACACGGTATCGCCGGTAATCGAGTATCCGGCGTCGGCGAGCCCGGGCGCAAGACGCTTGACGAGCGGCTCGTCGCCGGCGACCACGACCCAGCGGTCGCGATAACGCCAGCTCCAGCCGTGACGCTCGCGAAGCGCATCGCGCAGCATAACGACCTTGTCCGGTGTTGGGACGTGCGCGAACGCCGGGCCTTCGTTGGCACCTTGCGCCTGCTTCTGCGAATCGTAGCGTGCCAACCACCGCATCGCACGCATTGAAGCAATCCAGAGTAAGACGGCCTCAAAGTACTTTACGAACATCAACGCCAGGAGCAGCCCCGAGAGCAGACATAGTTCGATGATGATCCGTGTCTGAAGCGACCATCCGCGCGCGGGGCCCTCCATCCAGACGGCCAAACCCAACGCAACGAAAAGGATGCCAATCCCGATGCAAACGAAGAGCGCTACCGGCTCAGACTTTTGTTCATTCATGTTTGTTTTCTGCACACGAGCGCGATCAGGTCGCCGCCGTCCGGTGTAAGTACGAGTTGCGGGTCGCCGGTCCGCGCCGCGAGTTCAGCCGCGAGAGCGGTTGCAAGCCATCCACCCGCCGCCCCACAGTCCCCGACCGTCGTTTTCAGGTCGATCCTTGATCTTTGTCCGTCGAGTTTGGACGCCGACTTTATTGCTACCTCCAGCTCGGGCGAAAGTCCGTGACTCCAGACAGTCTTGACGCGTGTCGACGCCGCTTTCCCCCAACGCATGGCATGTCCGAGTGTCTCTCCAACAGTATCGACCGGGCCCCGTGCTGGACGATGCAGGAGTAGGGGCGGGTTTCCCGTCATTGTTTTGGCAAGGCTCGGGTGCCCCAATAGCAGCGCGACGCCCGCCTCCGCGACTCCGTCCTGCAAGCGCTCGCTGACCGCATTGCGCAATCGAACTGCAACTAGCAGGTGAACAACCTCCGGCCTCATGCGGTCGAACCACGTGTCCGCTTGAAACACCGACGAAGGCGCGGGGGGAGGCGTCATCGTCACACGTAGAGACGGCAATTTCGCGGAAACAAGCTGCTGCAGCAGGGCACGCACGGCAGTGTCCTCAAGTACGGAATGCAGGCTCGATTCGACCTGGAGCGTGGTGCGCGCCGGAAGGGTCATTAGTTGCGGCGCCAGGCTGTCGATCAATCGGACCAGAAGCCAATTGCAGGCTGCCTGATGGCGAGCGTGTTCCGTTAGTTCGTTTCCCGCATGGAACTGCTGATCCGGGACTTCTAGCCAACGGGCACTCACGTCGGTGTTTGGCTCGGCCCGGCTCGCCCGAGGGCGTAACACCAGGCTGCCGTCGACCAGCCCCTCGATACCGTTCCCGTCGTGATCGGAGGAGAAACACCACGCATGGCCCAGCAACGCCAGCGGCTCGCTGGCAAGGGCATGGCATTTTTCGGTTTCGTGGTCGCTGACGCGATTTGCCGCGATTGCTCCACTCCGTCGTGCGTATAGATATCCAAGGCGACAGCACAGCAAAAACGCCCATGCAAGCATCGGATAGCCGACGACACAGAACCAGAACCAAACAGTGTTTGTCGGTCGGCCTTTCGGCCACAGAAAAATCGTCAGCGCGGCACCCAAGCACAGGACGACACCGAGGAGCACTAGCCAAACGGGTTTCGAGAGCTGCGGCGGCGCAGGTACCGCAATCCGCGGCGGTATGCGTGCAAAGTCAATCGGCATCTGGCTATCGGACCGTCGCCCCATCGGACACAGCGATGAGGACACTCCCGCACTGGGTCTTGTCCCCATCACGCGAAAGCGGCGTGCCAGCATCCTTGATGCCGCCTCCCCCTTCCACGATTTCGTTGTCGCCGTGAATCGGGCAGGACACCAGGTCTCCCACGCGTGCGGCGCGACGACCCTTGACCTTGATACGGTCCGAGCCGGTAAGGATCTTCCCGCCGTGACTCGTGCTATCACCTTCGTACGCTAATTTCTTCATTCTAATATCCCTGTTCAAGCTAATCCGATGAATGCGATGACCAGCTTGCTAGCAAAGCCAGCAGCGCTGCTTTTATATGTCGCACGCATTGGTTGACGTGCCTTTTGAAATCACGTGAAAATTTGCGCTTGCGCGATTATTCGTATGGCCATAGTCCGCACCTACCTATTGGGATTCAATATTCTTGTATCCCTCTTTCGTAATGTCGCTGTAGGCCGCCTGACGAATCGAGGCATCGTTACTGCAAATTTTCCGAGAAATTTTCTTGTTGCCGCGATACACAATTATTCCAGCCGAAAATTCCGGGCCATCATCGGTCTTTACGGTCTTGTCATAGAAATAATAGGTATATCCAGCCCTCGAAAATCTAATATGTGCTTCGTCACCACCGGCATAAGGGACATTGCTAAAATAAAAAACGTTACCTTTGTTCGAGCCGCTATCTGACACCTCAATGTCAATTTTCTTCATTGTTCCATTGCGATACGTCAAAACGCCAGTATCTTTCATCTCGCATAGAGAGGCAGTAGTCCTGTCCAATTCGCAATTAAATACAGCTTCTTCTTTCGCTCCGCACATGCCTTCTGCGTGTGCGGTTGTTGTAGAATTAAAAATAATTGCCAACAAAAATACGGGGTAAATATTCTTCACGATTTCATTCCGTCGAAAGACCCAAAATAGGAGCCACCTTATTGTACCGACTAAGGCGATCAGCATAGCCATTCTGTCCACCATTCACGATCTGAGTGACATCCATAACAGTTTCGGTGTCTGATGTTCGATTCAAATTGTTACGTGACCAGAAGACATATGCAGACTCGACTCCGTACTCCACGTTTGACACGACAAGTTCAGGATTTGCAATGAAGTCCTTTGGGTCATCTGGCACTCGGCGATTATGTTCGTCCTGGAAAGACTGATACCCACTTTTACCAGTTATTTGAATAAGCCCTCGTCCGCGATACTTGTATCCATCACCGCTTGACTCATCGCCGTTTCCCATTCTGCCTGCGTAGACATAGTTCGCTAGATGCTCTACGTTGTTAGCGTAATATGATTCCTGGCTCCACAGTTTGTCTCGCAATCTGCCGTGCGTACAGTCGTCACAGGAAGCATTGTAGTTATTCTTACCCCCTTTGCATCCGAAGGTTTTTCGCATATTCCGAGGGTTATAGTTCAATCCTTCTTCGGTCACCCGAAAATGTGTTTCGTGAGCGCATTGCGACAAGAAATGTGCAATTCGTTTCGACGTGTTTACGGAATATGCTTTAGCGTATTTGTTCAAATGCGGCAGCATGCTTGTATAGTGTTCAACTGAATTAGCTGGTTCTACAGCAACAAGCATGTCGAGCGTTATCAATTGCTGTTCGCAAGCAAAGTTCCCCACCAATCCGATCGGATGGATATGAAATACATTCGACGCGGGAAAGCCAGTCAAGCCGGTCTTTACGGCATCCCACCAGACCAGCTTTTCGATCCGTTTCTGTTCCTCGGCGTGCTCGGCCCGTGGCCCCGTATGCGCCTCGATCGCGGCAATCAACTGCTTCCATTTATCGGGATTAGCCCACTCGCTCTCGTGCTGAATGATCAGCCTCGACATACGCAGCGCATTCCACGGGTCGTTCGCCGCGTTGCACAGGTCATCGGCCGCTTGTGTCTGGTCGCCTGCCAGATGCAACGCCTGGTAAATCGACGTCATGAGCGGGCTGAGTTTGTCCAGCGAACCCGGGTTCGGCACATCCGCACCGACCGAATAGTCGACGAACCCTTGCGTGGTCGCGAACATCGTATGCGTGGGATCATGTTCGTCGTCCAGAGGCTGAAAGTCCACCCACTTCTGCGCGAACTCCTTCGTTACCCTGCCGCCCGCAAAGCTCTGTTCGCGCACCCACCCGTCGATTGGCTGATGGCGAACATCCGCGCTGTCCACCTTCCACCAGTGCCGCTTTTCACCGTCGCTGCCGGGCACTACTGCGGTCTCCATGAACTGATGGTCCGCGTCCGCCTTTGCAAGCGCCGCGAGCGGAAAAACCCCGATCACACCGGTCTGCCTGGCATCAGCCCCTTCCTGGTTGGGCAGCCCGTACAACTTGGTCTGACTGTCGATCCGCAGGATCGTCGGGTCGGCAGGCAGTTTCAATTGTTGCCACGCGCTGAGATGCGCGCCGTTATCTTTGATCCAGTCACGCCCCTTGTCGATAAACGACTTGACGCTGCCGTCGCAGAAAACTTCGATGTGCACCATGCGGTTGCCCGAAGTCTGCTGGGACAATGAGTCATAGCGCCCAAGATGGCCGATCAGTTCTCCCGCCTTGATCTGGACTACTTCAGAAGGCGCGGACAGCACCACCACCTTGTCCAGCGAAGAATCAGGCATCACCTCCTTCGCGACGGGGCCACCGTTTTCCACGCCAAGAAAGATCCATCCGTTCACCAACGCGGAGGGCTGCACGAAACCACCCGCGACCGGTGGATATGGGGTTACGCCACTCGCATCCTTGATCTTCCCCCAGCCGCCCTCGCGCTTTCCAATGCTCACCTGCGCCCCCTGCGGAAGGATGCCAAGCACGGTGCCATGCGGCTTCGATACCAGAACCCGCAGCCCCTGCTGGTCAGCCGGCGCCGACTGGCCGCCCGCTCCAGCGGTGGGACGGTCCTGCGCGTGAGTGGTCACCTCGAACCGTGTTGTCCAGTACTTCGGCCTGGGAAGGGACGTGTCACTTTCGTAGTCCGCGAAATCCTGCAGGTGTGCGTACAGGCTGTAGAACGTCAGTTTCCTGTCTTTCGGAAATTCCATCGAATGACGCACCAGCGCGAAGCCTGTGCTGTACGGTGCGCTGATCGCAGGGTTGCCGTTCTGCGCGGGGATTTCGCTCACCGGGTAAGTGCGGTTGACGCGCCACGCAACCACTTCGCCGTCGGCTATGCAACGAACGCCGCTTTTCAGATCGAGCGAAGCACCAGCGCCAGCCTCGGTCACATGGATTCCACCGTGCCACATGCCCTTGCCGCTGACCGAATAGGCGCCTGATGGCTCCTGGCTCAGCAGTTTGTGAAACTCATGCTCATCGGTGAAGTCAGCCGACGCCGCGCCAGTGCCCTGTCCCTTCCTGCGAAACGGAAAGGCAAAAGCAAGCTGCTTCACGGGAGTGCTGGGCGGATTCTGCGGAGTCGTATTTGCCATGATCGCGCTTATTCAGAAAACCCGAAGTTCATGTTTCCCTTGACCTCTTTCAGGGGGCTGCCCGACCAGTTGGGAAAGGTGAAATCGCCCTTCGCCGGGCCGTCGACATCCAGACCACCCTTGACCTGTACTTCGCCCGGACTAAAGTCAACCGCTACTCGAGCTTCTTTGCCTGCTCGTCAATATCAAGTGCGCTACACATTAACCACATCTCTAGTGGTTTTGCGCCGCCGGAGTAGTTAGCTTGACACCATCCCGCTGTAACCTTGTCAATGGTGGCCCGATCTCCTTTGATCAGATATTTCGTTGTCTTATTTCCAAAATTAGGGCCATCAAACAGATAGCTTTTACCTTTCAATTTGACAGGAATAAATTCGTCCCTAGTCATCAGCGCCGCGAAAGGAGAGTCCATTGCCAGCTGAACATCCACTCGTGATTGGTAAGGAAATTTATAAGTTACGCGTCGTCCATCTGATAGCCAGCTGTAATCGGCCCCAAACCAATCAGAAGCGCGCTCATCACGACGCAAGGTGTTTCCGATTAAGTCAAAGACAGCAACTGAGTAGAATTTGCCAGATGAATTTGGCTCCACGAGCGATTCTCGTACATTCATAGCATGGATGACGAAGATTCTCTCTCGGTGATCGTAACCAACACTCGATGAAAATGCGTCAACGATTTCACCGGGCGTGTCATCATAAAGGAGACCCCGTCCTTCCGCCTTCACGGGGGAATTTCCATTGAAGATGTAATACAAAGAAATCGCATCCGCGCCGATGGGCGTCCTCGTCTTTGGGTCTAACATCGGCTCCTGGACAAAGCAGACAGTTCCATTTTTTATGCTCAGTGGCTGATAACTTTGCGGGCCATGCATATCGGCACAGGTACTCTTCGCACATGCCGAACCACTTATAAGAACGATCGCCAGGAGAAGCCAGCTCTTAATCATCAGCACACCCCGACGAAAAGTCTTGATCAAATATGGTAGAAATTTCTCGATGGAACTGCTGTCGTTCGGGAAGGCCTTTGTACGCAGAATTTATCGGGTGGGTAACCATCTTAACCCCCTCGTCACCGATCGTAGCTGGATTATCGGCAATCGAGCCAATTCCTCTATCTCGCCAAAACCACAATCCCGTTTCTATGATAACCCTAGGGTTATTTTCGACAAGTTCTGGCTGACTATCAATAGGGTAGCCAATCGCCTGTGCGCAGCTTTTGTAGGTATCGTACCAAGTCAGCTGTAGCAGGCCACGACCGCGGAAGTCTTTTCCAGGCTGTTCGTTCGTGCCAAAACAGTGCTCTCCATAAGCAGGGTCATTTGCGATCAAATGATTTTGAATCCATGCTATTTTTGCCGAAGGACTTGCAAAGGTCATATTTTTACGAGAAAATCCATTATTAATCGCAGTAGGGGCCATGTTGTACAAGCTCTGCCCAGTGTAGCTTGCATAGTTAAGTGACTCTCTGAATGCAGTAAAACGTTTCGTCTCGACCTTGGCCTGTGCCAATAAATGCTTTATTTGACGACAGCTATTAACACCATAATTCTGGAATAAATCAATTGAAGCACGGACCAATTCGTCAACGACGCCAGCGTTAGCGTTGGGGGCAATTTTTCTCAAGAATTCCCCAGTCAATGTGATTGTCGCGCCGCATTTCTTGCACACAAGATTTTTGCTGGCGAAATTCCCTACCAGCGCGACTGGATGAATATGGAAGACGCTGGATGCAGGGAAGCCAGTCAAGCCGGCCTTGACTTCATCCCACCAGACCAGCTTTTCGATCCGTTTCTGTTCCTCGGCGTGTTCGGCCCGGGGGCCCGTGTGCGCCTCGATCGCGGCAATCAACTGCTTCCATTTGTCGGGATTAGCCCACTCGCTCTCGTGCTGAATGATCAGCCTCGACATACGCAGCGCATTCCACGGGTCGTTCGCCGCGTTGCGCAGGTCATCGGCCGCTTGTGTCTGGTCGCCTGCCAGATGCAACGCCTGGTAAATCGACGTCATGAGCGGGCTGAGCTTGTCCAGCGAACCCGGGTTCGGCACATCCGCATTAGCCGTATAGTCGACGAACCCTTGCGTGGTCGCGAACATCGTATGCGTGGGATCATGTTCGTCGTCCAGAGGCTGAAAGTCCACCCACTTCTGCGCAAACTCCTTCGTTACCCTGCCGCCCGCAAAGCTCTGTTCGCGCACCCACCCGTCGATTGGCTGGTGGCGAACATCCGCGCTGTCCACCTTCCACCAGTGCCGCTTTTCACCGTCGCTGCCGGGCACTACTGCGGTCTCCATGAACTGATGGTCCGCGTCCGCCTTTGCAAGCGCCGCGAGCGAGAAAACCCCGATCACACCGGTCTGCCTGGCATCAGCCCCTTCCTGATTGGGCAGCCCGTACAACGTGGTCTGACTGTCGATCCGCAGGATCGTCGGGTCGCCGGGCAGTTTCAATTGTTGCCACGCGCTGAGATGCGCGCCGTTATCTTTGATCCAGTCACGCCCCTTGTCGATAAACGACTTGACGCTGCCGTCGCAGAAAACTTCGATGTGCACCATGCGGTTGCCCGAAGTCTGCTGGGACAATGAATCGTAGCGCCCAAGATGGCCGATCAGTTCTCCTGCCTTGATCTGGACTACCTCGGAGGGAGAGGACAGCACGACCACCTTGTCCAGCGAGGAATCAGGCATCACCTCCTTCGCGACGGGGCCACCGTTTTCCACGCCAAGAAAGATCCATCCGTTCACCAACGAGGGCTGCACGAAACCACCCGCGACCGGTGGATACGGGGTTACACCACTCGCATCCTTGATCTGCCCCCAGCCGCCCTCGCGCTTTCCAATGCTCACCTGCGCCCCCTGCGGAAGGATGCCAAGCACGGTGCCATGCGGCTTCGATACCAGAACCCGCAGCCCCTGCTGGTCAGCCGGCGCCGACTGGCCGCCCGCTCCAGCGGTGGGACGGTCCTGCGCGTGAGTGGTCACCTCGAACCGTGTTGTCCAGTACTTCGGCCTGGGAATGGACGTGTCACTTTCGTAGTCCGCGAAATCCTGCAGGTGTGCGTACAGGCTGTAAAAAGTCAGTTTCTGATCTTTCGGAAACTCCATCGAATGACGCACCAGCGCGAAGCCTGTGCTGTACGGTGCGCTGATCGCAGGGTTGCCGTTCTGCGCGGGGATTTCGCTTACCGGGTAAGTGCGGTCGACGCGCCACGCCACCACTTCGCCGTCGGCAATGCAACGGACCCCGCTTTTCAGATCCAGCGAAGCACCAGCGCCAGCCTCGGTCACATGGATTCCACCGTGCCACATGCCCTTGCCGCTGACAGAATAGGCGCCTGATGGCTCCTGGCTCAGCAGTTTGTGAAACTCATGCTCATCGGTGAAGTCGGCCGACGCCGCGCCAGTGCCCTGTCCCTTCCTGCGAAACGGAAAGGCAAAAGGAAGCTGCTTCACGGGAGTGCTGGGCGGATTCTGCGGAGTTGTATTTGCCATGATTGTGCTTATTCAGAAAACCCGAAGTTCATGTTTCCCTTGACATCTTTCAGGGGGCTGCCAGACCAGTTGGGAAAGGTGAAATCGCCCTTCGCCGGGCCGTCGACATCCAGACCACCCTTGACCTGTACTTCGCCCGGACTCACTATTTCGATCTTTCCGTTCGCGATCTTCAGATATGCACCCGCTCCATCACCCAAGGTGATGCCCTTCGAACCGGTAATGATCACTTCGCCTGTTGACGAGCTGACTGCAATGTTGGTAAGCGCCATCAATTCCATCGCATCGCCCTGGGCCTGAATCTGCACCTTGCCTTTGGCCGCAAAAATCCGGATTCCAAGCTTCGCGGCAAACAGCGAAATCGCCTCGCCGGCGGCTGCCGTGATGCGCTTGAGCACACCAATATCGAGCCCTTCGCCGGCTGTGACGAACATCTGCTTGGCGGCGGCCAGCTGCATGTGCTGACCACTCGCAACACCGATGCCTTCAGGTGCGCTTACGACAATTACCGGCTTCTGGAGTTTGGCGAGCTTCTGCTCGACGAGCGTACGTTGCTGATCGACTTCTGCGAGCCATGCCTGCGCGGCGCTAGCAGAATCATTGAGGGAGCGCAGGATTTCCTCGGCCTGCTGAAGCGTGCTATCCGCGTTGGGCATCGCGAGCTGCTCGCCCGAAGCACCCGGCTGCGCCTCGGCGCTGAGCAAAATTCCCTTTGCCGCCCGGGTCGCGAGATGTCCATCTGTCCGCAATTCCGCACCCTGCCCGCGTTCCTTGCTATCGGCGTCGACCATGTGGCCAAGGTTCAGCTCACTGGTCTGGTACGGCGTCGTCAGGTGACTATGCTCGACACCTTCCTTGTCTTCGATTCGCCACTCCGTACCACCCGCGGTACGAACGATGTTCCGGGTGTTGTTGAGGTTATTGACGAGGTCGGGATGCAGACTGTCGTGCATCGAACCAATGATGACGGGCCGATTTGGATCCCCCGCCGTATGGATGACGGCGACCTCCGCCCCATCGATCAGCGGAAAATGGTGGCCGTAGTTGTCGCCGCTGTATGGCTTCGCGAGGCGCACCGGCCGGCTGGTGCCGCCCGGGCTCCACTCGTCGAGATCAAACGGCAGCTTGATCACGTACCAGCCCTGCTCGGTCAGATACGCGTATTTGTATCCGCCCGGCGACGTAATACGCGCCGGCAGGATACCGTCGATCACCGGTCTTTTGATCGTATCGAGCGACGTGCGCCACACCCGGTCGGCCGGGATCGCCGTGAGCGTATTGGTGTAGGACTGGCTGCGGCCACCGCAGGATTGCACCGACGTGATGAACAGCCCATGCGGCGCATCGACCGGGTTCTGGTCGAGCCGTACGACCTCGCCAGCCTCGATGGCGAATGCGTTGCCCGTTGCCTTGTAGGTGATCTGTGTTGCGAGCCAGGCTTCATGCCGCAGCCGTGCGATGCGCCGCCCTTCTTCAGGCGTCTCATAATGTTCGCCCCAGCGATAGTCAACCGCGTTGGTCGTCTTGTCGCCGCGTGCGGCGTTTTCCTCGACGAGCAACGACACGTCGGCCTGCCGGTGGTTATAGTCGTGCAGGCGGACAGCTTCCGGGACACGCTGCGTATATCGCTCAAGTGTCTTGATCGCATCTACGCCGACGCTTTCGAGTCCCGAGTGTAGCCGGAACGGCACAACGCGCTGATTGCGGGCATACGCGTCCAGATCGTCGCCGAAGACAATCACGGCGTGATCGCGCTTCTGCTCGAAGCGGAACCAGATGCCTTCCTCCGCGCAGATCCGCTGGATGAAGGCAAACGTCGTTTCCTCGCACTGTGTGATGTACTCGTGCCGCTTGTATTTCGCACGCAGCTTGAACTCGAAATCGACGCCCGCGCGGAAACCATAGTGGCGCAGCGTATCGGTAATGATTTCCTCGACCGACTGCTTCTGGAACAGCCGGCTCGTGACACCGCGATTCAGATCAGCGAGCTTCGGCTCCATCACGACCTTGTAGCGCGTCTCGTCAGCCGAAGTCCCGAGTTCATCGAACTTCGTGATAATGCCGTGGACTGCGTGTGCAGGCGGCATCTTGCTGAACTGCCCAGCGTTCTCGCCGAACATCTTGCGCAGATAGTCCATGTTCGGGTCGATCGGGTCGATGATGAACTTCGCCGGGCGTCCCAGCACCTGATCCATCGGAATTCCGGCCATCGGGCTCGTGAATTCGATCTCGTACCGGTAAAGCTCGCCGAGCGCGTCGCGCCCGCCGAACTTCAGGATCGAGAACGGCGCCGGGTGCGGCGCCAGTTTCAACTCATAGGCCTGGGAAGGCAAAACCATCGACATTTTCGAAAGACCCCTTGAACACGCGTCACATCGCAAAGGACAACGCCGGGACGCATGTTTCAGCGCCCCGGCGGGGTTACATCAGGTAATGCGGATCAGCTCTTGGCTTTCGGCATCTGCGAGACCAGCGACAGGCCGATGTCCATGCCTTCCACCTGGAAGTGCGGAATGATGAAGAGCTTGATGCGGAAGAAGCCCGGGTTGTCCTCGATGTCCTCGACCGTGACCTTCGCCTCACGCAACGGGTGCGACGACTGCAACTCGTCACCCGGATCCTTCATCTCGGTCACGAGGCCCTTGATCCAGTTGTTCAGTTCGAGCTCAAGTACACGACGGTCCTTGGTCGTGCCGATGTTCTCGCGCTGGATCAGCTTCAGGTAATGCGCGATGCGCGAGAGCAGGAAGATGTACGGCAGGCGTGCGTTGATGCGGCTGTTCGCGGTCGCCTCCTTGGTCTCGTACAGCGAGGGCTTCTGCGTGGAGCTGGCCGAGAAGAAGCACGCGAAGTCGTGATTCTTGTAGAACGAGAGCGGAATGAACCCGAGGTTGGCGAACTCGAATTCGCGGGTTTCGGGAATCAGCACTTCGGTCGGAATCTTCGGCTGCGCACCGGTGCCCAGGTCGTACAGGTGAACCGGCAGGTCCTCGACCTTGCCGCCTGCCTGCGGACCGCGGATCTGCACGCACCAGCCGTTGTTGACAAAGCTGCGCGTCATATTGGCGGCAAACGCGAACGACGCGTTGACCCACAGGTATTTGTCGTGGTCCGGACCCTTGACCGCTTCTTCATAGTTGAAGGCGCGAACCGGTGTCGTATCCTTGCCGTACGGCAGGCGACCGAGCACGCGCGGCATCGTCAGCCCCACGTAGCGGGCGTCGTCCGTGTCGCGAAAGCTCTTCCACTTGATGTACTCGGCGCGATCAAAGTAGTTGCCGATATCCTGGATCGCGGCCACTTCCTCCATCGACTGCTTGCCGAAAAACGCGGCACCGACCGAACCGATGAACGGCATGTGCGCGGCTGCGGCCACCTTCGAGACGTTACGCAGCAGCGCCACGTCCTGCGGCGTGTTTGCGAACTCGTAGTCGCTGATCATTGCGCTGATCGGCTGGCCGCCCGGCGTGTCGTACTCCTCGATGTAGGTGAGGCGGTACAGGCCGCTCTGGATGATCTCCGGCGTATCCTCGAAATCACGCTGCAGCGCCTCCTTCGACACGTCGAGCACCTCGACGCGCGCGTTGCGCCGAAAGTCGGTGCGGCTGACCAGCATCTTGAGACCACGCCAGCGGCCTTCGAGCGCCTGGAATTCCGGCGCATGCATCACCGCGTCGAGTTGGCGGCTGATCTGGCGGTCGAGCTGACCGATATGAAAGTCGAGCAGTGACTTGTCGAGGCGGTCAACCGACTGGTTCGACTTCGAGATAAGGTCAAGGAACGCGCCCATACCCCGCGCGATCCGCTCGTCGGCCGATGCCTCGGACAGCATGTCGTTGTCGCGGAACGCTTCGAGCGGTCTCGCCTCGGCGACGGGCTTCAGGTTAATCTTGTTACACAGCGACGCATAGACGCTGTCGTTCTCAAGAACGACAGTTTCCGTTGCGCCCTGGCGGGATTCATTCTGTTTCATCTTGTGTCCTGTCTGCGGATCTATCGCGACCAGCTTATCTGTCCGGTTATGGAATGCGGTCAAGGCCATCTTCGGCCGACGTCGCTCAGGCATGGCCTTCCGGCTGGGTGGCTGCCGTTGCGATCTGCCCGAGTTCGCCGCGCAGCTTGTCAGACAGGCGCTTATCCTTCAGAATCTTCTCGAACTCGCGCCGGAACGTACCGTTATCGAGCAGATTCGATTTCAGGTCGCGCAGCAGATTGCGCATGGCGAGCATCGCCTGCAGTTCTGGGATCTGACGCGCCACCTGCTCAGGCTCGAAGTCCTTCAGCGTGCGGAACGACAGGTTCACCGGCAGCTCCGAGCCGTCGCCGGCCAGCGTGTTTTCCGCAGCAAGCTTGAGGTCCGGCGCGTAGTCGGCGAGCACCGCATCGAAGTTGTTCTTGTTGATGTCGGTCTTCCTGCGCTCGGCGAGCGGCGCCTGTTCCTTGCCCGCGCTGAAGTCGCCGGCGACGAGCAGCTTTAGCGGCAGCTCGACCTTCTTCTGGGCGCCGCCCGTATGCAAATCTAACGTGATCGAAACCCGACTTTTCGGAATTTCGCGCTGGAAGCTGTCCATTAGTGCTCCTTATTGAACGACGTTCAGGGTCCCCGCAGAACTCGCTCGGTGCGATGCGGTGACCTCTTTCGACCGGGCGCGCACCCAAACGCGTGCTTCGCTCGTGAAGAACTCTTTCTGGTACCCCATAGCGCGGCCTCCATTCATGCGATCTTTATTGCCACGCTGTATTAAACAGTTTTATTCGCGCGGAGTCAAAGAATGTCAGCGTTGTTAAATCCATACGGATTGTCAATACATTGTGAATTACTGTGAATTATCGTCAATCCGAGACAAATTCAGATTTTCCCCATATTAATAATTGGATAAAACGGGTAGCCTAGCGCATGGTGATTTCCATCAAACCCATGCTGGAAAGGGCTCGCAATGACATGACGTTCTCTGAAATCCTTTCGACAATGAAGGCTGCACGATGGCAACATCGTGCTAATCATGCAGCGAGAATATTCCCCGCTCCAATACGGGAAATATCTAGAAAATAACGATCCTCCATTTCACGTAGTTCGCATGCTTAACTACTCGCAGGTATACGAACAGAGAATGTGGCGTATAGGATCGGCCCTCACCATAATCCCAGACAACGGCACAAACCACACCCATGCGGATCGACAAACCGCTTTTTCATGAAGGGCTGATCCTCACGCAGCAGCATTTCCAGCAGCAGGATCTCTGGTTCGCCCACCTGTCCCGTCAGGTGGCTGGCGCATGCCTGGCAGAACCCTGGGGCACGCAAGGCGTGGGGATCGATGAGGAGGCGCTCGCGACCGGACGCCTGAAGCTTACCCAGTTGAAGCTCCACTTTCCGGACGGCACGCTGATCGACACGGCGGTGGCCGATGCGCTGCCGCCCGCACGCGATCTCACCCAGGGCCTGTCTCCCGATGTGCAGAGCGTGGTGGTGCTGGCCGCCCTGCCGCTATTCAACGCGACGGGCAGCAACTGCCGGTTTGACGAAACGACGCTGGCACGGCCGCGGCGCTCTTACCGGGAGTTCGTCAAGGTCATCGACCTCAACGGTACTGGCGAAGCCGAGATTGCCGCCGAGCGCCATGCGGTACGGGTGCTGTTTGACTTCGAGTCGCATGCCGACGACACGGTGTGCGCGATCGCGCGGCTGACGCGCACGACGGGCGGGCAATTTCAGGTGGACCACCGCTACGTGCCGCCGTGCCTGACGCTTGCCGCTCATTCGCTGCATATGGAACGGATCAACCGGCTCGCCGACATCCTGCAGGCGAAGAGCACGGCGCTTGGCGGGCGTAGAAGTGAACGGATCGAGCAGGTCGCCGAATATGGCGTGGCCGATGTGCAGCTGTTCTGGCTGCTCCACTGCATCCATACGGTCTGGCCGCAATTGCGGTTCTTTTCCACGCACCCGAGCCAGCCCCCGGAGCGTCTTTACTCGACCCTCGCGCAACTCGCGAGTGTCCTCATGACGTTTTCCACCGGCTCGCAGCTCGCCGACATTCCGCCGTATGACCACGCCCGTGCCGACGAGGTGTTCGCGAGGCTCGAGACGCTGATCCGTGATCTGCTCGACGCGATCATTCCGTCCCGCGTTGTATCGATTGGCCTCACGCACCGCAATCCGACGACGTGGGCGGGCCAGTTCCTCGACGAGCGCATCGTGGAGAGCTCGGCTGACTGGTACCTGTCGGTCAACGCCGCGTCGCCCGCGTTCGAACTCGTCGAGCAGTTCCCGAGGCTTTGCAAGATCGGCGCGCCGGACGACATCGAGCACATTGTCAATTCGGCGCTCCCCGGCATTCCACTGAAGGCCGTGCAGCGTGTGCCGGCCGCTATCCCGGTGCGGCTGGACAACCAGTACTTCGCGCTCGACGCGAGCGATCCGGCGCATGCACGGATGCTGGCTGCCCGTGCCTGCCAGATCTACCTGCCGACGTCCGTACCCGGCGCCTCGCTTGAACTTTACGCGGTGTTGCGCTCATGAGCACGCTGACTCCTGTGCGCGGCGAGGCCGCCCTGATGGACGGATGCGCCACCGCGAACCGTACTTCCGCTGGCGGCATCCGCGACCTGTTGCGCGACACGGCCCTGCTCGTGACGCGTTTGTCCGAGGGTGGCCATACGGAAGACGCTGCTGCCCTGCGTCAACGTTGCCAGCAACTGATGGCCAGCTTCTCTGCTGCGCTCGATCAGCGCGGCTTTGCGGCGGACGTCCGCGAAGACGCGGAGGTTGCCCAATGCGGCCTGCTCGATGAGGCCGTCCTGCGCAACCTCAGCGCGGAGAGCAAGCCGGTCTGGGATGCACAGCCGTTGCAGGTTGAGCGTTTCGGCAAACACGATGCGGGCGAACGCGTGTTCGAGCGGCTTGAGCAGCGGATGCGCCAAGCGTCGCCGAACACCGAACTGCTCGAGTGCTACGCGGCGATCCTTGGGCTGGGCTTCATGGGTCGCTACGCGCGCGAAGGCGAGACGAAACGGTCCGCGCTGATCACGTCGCTCAATGCGCAGCTCGAAAAGCTAAGGCCGGTCGGGGGGCGCCCCTTCTTTGCCGATCGTACCGGCAGGCGGCTGGCGGACTGGTTTTATCGCCTCTCGCCCTGGGCGATTGCCGGCCTCGCGTGCGTGGCCGCTGCGGTGATCTGGCTGGTCTGGGCGCAGGTGCTCGATGCGCAGCTCGCGCAGCTCGCTCACCCTGGATCAGTTGCGCCGACGGCGCCGCGGCCGTGAAGTCCGATCTGCATGCACCGTCCGCGCCGGCGCTCGGGGACGCGAGCCGCACACTGGACCCCGGTTCGGGCCCGATGCCGAACCACGTGCTGGAGGGGCTCGGTTATCCGTTCCGGGCCATCGTGGCACTGGCGGTTGTGCTCGCGCTCGCCGTTATCTGGCTCGTGCTGCCCGTCCCCCAAGGGGACTTCCTTCGACCAACGGAAGTCCCTGTGGGACGGGGCGTCAGTCGAGGTCTCGCATGGACGCTCACTGCCCTCATTACCCTGTCTTCGGTCGCACTGATCTGGCTGCGCACCCGCCAGCTCTCACGCGCTCGCGAACAGAACGCGCACCTGCTGGCAGCGCTTGGCGCGGCGACGGCAGATATTCCGGTCAACCTGCGCACCCGCATGCCGCTCGTGATTGTGACGGGTGATGCGCTGGAAAACCTGTTCGACCGGATTGCCGGCGAGCAACGGATGGCGCACGTCGGCGACGGTGCCATCTGGCTGAGAGCCGACCGTCCTCAGGGCCTGCCCCGGCTTGCGGTCGCCGTGAAGCAGTGGCGCGATGGTCGCGCGCCCGACGGCGTTGTGCTGTCGGTGGCGCCAGCATTGCATTCGGGTGAAGACGTGCTGACGCAGAAGCTGCGCGTGGTGCGGCAGTCCGTCGCTGACGCCTCGCGCATGCTCGGCGCGCGCCTGCCGGGTTTTGTCGCCGTCTATCAGCGGCTCACCGGTGCGCCGATGACACTCGCGATGCCGCAGTGGTATGGCGTGTCATCCGCCACTCACCTGACCGACGCACAGCGTTTCGAAGCGGTAATCCGGGCGGCCGAGTGTGAGGTCGGACGGGCCGGAGGCGACCGCATTGTGGCGGCAAGCGTGGCCGCACGCGCCGCGAGCCTAGCGTCGATCGTCGGCTGGACCCAGCGCGTCGTGCTCGGGGTACTGAGCGACCGCCGGCAGCCGGCCACGCCGTGGGCGCTGTTCGGCGGGGGGTGGATTGATTGCGGACCCGCGAGCGGTCCGAGCAGGCCCTGGGAGCGCGACGTCGAAATGCAGACCCGGGTCGTGCCGCCTGCACTGCCGGCGTCCCCGCTGCCCTGGCCGCTGCCCCAACCGTTGGTCGAGGCGATGCCGCGGCGGTTGTGGATGTCGCCGCGCCTGGCGGCTCTCGCCCACGCTGTTGCGCTCGTTGCCTGCGCGCTCGCGGTGGCGTCCTGGGGGGCCGCAAGAAACAATCAGGCGCTGCTCACCCGTATCGGCGCGGATCTCGGCCGGTACTCGATGATTCCCGTTGCACACGACGCCGCGAAGCGCGATGCGCTGCAGGCGCTCGTGGCCGATCGCGACCAGCTCGACCGCTATTCACGCACAGGTATACCGCTCGGACTGTCCTTCGGCATGTACCGCGGTGCGCAGTTGATGCCCGCGCTCGACCAGGCGATCGCAACCTACCAGCCGCCGCCTCCACCGCCCGCGGTGGTGACGCTCGACAGCATGTCGCTGTTCGATAGCGGCCGCGCCCAACTGAAGCCGGGCTCGACGCGCGCGATGGTGGGCGCGCTTGAAATGATCCGCTCGCATCCAGACAAGCGGATTCTTGTGGCGGGCTATACGGACAACGTCGGCAATCCGGACAGCAACCTGAAGCTCTCGGTCGCACGCGCGGGCGCGGTGCGCGACTGGCTCATCGACGCATCGGGCATCGCCGCCACGCAGTTCGCGATCCAGGGCTACGGCGACACGCGGCCGATCGCGAGCAACGATGCGCAGGAAGGACGCGCGAAGAACCGGCGAGTCGAGATCACGCTGGTGCCGGACGCCATGAAGGCAGTCCCCGCCGGGAATCCGGCGCGGTAACAGGAGTTTGTAGCCCCCGGAGCGAACGCTTCGGGTTTCAGGAAGCTCGGGGGCTCGCTCCGGGCGATTGTCGCAGTACCAGAAAAGGGAGTGAAAGATGGCAATTCCGGCCTATATGTGGCTCAAGGATGACGGCGGTGCGGACATCAAGGGCTCGGTGACGGTTCAGGGTCGTGAAGGCAGCATCGAACTGACCGCGTTCGATCATGGCGTGAACATCCCGACCGACGGCAACACCGGCAAGCTGACCGGCACGCGCGTGCACAAGCCGATCAAGCTGACCAAGGAGACGGACGCGTCGACGCCGTACCTGTACAAGGCGGTGACGAGCGGCCAGACCCTGAAGTCGGTCGAGATCAAGTGGTACAAGATCGACGACGCGGGCAAGGAGAAGGAGTACTTCAACACGAAGCTCGACAACGTGAAGATCGTGGCCGTCAACCCGAAGATGCTCGACATCAAGGACCCGGCGTACGAAAAGCACAACCACGTCGAGGAAGTTGAACTGCGCTACGAGACGATCACGTGGTCGTACAAGGACGGCAACATCATCCACAAGGATACGTGGAACGAGCGCTCCTGATCCTGGCCACGGGCCATGTTGTGCCGGAACCGGTTTGCACCCCGCAGCCGGTTCCCTTCTGCCAGCCCCGTTCGTGGGCTGGCACTTTTTTGATACGGGTAGAGCGGCGTTTCTGCCCTGTTCCGTGATACGGCATTGATATGACACAGCGCGACTCGACTCACCTGCTTCGCCGGCTCAACCCGCACTGCGCGAACGCGCTCGAGGCGGCCGCGAGCCTCTGTCAGACCCGCCTCGCCGACGAAATCACCGTCGAGCACTGGCTGCTGAAGCTCATCGAGGCGGACGATGGCGACATCCCTGCGATCCTGCGGCACTATGGAATCGAGCTCAGTGCCGTCTGGGACGCGCTGATCGCCGCGATCGATCATCTGCCCCGCAACCTGCGCGGCAAACCCGCCCTTTCCCTGCAGCTGGCGACCGTGCTGCAGGATGCCTGGAGCTGGGCCTCGTCGGAGGACGTGGACCAGCCAATCCGTTCGGGCAACCTGCTGCAGGCGATCGTCGACGGGCCGCACGTGCTGCGCGCGCAAAACGCATGGCCGCTGCTGTCCATCAGTAGCGCGCAGATCCAGCGCCTGATACCTCGACTCGGCCGACTGTCGTGCGAAAACCTGCCCGACGAAGCAGGGCCGGCAGCGCCAACGACAGCGCCAGCATCCGGAGTCGAAGCAACCCAACCGCCGGCGGCCACCAGTGCACCCGCGAAACATGCGCCGCAACGCTCGACCGAGGGCGAGGCGCTCGCCCGGTTCGCCATCGACCTGACCGACAAGGCCCGTCGCGGCGAAATCGACCCGGTGTTCGGGCGCGAACGCGAAATCCAGCAGATGGTCGACGTGCTCGCGCGGCGGCGCAAGAACAATCCGATCCTCGTCGGCGAACCCGGTGTGGGCAAGACCGCGCTGGTCGAAGGCCTTGCGCTACGCGTCGCGGAGGGGAGCGTGCCGAACGTGATCCGCGACGTACGCATTCTCACGCTCGACCTGGGTCTGCTGCAGGCCGGCGCCGGTGTGAAGGGCGAATTCGAGCAGCGCCTGAAGAACGTGATCGACGAGGTACAGGCTTCGCCCGTGCCAATCCTGCTGTTCATCGACGAAGCCCACACGCTGATCGGCGCGGGCAACGCCGCCGGCGGCGCCGACGCGGCGAACCTGCTGAAACCCGCGCTCGCCCGCGGTGAGCTGCGCACGATTGCGGCCACCACCTGGTCGGAATACAAGGAATATTTTGAGCGCGACGCCGCGCTCGAACGGCGCTTCCAGATCATCAAGGTCGACGAGCCCGATGACGAAGCAGCGTGCCTGATGCTGCGCGGACTTGCGAGCCGCTACGCGAAACACCATAACGTGCATATCCGCGACGAAGCGCTCGTCGCGGCCGTGAAACTCTCGCGTCGCTATATCCCGGCGCGGCAGTTGCCCGACAAGGCGGTCGACCTGATCGACACGGCCGCCGCACGCGTTCGCATGGGGCTGGAATCCCCGCCGTCAGAGCTGCAGCGCGCCCGCGCAGCAGTCGCCGCGATCGAAATTGAACGCTCGACGCTCGACGCGGACGAACGGGCAGGCGCTAGCAATGTCACTGCGGACGTCACGGCGCGACGTGATGCGCTCACTGCCGCTCTCGCTGATGCGAACAGTGAACTGACGGCCTTGCAGGCGCGCTATGAGCATGAGTTGGGGCTTGTCCAGGCGCTGCACCTGCAGCGGGACACGAAAGATTCGAAACCGGATACCGGAGCGCTTGCGAGTGCAAAGCGGACGCTCGCCGATGCACAGGGCAAGGTGCCGCTGGTCTTTGCGGATGTCGACGCGCAGGCGATCGCACGCGTCGTCGCCGAGTGGACCGGCGTGCCGGTCGGCAATCTTGTCGAGGACGAACTCAGGAGCCTGCTCACGATCGAGGAGAGTCTCGCGAAGCGGGTTGTGGCGCAGGACGATGCGCTGGCCGCACTCGCGGAAAGCCTGCGCACCGCGAAGGCGGGGCTGAAGAGCGAGCACACGCCGCTCGGCGTGTTCCTGCTGGCTGGCCCCTCGGGTGTCGGCAAGACCGAGACAGCGCTTGCGCTCGCCGACCTGCTGTTCGGAGGCGTTGCGGCCCTCACGACCATCAACATGTCGGAGTACCAGGAAGCGCACACGGTGTCGCAACTGAAGGGCTCGCCGCCGGGTTATGTCGGCTACGGTCGCGGCGGCATCCTGACCGAAGCGGTGCGGCAGCGCCCGTATAGCGTCGTGCTGCTCGACGAGATCGAGAAGGCCCACCGCGATGTGCTGGACATCTTCTACCAGGTGTTCGATCGCGGCATGATGCGCGATGGCGAAGGACGCGAAATCGACTTCCGCAACTGCGTGATCCTGATGACCTCCAACCTCGGCAGCGCGCAGATCATTGATGCGACCGCGGAGAACCCGACGATCCCGCAGGCGGAACTGCTCGAGGCGATTCATCCGCAGCTCGTTGCGCACTTCCAGCCCGCGCTGCTCGCGCGCTTCCAGCCGCTGGCGTATCGCCCTCTGGACGCAGGTGCGCTCGCCTCGATCGTGCGGCTCAAGCTCGCGAAAATCGCCGACCGTCTGCGCAGGCAGCACGATGTCGCGTTGACCGCCGATGACGCCCTGACCGATTCGCTCGCGCAGCTTTGCCTCGCGCGTGAATCGGGTGCACGCAACGTCGATGCGTTCCTCAACCAGCGCATCCTGCCCACCGTGTCGCGCGAACTGCTCACGCGGATGGCCAACGGCGCGGCGCCAGCGGAAATCCGGCTGTCGGGTTCGCCTGACGGGAACCTCACGATCGACTTTGTCGAGCACGATGATCTGAGCGCAGCGCAGGCGGCCGCAGCAGCCGCGGGGCAAACGGGCGAACGTGTACCGGCCGACGCCGGCATCTAGGAGAGCGCACGATGCCCGCCGGCCCGTCCCTTTACGACATGCTGCTCGGCCAGATCGGTGGGGAGCCGCTCGACGCCTACGACGACAGAACGCTCGAAATCATGAGCGTGCAGCAGAATGTGCGGCGCATCCTCAACACACGCGCGGGCGCGCTCAAGCATCTGCCCGACTATGGTCTGCCGGACCTCACCAACATCTACAAGGCCCTGCCCGCTTCGTCCCACCTGCTCAGGCAGCAGATGGAGGCAACGCTCTTGAAGTACGAACCCCGGATCCGCGCGATCGACGTCGAGATCACCGACAATCAGGACCCCGGCGTGCTCGTGAGCTTCGAGATGACGTGCCACATGAAGAAGGCCGGACTCGTGCGGTTCGGCACGTATTTCGAACCACCGGGACGGATGCGTGTGGAGCGGCGGAATCGGGAGCGGAATTGATGTCCCATTCGATTTCATCCCGGCGAGCACACCGCGGAATTCGTCAGCAAACGCGTCGCCGGATTGCCCCCGGTACGTCTAGATCCGGCTAGTGATAATCATCGGAAAGGCCTCCGGCCGCCCCAATAAAGGGGGGCGGCCCGGGTCTGGAGTTGAGGTGCAACGCTCAACCGACCCGTTCAGGAGGCTGAAATGAAGTGTATGTAGCGGCATCGATCTGCACTCGAATAATGCCGTGGTCGCGGTGATCGACGATCAGGACCGGGTGCTGTACTGCAGGCGACTGACCAACGACCTGCCATTAATCATCGCAGCCCTCGCGCCATTCCACGAGGACCTGCAAGGCATCGTGTTGGAATCGACCTATAACTGGTATGGCTTGTCGATGGCCTGGTGGCCGCTGGCTTTGCCGTGCATCTTGCCAACACATCTGCCATCAAGCAGTACGAGGGACTGAAGTACGCTGCCGACGAACGCGATGCCGTGTTTCTCGCGCATATCTTCCGCAGACCGATGATGCAGGCGTGGAGTGCGTTCGTTTGTTCGCAGATGGAGGGTCCTTTCAAGCCGCCACGCCTGCGGGGTTGTGCAGCGGCTCCACAAACCGACTTCTAGACAGCGTCTGGAAATCCCTCGCGCGCTTCTTGAGCCGTATGCACATCGCGGCAACCCATGCGCTAACAAACTGCCTGGCGTCACGCGACAGGACTCCGATTAACGCGGTGACGTCGTTGGCAGAATCGGGCAAATGCGCCGCCCGTCTGCGAAGCGTCTCGGGCTTCACACCGAACAACGCTGCTAGCCCGAATATTCCGTAAAGCGGCGCGCAGTGTAGCCGCGCTTCCACGCCTGGGCGTATCGAGAAACGCTCTGAGGCGTCACACAGGGCAACACCGCGCGGTAAGTAGGCACTTCCTTGCACAAGGCGTCCGCGTCAAAAGCGGACAAGTGGCGTAATCTCGAACCGAAGATGGCAAGACACGCACGGAAGGCGTGCGACTGCGCGATTTGCGATGAAGCGTCATCGTCGCTTTCGATTACGCGTCAAAGTCAACACGCCGAGGCGTTAACTTGTTTATAAGAGGCGTCCAAAATCACAAAATTTTGTCCGTGATTCAGGAGACACATGAACCCGCGCCGACTAGGCTTGAGAGCCCCCCCCGCACAAGCCGCCGACCTGTCCGAAGCGAAGCCGAAAGAGCAGCGCCGGATACTCTCGACGCAGGAAAGGGTTGTCCTTCGACGCATCGGTGATGCATTAGCCCGAGCACGGCTCGAAGTACGCATGACCCAGGAAGAAGTGTCGGCAAAGATCGGCGTCAACACCGAAACGATTTCACGCTTTGAACGCGGCCACACGGCCCCGACCCTGTTGCGGCTGTTCGAGCTTGCGGCGATTTATGGCGTGCCACCCGAAACGTTTATCGCAGGCGGGGGCGGTCGTTCGTCAGAACCAGCCCGTGACATAGCCGCGCTTCTAGTTAACCTGTCGGCTGAAGACCGGGAATTTATCCGGCAACTTGTAGCAAATGTGGCGGGGCACATGGCGAAGAAATAGGCGTTGTCACGTTCGCAGTGCCGGTCGACTAAGTTGTCGTGATGAAGAAGGCGGAATCTCTCTATCACGGTCACAGGTTCCCGGCGTCAATCATCAGCCACGCCGTTCGCGTGGTACTTTCGCTTCCAGCTCAGCCTGCGCGACATCGAGGAATTGCTGTTCGAGCGTGGCGTCGTCGTCAGCCATGAATCGATCCGCGGGTGGGCCGATAAGTTCGGCGCCGGCTTCGCACATCGCGCCAAGGCTGCGCGGCACCAGCCGGGCAGCACCTGGCATCTTGACGAGGTGTTCGTGACATTGCGCGGCGAGCCTTATGTGCTGTGGCGCGCGGTCGACCAGCACGGCATCGAACTCGACATCCTCCTGCAAAAGCGCCGCGACAAGGCTGCGGCCAAAGGCTTCTTCAAACGCAGCTCGCCGCGCGGTTTGTCGCATGGCGCGAATTCACCGAAACTGCCCAGAATCCGTCTGCAGTCTTCTGAGTGATTGACTCACCTGCCGATGATTCGCCGGGTGATCGGCAATGTGACAACGCCCTGCGCATTAAACCGTAGCGCCGACCTTGACCGCAGGCACATAGCCCGCGCGTTCGACAATCTTTTGCATCGTCGGCGAAACGATTAATTTGCGATCTGGACTCAATTCGGCACACCCGTGTTCAACATGACGCCGTAGACCTCGCCGATGCCTTCGTTGTACGCTTCATCGAACAGATATTCGAGCCCCGGATGCACGCCGCGCAGACCGGCGACGACCGCATACGCCCAATGAAAATATCCGCGCTTGCGGTCAATGTCCCAATCGGCAGGCGGATTGACTGCCATGTCGCGCAGATTCGAAATCATATCGGCCAGCTTGATGAGCTTTGCGCTTTTGCTCAGATTCGGCGCGTGCTCAACCTGCAACCGCTTGCGCTCCTGTTTCGGGAGGCTTTTGTCGTCCGTCACTTCCTGCACGATTTTGCACACGAGCGGCCCGAAAATATCATGCAGTTCGTCCGCAGTGGTTTGCGTATCTTCAATCGTGTCGTGAAGTACCGCGGCCACGAGCACGTTTTCGTCACTGATCCCGGCTTCGTTCGCCAGGACGTTCGCAAGCGCGACCGGATGGTTAATATAGGGCGTGCGCTCTGCGTCCTTGCGACGTTGGTTCCTGTGTTTTTCTGCTGCGAAATCAATCGCCCGAATAATTTTGTTCATATTTCGTTTCCTCACCTACAGTTTACGTCTGCTGTTTACGTCTGTCTGGTTGTTTCTCACGCGTCTGCTTATCCAGGCTGTCCTGGCTGCGCACCGTTCACAGCAGCTGGCGTTGCATGAGCGCGGCCAACGTATTGCATAAATACCTGGCCGGTTCTGTACGACAGCCACACTTTGCTCGAGCGTAGAAAATCCATGCCGAGCAGCATGTCGAATCCGAACAGCGGCGATTCCTGTACCCACACAGGTGCATTTTTGAAGGTCATCGAGCCTGCGAGCGGTTCTTCGTTCGTAATGCCGCCGAATTCCGAAAACGAAAACGGACTGTCGGACCAATCATTGACGAACAGCATCGACGCATCGAGATGCGCGACTTCGTTATCCTCGTTGGGATCAAAATTCGGATGCTCGCGGCTCATCACGCGCACACGACCGACGCTTCCAGTTCGACATTCTCAAACAGGTTTTGCGTGTGCCAGTGCTTGAGCCGACCTGCGTCGTGATAAGCCGTCAGCGCCTGTTCTGCGCGCTTCAGAATCCATTTCTCCGCGTCGACCAGCTTGTCATTGAGCGCGCAGCTTCGCGTGCTCGTCGGTCGTCAGTTGGCTAGCCAATGACGTTGTTATGTTTCATGCTGTTTTGCATTTGCCTGCTTCTCACGTTGCTGTTTCTCATGTTGTCGTTGTTCCTTCTGCTCCCTGAGCATCCGGAAAATGTGAGCGAAATTCACGCTGAATTTCTCAGCCGTCAGACTGATCACATAATTCCTTCCGTCAGCGTTCTGCCCAAAAATGTGAATCACCGCTGTACCTCAAAATAGTTACTGCCAACCTGCCCTGCTGCAGTACGCCAGCCACACGGGGAATCTCGCCACTTCGAACAGGCCCATTGGCGTTTCCGTGGGCATCAGCTTTGCCCATGTAGTGTCATCACGCGTGCCATACAGAATCAGCGAATCGTCTTTGCACATCATCAGCCCAAACCAGCGGCAAAAAGGTTCGAAAACTTCCTCACACCACAGCGTGTCCAGGTCCGGATAGATGACCTTGAATTCCGGCGGGTTGAACGCATCAAACCATCCGCCCGATGTCTTCGCGGGCGCAGCTTCGCTGCATTTCACGATGTCCCAACAGCGCCCGCGATAGTGGATGCTCACCGCAATTGTGTTGGCGGTAAGAAAAATCCGGATTGCCGGATGCATGCGGCCTAGACGAAATTCCGTCGATGTTTTGCCCTGCTCGTGCGGCACGCTTTCAATTTCCCCGACCGATGCCGACAGCGATGACAGCCATTCATACATTGCGCGGCGACGTGCCGTGCACTGCTGCTGCTCGCGTCGCGTTTCGCTTGCCTTCCACGAGTTGCGAGGCGGAAGGGACCCGTATTTGTGTGGCGCGCGTACCGGCCAGGTTTTGCGCTTGCAGTGCAGCTTGACGCGCGTATCCCAAAGCCACCCACGTTTGTTGTGTCTTTGGCGCTTTTTGTGTTTCCGTATTTTCAGCAACATCCCCGATTCCGCTTCGTCAGGCTTTTAATTAATGTAGGTCGTCCCGTCCACGTGGCTCAGGTGCTGCAAGACCGGATCGTCCTTGTGTACCGCGATGGCGTTCAGCGAGGCCGGAAAGAGGCGGTAATCCAGTTCATCAAACAGCGCTTTAATCATCGTCTGGTCCGACTTGGCGACTTCGAGCAGCATGGCCGGTTTGAACGTGCGCAGCGTGTCTTTTGCGCCGCGCAGCACTTCGACTTCCATACCTTCGACATCGAGCTTGAGAAAATCCAGGCGCTTGAGCCCAAGCGAATCGATGGTCGTCATTGCGACTCGCAGGCCCTGCGCCGGATCGTACGAAATGCGTTGGCCGATATATTCGTTGGCTTCTTGCTGGCGCAGTTCAAGACTGCCGAAACTCGACTGCACGAAATAATCAGGGCGCGGCACAACCAGCTCGCCGTTTTGATCGCCGAGCGCGCAGAGCATGGCGCGAGCATTCAGGCAGTTGTTCAGCGCGATGTTCCCGGCTAGCGCGTAATAAACGACTTCCTGGGCTTCGAAGGCGAGCACCTGTCCCCACCCGTACATGTGACGCGCCCACTCAATCGTATGCACGCCGATATTTGCGCCGCCGTCGATGGCGATCACACCATCGCCGAAATACTGTCGCCGCTTGTTGAGCAGCGCGAGCGCGAAAGCGACTTCGTTCGCGTCGTGGCTTCCGTGTTGCAGGATTTGATGCCCCACGCCGTAGACATGCCCGGTGCCGACGACGTTGTAATCGTTGCGGTTGACGATCATCGTGCCGTGATTCGATGCCGCGAGCACGAAAGCAATGGGACGTGGCGGAAATGACATGACAGCCCTCTTTGGACAAACGCTTTTCGGTCGCCCGCCGCAACAGAAGTACCACAGCAGGCTTTACAGCAAATTGCCTGGCCTGCTTAACCGATCAGATTAAACAGGCCTTGTGATGCGAAACAGGCCCTTGTGGAGTCCGTTTCGCCTTGCACAAATCGTTACCAGCGGTAACCGACGCCTGCACCGACGCCGAACGAACCGTGACCGGAAACCGCAGTCGTGACGGAACTTTTAACGAGCCATTTTTGCGTTGCGACCGACAGACCGACAGCCATCGCAGTTTGACCGCCGTAATTGCCGCCGCCCATTGCGACGACCTTTTCACCCGGCAGCACAGCCTGCGGCAAATTCGCCATTGCGATTGCACTCGCCGTACCGGCGTTTGCGTCCTTGCGGATGCGCGACATGTCGTTACGCACGCCGCTGATTGCATCGTCCAACTGACGCACGTTCACAGCATCAGTCGGAGCCGTACCGTCTGCAACGTTTGTGATTTGACGCTCAGCACCCGGCGCACCAACCGAAACCGTGTTGTCCCGATCTGCGACTGAACCTGCACCCAAGGCAACTGAATTGCTTGCGGTGACTTTCGAATTTGCGCCGACAGCAGTTCCGTCTGTGCCCGTGACGTTCGAACCATTGCCGATTGCAGTTCCGTTCGTTGCGGTGACAAGCGAATTCGTACCGACTGCGGTGCCCGTGTTATCAACGACCGTACCGGAAACGACGCCACCGGTTTCGCCAGTCGGCAGCGAATCAACCTTCGTGCTAACTGCATCGATTTTCGTATTCACTGCCGTAAGGCCCGTCGAAAGCGCCGACACTTGCGAGGCAATCGAGAAAAGCTGCGAGCCGTTCACCGCATCCGTGCTCGTAGCCGAAATTTCGCCTGCGGCGACGTTCGTGATTTGACGTTCAGCCCCAACGCCGCCGACCGAAACGACGCCGACCGGAGCCGTACCGGCAAAACCGCCGTACGTCACGCCGTTGACGACAGCTTCCGTGATATTCGCTGCTGCCTTCGTCGTTTCCGATTTGTAGCCGAGCGCAACGGAATTACCGAGCGTGGCTTTTGCCTGTGTGCCTACTGCCACCGAAGTTGCGCCGCTTGCCGTCGCTTGCGAGCCCAAGGCCGTTGAACCTGCCGTGGTAGCTAGCGACAGATAACCCAATGCGGTTGTTTGTGGCGCTTCGGCTCCAGCTTTATAGCCGACAGCCACAGCGCCGCCGCCCGCAGCAAACGAGCCATCACCGATTGCGACCGGGCCTGCATCGTCTTCCGTTATCACTTGCGCTGTTGCGTTCTGACCGATTGCGATTGCGCCAGAACCGCCCTGATTCGTGCTACCCGTCGCAACGGCGTTCAAACCTTGTGCAATAGAACCTGGGCCCGTCGAACTTGCGCTTTGCCCGACTGCGACTGCGCCATCACCGTTCGCGAGTGCATTTGTGCCCGAAGCAAATGCGCCGAGGCCGGTCGATGAACTGCCCGTACCAATTGCAATTGCCTGAGCTGTATTTGCCGCGGCGCCTGCGCCGACGACCGTCGTGTATTGAGCCGCTGCATTTGCGCCTGCGCCCACGGCCGTGGCGTTCAGGCCCGTTGCTGTTGCTGTCACTCCGAGCGCGCTTGCGTTCTGGCCCGTCGCATTTGCGTTCGCACCGTAGGCCGCTGCATTAACACCGCTTGCCGTAGCCATTGCGCCGGTTGCCGTAGCGTTCGCGCCATTCGCCGTTGCCGAATCACCGACTGCGGTAGCAAAGCCGCCGTTTGCCGTCGAACTTTGACCGACTGCTGTATTCAGGCTCGTGCCATCTGCACCGGCAGTCGCAATAGAGCCCGTTCCTGCCACCGCAGGGTCTGCCGCAGTGAGTCCACCAGATGTCGCAACCATTCCCGTTGTGTTGGAACCGCCGATTGCGAAATTGTTTGCGTGCGCAGCCCCCGCCGACAGCGCGAGCGCCGTCAGAACCGCGAGCGAGATTTTGTTTTTAACCGGGTGATGCTTTTTCATTTTTTCTTCAAGAGGTTTGGTCTATTTTTGACCGCTTCGCAGCCCTTCCTACGGGCTGTTTCGCAGCAATTCACATCTTTGCTGATTTTCACGGAAAATCAGCATTCACCGCCAGCAACATCCTAGATTACATGGACGATTTGATGCAATTCTACAATATGCGCGCCAACACAACTTTTTGTGTTGCCTGAAATGCACGATTTTTGTAAGGAAAATCGAGGGATTTAACAAATTGGGGCAAAAAATCGCGACTGCGGCACGCTTTTTCGTGCCCCACAAATGTGCGCGGCAAGAAATGCAGGGAATGTAGGGAGAATCGACGGACGAACGTCGCGAGTTGGACGCGGCCACGAGGGACCGGCGCTAATTTGCGAGCGGGATTGATGCGCGGATCGCGACACGTCCCCGCTCACGTCGATTGAGTGAGCGAGGCCAACCGGAATTTAGAAGGGCGGACTTTTCAATGCGGTGATCGGGGCGCGAGAATCACGGACAACACAATGTGCAGCACGCCCCAAGTCAGCAGAATGGCGACGATCAATGCGACGATTTTTCGTCGGCGATTTTGCGGAACAACCGGCTGTTCCGTTTCGTGCGACCGAAGGACGACGCTCAGTCGCTTCAGATCGCCAATTCCATCGTTGAGATTCGGCACAGGCTGCTTCGCGTTAATCAGTTTTGAATTTCGGCGAACGCGGACCGTACAGTAACCCATTCGGCGGACCCGCAGACAGCAGGCGCGTGCTCGTCAGACCGGCTACGTCGTGCGCCTCATCCATGAGGTTATGCGCAATCTGCTTGACTGCTGCTTGCGCGAGCATGCCGACTAAACTCGTGCCGACGCTGAAATTCGTCCCGACTTCCTTACCCGTCGCATGCCCCGTTCCCTGCCAGAGCACATCGCCGGATTTCAGGTCTATCAGTTTCGCTGATGCATCAACGACCGATGTGCTGTCCACGATCCTATAGACCGAACCGTACTGCGTGATTTTCGTGTACAGCACAGCATCTGCGCCGAAGATCGAGCGAAGCTTTTCGGGCGCTACCTGCGCGATTTCAGCCGGGGAAGTCAGACCGTTCTGCTTGAACGTTTCTTCGACAAGTGCGACCGGCATGACGTAATAGCCCGCTTCGGCGAGCGGCATCGTCATTTGGGAAAGCATGCTCGCCGTTGCGTTCACGTCCGTGGTTTCATTCACAGGCGGCAGCACGAGAATCGAACGCGGCTGGCTGTTCTTGAACGCCGTGTAGTCCATCTGCTTCACCGGTTTAACCGCGCACGCGGCCAGCAGGCTCAACAACGACGCTGCAAAAATGAGTTTTAGAGAAATAGATTTGAACATGGCAGCGCCTTATTGTTGCTTGTGTTTCTTCAGCAGGAAATCCATGTAGGCGGTGGACTCCGGGAACAGTTGTTTTTCGGCCTGCAATTCCTGCTGCGCCTGCTGATCCTTGCCTACGCTCGCGTACAGCATCCCAAGCTGTGCATGAAAACCGGGCGGCGGCGTTTTGCCTTTTGCGCTGATCTGCTGCAAGCCTTTTTCAAGCGCGTCGATCTGCTGCTCCGAGCTCGTCTTGCCCTTCAGATATTCGTACACCTGCGGCTCATAAGCATCCCATTGATAAAGCGGCGGCGGTGGCGGCGTTGCGCAACCCGTCAGGATCGCGCCGAGGGCGGCGATCGACATGCCCTTGATTGCTTTATTCTTCATCGTTTTTGTTCGTGTGTGTGGTGTGTAGCTTTGCTTCGTTTATTTCGCTGCGTTCAACGCGCCCGCATCGACCTGTTCAACGAGGTGATTGACTGCCTCTTGCATCGCCAGATCGAGCACCTTGCCGTTCAGCGTCGAATCGTATGAAGCAGTTCCGCCGAAGCCGATGATTTCGCGGTTCGACAACGTATATTCGCCCGCGCCCTGGCTTGATAGCACGACTTGCGAGGTCGTCACATCCACGATATTCAGGCTCACCTTTGCATACGCGACCTGAGTCTTGCCGCTGCCGAGAATGCCGAACAATTGCTGATCGCCGACTTCCCTGCGACCGAATTCCGTCACGTCACCCGTAATGACGTAATTGGCGCCCTTGATGGCTTGAGCCTTCTTCGTGAATCCGGCCTCCTGCTTGATTTCGTCCAGGTTGTCGCGATCCATGACATTGAAGCGGCGGCTTTGTTGCAGGCGGGTAATCAGCACGGTTTTCGCCTGACTGCCCAGGCGGTCAACGCCGTCCGAAAAGAGCCCGCGCATGTAGCTCGAACGGTTATCGAATTTGCCGACCGCGATTTCTACAGGCTTGCCCGCGAACGGCGTTTGCGCGCTGCTGATGACCGGGACCGGCAACGACTGCGATGATTCGGTTGCGCAACCGGCGAGCGTAGCCGCAGCCGCCACGACGAACAGCGCGCCATATTTTTTCGTTGATTTCAAAACAGCTACTCCCTGTTGAACTACAGTGAAAAATCCGGCGGCCAGTTTTTTGGCGTTGTGGCCCCGCTCGTCAAGTCCCGCTCGTCAAAACTGTTAAATCCGGCTTTCCGAATCGCGCTCGTCAGTACTGCGCCGTCATCTGGAATCCGACCGTGACGCGTGCTGTTGGAATCCGGACGGTTTGTAAATCGGCGTATCCGGCGAACACGTCATAGCCGACGCCGCCGGAATGCAATGGGTCCGAGAAGCGGGCACCCACTCGAAACAATAAAGGCCCACGCAAACCCGAATTCGATGACGACGGCATCGCGGCCTTTTTTGAAAATCAGTTTGCTGCTCATGCGCGTTTCCGTCTTCATCCTTCCCAACCCGCGTGATCGAGGCTCCCCTCTTCCATCCACGCTGGATAAGACACGCGGATAGGAAAGCGCTCGATTTCGAACAGCCCGACAGGTGTCGAATGAGACGCGAGCTTTGCCCAGGTTGCGCCCTCTAAGTCGGGCATGCCGTACAGAATTGCCGTATCAGACGGCCAGAAGTATTCGCGCATCCACTTGTGAAACGAGTTGAATACCTCGCATTGCCAGAGCGTATCGATGTTCCGATAAATGACCGGGCGCTCCGGTAAAGCCAGCGTGTTATACCAGCCGCCCGGTGCCTTCTGCGGATTGCAGTCGACGTCTACTAACAGGTCCCAACATTTCCCGCCCTGGTGAACGCTGACGATGATCGAACGTGCGTTGACGCTGAACACGATGGCCGGGTTAATTTTCGTCAGCGTGAATTCACACCACGTCTTATGCTGCTCGATAGGCCGGATCTCGCCGACCCACGCTGCAATCTGCTCAAACCAATAGAAAACTGCGTATCGGCGCTTGCTGCACTGCATGTGCTCGTGACGAACCTCGCTTGCCTTCCATTTGCGTGCGGGAACACCATCCCGGCGACGTTTGCCGCGTGTGCGATGCGGCCACCGCGCGCGGCGCAATGCCAGGCGCTTTGCAAAGAAAACGCCTCGTGACCTGTCGGGGCGTCTTTTGATCTGCCCACTCACGTTGAAAATCGTTTCGCGTTCCATGCTCAGGACTCCCCTTCCATGTCTTTGATGGTGTCGAGCAGATCGGCTTGTTTCTTGATCGCATCGAGCGGATATTCGTTACTGACGGTAAAGACGGCTGACTGCCTCACAATGGGCGAAAATCGATGCATACGGCCTTCCTTGGCTGCAGCAGCTAATCGAGCGCGCCAAATCGCCAAAAAGATTGCAAGAGCCTGACGATTAATTCGAAAAAGAGTCGGCGAGGCGAAAACACCCCGCCGACTTGAAAATGCCCCGGCGTTACGAGGGATGCCGGGACAGGAGGGCCAAACCAATTCTGAGTAGCCGGTTTATTTGCTGACGACGCGCATCGTCGAAGAGACGGAACCGGACGCGATTGCATCGCCATGCGCCGACGAGTTGATTAGCTGCGTCACGAAGGAACTGACTTCCGGCCAGTGATAGACTTTCGCCCACACGAAAGCCGCGATCAGTACAGACGCCGTAGTCAGCGCGAACACTCTCCACACGCGCCTAGGTCGCGGTTTTTGGTCTTTCGCCACCGCGAGCGCAGCTGCAATTGGCGAAGCGGAGTTAATCGTGCTCGTGAAACGGACTTCGTTCGCGAACACCTTTCTGATTTCAAAGCGGTTGTGGGCCGGAATTTGCGGCTGCTGCTGCGCCCGCTTTGCTTCCTCGCTGACTTGTGGCCGCTGCGGTTCAAAATCCGCAGCCACAGCCGCGAGCCGCACCGATACCGTGTCGAGAAATGCATTCACGTCTGGATGCAGATAGCCGAGCGCATCAATTGACTCTGTATTCAGATGATCCGCAATCGTTGCAAGCTGCGACGCAAACAGCCCCGGCAATTCCGAAATGTCGCCCTGCTCGATCAACACGTGATGCTTGATGAGTCCGCCGAGAATCGCAGCGCAAATGCAGGTCAGTGCGCACGTAGCCTGTGCCGGTACGCCGATTTGCGACGCAATGTGATCGCTCAGGACGCTCGCATCTTTCCCGGTCGCGCGAGCCACGAGCGTGAAACCCGCGTGCTCAAGTTCCTTCAGTCGACCGGTCGTGTCGACCAGCTTTGCGCATTCGTCGTCAATGCGCGGGTTGATATCGCGTGACATCAAGGCGCCGAATACCATGACGGTATCCTCGCGCCCGTCCGATGCGCGCCCTGCGAAAGCAGCTATCAGAATCGAACCGGCGCGACTGAAAACGTCCGCGATGGCAGGCGGGGGCAATCCGACTTTCATCGCGATTTTTTGACGAACGATATCGTCGGCGCACGCACTCAGTGCGGCGCAAAGGTTTATCCGTTTCAATGCACGCTCCCCGTTGCAATTTCCGTTTCCTCAGCCTGCGCATCGTGATTGAACGCGAGCACCGTTAGATCACACGTGAGCGCTTCAAAAACAGGCGTCCAATCGCCGTATCTGGATTGCCGGTAAAGTCGCGTGTTTGCATACCACGGGCTATCAGTACGTTCCGTCATCCATACCCAATGCGGATTCACGTCGAGCAGGACCCACGTCGGCACGCCCAGACCGCCCGCCAGATGCGCGATGGACGTGCAGACCGTAATGACCAGATCGAGGCCGCTGACGACCGCTGCCGTATCGTCAAACGATGAGAATTCCGCTGCCGGATTGGCGACAGTCAGCCCCGCACCGCGCAGGTGCTGCACATCGGTTTCCGCATCCATCTGCAAATTGACGAAAGTGACGTTGCTCATGCCTGCAAACGCGCGGGCGTAATTCAGCGGATCGACTGAGCGCAGGCGGTTGCGCTGGTGTGTTTTGCTGCCGCTCCACGCGATACCAACACGCAGTTTCCGGTCGTTCGGCAGATAGTTGCCCCAGGTCTGAACTTTCTTCGGATCGGCCTTCAAGTACGGTTCAGCGGGTATTTCGTTTAGCGTTACACCGAGCACGAAAGGCAGACTGCCAACAGGCAAATGAAAATCGAACGCAGGCAGCGGGCGCTGATCGTGCGCAATGATCGTTTGCATTCCGTCACCGAGGCTGCGGGCGAAAAGCGTTCGCAGAGGGCTGAAACAGCAATAAATGAGCTTGCCGCCCTGCTGTTCCACGAATTCAGAAACAGCCGGGACGAAACGCACGAACTGCAAGGCATCGCCGTGGCCTTGCTCGCCCCACACGAAAATCGTTTTGCCTTTCAGCGATTCGCCGTTCCAGCGGGGCGCCGGAATGTTCGGCACGACATCACGCAATTCAGGCGAACCGCTCCAACGCGCCTCGTGATTCCGCCAACCATTTTCGTAATCACCGAGCAGCAATTGCAGCATGGCGACAGTCCAGATGATCGACGGGTTGTGCGGTTCCAGGCTCAAGGCGCGCTGCGCAACCTGCAACGCTCCCGTGAACTGTTGGAACTCACGCAGCACGTACGAATACGTCTGCAACGCAGTGACGAAATTCGGCGCGAGCGCGCATGCACGTTCGGCTGCGACCAGGCTGTCGTCCATCTTGCCGGTTTTCATCAGCACGGACGCGAGATTCGTCCAGGCAAACGCATGGTCCGGATCTTCAGCAATCGTCGCATCGAACAGTTCGCGCGCTTTATCGAACTGATCCAGTTCGAGATATGCCGCACCGAGGTTATTGCGCAGCATTGGCAATCGCGGATTCAGATTTGCCGCCCGCCTGTACGCATCGAGCGCCTGCGAATGGCGACGTGCCTGCTGATGCGCGAGCCCAAGCCGGAACCAGTTTCCTGCATCAGCGGCAAAATGCTGACAGAGGATGACTGCGATTTCTACCGAGTCATTTGCATTGCCGAGGCGCAAGGCCGAATCAAACCAGTCGATCAACCAACCGTCACCCCGTGCGCCCGTATTCCACGCGCGCCGGAAATAGTCCTGTGCGCCCTCGTCATCACCGAGCCGAATTGCGAGGCGCGCACGTTCGATCAGTGCATCGACATTTGCGGGCTCGATGCCGATCGCCTTGTCGAGCAGATTCTGTGCTTCAGCGAAGCGAGCGCGCAGCGTCATCAAGCGACTGCACGCAACGAGCACACGCGGCTCTGTCGATTCCATCGCGTGATGTGTGTCGAAGAGCCGTGAGGCCCCAATCAGATCGCTGCGCGTGATTTTCGTTTCTGCTTCCGCGAGCCATTCCATTTTTGTCTGCGTCATTTGGATGCGCTCCGGAAAACTTGCTGCGGACGGACAACCGTTTTTTCCGCTAGCCCGCCAATCAGCCCTGCGAAAGCGTCATCGTTCTTTTTGCCTTGCATCGCTTTGCGCATCGGCTCGCGGGCTTCGTCGTAAGACGGAATTACCGTATCGCGTCGATCATCAAGGCGCGCAACGATATAGCTGTCTCCGGCACGAACCGGCGCGCTTGTGACTTCGCCCGCTTTCATGGTCGCGATAACCTGCGCGAGCGGCACCGGCACACCTTGCGTATGGCCTTCCGTGATCGGATTCTTGAAACTGACCCAGGAGGTATCGGCGGCACTCGCCTGCGCGCGTGCCGCGACCTGGGCAAATGACTCACCGTTCTGGAGCAGCACCAGCGCAAATCGTGCTGACGGCTCATCGGCAAAAGTCAGCCGGCTCACCTGATATTGATACGGGCCGAGTTCGCTGACGACTGCGTTGTAGCGTTCACGTACTTGCGCATCCGTGACCGGTTCAGCAGACAGATGCCGCGCAACATAAAGGCGATTTTCCGTATCAACTTTGGCTTTTTGCATCGCGGCGCGAACCGGTTCGGTGTTGCCCAAACCATCACGCTCTGCTGCCTGACGAAGTAATTCACGCGCGACGAGCCCTTGCAGGATTTCCGGTCGCATCGACTCCTGACGGCCCACCATGGCTTCGTCCAGTTCCTCACGATGCAAGGCCACGCCGTTCACTGTCGCCACCACATCGTTAGGTGCCGAAAGCGCCACCGGCATATGCAGTGCAGCCGCGACCATCAGCAGAAACGTGAAGCCTGTCACGCGCGAAATCAATGGCTTGCCGACGAATGAAATGTGTACGTTTTGCATGTATGTTTTCCTCACGTGTGCAGTTTTCTGGTTAGGCCGCGACGAGCGCGGCGAGCAGTTCGTCGTAGTGGGCAATAAGCGGTTCGTGTGTCGCGAGAAAAGGTTTGATCGCTGCGCGCTGACGCACGCGGTATGTGTCCCAATCGCTGTTGTGATTTTCAATCGCGTGCACGAGCCGCTGCGTACCTGCATCCAGATCGCTTTCGGGGTAGTAATAGCCGACTTCCTTGCACAGATGCGCGTTGTGCACGAGCGCATACCCGTTCCACGCAGCATCGAAATAGAAATAGTTGAGCGCGAGGCCCCACTGATGCGAGACGACCACGTCAGTGTGTTCGGCGAGAAATTGCGGCGTGTCGTGACGACCAACGAAGCTGACCTTGCTGTCGCGTATCAGGTCCATGTAGTGCGCGATCCCGATAAATTCCGGACACGAGCGTGCCAGATGCTCAGCGTTCGTCACATGCACGTACCCGAGCTTTTCGCCAACCTGCCGATATGCACTTTCTGCGATAAGCAGCGGATTCAGGCAGAACTTCAGCACGTCGATATTCGGTTCCATGATCGAAATGCGCGCCGGTCCTTGACGCGGCCTGTATTCGCCTTCGAACGGCATGCCCTTCGTGCGCATCGCGAGACACATCGGGTCCCACACGAAAGGCACAGGGACGACCTTCTGACGCCTCAGCACGCCGAGAAAGCCTGCGCTTGTCTCCATCACCTGGGGAATGACCCACACCTGGTCATAGTTCTGATTGATGAAGACATGATCGGTCAGACGACGACCGAAAATCATCGCCTCTGTCATCTGCACGTATTCAGGCCCGCAGCAATAGCTGACGATCTTCGTACCACGTGTCTTGAGATAGGCTGTCTGCTCGTTGCTGATCTGCCCGCCCAGCTCGATCAACACATCGAGGCTGTCTTTTGCATGTTCAAATGCACGTGTCGGGAAGCGTTTCAGGTCCCAGGGCAGCGCGGATGTAACGACCACGTTCGTTGTGTTGACGAGCGTCACCTCGTGATCCAGCGGCGAATGCTGAAACAGTTTCGCGAGATACAGCGCGTTCTGCTTGATGCCGTTGACCCACAGACTTTCAGCCTCGTGGTGAAGCCCAATCGTGATACCGATTCGTAGTTTTCGATTCATGGATTCCCTCCGGAATTTTTTATAGAACCAAGCCGTTCAGGCGCTGACGACCACCGAGATGGCTGCGCTGTACTGTTCGATATTTGCAGGCGCAAGCGGATCGAGCGTCGTCAGAAAGGCACGCGCTTTCGCCTTGTAGTTAGCGAGATTTGCATCGTGTAGGGCGAACGCTTCGCGCAGCGCGAGCGCCCCGCCTTCGCAGTCAAAATCCGCGTACCGGTAACCGCAACCGCCCAACAAATCCGAATTGTGAATGAGCGGGTAGCCACCGTGCAGCGCTTCGTAGTAGACGTAGTTCTGTGTGTTTTCCCACGTGTGCGAAACGATGGCATCCGCTTGCTGCGTCAGAATCTCGTGGACCGGCAAGCGCGGCTCGAATGTCGCGCGACCCTGCGTGACCAGATCGAGGCTGCGCGCGAAGCCGACGAATTGCGCATCGTTCTTCAGTTGCAGGGTGTTGAACACTCGGAGGTACTCAACGAGGTCCGGCTGTTGACGGTACGCGAGGTCCGCGAGCAGCATCGGAATATGCGACGTTTTCACCATGCAGATATTCGGCTCGAGCACCGCAAGCCGCCAACGCGCCCGCCCCGGTTGATAGCCGAATGCGCCATTTGCCGAATGCTCAACGAGTGCGGGGCTCCAAAGGTGCTGCATTGCCTTCACTGGCGCACGCAGTGCCGTTTCGTAGTAGCTCGCGCACGTCTTTTCAAAGGCAGGCAATGTCCAGATTGCGCTATACGGTGTGCCTGACACGAGCATTCCGTGCGGCAAACCGAACATCATTCGCTCGATGTCGATCACGTAGTCATTCGCTACGCGCATGCCGATGACATGACCGCCCTTCTCCCGAAAGCTGCGCGCCCAATCCGGGTTAAGCTGCGCGCTCAGCTCGATAACCACGTCGAGCTTTTCGCGCGCCGTGTCGAGGTCGATGACCGGCACCGGTGCGAACTCGAGAAATTGCGCCGCTCCTGCCGGATCACCGTCGCCGCCGTTGACCAGATAAGCGGCTTGGACATTCGGTGCGTGCTTGAGCAACATCGCGAGGAAATAGCAATTCTGAAAGATGCCGTTTTCCCAGATGGATTGCTGCCCGTTGCGCAGATAGATCGTCACGCCGACTTTGAGCTTTTTCATGCCGACACCCCCGCCTTTTTGGCAGTCAGGGCGAGCAGGCGACGCGCGTAAGACGAAGTGTTTGGCGGTGCGTGCGGTGAGAGGGACGCGAGGAAGCTGCGCGAACGCTGCAAGTAATATTTGTGATGCGCGTCATGCGAGCGTGCACGAAGAAGCTGCGCCGCGCCAGCTTCAATGTCGGAATCCGGATAGTAATAGCCGTAATCGCCGAGCCACGGCGAATTGTGGATAAGTGGATAGCCACCGTACAGGGCATCGAGGTACAGAATGTTCTGATCATTCTGCCAATGATGCGCGATCACGGCATCAGCGCTCTGGCTCATGAAGCCCGCAAAGTCGTGCCGACCGTCGAGGCGCACGCGTTCCTGCCGGTGCAAATCCATCGAATTGAGCAGAAAGGAAAATGACGGGTGCTCGCGCATCTGCACACTGTTCAGGACGTGCAGCGATTTGACGGCCTCAGGTTCCGCGCGAAAAGCAGCTTCCCCGATGAGCATCGGGATCACGCAGCATTTGACAACCGAAATATTCGGCTCGAATACAGCCACGCGCAGACTACGACGCATAGACTCGCCAAGCACCGACCCCGATTCATAGCCGAATTGCAGTCCGGCTTTTTCGACAGCCGCGATTCGCTGCTCGATAAATGTGCTGTCCCAAAGAAACGGCACTTCGATAACCGGGCAGCGATGCAGCGCGCGCATCATCGGAATAAGCGCACGATCCTTGCCGAGAATCCAGATTTCATCGCAGCGGGTGGCCCGCGAGAAATAGCCGTCCCGCTGAAACACGCTTGGCTCGATCAGGCCCACATAAGGTTGACCGCAGCAGAAAAACACAACCTTTTTGCCTTGTGCCCGTGCGTAATCGAGCCATTCGACATCGAGGCCACCACCCATTTCGAAAATCACATCCGGCAGTTCGGCCAGATCGCGCGGCGCGATGAGCGGTACGCCTTGCGCCAAGGCTTCAGCTTCTGGCGGCAAGCGTGGCTGATCGCCGCAATTCAGCAGCACGATATCTGTCACGAACGGCAACGCGCGCAGCAGTTGCACGAAGTAAAAGATGTTCTGGCCTAACCCGTTTTCCCATATGCTCTGCCCCTCATGCGTGAGCACAGAAATCCCGATCTTCATTTCACGTTCCCTCTTTTTAGTTTGTTGGTCTCTTCGCGCTAAAGCGTGTCCGTTTAGCTTTTTATTTGAGCCCCATACCGGTCGTGCGCCAGTGCTTACTCCAACGTGATATCGACGCGCCGGTTTTTCGCACGGCCCTCAATCGTGGCATTGCTCGCGACCGGACTGCTTTCGCCGTAGCCGTGCACGTTGAATTTTTCAGCCTTCAAACCGTGATCACGCAGATACTTCGCAACCGCCTGCGCGCGCCGTTCAGACAGGTCCTGGTTGTGATCCACGGAGCCCGTCGAATCGGTGTATCCGTTGATCGTGATTGCCCGAAAAACTGTTCCATTTGCAGCTTCAACCAGAACGTCGAGTTTTTCGCGCGCATCAGGTTTCAGCGTCGATTTATCGGTGTCGAAATTCGCGTCACTGTCAAGCGTGATGCGTTTCGGGGGAGCAACTGGAACCACGACAGGCGCCGGAGCCGGTGCGGGTTTGGCTACAACAGGCTGCGCAGGTTGCGGCGGTGTAGCGCATTGAAAGGTCAACACACGCACGTCACGCGGGTTTTGATCGTCGCCCAGGGGCGAAACCTGCTCGATAGGCTGCACCTGTTTTTTGCCGCAGATTTCGCTCGCTTGCGAAAAGCAGGCGTTCTGACCTTCGAAAAGGCCATGACAATCAACCCGAAACGCCTGTTGACCGTTCGGCATGCCGACCCGATATGCATTCCAATGGGGAGCCTGGGCAGTCGAGCAGGCCGCGAGCAACGCGGTTGCGAAAGCAACAAGCAGAATTTTTGCTGACATTTTTTCCTCGTTCTTGATCGGCTTTTTTCGGCGCGGGATGGACCTCGTGAAATCCGTCCCGCGCACGTTTCAATACATCAAGCAGGCGTTACCATTGATACGACGCGCCTATGCCGTACGAACTACCGGCGCTGCTGATGCCCACACCGCCCCGAACCTTCAGGTTGCTCGTAATGCGTGCAGTGAAGCCGATTGCAGTCGCACCGTAGCCCTGATAGCTCGCCCCGCCAATTCCGACCGAAAGCGTCTTGCCTTGATCAACATCCGGAATCATCGTGAGAGCCGTCGCCGCAGCAACGCCGCCGTATGCTTTGCGAGCAACGGAATTGATGCTGTTGTTCAGGCTGTTTTGCACGCCTTGCAGTTGGGACATGTTCACGCCGTCGGTCGGATTGATACCCGGCGCCACGTTCGTCAGGCGACGTTCGTTACCTTCCGATCCAATCGATACCGTGTTCGCCTCGCTTGCGACCGAATTCATACCGAGTGCAACTGAATTCGGCGCGCTTGCGACGGCACCAGAACCGAGTGCCGTTGCGTTGTCACCCGATGCAGTCGAACCGACACCGACAGCGGTTGTATTGGCTCCGGTTGCGTTCGCGTTGTTGCCGAGCGCCGTCGCGGCTTGACCCTTCGCATTTGCCTTGTTGCCATAAGCCGAAGAATTCGTACCCCCAGCAGTAGCGTTCACGCCAACAGCGATAGCATTTGTGCCTGTTGCACCATCGTTGTTGTAGTTACCGCCTTGCACACCGTCATCGTTGATGCTCACGTAATGCGACGGTTTCAGAGTCGAAATCGCCGTGGACAGCGAAGACACATTGCTGTTCGTCGTGGACAGCCCCGTCGAAAGCGAGGTGACGCCGCTCGTCACAGTCGAAAGTCCGCTCGAAGTCGAAGTGCTCAACGACGACAAACCGGTGCTCGTGGACGTGCTCAGCGACGACACGCTAGTCGAAAGCGAACTCGTTGCTGTAGACAGCGAACTCGTTGCAGTCGAAGTCGAAGTACTCAACGAATCAACGCTGCTCGTGACGGTCGAGAGTCCGGTACTCAGGCTCGAAATACCCGTCGAAGTCGAAGTGGACAGCGACGAAGTGCCGGTACTCAAACTCGAAATTCCCGTGCTCGTGGACGTGCTCAGCGACGAAATTCCAGTCGAAGTCGAAGTGCTCAGCGACGAAACGCCCGTGCTCAAGCTGCTGATGCCTGTGCTAGTCGAAGTGCTCAGCGAGCTAAGGCCCGTACTGAGCGACGACACGCCGGTACTCAGACTGCTGATGCCCGTCGAAGTCGAAGTGCTCAGCGAGTCGATGCCGCTCGTCACGGTAGACAGACCCGTCGAAAGCGAACTGAGACCCGTGGACAATGAGCCTATGCCGGTCGACGTGGACGTACTGAGCGAATCGACGCTGCTTGTCACAGTCGAAAGACCCGTCGAAGTCGACGTGCTCAACGAATCAACGCTGCTTGTCACGGTGGACAGGCCGGTACTGAGCGACGAAATACCCGTCGACGTCGAAGTCGAGAGCGACGACACGCCCGTGCTTAAACTCGAAATACCGGTGCTCAGGCTAGATACAGCCGTCGAAGTCGAAGTGCTCAACGACGAAATACCCGTGCTGAGACTGCTGATTCCGGTCGAAGTCGAAGTAGACAACGACGACACGCCGGTACTCAAACTCGAAATGCCGGTGCTTGTCGAAGTGCTGAGCGAATCGACGCTGCTCGTCACCGTGGACAGACCCGTACTCAGGCTCGAAACAGCCGTCGAAGTAGACGTGCTCAACGACGATACGCCGGTGCTCAAGCTGCTGATGCCCGTGGATGCCGAAGTCGAAAGGCTCGACACGCCCGTGCTCAACGATGACAGACCCGTCGAAGTCGAAGTGCTCAGCGACGAAATTGCAGTCGAAGTCGAAGTCGAGAGCGACGAAACACCTGTGCTCAATGACGAAAGGCCGGTCGAAAGCGACGATACGCCCGTGGACAAAGAACTGATGCCCGTCGAAGTCGAAGTCGAAAGCGAATCCACACTGCTTGTCACAGTGGAGAGCCCCGTCGAAAGCGACGATACCCCGGTGCTCAGCGAGCTAAGGCCGGTCGAAGTCGAAGTGCTGAGCGACGACAAACCGGTACTCGCAGAAGTCGAGAGCGAACCGATTGCCGTGGACGTGGACGTACTCAACGAATCCACATTACTGACGACCGTCGAAAGGCCCGTGCTCAACGAACTGAGGCCGGTGCTCGTGGACGTGCTCAACGAGCTGAGGCCCGTGCTCGTTGAAGTCGAAAGCGACGACAAACCCGTCGAAGTCGAAGTGCTCAACGAATTTACGTCGCTTACGACCGTCGAAAGACCGGTGCTCAGCGACGACAGGCCCGTCGAAGTGGATGTGCTCAGCGAAGAAACGCCGGTACTCAGGCTTGATACAGCCGTCGAAGTCGAAGTCGAGAGCGAAATAATTCCGGTGCTCGTGGACGTGCTCAGCGTGTCGATCGCTTGGTTCGTCACATAAAGCTGCGAACCATTGATTGCATCTGTGCTGTCCTTCGTGACCTGACCGGCTGCAACGTTCGTGATTTGACGCTCAGCGCCAGGAGCACCGACGCTTACCACGCCGACCGGATTTGCACCGGCAAACTGATACGTTGCGCCGCCGATAATCGCGCTCGCCGTCGGATGCGAAATATCCGTCAGCGAACCTGCGCCGAGCGCAACCGAATTATCGTTAGCAGCATTTGCACCGTCGCCAATCGCAACGCTGCTCGCGCCGGCTGCTGTGGCGTTCGTACCCGCTGCAATTGCGTTCAGACCAGTTGCACCGTCGTTGTTGTAATTCCCTTGCTGCACGCCGTTATCGTTGACGCTGTAGTAATGCGTCTTCGCGGCTTCGATTGCAGTCGAGGTCGATGTGGACAAAGAACTGATGCCTGTCGACGTCGAAGTGCTCAATGACGAAACGCCGGTACTGAGGGACGACACGCCAGTCGAAAGCGAGCCGACATTACTTGCAACCGTAGACAAACCGGTCGAAGTTGAAGTGCTCAACGAATCAACGCTGCTTGTCACCGTCGAAATTCCCGTCGAAAGCGAACTTGCGACAGTCGATGCGCTCGTGCTGAGCGACGAAATACCCGTCGATGCGGAAGTGCTCAACGACGACACGCCTGTGCTGAGTGACGATACGCCCGTACTCAAAGATGCAACGCCGCTCGTCACGGTGCTGAGGCCGGTCGATGCGCTCGTGCTGAGTGAATCAACGCTGCTCGTGACGGTGGACAGGCTGCTCGATACAGACGTGCTGAGCGATGACAAACCGGTCGAAGTCGAAGTAGACAAAGACGACAGGCCAGTGCTTGCGGAAGTGGACAGCGAACTTACGCCGGTGCTCAGGCTAGAAACGCTTGCTGATGTCGAAGTGCTCAACGAAGCGACGTTGCTCGTCACCGTGCTGAGGCCCGTCGATGCGGATGTGCTCAGGGACGAAATACCTGTGCTCAGCGAACCGACGCTGCTCGTCACGGTAGACAGTCCGGTACTCGTGGACGTGCTCAACGAATCAACTGCGCTCGCGACCGTGGACACACTTGCGCTGACGCTCGAAATTCCGGTCGAAGCAGAAGTCGAGAGCGACGAAATGCCCGTGCTCAGCGAACCGATACTGCTTGTAGCGCCCGAAATTCCGGTGCTCAAACTCGATACAGCCGCCGAGGTCGAAGTCGAGAGCGATGCAACGTTGCTCGTGACCGTGGACAGACCGGTCGAAGTGGACGTGCTCAGCGAAGAAATGCCGGTGCTGAGCGAGCCGATGCCACTCGTCACCGTGGACAATCCGGTACTCGTAGAAGTCGAAAGCGACGAAATACCCGTGCTCAGCGAAGAAACCGCCGTGCTCGTCGATGCGCTGACTGTATCGATTGCCGTATTCGTCGCGTACAGTTGCGAACCGTTGATTGCGTCCGTGCTGTCGTTATTGACTTGTCCTGCGGCGACATTCGTAATCTGCCGTTCTGCGCCCTGCGCGCCAACGCTCACAACGCTTTGCGGATTTGCCCCTGCATACTGATAGGTCGTACCGCCGACCGTACCGCTTGCAGTCGGATTTGCGCCAGCCGTGATGGAACCTGAACCGAGAGCCACGTCGCCGGTATTTGTTGCGACAGCGCCCGAACCGATAGCAGTCGCATTGGTGCCTACGGCACTCGCATTATTTCCGACTGCGACGCCTGCGGCACCAGCTGCGGTTGCGCCCACGCCCGCCGCGAGCGCATTTACGCCGGTTGCGCCATCGTTGTTGTAATTCGCGCCCTGGACACCGTTGTCGTTCACGCTGTAATAGTGCGTCTTGCTCGCCGAAATCGCCGTAGACAGCGAACTCGTTGCACTAGACAAACCGGTCGAGAGCGAACCGATTCCGCTTGTCACGGTAGAAAGCCCCGTGGACGTTGATGCGGATACCGAATCAATTCCGCTCGTGATCGTGGACAAACTAGCAGAAGTCGCAGTGCTCAACGAAGACAGCCCGGTCGAAGCAGAAGTGCTCAACGACGACATGCCAGTCGAGAGCGACGACACGCCAGTCGAAAGCGAACCGATATTGCTTGCGACCGTTGAAAGACCCGTGCTTGTCGAAGCGCTCAACGAAGAAATGCCGGTGCTTGCGGAAGTCGAGAGCGATGAAACGCCTGTACTGAGGCTCGAAACGCCGGTACTGAGCGACGAAATTCCCGTCGAGAGCGAGGAAACGCCCGTGCTGAGGCTAGAAATCCCGGTCGAAGCGGAAGTGCTCAGGCTCGATACACCCGTGCTCAACGACGAAATTCCGGTCGATGCGCTCGTGCTCAATGAAGAAACGCCGGTGCTCAGCGATGACAAGCCCGTCGATGCAGACGTAGACAGCGATGCGACATTACTGTCAGTTGTCGAAAGTCCGGTCGAGAGCGAATTAATTCCGCTCGTGACGGTGGACAAGCCGGTCGAAGTCGAAGTGCTCAACGACGAAATTCCCGTCGATGCGCTTGTACTGAGCGACGTAATTCCCGTTGAGAGCGAGGAAACGCCAGTGCTCAAAGACGATACGCCGGTCGAAAGCGAAGATACGCCCGTGCTAAGGCTCGAAGCTGCCGTGCTCGTGCTCGTGGACAGCGACGACAAACCGGTGGATGCGGAAGTGCTCAATGAACTGAGGCCCGTCGAAGTCGAAGTGCTCAACGAGGACACGCCTGTGCTGAGGCTAGAAACGCTCGTGCTCAAACTCGAAACGCCAGTGCTGAGCGACGACACGCCGGTCGAAAGTGACGACACGCCAGTGCTCAGTGACGAAGCAACCGTGGACAGACTAGAAATGCCCGTCGATGTGCTTGTCGAAACCGCGTCCACTGCAAGGTTCGTGGCGTTCAGTTGCGAACCGTTGATTGCGTCAGTCGAATCTGCATTGACCTGGCCTGCTGCAACGTTCGTGATTTGTCGCTCAGCGTCTTTTGCTCCAACGGAAACGACGCTCGCGGGCGTGGTGCCTGCATATGCATAGGTCGTACCGCCGACCGTGCCGTTTTGCGTGGGATTTGCAGCGGCAGTCACCGAACCACTACCGAGCGCAACGTCACCTGCATTTGTTGCGACAGCAGCCGAACCCAATGCAACGCCGCCATTTGCTGCGGCAGTCGAAGTGTTGCCGAGTGCAATCGAGCCGGTTCCGGTTGCGCTGTTTGAATTGCCCATCGCGAGCGCGCCGGTGCCATTTGCCGTATTGTTTGCGCCGACCGTGACCGCGCCCGTACCGGTTGCGGAATTCGGATCACCAATTGCGACAGCACCGTCACCGCTTGCCGTTTGCTGATTTCCGATGGCGACCGCACTACCGCTCAGTACAGCCGATTTCGAACCCATCGCAACGGAACCAGGACCAGCAGCCGCCGCGACCGTGTTGCTGTCGCCGACTGCCACGCTCGAATCCGCTAGCGCCTGCGAGTTGTAACCGACTGCCGTTGCACTCGCACCGCCCGCCGATGCAGCGACGCCTGCGGCAATTGCATTTACGCCCGTTGCACCCTTGTTGTCGTAGTTCGCGCCCTGGACGCCGTTGTCGTTCACACTGTAGTAGTGCGTTTTGCTCGCATCGACAACCGTGCTCAACGAAGCGACATTGCTATTCGTCGTTGAAAGACCCGTGGACAGAGAACCGATGCCCGTCGATGCGGAAGTGCTCAACGACGACAGGCCAGTACTTAAGGAAGAAACGCCCGTGCTTAGCGACGACACGCCGGTCGAGAGCGAACTTACGCCAGTGCTCAGGCTAGAAACTGCCGTGGAAGTCGAAGTGCTCAGGGAAGACAGGCCGGTACTCAGTGAGATAACGCCCGTCGAAAGCGACGAAACGCCCGTGCTCAGGCTAGAAATGCCGGTGCTCGTGGACGTGCTGAGTGCATCGACTGCAAGATTCGTTGCGTTCAACTGCGAGCCGTTCACGGCATCTGTGCTGTCCGTGGTAAGCCGACCTGCCGCAACGTTCGTGATCTGCCGTTCGACACCCTTTGCACCGACACTCACAACGCTCGCGGGAGCTGCGCCCGCAAAATCGTACGACTTCCCGCCGATGGTTGCGCTAGCCGTCGGATTAGCAGCCGCAGTCACCGAGCCCGAACCGAGAGCGACATCACCTGCATTTGTCGTGGCTGCGTTCTGGCCGATTGCAACTGAATTTGCCGCTGCACCGGTTGCCGCATCGCCCAGGGCGACAGCGCTCGCACCTGCTGCCGTAGCGTTCGTGCCTACGGCAATTGCATTGACGCCGCTTGCGCCATCATTTGCGTAATTGCCTTGCTGCGTGCCATTGTCGTTAATGCTGACGTAGTGCGTGCGCGTTGTGGAAACGACCGTGCTGAGCGACGACACATTGCTATTCGTCGTGGACAGGCCGGTCGATAGAGAGCCTACGCCGCTCGCCACGGTAGACAAACCCGTCGAGGTCGATGCGCTGAGCGAAGAAAGTCCCGTCGATGCGGAAGTCGAAAGGCTCGAAACGCCCGTGCTGAGTGACGACACGCCTGTAGACAGCGAACCGACGCTACTTGCAACCGTCGATACGGAATTTGATAGCGAACTGATGCCGGTCGAAGCCGAAGTCGAGAGCGACGACACGCCTGTACTTAGTGACGAAACGCCCGTGCTCAAACTCGAAACGCCAGTGCTGAGCGACGACACGCCGGTCGAAAGTGACGACACGCCAGTGCTCAGTGACGAAGCAACCGTGGACAGACTAGAAATGCCCGTCGATGTGCTTGTCGAAACCGCGTCCACTGCAAGGTTCGTGGCGTTCAGTTGCGAACCGTTGATTGCGTCAGTCGAATCTGCATTGACCTGGCCTGCTGCCACGTTCGTGATTTGTCGCTCAGCGTCTTTTGCTCCAACGGAAACGACGCTCGCGGGCGTGGTGCCTGCATATGCGTAGGTCGTACCGCCGACCGTGCCGTTTTGCGTGGGATTTGCAGCGGCAGTCACCGAACCACTACCGAGCGCAACGTCACCTGCATTTGTTGCGACAGCAGCCGAACCCAATGCAACGCCGCCATTCGCTGCGGCAGTCGAAGTGTTGCCGAGTGCAATCGAGCCGGTTCCGGTTGCGCTGTTTGAATTGCCCATCGCGAGCGCGCCGGTGCCATTTGCCGTATTGTTTGCGCCGACCGTGACCGCGCCCGTACCGGTTGCGGAATTCGGATCACCAATTGCGACAGCACCGTCACCGCTTGCCGTTTGCTGATTTCCGATGGCGACCGCACTGCCGCTCAGTACAGCCGATTTCGAACCCATCGCAATGGAACCAGGACCGGCAGCCGCCGCGACCGTGTTGCTGTCACCGACTGCCACGCTCGAATCCGCTAGCGCCTGCGAGTTGTAACCGACTGCCGTTGCACTTGCACCGCCCGCCGATGCAGCGACGCCTGCGGCAATTCCATTTACGCCCGTTGCACCCTTGTTGTCGTAGTTCGCGCCCTGGACGCCGTTGTCGTTCACACTGTAGTAGTGCGTTTTGCTCGCATCGACAACCGTGCTCAACGAAGCGACATTGCTATTCGTCGTTGAAAGACCCGTGGACAGAGAGCCGATGCCCGTCGATGCGGAAGTGCTCAACGACGACAGGCCCGTACTCAATGAAGAAACTCCCGTGCTCAGCGACGACACGCCGGTCGAGAGAGAACTCACGCCCGTGGACAAGGAACTGACGCCGGTCGAGAGGGAACTTCCAACCGTGGACAGCGAACTTACGCCAGTGCTCAGGCTAGAAACTGCCGTGGAAGCCGAAGTGCTCAGGGAAGACAGACCGGTACTCAGTGAGCTAACGCCCGTTGAAAGCGATGAAACGCCAGTGCTCAGGCTAGAAATGCCGGTGCTCGTGGACGTGCTCAGCGCATCAACCGCAAGATTCGTTGCGTTCAACTGCGAGCCGTTCACGGCATCTGTGCTGTCCGTGGTAAGCCGACCTGCCGCAACGTTCGTGATCTGTCGTTCTGCATCCTTTGCACCGACACTCACAACGCTCGCGGGAGCTGCGCCCGCAAAATCGTACGACTTCCCGCCGATGGTTGCGCTAGCTGTCGGATTAGCAGCCGCAGTCACCGAGCCCGAACCGAGAGCGACATCACCTGCATTTGTCGTGGCTGCGTTCTGGCCGATTGCCACTGAATTTGCCGCTGCACCGGTTGCCGCATCGCCCAGGGCGACAGCGCTCGCACCTGCTGCCGTGGCGTTCGTGCCTACGGCAATTGCATTTACGCCGCTTGCGCCATCATTTGCGTAATTGCCTTGCTGCGTGCCGTTGTCGTTGATGCTGACGTAGTGCGTACGCGTTGCGGAAACGACCGTGCTGAGCGACGACACATTGCTATTCGTCGTGGACAGGCCGGTCGATAGAGAGCCTACGCCGCTCGCCACGGTAGACAAACCCGTCGAGGTCGATGCGCTGAGCGAAGAAATACCCGTCGATGCGGAAGTCGAAAGGCTCGAAACGCCCGTGCTGAGTGACGACACGCCAGTCGAAAGAGAACTGACGCCCGTGGACAGACTTGAAACGCCTGTGCTCAGCGACGATACGCCGGTCGATAAGGAACTTACGCCGGTCGATAAAGAACCGACCGCAGTTGAGGTCGAACTGGATAGCGAAGCGACGTTACTATCGGTTGTCGAAAGCGCGGTGCTCAGCGACGAGATGCCCGTGCTTGCCGATGTGCTGAGCGACGAAATGCCGGTGCTCAGACTGCCGATTCCCGTCGAAGTCGAAGTGCTCAACGAATCGAGATTGCTGTTCGTCGTTGAGAGGCCGGTCGAAAGCGACGAAATTCCGGTCGAGGTCGAAATCGAAAGGGTATCAATTGCCGAATTCGTTGCGAAAAGCTGCGAACCGTTGATTGCATCCGTGCTCGTGCCTGTAACACGGCCTGCGGCCACGTTCGTGACTTGACGCTCAGCGCCCGTTTTGCCCACGCTGACAACGCTCGTCGGTGCGCCCCCGGCATACGTATAGCTCTTGCCGCCAACTGTGCCCGTGGCCGTGGGATTTGCAGCAGCAGTAACTGAACCGCTTCCCAATGCGAGACTGTTTGCGTTCGCAGCGGTTGCGCCCTGCCCCAATGCCATTGCACCGGCGAGTGAAGCAGTTGCGCCCTGACCGATTGCTGTTGCGCCAGCCGCTGATGCGACCGAAGCTCCACCAAACGCAAGCGAATTTCCGCCGACAGCCGACGCACTGACGCCGAGCGCAATGTCGTTGATAATCGTTGTGCTACCCGCAACGCCTGCTACAGCATTCGTGCCTTCTGCGAGTGAATCAGTACCGTTCGCTTTGGAGCCGGAGCCGATAGTAACGGCACGCAGACCAGACGCAATCGCTGAAGCACCAATTGCTGTTGCGTTTGTATTTGAGGACGTGGAATTCGTGCCAATGACTGTTGCGTTGAGTCCTGACGACTGCGCGCCGTTCCCGATCACCAGCGAATTCGTATTGCTACTGACGGCGGAATTGCCGATTGCCATCGCTCCTGCGCCGCTTGATGAAGCTTGGAATCCGAGAGCCGTCCCCGCAGTTCCTGTCGCCATCGCGCTAGCGCCGAACGCATTCGAATTGTCACCGCTTGCTGTTGCCGCTCCACCGAACGCCATACTTCCGGTTCCGGTAGCTGCTGCAAGGTGACCTGTCGCGACCGAATCTGTGCCTGATGCAGTTGAAGACGCGCCGTTGGCGACGGAATAGTCACCGCTACCGAGCGCCCGCAATCCGAAAGCGGTACTAGCCGAGCCGCTCGCTATCGCAATGTGGCCGACGGCCAGTGCATCAGTTGCCGTTCCGGCAGCACCGGAACCAACTGCGATGGCGCCAGAAGAATAGACCTTGGCAGCAGAGCCGACTGCAACCCCGTTTCCGCCGTTAGCCGTGGCTCTAGTACCGAGTGCGGTGTCGTTGAGGATAGTTGCGTCGCCATTCGCGCCAGCCAAAGAACTGGCACCGACCGCAAAAGCCCCATATCCTAAAGCCTGTGCGCCAGCACCGATTGCGGACCCATTAGCCCCGGTCGCTGTGGATAAGGCGCCGATAGCGGTGTTGTTTTGCGCTGCGGCTGTCGCACCAAAACCGATTGCTGTTGCATAGACTGCCGACGAGGTACTGTTGCCTCCTACAGCAGTTCCGCCAGTAGTCGATGCAGTTACGTTACAGCCGAGAGCAACATCATTTACGTTGCCGCCGAACGACGCGTTCGTACAACCGGTGCCCTGATAAACGGCGTTCTGCGCATACGCTACATCAGGTGCGCTTAAACCCGCGACAACTGCAACTGCTGCGACGGTCAGCACACTGAGCGCAGGCATGCCGTCCATGAAGCCGTCCACGATTCCGCCTATGGCGCTAATACTCGTGACACTGCTCGTGACCCCACCATTCCCTTTCCCGTGCGCGGTATCCAATTCAGACACCGCGACGAAAGCCCCTAACGATTCATTCCAGATCGTTCGATAACTTATGTTCATTTTCTGCCCGCCTTTCTCAAAGGTTTTTCTTTAAACATCGTCAAGCACACGCATACCTCCGGCGCAGGGGCTACTCCACGCGACGGCGATTTGTAGTCCTATTTGTTAAATCGAAATCTACAATTGCAAGTTACTGGCAACCCATTCAAGGGCGTCAGGTGCTTTGACGAACTGGCCTTGTACCCACTTCGTCCCGCACTCGTGGACATGCAGTAAGTCCAGCGGATCATCAACGCCCTGGATCACTACATCGTCAGCCTGCTCTGCTGCGAGGCGTACTAATCGCGCGAGGCGTGCAACGTGTTTTTCGCCGTGGCGGGCAGCGGCAACGAACGACGCATCGATTTTGATGATGTCAGGCGCACGGATGCCGATCGCAGTTTCGATCCCGAAATTGTCTATCGCGATCTTGCAACCGGCCTGCTTGAGGCGATATGCGAAATGCTGTGCTTGCTCGTGGGCGTCGAACCAGGCGGGTTCCGGAAATTCAATCACCAGCCGCTCGGCCACATCAGGCGTTTCTTCGAGCAGATGAAAAATCGCCTTCCATACGACATCGGCGACAGCGCTTTGAGTAGAAATACCGAAGCCAAGCCGCAGAGTGGGCGAAGCTTGCAAGGCCGCAATGGCTTGCTTGACGACATACCGATCACACAGACGGATGAGCGACATGCGCTCAAGCGCAGGCATGAACAGAGCCGGGTTTAATGGCCTGCCCTGCGAATCAGAAACTGCCGCGGCACATTGCTGATACAGCACATTGTCGTTGCATGTGACGTCGCGCACCGGTTCACGGTGCAACCCCACACGCGAATCGATCATCGCGCTAAACACTTCCCCCGCCAAACCCCTCTCGTCCATCTCGTTCTCCGGATCGGTCATTTCCGTACCGCCATTGCGGTCAAAAGAGCGCTTTTAAATGTCGTTTTTTACCACTGCGTCAACTTAAAGATTGATTAATCGTTTTTGGCTTGCTTGTAAATTACGCACTGCGAACCGATGGTGCCCGTCGGCCGAGAAACTCCGGATGTGTAGAGATGCGGGCCCGGGGTTCGGGAACGCGACCGCGTTACGATTGGCGGCCCAACCCGCATTTCTCAGTACGGCGACGTCATCTCTCATAGCGCTACCGCCTAGGCCCGGAAGTGTTCCATCGCGAACGACTGATGCGCCAAGTACGGGTCTGAACCTAGGTCTTACCCGGCGCTCCCCATTGCACTCAACGCCACTTCCGAGACTTCCAGGGCCGCCATTGTTGCCCCGATCTATCGGTCCCGCTCGTCGACTTCCACTTGCGAAATACTGTCAAACCTTCGTTTTAAGGGCGGTCAAAAAAGGAAGGAACCCTTTTTGTCCGCCCCTTGTTGCTTTCTTCTAATCCTTACTGACGCACCTGCAGGGAAACGAAAAAACCTTGTTAATAATCTGGCTTAAAGGTTTTTTCTGGACGAGCGAGTGCCTGCGCTTCGTTTCACACAAATTTATTAAATAAATTAATTGGTGACAGATGTCACCAGTGACTCGCCTACGTATTCACAAACAATCAATAGTTTTTATTTGCGCGATCGATCTGCTTTAACACTATCTCGAAAAGTCATGACAAGGATGGATCGCGGCACTTCAATTGTCCATAAAAATTTATGCGAGTTGACTATCGTTTACGGTTCCACCAACCAGCGAAGATCTTGAATTTTCTTTAACTCGTAATTAGACACGCTCATTCCCGCTTTCAATGGCGCAAGCGCCCCAATGCTTGTTGCGGAAAGAAGAACGCACCATAGCGCGTCAATAGATCGCTCCGGATTTCCACATCGCCATTGGTCAAAAAACTTGATCGACCGGACAACAGTTGTAGCCAGCTTTTACGCATTGCACGACATCTAGCGTGCTACCAACGAACCGGCGCGCGCAAATTGCTGCCCATGCAGATACGATCCATGTTGCGGGCCCTCCATCCTGAACCTAGGCCAAATCGGCCGCCTTCCCTATTTTTTCAAGGCGGTAACCGTAGCCGTAAATAGGCGTGACACGATAGCCGTGCTCTGGACGAAGCCCAAGTTTGGTGCGCAACGAAGACACATGAGTGTCCATCGTGCGCGATGGAACGTCCACATTGGTCTTCCAGATGACGTCCTGGATATGCGCACGCGAAAGCGGGCGGTTCAAGTGCTGAAATAGCAACAGTGCGAGATCAAACTCCTTCCTTTTTAGCGCGACCGGCGTGCCACGAACAACCGCCTGCGCCGTGGCCAGGTCAAATACAACATCGTCGAACTCTGCCTTGCTCGGCCCCCTGTCAAGGAGATAGGCTCGCCGCAACAATGCTTCAACGCGCGCCAATAGCACCCCCGCGGGGACAGGCTTGACGACGTAATCGTCGGCACCCAGGTTCAATACGCGGGCGATGTCGACCTCCTCGCCACGAGCTGTCAGGAAGAGCACCGGCAGACGCTCTGATAGGTTTTCCCGCACCCATCGGAGTACCTCTTCTCCAGACACGCCGGGTACATTCCAATCAAGCACGAGCAGGTCGAAACTTTGACGCCGCAACTGCTGAATCAAAGCATTTCCATTGCTGAACGCATAGCAAACGTGTCGCTCCGTTGACAGAGCACGACAAACGTAGTCTGCATCGGCCGGTTCGTCATCCAGGACTGCAATTCTCATCGTATTCCCCGCTTTCAAACTTCTTTTAATTTAGCTCGGCTATTGCACGACTATTTTATCTCAAAATATATATTGGTGATGCTTGACCATACGAATCGGACTGCGGCGCCCTCGAATTGTCCCGACACCATTTAAAAAAAGTCACCGCGCTACGTGAATCGTCAACAATGATCAATTCTTGTTGGTTTCTTGCGATCATTTTTTTGCTTCCGTAGCGAGCCGATTTCGAACGCGATAGACGATCCCATGGCGAAGAATGAAAGTCAATTTACCAATTCGCAACACCTTTTGAGCTTTATTCAAAAAGACCGCTGCCCAATTGCTGAGACAAAACGCGTTGTCACGTAGCTGAGCTGGGGGACTTACATACCGTGATGAAAAAGACGAAATGGTTCTATCACGGCCATCGCTTTCGGCAGCTCTCACCAGTTGCGCAGTTCGCTGGTACTTTCGGTTCCGTTCAGTCTGCGAGACATCGAAGAGCTGCTGTCTGAACGTGGCGTGGTCGTGAGCTGCGAGACGGTCCGCCGCTGGCGCGGGAAGTTGGCGCAGGCTTCACATCTCCCGTCAGGGCGGCTCGCCGGAGGCGGGGCACGACCTGGCATCTGTTGAAGTATTTCTATCGTTGCGTCGGGAGCCTTGCCTGCTTTGGCGTGCGGTGGATGAGCGTGGCTACGAATTCGACGTCCTGGTGCAGAAACGGCGGGAAAAAGCGGCCGCCGAACGGTTCTTCAGGCGCGTGCTTCGTTCATGCCCGGTTTCCCTCACCCGTCAGAGCGAACCCACGCCTTCAGCAGGCGCGCCGTCGACAATTCAATGTGACAACGTCGTTCATAACAACGTCAATCATGCGGTGTCGTTCGATGTATACGAGCCTCCTCGAGAAGCCAGTTGCGAAAGGCCCTTAGTGATGTGTTGTGACTGAACTCGGTTGGATAAACAAGATGGTATGCGGAGCCCAATTTCGGCTTTGCACTGAACGGTACGGTTAGTCCTAGTTCATGTAGTCGTCCCTCGACAAACACCTTAGGAACCAGAGCGATCCCCAGCCCCTCAACTGCGCCCGCGATGAGCATTCCCTGCATTTCGAAGCGAGCCCCTTGCGCCGTCCGATCGTCTTCGACGCCGAGATCGGCAAACCACTCGGTCCAACTGTCAGGGTTCGAAGTGAGCTGCAGCAGGGGATAGGCAAGCAGTTCATCGGCGGACTGTATCGGCTTCGTTATGAGCGATGGCGAACATACTGGAACCGGCTCCTCGTCGAAAAGAAAGTCAGTAGAGGTGCCGGGCCAAGTGTGTTGGTCACCATGGTGAATGGCAGCCTCGAAATGCGACTCGGTAAGATTGAATGACGTTATGCGAACGCTCATGTTGACTCGTATCCCGGGGTAGCGATCATTGAAATTTTTAAGCCTGGGAATCAGCCACTGCATTGCGAAAGTGGGCAATACCACGACTTCGAGATCGTCATCGCCTTGTCCACCGTGCGCGACTATCGCTCTTGTGGCACGAGCAAGGCTCTCCAGCGCGCTGCGCACCTGTCCACTATACAAGCGGCCAGCGCGCGTTAGCACGAGCCGCTGCTTCACGCGCACGAATAGCTGCACGCCGAGATTCGATTCGAGCGTCGAAATCTGACGCGATACGGCGCTCTCCGTAAGAGATAGCTCTTTTGCCGCATGGGTCACGCTTTCGTGACGGGCCGTTGCTTCATATGCTTGCAGCGTGCCGATATTGGGAATCCTAAACTTACGCATCTCGCTCTCTGAAAATCACCGAGTCAAACGTTTCATTTGCATAGCGGTGCAAACGAAAAGAACTGTCCCTCGTGTGCAGGTGCATCTTCATCAGTTATTTGTTGTGTCACGCGATCTCTTACTACTAGCCGCGCGACCAGTACGCCGTATCGTTGGTCTTGCACGTTACAACCCGGTTCCCTAACTTTGGAATCCAACCATCTTCGATGCATGCGTGCGCGCGTGTCATGCATGTCACGAGTTGACACTTGTCCCGCGGCTCGGATCGCAAGCGAAAAGTATGATTCGGCCTGGAATCTTCCGCGCGCGAGTGCACGCCTGAATTTGTTGAACGCGACGGCGCGGCCCACAGTACTTATGGCGAGACGCGTGAACCCGCTCTGGAGCTTCTTTCTGAAAGACATGAAGTTGAAAGACAGAAGTGATAGGTCCGACTGCATGGAAATTTGGATCAAAGTAGAATGGATCGAGGATGAGAGGCTTGGGGATCGCTACTCACCTAATTGCTGACGCTGGCAACGGTGGCGGCGATCTCCGCGACACGTGAGCCACAAGCTAACGAAGGCCGAATGTACACGCGCGCCTTCGGATGCAGAGATGTTCGAACGCAGCTAGATGCTGTCAACAGATTGACATTCATACGTAGTTGTTGCTTCAATGGATGTCCGCTCACACCAATGCGCAGACCGACTTGAGTAAATTACAATAAATTTCAACACGCTTTCAATTACAAACACAGCGCCATGGGGCATTCAAGAAAATCGTCACAAACGGGCCGGATTGACGCAACATCCAATGCACGTTCGACACTGTTCATCGGTTCAACTGAGAAAGCCTTTATGGTGTTGCATGCGTTCGACGGAGCTAGCCGCTACATGACGCTAGGTGATATTGCGAAAGCAGCCGGACTGGACCGCAGCTCCACGCAACGTCTTGTGCATACGCTTGAAGTGCTGGGTTACCTGTGGCGAGTACCCTGCACTCGTGAGTACGGCCTTACCTCAAAGCTCCTTCATTTTTCCTACAACTACATTCGGTCCCATGAGCTCATCGACAAGGGATCACCGTATCTGCTTGACGTCAGTTTGCGCCTAGGAGAGACCACCAATCTGTTCGAACTCGACGGCCATGAAATCGTTCTTGTCTCGCGTTATCCGGGCAAACACATCTGTAACATCGACTTTGCCGTTGGTTCACGGCTTCCGGCGTTCTACACTGCTTCAGGGCTCGCCATCTTGTCCCGCTTGCCGGAAAAGCGGGTTCTCGAGATTCTTCACCAGACACCCCTCGTTCCAATGACGCCATACACGCAGACTGATCCCACGAAACTGATCGAAGGGGTTAAGAGTGCTGCTAACCGTGGTTACGCGGTAACCGAAAATCAGACCGTGTTGGGGCATATTTCAATTTCCGCTCCGATCACCGATCACACCGGCGCGCCAGTCGCCGCAATCAACATTTCACTGCCTACCTCACGTTGCTCGATCGAACGCGCTGAGACAGAACTTGCTCAACATGTCCAGGTCGCCGCGACTTCGATTTCCAAGGCGAGGCCCTTGACATTGCCGCGTTAGTGACGTAGCGCTCCCGCTCGGGATGACGCGGCACTTTGACCACGGACAACCAGCCTCATAACCTCGCGCAGGAACCTTTCGGTCTCGACGGTTAGTATTGCTTGTCGTTGCGCTGACCGCTTGGGTGGATGTTTAGCCAAACGTCCGGCTTCCGGTCGCAGCAACGGTTGATGGGCCACTAGAGCAGCATCGGTCGGGCACCCGCTTGATGACACGCTGATGTCCTTGCCTCTAGACAACACGAATCGCCCGCGAAGCAAGGTGGACTATCCGATACCTGGGTCCCATTGCTGCCGAGCGCCGGCAAGACTGCCGGTTGGCGCCTCTTTGATAACGCGGGCTGGAACCATGTCATTTGACGAATCGATCCGATGCGAAACACATTAGAGGGTGTTAGGAACTTTGAGTTAGACCGGGTGGGTATCCTGGTGGAATAAAAAAACAGGCCATACCCAACGGATGTAGCGGATGAAGAGTGGTACTTCGCCGCTGCGTACCTGACCTTGATGAACAAAGACACGCCGCAGCGCCGCTACGAACTGCGCGAGATGTTCAACGCGCTGCGCCGGATCGTACGTGCGGGTGCGCCGTGGCGTTTGTTGCCCAATGATTTTCCACCTTGGGAACTGGTCTACCAGCAGACGCAACGCTGGATTCAGGCCGGCTGTTTCGAGGCCATGGTGAATGACCTGCGTTCGATCATCCGGATCGCCCAGGAGCGTCGTGGTCAACCCAGCGCGGTCATTCTCGACGGGCGGACCCTGCAGTCGACCTGCGAGAGTGGGCCTCGCGCCGGTTACGACGGCTACAAACGCAAACGCGGCAGCAAGGTCCACATGGCGGTTAATACCTTGGGGCAGTTGCTTGCTGTGCATGTCACGCCGGCCAACGAACAGGAATGCGCGCAGGTCGGAGAACTGGCGCGTCAGGTTCAGCAGGCCACGGGCCAGACGGTCGAGGTGGCATTCGCCGATCAGGGATATAACCGCGAAGAGTCTGCGCAGGCGGAACTCGACGAAGGGATCGAGCTTCAGGTAATCAAGCTGCCGGAGGCGAAAAAGGGCTTCGTGCTGTTGCCGCGCCGCCGGGTGGTCGAGCGTAGCTTCGGCTGACTCAACCGCTTTCGCCGACCGGCCAGAGACTACGAGCGATTGCCCGGCACCTTGGCTGGCTTGCACTTCGCCGTATTCTCCGTGCTTATGCTTGTTCACTTTGCATCCCTTAACAAAAGTTCCTAACACCCTTTAGAGGAATAATACTAACTTAACAGTAAATGTCAAATTGAACGTAATTGCATTGCGATTAAACAACATTGCAACACGCGCATCCCGACGCTTTTAAGATCGATTCGGAGGAGCCGCCTGCGTTCGTTGGCGGGCCGTTGTCACGTTGACTCGTGGAGGGCACGATGCTGCAGAAGGCGTGGGTTTGCGCAGACGGGTGACGGATTTTGGGCGAGCTCGGTGAACCAATGCCTTGCGGCAAAGCGCTCAGCGAGCTGCTTGCGGTAGAGCGTACCAGCGAACGACGCAACTGATGACGATTGCGGAAAGCGATGGCCGTGATAGAGCCATTTCGTTTTTTTTATCACGGTATGTACGCGACCAGCTCAGCTACGTGGCAACGCCGGCGCATGCCAATAAGTGCGTCACCGAAAGTTCGAGCGTGGCCGACTCAGCTCGTGCAGGCTGTCTTCCCGGAGCGAGCCATCGCCCCGACAAACTCACATGAGATCAAACCTGTAAAGCTTCGCAGGCGTGTCCACGAATATCGCCCGGCGCTCGTTTCGAGCAGGAAAAATCGCGTGCAGCAGGCGGAGCGTGCGATTGAAATTCACCCGTGTTTCGAACTGCGTATGGGGCCAGTCGCTGCCCCACATGAGCCGCTTCACACTGAATGCCGTTTTCAGAAGCTGAATGGCCTCGTCTACATCATCGTAGTCGTGCCTCGAGTTCTGCCAGCTTCGATAGGCAGCCGATACCTTCACCCACACGCGCTGCGAGTTCCCAAGTTCGAGAAGACGGCGAAAGCCCGGATCATCGATGCCTTGCACGGGGTCGGGTCTACCGAAATGATCGACCACCACGTTCACGCCTTCGTCCAGAAGCGGCCGGACGATGCGCTCGAGACGTGCCGCTTCGGCGTGCACTTCGACATGCCATCCAAGTTCCCGGATATGCGCAAGCGTTTGCGCGCTCACCCAGCGATGCAGTGGCAAACCGGCCTGCCCGATCGGATTCAGGCGGATGCCGACGATGCCCGCCCGAGCCATCGCCGTGAGCGTGTCAAGTCCGCAGTGCGGCTCGATCACGGCGACGCCGCGAAGGCGTTCAGGCGCGCGACGTAACGCGTCGAGCAGATAACCGCAATCAGTGCCGAGAAAGCTGGGCTGCACCAGTACTGCGTGCGACACACCGTGCTCATCCAGTTGCGCGAGATAGGTGTCGAGCGGCGCATCGTAGTCGGGCACGTAGCGGCGCTGTCGAGCGAGCGGCAAGCCGTACTCGAACACATGCGCATGCGCATCAATCGACGCAATACGGGGCCGACGATGCACTGCCAGTGTTTGACTCGCGTCCGAACCCTGTTTCTCCATCATTGATGTTCCTCTACTATCCTTCAGCGACCTCGCGACAACGGTCTTCTTCAATGCCTGCGCGCCTGCAACAGAGTGCCTGCGTGCCCTGCTTCAGGCACGACTTCATCAAGGACTCGGCCGCGCGTCTCCGGCAGCATGAGTACAGACAGCACCACGATCGCATAAGCCAATCCTGCACCGATGCCGATGGCCGTTCCGAGCGACATGGTCGCCGATATGTGACCAACGAGCACGGGAAAGCCTGCCGACACGACGCGGCCGAAGTTATAGCAAAAGCCGACTCCTGTGCCGCGGATGCCACGCGGATAAAGCTCGCTGAACAGCGCGCCCATGCTCGCCGGAATGCCTGCTGCGAAGAAGCCGAGCGGAAAGCCGAGGAACAGCATCGCGGTGTTGCCGAGTGGCAGAAACAGATAGGCAAGGACAGTCAGCACGCAGCAGATTGCAAACAGGAGGATGGTCTTGCGTCGCCCGATACGGTCGAGCATTTGCGCACTCGCGAGGCACCCGAAAAAGAACGCGGCGATCACAACGGCGAGATAGCCGCCCGTGCCGAGCACCGACAGATGGCGTTCAGTCTTCAGAAACGTCGGAAGCCAGGTCATCAGCGCGTAGTATCCGCCATGCGCACCGACACCGAGTAATGCGCCAATGAGCGTCATGCGCAGCACTTGCGGAGAAAAGATGCCGACGCCAGGTCTTGAAGCCTGTGCATCCTGTTGACGCGCGGCGCGCGCCGGCGGCACTGGTTCCTGCACGCAACGTCGGACATAGAGGATCAGTAGCGCCGGCAGGATGCCGATCGCGAACATCGCGCGCCACGCCATCTCGCCCGGCAGCATCGAGAACATCAGCGCATAGAGCAGCACCGCCGCCGCCCAACCGACGGCCCATGCGCTTTGTACACTGCCCATCGCCTTGCCGCGATGCTCGTTGCGGATCGTTTCCGCCATCAGCACAGCGCCAGCCGCCCACTCTCCGCCAAAACCGAAGCCCTGCAAGGTCTTCAGGAAAAGAAACTGGGGATAGTTCTGCGCGAACGCACAGAGAAACGTGAACACGGAGAAGAAAGCGATTGTCCATTGCAGCGTCTTTACGCGTCCGAGCCGGTCGGACAACATGCCGGCCGCCCAGCCTCCGAGCGCGGCCGCCACCAGCGTGGCGCCGCTCACGAGTCCCGCTTGCGTACGGCTGATCGACCATTGCGCGACGATGGTCGGAATCACAAGGCTGAATATCTGCACATCGAGTGAATCGAGCGCCCATCCACCGAAGCACGCCCAGAACGTGCGTCGCTCGCTGCTGGAAATCTCGCGAAACCACTTCAAGATGGCTGCCTCCTGCGTTCGCGATCCGTTCGTGTGGACCGGCGTTTTGCTATGAGAGACGACAGTCAGCAGATCTCGGCCTGATAAATGAATTCGCTGGCGGGACCGCGCGAACGCCGCCATTCGAGCGGTTGCCTGTCGTATCCACACGCGAGCCGCTCGATCACCACAGCGGGCGCACCCGGCTTGATGCGCAAGAGCCGTGCGTGCAGAGGGCCGATCGCCTCGACGGTCAGTGTTTCTGTCGCACAGGCCACGACCTGGTTGCACGTCGCCTCGTACACTGGATATAGGAGGTCGCCGATCTCCGTCAGCTCAAGTTGCGCAAACGCGGCAAAGCGGACGTACGGCAACCATATCTCTTCGGCGAGCATTGGCACGCCGTCGATCAGACGAAGACGCGACATCTGGATGACCCGCGCGTTACTCGAAATCTGCAATGCGGCAGCGACGGCGGACGGTGCATCGACGACATCGCGACGCAGGATGCGGCTCTCGGGAATGCGCCGCTCGCCCTGGCGCGTTTGGAAACGGAAGAAGCGGAACAGCGAGCTGTCGAAGCTGGCGCGGCGAACGAACGTCCCCCTGCCCTGGAAGCGCTCCAGCAAACCCTCCGTGACGAGCAGATCCACCGCCTTACGGACCGTGCCTACGGCCACGTCGTAGCTTTTGGCGAGCGCCTGCTCGGTGGGAATGGCCTCACCCGGCCGCCAGTAGCGGGCCGCAATCAGAGCAACCATTTCATCGCGCAGCCGCTGGTAGCGAGGTAGCCGGTCTTCAGCGTGCATCATCGTCTTTCAGGAATTCATATATATGAATGCATAGATCAGTGTCGTGTCGGCTTGGTAAAAAGCCTGTACGTCCTTAAATTACGGCCTGTAGCGCGTTTATACCTATTGCGCTCAAACAAGTCAACGAAAACATATATATGAATTTGAACCGTTTCGCCGCATTAAGGCACTAAGATAAAAATTCGCGGCCCGGTCATGGATGACAAACAACGGCTGTGTCAACTTGGCGGGCACAGCCTACCTGTGTCGCTCAAGAGTGGGTATCCTTAGCAAATAAGTTTCTCGACTGCGGCAGAGACAGTCCAAGCATGCCATGCGGCGAAGCGTTCTCTGAGTACGGCACGATGACAAGCCGCGTTCATCCGATGTCTGGGCAACGCGAAGGGCTGCCGGATCGGGCCAAAGCATGAGAGAAACGCCTGCGTGCGACGCGGATCGCGAAAGCCGCACATCTGGCGTTCGCGCCTGCGGGTCGGTTGGTGGCTGTGCTCGGCGCGGTTGTTCAAGCGTGCCGCTGCTTTGACGAAAACGTGCTTCACATGAGCGAGCTCGGGAATCTCAGCCCTCGCCGCCGGATAGCTGCGCAGCTGGTCGCTAACGATCCGGCGCGGCGCCGGGTTTGAACGTAGCAGGCGCTTAAAGAAGCGCTTTGCCGCGGCCTTGTTGCGCCGCTTTTGCACCAGCACATCGAGTTCGGCGCCATGCTCGTCCCCTGCACGCCGCAACAGATACGGCTCGCCGCGCAGCGTCACGAACAGCTCGTCCAGATGCCAGGTGCTGCCCGGATTGCGCCGCGCCGCTTTCGCGCACTGGGCGAATCGAGCACCGAACTTGTTGCACCAGCAACGGATCGTTTCGGACGTGACCACGACACCACGCTCAAGCATCAACTCCTCGATGTCGCGCAAGCTCAGGCTGAACCGGAAATACCAGCGAACCGCGCAACTGATGATGACCGCAGGGAAGCGGTGGCCGTGATAAGGTGATTTTGTCTTTTTTAATTCATTCTACCGCCGCCTCCCCACCAACCTGACAGCGCCAAGAACAGTCCTGTGACCTATCAATATCTCTACATTCTCACAAATAAACTGCATGTTTAACTGGAACCGTGGCCGCTGATACTCAATGAAATATCAGCGGGCCGGCAGGCAACGAAGCGACGACGACCCCGCTTTCCCGGTATGCCGATGAAGAATGCTCGCGAGCAGTGCGCCGACCCCGAACTCCCAAGGCGCAATGCGATGCGAATAGTTGACCGTGTTGACGAGCGCTCCGAATCGCGGGCTCGATATCGTTACGGTATCGCCGATCTGATGCGTGAATCCTTGCCCCGGCACGTTACGATCTGCGGTCGGTGCAAACAACGTCCCGAGATAAAGCATCATTCCGTCCGGGTATTGATGGTGAGAGCCCATCGCTTGCGCAACGAGTTCTGACGGGTCCCGGCTGATGCACTTCATGGAACTCGCCCCTGTCAAAACATATCCATCTGTTCCTTCTACGCGCAGCGAGAGCTCCGCGGCCCGAACATCATCGAGACCGAATGTACTGTCGAAGAGGCGAATGAACGGGCCAATAGAAGCCGACGCGTTGTTGTCTTTCGCCTTACCGAGCAACAGTGCACTCCGGCCTTCGAAATCCCGAAGATTGACGTCGTTCCCAAGCGCGGCGCCGACGATTTCCGCCCGGCTGGTCACCGCCAGCACGATTTCAGGCTCCGGGTTATTCCACTGCGAATTTTCATGAATTCCGATTTCGCTGCCGGTGCCGACGGCGGACATCGGTTGCGCTTTCGTGAAGATTTCCGCATCCGGACCGATGCCGACTTCCAGATACTGCGACCACATTCCTTCCTGAATAAGCACGTGGCGCACCGCCCCGGCTTGCTCAGACCCCGGGCGGACGCTGGCGAGCCGATCGCCCAGCACGGACATGACACGCGCGCGCACTTCATCGGCCCGGCTCGCGTCGCCGCCCGAGCGCTCCTCGATCACCCGCTCCAGAAGGCTTTCGACGAACGTCACCCCGCTTGCCTTGACCGCCTGTAGGTCACATGGCGCGATGAGCCAGGGGGCGGACGGATCGCGTCGATCGAAGGCGGAATTGGCAAGAACCGGGTCCAGCGCCGCAAGCCTCGGCAGGTTAGCAGCGGCCTCCTTAAGCCGAAGGCCGATTTCTGGTTGTTCAAGCAGCGTGCTGGTCGTCAGCGCGACCGACGACACATCCACCAGTTCGCCACCGATAACGGCAACAGGACGCGGCCCGCCGATAGCGGGGCACCACGCGCGCCCCACGAGCACAGCCTGCTCCAGATCGTCCGGCAGCGCGGATCGGTCATTCAATGGCATCTATCTTTCTCCAACCTGTATGGGTTATTGCCGGGCATCAGTCCGGTGCACGCTCTGCTTATGCCCGGACACCGGCGGCTCACATGATTGCGCTAATCTGCCAGGGGACGAATTCGTTTTGTCCGTAACCGTGCTGCTCGCTACGGGAACGTGTCCCGGAGGCCACGTCGAGCAGCAGTTTGAACAGCACTGCGCCAAGTTGCTCGATCGTTGTGCTCCCTTCCAGCACTTCTCCGCAGTTCAGGTCCATATCGTCGGACTGACGTTGCCAGAGTGCCGTGTTTGTCGCGAGCTTCACCGACGGCGAGGGCGCGCAGCCGTAAGCTGAACCGCGTCCCGTCGTGAAGCAGATCAGGTTCGCACCGCCGGCAACCTGGCCAGTAGCCGACACTGGGTCGTAGCCAGGCGTGTCCATGAACACCAGACCGCGCGCCCTAACCGGCTGAGCGTATTCGTACACCTCGACAAGGTTCGTCGACCCTGCCTTTGCGATGCCGCCCAAGGATTTCTCGAGGACGGTCGTCAAGCCGCCGGCCTTATTGCCCGCCGACGGATTGTTGTTGATCTGCGCCCCTTGCCGCTGTGCATACGCTTCCCACCACCTGATGCGATCGACCAGCTTCTGTCCCACTTCGGGCGTTACCGCGCGGCGGGTCAACAGGTGCTCGGCGCCATAAATCTCCGGCGTCTCGGAGAGAATCGCAGTACCGCCGTGCCGCACGAGCAAATCGACGGCTGCACCCAGTACGGGATTGGCCGTGATGCCCGAATATCCGTCCGACCCACCGCATTGAAGGCCAATGGTGAGATGACTTGCCGAAACTGTTTCCCGCTTGACGTCATTCGCGTCGGGCAACATCTGCCGAACCAGTTCGATACCCTTTGCAATTGTCAGGGTCGTGCCACCGGTGTCCTGAATCGTGAAGGTTCGCAAGCGGTCGTGTTCTTTGAGCCCCTGAGTTTCGAGCAGCCGCGAAATCTGATTAGTTTCACAGCCCAGGCCGATGATCAGCACGCTCGCGAAGTTGGGATGGCACGCATAGCCACCAAGCGTGCGCTGGAGCATCGCGAGACCATCGCCTTCTGAGTCGATGGCGCAACCCGAACCATGGGTGAGCGCGACGACCCCATCGACGTTCGGAAACGCGGCCAGCGCTTCGGGACGAATGTCACGGCGGAAATAGTCGGAAATGGCTCGTGCGACCGTGGCCGAGCAATTCACCGAGGTGAGAATGCCGATGTAATTGCGCGTGGCCACACGGCCGTCTTCACGCACAATGCCCTGGAATGTCGCGGGCTCGGTTGACGGGACAGTGGCACGCACGCCCTGACTGAATGCGTAGTCACGGGCGAATTCGCCCATCGCAAGATTATGCGTATGAACGTGCTGCCCCGCGCGGATCGGCTGGCTCGCAAAGCCGATGATCTGGCCATAACGGTGCACGGCTTGACCCTGACCGATGTCGCGTGTCGCCACTTTGTGACCGGGCGGGATCAATCCGGAGACCGTCACCGCTTCCCCATCCAGCACCGTGCCGGACATAAGCTGATCCAAAGCGATGACGACATCGTCAGCGGGATTGAGTCGAATGACGCGCACCGGCCTGAGCGCGGTCGATGAGACGGACTTGCCCGCAACAGGGGACGACATGGAACTACTCCTTCGTTTCTCAATGCGTGACGACAGTTTCAGGGCCGGCTGCGCCGCGTCGCGTGACGCGCCGCACAGCCGTGTTCAAACGACGTTTCAGCCGGCGCTCCACGGCGTCTTGCACCGTGTGTATTCCAGTTGATAGAGCGTGGAGTCCGGCGCAACCGCAGCGGCCCCGGGCAAAGCAGCGAGTCCGGCAATGAACGCGTCCACCGCTGAGCGGACATAGTCGGCGCGGCATCCTTCGATCATCACTATCCATGTCGGCACCTCGGTGCCTTCCGAACGCGCCTTCTTCTCCGCAGTTTCCACCTTGCTGACGGCCTCATCGGCCAGACACAGGTGCACGCCCGTGATGCCGCGCTGGTCGGCGAGCGGCGGCAAGACCTGCTGACGCAATCCCTTCACGACGTCGGCCCGGGCCGCGGAAGGCACGTCGAAGCGCACCGTCATGAGATTGGCGCCCTGGCCCACGCCGTCAGAATACGCCACATGGCAGATCGAGCGGGCCACGCTGCGAAACGAGGGAACGACCTGCTTCGTCCACGGCGTCGGCGAATTCAGCCGAAGCAGGTAGTCTTGCGCGCCGAGCACCTCCACGGTGTCGGCTTCATACAGATTGAAGTACTCGGGTCCCGCATCCAGCGCAATGTAGCGCCGGCCGCGCCTGAACCCGGGAATTCCGGCGCGTTCCGGCATGTGCTCGCGGTTGTGCCACTCGTAGAATTCATCCTTCGCTTCCGGCAGCAGGTCATGCCAGATCGCGACCACGCCCGTTCCAGCAAGGCTCATATCTCCTCCTTCTACAGGTTCAATCGTTTTATCGTGCCAACGGATATTCGCCGCGGACCCATGCCGCGCCAAGCGAATCCGCGTATTGCACAACCTTCTGGACCTGCTCGCCGAGTCCGCTGCCACCAAGGGTCATGGTGTCGCCCGCTTTCAGAAAGACGGGCGGCTTCTGACCGAGGCCGACGCCGGGGGGCGTCCCGGTAATAATGACGTCGCCAGCCATCAGTGGCATGAAGCGGCTGAGATACGCCACGATATGCGCGACGTTGAAAATCATCGTGCGTGTATTGCCCGTCTGACGACGTGAGCCGTTAACGTCAAGCCACAGGTCGAGCACCTGCGGGTCGGGCACTTCATCACGCGTGACGAGCCACGGGCCGAGCGGGGCAAAAGAGAAGCCGCTTTTGCCCTTGGTCCACTGACCCTCGCGTTCGAGTTGATAAGCGCGTTCGGAAACGTCATTGGCAAGGCAGTAACCCGCCACATGATCGAGCGCGGAGTCTTCATCGATCTGCCAGGCGGGTTTGCCGATCACCACGCCCAGTTCAACCTCCCAATCCAGCTTTTGCGCGTCTGCCGGCAAGATGACCGGATCGTTCGGACCGCTGATCGAACCCGTATGCTTGTTGAACACGACGGGTTCCCGCGGGATCGGCGTATCGGTTTCGGCGGCATGATCGGAATAGTTCAGGCCAATGCACACGAGGTTACGGACATTGCCGATACAGGCGCCGAGGCGCGTGCCCGCTTCCACGGTGGGCAGACGATTCAGATCCAGTTCGCGCAGCTTTGCAAGGGCCGCTGGCGAAACAGTCGTTCCATCGATGTCGTCGACGATGCCGCTCAGATCGCGGATCGCGCCGCTCGAATCGATGACACCGGGATGCTCCTGACCAGGCTGGCCGAAACGGACGAGACGCATTTGAAGACTCCTATCATGGCAAAAAAATTAGGGGCAACGTGCCCAGATCACCGAAGCCGATATGCAACTCACAACCGATCGGCAATTCGAGCACGCCCGCGTAAGAGCCCGTGATCACAGCCTGCCCGGCCTGCAATCCAACGCCGCGGACGCGGAGAAAGTTGGCGAGCCACACGATCGGCGCGAGCACGCTGCGATCAGGGTGGCGGCCTGCAAAACTGACCGTGTCGTGCCCCGCGCGAGCCAGAGTGACGGTGAATTCAACCGGGAGATCGGCCGGCGTCGCGCCCTCGCGCAATCGAACGCGCGGCCCAATGACAAGACCGGCATTGAACAGGCCGTCTGCCAGCAATTCAGGAAACGTCAGCGATTCGGGATGCGCATAGCGACTGCCCAGCAGTTCGAGCGCGAGGTGAACATTCCCGAGAGCGTCGAGCACTTCGGCTTCGCTATACGCTTCGCGCCGTGGCGGCAGATCGCGGGCCAGCAAACAGGCGAGTTCAGGCTCTGCCCTTACCCAAGGTTGCCCAGGCACGGCGCGAACGCGGCATTGAGCGCCTCGATGAATGTTGGCGTCATAGATGGGTGCGGCGATGATTTTGCCCGCCGGCGGCAGCGCACATTTCCACGCGCCAGCCTGCCAACCGAGCTGATCGCCCACCTTTCGCTGGATCGCGAAACCTTCCTCCAGATTCGCGGGCCGCAGTTCGACGGGAAGGCGCTCCGCGAGCTTGCCTTGCCGACGCGCCGCGACGAGAAGGCGTGCTGCCTGCTCATCCAACGCGGCGATTCGCTCGATAGCCTGATGTGTTCCCGGCGTGTTCATGCCGCCTCACTCACATGCGCACCGACGCTCTGGCGCGGCCATACGGCACCCAGCTTCGCAGACGCTTGCTGCAATAGCGCGTAAAAGGCCTGGTAACGCTCCGGCTGAACCCGTGTGACCGGTCCGGCAATGCTCATCGTGCCCACCACCGCACCGTCAGGCAGCGAACGCACCGGCACCGCCAATGCGACGACGCCCGGCTCGGCCTCTTCAACGACAAGGCCATAGCCACGCTGCCTGGTCCGCTCCAACTCCGGAATCAACTGCTCGACGCTGGTGATTGCCTTCGGCGTCCATGCGCCGGCGGCAGACGCTTTTCCGAGTCCGCCACGCAGGGCGTATTCGATCGCCTGGTCGTTCGGCATTCCAGCCAGCCACACCTTGCCAACCGATGTGGCATGCAAGACGATGGGACTGTGCATGGACGGCGAATACATGAGGCCCGGTGCCGCGCCCTGGGATGCTGCCAGCCACGCGAGGGTTCCTTCGTTGACCACCGTCAGCCGGACTAACTCGCGGCACTGCGCGGCGACTTCGTCAAGAATCGGCTGCACCAGCCCCGGCAGACCGAGTCCATGCAGGTACCGCTGACCGAGCAGGGACAGCTTCAAGGTCAGACGGTACTGGGACGTCTGTTCATCCTGCTCCGCCCACCCCTGCTCGCACAGTTGCGCGAGCACCCGATGGGCAGGCCCCTTCTCCAGCCCGAGTTCGGCGGCGATATCGGACATGCGCATCCAGCGCGCCTCACGTGCGAGCAACTCGATCGCCTGAAGCGACCGGTCAACTGCTCCCTTGACAACTCTCATAATTGACGTAACATGGTTCTTACTGGAACGATGTTACAACAATAGACAACCAGCACCCAAAAGTCAATCAAGACGGAGACAAGCATGACTCGGAACACTCAGGTTCAGCCTCACGGCAAGCGCCAGTCGAAGATAGCCGCGGCCAGCGGTTGGATTGGCTCGGCATTGGAGTATTACGACTTCTTCATCTACGCGACCGCGGCGTCGCTGGTGTTCCCGCAGCTCTTCTTTCCGTCTGATAACCCAACGGTCGCGATCATCGCGTCACTGGCGAGCTTCGGTGTCGGCTATATCGCCCGGCCGGTGGGCGCCGTCGTCCTCGGGCACTGGGGCGACCGCCACGGCCGTAAGACGGTGCTGATCCTCTGCCTGTTCGTCATGGGCCTTTCGACAATGGCCGTCGGGGCCCTGCCAACGTATAAGCAGATCGGGATCTGGGCGCCGGTGCTGCTCGTGATTCTTCGCCTGATCCAGGGCTTCGCGGTCGCCGGGGAGCTTTCCGGCGCCAGCTCGATGATTCTCGAGCACGCACCGTTCGGTCGGCGCGGCTACTTCGCGAGCTTTACCCTCCAGGGCGTGCAGGCCGGACAGCTCATGGCGGCAGCGGTCTTCCTGCCTCTCGCGCACTTCATGCCCAAGGACCAGTTCACTTCCTGGGGCTGGCGGATTCCGTTCCTGCTGAGCATCGTCGTGATGATCGTGGCTTACATCATTCGCCGCGAAGTCGACGAGACGCCGGCGTTCGCCGAGGAGCGCGCACACGGCGAAGTTCCCGCCTCGCCGGTCGTCGAAGTATTCCGGCAGAGCTGGGACGATATCGTGCGCGTGGTCTGCATGGCGCTTACCGCCGTGATCGCCCTGGTCGCCGCGGTCTTCGGTGCCGCCTATGCGGTTCAGCCGGCGTACGGCATCGGCTTCCCTTCCGGCGTGTATCTGTGGATTCCTGTTCTGGGTAACATCTGCGCAGTGATCCTGATTCCCTACGTCGGCAATCTCTCGGACAAGATTGGCCGCCGGCCGCCAGTCCTTGTCGGCACCCTCAGCGCCGGACTGCTGTCGTTCGTGTATCTATACGCTATCAGCATCCATAACCTGTGGCTGGCGATGATTCTCTCGGTGCTCATGTGGGGCATCGCCTATCAGGGCTTCAACGGCGTATTCCCGAGCCTGTTCCCCGAACTGTTCCACACGCGCGTGCGCGTGTCAGGGATGGCCATCGGACAGAACGTCGGGACGACACTTTCCGCGCTTCTCCCGGCATTTTTCGTCGCGGTCGCGCCCCCCGGCTCCGCCAATATTCCGCTGAAGATCGGAGCCCTGACGTTCGGCATCTGTGTCGTGGCCGCGATCGCCGCTTTCACCACGCGCGAGACGTACCGGGTCCGCCTCCACGACCTCGGCGACCGCAACGCGGTCCCCGTACCCAAAGGCGACTACGATCGCCTGCGCGCCGGGACGATGGCCGGGACGACCGGAACAGCCGACCCACAGGACTTAACAAACCAACTGCGCTCGTAGCTGAAGCCACGGCAATATCGCTGCGACCGCCATGTTGGCGCAATTTAGGACGTTCGGATGGGCCGGGCAGGATCAAGCGGTCGCGGCACTTGCGAATATCTGATGCCACACAGGAGAAAGGCACATGCACAACCAAGGTACGCCACGTTACGACGGCCCGCGCGAACTCGCGCAATCCCTGACTCCGTTCGCACGCGTGAGCGCGTCCGCGGCGGTCTGGAACCAGGAGGGGCTGCGCGCGGACTCCGAGTATCGCGACCTCGGGCTCGCCGCAGTGACCAACGGCCGCATCGGAGCCAAGCACATTCGCGCGCTGAAGCCGTTCACCGATGCCACCGGCTGGCACTGGCACGACATGACTGCGCACTACCTGTATGTGCTGCGTGGATCGGTCACGTTCCGTTTCGCCGGCGTCGAGGGCAATGTGACTCTCAACGCTGGGGACGACCTCTCGCAGCCCGCCGGCGTTCCGCACAACGTGATCTGGCGCTCCGATGACCTTGAAGTGATCGAGATTAACGAGCCCGCGGTTTACGGAACATGGGATCTCGCCGAACCGCCGGCACCCTGGAAGTGAGCACCAAGCTATGACTGCACCTTCCGTCAACATCGGACATGAGGCCGCAATGCATCCACCTATCACAGGAAGAACGCGACTCTACGGGTTAGTGGGCGATCCACTGACGGCAGCCAAGTCGCCGCAATTGCTAAACCAGCTTTTTATCGAACAGCGCGCGGACGCGGTTTGCATTCCGTTTGGGGTCAAGGCGGAGGACCTGTCCGCATTTGTCACCGGCGCACGAGCGATAGGCAATCTTTCCGGCATGCTAGTCACGATGCCTCATAAGCAACCGATGCTCGCTTTTGTCGACGAACTACATCCCACTGCTTCCAAGGTCGGCGCACTCAACGTAATACGCTGCAAGGAAGATGGACGCTGGGTCGGTGCCATATTCGATGGCGTCGGCTGTGTGCTTGGCATGCAATGGGAAGGCAATCATCCGGCGAACAAGTCCGTTCTTCTCGTCGGTGCCGGAGGCGCAGGCAGAGCTATCGCATTTGCAGTCGCGGCCGCGGGCGCCCGGACGCTCACCATATCCGACGTCGACGAGCATCGGGCTGACGATCTCGCGAAATCCGTGGCGGCCGAAACCGGTTGCATCACGCATGCCGGACTACCTGACCCGCACGGATTCGAAATCGTTATCAATGCCACACCGCTCGGCATGAACAGGAATGATCCCATGCCGGTCAATCCCGAGCGGCTCGCGCCCGGCACCATCGTCGTAGACATTATCAATGCGCCCGAGCCGACGCCGCTTCGCCGCGCCGCGCATGCGCGCGGCTGTCGTACCCAAGACGGGGGGCCGATGCATGAAGGGCAGGCATTGCATGCCCTACGCTTCCTTGGGTTCGATTACCGCCCTGCTGGAAGGTCAGCACCAGACGATGGCTTGCTGTTCGCGCCTGCCAAGGACGCAAGCCCTTGATGCCGAACGCCTCAGGGAAAACGCCCGGAATCAACAGTTATCACCAGTCTGAATGGAGGGAAGATGCGATGAATAGTTTCAACGTTCTCACACCAGTATGTGCGGATGGCTTTAACGCGCGCATCGCGCAAGCACCAAGTCGACTTGTCGACGGTGCGAAGGGAGAACACGCATGAAAGTCGCATTGCTGGAGGCCAGCCATTGGCATGTCCCACTCTATCTTGATGCGCTCGAGGCGCCCGGGATCCAGGTGGTAGCCGTTTCGGATGCAGAGCAGGCGAAGGGACAGGCAATTGCCGCTCGATTTGGGAGCAGGTTGTACTCGTCAGCCTATGAGTTGCTAGAGCGCGAGGAAGTCGATTTTGCATTCGTGTTCGGGCGGCATTCCGAAATGCCGACGCTCGCTGAGGCGGTGATCGCACGAAAAATTCCATTCACGCTGGAAAAACCCTGCGGCGTCAACAAGTCGCAGGTCGCGCGGCTGCGCAAACTGACAGAGGAAGCCAATCTTTATTGCGCCGTACCGTTGATCTTTCGCATGAGCGAATTGCTCACCGCACTGGAAGATGCTGAGGGGCGCATTCCGTCGGACTTCAACTACATGTCGTTCCGTTTCATTGTGGGTCCGCCTGGTCGTTATGAAGCTGCGGGCGCAGGTTGGGCACTCGACCCGGTGTTTTCCGGAGGCGGATCCACGATCAATGTCGCAACCCACTTCATCGATCTCTTCAGATTACTGACCGGTAAAGAGGTCGCGCGAGTCTCCGCCACCATGAACTCCCGAACGCATCGAGGCGCCGTCGAGGACTACTCGTTGCTGACAATGCAAACCGAAGACGGCGTGATCGGGCTGGTGGAGACCGGATACAGCTTTCCCAGTACTCAAGACGAGCAGCGCGAATTCTCCTTCACCCTTTCATCTGATCGCATGTATGCGAAATCGGGCCCCGACCGGATCGAGATTCGGGACCGAAGCAGTCTTGCCTTCGGCACTCGAAGTCGCCGTCTCCAGTTAGAGACTGACATTTACTACCCACTGTTCGTCAAGCGGGTGCTGGCTGAATGCCGCACAGGTGCAAAGCCGATCGCGTCATTGCGCGACGCCGAGGCGATGATGCAGGTCATGGATGCGGCCTACGCTTCTGCTCGGCAAGGGGGTGCGCTTCAGACTCTTGCGCCAATTTCTGTATGACCCGAGCTGCGGGATCGCCTCGCACGCCTATGCCGCTAACGAGATATTGCAATTTGGCCGATTGTCCGGCACCGAAGGAAGGCGACTGGATCGCGCGAGACTTCCGTTTCCACACCGGGGAGGTGATGCCGCAGCTGCGGCTCCACTACCGAACCATCGGCGACCCGTCCGGCGAGCCGGTCCTGGTCCTGCACGGCACGACGGGCACAGGCGCCAGCATGCTGACGCCCGCCTTCGCGGGAGCGTTGTTCGGCCCGGGACAGCCGCTTGATGCCAACAACTATTTCATCATTCTCCCGGACGGGATTGGAACCGGCGGATCGTCCAAGCCGTCCGACGGGCTGCGCACGCGGTTCCCGGCTTACAACTACGACGACATGGTGCTTGCGCAGTACAGGCTCGTGACCGAGTGCCTGGGCATCCGGCACCTGCGGCTGTTGATCGGCAACTCGATGGGCGGCATGCACGCATGGATCTGGGCGGTGCGATATCCGGACTTCATGGACGCACTGGTGCCAATGGCGTCGCAACCCACGGAGATGTCCGGCCGCAACTGGATGCTGCGTCGCATGCTCACCGAGATGGTCCGCAACGACCCGGAGTACCTGGATGGCAATTACGCCAGCCCGCCCCGCTCCTTGCGCATTGCCAGCGCGTTCTTCGCGCTGGCCACCAACGGCGGAACGCTGGCCTACCAGAAGGCGGCGCCGACAATGGAGTTGGCCGACAACTACGTGGACACCCAGTTGGCCCAGCCCTTCACATTGGATGCCAACGACTTCTTATATCAATGGGGTGCCTCGCGCGGCTATAACCCGGCACCGGGTCTGGAGCGGGTCCAGGCTACGGTGCTCGCCGTCAACGCGGCCGACGACGAACGCTATCCGCCCGAGACCGGCCTGATGGAGCGCGCGATGCAGCATGTGCGCCACGGCCGGCTGTTTTTGATCCCTGCCAGCGAGGATACGTGCGGCCACGGCACCAGCGGCCTGGCTCGTTTCTACAAAGCTGAGCTGCAGGAACTGCTGCAATCAGCCCCACGCCGCGCCTCCAGGTGAGGCTGACCGGACAATACGGCGCCCGTTCGTTCGGCGCGTCGCTATTGCGCTGGACCTACACAACATGTCTTTCGAGCAACGACCATGGTTCCGTTCGGCGACGAGTGTTGCTGTCGCCGTGCGGCGGCCGAACGTGACGCTGCTGCTCTCACGTCGGCCTTGAGCGTCTGCCCGATGGTGTTGTCGCTGCGATGCTCGTTTTGGCCGTTCAGTGGATCAAGCGAGCTGGCGCCAAAGCCCGTTGCGAGATAGAAGCGCAGCGGGACGACTGGAAGCGTCCGCTGCGCAGTCCAAAGTGAATTCCGGCGCGATCAATAAATGGCTGCGGCCAAGGCACGCTTGACTATCGATTGACGGTCACGAGTATCAGCCCATTGCATAAGCGTGAGCGCCGCTTGTCCCGCCGGCGCGCCGCGACGAGAAGGCGTGCTGCCTGCTCATCCAACGCGGTGATTCGCTCGATAGCCTGATGTGCTCCCGGCGTGTTCATGCCGCCTCACTCACATGCGCACCGACGCTCTGGCGCGGCCATACGGCACCCAGCTTCGCAGACGCTTGCTGCAATAGCGCGTAAAAGGCCTCGTAACGCTCCGGCTGAACCCGTGTGACCGGCCCGGCAATGCTCATCGTGCCCACCACCGCACCGTCAGGCAGCGAACGCACCGGCACCGCCAATGCGACCACACCCGGCTCGGCCTCTTCAACGACAAGCCCATAGCCACGCTGCCTGGTCCGCTCCAACTCCGGAATCAACTGCTCGACGCTGGTGATTGCCTTCGGCGTCCATGCGCCGGCGGCAGACGCTTTTCCGAGTCCGCCACGCAGGGCGTATTCGATCGCCTGGTCGTTCGGCATTCCAGCCAGCCACACCTTGCCAACCGATGTGGCATGCAAGACGATGGGACTGTGCATGGACGGCGAATACATGAGGCCCGGTGCCGCGCCCTGGGATGCTGCCAGCCACGCGAGGGTTCCTTCGTTGACCACCGTCAGCCGAACCAGCTCGCGGCACTGCGCAGCGACTTCGTCAAGGATCGGCTGCACCAGACCCGGCAGACCGAGTCCGTGCAGGTACCGCTGACCGAGCAAGGACAGCTTCAAGGTCAGACGGTACTGGGACGTCTGTTCATCCTGCTCCGCCCACCCCTGCTCGCACAGTTGCGCGAGCACCCGATGGGCAGGGCCCTTCTCCAGCCCGAGTTCGGCGGCGATATCGGACATACGCATCCAGCGCGCCTCACGGGCGAGCAACTCGATCGCCTGAAGCGACCGGTCAACTGCTCCCTTGACAACTCTCATAATAAGACACGCATGACTCGAAAGATCCCGGTTAAGCCCCACGGCAAGCGCCAGTCGAAGATAGCCGCCGCCAGCGGCTGGATTGGCTCGGCATTGGTGAATTACGACTTCTTCATCGATGCGACCGCGGGGTCGTTGGCCTTCCCGCAGCTCTTCTTCCCGCCTGACAATCCAACGGTCGCCATTATCGCATCAAGCGACCGGCGCCAGGCGACCTAGAGGTGGCGCCGACGGCCATAATGGCCGGCAACAAGGAACCAGAGGATGACGAAACGCAACCGACGGACACACTCACTGGGTTCAAGGCAAAGGTGGCACTCGCGGCGCTCAAGGGCGACAAGACGCTGGCCGAGCTGGCCCAGCAGTTGATGTGCATCCGAACCAGATCACGGACTGGAAGAAGCAACTGCAAAAGCGTGTTGCCGAAGTGTTCGAGACGGGCCAAACATCGGCCGAGCCCCTGGTCGATGTGAAGGCGTTGCACGCGAAGATCGGGTAATTGACTCTGGAGAACGATCTTTTGGAAAGCGCGCTCGGCAAGGCGGGATTGCTGAGCGTAAAGCGACGATTGATCGCGGGCACGCATTGCCGGTGAGCCGGCAGGTGCGGCTGGTGGGCATTGCCCGTTCAAGCGCCTACTCCCAACCGCACCCGGTCAGCGAAGTCCGCTCGCGAACACGTGCAACGACAGTCGCGCTCGACTGTCGTTGCACGCCACGGCACGTCGCGCGCTCAGCGGACCAACAGCCTCATTCCGCCAATCTTGTGATCGCTACGCGGCTGCCCGCCTGCTCCCGCAGGCGAAACTTCTGTATTTTTCCGGTGGCAGTTTTGGGCAATTCGCCAAAAATCACGCGACGCGGGCACTTGAAATGCGCCAGTCGCTCCCGACAGAACGAGATCACATCCTCCTCGGTGATGCTCGGGGTATCGGGCCTCAGCTCGATAAACGCGCAAGGAGTCTCGCCCCATTTGTCATCAGGCTGCGCGACGACGGCCGCGTTCAGGACGCCCGACATGCGGTAGATGACCTCCTCCACCTCCACAGACGAAATATTTTCTCCGCCAGAGATGATCACGTCCTTCGAGCGGTCTGTGATCTGGATATAGCCGTCAGGATGGACGACGGCCAGATCTCCAGTATGGAACCAGCCGCCTGCGAAAACTTTTGCGGTTGCTTCGGGATTCTTAAGATATCCCATCATCACCGTATTCCCCCGAACCAGGACCTCACCGCAAGACTTGCTGTCGGCCGAAACCGTCTCGAGCGTCTCAGGATCGGCGACCGACATTTTTTCGAACGCTGCCGCACGCACACCCTGCCGCGCTTTCAACTTTCCTTGTTGCTCCGGCGGCAACGCGTCCCACTCCTCGTGCCACGCACAGCTGATCGGGGTGCCGGAGATCTCAGTAATGCCAAAGACGTGGTCGACGTCGAAGCCCATGGCGCCAACGGCCTCGAGAACCGCGGCTGGCGCCGGCGAACCGGCGGTTAGGACCCGCACCCGACGCGGCAGCGGCTGCCGTTCTGAATGAGGCATGCTTGCGAGGCCTGACAGGACGATTGGTGCCGCACAAAAGTGATCTACGCCATGTCTGACGATGGCGGAAAGAACATTGGCAGCATTCACCTTGCGCAGGCATACATGCGTTCCGGCCGCGGCGGTAATCGCCCATGTGAAGCACCAGCCATTCGCATGGAACATGGGAAGCGTCCACAAATAAACCGGCGCGCGCGGCAGCGGCCAGTTCGTCATCTGCAACAGGCTCATCAGATAGGTGCCGCGGTGGCTGGGAACGACGCCCTTCGGATCCCCGGTTGTACCCGACGTGTAATTCAGGGCAATGGGCGTCCACTCATCGACCGGGCGGCGACCGGCAAATGCGGGATCACCGCTCGACAGCAGCGACTCATAATCAGTTTCCCCAATGGCGGGGCCGTCAGGCGCTTCGTGGTCGTTGATGTCGATCACGCGCGGTGGATTGGAAACCGACTGCAATGCTTTCTCGACCAGCGGAGCAAATTCGCGATCTACAAGCAGGAGCTTGCATTCGCCGTGGCGCAGAATGAATGCGACACCGTCAGCATCGAGGCGGCAATTGACGGCGTTGAGCACGGCACCGGACAGCGGCACGCCAAAGTGAGCCTCAAGCATGGCCGGGGTGTTCGGCGCGATGATCGACACGGTATCGCCCGGTTCGATCCCCAACTGAACGAGCGCCGACGCGAAGCGATAGCAACGCTCGCGGGTTTCGGCCCACGTCTGGCGGAAGTCGCCATGAATGATCGCGGTCCAATCCGGATAGACGTCGGCGGTTCGATCGAGGAAGGTCAATGGCGTCAATGGAACGTGGTTTGCCGCGTTCTTCTCAAGTCCTTGGGAGTAGGCCTTTGCACTCATGACTTTGTCTCCGTTCATTCTTCGTAGAAAGTAGTGAAATCGCCGACCGGGCTGCGCTCCGTGACGAGCGAGTTCTCGATGCAACTGGGATCCGCATAACCCAGACTCATTCCGCAGACCAACATGTGATTGTCGGGAATGGACAGTTCGTTGGCGATGACACGGTGGAACTTGTTGAAAGCCGCCTGCGGGCAGGTGTCGAGGCCCCGCGCCCGGGCGGCAATCATGACGCTTTGCAGGAACATGCCGGTGTCCAGCAGACTTCCTTCACGCATGACCCGGTCAACCGTGAAAAACAGGCCTACCGGCGCATCAAAGAAGCTGTAGTTGCGTCCGTGCTGGACGTGCATCCGCTCCTTGTCCCCTTTCTGGATGCCCAGCAGGCCGTACAGATTCCAGCCCACTTCCCGCCGGCGGTCCACATACGGCGCGATCCATTCGCGTGGGTAGTAGTCGTAGGGCTCTTCCAGGTCGGAACTTCGTGCAGGATCATCATTGATCTCGTTGATGGCAGCAGACAGGCGGGACTTCATCGTGCCTGTCACAACATGCACATGCCAGGGCTGGATGTTGACGCCGGTTGCGCTGAAGCGCGCAACGTCGAGGATGGACTCGACTTCCTCGCGGGGAACCGGTATGGGCAGGAAAGCACGGACGCTGCGCCGGGTGACGAGTGCCCAGTCGACGGCTCGACTCACGTCGGCAAACGAGCTGAAAGGAGGAGGAGATAGACGGTCCATTTTTTTCGGCATGTTGAAAATTTGCTGCGGCCTGGACGTGGTGTTTTTTCGGGTGGAGAGTTCCGTAACTGCCGCACTCCTCACCCGAACGGACCCCGGCCATGAAGCCGCGTATGGTAGAGACCTCAGCGCCCTGCACTACCCTGAACTACGGCGACAGGCGCGCCGGCTGAGCGGAATGAGTCAGCACGTGTCTGATTGATCAGCGTCACCGCCGCCGCACCGATGAGGCCAGCCAGCCCAATTGCCATGAAGTTCTGTTCAAGCGGCAGCTTCAAGGAGACGAGCCAACCGATGAGCACCGGTGCCACGATGGCGCCGATCCGGCCCACGCCAGAAGCAAAGCCAACACCGGTAGACCGGATCGCATGGGGATAGAAGTCACCCGCATAAGCATAGGCAAGCAGTTGCGTACCAAGCGTCGATGCGCCGACAACGAATACGACGGCAAACAACGACACGGTCGACTTCGTAAAGCCCATCAGCGACAGCGCAACCGCCCCGACGACGTAAAACGCAATCAGCACCCTCTTGATGTTGACCTTGTCGCTGAGCCAACCACCAAAAATCGCACCGGCGATGGCGCCGACGTTGAAGACGATCACGAAGTTCAAAGCTGAACCGAGGCTGAATCCAGCCATTGCCATCAGCTTGGTCAACCAGGAGCTGAGTGCGTAGACCATGAAAAGGCCGGTCATGAACGCGACCCAGATCATCGTCGTACTGAAGCCCCGCCCGTCCTGGAAGAGGCGTCGCACCGAGGCGTCCCTGCTTTTGTCCGCCGAAGATCCGACAAAGTGCTCCTGACCGCTCACCGGATAGTCGGGCACCAACCGTTTCACCACGGTGCGCAGTTCGTCGTGCCGGCCGCTTTTAACCAGGAAGGACATCGAATGGGGCATCGTTTTGATGATGAACGGAATCAGCAGGACAGGCAGGCCCGCGGCAAAAAAGACGGATTGCCAGCCGTAGCTGCCGATAAGCTGCTTTGCGGTCAGCGCCACAAGAATTCCGCCAATGGAATATCCCGCGAATACCAGCGTCACCAATCGCGTGCGCAGGTTGTTCGGCGAAAATTCCCCCATCTGCGCGGTGACAATTGGCAAGACTCCGCCAATCCCCAGGCCAGCGATGAATCGCGTCATGCTGAAGGCGATGGGATCGCTGGTCAACCCAGCCGCTGCGGTGAAAAGACTGAACAGCGCGACGCAAACACAGATCATCATTGGTCGGCCGAAACGGTCAGCCAGCGTGCCAAGGAAAATGGCCCCGAGCATCACGCCAAAAAGTGCCGATCCGGCCATGACGCCAGCCCTGGTCGCATCGATGCCCATGTCCTTCATGATTGATGGCAGCGCTGCGCCCACGACGGCAAGATCGTAGCCGTCGAGTATCAGCATCAACAGACACCAGAACAGGACCAGGGTGTGAAAGCCATTGAATCTTGCCTCACCCGCGAGTGAGTGCACGTCTATCTGGTTCATCTTGTCTCCTTTGGTTTTAGCGTCGTGAGCGAAGTCCACGCGGGCTCCAACAGCGCCCTCAATGGGGCGGCCTTGTCGCGACTCGACTGGCCGTTGGTCTGTGCCGTAACCAGTTTCAGCGGGACGACACCGGCAGTCCATGTCCATCAACTTCAACTTGGATGAGGTCGCCGAACACCCGCGTTTGCCGGCATTGCGGCGTTGGCGACAGCACCGGTCGCGTTCCTGTACGAAATCGAGAACGTGCTGTCGGACCGACCGGCACCAGGGTCAGGCGGTCGCGCCGGTGCGCGGCGAGCCTCAGTCGAGAAGCAAAATGTGGGAGCCCAAGTCTGTGCCGCCCTGAACGACCGGATGCTTTAATTGTGGTCTGCCACCCGTACCGCAGATTGGCGGGTGGCCTCGACCAACGCCTGAAATTGAGTAGCGTCGCGTGGCGGTTGTCGCCGGTCAGCATGGCCGCGAGCGGGACGCCTGCGCTTCGGTGATCAGGCGGCGCTTGCACCGGGTCGGAGCGTATGCGCCCAATCGCGGTATCGCTAGCAGAACTGGGCGTAATACGGTAATCGCCAGGTACTGCGGATGGGCGCGCCGCCAGCCAAACTAGTTCGAGCACACAAAGCTAGCTGCGAGATTCTGGTCACCGCCGACGTATTTTGGCCACTGTGGGTATTCGCAAAGGGGTCGCGTACGTCCGGTGGATGGCGGAGCAAGATCGGTGATAGCGAGGTTATGAGGCTCGATCCCTTTCGTGACCCAATTGTCCAGTGCCGTCAGACCATCGTAGGAACCATTGAACTGTCCGCCGCCACCATGCGCCGCGCCCGGCACCAGGTAAAACTTCAGAAACTGATCAAGCGGCCCCTGCCCGAACCTGGATACCAGACCGTTATAGTAGTCAATCGACAGTTGAGCTGGAATGAACTGGTCTGATTGTCCATGTTGGAGAATGATCTTGCCGCCCCGACTTTGGAATTGAGTCAAGTCATTGCTCGTGCTATCCATGAGCGCGCTCACCGCCTGGATGCGCGCGGCTAGCGGCCCCGGCCCGGCAGGGTCGAAATTGAGAATGCTCAAGCCAGGATCGCGAGCGACCGCAAACCGGAGCATGTCGTTTGAGAACGTGTAATAAAACGCGCTTTTCCCGAGAACCCCGGGTTCGATGGTAGCATCGGCAACTGACGTGCCCCATGTCAGCACAGTGGACCAAAAGTCCGCACCGGCGAATGCGTTGTAGGCTGGAAAAGTTTGAATTCCGTTCGCCAGATCAAAGCTGAAGTTAAGCGGTGTCCCAGCGGTGGTCATTGTATTGATTTGCGCGTCGGACAGGCATGTGTCACCGGTGTCCACTCCGCCGGAGCAGCGAATCTGCTTGGGATCGAACACGCACGCTGAAGGGTTACTAACAATGCCGTCAGCCACGCCATCCAAAGCGTCACATTGCTTCATGACCGCTGCCAGAAGCGCCTTGCCTTTAGCCGGGGTGACGTATCCTCCTGGCGCCAGGAGCGCTCGCGAAATCCTGCCCATCTGGAGCCATAGTCCCGTAATTCCCGAGGCGGGGAATGTCGAGATGATACCGTCGTAGTCTTGTGGGAATCGCTGCGCCGCGATCAGGGCTTGTCGTCCGCCGCTCGATCCGCCAATAAAATAACTGTGCACAAAGGCCGAGCCATAACGTCTCTTTGCGATGTACGCCGCAAAATCATGCGTCTTCTTGATGTGGTCGCCTGCGTAATTAGCGAGCGCCTCATCATTTTCTGCGAATGAGCCATCGAAGAGGGTTCCCTCATGCCCGCTGTCGCTCCCGAGGGTCACGTAACCTCTGCGCAACGGCGTTGTGACGCCTGTTGGCTCCGCGCCGGCTAAGAAACCATCGAGCGGAGAGCCCTCAGTAGCGGGGATGGTGCCGTCGAAACCCCCGCCGCCAAAGTGAACAGCTTTTCCGTTGAAGTTAGTCGGAAGATCCACCTCCGCGTGAATATCTGGCGCATTGAAATCCACCGGATGAATACTTCCAAGTACTTTGCAATACTCACCATTTGTATTACCAGGATCCGTGTCAGCAACGAGCGTGGCGGATACGACGGTGGCACCGGTTGTCGGCAACCCGATCGAGGCGGCGGGAACCGTCATGCCAGCCAACGCATTGCACATCGCGGCTGAAGTCTTTACGTCGGCGCTTGCAGGTGCAGAGTCATGGCCGCCGCAGCCCGATATGACAATTGTTGATGCTGCTAACAAGGCACTCGCAATTGCCAAGCTTCGGCCGCTCCTTAACCGAGTTCTCATTCTCGTCTCCGTATAGTTATTACCGCCATGCTGGCTGGCTGATTTCGAGCAATTTTTGCTTTCTACCGCTGCTATGCTCGTGAGGCGTTAGTCGGAAACTGCGCGCCATATGCGTGGCGCTCGGGCAACGCTTCACTTCTCGTACCGCAGCAGTCAAGTGCGTGGCCGTCACGGCACCAGTCCCGGGTACATCCCGAAACCAGACGCGATGCTCATCTTCCTTTGCCAAACGCGACTGCAGTGTCAGCCTGGTTGGAACCCCAATCCATGTCCGCCGACCTCAATCTGAATGAGGTCTGCAGACAGACAGGCTGCTCCTGCTTCGGGGTTTGCACGCGATCGAACCGCCGCCCTGAGGATCAGGTGCGTGTCAGTGGAGTGGGTTTCGGAGCCGCACGCTATGCGCAATCCGTTCGGGCGGGCTGGTTGTGCTTGAGTGGCCTGAGACCGCAGCTCAGCTTTTGCGCGGCGCACAGTCTGAAGACGGCGCTCAAATCTGCCGACCGATCACGGCCGCGAGCGCATCCGTACGCGCCACTTGCGCTGTGACTACCCTTCCAGTTCTAAACCGAAGAAGTCGCCTTGCCATGGCGGTACATTCCCGGGCTGGCCCCGGTCCACTTCCTGAAGGCCCTGTGAAACGCGCTGGTCTCCTGGAATCCAGTCCGTGCGGCGACTTCAGCGACCGTGAGAGAACTGCTCGAAAACAGGTCGATAGCGATGTCGCGGCGCAATTCGTCTTTCAGTTGCCGGTAGTTGGTGCCCTCGGCCAGCAGGCGGCGCTGCAGCGTGGCCGAGGATTGATTCAATAACTGCGATAGCGTCTCGAGGTCGGGCCAGTCGTCGGGAACCTGGTTGCGCAACCAGCGCCTTATCAGGGCTGTAGTGCTGGATTCGTTACGGTACTTCACCAGGATGTTTGCCGGTGCACCCTGCAGGAATGCGCGCAGGCTCGTTTCCGTCTCTGTCAGTTTGAGGTCGAGGAAACTGCGATCGAACCGGATCAGGGTCTCCTCTGCGGCGAACGTCACGTCCTCGCAAAAGCGCATGCGATAGTCGCTGTAATCGATTGGTGCGGAAGCGCGAAATCTCATCTCGATCAGCGGAATCCGTCGCCGTGCCAACCAGCACGCAAGGCCGTGCACGAGGATGAACCACGTCCCGTAGGCAAACAGGCGGCGCGTGAGCCCATCATCATGCAGGACGATCAATGCATGCTCGCCTTCGCAGCGTAACTCCCCGTGAATGTCGTCGAGTACCGCATGCAGAAACTTCAACATGCGACGCAGCGCGTGCTCCAGGTTTTCAGCGTGCAGCACCGCGTGACACATGAGCGCGTAACTGCCCCGGCGCAGTGGGTGGCTGTCCAGACCAAAAAACTCGTCGTCCATCAGGTCGGCCAGAGCCGCCCACAACCGCGAAAAGGCGAGCGCGGGTACTCGGGCTCTCGGGGCATTCAACAATTCTGCCGGGATACCGGCGCGCTGTAGTGCGACCGGCACATCCAGATTACGTTGCGTAGCGACGAGAATCGCTTCACGCACCAGGCCGATTGAAGTCGTGCCCTTGTCTTGAGCTTCATGCATGGTCAGGTTCCGCCTATCGAGGTGCCCTGATGTTAATCGCTGCAAGCCGCAATTGAAACGTGGCGGCAGTGCGCCGGCAGTCTTTAGCCGACCTGCATTGTTGACGAGATCGACGACCTCTTCGATATGTCCAAAAGGCTCATGCACGACGAGGTCTATGGGCATGGGCGAACTTTCGCCTGCCGCTTACGATAACCAGCCAGTAGCTCATCGCGAACGTAGCTTTGTAGGCGAAGGCTGTGCAGCAACGTGCCGGTCATGTCACATATCGCTTCGGGCACACCCACGCGTTGCGGACTCGTGCTGGCATGCGTATCGCCCGGGTGCGCTGTGCGTCGGGGCCATCACTCAGGAGACAGAAATGCAGGTTCAGGATAAAGGTTTCATCGTCACAGGCGGCGGTTCGGGCCTCGGCGCCGCCACGGCACGCCGCCTTGTCGCGGGCGGCGCCAAAGTACTGCTGGTAGACCTGGATCAGGACGCGTGTGCCGCGCCGACGGCGGAACTCGGCTCCAATGCCCGCTTCGTCAGGGCAGACGTGTGTGATGTCGCCAGCGCGGAGCATGCATTAGCCGCATTCCGCGACAGCTTTGGCATGCTGCACGGCTTGATCAATTGCGCTGGCGTTGCACCCGCCGAGAAAGTGCTTGGCCGCGAAGGCCCGCATCGGCTGGAAAGTTTCGCGCGCACCGTTCAGATCAACCTGATCGGCGCCTTCAACATGGTGCGGCTGGCCGCAGCCTGCATGTCCGAGAACCTGCCCGACGCCGATGGCGAGCGCGGAGTCATTATCAACACCGCTTCAGTCGCGGCCTTCGATGGCCAGATCGGGCAAGCGGGCTACGCTGCCTCCAAGGGCGGCGTGGTAGCGATGACGCTGCCGATCGCACGCGAATTGGCGCGTCACGGCATTCGCGTAGTCGCCATCGCGCCTGGGATCATGGAAACGCCCATGCTCAAAGGCATGCCCACGGAAGTACAGGACGCGCTCGGAAAGATGGTGCCTTTTCCCGCGCGCCTCGGGCGACCCGACGAATTCGCGGAACTCGCGCTGCATATCGTCGCAAACACCTATCTCAACGGCGAGGTGATTCGCCTCGATGGCGCCATCCGTATGGCGGCCAGATGACGCGGCGTGCGGAGCAGTCATCGTGACGCCTGCTGCCGCTTGTAGCCGCTCCCTGCGCTTGACCTGAGTCGCCGAGCCCGAGCGCGGTCAGCTAGGTCCGGCCACGCCGATATCTTTCTTCCCCCCTTGCAACGCCGCCATTGAGCGGCGGATGGAGACTCGCATGCCTACCTCTTCGACTTCCAATGATCCCGTCGTCATCGTCGGTGCCGCCCGCACGCCGCTGGGAGCCTTCCAGGGCGACTTGGCCTCGCTGACGGCACCGCAGCTAGGCGCCAACGCGATCCGTGCCGCTGTGCAGCGGGCCGGCATGCAGCCGGAGGCCGTAGACGAAATACTGATGGGGTGCGTGCTGCCCGCTGGCGTGGGGCAGGCGCCCGCACGTCAAGCGGCGCTGAGCGCCGGGTTGCCGCTTTCGGCGGGCTGTACAACTGTCAACAAGGTCTGCGGCTCCGGCATGAAGGCCGCCATGCTGGCACACGACCTCCTGCTAGCCGGCACTCAACGGGTGATGGTGGCCGGTGGCATGGAATCCATGAGCAACGCGCCGTACCTGCTGCCCAAGGCTCGCTCGGGCCAGCGCCTCGGGCACGGTCTGGTGCTGGACCACCTGTTCTTCGATGGACTGGAGGACCACTACGGCTCGGCCTCCGACGGTCGCCTGATGGGCACCTTCGCCGATGACTGCGCTCGCCATTTCGGCTTCACGCGTGAGGCGCAGGACGCCTACGCTTTAACCTCCACGCTGCGTGCACAGCAGGCACAGCGCGACGGCCTGTTCCGGTGGGAGATTACGCCGGTGGCCGTGCCGGGCCGCAACGGCGAGAAACTCATCGTCGACGACGCAGCGCCGGCGAAGGCACAACTGGACAAAATCCCCACCCTTAAGCCCGCCTTCGGCAAGGACGGCTCCGTCACGGCAGCCAATTCCAGTTTGATCTCCGACGGTGCAGCGGCTCTGGTGCTGATGCGCGAGTCCACCGCACGCGAGCGTGGACTGGCACCGCTGGCTGTTATCCATGGGCACGCCACGCACTCACAGGAACCAGCCTGGTTCACTACTGCACCCGCGGGCGCGATTCAGAAGCTGCTCACCAAGGTGGGGTGGCAGGTCGACAATGTCGACGTGTGGGAGATCAACGAGGCATTCGCCGTGGTGGTCATGGCCGCAATGCGCGAACTGTCGCTGCCGCACGAGCGGGTGAATGTGCATGGTGGTGCCTGCGCGCTGGGTCATCCAATCGGCGCGACGGGCGCTCGCCTTATCGTGACGTTGCTGGGGGCGCTTCGCCAGCGAGGTGTCAGGCGTGGCGTGGCCAGCCTTTGCATCGGGGGCGGCGAGGCCACAGCCCTCGCGATCGAGATCGTCTGAACGACATCGTTCCTCCTCGGGGGTGATTCCACTAGCCGCTACGCGGCCGCGAACTTGCGGAACTGGCTGTCGTTGCCGATCGAAATCATCACATCGCCGCCGCAACGAATCGCCTCCAGCGAGGCCTCGTCGATGCCGGCCGACGCCTGCCGAGATGTCCAAAAGGCGAGCATTGCAAGAAGGGAGCGAAAACCTGCTAAGGCGCGTGGATGCCGTCAGATTGTTCCCATAGGGTCTTCAAGTGGTCGACGAACCATTTGCCAGCGGGTCCCGGCGGCTGGGAGGGTTGGTGATATACCGACATGGTCAGCATCCAGCCGCTGGGCGGCATGTCGTCCACGTCCAGAACGACCAACCTACCTGCCGCGATGTCCTGCTCGACCATGTGCAAGGGCATTCCCCCCCATCCCACGCAGTCTTTGAGAAACGCATATTTCGTCGACAAGTCCGCCAGACGCCAGGTGGAGGCTGACGCAACCCCGAAGTCACGACCTGCGGTCAGATCCGACCTGTCTGTCAGGACCAGTTGGACGTGTTTGGCAAGTTCACGCCGTGGTATGCGATGACCCACGCCTGCGAGGGGATGGCGCGCCGAAGCAACTGCGACGAGCGGCAGTTCGCCAAGCCGCTCGCTAACCAATGACGGAAATGCCTGCGGCAGCGGTGGCAGTATGCCCAAACTGCATCGCCCGTCCAGAACCGGTTGATAGGCCGCTCCGAGGCCCTCGACGAAAAGCCGCAGCGGCGTCAGCGGGAAATGCTCTGCGAATGCTTTGGCGACGGCGCTGATCACCGACGTTGGGAAGAAAACGTCGACCACCACCGAGAGTTCCGCCTCCACTCCCGAAGTCATGAGCCTGGCTCGTGCCTTCAGCGTGTCCACCCCGGAGACGACGTTGCGGGCGTCAGCGAGCAACAGCATGCCCTGTGGCGTGAGCTTGGGGAACCGGCCCGAGCGGTCGAACAGCACGACGCCTAATTGATCTTCCAATCCGCCAATCCAGCCGCTCACCGCGGACTGTACACGGTTGAGCTTTCGGGCCGCTGCCGAGAAGCTGCCCTCGTCCACGGCGGCAATGAAGGTTCTGAGCTGATCCAGCGAGATCCCATCCAGCATAAGCTGCGTCATCCATCTCTACGGTAGATGGATTGTATCTCAATATGCCGGCTTCTCAGATGCATGCCGCACTGCCATTATCGCTCTCAACGCAGCGACGTTTTCGTAAAACCATCTGCAGTGCTTGACGCCACGCGGCGTGAAGCCCATCCAGTCCAGGAGTTTTTTTATGACCTCTTCCATTATCGGCAGCGGCAGCGTCGGCGCCGCCATCGCCCGCCAGTTCGCCCGGAGCGGCATCACGGTCGGCATCGCTAACACGCGCGGGCCGGAGTCCATCGCGTCTATGGCCCACGAACTGGGTGACAAGGTGGTTCCCGTCACGCTCCAGGCGGCACTCGAAGCCGACGTGATCATCCTGGCGGTCCCGTTTTGGGCCCACCGCGACGTCGCCAGAGCAGCGGCGAGCTGGAAAGGCAAAGTCGTCATCGACGCCACCAATGCCTATGGCGTGCCGCTCTCCGAACTGGACAGCCTGCCATCCTCGGCGATTGTGGCGAAAGCGTTTCCGGGCGCATCCCTTGTCAAGGCGTTCAATCATTTGCCCGCCAAGGTACTCGCCGAGAATCCCGTCAGTGCCGATGGCCGTCGAGTGATCTTTCTGTCTAGCGACGACGAGGCTGCAAGCGCGACGGTCGCCGCCCTGGTCGAGCGGCTCGGCTACGCGGCGGTCAGTCTCGGCAGGATCGCGGAGGGCGGGCAGCTCGTGCAGGCCCGGGACAAGAGCTGGGCGCCCCTGATTTTCCAGGACCTGTTCAGGAAGGAGCAATAAACCATGTACGACCATGTCATCTGGCCGGAGCGCTACGACCCGAAAACGTCAGCCATCTACGCCCTCAACGACATCGACGTGAAAGCGCCGCCCGAAGTGGTGTGGAAGCTGCTCGTCGACGCGAAGAACTGGTCAAGCTATTTCCCGCCTGAGGACCAGGTCGAGATCCTGTCGGGCGAGTCGGAACTGGCCTTGGGAACCCGCTACAGCCGCGTGACGGTCGGCTTCCCGATGAGCCTCGTGGTGACCGAATACGTGCCGAACCAAAGGCTCGCCTGGGCGACCACCGTCGACGCAGACGAGACCGGTTCCAGCGCTTACCACGGTTGGGTTATCACGCCGACGGACGAAGGTTGCCACGTGCTAACGGAAGAGACGCAACAAGGTCCCTGGTTTCTGGATGTGCTCGGACGGCAACATCCCGGTGGGCTCTATCGCTATCACCAGGATTGGGTCGAGCGCCTCGCGCGAGCCGCAGAGGCGGAAGTCGCGAAGATCGCGGGGTAATGCGTCAGTTTCGACGCGCTGGCGCGTTGCGGGTTCGACTGTTTGCGTGCGGAAGCGGCAAACCGGCTCGCTCTCAAACGAAGCCTCGTTTCGCGCGTGCCCATATCGAAGCATCGTATCGGCGGATCCGTCTGCCATTCATACTCGGAGAAAAAACTATGAAGATCGAACTCAAAGGCCGCAAGGCCATCGTTACCGGCTCGACGGCGGGCATCGGCCGCGCGATCGCCGAGGGCCTTGCCCGCGCAGGCGCATCGGTCGTGATCAACGGGCGCGGAGAGCAGCGAGTAGCCGCCGCGCTAGATGAGATCCGGGCTCTCGTGCCCGACGCGGAACTGACCGGCATTGCCGCCGATCTTTCTACCGCGGAGGGATCGGCCGCCCTCGTGGCACAGGTGCCGGATGCCGACATCCTCGTCAATAACCTCGGTACCGCCCATCTGAATGGTTTCTTCGAGCAGAGCGATAGCGAATGGCTCGACCTCTTCCAGCTCAATGTGATGAGCGGCGTGCGCGCTGCGCGGCACTATCTGCCGGCCATGGCCAGGCGCGGTTGGGGACGGGTCGTGTTCATCAGCAGCGAGTCGGCGATCATGATCCCCAAGGAGATGATCGATTACGGTATGACCAAGACGGCGCAACTCGCCGTATCGAGGGGACTTGCTGAGTTGGTGAGTGGCACAGGGGTAACCGTCAACGCGGTGCTGCCGGGGCCGACCCGCTCCGAGATTCTGGGCAACTGGATGAAAGCTACCGCTCAGGAGCAGGGCATCACGCAGGAGGAAGCGGAGCAGAACTTCCTGAAAACGATGCGACCGACCACGCTACTCAACCGGTTCACGTCGACCGAAGAAATTGCCAACATGGTGGTGTATGTCTGCTCCGAGCAGGCCTCCGGTACGAGCGGCGCGGCATTACGCGTTGATGGGGGTGTCATTCGCGCGATCTTCTGAGCCAACGCCTGACAGGCCCGCGCTGCGACGGCGCCGTGACAGCAACCGAGATTTCTGCAGTCTCGGCAAAGTTCAAATCAGACCCAAATCCCAACCATGAATAACGATATGTTCGAAGCAATCCATTGGCCTGTGGACATGGCACCCAGCCGCTCACCCATCCATTTCACGAATGAGCTTGAGGTTGCCGTTTCGCCTGAAACTATCTGGTCTCTTCTCGTTGATCCCAAGGCCTGGCCCCGTTTCTATCCAGGCGTCAAGGATGTCGAGCTGTTAGACGGACACGAGCTGTTGCAAGCCGGCACGCGCTTTGAAACTAATCTGGCTGCCCAGGACGTCTTCGCGTCGGTACAGGAGTTCGACCCTATCGCCCGCATCGCCTGGGGCGGCGGTCCAAAGGCTTCGAGAGAATCCAGGGCCTATCATGCCTGGATCATCACCCCGACCCCTCGCGGCTGTCACCTGTGGACTGAAGAGACGATGCAAGGGCCGCTCTGGATCGAGTTGGCGAAGGAAGCGCCAGATATCTTCTGGCGCACCCATGAAAAGCTTCTGGAAGACCTCGCGAAGGTCGCACTCACGCTCGAAGCACAGGGCGACGCTAGAAGCCGTGAATAGACGACGGCTGTGGAATATCTGAAAAGGAGCCCGTAGGTCTGCCGGGGTATTGCCGCTTGACGACTCGCTCGCGATGACTGATCTGTGACGGACCGATCAAACACCTGTGTATTTTTAGGTCGTCGAGCACTCCGGCAGTGCCTGACGGCATCATCGTCGGTGTGTGTGAGCGTCGTGAACGTCTCTGCCAGTTGTTTCCGATAGAGCTAGGCGCGCAGTAGATGTCGCTTGAGCGAACCATCCCAGCAACGTGACCGTGCCATATTAGGGTCTTGCACTATCTCTCTCACGTTTGACTCCATGCGCACTGTATGTTTGAGGCGTCCGACGGCACGCCGGTCTATATCTTCAACCGGACCTGATCGAGGGTTGACACCTTCTTCTTTCAAGGTCTCGCCTTTTCCGGCAAAACATCCGACCTGCTTCCCGTTTTCGAGGTTGACGGCGAAGAATGTTTCCTTGATACCCCTGGCATGAGCGCGGCCCCCTTGAACGCTCTCGGTATGTGCATCGGTTCCCTTTTTGATCGACGTGAGGCCATTCTCGCGGCGCTCGACCGGAACTTCGGCGCATACTGAGCGATCACAGGGAGGCTTGGTTCGAAAGGGACGACCCTCGTATCAGCAATTCAACCTCAAACCTCTAACCATTAATCTCGCTGTTGCCCCCACCCTTGAAACCACCCCGGGAAAACCGCGATTGGAGATGCGATGCCATTTGACAAGCAACAGGAAAGACTCAGGCAGAGTGGCGCAACTATGCGTCCGGGTCCGCCAAGCTTATTGGCGAAGGTACTAGCCGTGGTAATAGGCGCTGCGCTGCTCGTCGTGGGGTTCGCCGTTTCGCTTATGATGTTGGCACTGGTGCTTGGGGCAGGCATTGTGATCGGCGGTATCGTCTGGTGGAAAACGCGCGATCTGCGCAAACGACTTCGCGAGCAAGCAATGCGCGCACAGCAGATGCACGAGCAACAGGTGCGCGAGCGCGCGGGCCAGCGCATGGATATCGGCGACGTGATCGAAGATGTCGAGTTCCACGACGAGACTCGACAAAAATGAGCGTTGCTCCGTGACTGCACATGCGCCGCCGCGTTACCGCCCCCGAGAGCGGAACATACGCAGTGAACTCCGCTTGCACCGGCACCATGAAAATCACTTATACCGCCGGCGGCGGCGTGCCGGCCGGTGTCGGAACTGAACTGAACATGCTCATCGCTGCGGACGGGACGCTCGTCGCATCCGTTGTTTACAGGGCGGTCACCGTCTCAGGCGCGAGCGCGGACGGCTCGGTAACGTGCCCGCAGTTTTGCGAGCAAGCTGTGCAAGAAAATTTCGCGGGGAAGAAGATCGTTGTCTACGGCTTCCGCTAATCGAGCCCGAGATGGGCTCACGTTCGCTGAGGCGCTTGCCATGACGACCAAATTTTCGTGACGTACCGGGCCCGATTTTTCATGGCGCCCCCTACTCTACCCGCTCGGGGCGGAGTGAGCGGCGCGCAAGGCCTCGTCTGCGGCAGCCAGACGGGACGCCATGACCTTGACGACAAAGCGATGAATTTGCTGTACGGTCACAGGGTCGTCGCGTTCGAGCGCGTGCAACGACTCGAGCGTCAAACGCAGGACGCGTGCGGGCCCCTCTGCGAGCACATCCGCACTGCGCGCCTGCTGCGTATACACCGCCATTTCGCCGACGATCGTACCCGGCCCGAACGAGCGCAACCTGAGGCTGCGCCTATCGGAGAGCGGCAGTAAGACCGCGACACGGCCGCTCTCGACAAAGTACATGGCGTCCCCTGGTTCGCCGCGACGGAAAACCGGCTCCCCCGCGCCGAGTTCCCGCACTTCCAAACGCGCCAGCAACCTTGCGAGCGCGGCTGACGTGAAATACGGCGCGAGCATCGTGTGGAAATCCTCTTCGGCGCGGGGCAACGCGCGTGAATCCGAGGCGAGAAGCGTATCTTCGATCCATTCCAATCCCGCATCGAGCGTAGAGAACTCGTGCAGCCGGAGATTCAGCGTGCCGGTCTTCATGAGTAGTTCACGCGAGCGTATCGGCAACCCCGTCAGCACCAGGTCCGCATCAGTCGCTGCGCACAACTGCCAGAGCTTGACGAAGCTAACCGATACCGATGCGTCCATGCCATTGGTCGACGCAAAGTCGAGCACGACAAAGCGAACGGACACGGGCCCGCTCGTGGCCAGCCGTTCGCGCACGCGCTGCAAGATCGAATTGGCCGTACCAAAGAATAGAAACCCCTGCAGACATGTTCCGCACACCTGTGCACCGAGTTCGTGAAGCCGTTCGGTGGCCTCGATACTGCGTTCGACAGTCGATGTACGCGTGCTGCCGTCGAACTCCATACGAACGCAGCTGACGCGCCCGTACAGCAACGCGAACATCACGCATGCGGCGATCACTCCGGCCACCACCCCCGTGACGACGCCGTAAAACGCAATCGCGCCCAGAATAAGCGGTACAAGCAAGTACTCATGCCAGTTGAGCTTGCGAAAAGCACCGACCAGCCACTGGATCAACAGACGCACTCCCATGAAGAGCTGCAATCCGACCAGCACCGGCACCGGGAATAGCGCCACCAGATCCGGTGAGACGGCCAGCACGAACAGGCAAGCAAGGGCAGCGAATACGGCGGCCAGACGACTTGTCGCGCCAGCGCGTGCATTGAGCATCGATCGATTGAACGACTGGTAGCCGACCATTCCGCCTAACATCCCGCTCGCGATGTTGGCGATGCCTGCCGCACGCATCTCGCGGTTCAGATCGATATCTTCACCCGTGGCTGCGCCTATCGCTGTCGAATTCATCAGAATCGAAATCGCCGAAATCGACGTAACGACGAGGGTCTCCGGCAAGTGCGCACCGATTGCCGACCAGTCGACCCCGCCGTGCATGAGCGATGCCGGCAAATGCAACTCGGGAATTCGCATGGCGTGCGGCGCCACGCGCGGAAGCAACAATCGCGTGTCCCGGGCGTCGTCGATCGACAGGCCGGCCGCAAAGAGGAGCACATAAAACAGAGCGACGCCAAGTGCAAGCGTGATGGGCAGTGCCGCAGCGTGTTTCCAGGTGCGCGACAGAAGCGTGGCTGACGCGCACACGAATAAAGCCGGTGTCCAGACCTGCCAGTTCAGGTGCATCACCAGCGCCGAGGTGTGCCAGTTCAAGGGCTCGCCGGTCACGACCCGAAACGCGCCGGCGAGCAGGAGGTAGCCAGTCCCGGCAAGGAAGCCGCCTACAACCGGGTAAGGCAGGAATTGCAGGGAACGGCCGCGCCTGGACGACCCGAGCGCATACAGAATGACGCCCGTCACTACCGAACACAACGCGATGGCGATCAGCACCGTCAGCAAGATTGTTTGGGGTGTTCCGCCGTCAGCCCGCACGCTGCTCGCGACGCCGGCCGCCACACCGGCAAGAAACGCTGTCGCGTTGCCGTCGGGTCCGGCGATGTTCACGCGCATCGAACTCATCAAGGCGATCACGAGTGCCGTCACTACGCAACTGATGAGGGCGGTGGGCACCCCAAGCCCGGCGTAACGGGCGAGATCCGCGCTAAAGATCATGGTACCGAGGCTCATTGCATAGCAGAGCATGACCAGCATCGACACCATGCCGGCCGTCAGATCTCCGGCCAAGCCCCGAATGCGTAGCCGGGAGCGGGGACCGGGTGAGGAATCTGACATAGCTGGCTTCACAGTATTTCCCCATGAGAGCGGATGCAATCTCGCCTGGGCCGTGCGGTTCGCGCGCCGCGCCGCCGTGTTCGAACATCACCTATCCTTTCGGATGACGAACGACCGCACGTCGCGCTCGCCTCTTCGCGGGACAACGTGCCCGACTCGTCGTGCAGTATCCGTCGTCGCCGCAACCAGTGTCAAACGCACGGTAGCACGGTGGCACGCGGCTGGCGGAATCTGCACCCACCGCGTCGCTCATGAACGCTATCCGTCTCCTTCGTGCTGGACGTACACTGTGTTTTGATCGGGAATACTTTCAACGAGAGTATCTGACTATTGCGCCCGTCGCAGCCCGGCAACGGACGGGGCGTCGATTCGTATGATCCGCGGGTCCAACACGGCCCGGTCCGGGCATAGGGTTCGACAACCTGCGCGGCAATGAGCGGCAATGAGCGGCAATGAGCGGCGCGGAGTAAATTCGAACGCATCGGATTGGCGGCGGCGATGGATATCGATCAGTGGCTGCATGCATTGGGACTTGAACAATACACACCCGCATTTGCCGGGAACGACATCGATTTCACGATGCTGCAACAACTCGACGACGCGGACCTCAAAGAACTCGGCGTCCTCTCGCTCGGCCACCGCAAGCGCCTACTCGCGGCCATTGCCGATCAGCGTGTGGCCATGTGCGCAGCGCCGCCTGCCGCGAATGCGCCTGCGAGCGAGCGCCGGCAAGTCACCGTTCTCTTCGCCGATCTGTGTGGCTTCACAGCGCTGTCGCAAACACTCGATCCTGAAGAGTTACGCGAATTGACCGCTCGTTACACCGCGCTCGTCGATGGGATCGTGCTCGGCTACGGCGGTACGATTGACAAGCACATCGGCGATGCCGTAATGGCCATCTTCGGCGCACCACGCGCGCACGACACCGATCCGCTTCGCGCGGCGCGTGCCGCGTTGGAAATTCATGAGGCACTTAACGGACTGGCCGCGCAGGTGTCGCTTCCGCTGAGAGCGCATGTGGGCATTGCCAGCGGCGAGGTAGTCGCGGGGCCGTTCGAGCGCGCGGACGTTCGGGACTACACCGTGCTTGGCGAATCCGTGAACCTGGCAGCCCGGCTAGTTGCCGCCGCCGGCCCTGGAGAAACCCTGCTCTCCGATGGCGCGCATCGCGCGCTCGGTCAATGCGTGATAAGCGACGCCGCCGGCGCGATGCGCTTCAAGGGAATCGATTCGCCGGTGCACGTGTGGCGTCTGCGCTGTCTCGCCGGTGAAACCGTCACCCCAAGCCGAAGTGTTTTCGTCGGCCGCAAGGCTGAACTTGAGCAGTTCAAGGGCCTCGCCCGCGCGTGCCTCGAGCAGCGGGCCGGCCACGTCGTCTATGTCCGCGGCGAGGCGGGCATCGGCAAGACGCGGCTCGTCGACGAAATGCGCCGCTTCGTCGAAACGCTGGGCTTTGCCTGCCACCGCGGCCTCGTGCTTGATTTCGGCGTGGGGAAAGGCCAAGATCCCATCCGCGCCATTGTCGGCAGCCTGGTGGGCCTCGCGCCGGCGGCCGGCGTCGATGAACGGCGCGCTGCCGCCGGACGGGTTGTTGCCTCCGGGGCCATCGGCCCCGAGCAGCTGATGTTTCTCCACGACATCCTCGACCTCACGCAAACCGGTGAAGGGCGCACGCTTTACGATGCGATGGACAATACTGCACGCGCGCGCGGCAAGCGCACGGTCGCGGCAGCGATCACGGAGGATGTCTGCCGGCACGGGCCGACCTTGATCGCCGTGGAAGACCTTCATTGGGCCGACCCGCAGGTGCTCGGTTATCTGGCAGCCTTCGCCGCGGCGATCGCGAACGGTCCGGGCCTGCTCGTGATGACTTCGCGCGTGGACGGCGATCCGCTCGACACGGCATGGCGAGGCAGTTGCCGCGGCACGCCCTTTGCCACGATCGACCTTGGCCCGCTGCGCAGCGAGGAGGCGCTGAACCTTGCCGGCAGCTTTATCGATGCAACCGGGCGTATCGCGCGTGCCTGCATCGAACGAGCCGGCGGCAATCCGCTGTTCCTCGAACAACTCCTGCGTAACGCCGAGGAAGGCAGCGAGGAAGCGGTCCCCGCCACCATCCAGAGCCTCGTACTGGCGCGCATGGACCGGCTGACTGCGCTCGACCGCGAGGCGTTCCAGGCTGCCGCGGTCATCGGACAGCGCTTTGGCCTCGCCTTGCTGCGGCGGCTGATCGATACACCGGACTACGTCTGTCACGGGCTCGTCCGCAATGCGCTCGTCTTGCCGGAAGGCGAAGATTTCCTGTTTGCCCACGCGCTCATCCAGGAGAGCGCCTACTCGACGCTGCTGCGGGCACGCCGGCGCGAGTTGCACCGCCTCGCGGCCGACTGGTTTGCAGCGACCGACCCGGTGCTGCGCGCCCAGCATCTCGATCGCGCCGAGGACGAGCGGGCGCCGCTGGCCTACCTCGACGCCGCGCTCGCACAACGCGCGGCGTACTTCACCGAGGCGGCATTCCGGCTAGTCGAGCGAGGCCTGCAAATCGCACAAAGGGATACCGATCGCTACGCGCTGACCTGCTTCAAGGGCGAACTCCAACGAGACCTCGGCGACATTGCCGGGTCGATCGCGACGTACCGTGCGGCCGTGGCCGCCGCGCCGAATGAAGCCGATCTCTGTCAGTCCCAACTCGGGCTCGCCGAAGGTCTGCGGGTATGCGAAGGCCTCGCCGAAGCCCTCCCGCTGCTCGACGCGGCGCAGCAAGTGGCGGAGCGTCTGGGCATGGTGCCCGAACTCGCACGCCTGCATCACTTGCGCGGCAACATCCTCTTTCCGCTTGGCAGGATCGAGGATTGCCGCGCCGAGCACGAGCGCGGGCTCGCCTATGCACGGCGGCTCGGCCTGCCTGAAGCGGAAGCCCGCGCACTCGGCGGCCTCGCGGATGCTGCCTACGCGCAAGGGCGCATGCGTACCGCCTTCGAGCACTTTAGCCTGTGCGTCGCATTGAGCCGTGAACACGGTTTCGGCCGCATCGAGGTCGCCAATCGTTCGATGGCCGGCTTCAGCAGGATCTTCCTCAACGAGGCATGCGCGGCGCGCGAGGACGTAAGCGCCGCCGCGCGCGCCGCGGCGCTAGTCAGCCAGCCGCGTGCGCAGATGCTGTGCGAAACGTTGGGCGTGTTTACCTGCTACGAAATGGGTGACATGCCGGCTACTCTCGCTCATCTCGAGCGCGAGATGCAGATCATCCGTCAACTGGGCGCTCGCCGCTTCGAAGCACAGAACATGGAAATGCGAGCGCGCGGACTGCTCGACAGCGGGCATCGGCGAGAGGCCGCCGAATTGCTGCGCGAAGCGCTGGCGATTTGCGCCGAGGTGGGAACGCAGTTCAGCGCCCCCAAGGCCGTCAGCGCACTAAGCCGCGCCGTCGAGGACGACGATGAGCGCACACGTCTGCTCGCCGAAGGTGCCGACATGTTGCGGCGCGGCGCGGTCGGGCACAATCATCTGTGGTTCTACCGCGATGCGATCGAAGCGATGTTATCCGCCGGCGACGCAGCCAGCGTATTGCACTACGCCACTGCCCTGGAAGACTATACCCGCCTCGAGCCACTGCCCTGGGCGGAACTGTTCGTGAGGCGCGGGCGCGCCCTCGCTCGTGCGAAGCACGACCATTCTGGCGAAGGAACGCGGCGCGAACTCGAGCGTGTACGCGCGGACCTCGTGGCAGCGGGATACGGCAGCTATCTGCCTGCGGTAGACGCTGCGCTTGCCTCGTAGCGGAAGCGTTGCCCGCTGCATTCCATCGATTCGGTTCGCTCAACTGCGAACGACGGGAGCAGAGACCCGCTCATGATGTGCGCATTCAGCGAACAATCCCGTCGTCCTGGCGGTGTCTGGCCTTAAGGCAAATTGTCCTGGTTGTCTTGTTATGGCCGAGTCACCCGGTCCAGCGTTATTGCCGTTGCTCGATAACATGGGCGGCGCCCCTGTCGTTGCATTGCCCTCGCGACACAACGGTGCCATTCGCGCCCTGCCCTTAATTGAACATTTCTGGCCGCAAGTCGCTCACCTCGATGATCACATCGGCAGGCAGGTTCGCCCGGCGTGCCGCAGCGCGGATGGCGTCGGCGTTGGGCGCCTCGTATAGGCAATAAGTCTTCTTCTTGTCCGCACTGAGAAACGAAAAGAGCCACTCGACGCCCTCCTCGTCGTTGATCAGTTTCACGGCACTCGCACTTGCGCCGGTGACCTCCAACTGTTCCGCAAAATTTCGTTCAATCATAAAACGTGGCATCGGATCCTCCTTGAGTAGTGGCTGCATCGCTGCGCCTCGCAACATGCAGCCGTGTACTAGTTTCTGAGCCCTGTGCTTGTCCGAGGGGCACGGATGCGCTCCACGAGGGCAAACATCTTCAGTTCGTTCGCCGCGGTGGCCGCCGCGGCGAGCAGGTCTTGCGCTCGTGCTCTATCTTCGATGCGATTGCGTGCTGCCAGCATGAGGGCGAACTCGTGCCGGGTATGCGCCAGCCAGGGCGACGCTCGCAAGCGCTCATCCATGCACAGCGCGTATTCGAAATGCTCTTCGGCGGCGGACCAATCGCCAAGAGCGCCGGCGAGCATGCCAAGATGCCGTGCCGCCGATCCGCAGCACAGCGTAAAAACAGGAACGGTGACGACCTGGTCCCGGAACGGCAGGAGAAGGGCATATATTTGTTCGGCGTGCCCGACGTCCCGGAGCCGCGCAGCGACCTCCGCCAGATACGTCAACGTGACGAGCCGCTTGCTGTCTACGGGGATGCTGGATTCCGATTCCGCAAGCCGATCGAGATTGTCGCGGGCCTGCGCTTCGAAGCCGAGATCGCTGCAAATCAACATGAGCCCCGGACGCCACGCGGCATCTTCGGAATGCTCGTCGACGAACCGCTTGAAGAGCGGCGCGACCTCGGCGAGCCGGCCTTGTTCGCGGCGTATCGAAAACATCTGCATGCCGTAGACCCCCGTTGCGAGTTTCGCGTCGACACTCTGCGCCATTTGCAACGACTCTCGCGCCTTGTGCTCCGCCACGGCGAAGTCGCCGACGAGTATGGCCCGCATCGCCTGCGCACCTGTCACGCACCACTTGTCGACGAAATGCTGTCCACTGGTGGCAATCTGCCGATATCTTTCCAGGGCGCTCTCGAAGCGTTCCACCGCGCCGATCTCCAGGTAGCCGGCGAGACAGCGAGCGCATGCGTGACCTATGGTGTGCGCATCACCGAGATCTTCTGCAATCTGGCTCAACTCCTGTAACGCGCTTGCACGCTCCGGGAACTTGTCCGCACGCAGAGGGCGAGCTCCGATATGCATCATGTCGCACGCCAATGCGTCGAACAAGCTCGGCAGGTCGTTCAGGCGTCTGGCTAGAGCGACAGCCTCCAGAACCAGTTCGTCGGCTTGTTCACCTGCACCGGTCATGTGAACGGTGCGGACCAGCCGACTCAACAGGCGACAGCGCTCGACGGACTCCTCGGCGCCGATCAAGCCAAGCGCCTCTTTCAGCAAGGAAAGCGATGCTTTGCCGGAGCCTTCGAGGAACGTCTCGGCGGTGTCGAACCCCAACGCCGCCTGCACAAGAAACGACGGCAAGTTCTGCTCGCGAGCAATTTGCGCGGCCTGGCGGAAGGTCACTATCGCCTCGCGCCGGGCTAACCGGAGTTCCGCTCCGCCTCTTGTCAGCAGCAGAGGCACCAGGTGGGCTGCCCGATCCTGACCACTATAGGAACATCGACTTATCAGTTCAAGCCCGCGCTGCACGTGAGCGATAGCCTCCTCGTAGGCTGCGCCGGCAAGGGCCTGCTCCCCGGCACGCTGCCAGTAGCCGATTGCGCGATCCGGCAGGTCGGCCGCGGCGAAGTTCTGAGCGATCAATTCGGGCTGCCGATTGACGATTTCCGGATAATGGTCCTCCAGAGCAGTGGCGATCAGCGCGTGGTATTGGCGGCGGCGCGCAAGCAACAGGGATTGGTAGGCGATCTCCTGGATCAACGCGTGCCGGAACAGATACACGTCTCCCTCCGCCGGGTTACCCGAAACGGGGAGGATAATGTCGGCTGCGATCAGGCGGTCTAGCGTTTCCTGCAGATCGTTCTCCGACCTCGACGCAATCAGGCCAAGCAGTTTCCTGCCGAACTCCCGCCCCACCGTGGCCGCGATCTGGGCGGTTTCCTTCACGGCTGGCTCGAGCCGGTCGAGCCGCGATAGTAGCGAGCCCTGTAGCGTGTCTGGGATCGCAATCGTCTGCGGCGTTCCTTTCAACTCGTAGCTCGTGCCGGCATCCTGCAACAATTCGCCTTGGAGGACGGTCTTTGTCAGCTCCTCGACGAAGAGCGGTACGCCGTCCGTTTTGGAGACGATCTGATCGACTACGAAACGCGGCAGCCGCTTTCCATTGGTCAGCCTTTCGATCATCGCGGTGCAATCGCGGCGCGAGAGCCGATCGAGGTTGACCCGTACGAGATGAGGATAAGTCCATCCCGGTTCGAACTCGGGCCGCGCCGTGAGCAGTAGCAGCAGCGAGCTGGCCACGAGCCGCTCGAGCACTAGCCGAATGAATTCGAGGGATGACGGATCGATCCAGTGCGCGTCCTCGACGATGACGAGCACCGGCTGAATTCGCGTCGACTTTTCGATGATGGCGACGAGCACGTCGAGCGTCCGGCGTTTGAAGGACGGGGCTGATGCATCGATTGCCGGATGGCGCCCGCCCGCCGGAATTCCGAGCAAGGTCGTCAGCACGAGAAGCGTCTCGTCGACATCCAGTCGGAGTCTTGCAATTCCGGCCTCCAGCCGTTTCAGATCCGACGAGTCGGGCGCGTCGGGACCGAGGCCAAAGGCGCGCCGCAGCCAGCGTAATACCGGCCAGAAAGGGCTGTTGCAATAGTACGAAGAACAGTGGAGCGAAACGACCGCGTGGTTGTCGCCACTGATGCCGTCGCCGAATGCTCGCAGCACGCGAGATTTTCCAATACCCGGCTCGCCGCTCAACACCACGCAGCGCATTTCGCCGTCGACACTCTGCTTCCAGCGTTGCCGGATCATGTCGAGTTCAGCGGCTCGGCCGATCAGCGGCGTGATGCCGTAGACCGCCCTGACTTCGAAGCGGTCGACCGCATCCGTTTGCGCCAGCACGCGTTGGACTCGAACCGGACAAGCGATCCCTTTCAGTTCTTGCCAGCCGAGGTCTTCGAGCAGGAACGATCCTTCGATCAGGCGCTGGGTGGCCGGGCCCACGACGATCGCGTCGGGCGGAGCGACCGACTGCAGCCTTGCGGCGATGATTGGCGCCTCTCCGACGATCGCCTGGTGGTCCCGCGTGGACCCAGCGCCAATCGCGCCGGCGACGACAAGTCCCGTCTCGATCCCGATACGCATCTGCAGGCGTACGCCGTGCTCGACTTCGATGCGATCGTTGGCCTCTCGAAGCGCCGAAACGACAGCGAGAGCGGAGAGTACCGCGCGCACGGCATCGTCTTCGTGCGCACTCGGGTAGCCGAAGTAAACGAGCAGGCCGTCACCGATGTAAAGCGCGATGTGACCTTCATGAACTTCGATCACGCTTGCACAGACTTGATGATAGATCCCTAGCAGGCGTCGCATGTCCTCGGGATCGAATCGCTCCGCGAGCGCCGTAGAATCGATGAGGTCGACGAACATCACGGTGAGTTGCCGCCTCTCGCCCTCGTCGGTTCCGCGCGCGGCCGGCGAAGGCAAGTCTGCTCGTTCCTTCGCGCGGTCGAGCGATTGCGCATGGGATTCGCTCAGCGCCGCAAGCCCTTTCGCGAGCCGCTTGCGATCGCCGAGCGTCAGGCCGAGCTCCTTTAAATCGCCCTCGGACAGGTCGCCGAGCACATCCCAGTCGATCCCTTGCGATGCAAACTTCGTGGCGTGCCCACCGAGGCCAATCTGCACCAGCCATGTCGTCAGATCGTCCGTCATCGTTAGAACTCTGCTGTGCCGTCGAGGACTATGATCGGCGTGGTAGCGCTACTTGTCCATGCATGTTCTCGCCCATTCCAACGATTGCCTGATCAGGCGTCGGGAATGTCTGCCGCGTGCGGGCATCGCTTAAGTAAGAGGAACGAACATTGCGCCGCTTGGCGACCCCGCGATGAGCGATGCCTTATCAACGCTAGCCAGGAGAAGCCGTTGTGCTGCTCGGGCATGCGGACCGCATGGGCGACTCCACCTACCTGCTTTGTGCCGTGCTTGAACGCAAACTCGATCGCACCGCAGTGCCCTTCCTCACCGACCCGCGAGCCGCCCCATGCAGCGGCGGCGGCTGGGGTTGGCAACTCGGCCACGATCTCGGTGGGGGGCTATAGTTCCGATCGCGCAGGCGGTCCTGCCACACTCACGGGAAAGGTCATCTTCGCCCGCGAAACGAGCTACTTCGCGACCGGGATTGGCGAAGCGCTTGCGACGCGACAGTGACAAGTCTTCGTCGCCTGCGATGCAATAACCCCGAGCGCAGGTCGATACAGCGGAGCATTGGCCTCTTTCTGCAAGCAGGGGTGCGGCGAAGCCGTGGTCCTACGCCTGTGGCGCCTGACCGTTAGTTGCGCGTGAATCTGGGCACTTGTGCGTTCGCAGGCGGCCCGTTATCCTGCGCCACGCTAGGGAATCACGCTCACGAAAAAACCCACAGAAGGAAATGCCCCATGGGATTGCGACGCATCACGGCCCGACGCTCAGCCGTACATGGCAAGGGACTGTTCGCGCTCCAGCCGATCGCAGCGGGCGAACGGCTCATCGAGTACAAGGGTGAAGTGACCAGTTGGCGCCGCGCAGCCTCCCGTCAGCAGTCCAGCGCAGGCCACACTTTTGTCTTCGGGCTGTCGGATGGTCGTGCAATCGACGGCAGCCGCGGGGGCAACAGCGCCCGCTTTCTCAACCATGCATGTGCGCCGAACTGCGAGGCAATCGAGGTGGGCGACCGCGTGTTCATTCATGCACTCGTTGATATCGCCTCCGGCGATGAGCTTTTCATCGACTATGGTCTGGCAGTCGACGGCCCGATCACTGATGAAGTTCGTGCCCAGTACGGATGTCACTGCGGTGCTCCGGGCTGTCGTCGATCCATGCTGGGCAGCGACGCGGAATCCTCGTGATTCGGTAGTGCGACCGTTACGGCCGACGCACTAGCGCTGCACATATGCCCGTGTCAATTTCGATCGCTTTGACGCGCGCCGACTATCGAATGCCAGGCCTCTACTCGCGTCCATCAGACCAGACCAAGGGGCGACGACTGCATTGAATTCCCAAACACTCACTCATCCCATTGCGATAATTGGCAGGTGAAGCGGCCCTTTGGCTCTCTCGACAGCAGACGTTCCTGAATTACTCTAAGGATTTATTTACTCGACTGGACGAGGTGTTGTCAGCTCACAAGCGTGTCGTCCACTATTCGCTGCCCGGCGCTATATCCCGCCATGAGCGCATCGCCCTCCGTCGCGAAAGGGCGCTGGCTATCTCCCGTGAGGCGTATCGGTGCAACCATGGGTCGAGTCGCGCCCGCCATGCATATGGATACGACAGCTACGAAACCCTTCGGAGGCAACAACCAGATTTTCCCGGAGGCTTCCCACTGGGGCTGAAGTTCCACGGTGACCTCAAAGCCCCTGTATCTGTAAATTCTTTTCATTGACAAATCCGGCTAGCTGTTCGAATCGGCCCTGAAACCGTGAAATTCCCTTGACTGGGAGTGTACATCTCCCAAGCAGCCGGCGAGGGCGGCATCCTTAAATGCGTCCGGTCTATGCCTACGTTCGATTGATATTGCCACCTGACTATAAACGAGCAGTCGCTTCGAGCGGCGGTTCTTGACGACGGCTGCCCAATGCGCTTTGGCTCATGCCACCCCCTTTCGGACCATCAGCCGTGCGGGAAGCAGCCGTTCACTCTCAGGAGCGCAGAGCCCTCGCGACATCCGCGAGCCGGTACGGTTTGGGGATGAACGTAAAATCGCTTACGTCGCCGTGCTGCCGCCGCAGTGCGGTCATGGGGAAACCGGATGCGAGCACAACTTTGATGGCGGGATACTGCTCCTGAACGCGACGCGCAAGCTCAACGCCGCTCATCTCCCCCGACATCACGACGTCGCTGAAAAGAATGTCGATCGCCGGGTGAGTTTTCAGAATATCAATTGCAGCCATTGCCTCGCCAGCTGTCACGACCTCATAGCCAATGCTTCGGAATAGCTCAGCTGCCGCAGCCCGCAGGTCCGGCTCGTCTTCAACGATCAGCACGGTCTCCACCATCGCGCGCCCGGGAAAATCTTCCAGCGAGCCGGCATCCGCCGCCGCCGTGGGTAAATAGAGGTCAATTGTTGTGCCTTCGCCCCCGGAGCTTCTGATCCGCACGTCCCCACCCGACTGCGCAATAAATCCGTAGACCTGGCTCAGCCCAAGGCCGGTGCCTTTACCGGTCTCCTTGGTGGTAAAGAATGGCTCGAATGCCCGTGAAGCGACCTCCGGTGACATACCGGTCCCTGAGTCCGTCACTGACACCCTGATATATGCCCCAGGCTCTAAAGTACCGGCATCGCGCTCTCCAAACTCAACGTCCTCGGTACGGATAACGATGTTTCCGCCGTCAGGCATCGCGTCGCGCGCGTTGACGATCAGATTTAGCAGTGCCGCCTCAAATCGCGCGACATCCAGTAGCACGGTCGGCCGCTTCGAGTCCAGCACGACCTCAAGCCGGATCGATCCGATTCCCGCACGCTGGAGCATGGGCTCAAACTCGCGGATCACAGCGTTAAGGTCATGCCTTTCGTTCCTGAGCGGTTGCTGCCGGGCAAAGGCGAGTAGTTGTTGGACGAGCGACGCTCCGCGGTCAACAGCGCGCTGCATCATATCCAGCATTTTCACGTCGAGATGCGTTCGCGACTGCGCGCCCAACACCTGCAAGCCATTTGATAAGACCGACAGCAGATTGTTGAAGTCGTGCGCAACGCCCCCCGTAAGCTGTCCGACGGCTTCCATCTTCTGCGAATGAAAGAGCGCGGCATTGGCACGGTCCAGCGCCTCGGCCGCCTCCTTGCGCTCTGTAATGTCCCGCGTGATTTTCGCGAATCCGATGAGCGTACCCGCTTCATCCCGGATCGCATCTACCACGATGTGCGCCCAGAAACGGCTCCCGTCTTTGCGGACCCGCCAACCCTCACGCTCGACCCGGCCCTCGCCGGCTGCGATGGCAAGAATCTGCGCCGGAACACCCCTTGCAATGTCTTCCCCGGTGTAGAAACGGCTGAAGTGCTGGCCCACGATCTCATCGTGTTCATAGCCTTTGATCCGCCTTGCACCGGCGTTCCAGCTGGTGACCACCCCTGACGGTGAGAGCATGTAGATAGCGTAATCGGTGACACCCTGAACGAGAATTCGAAACTGTTGTTCGCTCCTGCGTAGCGCTTCCTCGGCCGCCCTGCGCTCGGAGATGTCACGCGTGATCTTCGCAAATCCGACCAGCTGTCCGGACGGCCTCCGGATCGGGTCGATCACCACGGACGCCCAGAATCGCGTTCCGTCCTTACGCACACGCCACCCTTCCCCCTCAAATTTTCCCTCATCGAGCGCCGTACGCAGCGCTCTGTCAGGGAGCCCAGTCACCCGGTCTTCGTCCGTATAGAAAGCGGAGAAGTGCTTTCCGATTATCTCCGAGGCGGTATAACCCTTGAACCTCTGCGCGCCCGTATTCCAGCTGACGACATATCCCTGCGGGTCCAGCATATAGATCGCATAGTCCCTCGCGCTGGTCACCAGCAACTCAAAACGCTGTGCGTCGGTGATTTCCGGTGCTTGGTCACGCTGCTCGGTTTTCATGTCAGTGTGTGATATTAGTAGGGCGGGGGACCCGTTTAAAGTAATGATTCTAGCCCGGCGCGCAGTGAGCTCCCCGAGACCGGAAGCGATTCCTCTGCGATTGTTGACGATCGAGGGCCAGGTGTCGAATGGCTCAAGATGGCCGAACCGGGAAGTCCAGCCGCCGCCGGCAATCACCGGTCGCGCCGCTTATATTGTGTTGCATCGACCGGTTGAATCCGCAACCCTGAGCGGTAGATCAGCGTTCGAAATCAAACCCCCGCTGTCGGTGCCATTTCGGCCCCTCAACACAATCTCGTTCAACATTGCCCCTTGGTCGAACCTTGGCCGATGACGAACTGCATAGCGGCCCGGCGCGAATAACCCGCCGCGCCTCGAAACCGTCGCACGTTGTTCCTTTTGCGCAAAGGTGATTTCGATGTCCGGCACTTCTGGCGCAAACGCCGCGCGCCTAAAGTCAGGTCAGCCTTCGGACGCGGGTCCTCATAAATGGACCCGCGCGAAGCCTCCTCAAAAGTCGAAAGGACCAAAACCATGCTGACCAGGACATCCCCCGCGCTTCGCACCGAACCGAATGTCGCCACGGAAGACGCGCAATACTTCGAATACACCTCGTCCGCCAATCCGATTGGTGCGAAGCTCATCTCGCGTGTGCCGTTCCGTAACTTTCCGCCTTCGCTTTATGCAGACGGCGCAACCCGGGTCGTGCCGCTCGACCTGTCTGTCGAGCTGGGTTGCCCCGGTCCCGCGACCAGTCCAGGTCTGAGCGCCAGCTTCCTGCGCATCAATGCGGGCGATGCGTTGACACTCGATCCCAATGCGACCTCGCAGGTCTGCTACGTCATTAGCGGATCGGGTAGCGTGAAGCAGTCGGAAACGAACTTCCCGTTTTCGGTGGGCGATTTCTTCACGTTCCCGGGCGGTCATGCCACGGTGCTGTCCGCTGCTGCGACGACCACGCTGTATTACGTCAATGACGCGCCGCTGCTGACCTATCTTGGTACCACCGGGGCACAAGCGCGCTTTGCGCCGACGCGCTATCCGGCCGCCGAGGCACAGGCAGCTTTGCGCGCGGTCGCGGAACAAGCGAACGCGGGCCGTCGCAACCGCATCAGCGTACTAATGGGCAACACCAACTTTCCGCAGACGCGCACGGTCACGCATGTGTTGTGGGCGATGTTCGGCATCGTGCCACCCAACTCGGTGCAGAAGCCGCACCGGCACCAGTCGGTTGCACTTGACTTCATCGCCGGCGGCAAGCCGGGTGTCTATACGCTGGTCGGAACCGAACTGGACAGCGATGGCAATATCGTGAATCCAACGCGCGTCGATTGGGAAGCGGGAATGGCATTCGTCACGCCGCCGGGACACTGGCATGCGCATTTCAATGAAACGAACGAAAACGCCTATGTGATTCCGATCCAGGATGCAGGTTTGCAGACTTACCTGCGCACGTTAGACATCCGCTTCGCCCACTAAGGCTGATGCTCCAGTGCGAGTCCGTCGTCCCAGTACGGCGGCTCGCCAAACGACTCGGCATAGAAATCCACGAAGGCACGCACCTTCGACGAGACGATCTTCTTCGGTGGGTAGACCGCCCAGACCGCGGGTGCGGTTCGTCCCGTGCGTGCTTCCCATTCCGGTAGCACGTGCTGCAGGCGCCCTTCGCGCAGGGCCGTAGAGGCGAGCCATGTCGGCAGGAGCGCCACGCCACAACCGGCCACGGCGAGCGCGAGCACGGCTTCGGAGTCGTCAGCGCGCAAGCGCCCCTGCAATTCCACCAACACCTGTTCTTGTTCTTGCAGCGCCCGCGCGTCCGCGGTGATCAACGTGAAATACCATTTGTCGTCCGGTACCAGGGACATGCGAAGCGCGTCGTGCGCGCCCAGATCGCCAGGGACACGTGGTGTGCCACTACGCGCGAAATACGCCGGGCTGCCGCAGACGATACGACGATGCGGTGCCAGGCGCCTCGCCATCAATGACGAATCGGGCAGCACGCCAGTACGGATCGCCACATCAATGCCCGCATCGATCATGTTGAGCGTTTCGTCCGTAGAGACAATGTCGAGGTCGATATCAGGGTAGCGCGCCATGAACGCCGGCAGATGCGGCACGATGTGCAGGCGGCCGAATGCCGGCGGCATTGTCATGCGCAGCACGCCTTGTGGCGTGCGATTTAGCGACGACGTCACTTCGCGCGCGTCATCGAGTGCCTGCAACGCTAACAAGGCGTGTTCGCGAAACAGCCGGCCGCCTTCTGTCAGGACGAGGCCGCGCGTCGACCGGTTGAACAGGGCGATACCCAGATCTTGTTCGAGTTCGCTTACGTAGCGGGAGACAGTCGAGGTCTTGACGGACAGTGCATTGGCCGTCTTGCTGAAGCTCTGCAGTTCCGCTGCGCAAACGAAGGCCCGTACTGCGGCGAAGTAGTCCATGGACTATCTGACGTGGATGGGAGCACTGGCTAGCTTTGGGTAACGGCGCGGTTCACGGCCCTCGAGAACATCACGCCCCCGCGCTGTATCTGCGTATATGCGGCCATAAGTTATTTTGCCGTCATCGCTCATTTTGAAGAGGAAAAGATGCTCGTTCTCCATTGAGAAACCCGTCTTTGTCTTCGCGCGTGCAACCACAGGCACGAAGATGTAGCCGTCAGCCTCAACGACCGTCCTCAGGTCATAATTGAAATACTCGTATTCTTTGTACACATGCGCCCAGAATGCGAGAAATTCCTCCTTTCCCGTGTACTTTCCCCCATACGGCAACGAATCTGAAAATTCGAACTCGACATCATCGGCTAATGCGGCAACCAGGTCAGTTCTGTCGTTACGCTCGAATCCGGTGAATGCCTTCCTGCATGCATTAACAAGGTGTTGCTCGCTCATTCTCGTCTCCAGTAAATACGTTGATACGCTTCTGTCAATCAGAACCAAAAGGCCCGACACGTCTACCGGCAGCAAGATTGTCCGCTTTCGTTTCTCAGGCCGTACTACGCTTGAGCGTCGACTGAACTGTCTGCCCAAGGGTCAAACCCACTTTTCAGCACCGCTCGCAAGGCATCTCGAAGACGCGCAGCAGGTGACGCGCCATACGCCCCCTCGAACTTCGACTGAGCTTCGCTCCACAGCGGCAGGGCCATTTTGTATCTGGCGAACCCCGCCTTCGTCACGACCGCCTGCTTCGAGCGCCGGTCCTCGCCCGGAACGATATCGATCAATCCGTCCCGCTCTAACGGCTTCAGGTTCGAGGTCAGTGTCGTCCGATCCATGGCCATTTTTCCGGCCAACTCGCCCATCGCGAGCGGGCCACCTTTGACGAGCTTGTGAAGAATCGAAAATTGCGTGATCCGAAGCTCAGCGGGACTCAAGGCCCGGTCATACACCGCGGTCAGGTAGCGCGAGGCCTGCCTCGCGGCGAGACAATTGCACCGGCCGTCTATGTTGGGAAGCTTGCCTTCTGTACTTGTCATTTGCATATTCTCGATAGTTCCTGATATCGAAAATATACGCTCATATGCTCCTGTTGTAACCGAACGTGTCCTACGCGGACTGCGGAAGCATCACCGATCCACTTCCAATAAAAAGTCACCTAGCGCAGTCGCGGTATCGCCCGGTTGTTCCAGATGCGGCCAATGCCCCGATTGCGCGATCCGCACTAGCCTGGCGGCGGGGAAACGGGCATGAGCCATCGCGTCAATCGCATCAATCGGCACTACCGGATCCTCTTGAGCGCCGACAAGGAGCATAGGACCGGCGTAGGCGCACGGGCCATTGCCCAAGGAATCCCCGCCGCTGAACGCGTCAAAGTATCCCTCCACGGCGGCAACGCCCATCGAGACGTCCTCGCAAACAAGACGTTCGATTTCCTGCACCGAGAGATTGCGCGAAAACTGGCGTCGAATTTCCCGTTGCGCGGCTGCGTCATCGCCAGAAGTGCGCAGGAACGTCGCGACTTCAGGGGGTAAATCAGTTCCAGCCAACGAGACCGGGGTCAAAAGCACCAGCGCGACGACCCGCTCGGGCAACTTCATCGCGACCAGTTCGGCAATCTGACCGCCCATACTGTGCCCGACAAGTACCACCCGCGCCATCTGCTGTTGGTCGATCAAGCGCAGAACGTCAGCGACCGACTGTGCCAGGGTGTATGGTCCGCGCTCTGTCCGCAACGCGCCTGCCCCTCGCAAGTCGAGCGTGTAGTGCGCACGTTCCACTGACCCAAGCTGCTGGATGAGCGGCGACCAAACCGCCTGATTGTCGAGAAAGCCGTGTATGAACACGATAGAAAGCGGGGCCCCGCTCTGCTCGCCTACTGATGCGACTCCCATCATTTAGTCCTCCTTGCGTAGCGCGCCTGGACCTTGCCAAGCAGTGCGATGAGTCCTATTATGCGCATATCAACGTATTGTTACGCTAATGGTAAACACGAAGATGAACATACGCAGAGACATCGAATTCAAAACCCCAGACGGTCTGACATTGCGAGGCTGGCTGTTTGTGCCTGAAGGAGACGGAACACGCTACCCTGCGATTTCAATGTCGCATGGATTTGCCGCAGTCAAGGAACACGGACTTGCGCCGTTCGCCGAGGCTTTCGCCGATGCGGGATTTGTTGTGCTGGTCCATGACCATCGCAACTTTGGGGCAAGCGATGGTCTCCCGCGTCAGGACATCGACCCGTGGGTACAGGTTAACGACTGGCGTTGTGCGATCTCCTGGCTGGAGACTCGCCCCGAAGTCGATGCCGAGCGGATTGGCATTTGGGGAAGCAGTTACAGCGGGGGACACGCTCTCGTCCTGGGCGCCACTGATCGACGATTGAAGTGCGTCGTATCGCAGGTGCCGACAATCAGCGGATATGAACAGGGCAGGCGTCGGGTCTCGCCGGACGCTTTACCCGCATTTGAACAACTGCAGTTGGATGATCTGCGCGCACAGCATCGCGGCGAATCGCCCCGGATGCAAGCCGTCGTCAGCGGAAATCCAGCCGAACTCGCGGCCTACCGCGCGCCCAACTCGGTCGCATTCTACACGCAAGCACTTTCAGAAGGCGCATGGAGCAACACCGTCACGCTGCGCTCGACATTTGCCGCGCGCATGTATGAGCCGGGTATATGGGCCGAGCGTATTTCGCCTACGCCGCTACTCATGATTGTCGCGACGCACGATGGTGTAACGATGACGGATCTCGAGTTGCAAGCCTACGAGCGCGCGCTACAACCTAAGCGCCTGAAACTGATTCCCGGCGGACACTTCGATCCTTACGGGGCGAGTTTGGACGAAGCCCGTTTAGCGGCGACCGCGTGGTTTCTTGAACATCTTGATCATTGAATTCGCTCCAGACATTTTTCGACCCGGCTACAGCTACTCTGCCGGCAACTAAACGGCTATTAACGCTTCAATCAGTCGTATTCCTGGCGGCGCCTGGATACGGCATCAACTCCGCGGAGACATCATGCCAGTTTTTCACGCCCACATTCCCACCGGTCGATTTTCGAAGGAACAGAAGAAAGCTATCGGCAACACGCTGAACCAGTCGCTCGTCGACGGACTCGGCATTCCGCCCGGCGACCGCTTCATCATGATTAGCGAGCACGACGAGGACGAACTGTTCATCGATCCGACTTTCATGGAGATGAATCGGACCGCTAATGCGATGATTATCACCGTCCTAGTCGGGGCACATCGTCCTCTTGAGGACAAGCAGAAGCTGCTGGCAACCATCACCCGACTGCTTCACGATAACGTTGGAATTTCTCCCGACGATGTATTTATCGCACTGGTTCCGGTACCGAACGAGAATTTCTCTTTTGGTCGGGGCATCTCGCAACTGGCGGAAGGTGCGCCGCGCTGGTAACCGCCCCGGCCAGCGAAATGCGACGACAAAGACCATACCGCAGTCGCAATGAAGGGCGGTATGGCCAATACAAGGTCGACGCCAATTGTCAGAGAACTGGCAATGTCTATAGGCGACGGAACAACGTTCAACGGCTCTGTCAGGTTGAAGGACGTAGACTACCTGCGCATCGCCCGAGCGATATCTTCGAGTTTGGGAACGGCTTCGTCCGTTGAATCCTTTGTATAGAGCTCGCCACGCGCCGCGCTGTACCAAAGCGGAAACGTGGTGCCTTTGACCGTTACGGCAAACTCCATTGGCCCGTTCGCAGGATCGTTCACCACTCGCGGGTCGGCTTGGACGTACGCTCTCCACTGCTCGAATGTTATCGCCGGACCGGACGTATTCGCCCAGAAAGCCTTCCCGGGGCTCTGTCACGTTCGTTGAGCCGTGGGCTAAGATGACGTCATGAAAAAGTCGAAATCGCTGTATCACGGTCATCGGTTTCCGGCATCGATCATCAGCCACGCCGTTCGCTGGTATTTTCGCTTTCAGCTTCGCCTTCGCGATATCGAGGAGCTGCTGTTCGAGCGCGGCGTGGTCGTTAGCTACGAATCGATCCGTCGGTGGATAGACAAGTTCGGCGCTGATTTCGCGAATCGTGTGAAGGCCGTTCGTCGCAAGCCGGGCAGTACGTGGCACCTCGACGAGATGTTTGTCACCCTGCGTGGCGAACCGTACCTGCGGTGGCGAGCACTCGACGAGCACGGCGTCGAACCCGACGTCTTACTGCAAAAGCGGCGCGAAGGCCGCCGCCAAACGTTTCTTCAGGCGTGTGCTGCGCGCTAACCCGGTGCCACGCAAAATCGTCACCGATCAGTTACGTAGCTATCCTGCGGCGAAAGCCGACATCCCGGAACTGGTCAACGTGAAGCACGTGTTCGTCAAGGCTGCGGCCCGCGTCAACAATCGTGCAGAGAACAGCCATCAGCCCACGCCTGAACGCGAGCGGCGCATGCGAGGTTTTCGCGATCCAAAGCGCACCCAGGCTTTCCTGTCGAGCTTCGCTCCGATCCGGCAGCACTTCGCACTCAAGCGGCATCTGCTGCGCGCTTCTCTCTATCGCAAGCACCTCGCCGCACGATTTGACTCATGGCGGCTTTTCACTGGCATCGCCCAAACTCCGTCTGCGGTCTTCTGAGCGATCCCTTCACCTGCCATCGCTTTGCCCAGGAATCGTCAACGTGACAGCGCCTCAGCGAGCATGAGCCCGTGGAACCCGTTTAGCGGAAGCCGTAGACAACGATCTTCTTCCCCTCGAAACTTTCTTGCACAGCCTGCTCGCAAAACTGCGGGCACGTTACCGAGCCGTCCCCGCTCGCGCCAGAGACGGTGACCGCCCTGTAGACCACGGATTCGACGAGCGTCCCGTCCGCAGCGACGACCATGTTCAGGTCAGTTTCGACACCCGCCGGCACCGCTCCGCCGGCGGTATAGACGATTTTCATCGTGCCGGTGCAATCGGAGTTGACCGTGTATGTCCCGTTCTGGTTCGGATTGAAGGTCGTCAGGCCCCCTTTCGGCAGCCCGCCGATCATGCCGAAGTCGGTGCGCGTAAAGCCGCCTGTGCCATCGAACGTCACGAGGGCGACGTCATCAAGAATCGACGTGGACGCATACGGAGAAACCTTATTGTTCGGTCCTATCAATCCGATGATTTCTCCGTGACCGGTAAATGCATACGGTCCTTTGAGCGTTGCGTTCGAACAAAGGCCGCGTGAGCCGCCGTGTCCGTCGTGTCCGTCGTGTCCACCGGGACCGTCAGCCTGCGCGGCGCCGCTGAGTAAGAGGAGTGCCACTGCGGTTGCTGACAGAATGCTGACTCGTTTGATCTTCACGATAATCTCCCTGTCATCCAAATCAGGCGCGAAACATCACGGCGCGCGGGGGCTCCTTGCCTGGCGGGATGAGGCGGCCGTGCGCCGTGTCGATGTTCAGAGCGAGCACGGGAGTGCTGTCTCAAGTTCGCATCGCAAGCACGAAGGCGATGTTCAATGGTGACCGAACAAGTTACTGGACACGCGGCTTTGGTCTGCGGCTTGCGGCCAATGGCCGGACACCTCGGCAGATTGCCGCATAGAAGCCATGGAGTGCCCCGCCTCCCCTTTCGGCGTATCTGCAACGCCTCCGACGTCCTGGGCAGCCGGTTCGGTTTGCGACGTTGCCGTCTTGTCTTGCGCCCACGACTGCACCGTGACGAGGGCGACAAGCGCGCAAGCGGCAGCAATTCGGATTGTCTTCATGTCCATTTACTCCTGCAAAGTGAACTGCACGGTCAGAGCATGACTGGCCTCGAAGGCGGTCCCGGACGGCTGCTCGTCCGCATAGGAGGCCTCGTGCCGGCATCGCTATGGCCATGCTGCGACTGGACCGCGAACAGAACCATCGACGGCATCTGAAGAAATCGTTAACTCGTGCGGGCAACAGGGAAATCTGGGCTCAAAAGAACAGGTTCAGTGCCCAATCCGGCGCGATAAAAAGACACAGTCTGTGAGTTATCGATGACGCGATCGGCACGACGCTGAGCCAACGTCCGTTGACCAGTACATGAAGACGCTCGAACGTCCACGCGCGTAGCGGAGGCGAGCGGCCGAAATTGGCCGAGATGGAATGGACACTGCCCGCCCTTCGGGAAGGTGGGCATGATTGAGGGCCTCCAGAACCGAACCCTTCAAGGGTCAGGCCTGCCTTTCGCATACGACGGTCGGGAAGACGCGTCACCGGAACGTCGCCCTTGGCCCAGTGCGGCGGACGGGTCGTCCCCCGGTGGCATGCGTAGCCGTCCTAATAGCCGATACGCCTTTCCACCTCTCTGAACCGTCCCATCGATCGATAGCGATGGAACCATGCGTTCGTGCGGAGTTCACACAGGCGCGGCGAATGCTCGGCAAGTGCCACACCGAGCCAATGGAACATCTCGTCCTGCTGGCCGAGCCTCGCGTAAATCTCGGCGAACAGGAACGGCGACGTATAGCTCCGCTGATGCCGCGCCATCAGGTCCTGCAAATACCATTGCAGGACCTTCGCATAACCGCCCGAATCCCACACGCTTCGAATCGTCGATGCCCGTGTGAATTCGTTGCAGCGCGTGAGCGCGTCGATCGTGGCTTCGATCGCTTCTTCGTACTGGCCGCGAACCTCGAAGGCGATTGCCAGCAGCTGATAAATCAGCGGCGACCGGTTGCCATGTCCAGCCTTGATATATTCGCCGATGACGTCGTCATACCTGCCCGACTGTAGCAGACCGAGCAGGCGCGAGCCTTCGAAGCCGAGCGGGTCGACCCTTTCGGCAAGCTCAAACTGCGCCCGTCCTTCCGCTTCTCGTCCGACCACGGTTAGAAGCCTTGCGTACAGGCGGCTCGTTTCGGCGTGGCTCGGATTGAGCCGTAATGCCTCAAGAAATTCCTCCTCGGCCCGGCGCCAGTCCCAGTCGTAGAAGTAGTGCACGCCGGCGAGTGCCTGATGGGCTTCGGGCAGGTTCGGGTCGAGTTCAAGTGCTCGCAGCGCAGCCTCGCGCGCCTTGGGATAGCCTTGCGACGGCGCATAGAATCCGTGTGTCGCGGTCGAGCCGAAAATGTTCGACAGGCCGACATAGCCGAGCGCGTAGGTTGGGTCGAGGTCGACGGCGGTTTCAAAATAGCCGTACGCGCGAATGAAGTCTTCGTCGCTCAATCCGTGGTGGGCGGCAAACCCCGCGTCGAAGTGAACTCGCCGGGTCCAGAAGTAGCGCCCACGCAGGTAAGCGTCGTGCGCCGAAGGATCGACGGGCAGGCGCCTCGCCAGCCTGTGCTGCTGTTGCTCCGCGAGCGCTGGCGACACCTCCTGGGCCAACGCGGCGCCCACTTCCTTTTGAATATCAAGCGCACCTTTTGCGATCGGTTCATGAGCGCGGCTCCATATCTGGACCTGATCAAAAGAACGTATCAGTTGCGCCAGAATGCGGATTCTTGTGCCCTCACGCGTCAGCGCGCCTTCGAGCACATAATCGACGGTCAACTCATGCGCGATCTCCGAGATGCTCTTTGCGGACCGCCGATAGCATGCAGCGGTCGTCCTGGCGATGACCAGGATCTGTTCCGGGTAGAGAATGCCGATGTTGGCCGAAGTCTCGTCCGCGAGGGCGGAACAGAAACCGTCGAGGCTGGCATCGTCCGTCTTGTTCTCGAACGGCAGTACGAGCACGCGAACGGCCGGCGCAGAACCGGTCGGCGCCTCACGGTTCGGAAGCCGAATGCCGTCGAGTCGATAGCCCTTGCCTTTGACAGTCATGAGGTACCTGGGACTCTCGGGGTCCTCACCCAGCGCGACGCGGATCTTACGGATCGCTGTATTGATGCTGTTGTCGGTTTCGCGATACGTGTTCGTGCCCCAGAGTGCCCTCACAATGTCGGCACGGGTGACCAGTTGCCCGTGACGCGACGCCATTAGCATCAGCAGTTCCATTGGCAGCCGCTCGAGTCGCACCATCTCGCCGCCGCGACGCAATTCGTAGCGCTGGACGTCAAGTTCCACATCCGTCCTGATACCCTCTTGCGAACTCATGCGCGCTCCTTGCGGCGTGAGCGCCTGCTTGCCTCCTTGGCGTCACCTCGCCGCGGCAGGCTACGCATTCCGAAGGACGCGGCGAATGCGAACGCGGCACACGCGACAAGCGGCAGCGCGGGACTCCAGTGAGCATGTGCGGCGGCGATATGAGCGGCGAGAGGAGTGAGGCCGAGCGAGGCAGCCAGCCCGAGGTTCATGGCCGTCGCGAGGCCGCTAAATCTGACGTCGACGGGAAACATTTCGGCGATTGCGCACGCGTAGACCCCGTTTGCCAGTGAAGCCACCGCACCGGCAAGCAAGAACCAGGCAGTTAGGTCCACGTGATAACGGGCGACCGCCATGAAGAAGATCGGCGTGAGTAGAGCCGACAGGACGGTCCCCGCCCTGAACACGTAGTGTCGCGGCAACAGGTCGCCAGCATAGGACGTGACGAGAATGCAAGCCGCAACGGCAATCAGATAAAAGGTCTGCGCGCTCGCAATTTCCCGTGCATCGTAGTGAAGTCCTTGCAGATAACTTGGCATGAACCCGATGAACATGCCACTCGATGCACCCACCAGCGAGCACGCGGCAACACCCGTGACGACTGGCTTGAGATGGCTGCGAAACAGCACGGCCAGCGGTTCACGGTGTCGAGCGCCGATGGCCTGCGCGTACTCATCGGTTTCTGCGAGCGTACGGCGCAACGCGAAGCTCAACAGGCCGACCATGCCCCCAATAAGGAAGCCGATGCGCCACCCCGATGCGCTGATCCGCTCGGTGGTGAGCGTGCTTTGCACCACCATGTTGACGGTCGTGGCCAGCAGCAACGCAAGATTGACCGCAACAAAGACGATGCCGCAGACGAACCCTGGCCTCATGCGCGTGGTCTCTACGGCATAGATGACAGCGCCGGGCAGTTCGCCGCCCAGACACAAGCCCTGAACGAGCCGTAACGTTAAAAGAAGGCCCGAGGCAGTCACGCCCCAGACGGCGTATGAAGGAAGCATTCCAATCAGGAGCGTGGAAACGGCCGCGACCATCGCCGACGATATGAACACTATGCGCCGGCCATACCTGTCGCCAAAATGACCGAGGACGATGCCTCCGAGGGGCCTCGACAGGTAGCCTGCCGCCAGCACCGTGAACGACAGCGTCTGCCCCGATACGCCCATTTGTCGCGGAAAGAACTCCGCGCCGATATTTTGGGCAAAAAACCCGTAAATCACGAAGTCGAAGACTTCGAGCGCGCCACCCGTGCTCGCGACCAGAATCGTCCAGCGATGACGGACAGTGACTGGCCTGATTCGGTCCGGGAGCGAATCGTCAAGCATGGCCCTCCCCCGCTTTGTCAAGGACGGCGTCCAACCTCTGCATGGCCGGGCAACACGGATACGCCTGATCTGCCGCTTCGCGCACTGGACATTCATTCTGGACGACAATCGGCCGCGGAGAAAGCACGATCGCAAGGGAAGTGCTGAGCGCGAATGTCGTCGGTCCCGCTACTGAAGGTACGCGACGAGCGGGTAACTCCAGATCGGGCAAGTCAATGACCGCCTAACGTGGGCCTATTTCGGCCATTGATCCGCGCTCTCGCGAGGATGCTCGAACGTCGGCTTAAGCTTGCGGATTCAACCGGTCGATGCAACACAATCTAAGCTGCGTGAGCAGCGGGGATGTTGCAGATGAAAGTACAGAACCCGGACCTTCTAATGCCCCAAAAGGGCGCAAAGCCGGGTCAGTGAATCAACAAGCAGCCTGCATAAATTCGAAGGGGACCCAACGCTCGTCCACCCCTTCTTCAGGCATCTACCCGTCCGCTATGTTTCTGATTTGTGTGTAAACAAATCGACAAGGCTAGGAGCGGTTCAGTTAACCCGTGTTGCGTCACAACAAGGTCAACGTTTCCCCGCGCTAAATCTCGACGGCTCGCTCCGCCACCGCCGCCGTCCACCCCGCGCGCGCCTCGACCCACTCCGCGAGCGCTAGCAACTGCGCATCGCCGTGCGCGGCGCCCACAAGTTGCGCACCAAGCGGCAGGCCAGCGGGCCCGAACCCCACCGGAACAGTCACGGCTGGTACACCTAGATACGTCCACGGCGCGCAGAACGAGGCATCGCCGGTGAATTCAAGGCCACGCGGCGGCTCGCCCGTTGCGGGCGCAACGAGCAGCGCATCGAGCGCCATCGTCTGCGCCAGCCATGCGTTAAAGCGCAGCGCCATCGGAACCTGCAATGCCTTGATCCGCGCATAAATCGTGGCTTGCAGCGCGCGCCCTTCTTCGATAAGACCGCGCATCGGAGAACTGACGAGTTCCGGCGTGCGATCGACCAGATCGCCGTGCGTGATCGCCGCTTCCACCGACATCAGTTGCAGCGCGTAAGCCGGCGTCTCGAACAACTCAGCCGGAAGATCGACCGTGACGATCTCAGCCCCGTCACGCGCCAGGCGGGCCGCAAGCCGGTCGAGCGCCGCCTGCTGCGCGGGCTCGACAGCGCCGCCCACCTGCCGTCTCAACACACCGATCCGCCGCCCCCCAGGCCGATCCGCTTTTAACGCGATATGCGAAACATGCGGGTCGCGCGCGTCCGTACCGGACACGAACTTCAGCGTGTACGCGATGTCCGCCACCCGCCTCGCAAACAGCCCAACGTGGTCGAGCGACCACGCGAGCGGCAATACGCCTGTGCGCGCAATCGCACCGTACGTGGGCATGAAGCCGACGATCCCGCAATACGCCGCGGGCCGGATGACGGAGCCCTGGGTCTGCGTGCCGAACGCAAGCGGTACGATGCCGGCGGCAACGGCCGCCGCCGATCCGCTCGACGATCCGCCCGGCGTGTACGCGCTATTCCACGGATTGACGGTCGGCCCAGGATTGCGCCATGCGAATTCCGTAGTCACAGTCTTGCCGAGAATCGACGCGCCGGCCGCGCGCAGACGCGCCACGACCCACGCATCGTGCTCGGGGCGTCGCCCCTTGTACGCGGCCGAGTTGAACTCGGTGGGCATGTCGGCGGTGTCGATGACGTCCTTCACCGCGACAGGCACACCCGCGAGCGGCGCAGCTCGATCCGCACGGTTGAAGGACGGTGTGTCCGGCAAATAACAGAAAGCGCGCAATCCGGATTGCGAATCTCTCGCCACGTCGAACGCGCGGGAAACGTAATGCTCGACGCTGACCTCGCCTGACGCGACGGCAGCGCGGATTTCCTGCACGGTCGAAGATTCGTAGAACGTGGTCATGGAAGTGTTGGATTCCTGATTCATTTGGCGGCAAGCGCGGGCTGGATGTAGCTGTGGACGATGAAGGCATCGTACTTCGGCTGCGCTTTCAGGTTGCCGAGGGCAATCTGTGTATCCATCGCAACCTTGAGCGCCTGGGGCGTAATGTCGACACTCTTCGGATACACGCCCTCGGTTAGCATGCGCTTGACGGCCGCATCGACCACGACGGGGTCGAGCGTCGGAAACTCCTTGCGCGCGATAGCAGCCGTTTCAGCAGGATTGCTTTGCATATACGACAGCGCCCCCTGCAGGCCCTTTACGAAGCGCGCGGCGGCATCGGGGTCGACGCTCCGTTTGGCCGTGATCGACGAAAATGCGTACTCGCCATAGTGCTGCGGAAAGCCGAGCACGACTTTCATACCCTTCGCGACCGCCTGGTCGAGGCCCGGCTCATACATTACCGCGATCTTCGCCTGTGCGGCCACCAGCGGCCCGATTTCAGATCCAAGCGGGACCTGCATCAACTTGACGTCGCTTTGCGACATGCCGTTCTCCTTCAACAGCTTGAAGAACAGTGACGTGCTGGTGGTCGGCATCTGCCCCGACACCACGACCTGATCCTTGACGTCCTTGATGCTGTTAAATTTCACGCCGGGCGCAACGGCAATCCACACGGCCGCACCATTGACCACGTTCGCAATCACGTCGACGTCCGCGCCCTTCTCGGCTGCAACAGCCGTCCACTCCGGGCCATGCAGCGAAAATTCGGCGCTTCCCGAGAGCACCGCCGATAGCGCCGCGCTCGGACTGCCCGCCGTCTGCTTGGTGACGTCGAGTCCTTCTCTGGCGAAAAAGCCACCGTCGATCGCAACATAGAGCGGCAGATAGAGCATCGACTGGAAGGCCTGCGAGATGGTGACTTTCTTGTCGGCGGCGAGCGCCGGCACCGAAACCGATGCGGCAGCGAGTGCGAAGGCGGTCGTCAGTGCCGCGAGTGCTTTTCTTGCGTTCATGCCATCGTCCTGTATTAAATGAAGAGATTTGACAATACGAAATACCTTCAGACCTTCAGACCTTCAGACCTTCAGACCTTCAGACCTTCAGCGAGCTGGCATTCGACGCCTGCCGCCACGGCAGCAGCTTGCGTTCGATCGTGTCGATCAGGAAGTAGAGAACGAAGCCGATCGCCATCAGCACGAAGAGTCCCGCCCACACCGTGTTGAGGTCGTACAGGCTCGACGCGGTGAAAATCATGTGCCCGAGCCCCTTCTCCGACGAGATAAACTCGCCCACCACCGCGCCGACGAGACCGAATCCGACGTTGATGCGGAACGTCGAGATCACATACGGAAGCGTGAACGGCACCACCACCTTCATGAACACGTCGTTCTTCTGGGCGCCGAGCGTGACGAGCAGCGCCTGCAGATCCGGATCGGCGTCTTTCGCCGCTTCATAGGCCGCGATCAGCGCGACGATGGCCGTCAGCGAAATCGCGAGCGCGACCTTCGATACGAGGCCGGTGCCGAACCACAGGATCACGATCGGTGCGAACGCGATCTTCGGCACGCTGTTGATCGCGACGATGAACGGTTCGATCAGCCGCGCGACGAACGGCGAGTACCAGAGCGCGAGTCCGCATACCGAGCCCACCGCCGTGCCGAACACGAAGCCGAGAATTGCTTCGAAAAGCGTGTAGCCGGTATCGATGAAGAGTTGCCCGGACTGCATGTCGCGCACCAGCGCTGCGAAGATTTTCGACGGCGAGCCGACCAGAAAATTCGACACCCAGCCTGCGCGCGCCGCACCCTCCCATACCGCAAAGAACGCAATGACGGCCACGAGTTGCAAAAGCGCCCGGCCCCAGCCGCTATCCAGCGCGAGCCGTGATCGCGCTTTCGCTGCACGCTGTTGCGGCACCGGTTTATCGATCGAAACGGATTGCGTCATGCTGCCCTCACCTCGGTCTGGATATCAAGTTCGCCGCACAACGCGTGGAAGTAACCCGCGAAGTTCGGATCGCTGCGCGCGCCGATCGGCGTGCGGGCGGCGATATCGATGTCGTAGATCTTCTTCACCTGCGAAGGCCGGCCGCCGAGCACGACCACGCGTTTCGACAACGCTACGGCTTCGTCGATGTCGTGCGTCACGAGCACCACCGTCTTGTTGAACGTTTCCACGGCTTCCATCAGCACACCTTCCAGATAGAGCCGTGTCTGATAGTCGAGTGCCGAGAACGGCTCGTCGAGCAGGATGATGTCGGGGTCGTTGATGAGCGTGCGAATCAACGCCACGCGCTGACGCATGCCGCCCGACAGCATGCGCGGGTACGCATTTTCGAAACCCGCGAGACCGTATGTGTTGAGGTACTCCATCGCCATCTCGCGTGCTTGCGCCGCCGGCATCTTCTTCAGTTCCGGCCCGATCAGCACATTCTGCAGGACGGTGCGCCACGGCAGCAGCAGGTCCCGCTGCATCATGTAGCCAACCCTGCCGCGCAGGCTTTCAATGGGCTGCCCGCGATACACGATCTCGCCGCTATCGGACTCGAGCAGCCCCGCAACGATATTGAAGACAGTTGTCTTGCCGCAGCCCGAAGGCCCGATGATGCTGACGAAATCTCGCTCGTGAATATCGAAGGTGAGTCCACCTAGCACATCGACCGAGCGCATCTTGTTCGAAAACGATTTGCGGATATTGCGTAAAGCCAGCTGAACGGACATAAGTGTTCCTCAATGGCAATCAGTCAAGCAAGGGGCCAGCGAATGGACCCCTCAAAAGCGTTGCGCAGCCGCAAGGAAACGGCGGCGCATCGGCTTGAGCACCGCAATCGCGAGCACCGCGGTGACAATGTCGAGCGTGATCGCCGCGCCGAACACCGGCAACCAGCTACCCGCGTGCTGGTGCATCAACGCAGCGAGCGGGCCGCCCAAAATCGAGCCGATGCCCTGCGAAATGTAGAGCCAGCCATAGTTTTCCGTGGCATGCCGCGTGCCGAACGTGTCGGTCAGCGTCGCCGGGAACAGCGAGAAGATTTCGCCCCAGCCGAAGAACACCACGCCCGAGAGCAACACGAACAGCACCGCGTTATCGCGCGTGAACAGCCACAGCGCCATCGCGATGCCTTCCAGGGCGAACGCGAAGAACATCGTGTTTTCGCGGCCGAGTTTGTCGGACACCCAGCCGAACAGCGGCCGCGTGAGCCCGTTCGTGAAGCGGTCGATCGTCAACGCAAGCGGCAGCGCCGCCATGCCGAACACGAGCACTTTGGTCACGCCGAAATCGGCGGCGAAGGTGGCCATTTGCGACGTGACCATCAGGCCGGACGTCGACATCATCGTCATCATGGCGAACATCAGCCAGAAGATCGGCGTCCGGAGCGTTTGTGACGGGCGCAGATTGGCCACCGCCGAACCGGCGTCATTCACATTGCCGCCGGCGGCACCATGCGCGGGCGGCACACGCAGGCCCTGCGATGCCAGCAGCCCCACCACCGCGAACGCGATGCCGAACATCCACAGCGTGGCCTCGACACCACGCGCCTGCAACGACGCTGCGATCGGAAACGTCGTGACGATCGCGCCCATGCCATAGCCGGCGGCGACAGCGCCCGCCGCGAAGCCTCGCTGCGCCGGGAACCAGCGCACCATCAGCCCGACAACACCGACATACACGATGCCCGTGCCAAGGCCGCCGATCACGCCATACGTCAGATAGAGCATCGGCGCACTCTGGACTTGCGATGCGAACACCCAGCTCAGGCCGGACATCACCGTGCCGAACGAGATCAGCGTGCGCGGACCGAAGCGGTCGATCAGCTTGCCTTGAAACGGCGAAAAAAACGTCTGCAGAATGATCAGCAGCGAGAACGTCACCTGCAGTTCTGGCAACGCGATGCCTAGTTTCGCGGCGAGCGGTTTGGTCATCAACGTCCAGACGTATTGCGGACTCGAGATCGCCATCATGCAGACGAGACCCAGTCCAAGTTGAATCCAGCGGTTATGCGTGGCGGGCGTCGAGGCATTCTCGATACGCGGCGCCGTCGGTTGCAAGCGTGTGTTCATGGTGTTCTCCGTTTCCTGAGCGCATGCCAGCCGGCATGCGCGAGACGTGCGCCGTCCTCCGGGCCTGAGCGCCCGGAACTGCAAGTCGTTTGAGAAAAAGCGCGCGGTGTCTACCAGCCCGCAGCGGCCCCGTCACTGCGCGGATCGTAGCCCGCTTCGATTAGTCCATCAGGCTGCCGAACGATTGCGCCGGCATGCCCCATCGCTTCGTCGTAAGGCGCCATCATCTCGACCTCGTGCCCGAACGCGCTGAGCGTTGCTGCCGTGTGCTCGGTGAAACGTGATTCGAGCTTGAGCGTGTCGGTCGATTGGCCCCATGTGCGGCCGAGCAGCCAGCGAGGCGCGTCGATCGCCGCCTGCGGGTTCCAGCCGAAATTCGCGATGCGTGAAAACACGGCGCTTTGCGATTGGGGCTGTCCGTCTCCGCCCATGTTGCCGTACACCATCGTGCGGCCATCGGCAAAGCGCGCCAGCGCCGGATTGAGTGTGTGAAATGGCCTGCGCCGCGGCATCAGCGGATTGAGCGCGTGCTCGTCGAGCGAGAAACTGCAGCCGCGGTTCTGCCAGTTGATGCCGGAGCCCGGCAGGACGATGCCGCTGCCGAACTCATGATAAATGCTCTGGATGAAGCTGACCGCCACGCCCTCGCTATCCGTCACGCCTAGCCATACGGTGTCGCCCGGTCCGCGACCGGCCGGCCAAGGCGCGGCTCGCGTCGGCGAGACGCGCGCGGCCATCGCGTCGAGTGCGGCCGGTTCGAGCAGCGTGGCGGGATCAACCTTCATGTGATCGGGATCGGTGACGTGCGCGTCGCGAATCGCGAAAGCAAGCTTGGTTGCCTCGACGCACGCGTGGACGAACTCGGGCCCGAGCGGATCCATGTCTTTCGTCAGCACGCGGTCGAGAATGCCGAGAATCAGCAGCGACACGAGACCCTGTGTCGGCGGCGGCATGTTGTAGATCGTGCCGAGCGAGTGCTGGAGTGCGAGCGGCTTGCGCAGGCGCGCCTCGTGCCGTTCGAGATCGGCAAGCGCAAGCAGCGAGCCGGCGGACTGAAGATCGCTTGCGATGCTGCGCGCGAGATCGCCGCGATAGAAGTCGTCGAGACCTGCTTCGGCGAGGCGCTCCAGAGTCGCGCCGAGACGCGGTGCGACAAAGCGCTCGCCCGCTGCAGGCGCACGGCCGTCATGCAGAAACGTAGCCGCGAAACCGGCGATCGGGCTCAGTTCGGCGCGCCGGCTGTCGACACATTGTGCCTGGCTGCGCGTGACCGGCACGCCGGACTTCGCGTAGTGAATGGCGTCTTCGAGAAGACGCTTGACGGGCAGCTTGCCGCCGAGCACGTCCCTCGACCAGCGGTGCGCGAGTTGCCAGCCGGACACGGTGCCTGCGACGGTGTTCGCGGCCAGCGGGCCACGCGTCGGAATCGTCGCGTGTCCGCGCGAGCGGTAGGCGTCGATTGTGGCGGCCAATGCGGCCGCGCCGCACGCCTCGATGCCCACCGGCTCGGCGCCGGGGCGAGAGATTAGCCAGAAGCCGTCGCCGCCAATGCTGTTCATGTGCGGATAGACGACTGCGATAGTCGCGGCAGCGGCAATCATGGCTTCGACGGCGTTGCCGCCGTCCCGCATGATGGCCAACGCGCTCTGCGCCGCGAGCGCATTCGGCGCGACGGCCATGCCACGCGCGCCGCGCGTCGGATTCAGAAAACTAGATGACATATTGGACGGGGATTTTGCTTGTATACATACCCGTTACTAATGCGAGAAGCATGCCAGCATGCGAGTCACCCGCGCATGCGCGCCAGATAGGGTTTCGCACGGCTCGGTACGCCCGGAGATGTCGCTACTTGGTGCCCCGCAGCCTGGGTGGTGCATAGGGGACCGCGTTCGGCCCCATTGCAGTGCGTGCACGTTGCAGGCGCTCGCCCGTCAAGCTGCGCACCGCAACGCGGCTACCCTCGATATGGCGCGCGATCAACGCAACACTGCGATCCGTTTCGCGACAACGGATTGCATCGAGGATCGCCACATGTTCGTCGTAGGTTTCGTCGATGCAGTCGCCATACACGAGATCGAGTCGCCGCACGACCCGGATGCGATCGGTCACGCGCTGCATCGCATTGGTCAGCTCGGCGTTATCGGCGGCCTGCACGAGGGCGTGATGAAATGCCTCGTCGAGCGCGACCATCTCGCGGCCGTCACGCCGGCGATGAGCAGGCGGGATCTTCCAGATTTGTTCGAGCTGGCCGAGCATCTGTGCGACGCCTTCGGAGAGCTCTCCTTCGGCACTCGCAAGCTTCGAGACCGCGAAGGTTTCAATCAGCTTGCGCATTTCGTACAGGTCTTCGAAGCGCTTGAAATCGACCGGCACGACTTCCCAGCCGCCGCGCACATAGCCGCGCATCAGGCCGTCACTTTGCAGGCGCTGCAAGGCCTCGCGCGCAGGCGTGCGGGACACGCCGAAGCGCTCGGCGATGCTGCCTTCCGTCACGCGGTCGCCGGGCAGCAGGCGCATATCGAAGATATCTTCGCGGACGCTGACATAGACATGATCAGCCCGCGAGGGGGGAATACCGGTGATGTCGTTCACGCTTGGAACCTGAGTTGGCGAGTGTCGGGGCTGAGATTATTGTCCGACCCGAACGCGCCATGTCAACACGCGATGAAAAAACCGGCATTGCACGGACCTCAGCCGCGAGCGAAATACGCCCTTACAGCCGACAGAAACGTATCGATGTCCGCGCGCGAGACGTCCTTATGTGTCGCAAAGCGCGACGCATACAGCATCTGCGTGAGAATGCCCTGTGCCTTGAGCCACGCTTCGAGCGGGGCGCAATGTTGTTGCGGAAACTGCGCGAACACCATGTTGGTGGCGTGTGACTGCACCGTGACCTGATCGATCTGCGCGAGACCGTCGGCAAGATGTTGGGCGTTGGCGTGATCGTCCGCGAGCCGCTCGACATTGTGATCCAGCGCGTACAGACACGCCGCCGCCAGCACGCCCGATTGCCGCATGCCGCCGCCCAGCACTTTGCGCCAGCGATGCGCGGTGTCGATCAGCGCCTGGCTGCCGGCCAGCACCGAACCGACCGGCGCGCCCAGTCCCTTGGAGAAGCAGATCGACACCGAATCGAAGGGCGCACACAGCGCCGCCAGCGATTGGCCCGAAGCCACCGCGGCGTTGAACACGCGCGCCCCGTCGAGGTGCGTCGCAAGCCCGCGCTGACGAACGAATTCGACCGCACGCGCCACATAGTCCGCAGGCAGCACTTTGCCTCCAATCGTGTTCTCTAGCGCGAACAGACGCGTGCGCGCGAAATGATCGTCGATCGGCTTGATGGCGGCCGCAATCTTATCGAGCGGCAAGGTGCCGTCAGCGGCATTTTCCAGCGGCTGCGGCTGAATGCTGCCGAGCACCGCCGCGCCGCCGCCTTCGAATTTATAGGTGTGCGCCAGTTGGCCGACAATGTATTCGTCGCCACGTGCGCAATGCGCCATCAAGGCCGCAAGATTGCATTGCGTTCCAGTCGGAAAGAACAGGCCGGCTTCCTTGCCGGCGCGTTCGGCGACCACGGCCTGCAGACGCAGGACAGTCGGATCGTCGCCCCAGACGTCGTCGCCCAGTTCGGCGGCTGTCATCGCGGCGAGCATCGGCTTGTCCGGACGGGTCACGGTATCGCTGCGCAAATCGATCATGTGCTGCTCCTCAGAGTCCCGCCGCGTCGCGCCTGCAGCGCGGACGATTTGGATTGAATTGAAAATCGGGTTATGCCGCCATGCGCTCACGAGTAGCTGCTGGCGAGTGAAGGCGCCGGGTTGCGCGCAGTGGCATCGCGCTGCTGTGGGTTGGGCGATTTCAGTTCCGAGCCGCGTTCGGACCCAACGGAGAAAAGATTGACCGCTCCAAGAAGGTTTCGTGCTTGCCGGTTCAGGGCATCCACGGCGGCGCCCGATTGCTGGACGAGCGCGACGTTCTGTTGCGTGCCGTGCTCCAGGCTTGTGATCATCTCGCGGACCTCGCCGATCTGAAGCGTTTGCTGCTGACACGCGTCATGGATTTCGCTCATGATGCCCGTGACACGCGCCGACGAACCCACGACCGCGGTGATGGTCGAGCCCGCGTCATCGACCTGGGTAGCGCCGTCTTTCACGCGAGCGTCGCTCGCCACGATCAGTTGCCTGACTTCCTTCGCCGCTTCTGCGCTACGTTGCGCGAGTACTCTGACCTCGCCGGCCACCACGGCAAAACCGCGTCCCTGGCTACCCGCCCGTGCGGCCTCGACCGCCGCATTCAGCGCGAGGATGTTGGTCTGGAACGCGATCCCGTCGATGACCGAGATGATCTCCGCGATGCGCGCCGACGACGCCCGTATCCCATGCATCGTCTCCACCACCCGGCCGACCGCCATGCCGCCTTCCCCAGCCGTTTCCGAGGCCTGCCTGGCAAGCTCGTCCGCGTGTCCCGCATTTGCAGCGTTGGTGGCCACGCTCGCGTCGAACTCCTTGAGCGCGCCGGTGGCCTGCTCGAGCGCGCTGGCCTGGAGCTCGGTGCGTGCGCCAAGATCGGCATTGCCGGCGGCAATCGCGTGACTCATGTCGGCGACGGCATCGGCGCCATCGCGCACCTGTCCGACGATGTCCGCGAGCGCTTCTCTCATCCGCACGACAGTCGCCATCACGCTACCCGTATCGCCGGTGCGCAAGTCGGCGCGCCGGGAAAGATCGCCGCGCCGGATCGCATCGGCGAACGCGATCAGCTCACGCGGCTCGGCGCCGAGCGAGCGGCCTATGTTGCGCACGACAAGCACCCCAACGCCAAGACCGATCACGCACGCAAGCCCGGTCAGCGCGAGCATCATCAAGCGGAAATCGACGCTTATCTGGCGTGCCTCGGCGCCGCCCTGCCGGTTCAGTGCTTCCTGAAAGTCGATCAGCTGGTTGATTGCCGCGAGCCACTCGACCAGCGCGGGGCGCGCTTGCTGGAGCAGCACGGTGCGTGCCCCTTCGGAGTCGCCGGAGGTTTGCCGTGCAATCACCTCGTCGATAAACGGCGTGGCCTCGTTGCCCGCCTCGATCACGCGCGAATAGATTGCGCGCTCGGCTGCGGTGATGTCGGTGCGCTGCGCGTAGACGGCGGCAAGCGGCTTTGCCGCCTCCTCATAATCCGCCGCGAGTTGCTGGATATGCGCGACGACGGCCGGCAGTTCTTCATGCGATACGAGAGTGACATCGCGCACGGCGATTGACCGGTCATGGACGCTGCCGCGAAAGTTGATGGCGTATCGTTCTTTGACGCCGTTCACGTCGATGATCTGATCGAGTCGCTGCCGCACGGACTCGACGCGTGTGATGGCGATGACCGTCAGCGCAACGAGGGCGAAAAGGACGATGCCGAAGCCGGCAACTAACTGGGTGTGGACACGCAAACCCGCCATAGTCCTCAAGAGTTCACCTTTTTCGTGAGAGATGCATTATTTGCTGCGCGTGTCTTCGGCTGTTTCTCTTTGGCTGTTTCGAAGACGGCGCCCGCAGACCGCGTGCAATGACTCGCGGCCTGACATATCGCGTGAAACGCCACCACGATGCGCCACGGCATTGTGCCGAGGCGCAGGCCGTTCGTGAAATTGGTTTGCCTCATGGCGACGATTGCGAACAGTTATGACGCAGCCGCCATGCGAAAGCCAGGCACTGCTTATGTGCGGACGGCGGCGCAACCCGAACGGCAGACGGCGCGGCAACGCAGCTCAATTTCGCAGAATTATATCGTCACTTGACGAGTTGCGCTGGAGACGAATCGGACGATCGCAGCGATAACACCGGCGAACCTCCCGGCGCCGACTCGCAATGCGTTATAGCGCAGGCAGCAGGCTCGGCAGGCTCGTCAGAAAGGCGCGCACGTGCATGGCAATCACCGCTGCGGCGGGCATGCTGTTTTCGTTCGAATAGATGCGACGGCGAATCGCCAGATGAGACACCGCGCCATGTAACAGCCAACCCACTTCGCCCAGTTGAGCCGGGTCGACTGGCATGCGTAGACCCAGTTCATGCGCAGTCTCCGTAACGATGATCTCGAGCGCATGGCTGACGATCGCGTTCGTATAGGCCGGCGCCGTGCGCAGGCCCTCGAGCGACGAATAAAGGAAGAGCCTCAGCCAGCGGCGCGTCAGGAGCGTGTCATAGTACTCGCAATAAAAGCGGTTGAGTCGGCTTTCAATCGGCACACTTCGGTCTTGCAATTGAACAAACCAGATTGCGTCGAAGATTCCGACGACTTCCCGCTTGTAGACTTCATCAATCAAAGCGGCCTTGCTCGGGAACAGGCTATATAACAAGCGTTGCGATACGCCGCAGGCTTCCGCGATGGCGCGGGTCTGTGCGCCGAGACCATGCTCCGCGAAATATTCCGCGGCCTTCTCCAGCACGCGCGCCTGACGCTCGGCGCGCGGCAAACGCTGCGGCGCTTTTTTCATCGGCCGCTTGACCGCCACGCGGGTGGCGCCGGTTCCACGGATCGCCTTCTCGATAGTGCCTTTGGTCTTCATAGCTCCCTACGGTGTCGGATTGTAGCTGTTATCATCACATGACGATTTATGTTCTGATAAAAGTATACACCCCGGGCGTGGGGGGCCGTCCCGCGATGCCCTGCGCGACCCTCGCATTGTCTCAGCCGTTGCGAAGCGAGCGTCGTCCTTGCTGCTGCCAACTGACCTGAAACCGGATGTTCGTCCATGTCCGCGTTGCCACGGAGGCATCGCAATGGGAGTCGGCGTGACGGCGCCCGCATTGGCATCGAACCCCGCCCAGCTGATGGCGGGCCGCCACGAACGCTCTCTTTAGCAAGCCTGAAGCACGTTGATGACGCGGCTCACGAGCAACGGGCGCGTATTGTGTCCATATTCGGCCATATGCGCGGAGGCCCCGTGCGCCCTCAACGCTTCCGCGCTTTCCCAGCGCTCGATGACAGCGAACGTGTCCTTGCCGAGCGGTGTCTGAATTGTCCCGAACTCGGGTACGTCGATGACGGCCTCGTAGCTGATGCACCCCTCTTCGGCCAACACCGCCGGCCGGTTCTTGTTGAAAAGTGCCAGCACGGCTTCGCGTTGACCGGGCTGGGCAGTGATTGTGGCAATGACATGGATCATCCGGGTACTTCTCCTTTTCTGTTTCGGCGCCGATCGCCGCGTGAAATCATAGCCGCGTTAGCGTACGTTTGCTGAAAGAGCCTCATCGAACTCAGACCACACTTCCGACGTGGCTCCTCGTCTGGAAGCTGTTCGCGACACACACGACGACGCTCTCCGTACCCGCACTCATTGGCGCGATCATGTGCATGGCGGTGGCGACTGCCAATTCGATTCTGGTCGTCAGCTTCTGCCGCGAACGTCTTGCCGTCCATGGCGATCCGTTCAAGGAGACGCTCGAAGCGGGTGAAACTGGCCCTGCAAGTGGCACTCGCAGACAATTAAATCGGTTTGCGGGGCCTCGACCAGCAGACCGCGCTGCTGAACGAGACGGTCATGGCGTATGCGAAAGCGCTGCAACTCACGCAGACGCTGCATGGCAGCGGCATCGTGGCGGGCCTCGACGTTTCGCGGGCTCAAACAGCGTGCTCGATATCCAGACACGCCAGCTAAGTGCCAACGTGCAACTGCTGCATGCGCTGGGCGGCGGATGGTCGAGCGATGAACTCGCCCAAGTGGCTGCCACGCTAGCACTCGTCGCGACAACGATGGCACAGGTCGCAAATTGAAGGCCTGCGCAGGTCGCAACCGGGAGGATGACCCGGTTGCGACCGCTGTCGATAGCATGGCGTAGTAGTCCGATGTGGCGGAACCTCATGGGAATGCCGCGACTCCAGAAATTCTCTTGTGCGTGTCCGGCTTACGAACCGTGCCGGGGAATCCGCCCAAAGAAAAGATGCTTGGGATCATTGAACCCGGGCGTCGAAGGGTGGCCCGTAGTGACGAGCGAGTCGACGAAGTCTTCGTCTTCGGCGCTCAGGCGATAGCTCAAGGCTGGCAGATAATCGTCCCATTGCGCCATGGTGCGTGGTCCGGCGATGGTTGAACTGATATAGCTGCTGTTGAGCACCCACGCGAGTGCGAATTGTCCCGCACTCAGTCCACGCGCCTCTGCATGCTCGCGAACGCGCCGTGCCAGCTCCAATGATTCGGGCCGCCATTCGGCCTGCTGCAAGCGGCGGTCGCCGCGCCCTGCACGCGTATCGGCCGCGGGCGTCACGCCCAATTCGTATTTGCCGGTCAGCACGCCGCGCGCGAGTGGGCTGTACGAAATCACGCCGAGGCCATAACGGTGCGCGGCTGTCAGCTGTTCCGCCTCGGCCTGCCGATTCGCGAGGTTGTAGAGCGGCTGACTGGCTACCGGAGCAGCGAGACCCAGTGCCTGGGCGGTATGACTGAATTCGGCGATCTTCCATGCGCGATGGTTCGACAGGCCGTAGTAGCGCAATTTGCCGGCCTGAATCAGATCATTTAGTGCGCGCACTGTTTCATCGACCGGCGTATTGTGATCTTCAGCGTGGAGGTAAAGCAGATCGATATAGTCCGTGTTCAGGCGCTTGAGGCTAGCCTCAACGGCTCGCACCATGTGTTTGCGCGACGCGCCGCGCGCATTGACGTCACCATCGCCGAATGGACTGGCAAATTTGGTCGCCAGCACCCAACGATCGCGCCGGGCGGCGATGCAACGCCCGACGACACGCTCCGATTCACCGCCAGCGTAGACGTCGGCGGTATCGATCGAGTTGACGCCTTGTTCATGCGCCTGGTCTACGATGCGTGCCGCGGTTGCTTCGTCGGTCGGATCGCCGAACAGCATCGTGCCAAGCGTCAGCGTCGAAACCTTGAGGCCGCAGCGGCCAAGTTGGCGAAATTCCATTTGAGACTGTTCCGTTAATTTGAAGGATCTAACCTGGGAATTCCACGTGACACGTCCATAGAGACAGGCACGTCGAGACCAGGTGATTGAAGCGAGGACAGTTGGCACCGTCGTCTGGGCAACGCGTGCAACGCTCCGCCGTCGCGGAGAAACGGCCGCTTGGCCATTCATTCACCTTTACCGTCGTACTTATCCACGAACTCGGCCGCCGTGAGCCCACGAAAATCGGCCAATGCCGCGTCAATGCGCTCGGCGCTCCAGTCCCACCAGGCGATCTGCTGCATGCGCTCCGAGGTGCGCGCGTCGACGCGAAAACGCAGCACCCGCGCCGGCACCCCGACGACGATGGCGAACGGCGGAACGTCCTTGGTCACAACGGCTCCTGAGCCGACCGCGGCGCCAGTGCCGATCGTCACGCCGGGCATGATGATGGCATCGTGGCCGAGCCACACGTCGTGACCAATCTCCACCGACTCCTGCGCCCGCCACTGCAAGATGTCAGCGTCGTCGTCGAGAGACAATCCGTACGATCGCGAGCGATAGGTAAAGTGATGGTGGGTCGCACGCCACGAAGGATGATTGGGCGGGTTGATGCGTACGCCGGTGGCGATATTGGCGAACTTGCCAATGAGTGCGTGGGCGATCTGATTGTCACCCATCGCATAGCCGTAGTCGCCGATGACGGATTCGGCGACATGGCTGCGCGGACCGAGATAGGTGTAACGGCCAAAGTCGCTGGCGCGAACTACCGCCGTTGGATGGATTTCCGGATGCTCCGACAGAATGCGACCGAGCGCCCACGGATCGACGCCGACGCCATGATTGATCAACATGTCAATTCTCGTGCTTCAATGATAAGGAGGGCCCTGGGCCGCCGGCTGCGCACTTCCCGTGACGATCGCGCCAGGGCATGAAGAGCGACGGCGACGCAGGTGAGCGGCCCGAGTTCAGGTGACACGGCTGCGCAGGTAAGCGGAAACGCGTTCGGCACAGACGACCAGGACGAAGGTGGCGATCAACAGGAACGACACGGTCTGGTACTGGAACAGGTTCATTGCAGTCAGCAACTGGAAGCCGATTCCGCCTGCTCCAACAAAGCCGAGCACGAGCGACGAGCGCAGGTTTTCGTCGAAGCGGAACAGCCCAATGCCGAGCAGCGAGGGCAACACGCCCGGCACGACAGCATGGCTTAACACCTGCAGGCGCCCTGCACCGGTCAGCGTCAACGCTTCAACGGGGCCCATATCCATGTCTTCGATTACTTCCGCGAACAGCCGCCCAAGCATGCCGACCGAATGGACCGCAAGCGCAAGTGCGCCAGGAAACGGCCCCAGCCCTACAGCTGTGACGAACAACAGTGCCCAGACCAGATCGGGCACTGCCCGGGTGATGCCGATCAGCGCGCGCGCGGCGTAGTACAGGGGCAGCGCCGGCGTGACATTCGCGGCCGCCAGAATCGACAGCGGAAAGGCGAGCAGCACCCCGAATACCGTGCCGAAAATCGCCAGGTCAATCGTTTCGAGAACCGGCCACAAGTTCGGGACGAACTGATCGAACGCCGGCGGCACGGCGCGCGAAATAATGTCGACCATACCGTGGGCACCGGTCACCAGATCCTGCGGACGGGCCTGGACGACGATCCACGCCTGCACAAACAGCGCGAGCAGCACGACGGCGACACACACCGACCAGATGGTCCGGCCGCCCGACGAGCCCGTCGATGCGCGCATTTCAAGAACCTTGCTCATGACACCTCGGCCAAATAAAGGCTCGCGATCTGTTGACGGGAGACGGCCGACGCCGTCCGATCGAATTCAAGCAGGCCGCCGCGCAGACCGATCAGTCTGTCGGCATATCGCGTCGCCAGTTCGGGCTGGTGCAGTACGCACACCACCGCGAGACCGTCCTCGTCGGCGAGGCGGCGCAGCAGCCGCATGACTTCGTCAGCCGCTTCGGGGTCCAGACTGGCGACCGGCTCGTCGGCGAGCAAGACGTGAGGACGTTGGGCCAGCGCACGGGCCACCGCCACGCGCTGCGCCTGTCCGCCCGAAAGCGTGCCGGCGCGCTGGCGCGCCAGATGCAGCAAACCGACCTCGTCCAGATAGGACAGTGCCGGATCGATCTCCTCGCGAGGCACCCGACCCAGCGCGGTTGCCAGCGTCCGGTGTTGGCCGAGCGCGCCGCAGCAGACGTTCGCCAGCACGCTGCGCCGCTTCACGAGATTGGCGTTCTGTGAGATCAACGCAAGCGGCAGACGCGCCTCACGCAAAGCTTTGCCGGACAGTGCGGCGAGATCGCGCCCAGCCACCTCGACCGACCCGGCGGTCGGCCGATTCAGTCCGACCACGCACTTCATGAAGGTCGACTTGCCGCTGCCATTGCTGCCCAGCACCACGACCAGCTCACCGGCGTGGACCGACACATTCATGCCGCGCAGCGCAGTGTGGCCATTTGCGTAACGCATCGTCAGATCACGGACAGCCAGCTTTACGCCGGGCCCACGCGTCGTATGGAGTGCTGTTCCGGGTAGGCTCGACACGCCGGCTGAAAGCCGGCTCACCGAATCTATCGGGACGCCACCCGAGGTGCTGGACAGAGTGCTCACAGTTTTGCCAGGTCGATGTGAAGAGTCGAAACCAGATCGCGGATCTGGTTATAAGCAGCATCCGTTTGCGGCACCGTCTTCAGTTCCGGGTTTTCGTTCGATGCCAGGAACTTCTGATCGGCTTCCGGTAATTGGCTTAGATCGAGCGAACTCAGCACACTTGCCAGACGGGCCTTGAAATCCGCCGGCAAGTCTCCGCGCACGGCCAGCGGGTCGAGCGGAATCGGTTCCGATTGCCACAGCGTCACGTAAGCCGCAGGATCGAATTCCTTGTGTAGCTTGGCGCTGGCGATTTCTTCGCTGTTCAGCTCCCCCGCATCGACCTTGTGGTTGCGCAGCGCCTCGAACGACGCCGTGTGGCTGCCCGCGTAGACCGCTTTTACGCCCTTGTCCGGATCGATGCCGTTCTTGCTCAGACCGAAGGCGGGAAACAGATGGCCGGACGTCGAAGCCGGATCGGCGTAAGCGAACGAGCGACCCTTGGTATCGCCCAGCGTCTTGATGCCCGAGCCGGGCCACGTGACGATGGAGGCGTAGTAAGTGGCCGGCTTGCCCTGCTCGCCGGCGAACGTGGCGACGGCTTCAGCGTGCGCGACCTGGTGCGCGAGCACGTAGCCGAGGGGACCGAATTCGCCGAATTCGAGCTTGTTATTGCGCATTGCCTCGATCTCGGCGTTATAGCTGGTTGCGACGTAAAGTTGCACCGTGCAGCCGAGCTTGTCGCCGATCATCTTGGCGAGATCCGTATAGACCGGCAGCATGCGCTGGGCCGATTCGTATGGTTCGACACCAAAGCGAACCACGCCATCGTTCGGACACGTACCAGCTGCATGTGCCGTAATGGAGACAAAACTCACGGCCAGAGCCGCGGCAGATAAAATTTTGGATACCTTCATATATTCCTCAATTTATGTTTCGTACATGCCAGGCGATTCAACAACGGATTGCTTTGTTCCGTCCATCAGACGACGCGCTCGCCTGCCCGATACGTCGCGCGGGGGACAGGCAGCGCATCGTGCATCCGCACGCGCACAAAATCGGCACGCAAACCGGGGGCGATGGCGCCGCGGTCGTCCAACCCAACTGCGCGCGCGGGTTCCGCGGATACCGTTGCCATCGCGCGCGGCAGCGTCCAGCCGGCCTTGCCGACCAGTTCGAAGGCGGCGCTCAACAGGCTCGAGGGCACGTAGTCCGAGGACAGGATGTCGAGCAGTCCGGCTTCCGCAAGTTCGATTGCCGAGACGTTGCCCGAGTGCGATCCGCCTCTTACGACGTTGGGCGCGCCCATAATCGTTGCGATGCCGTGTTCGCGCGCGGCTTGCGCGGCGATGCGGGTGGTTGGGAATTCCGCCAGGACGATGCCTTCGGCCGCGGCCTGTTCAACGTGCTCGATTACGGTGTCGTCGTGGCTCGCCACCGGCACGCCGAGCTCCATGCAGCGCGCAACGATCTCGCGACGGTGCCGGTCGGCGAAACGTTCCTGTCCGTCTGAAAGCTCGGCAATCACTGCGGCGAAGTGTTCGTCGGTCAATTTGCCGTGCCGTTCCTGCCAGCGACGCCATTGATCCCGATCGTGCCATTGGCGCTGGCCCGGCGTGTGATCCATCACCGAAGCGAGCCGCAGCAATGGATGCGTGCACAGTGAATCGAATACATTCACGACGTCGGGCGCGGCGATTTCGCAGCGCAGGTGGAGGAAATGCTCGGCACGCAGCAACTTGCGCGCGGACAGGCGCGCGAGTGCCTGCACGCACTGCGTCTGAAGATCCCGGCTGTGCATGTCGACGTCCGAACGCGCGCCGATCCTGAGCGAATCGAATACGGTTGTGATGCCCGCCGCGGCCACTTGTGCGTCATGAATCACAAACGCCGCGTCGATATTCCATCTCACGCCCGGCCGCGGCGCCAGATGCTTCTCGAGATTGTCTGTGTGTAGTTCGACCAAGCCCGGCAACAGATAGTCACCGTCCCAGTCTTCGGCTTCGGCCGCCGACGTCGTGCCCCGTTCAAGGTCGACAATGACGCCGTTTTCAATCCGCAAGGTTCCCGTAAATTCCTCGTCCCGCGTGACGACGCGAGCGTTCCTGATCAGCATCGACATGCTCCGTATGTGTGTCGGCTTTAGCGTGCTGCTGTACGACGCAGCTTTGGTCGTGATTCGAAGCGATGAGTCGTGCTGTTGCGTTCGCGAACTCGGCGCTCGTGCTTCATGGGCGTTGCCTGCCGGCCCAGAAAGCGCTTGCTAGCGGTGTTTTCGTCTAAACGTCTAGATGTTTAGGGAAAGATCCAACCGGCCGATTCCGCGAGCACGACCGTATGGGTTCATCACGGCCCGCGCTCTGCCATGCACGACTGCGAATTCATTTCACCTGACCGGAATGACAAGACCATGACAGCGACCGACAACAAACACCGCGCGTTTCAATGGAGAGCGCGGAGGTAGACGTTGTAATGGGGCGGCAGATCGAACAGATTCTTGATTGACGAGGTGGTCACGGGCATCGCAAGTGGACGCCATTCGTCGTCGATGAGCGTCGAGGGCAGTCGCCGTGCTGAAGCTGGCTGCCTCGACACTGGCTCATGTTGGGACGGCCGCCCTAGCATCCACGTAAAGCGCGTAGAGCGACTGGCCGGCGGCCATGAACAGGCGGTTGTGCGCAGCGCCGCCAAAGCACAGGTTCGCACAGCGTTCAGGCAGCGCGATGCGGCCGATGGCCTCGCCGTCCGGTGCGAACACCATCACGCCGTTCAACGTCGGTCCTGTGCCCCAGCCGGCCCACAGGTTGCCGTCGGTGTCGCAGCGGAAGCCATCCGGCGCGCCGTGCTCGCCGCCGTCGACAAAGATGCGGCCGTTGACGAGGCGTCGGCCATCCTCGACGTCGTACGCCCGGATGCGTCTTGGCGTGGATCCGGACTCGACAATGTAGAGGCGGCTTTCATCCGGCGAAAAACAAAGGCCGTTCGGATTGGCGATGTCGCCAGCGACGATCTCTGCTTCGCCGGAGCGCGGGTCCAGGCGGTAGACCTGGGTTGGCAGTTCGGCCTCCCCCCTGACACCCCCGTAATCACTCAGAATTCCAAAGGTCGGGTCAGTGAACCAGATGCTGTCGTCGCTCTTGACGACGACGTCATTGGGCGAGTTGAGCCGCTTGCCGTCGAAACGGTCCATGAGAATGGTCAGGGTGCCGTTGTACTCGGTGCGCGTCACCCGGCGGTTGCCATGCTCGCAGGTGATCAACCGCCCCTGGCGGTCTCGCGTGTTGCCGTTGGCAAAACCGGACGGCCTGCGAAACACCGCAACCGCACCGGTTTCTTCATCCCATCGCATGATGCGGTTGTTCGGAATATCGCTCCATAGAAGGTAGCGGCCGTCGCCGAACCACACGGGCCCTTCACCAAAGCGCATTCCAGTCGCAAGGCGCTCCACTGCGGCATTGGTAATGCGGTATTTCAGAAAGCGCGGATCGAGGACCTCCACCGACGGATCGGGATAGGTTTCGCTCGGTCGCCACCTTGGAATCTCTGCCATCTCGCATCTCCCATCTTCCACTTACGATTTGCGGGGCGGGCAAGTCAGTCGTTCTTCTGGATATACGCTGCGAACGCCTGCTCGTAGTCCGGATGCCAACGCGATAGCGCCGGGCGATTCTCTACAATGTCTCCCGCAGCCCAAAGGATGCGTCGCTCGTCGAGGGAGCGAGGCACATCGTTGTCGGGGCACAGAATGTAGAAATCGCCGGCATCCAGTCGCTCGATCATGAAATCGACAGTCTGCTCGGGCGTCCAGGCAGCGGCCGGTTTCTCGGTACGACCTTGAGCGGCAAGCTCCGTAAACACAAAGCCAGGGATCAGCAAATGCGCGCTGATCCGGCAGCCTGGCGTATTGCGCAACTCGTGCTGCAGTGCTTCGGTAAACGCCTTCAGGCCGGCCTTGGAGACGTTATAAGCCGGGTCGCCGGGCGGTGTCGTGATGCCCTGCTTCGATCCGGTGTTAATGACGAGACCCGGGCGTCCGCGCGCGATCATCGCGGGCACGAAGGTCTGAGTGCCACGAATGACACCCCATAGGTTGACGTCGAGCACCCGCTCCCAGTTAGCGGCCGCTCCGAACATGACGCTACCCGGTTGAATCCCCGCATTGTTCATGAGGATATCCGTGCCGCCGAAGCGATCCCGAACCGCTGCTTCGAGGCGGACCAGGTCTTCGAGGCGGCTGACGTCCGTCTCGACGGCCAGTACATCCTTCGCGCCTTCAGCGGCCACGCTGGCAATCGCCTGCGTCGCATGCGCAAGGCGGTCCTCACCCAGATCCGCAATGCACACGCGAAGCCCGAGCTGCGCGAACCGCTTCGCCGCAGCGAGTCCAATGCCGGCAGCGCCGCCTGTCACGACGGCGACGGCTCCGGGAGTGAAAGTAAAGTGTGTCATCAATAGTCCTTTCTGATACGTCATAGGAAGTCAGCCCGACTGCCTTACGTCTGCACGCGCTCCACCCACGCCGCGCAACACCGAAGGCCTTCACGAAATTCATCCAGTACGCGGCACCCGTGGCCAACGCGGCCGGAAAATTCATCACTCACTTCGGTCCATCGGGCAAAACGGCACGGGCGACAGGAACACCGATTCCTGATGGACGAGATACGGCAGAATGCGCGGCGTGAAAGCTTGCCAGCGTGGATCGGCTGCGAGTTTCGCGCGCTGCGCTGCCCGATGCGCATAGTCCTCGTAGCCCCAGCAGAACACGATCGAGTTCAACGTGCCTGAGTCCTTCGTCCAGCAACCCTTGAGCCGGGCGTACTGACTGATGATGCCAAGCCCTTCGCGCTCGTAGATGCCCAGGAACTCGCCTGTCTTTCCCGCCGTAATCTGATATGTACGCATTTCTACCAACATGATGCCCTCTGTTTCGATCGGTACTCTCTCGCAGCACACCGCCGTCAGAGCGCGTGGCTTTCGACGTGCGCCTTCAGCGCGCTGAAGAACTCGTCGAGATTCTTGCTCGCGGCGGACTGAATCAGGCGCGACCCCACGCTCATCAGCTTCCCGCCGATCTCGACGTCAGCGTCGTACACCAGCACGGTCGTATTGCCTTGCGCTTCAAGTTGCAGGCGCGCAGTGACTTTGGCAAAGCCCAGCGCACCTGCACTGCCCATACCGGCAATCGTATAGGCCCTGGGCGGATCGAGATCCGACAATTCGACGTTGCTTTTGAAGGTCGCCGCCATCGGGCCGACGCGAATCTGCACGGTCGATTCGAAATGCAGGTCGTCGAGCCTCTTCAGCGCTTTGCAGCCAGGCAGGCATGCTTCGAGTACTACGGGATCGTTCAATGCACGCCATGCGGCTTCAGGGGGCACGGGCAGGATGGTTTGATCTGTCAGCTTCATCGCCGCCGCTCAGCGCTCGTAGAGTTTGAACAGCGCCTGCGTGCCGTTGCGCGCGCAGCCCCGCTCGGCCAACTCCTGGTACATGACGCGCACCAGTTCCAGACCCGGCAATTCACGTCCCATGCTCCGCGCTTCCTCGTGCGCAATCCGCATGTCCTTGATGAAATGCTCGATGAAGAAACCGGGTGCAAAATCGCCCTTGGCGATGCGCGCCCCCAGGTTGTTCAGCTGGAATCCACCCGCCGCGCCTCCGCCAATCGCGCTCAATACGGTGTCGGCGTCCAGCCCGGCGCTGTGCGCATAGGCGAGCCCTTCGCACACGCCCACCATTGTCGATGCAATGACGATCTGATTGCACAGCTTGGTGTGCTGACCCGCACCCGGGCCGCCTTGCAGGACGATGTTGGTACCGAGGCACCGCAACATCGGTTCCACGCGTGCGAGCACAGCGCTTGCGCCGCCGACCATGATCGACAGGCGCCCTTCGCGGGCACCGATGTCGCCCCCCGATACCGGCGCATCCAGCATGTGCACCCCGCGCTCAGCGGCGTGCGCGGCCAACTCTTCGGCCAGTTTTGGACTCGACGTCGTCATGTCGACCAGCACCGCATCGCGCCGCGCATGCGTGATCAGACCGTCGTCGCCCAGATATAGGGTGCGGACGTCCGCAGGTGTGCCGACAATCGTGAACACGACGTCCGAGACTTCGGCGAGCGCCCGCGGGGTCGCTTGCCAGGTCGCGCCGGCCTCGATGAGCGGCTCAGCCTTCGCACGCGTACGGTTATAGACATGCAGCGGATAGCCAGCGGCGGCGAGCCGCGAGGCCATCGAGAAACCCATGATGCCAAGGCCGATAAAGCCAATCGCGGGTTTGCCTGTGGATTGAGTCATGATTGTTGGTCCGTTCGGAGTTTGTCGCGCAGCAGGTCGCGCAATAGCATGGGAGTCAGTGGATGACGGTCGGCAACGACGCCAAATGGCGCAAGCGCATCATTGACCGCATTGGTCAATGCGCCGATCGCTCCCATCACCCCGCCTTCGGCCATCCCCTTGATGCCGGCCGCCGTCGACTTGCCAGGCGTATGCAGCGGGATGATCTCGAAGTTGGGCAATTCAGTTGAAGTAGCGATCAGGTAGTCGGCGAGTGAGCCGGTCACGTTCTGTCCTGAGTCGTCGTAACGCATCTGCTCGAACAGCGCGCCCGACAGTCCCATCGCCACGGCGCCATGCTGCTGCCCTTCCACCACGGTGGGATTGAGCAGCGTGCCGCAGTCTTCGGCGATGACGTAACGCGCGATGCGGATTGCGCCGGTCAAGACGTCCACCTCGATCTCGCATCCATGAGCCGCATTCGAATAGGTCATGGCCGGAGGGTCGTAAGTCAGGTGAAATTCAAGGCCCGGCGTCAAACCTTGCGGCAACGCGGTGGGATCCAGGTACGCACGCCGCGCCACGTCGGCGAGCGTCAAACCCGTGTCGATCCACTCGTTCGCGCTACTACGCTCGATTCTCGCGTCGATCAGGCGTAGCGACTGCTCGTCAGGCAAACCAAGGCAACCGGCGGCGATCGCGAGAACCTTGCGGCGTGCGTCGAGTGCGCACAGGTAAAGCGCGCCACCGCCTGCCGTGCCGCTGCGGGCGCCACGACTGCCCATACCGTATGGTGCGATATCAGTGTGGCCCATATGAATGCGCACGCTCGACGGCGGCACGCCCAGGCCCTCCGCCACCGCGTTGGCCATCGCGCTTTCATAGCCCTGGCCGCTGGGCCCTAGACCGACCGACGCGTTCACCACCCCGCCTGGTTCGATACGGATCCAGCTTGCCTCGTGCCCCGAACCGGGAATTCCCGCAGCCTTATAGAAGCGCGAACCATACGTGGTCGGTTCGACCACGTTGCACAGGCCAAGCCCCAGGTAATGGCCATCTGCGCGCGCCGCCTGCTGGCGCTCGCGAAAGCCCGCGTAGTCGAGCGCCGACAGCAAGGCCTCGAACGTCTGGGTCGGCGTGATGTCGTCCAGACATTCTCCCGTAGCAGTGCGGTACGGCAGTTCTGCCGGACTCAGCAGGTTGCGCCGGCGTACCTCGACCGGGTCGAGTGCCAGTTCCCGCGCGATTGCATCCAGCGTGCCGTCCATCACCCAGCTGGCGATGGACATCGGTGCGCGCATCGGTGCATTGCCACATTTATGACTGAGCACGACCTTCACATCGAACGCGTAGTCCTGCAGCCGGTACGGTCCGCTCAGGATCATCGCAACGACGCGCGCCAGATAGTTGGCAGGAAAGAAGCAATAGGCGCCAAAGTCTTCGCGGAGTTCGAGTTCGAGAGCGAGCAGCGTGCCGCGCTCATCGACCGCCGAGCGGGTGCGGCAGAAGTCCTCACGTGAATTGGCGGCGGCCGTCAGGTTCTCGAGGCGATCCTCACGCCAGCGCACGGGCCGTTTCAAATGGCGAGCCAGCGCAGCAACCGTCAACTCTTCGCGGTACAAGGCGATTTTCTGTCCGAACGCTCCACCGACATCGGGCGAAATCACGGTCACCTGAGACTCGTCGAGCTTGAGGCGCTGCGCCAGTTGAGTGCGCAAAGGATGTGGCACCTGCGTTCCAATATGGAACGTCAGGTGGTTCCGTCCGGCGTCCCAGATCGCTGCACAGCCGCGGGTTTCGATCGGCACATGGGTCTGGCGCTGCTGCTGGAAGGTCGCTTCGACTATCCGGAAAGCCCGGCTGTTGGCGCGTTCAGGGTCGCCATGCACGTAGGTCTGGTGCGAGACCAGGTTGCCTGGCACGGCCGGGTCGACTTGCGCCGCGTTGGGCTCCAGCGCCTGCCACATGTCTGTCACCACGGGCAGCGGCTCGAACTCGACGAGCACCTGCTCGGCAGCGTCTTCAGCGAGGTACCGGTCTGTCGCGACGACGCAAGCCACCAGATCGCCCTGAAAACGCACTGTGTCCACCGGCATCGCCGCAAATTCGACGGGCTTCAGTCCTTCGACGGGTGGTGCGACACGGGACGGCGTGGTCCACTGCGCGAGCTCCAGGCCCGTGATGACGGTTACAACGCCGGGCATTGCGGCGGCGCCGTGAATATCGATGGAGACGATCCGCGCATGCGCGTGCGGCGAGCGAACGAAGCACACGTGAAGGGCACCGGGTATCTCGATGTCGTCGAGATACCGGCCATAGCCGGTCAGCAGCCGATAGTCTTCGGTGCGAGGCGTCGCTTTGTTGAGGTAACGGAACATCTGCTCAGACATCGACCGTCTCCGCGCGCATCCGCTCGGCCGCGAGCAGGATCGCCCGCACGATGTTCTGATATCCGGTACAGCGGCACAGATTGCCCGACAGCACCTCGCGTACCTCCGCCTCGGATGGCCACGGGTTCTCGCGCAGGTACGCCTCAAATGTCATGACGATGCCGGGCGTGCAGAAACCGCACTGCAGACCATGGCACTCATGCAGCGCGCGCTGGAGCGGCGACAGACGACCGTCTTGCGCTACCGCCTCGATGGTCGTGATCTGCGCTTCATCCATCTGCACGGCGTAAGCCAGACATGAGCGTGCCGGACGACCATCGATCAACACGGTGCATGCGCCGCACACACCGTGCTCGCATCCGACATGCGTGCCCGTCAGCCGGCAATCTTCGCGCAGCACATCGGACAATAGCTTGCGAGGCTCGCAATGCACATCATGGCGCGCACCGTTCACACTCAGATAAATTGCTGTCTTTTCCATGAACGACCTAAGCGGGTTGCGTAACGCCAGCGGTTATCCGCTGCAATGCTCGAGCGATGAGCGCCTTGAGGAGATCGCGCCGATACGCGGCGCTAATGCCTGGCTGATCGTGCACCTCGACGGCGTTTGCGACTGCCTCGGCAATCCTGCCGACGCTCGGCGCATCGGCCGTTTCGCCGACGAATCCCGCAGCGAGGTCGTCAAGCACCAGTGGCACATCTGCCACACCGCCTACGCCGATCCGCAACGAGGCGAACCTGTCACTCGCGAGCACGGCGGTGACAGCGCAAGCCGCGATCGCGAAATCGCCGTGCCGTCGGCTAAATGCTTCGAAGGCATGCCGCTCGCCGGACAACGCCGTCGGAAAGCGCACCGTGCGAATGATTTCGTCAACCGCCAGATCGGTGGTCATCACCGCGATCAGAAACTGTGCCGCCGGCACCTGTCGGCTGCCGGCCGGCCCGACAATCTCGATGCGTGCACCTAGCGTGCTCGCAATGAGCGGTAATTGCGCCGCGGGGTCCGCATGCGCGAGACTGCCGCCGAGTGTCCCGCGCTGTCGGATGGCGTAATGTCCGATCGTCGCCGCCGCTTCAGCCAGTAGCGGGCAAGCAGCGCGTACTGTGCTGCTGGTGGCCAGCTCGTGATGGCGCGTCATTGCGCCGACCGCTAGCGTATCGGGTTCAAGCGTGACGCCCTCGAGTTGAGGCAGCGCATTCAGATCGACCAGATGCGCCGGTTGTGCGAAGCGCATATTCATCATCGGCGCGAGGCTTTGTCCTCCGGCGATCAGCTTGGCGTCAAAACCGTGAAGAGCAAGAAGCGACAGCGCGTCGTCGAGCGTGCGCGGCCGATGATACGAAAATGCGGTGGGTTTCATATGCCTTGCGCCCGCGGACTCAGGCCGCAATTCCGGGCGAAGACCGGCAACCTGCGACAGCCCCGGCCCGCCGACAACCGAGGCAATCGATGTCGGCCATTCCCGATTCGCTTGACGCTGCTCATGATTCGCTCCAGCCGCATGCGCGGCGCTGTTCACCCCGTGGGACAGCTACTGTTTCAGCCATCGCATTGGCAACGAGGATATCGCCGATAAATTAAATCGTCAATTGACGACTACTTTTCCATGAACAGGCTCGACGTCGCTCCAGCATGCAAGCTGGTGTATCTGTCAGTTTGTAAGGGGATTCGCGATTCGGCGTTTTTATCGGCGGCCGTTTGATCGGCGCCATCCCCGCCTTCATGCCCCTCCCTTGTTTAACGGGCTTTTCAAATACATCTTCACATGACGACTTATGATTTGATAGAGTACATCGTCCGCAAGCATGAACCGGTGTCGCCATGCTCCCGGTCTAGCCATGCACTATCTCAGTGCCATCGCGAAGCGAGCTTCATCTGTGACTGCCGGCGTCGGCAAACACCCGCGCCAGAGCGTTTGCGAGTCTGCCACTCAACCCGTATCGGTTCTCCGCTCATGTCTTTGTCAAGCCGTCAATCGGTCATCATCGCGTTGATCGTCGCCAGTGCCTATTTCATGGAAAACCTGGACGCTACGGTGATTGCGACAGCGCTGCCCCACATGGCCGCTACGTTCGGCGTCACGCCCGTGAGGTTGAGTATCGGCATGACCGCCTATCTGCTCGCGCTCGCGGTTTTCATCCCCATCAGCGGCTGGGTGGCGGATCGCTTTGGGCAACGCTCTGTGTTCGGTAGCGCCATCGTCGTGTTCACGGGCGCCTCGATACTTTGCGGACTCAGCAACGGTCTCGTCGAATTCACAGTCGCGCGGATCCTGCAGGGACTCGGCGGTGCAATGATGGTGCCGGTAGGCCGGCTCGCGGTGCTGCGCGGCACTGAGAAGCGTCACCTGATGCGCTCGATCGCCTACATTACCTGGCCCGGGTTGGCCGCGCCGGTGCTGGGTCCAGCGTTGGGCGGCTTTATATCGACCTATTTCAGCTGGCGGTGGATCTTTTTGCTGAACGTACCGATCGGTCTGCTGGGTCTGGTGCTGACCGCCACCTTCATTCCGAACTACCGTGAATCCAGCCGCCGCCCGTTCGATGTGCCCGGATTCGTGCTCAGCGGAGTCGCGCTAACCTGCCTCATGTATGGCATGGAGCTCGTTGGGCAACCGTATGGCGACTGGCACATCACGGTCGCCGCCCTGACGGGTGGCGTGGTCGCCGCGGCCTTCGCGGTACGGCATTTCCGGCGTGCCGAACATCCGCTGATCGATCTTGCGCCGTGGCGAATCCCGACCTTTCGCTTGACCCTCGAAGGAGGTTCGTTGTATGTCGTCTCGGTCAGCGTTTCGCCCTTCCTGTTGCCGCTGTTCTTCCAACTCGGTTTCGGGCTGAACGCGTTCGCCGCCGGTTTGCTCGTGCTCGCTTACGCGGCCGGCAATCTGGCCATGAAGACCGTCACCACGCCCATTCTCAAGCGCTTTGGTTTTCGCAAGGTAATGATCGTGAATGGGCTGCTCACTGCCGCCAGCATCGCCCTGTGCGCCCTACTCTCACCGGACACGCCACGCACGCTGATCATGCTGGTGCTGCTGATCGGCGGGCTATGCCGATCGATGCAGTTCACCAGCATCAACACGCTCGCATTCGCGGACGTGCCGCCGGCGCGGATGAGTTCGGCGAGCACGTTTTTCAGCATGGTCCAGCAGATGACCATCGGTCTAGGCATCGCATTCGGTGCGATCGCGCTGCATGCTGCAGTCCTGATACATGGCGGCCACGCGCAGCTTTCGCTCGCTGACTTCCGGGTCGCGTTTCTGCTCGTCGCGGTGTTGGTGCTGATCTCCATGCTCTACTTTATCGGCATGGAACCCGATGCCGGCTGCGAGGTTAGCGGCCATACGCGAGCCGCATCGCAGTAGTGGGAAATTGTATCGAGCGCATTGACGGCTATCGGTCCAAATTAAACAGAGAGAGTCCGTGCAGAATAACCGGGGTACGCCGTTGACGACTTCACAAGCCGCCTCACCCCACGCGGCGCCAGCAGGGGGCAGCGAAGACCCTCGCAGCGCTTCGCAACAGGCGCTGATCCTCTCGGGCGTTTGTATCGCGGTGCTTGTGCTGCCGCTGAATTTCGGCGGTGCGGCGGTGTCGGCGCCGACTATCGGCACCGCGCTGGGAGGTAGTCCGGTGGCAATCAACTGGATCCTGAACGCGTTCATGCTGAGCTTCGGCAGCAGTCTGATGGTCGCGGGAGCGCTTGCGGACCTGCTCGGACGAAAACGTGTGTTCGCCGTCGGGGTAGTGCTCTTTGCAGCGACATCACTAGGAATTTCCGCCGCGCCGAGCCTTGCGTGGGTCGACTTCCTGCGCGCGCTCCAGGGCATTTCGGCCGCGTTGGTGCTGGCCGGATCATCAGCAGCGCTCGCACAAGAGTTCCACGGCCATGGACGCGCTCGCGCGTTCAGCATGCTCGGCACGACCTTTGGCGTGGGCCTGGCGTTGGGTCCGCTTCTCGCCGGGTTTCTTACGCAAACATTCGGCTGGCGATCGTTCTTCCTGGCAGATGCGGCAATCGGCTTGACGGGCTTCGTGCTCGGCGTCCCAAAGCTGAGGGAATCCTATGATCCGCACGCCAATGGTCTTGATTGGCCTGGCGCCATCAGCTTTACTGCGGCGCTTACATTGTTCACCTTCGGCCTGCTGCAGGGGCCGGAGAGCGGCTGGAGTAGTCCTCTCATCGTTGCACTGTTCGTGGGTGCCGCGGTCATGACGATCGCCTTCGTCTGGATCGAAGGTCGTGTTACCCGGCCTATGCTCGATCTGTCGTTGTTTCGCTATCCGCGCTTCGTCGGTGTGCAGGTACTCCCGCTTGCGACCGCATTCTGCTATGTCACGTTGCTGCTAGTCTTGCCGACGCGATTCATCGGCATCGAAGGACATACTGCGACCGGCGCGGGCTTGATGATGGTTTCGCTTTCGGCGCCGATGCTGATCGTACCGCTCAGCGCTGCGCATCTCACGCGCTGGATGTCGGCCGGTGTCATTTCAGCGATCGGTCTCGTCATCGCGGCCATCGGCATGCTCTGGTTCAGTGGTATCGGACCTGATGGGTCAGCCGCTGTCATTGCGATTCCGCTGTTTGTGATCGGTGTGGGTGCGGGGCTGCCGTGGGGACTGATGGACGGCTTGTCGGTCAGCGTTGTTCCAAAGGAACGCGCCGGTATGGCGACGGGCATCTTCAGTACGACGCGCGTGGCGGGCGAAGGCATGACCCTCGCGGTGGCTAGCGCGATATTGGCAGTGCTCACACGCTTGCGACTATCCGACGCACTCGCGGGATCTCCTGGCGCGCCAGCTTATGCCGTCACCGAAGCCGCCCAGCGCGTGGCCACCGGTGATCTGACACATGCCGCGGCGCTTCTGCCCGCACTCGGGCAGCCTCTGCTCGTGCATGCGTACGACGGCGCGTTCCGGGTACTGCTCCATATACTGGTGGCAATCACCCTCGCCTCCGCGATCATGGTGCTTGGATTCCTTGGCCGCACACCATCTGCCGCGAGCCCGGACCATGCCAACCCGGCGCTTTCAGGAGGCGAAGAAGTCACCGACCGGTGAGACGCGCGCGGCGGCATCGAGCCGACGCTCCGGAACCACATCGGCGTCGCACTTTGATGATAGGGATGAGAGAGGTGACCGAATACTGACCGGCGCATTACCGAATCGATATCCCGGCTCTTTAACAGCGCATTCACTCTGAATACAAAAACGATGAATTGCCATTCATGTCAATTCAGTCAATATCTGTTCCCACAATTGATAAAACGCGATAAGACGAATTTCTACCGATCCACTATAAATAATTTAAGATGCCTTACTAATTACAGTATTGGTCTCGACTATTAATTTGAGCAAGACTGTTTTCCGATTTTTGACGTTAACGACGCATGCTCTGCGGGCGAGCGCGATGAGCCGGTCTCCCCTTGTGCAATCTTGCACCGCACTCCAGCCCGCTATTCATGGACTTTTTTCGAAGCGGAGCAGCATTGATAACTTACTCGAACGCCCTTTCTGGAGAGCCTGCAACGCGCTCTTTGTCATGCCGCTTGCAGTCGTCCTTGTGAAACCAATTGAGCTATATCACAGAATTCAATTCGGCTATTTCTTTCATTTTTGTCATTTTCATTTAGCCCTGAAAGAAATTGATCTCCTATTGCCGGAATAGGAAAAATAGATTGGTGAGATGAAACGTTCGATCATAGGATGTGCTCGGTTTCCTCCTGAATTGGGATCGCAACGTGAAATTACTCAAGACACAAATCGCTACAAGCATTCTCTCCATCGCCTCGGCAATCGCCGCTGCGCAACCGGTGTACGCAGAAGACATGACGCAGGATAGTGGCTCGCCGATCGGCGACAACCAGAACTCCCAGACCGCCGGTCCTGAAGGTCCGGTACTGCTGCAGGATTCGCATCTGATTGAGAAACTACAGCGCTTCGACCGGGAGCGCATCCCGGAGCGCGTCGTCCATGCACGCGGCACGGGTATCTTTGGCGAGTTCGTGCCTACCGCTGATATCAGCGCGTTGACCACCGCCAAAGTGTTCACGCCCGGCACGAAGACTCCCGTCTTCGTGCGCTTTTCGACCGTCATGGGCTATCGCGGATCGCCTGAGCAGGCGCGCGACCCGCGCGGCTTCGCGGTGAAGTTCTATACGCAGCAGGGCAACTGGGACGTCGTCGGCATCAACTGGCCGCTCTTCTTCATCCGGGACGCGATCAAGTTCCCGGACTTCGTGCATGCGAACAAGCCGTCCGCCGTGACGGGCGTGCAGGATCCGAATCTGGCCTTCGACTTCTTCGCCCACACGCCGGAAGCGACCAACATGCTGACGCACCTCTACACCGACGAGGGAATGCCTGACTCGTACCGTCACATGGATGGCTTCGGCGTGCACGCGTTCAAGTTTGTCAATGCCAAAGGCGAAGTTCACTACGTGAAGTTCCACTGGAAGAGCCGTCAGGGCATTGAGGGAATCCGCCCGCAGGATATTGCTCATTCGATCGGCGCCGACTGGAATCTGATGACCGACGACCTGTACAACTCGGTCAAGGCGCATTCGTATCCGCAATGGGATCTGTACATCCAGATCCTGTCGCCGAAGGATCTGAACAAGTTCGACTTCGATCCGCTTGACGATACGAAGGTGTGGCCGTCGTCGATTCCTGAGCAGAGGGTCGGGACGATGACGCTCAACCGGGTTCCGGATAACTACTTCCAGTCCACCGAAGAATCGGCATTCGCGCCGTCCCGCCTCGTGCCGGGAATCGAGCCTTCCGAGGACCGGATGCTGCAGGGTCGTCTGTTCGCGTACGCCGACACGCAGATGTATCGCCTGGGACCCAACTACAACGACTTGCCGATCAACCGTCCTGTTGTGCCTGTGTACAACAATAATCAGGATGGCTCGATGAATTCCGGCGATCGCAAGGCTGAGGTGAACTACGAGCCCTCCAGCATCGCGGAGATCTCGCAGCAGGCCAGGTACAAGTCCGTGCAGACGCCGCTCAGCGGAACGACGCAGCAAATGGCGATCCACAAGACGCTCGACTTCCGTCAGGCTGGCGAGTATTACCGGGCGCTGTCTGAAGCCAACAAGACGGATCTGGTCACGGCATTGTCGGGCGACCTGGGCCATGTGACAAACGACGCGAACAAGTACACGATGCTGTCGTACTTCTACAAGGCCGATTCCGATTACGGCACCCGCCTCGCACGCGCCACGCACGCGGATCTCTCACGCGTGCAGGATATGGCGTCGCACCTTAGCAATAACTGAAGCCAGTAAGCAAGGCGCACGGGGCCTGCGCAAGCAGGCCCTCGCGTTGCCTGAATACGATTTCCGACGGAGAACGTCATGCGAGGTTTTTCTACTGCGCGGCGAGTAGTTCGAAACGCAGCCGTGGCAGCGATAGCCGCACTGTTGACTGCGGGTTGTGCGGAGCACGTTTATCGGCCAGGAACATATTCCAGCACGGTTGACACGCGCGGCTACACCGATGACTGGTTCGCCGCCGCGCGCGAAGGGCGCACCGATATCGTTCAATTGCTGATCGACGCGCACTATCCGGTCGAAACCGCAACGCCTGAAGGATATACGGCGCTCATTCTTAGCGCGTATGACAATCACCCGGACACGCTAAAGGCGCTTCTTGCCGCACACGCCAACGCATGCGCCGCCGACAAGCACGGCAATACCGCGTTGATGGGTGCGCTTTTCAAGGGCGAAACGAACATTGCGCAAATATTGCTCGGGACGCGCTGCCCTATCGATCAAATCAACAACGCAGGGGAAACGGCGCTATCGTTTGCTGCGCTGTTCGGCCGACTCGATATGCTGGCGGTGCTGGTGGCGCACGGAGCGAACGTCAATCATGTCGACGCACGCGGAGGCACCGCGCTGCAAATGGCCCTCTCGCAACACAATACCGCCGCGGCCGATGCGCTGCGCCAGGTCGGCGCTACGCAGTAATGTGGAGGGATGCGATCAGCTTTCCGGAAGGTCACGAGCGTGTTTGGCAGAACCATTTTTCGAAGAGCGTAAGAAGGAATACAACGGGGTTGCCTTCAATGACGGAAATCACCGCCGTAGTCAGCGTCAGGATTGCGGATATCACGCGTCTGACCCACATATTCGGCGCGGAGTCGACTCAAGAGGCCCTCACTCAGTTCGGCGAGGAAGCAACGGCTTTGCTAAAGCGGTTGCTGGCTCAGCATGAGGTAATTGACCGATATCGTTCTGATGTCGACGGACATTGCTCTGCGTGTTTCCGTGTGCTGTCGGGAGACTTGCCGCGTGATGCCAGCGAAGTGACGCAAGCCATAGAAAAGGCAGGGCGTCATCTGATTCGCGAGCGGCTACTTGCTATTTTTGGCGGCGGGACAGGCGCCCGGATCGACTACGATCTGTCGGTGTTCGTTGTGCCTTCCGAAGCAGTCTCAGGAGATGACAAAACAGGTTGGGTTCAATGGACGAAAGATCGATCGAGGTCCCAACCAAAACATCAACATAAGGACCGGGACAACTCATCGACCAGAGTGAGAGCAATTCTGCGCGAACGCTCCATACAGACCGTGTTGCAGCCGATAGTGCGCATTAAAGACGGTACAGTGACGGGTTTTGAAGCCCTTTCCAGAGGTCCGCAACGCACGCCGTTTGAACGCCCGGACGTGCTCTTCGACGCGGCCCATGCCGCCGGCTGTGCCGTGGAGATGGAATTATTGTGTGCCGAATTGGCTCTCGAGCGCACCCAAGGCAAGCTGCCGCCCGGGATGTTTTTGACCATCAATCTCGGCCCGGATGCCTTGACCCTTGCTGCGGAAAAACTGCCGTTGGCGGGCCGGCAGGAAGTCATGTTCGAACTCACCGAGCACTTGCCGCTCAACGAAGCCGAGGGTTTGCGAGACGCGGTCGAACACCTGCGTACCATCGGCATTGGCTTGGCCCTGGACGACACGGGCTGCGGGTTCGCAGACCTCGATACCGTCCGCCTGTTGAAGCCAGAAATCGTCAAACTGTGCATTACAGTGATCCGCAATGCCGATAAGGGTGCGCCCTTTGCAGCCGCTATTCGCGCGTCGGCTGAACAGCTCGGTAAGCTCGGCTGCGAGGTGCTTGCTGAAGGTGTCGAAACAGCAGCCCAGCACGACGCATTGCAGAACTGCGGAATCGAACTTGCACAAGGGTGGTTTTACGGCAGGCCGTTGGCCGTTGCGTCAGTGCCCGGCGGCAGGTGACCCAACGGCGGGTTCGCAGAACGATTTCGAAAGAGATGGCGCGCCCCGAAGTGCGCCGAGCACCGCCGCCCGCGCACAGCGTTCCGTTGACGCCACAGCTCTATCGTTTAACGCTGATTTCATTCTCACGGTAGGCAGCCGCTCGAACTCCGTTGCGTTTCGCCGCTACGCCCGTTTCAGCAGCGACGTATCCACCGGCAACGCACGAATGCGCTGACCGGTCGCATTGAAGATCGCGTTGCAGATGGCCGCTGAAGTCGGCGGTACGCCCGGCTCGCCAACACCGCCCGGCGGCGCATCGCTCGGCACGATATACACGTGTGTCTCGGGAACGGAATCGATACGGGCAACCTGGTAGTCCGTGAAGTTCGATTGCTCCGACGCGCCGTTCCGGAAAGTGAGTTCACTGTATAACGTGTTGCCGAGCGCCATCACCACCGCGCCCTCGAACTGCGCAATGACCCGATCGGGATTGACGATGCGCCCGCAGTCGACGGCCAGATCGACGCGTGTCACACGCACCGAACCGTCGTCGGCCACCTGCACATGCGCGACCGCGGCCACGTAACTCAGGAAGCTGCGATGTACCGCAATCCCGCGCCCATGCCGCGCCGGCAATGCAGTCGACCATCCGGAGCGCACGGCGGCTGCGCGAACCACGGCCGCATAGCGGGCGGTGTCGATCGGATACTCGTCGATCGAAGCGCCGTAGTTCGGATAATCGACCCCTAGTGCATGCAGATCGACATGCCGCGGAGTGCCGAGCAGCGTGAGCAGGTGCTGCACCGGGTCCTGCCGCGCGGCCGCGGCAAGTTCATCGACGAACGACCCCAATGCGAAGCCGTGGGGAATGTTGTACACCGATCGATACCAGCCGATGCGCGTGTGTGCAGAGGCGGCGCCGTTCTCACACCGCACGTTGGCGATGTCGTAGGGCATGTCGGTCACGCCCTGCCCCAGTTCACCCGCCGCCCCGTAGCGGACATCAGCCTTGAATGTCGAACTGATCGACGGGAACACCGTGCGGTGCAACCACGCGACCGTCTTGCCTTGCGCATCGAGCCCGCCTTCCATGTGCTGGGCGCACACCGCATGGAAATAGTCGTTGCGCACATCGTCCTCGCGAGTCCACGTGAGCTTCACGGGCGCGCCAACCTCGCGTGACAGGAACGCCGCCTCGGCCACATAATCAGGCTTGGACTTGCGGCCGAAGCCGCCGCCCAGTAACGTGACATTGATCGTCACGGCCGGCTCCTGCACGCCGAGCACCTGTGCCACGGTCGCGCGAGCCTGCTGTGGATTCTGCGTCGCGGTCCATACTTCAACCGCACCGTTCGCGTAGGACGCGGTCGCGGCGAGCGGCTCCATCGCCGCGTGTGCCAGGTGCGGCACGTAGTAGTCCGCCGAGACATGGTGGGCGGCGCTCTGTAGCGCAGCCGCTGTGTCGCCGTTGTTGCGAACGATTTTGCCCGGCTGCCGCGCGGTGTCCTCGAGCGCCTTGCGATAAGCCTGACTGTCATAGGATGCATTCGGCCCAAGGTCCCAGTCGAGCCTCAATTTCCGCCGCCCTTGCATCGCTGCCCAGGTGCTGGTCGCCATCACCGCGACGCCGCCCAGCGGCTGGAAACCGGCAGGCAGCGGGGCGGCGGGAATACGCACCACATGCAGCACGCCGGGCACTTTCATCGTTTCGGTCGAATCGACGCTCTTGAGCGTCGCGCCATAGACCGCCGAACGTTCGATCGACGCATAGGTCATTCTGGGCAACACGACATCGATGCCGTACGTCGCCCGGCCGCGGACGATGTCGTCGAGGTCGACGATCGGCAGCGACTTGCCGATATAGCGCCACGTACCCTCGTCCTTCAGATGCAGCGTGTCACGGCCCGGCACCGGCTGATGCGCCGCCGCCGCTGCGAGCGCGCCGTAGGCCACGCGCCGCCCGCTCGCCGCGTGCACGACATGACCCGGCTCGGTGCGGCAGGTCGCCGGCGCCACGCGCCATTGCACGGCGGCCGCCGCCACGAGCATCTGCCGCGCCGTGCCACCTGCTTCACGCAGCGGCTGGAAGAACTGGCGGATGCTGCGCGAGCCATCGGTATTCTGGTCGCCATACTTCGCATCGCCTTGCGCCTGCACGATCTTGACGGCGTTCCAGTCGGCGTCGAGCTCGTCGGCAAGAATCATCGCGAGACTGGTACGGATACCGGTCCCCATCTCTGAACGATGCACGACCAGAATGATCTCGCCGGACGGCGCGACCGAGACATACACGTTCGGTGCGAAAGCCCCTTTAGCGCCGTTCGCGGATGACAGCACGCTCGCCGCGAACGCGGTACCCGCGCCGCCGATCTGCAAGCCCAGCACAACCCCGCCCGCCAAGGTCCCTTTCAACACCCCGCGCCGGCTCAGATTGACGATTTCTCCCATCACGCCTCCGACGCTGCGGCCTTAATAGCGGCCTTGATGCGTTGATAGGTGCCACAGCGGCAAACATTGCCGGACATCGCTTCGACGATCTGCTCGTCACTCGGCTTCGGCGTCTGTTTGAGCAGCGACGCGGCCTGCATGATCTGCCCCGGCTGGCAGTAACCGCACTGCGGCACATTGGCGGCTTTCCACGCGCGCTGCACCGGGTGATCGCCGCCTTGGCCGAGTCCCTCGATGGTCGTTACGGGCTTGCCCTGAACAACCGCCAGTGCGGTCACACACGAACGCACAGCGACACCGTCCAGATGAACCGTGCATGCGCCGCACGCACCGACCCCGCAACCGAACTTGGTACCGTGCAGCCCGAGCAGATCACGGACTGCCCACAGTAGCGGCATATTCGCATCCGCATCGACGTTGTGATGAACGCCGTTCACAATGAGTTCCATCAACTGATTCCTCGTAGTCGATGCGAACGGCACGAAGTTGTCATGCGCCGTATCGCTTTACCCGCCCAACGCCTATCAGGCTCTCGCCTGATAGGCGTTGCACCATCCCGTGCCGCTCACCTGCTTCGCACCGAACAGCGCGCAAAGCGCGCTCGTGTCGGCTGGCTTGCCCTGATAGAACTGGCAATTCGAGCAGCGCTGGGTGGCGCTGAAGCGCGGATATTTCGCGTGATCGACGCGCGATGCGTCGGTCCGGTAGCCGAGCGCCTGCGCGGCCGGATCGCTTTCCTGAAGCTGCGTGGGCGCGGCCCACGCCGTGCCGCCGGTTATTGCCAGCGCCGCGGCGCCAACGGTATGCACAATGAAAGTTCGTCGATTGGTTCGCATGTTCAATACACTCCTTTCACGACACCAGAACACGTTGCGGCGGCGCCATAAACTCCGGGCCCACCGGGTCCTTGACAAATTGCGAGACGATCGCGTCGATTTGCGCGAAGGCCTTGTCGTCGAGGTGCCAGCCGAAGGCGGCTTCGAGTCCGTCCAGTTGCGACGGACGGCGCGCACCCCACAGCGCGATCGTCGGGCCGCGGTCCAGCACCCAGCGCACGGCAAGCGCAAGCACCGACTTGTCGAAGTTATCGCGCGCGAAGACGTCCAGTGCTTTCACAGCGTCGACATACTGCTGACGACGCGGCGCACGGAACTTCGGGTCATGTTGACGCAGATCGTCGCCCTCGAAGCGCGTCTCGGCGCCGATGCGGCCTGCCAGCAATCCGCGGCACAGTGCGCCATAGGCGAGTGCAACCAGCCCATGCTGTTTCACATAAGGCAGCACATCGCGGTCGATGTCGCGTTCAAACAGGTTATAAGGCGGCTGCGTGGTGGACAGCGGCGCCACGCGGCGGAACGCGTCCATTTGCGCCGAAGAGAAATTGCTGACGCCGAGCGCGCGAACCTTGCCTTCCTTGCGTAGGTCGTTCAGCACCGCGGCCGTCTCTTCGATCGGCACGAGCGGATCGGGCCAGTGAACCTGGTATAGATCGATGTAATCTGTCCGCAAGCGGCGAAGTGTATCCTCTACTTCGTGACGAATGCGCTCCGGCGAAGCATTGCGAAATACCTTGCCGTCCTGCCATTCGAGAGCGACTTTAGTCGCGATGACTGCCTTGTGGCGATATCCATCAGCCAGCGCTTTGCCGACGATTTCCTCCGATGCGCCGAAGCCATACGCCGGTGCCGTGTCGATAAGGTTCACGCCGCTGTCGAGCGCCCGGCGGATCACCGCAATCGAGTCCTTTTCATCAGTGCCGCCCCACATCCATCCGCCGATCGCCCACGTGCCCAGGCCGATACGCGAGACAGGCGTCGATAAACCCTCAACTTCAATTGTTTCAATTGTCATGCGATGCTCTCTGGTTAAAGCGCCGCATCCATGTCGAATGCGGTCCGAGAAAATGCGACGTGCCCAAAGGACGGGCAGGCGAGTCGATTATTTCAGCCGTATCCGGCGATCACAAGAAGGCACCTGAAGGTTCCATACTTTCCCCATGGAAACAAATTGCTACGACGGCCCTCACGCCGCCGAGAACGCACAGAAGAAAACCGATGACCTCGCGCGCAACGTCATCGAGCAGATCGCCGACAAGTGGACGATCCTTGTGATCGACGCGTTGGGCACACATGGCGAGATGCGTTTCTCGCGGCTACGCGATGAGGTGGGAAGCGTCAGTCAGAAGATGCTCACGAAGACCTTGCGGCAACTCGAGCGCGACGGTCTCGTCACGCGCTATGTGCATCCCGTGATACCGCCTCGTGTCGACTATCAGTTGACGCCGCTAGGACGCAGTCTGCTCGACAAGATCTGTGGGATCTGGGACTGGGTGGAAGCGCATATGGCGGAAATGGAATCGGCGCGACGGCAGTTCGATCTCGGCGAAAAGCGTACCGATCGCGCGCCTTCGAACCGGGACGCGGAGTCGGGCTCAGAAACGCGCCAGGAATAGCCGAACGCGCACTGTCAGTTTGGCCGCGAGCTTGGTAAGACGTTGCGACGGCTGGCGCCGCGCAGCCCTGGCGCGATGTGCGAAGCCGGCGCCGAACTTATCGTCCCCCTGCGGATCGATTCCTGGCTGACGACGACGCCGCGCTCGAACAGCAACTCCTCGATGTCGTGCAGGCTGAGCTGGAAGCGAAAATACCGCCGAACGGCGTGGCTGATGATTGACGCCGGGAACCGGTGACCGTGATAGAGAGATTCCGTCTTCTTCATCACGACATCTTGGTCGACCGGCACTGCGAACGTGACAACGCCCTGCATACTCCTGTGCGGAATCGTTTCAGAGACCAATGAAATAAGTCTGCACATCCATCTCTTCGGCCCAGATCTGGACGTCGAGCATCTCGCTAAAATCTATAGCCACCCCGCGATAGACGCAGCAGAACCCCTGCGCAGTCCGGTAAATGATCACCCATTCAGGGTCGGCCTCCGTCGTGGCGGACGAGCCTGTCAGGGCATCGAGGTGAAGCACTTTGCCGATGCGTTTGCAGGCAGCATCCAGCCGATGTCCCAGTCTCACTTGACGCTCCACTACCGGGGGGGTGCGCCTGACGGCCTACCCCGGAAATATCGTGATGCTACTCGCGACAGCATCCGCAATGTGCTCTTTCGCAATCACGCCGAGCACGCGCGCCGGACCTCGTCCTTCGTGTCGCCCCACGACAACCGCCATCACCGCACGCTGCTTGCGGAGCCGGGTGATTACACCAAACGCTACATCGTTCTCCTGCACGACAATAAAATTACGCTGCGCCAGTGCCCCAAGCGTAATCTCCGAGTCGCTCTGGCTGACCGCGCGGCGCAAGCCAGTGTTGATGCGCAGTACGCCGTAGATCTCATGCTGCTTCGTGACCACAACGTGCCGGAAAGCAGGTCCTTCCGAGTGAGGAAGCAGGTCGCGAAAAGGTACCTGCGCATCGAGCACGAAAACGTCTGTCTCCATCACCTGAGCCGCGCTCTGCACGAGAAACATGTTCGCGTGAAGCGCATTGGGAATCTGATGACCGCGCCGCACGAGCTTGAGCGTATAGATGCTTTCGGGCGACAATAACCGGCGCGCACCAAGACTGAATGCCACCGCGATGATCATCGGCAACACGATGTCATAGTCCCGCGTCATCTCAAAGATCATCGCGACAGCAGTCATCGCGGCGCCCGTGCCACCCCCTACCATCGCGCCCATGCCGACCATCGCGAACGCCGGCGCGCTGACCGGAGCGCCAGGCAGCGTCATGGCAACCAATGACGAAAATGCCGCGCCGAGCGTCGCACCAATGAAGAGCGACGGCGAGAATACGCCGCCCGATGAGCCCGACCCGAGACTGACGGACGTTGCCAATGTCTTGCAAAACGCCAGCATCAGCAGAAATGCGCCACCTTGCAATTGACCATAGAGCGTGGCCTGAATAGTCGAATAGCCGACACCTTCGACGTAATAATGCCCCGCATAGCGAAACAGCAGATACATGGTCAACCCGACAATCAGCATCCCGATTGCGTGGCGCAGGTAACGCCCCGGTATCCGGTCGAACGCATCTTCGGCCCAATGCAGCGCACGGATCAGCAGGGCGGCTGCCGCACCCGCCACGACGCCGAGCAGCGCATACAGAATCAGCGTAAACGCACTGCCCGGCTGGTTTGGAATCGCACCCAGCTGCGCGGGGACAAAGAAGGCGGGCGCCGCGCCAAAGAAGAGCCGGCCAATAAAGGTCGCGGTGCCGGTTGCGATCGCTACGGGTAAGAACGTGTTGACACTGATCTCCGGCATCATCAGTTCAGTAGCGAAGAGCACACCACCAATCGGCGTGTTGAAGGTCGCCGCAATGCCTGCACCAGCCCCTGCGGCCACCAGTGTGATGCGTTGTCCGGCAGTCATCCGTACGACCTGACCAAGCGTCGATCCGAGGGCCGAGCCGATCTGGATAATCGGCCCCTCGCGCCCCACTGCGGCACCGGAACCGATCGCCAACGCCGACGCAATCGACTTCACAACCGCCACCACCGGTCGGATCACGCCGCGTTTGTAATAGATCGCATCCATGACCTCCGGTACACCGTGCCCCCTGGCTTCCGGCGCGAAGGTACTCACGATCCAGGTAACCGCGAGACCTCCAACGACGGGCACGAGAATCACCCACACGCCCCACGGCGCCGCCGGCGTAAAGTGGCTGGCGTCGTACACAAACGAAAAATGACCGAGAAAAAACGCGTTGTGCACAAATCCGATCAAACCCCGGAACACAACGGCCCCTAATCCCGTGACGATTCCCACGACGAATGCGAGAAAGCACAGCCAGTACAGCGCAATCGGGACCACGGAATCGTCTTCCTGGTGTGCGACCGCGCGCGGCTGCAGAGGCGCAACCTTTACATGGCGCGTCTGGTCTGCTGCCGTATCAGGCCGGTGCGAATCACCCGTCATTGTTTGCTTTCCTCTGAGGTGCCACTGGTCGGCCACTTCACCATTTTTACTCCCGACCAGTTTTTCCGGCTCAGCCAGCTTCGAGGCGTCACCCGGGATCGCATCGCGCGTCGATCAACAACCGATCAACAACATGCGCCGGGTGCACTCACATTTTCAAATGTCTGCTTCCTCAACTTGTACCGTCCATGCGCTGCATCATCATGGCAGTTTCCGCATGTCCTAGCGCGCACCGCATCGCGAGCAGCATGACGACCACGCTCCAGACCGACACAAGGAGGATGTCCCAGCCAAAGCCGATCACGTCGCGTCCGCCGCCAATGTTACCGAGCCACGACAGTACCCAGATGCCGCCAAACCACGGCAGCAGCCACGCGATCTGCCGCCAGCCGAACTGACCGGCCGGCTTGCGGGCAATGAGGTGGTAGTAGACAGCGTAGGCCACGAAACCGATCGCGACCAGCGAAAAAAGGAACGAGTTGGTCCTGAACCCGGTCCAGTAGATCACGAGGTTGCTGCAGATGAACGCCAGTGGCGCAATAATCGACGCGCCGGCCATGCGAAACGGCCGCTTCAGGTCAGGCAGATTGCGGCGCAGCACAAGCAGCGCGATCGGGCCGAGCCCATAGGTGAGTACCGTCACCGACGTGATGTAGCTGACCATTTGTTGCCAGGCAGGAAATGGCAGCAGGAAGATCGCACCGACCACCCACATCACGAGCACCGCCACCCACGGCACCTTGTTGCCATTGAGCTTCGTCAGCACGCGTGGTCCTGCTTTCATCTCGCCCGCGGCAAAAAGGACGCGCGAGCCACCGGTCACGTACATCAGGCCCGTGCCACCTGGCGACAGATACGCATCGATGTACAGCAATGTCGCCATCCAGCCAAGCCCGAGCGTTGCCGCGAGGCCGGCGAACGGTCCCATCTCACCCTTGAAACTCAGGTTGGCCCAACCATGCGCGAGGTCGATCGGAGCGAGCGCCCAGATAAAGGCCACCTGGAGCATGATGTAGAGCGCAGCCGCCAGCACGACCGCGCCGATCACCGCGAGCGGAATATTCCGGTGTGGATTGGCTGTTTCGCCGCCAAGATCAATCGCCGTGCGAAAGCCAAGATAGCTGAACACGATTCCCGCCGCCGGAAGCGCCGTGAACATGCCCGAAAACTTGTAGCTGCCGGGCGCCGCGCTCATCACCCCCCAGTGTGAGCTGGCTGCCATCAGCCCGATGATCGTCAGCACGGGCACGAGAATTTTCCACCATGTGATGGTCGAATTGACGTTCAGCAGCCATCTGACAACCATCAGGTTCAACAACGCCGTAACACCTAACAGTGCCGCACAGGTGATGAAGCCCGTCGTGGTCAGCAACCCTTCGTTGCCGGGCCGGATGAAGTACGGCAGGTAATTGTTGGCGTAGGTGACGATGGCTTCCGTTTCGACCGCCGGCACCGGCACATACGCCAGAAAGAGCAGCCAGCACCAGATGCGACCCAGACCCTCGCCGTGACTTGCGTGGCTCATGTGCACCAGCGCGCCACTGCGCGGAAACAGCGCGGCCAGTTCGGCAAAGCAAAGCGCGATCAGCATGATGATGATTGCGCCTAGCACCCAACTGCCAATGCTCAAAGGACCGGCGATTTGCGCAGCATGATACGAACCGAATAGCCAACCCGACCCAACCATGCTGGTAGTACTGGCAAACAGGAGGCCCACGATGCCCGCATCGCGACGCAATTTCCCCGATAGGGTGAGTGAGGTTGTGCTCATGATGAACTCCCGTGCGTTCCCGCGCCAAAGCGCCCTTCTGACTCTCGGGGCTACCTCACGTAGCATCGCCCTTACCCTCTCTGCGGATGCACGCTCAGGCGTCCCTCCATGGCAGCTTTGACGGAGTCACAGACCAAAAAATCCCACCAGCAGATTAGGGACAACGCGTAGATAAAGTACACCGTGATCATCGCCATTGACTGGGGTCGTGCGTGATTGCTCCTGTCGGCAAAAGATGTCCGGTACTCCGGCACACATGCACGCCGCCCGGGTGCGACCAAACGGCGTCACTTTCTCCTGTCCATCCAATCGCTCACTTAAGACTCCTTTAAGTCTTGCAGTCTACGTTGGATATGTCACATCGTGAAGTACCGGTCTGGCGCCCGGACGTACCGTTTGCGCGTCACGCCGGCAAGCTCTGCATTCACGGGAGATCTCATGCCATACGCACAGTGGATACCGACACTGGTGACAGCGTGCGCGATGACGGTCTCATCGGCCGGCTGTTCTGCCGGATTGTCCAGGCCGTCGCCGGCACCTGACTTCGCGCTCGCTTCGGTCGCCGCGAAGGCGCAGCCGCTCACCGCCCCCGGCTTCGTCAACAAGTTCTCAGCGCTCGTTCAGCAGAACGGGCCTGCTGTGGTCAATATCAGTTCGATCCCGAAGGAACAGATCGCCAACGCGCAGTCCCTGTGGCCGCCGGCAGCGAGTGAGCACGATCCCTTCCTGCAGTTTTTCAGGCAATTCCCGTCCAGTCCGCTCCCTGACGCGAGCACTCCGCCGCGCAATGTCGGCTCGGGTTTCATCATACGGCCGGACGGCTATATCCTGACTGATGCCCGTCTCGTCGCCGACGCCAGCGAGGTCAAGGTCAAGCTGACTGACCGCCGTGAATTCAAGGCGTCAGTTGTCGGCGTCGATCGGCCGAGTGGCATCGCACTGTTGAAAATTGATGCGAACGGCCTGCCCACCGTAACGATCGGCAAACCGTCCGACATGAAGTCCGGACAATGGGTCGTCGCAATTGGCGCGCCATACGGGTTCAAAAACGCGGCCACCGCCGGCATCGTCAGCAACACCGCGCGCCTTCTTCCACAAGAGACGTACATTCCGCTGATCCAGACGGATATGACAGCCACCACCGGCGACGAAGGCGCTCCCCTCTTCAATCTGAATGGCGAGACCATTGGCATTACCCTGATTGCGCGACCGCCTGAAGGCGCGTTCGAGGGAATTTCGTTTGCCATTCCGATCGATGCCGCGATGCGGATCGAACAGCAATTGCTACTTCACGGGCGAGCAGAACACGGGCATCTTGGTGTGACGATTCAGGACGTCACTTGGCCGCTCGCGCAGTCTTTTGGTCTGAAAAAACCAGTCGGAGCACTCATCAGCTCGCTGGACCGTAACGGTCCCGCGGCTCGATCCGGCCTGCGAAGTGGCGACATCATCCTGCAACTTAACGGCACCGACATCAACGACTCATCCCAACTGCCAGTCGCCGTGGCGGATCTTCGTCCGGGCACGTCTGTGCACCTTCAATACTGGCGTGATCACGGCCCTCATGAAACCGTTGTGGTGCTCGGCGCGATGCGCGGCGCCATGCTGGCTTCGATCGGTTCTGGTGCCGCGACGCCGGGCAGGTTGGGCCTGATGGTGCGGCGCCTGACACCAGATGAAAAACACCGTGCCGAGGTATCCAGCGGGGTCCGCGTCGAACAGAGTGCGGGACCGGCTGCTGTGGCTGGCATCCTCCCTGGCGATATTGTTCTGCAAGTCAACCATGAACCGGTGTCGGACCCGGCCCAGTTCCGCCAGAGAATAAGCGGCGCCCGGAATACGATTGCATTGCTGGTGCTGCGCGACGGTCAGCAGATGTTTGTACCGCTTGATTTGGGGTGAGCGCGTCCGTGCCGGACGCCTCATTAGTCTCAATGTATTCGATGGGGGTTGAAATGAAGTCAGGCTCGATCTTGCTACGCACATCAGTGGCCGCTCTGGCCGTCTTTGGCAGCCAGCTTGTACTGGCCGCCCCACTAGGTCTTCCACCCGCGCACGAGCAGGGTGCCATTACCTACCTGTCCGGCGGCATCGGAAACGACCAGTCTTCGGCGATCAAGAGCGTGATGAACAAGTACCCGCTCGCACTCGAATTCGTTGCTCGCACGAACGCCGGAAATGACTATCTGGCAGACGTGCCGGTGCAAATCTCCGATTCGCATGGCAAGGATCTGCTGAGCACGCAGTCAGATGGGCCTTTCATGCTCGTGTCGTTGCCGCATGGACGGTACAACGTGAGTGCCACCTACAACGGAAAGACCGAACATCGGCAAGTGAACGTTACCGACGAGACGCATACTCGCGAGATCTTCTTGTGGCCCATGTAGTCCACGTGACCATTTTTGTCACGCGGCAGTCATTGCGGGTAGAGACCCGTGCGAGCCATCCACAGCCATTTGAGTGGTGAAAGCGCGGTCACAGCCACTACCATCGGCGCGACCATGACTGAACCCGAGATCCACATCGAACCAGTTGCGATCGGATCAGTCCGGTAGTCGCGCCGAGCGGTGCCGAGGCACATCAGAACAGCCGTCGAGTGCGGTCGAGCCGTTACCCGCACAATCGACCACGCCGAGGAGACTGCTGATTCTAGTGCTGAGGTTGCCCGTCACGATCGCGGTGCTAGCGGTCACTCTCGGAATCTTCGGCGTTGTTTGGAGACTGTTCTGATGCGATACGCAAGGTGGCCAGTGGTCGCACGAGAGGATCGCTGCCCTGTCGGCGGCGGGCGCGGGAGGTTCCGTCGTTGCCTCATCCCCCGCCGGGGCACGCCGGAATGTTCATGCAGAGTCCGCGCTATTCCGGAATGCCCAGCCAAATGACTGGATCTCAGACTTGTGCAAGAGCGCGAGCTTAGCGAGACAACGCTCGCCCTTGGCAAGCAGGTGCACTTCCACCTGGCGGCGGTCCTGTGCACTGGGCTTTCGTTTGACGAGCCCCGCAGCCTCGCAACGGGACACGAGCGCAACGGTTCCGTGCGGCGACGCCTGCAGACGTTCGGCCAGTTCGCCGACAGTGGCCCAGTCCCGGTCAGGAAAGCCCTTCACATGTAGCAGCAACATGTACTGCAGAGGCGTGATTCCCTCGGCATGGACGATCGTCTCGGAAAAATGCAGGAAGCGCCGCAACCGATAGCGAAACTCAGACAGTTCCTCAAGTTCCTGCTTGGTTAGCCCGGCATCCTTTGAGCGAGTTCTGGTGCCCATAGCCTGCTTTCCCTGGGAGTTACGTTGAGTATTGGAAGTATGTCACTTGATGATCTAATATAAATGGAGATCGTGCCGATCGCAAAGACTTTCCGATGAACGATTTCCTGCATCGCAATACACGGGGGACGGCTCCGCAGCGGCGATGACCGCTCCGGAACACAGGTTCCGGATGAGGCTTTGCACTCCGACACCGGACAGGTCGTGTTTCACAGAGTCGCGAACGTGGTGAGGGACGGCCCCGGAACGGAGCAAATGGGATGAAACACTGTCTAATCGCCTGGGTGACAATCCTTGCTACTTCGATTGCAAGCGGTGCCGTGCACGCCTGTCCGGAAGACGGCTTCGACGTTGCCATGGCAAACCACCTAGATGCGAGCTCAACCATTCTGGCAAACGGGTTGACAGCGCAACGCGGTGCTCTTGCCCATGTTACCTACGTGCCCTCATCGCCGACCCGCGTGTGGTCCTTCTACCCTGTGCTCCCGAACGCCGACACGCATCGTTACAAACGACATACACATTTGCATGGCGACAGCTTCGAATGGCCGCAACACGATGATGGCAAATAGCCCCGGGCGGGACTGCGAAACCGGCTGCGTTGTCATCCCCTGGCCAGCCCCTTTCCGGCATCACGCGAATTCGCAGTCTTGCGCAATATCGTCAGTACGTCGTGCGTTGTCGATCCGGTCGTTTGCATGAACACAGCTCTCCCACGCGTCTTGCTGCCGCGGCCTCCCCATCGGTCCCACGACCAGACTTCAGGGACATTCCCGTGATAGCAAAGAACGCGTTCGCAGATTCGAACTCAAACGCATATGGGCTCGCGGATGCATGGAGTACGAGATGGCGCAAATTGCACAGGATCGCATGGACGACGGTCGCCGCAGGTGGTTGATAGCGACATCGGTTGCTGGAAGCATTGCTGGCGCTGCCACCCTTGTACCGTTCATTGATTCATTTGCCCCGTCCGAAAAGGCCAGGGCGGCTGGTGCCCCGGTTGCTGCGGACATCAGCAAACTGGAGCCGGGCGGGATGATGACCGTCGCGTGGCGCGGTGTCCCGGTGTTTGTAGTCAACAGGACGAAGGAAATGCTGGCTGCGGTGGTAAAGGCGAACGCGATGGTTGCTGATCCCGACACGACGCGACCGTTCTCGATGCCGCTACCGGCTTACTGCAGGAACGAATACCGGTCGCGGGCAGATCGCAAGGGCATTCTCGTCGTGGTGGGTGTCTGCACTCACCTTGGCTGTACGCCCAGACCGCGGTTTCAGGCCGGTCCGCAGGCCAATCTCCCGGACAACTGGCCAGGAGGGTTCCTGTGCCCCTGTCACGGCTCCACCTACGACCTTGCAGGCCGTGTATTCAAAGACAAACCGGCGCCGCAGAACCTGGATGTGCCGCGCTATATGTTCGATTCGCCCACGAGCGTACTGATTGGGAAGGATGAGCACGGAGAGGCATAACTGAGCATCACATCCAGCAGAAATGTGCAGCAAGCTTGCCTCGATGTCTGCCATGAAAGACGTCTCCGTAGGGCTGCAATATGGAGCGCGGGCGATGTCGTGCATAGTGTCCGGCGAATCAGCTACAAACATGGTTGTACTAATCGATAAATTAAATGTCACATCGTGAACAGGGGACCCGACGAGCGGCGATCGTGGCCCTGACTCAACAGCGCCCCAACCTCTGATAGAAGAGGCGAACGGGAACGGCCGCGGTTAACGCCAGAAAAGGGAACATAAAATGATCAATCGCTCAGTTAGCGGCAACCGGCAGCGCAGGACCGTGCTCAACGCGGCCGCTGCGGTCGGCATCATGCAAGTTGCGGCGCCTTTCGTGATCAGGGCGCGCGGAGATGAACCGGTCAAATTCGGACTCGACGATCCGCTCACGGGAACCTATGCGGAGCTAGGCAAGAACGAGCAGATCGGGTGCGAGCTCGCGATAGAACAGATCAATGCGAAGGGTGGGATTCTCGGTCGGCCTGCGCAACTGCTTGTGGAGGATTCCACCAGTGCCGATACCGGCACTGCGGTGCAGAAAGCCCGCAAGCTGATCGAACGCGACAAGGTGGATTTCTTGCTCGGTAACGTCAATTCTGCGATGGCACTTGCAACCGGCCAGGTATCGAACGAACTCAAGACGCTGCATATCGTAACAGGCGGCCATACCGATGCCGTGACCGGGACAAACTGCCACTGGAATGTCTTTCGGGTATGCAACACGACACGGATGGAAACCAATTCCGTCTCCAAAGTGCTCTTCGACAAGTACGGAAAGAGATGGTTTTTCATCACACCGGACTACGCGTTCGGGCATACGCTGCAGCAGGGGTTCGAAGCCAGCCTGAAGAAGTTCGGCGGCACCGAAGCCGGTGCTGCACTCGCACCTCTTGGGACGACCGATTATTCTTCATATCTCATCAAGGCCCAGGCCGCCAATCCGGATGTCATTCTGTTTCTGACGGCGGGCCAGGACGCGGTCAATTCGCTGAAGCAGGCGGTGCAGTTCGGTCTCGACAAGCATTTCCATATCGCGGGCGCGCAGCAGGAACTGGAGGTGCTCGAAGGATTACCGCCTGCGGCCCGCACCGGTACATGGGTGTTCGAGTGGTACTGGAATCAGCCCAACGTGCCCCATGTGGCGGATTTCGTCGCGGCGGTCCAGAAAAAAGCTGGCCGGGTGCCGACGGCGCGCCACTGGTTCGGATACGTTTCAGTGTGGACGGTCGCGCTGGTGGCGAATCAGGAAAAAACCCTGGATGCCGTGCGGCTTGCAAAGGCACTGGAAGGCTTCAAATTGCCGCCCGAAGTCGGCTTGATGCCAGATGCCCCCTTCTACCGCGCCGGGGATCACCAGTTAATGCCCGACCTGTTTGTCGGACATGCTGTCGCCAACCCACCCACGCCGGACGATCTTTTCCATGTCGACGCAATAGTCAAAGGTATCAATGCAGCGCTGCCGGTCTCCGAGAAGGGCTGTCATCTGAAGTGGGCGTGAGTATGGCGCGTCCACTGAAACAGCTGGAACGTCGAGGCGGCACCGGCAGTTCAGGAGAACACGCACTCAGCTAAAAGAGACGGCATGCAACGAACGAATGACCGTACGACAACATGCGGCTCCCAGGGCCTTGCCGTGTGAGCCGCCCGGAGATGCTCCCGGCGGAAACATGACACAACTCATCCTGTTTAACGTTTTCAACGGGGTCATTATCGGCGCGTTCTACGCGCTGATGGCGCTCGGTCTGTCCCTGATCCTTAACCTGAGCGGTGTCATCAATTTCGCTCATGGCGGGTTTCTCGCGATCGGCGGCTATCTGGCGTATACGCTGATTCCGTACACCGGATTCTGGGCCGCCCTCGTGATCGCGCCACTGCTAACCGCTATGTTCGGTCTTCTGATCGAGCGCGTGCTGATCAGGCGGCTCTATGGTCGCGACCCGCTGTACAGCCTGCTCCTCACGTTCGGACTGGCTTTCATGCTGCAGGACGGTACGCGCTATATCTGGGGGCCGCAAACGCTGCCCTACCAGATACCTGCCCTGCTCAATGAGCCACTTAGCAACACATTCTTTTTCCTCACAGGTTACCGGCTGTTCATGGTGGTTCTAGTCGTCGTAGTCGTAGGCGGCCTCTTCATGATTCTCAATCGAACCCGTCTCGGTATGCGTATCCGGGCCGGCACCACCGATCTGGAAACGGTATCGGCACTGGGTGTCAATGTGCGAATGCTGCGTAGTCTGAATTTTGGCCTCGGGATTTTTCTGGCGGGACTCGCCGGCGTGCTCGCGGCCGGCATGCTGGGCCTTGAACCAACCATCGGCGACTCACTCATCATGCCCAGTTTCGTTGCCATCATTGTGGGCGGTCTCGGCAGTCTGCCCGGCACGCTACTCGGAGGCATCCTCATCGGTGTCGCGTCGGGCGTAACCTCTGTCTTCTTCCCGTCAGCAACCGAGGCTGTGATCTACGTGATGATGGGTCTGGTGCTGCTGATACGGCCGCGCGGGCTGTTGGGCGAAGAAGGGAGAACACAGTGAGCGACGTGCAATATCGATGGGCCCGCACCCTCGTCATCTGGGTGGCGCTGCTCGCCATGCCTTTCTGGATCAACTGGATCGGCGGATATACCGCCTTGGGGACCCGGCTCCTCGTGATGGCACTGGCAGCCATGTCACTCAATTTCCTGCTCGGCTTCACGGGTGTCCTCTCGTTCGGCCACGCGGCTTATTTCGGGCTTGGAGCATATGGCGCGGGCATGACGATCCGGTACCTCGTCCCCAGCACGCCGATCGGGATCCTGGTCGGAGTCGCCGTGGGCACGCTTGCGGCGGCGATCATTGGTGCCCTGATCGTCAGGCTTCGAGGGGTGTACTTCGCGATGGCCACGATCGCGTTCGGGCAGGTGTTCTATTTCATCGCGTTCAGATGGAACTCGATCACCGGTGGTGACGACGGCCTATCAGGCTGGCACCGCATGCCGATCAATCTCGGATTCTGGACCGTCGATATCCTCAGTAACGGGATCGTATTCTATTACTTCGTTCTGTTTTGCTTCGCGCTCTCCGTGGCCATCATGGCCGGGATACTACGTTCACCGTTCGGCCGCACGCTGCTCGCCATCCGCGAAAATGAGCGGCGCGCACGCTTCCTCGGTGTACCGATAGAAAAACATATCTGGCTGTCGTTCGTCATCTCCTGCTTTTTCGTCAGCCTGGCAGGAACACTCTATGCCCTACTGAACAACTTCGCCGATCCCCACGGATTGCGCTGGGACCAGTCGGGCGAGTTCGTCATCATGTCAGTCCTGGGGGGGATGCGCTCATTATGGGGGCCGCTGATTGGCGCGGCCATCTTCGTCGTGGTGCAGGATTACATCTCCAGCCGGACAGAGAACTGGATGTCGTTTATCGGCCTGCTGTTCGTTCTGGTTGTCCTGTTCTTTCCGCGCGGCGTGCTCGGCATCATACGGAAAAAGGCGAACCCATGAGCTTACTTGCAGTCGAACGCGTCTCGCGTCACTTTGGCAACCTGCGAGCGGTCAACGATGTATCGATGAACGTCCAGACAGGCGAACTGAGAGCGGTCATCGGACCCAATGGCGCAGGAAAAACAACTTTCTTCAATTTGATCAGTGGATTCTTTCACCCCACGGCAGGACGTATCCTGTTCGACGGGAATGACATCACCCGCCTCCCTCCCCATCGGCGGGTGGCATTGGGTATGGCGCGCACGTTCCAGATCACTGAAGTATTTCCGGAGCTCTCGGTCCACGACAACGTGCGTATTCCCGTCGAAATCCAGTCCGGCTACCGACTGAGTGCGTGGCTCTCGCGTGCTGCCGCGGTGAAAATACATGACCGGGTTGACGAACTGATCACGATGGGTGGACTTGGCGCCAAGGCAAACCGCCTCGTAGGAGAACTATCGCTGGGTGACCAGCGCACCACAGAGATCATCATGTCGCTTGCACTCAGACCGCGACTGCTGTTGCTTGACGAGCCGACTGCGGGAATGGGCGACCAGGAAACCTACGACATTACAGAACTGATACATAACCTGCACAAGAATCAGGCACTCGCGATGGTGCTGATAGAGCATGACATGCGGGTCGTTTTCCAACTGGCCCAACGCATTATGGTGCTTGCCGAAGGACAGGTGCTCGCGGAAGGGACGCCTGTCGAGATTGCCGCGAATGGGGAAGTTCAGGCGGCCTACCTGGGAAAAGCAGTATGAACGTGCTGGACGCTGAAGGCCTGCAGACCTACTACGGAAAGAGCCACATCCTGCATGCGGTGTCGCTGCGGGTATGCGAGGGGGAGATCGTCGCTCTCCTCGGCCGCAATGGTGCTGGCAAGACAACGACGCTGCGTAGTCTGATGGGATTGACACGACCTCGGGAAGGTGCCGTGCGCATCTTCGATCACGCCACGTCCGCATGGCCACCCTACCGAATTGCCGAACTGGGTGTTGGATATGTGCCGGAAGGCCGGCGCATCTTTCCAGGACTGACCGTTGAAGAGAACCTCCTGGTGCCGCTCGCCCGCCCTGGCTCCTGGACAATCGAACGGGTCTATACACTTTTTCCCCGTTTAAAGGAGCGTCGTTCCAGCAAGGGCAGACAACTCTCCGGGGGCGAGCAGGAGATGGTCGCGATCGCGCGGGCCTTGATGCTCAATCCCAAACTTCTGTTGCTTGACGAACCGTCTCAAGGGCTCGCGCCACTTATTGTCCGAGAGGTCTTCGAAGTAATCGCCGGAATGCGCCGTGAAGGTATGTCCGTGCTTCTCGTCGAGCAGAACGTGAGGGCGGCCGTCGACATCGCCGATACCGCGTGTGTTCTCGATGACGGGCGGGTCGTCTTCACAGGTCCGGCTAGCGAGTTCGGGAGCGATGAAGCAAGAGTGCGCGCGCTAGCAGGTGCAAGCGTCGAGAATTGGGATGTACCGGATGCGGGCAGCGCGAGTCGCGATGGGCGGAGCAAGCGTAGCCCTCCTCCGTAGACAGCCGACGTCTCAGTAGCAAAATATCAATGGATACACGACTGCTGGCAATTCGTACCCCCCGGCTTCCCAATCCGGGAAGAATACCTAGGCCCGTAACCAGCGGAATGCGCGCCGCAACTCGTTCACCCCATCTTTCTCATACCAGCGGCCATGGGAAAGAATGACTCTCTCAGGGTTCCACTGGATCATCTTCTCGATCGCCGCCCTCAGCTCCTCCCGTCGCCCGATGAATGTCAAGCGCATATCACGCGGCATCTGCCCGTCTGGATCCTGCACACCCCCCAGGCGTGTCAACGTACGCATCGCGAATGAGTTGAGCTTCCGTGGCTCGAAGTTCTCGATGAGGTCGGTCAGAATCAGTGTTCGACTCGAGTAGTGAAAAAACTCAACTTCGGTCATATAGCTGCCGGCAACCGGAAGTGTCGCCAGTTCGGTATCCCATTCGTAACTGCGGCTACCTTCCAACGGCAGTCCGCGAAATCTGATGTGATTGCTCGCCTGTTCGCTGATGCCGGGTGCCAGATAAACAAACGCCTCAGGGAACGCAGCTCGCCATTCTGGTATTGACCAATAATGAAGTCGGTTTGGTCCGACAATCCATCGCGGTTCGCCGATGGCCTTGATCTCGGTCCTGAGTTCGACGGTCAGGTGTGTCGGTGAATGAATGAACAGATGCGAATCTGCGAGACGTATGACAGTCATTCTGGTAGGAAACGGCATCTTTGGCCAAGGCATGCCAAACCGGATAATCGGACCGTCGACGATCCAGAGATTCTCCGCGACAAACTTGAGCGTGTTCAACGGCGGATAGGTCGAATGCGAAGCGTCAATCATTTTCTGTCAGGAACCGCAATCTTCGACGGATGTATATGGTGACATACCAACGCATCTTGACAGCAAGCCAGCTCGTCTGAATCAGGCCCGCCGCTGGCTAAAAAGGTCTGCTTTGAATCTGTCACTATGTGATATAAAATATAGATGGGCCTTCTTGTGACTGGACTTGGACCAGAGGCGCGCGAAGCGCACGTCACAATGAATCAGGAAGACTCCGTGCGCCAGTGAAAACACCAAGTTCCGCCTCCGACACACGGTAGCCAGCCATCCGGAAGGTCCTCACCAATACGTCACCGGCGCCACCTAGCCGTCGCGCATGGCAATTCCGGGGCGATCGCAAACAGCACCGCGGCGACCGGGTGCAATTGATGGCCGTCCGTCCGCCTTTCGTGCACATCGAAGCCCCGCGGACCACATACAGGAGGTTACATCATGCTGGTCACTTTCCAATCGCCTGCCGCCCCGGAGGTTGTCATGCTCAGGAACCTCGCTGAATACTTGCTGACCCTCATCGGCAAACACCTCGGTACACGCGGGGTAATACGGCATGACGAAATGCCTCACGCAATCGTTCGCCTTGAAGCAGCGATTACTGAGGAAGCGCATGCGGAAATCGCGCTTGAATCGCTGTACCATTTGTCGAATGGGCGCAATTATGATGCGGACGATGATCGTGGTGGACTTGCGCGGCGGGCATGGCCGCTGCTTGATATGATGCGCGAGGCACGGCGGCAGAATGCGGATATTATCTGGGGTCTATAGACAGACTGTTATGAGGTGACACGACACTAGGTGCGATCTGCTCGGACAGAAGGATGGCGTGCGAGGCAGAGGAATCGTGTTGTTGACCTTCGATGCCCAGATAAAGCGATACGACTTCGCGCCAGTGCAGCACGTCTAGAGCGCTTTTCGTAATTCCTTGATGGTTGTAAAACACTGCCCCCTCGCAGCAACTATTGGCTCGATCCTTGTGCGCGTCAGCCTCTCATCGGCGAAACGCCGCGTGTAGCGATGTCGCTTCCCCGATAGGCAATGCTACATACGTAGGTTTCCATATTAATTTGCGAATAGCTCGTTGTTTCGTTGCCGAGGCATCTCTTGCTTCAGACATGTCAAATCGAAACCGCGTCCGCGAGAATGTAAACGCGCGCAAAGTCACAGTCAGACGTTACCGGATGCCGCGACCGTCATTGCGCCTGCCTTTCACGGCGGCGGATCGCCTGCTGTGGGACAGTGCACGGCGTCGCCCGCCTCAATCGGATGAACGCCCAACACACACGTCCCCGCCCTCTTCGCGATGAGCACCCGTGAGGCCTCGTAATCACAGCGGCCGCTGCGCGAATCGCACCACGAAACCGTCAGGGTCTGCAAAGGGTTCGGCGACACGTTCAGGTCAAGCGAATCTTCGGCTGGACGAGACCGTTGATCCGTTCCGCGGTCCACAGCAGCGTCGCCTTTCGAAATCCATGGAGAGCCTGCTGATGGCGCCGGTAGAGCATCGCGTGACTCAGTTGAGCGAAACGTCCGCGTATGAAACCGCCACGAAAGAGCCCGAAGCGCCCAAGCGTGCCGAACGCGTTGTAGTCGCTCAGTGAGACGAGCGAACCGAAATCGCGGAAACTGAAATCGGCAAGCGGCTTGCCTGCAAGCCACCCCGGAAGGTGACGCGCGAGATGCTCGGCCTGCTGCGTGGCGACCTGCGCGGTCGGTGCAAGTTGCCGTTCGTGACCGGCAAGCGTCAGGCTTGCGCAATCGCCGAGCGCGAACACGTGATCGTCACGCGAAGACTGCAGACTCGCTCCGACGACGATCTGGTTGGACCGGTTCGTTTCGAGTCCGTCGAGATTGTTCATGAAATCCGGCGCTTTGACGCCCGCTGCCCAGACCATCAGATCGGCTTCGACAAGCGTGCCGTCGCCGTGGCGAAAACCATTCGCCTCTGCCGCGGTAACACGCGCCGAAGTCAGCACGCGAAAACCGATATGCTCGAGCTGCGACTGGCTCGATGCCGATATCTCCGGCGGAAACGCCCCGAGCACGCGCGGGCCGCTTTCGAGCAGCGTCAAATTCAGCCGCTCTCGCACAGTCGGGTCTCCGTAACTCGACGCAACGTCAAGCAAGCGGCTCAGTTCAGCGGACAACTCGACGCCCGTTGCACCCGCGCCGACGATCGCCACACGCAGTGGTTCGTCCTTCGCGACGCTTCGAAATACGCGCGCTCGCAACGCGGCGTTGAACGCTTCGGCCTGCTTTTGACTGTCGATGAAATGGCAGTGCTCTTTCACGCCCGGCACGCCGAAATCGTTCGCCCGGCTACCCAGCGACAGCACAAGCACGTCGTACCCGACCGTTCGCGGACCGAGCACTACCTCGCCTTCCGGCGTCCTGAGCTCGTCGAGCTGAACCAGCTGCCGGCTTCGATCGAGCCCGTGCATTGCGCCGGGCTGATAGGTGAAGCCGTGATCGCGGGCATGGGCGAGATAGATCACCTGCTGCTGCTGAACATCGCGCGTGCCGGCTGCAATAGTGTGCAGCATCGGCTTCCATATGTGCGTCGGGCTCTTGTCGATCAGCGTGACGCTGGCCCGGCCGCTACGCCCTAACTGGTCGCCCAGTCGGGTAGCCAGCAAAATTCCAGCAATCCCGCCGCCAACGATGACAATCCGTACTGGTTGTGACATAATAAATTCAACGCGTGATGAATAAAATCGCATGGTAGCCGAAAGCACGAGCTCCGTCAAACCGTGGCGCTCCTCAGCGTCTCACGCGCCGTCGGTTGAACTTCGGCTGAATTGATATCCACAACTCACACCAAATGAACGACGTAACGTCAGGACCTGCCAGGCTGATCGAGAAAAAGCGTACCCGCGGACGACCCGCGCACAGTGCTTCCGTTGGTGCCGACCTCCTCCTGCGAAATGCCCGGCACACCTTCGCCAAGCGTGGATTCGACGCGACCAGCGTGCGGGAAATCGCGCGCGACGCGGGTGTCGACCCAGCGCTGATCGCGCATCATTTCGGGTCGAAAGAAGCGCTATGGGTTGCAGTGGTCGAGCAGATCGCGGTTCAGGCCGCGCCAATGATCGACGCCACAGCCAGGTTGCGCTCGGCCACGCTAGGTGCGCGTGAGCGTGTCGAACACGCAGTGGTTCTTTTCATCGATCAGATTTTCGACGAACCCGACATTGGGATGTTTTTTTCGACTGCCGCGACCGAAGAAGGCGAGCGGTTCGACATACTCATCGCGCGTCTGGTGCGCCCCTATCACGATGTGTTCGTGCCTTTGCTCGAAGATGCATCGAGGGCGAAGGAATTGAAACCGCACCACCCCGAAGTCATGTTTTCCATGCTGATGAACGCCATCAGCAATACCGTGGCTTACAGCCATATGCTTCGGGCTTTCTCGTCACTTCCCGAAGATCAGATCAGGTTCAAGCGCGCGGTGCGGGACACGGCGCTGAACATGATCAGAAAGTAATCAGCAACACCCAATGCGCTTCGCGACAAGCCCAGAATCCTCCACCTGCTTATCGTGCGCGTCGTCCCCTGACGCATTCGCTGCCCAAGAGAACTACCATGGCGATGACCGCCCCAAGGAACGTGTCCACGATCCGCTCGCCGACGAGGGCGAGGGGAGCGCTCGTCCCGCCCACCGCTGAGATGGTCAACGCGGTTGGGGTAATGAAGGTCAGGGCCAGGGCGTAGTGCCGCGCGGCCACGACTTCGATCGCGAACTGGAGCAGCGCGAGGACCCCGACGAGCCAGAGGCCTTCCGGGCCGACGATCTGGATCAAGCCAAAGACAGCCGCGCCCAAGACCGTGCCCACAACGCGGTGCACGGCCCGAATGGCACTTGAGCGCGAGACGTGGCTGCCCTGCAGCACCGCACCCGCGACCATAACCGTCCAGTAGGCGCGGTGCTCCCCAAAAGACAGGCTCAGCAGGCCGGCGCTGGCAACCGCAACAATCACCCTCGCGGCGATCGTGGCCGTTTCCCCGTTGAGCAAGCTGGGAGGAAACCGCATGCGCAAGCTGGGCGCTTCGCCCTTGCGCTGGCGCACAAGCGGCAGCGCGAGGGGTGCGATGACGAGCAAATACGCACTGAGCGCGCCGACCGCGACCAGAGAGGGGATCATAAAGACGCCAAGGGGCGAATCGCTGAAACGCGCGGAAGCGGCCAGATGACCGCTGACACCGGCGACCAGCACGAACTGCATCGGCCCGGGCGGGCCCATTCCGACACCGAGCACAATGATGCTGGCGAGCGCAGCTACGGCGACGAGGCAGGCGATGCTCAGCCACGCATTCGCCGCGCACAGTACGCCCAGCGTGGAGGCGGCCACGAACCCCGCCGCGACGAACGGCAAGGCCTGGAGCCGGTCGCCCAGGCGCAGCGTCGAGCCGTAGAGAGCCGTGAAGGCGCCGAGAGAAGCGATGAGCCCGAGTGACTGGTGGCCGGCCAGCATGAACGCGGTCAGAGGCACGCCCATGGCGACGCCCCCTCCGACGCCGGCCGACCACCGCCACGGGCCGTCGTTCAAGCCGAGCAGGCTTTTCAGTACGCGGGGCGGCAAGAAAGGTCTTCTCATTTGGGATTGTTCTGTGAAACCGCCAGGTAATTGGGTAATGAAATTTGAATCGAAGGCAGAGATCGCGTTTTCGCTCCGACGGCGCTCCGGATTGCACGTCTTGTCTGTCGACGCTTCAGAGCCGTATCCCGCAGGGCCGCAAGTGACCAACCGCCTTTTTTGCCGCTTCAAGACGGCCCTCTCCTGACGACGTCGGCCTACGCGTTCGTGCTACCAGTTCGTTTGTCGCAAGTGCCGCCTGCCTGGATCGATAACCCCTTCACTGTTCCTTCATTTCTTCCTGACGTAGATGCGCGTTGGCCGGATACAAGCCTCACAGGATTTCTGCCTGAGCGTGCTCAGCACAGATTGCAGAGCGGTCCGATAGGGTGCGCCGGCGGCGCTCGTAAGAGTACGATCTCACATGCTTAGGTCCTCAAAGGTTAGTTTCGCGTGGGGCGTGAGAATGGCTTGCGACCATCATTAGATAGGATGACAAATTAAAAGAATCCTGACAGTACCCACGCGCGCAGTACCCGCTGCTATCAATGCTCCGTCCGACGGTCGCTTCCGTTCCGACGCCCTCGAGGACAACACAATGAACGCAGCCAAGCGTGACAAGCTTCCCCCGAACCCACCGAGGTTCAAATGCGCGAGCGCGATCGAATGATGTTCACGTGACGGCCATCATGCGGACCGCTTGGCTCTCGCAACGGTATGCGACGGCGTGATGGCTCCGGCCCCCCGACTTTCAATCAACGCACGCGTACGCTGCGAGATTCGCGCCGCTGCCTCCTGGATCGATTCGACAAGACGGTCCAGATTGGCAAATTCGAGTCGCTGGGTCGGCACGATCACCGCAAGCGAACCGACTGCTTCACCGGAGTCGTCCGTAAATAGCGGCGACGCCAGTGCGGAAACGCTGCTTTCCAGTTCGCCCCTCGACAGATAAAAACCAGCACGCCGGATTTTGAGCAGCGACGCGCGAAACTCGTCGAGTGTCGCCCCAAGGCCGCTTTGCGCAATCTCGTCGGCATACTCATCGAACAGGACGGCGAGCTTGGCCTTCGGAAAGGTGGACAAGATCGCTTTTGGAGCGGCACCGAGAAACAGGGGACGAGGACGACCCCGGCCGTAACGGAGGTCAAGCGCCGCGCCGTGAGTCTCCCGATGCGTGTCCACGAGTTCGTTACCGTACCAGCGCGACATCACCACATCGAAGCCGGAGTGTTCGCTCAACTCACGCATGATCGGCTGCCCGACCGCAAGCAGCGGATCCGACATGCGCAAGTGGTAGTCAAGCTTGATGATGCGAGGGCCGAGACCATAGTCTCCTCCTGCAAACCGGATGAGCAAGCCAGCGTCCAGGAGTTCGCGCACATAGCGATAAGCCGTTGGAATCGAGCAATCGAGTTCGGCGGCAACGTCTTCGACGGACAGGAACGGCTTCGCCTCCGAAAACAGCTCGAGTATGGATAAGAGTCTCGTAATGCTCGACATCTCTGCGCTGCGCCTCCTCATGTGTGAACCGATTATATCCACTGGCAAGAGCGCCATTGACGCGTTCGACGACCACTGCGCGGAAACAGTCGCACGCGAGCCACGCAGCGCCACGCTTATGCAAGCCCCATGCGCTCGGCCATTTCGGCTTGCCAGACACTTCGCGGCCTGAATCCCGATAGCGTTCTTGCGTGGTGTTCGACAGCGGTCATCAGTTCAGCATCGGGCAAGCCGAAGTCCACCGGCACTCGCATCGGCTGGTCGACGTACCAGGGCGTGTCGATGTAGAGCTCGAGGCGGTTGCCCTCGGGATCGCGCGCATAGATCGAAACCGAATTGCCGTGGGTGACGGGGTTGATTTCCTGCAGGCCTTCCGCAATGAACTGCTGATGAAACCGCCTCAGCGTGGCAAGGCTGTCGGCTGTGAACGAAATCTGGTTGATCGGGTTGAACGCCAGGTGCTCGGGGCGGCCGCTCGCGAGCACGATCTGGTGATGCACCGCGGGATCGCGGCTCAAGAATACCAACTGCACAGCGCCGTGCGGCGTCTGCAGCGAACCGCGATCCGTCACGGTGAATTCCATCACCCGCGTATAAAAGTCCTCCACCCGCGCCATGTCGCTCACATAGAAGCCCATGTGACTGAGGGACAGCCCCGCCCTCGCTTTCTTCATACCGTTCATGCTTGTCTCCAAGTAGTGATAAACCCTAACAAAAAACACGTTGTGGCCTTTGTTAAATTTAGTCTATTCTCACTATAAGATAAATGCACGGTTTTTTACGAATCGAAGCGTTGATCCTATCGACTTTTTATCTATCTGGAGTATCAATGAAACTCGCCAGCTTCTCCACCCACCTCGGCTCATCGTTCGGCATCGTTCGCGATGAAACCGTGTTCGACCTTGGCAAGCGTCTTGGCGGCCGCTATCCCGATCTGAAGGCACTGATTGCCGCGGACGCCTTCGGCGAGGCTGCCCAAGCCGCCGATAGCACGCAGGGCGACTACCCGCTGTCGGAAGTCACGCTACTGCCTGTGATTCCGAACCCCGAACAAATCTTTTGCGTGGGACTCAACTACGCGGACCATGTCAAGGAAACCAACCGCGAAACCACCGAACATCCGGTCATCTTCATGCGGGTGCCGGCTTCGCAGGTTGGCCACGGTCAGCCGATGCTGCGTCCGCCCGAGTCGCAGAGGTTCGACTATGAGGGTGAGATTGCCGTCATCATCGGGCGCGGTGGACGACGCATCGCCGAGGCCGACGCGTGGAATCACATCGCTGGCTACGCCTGCTACAACGACGGTTCCGTGCGCGACTGGCAGCTTCATACGGGCCAGTGGGGCCCGGGCAAAAATTTCTATCGCACCGGCGCGTTCGGACCGTGGATGGTGACGAGCGACGAGATCGAACCCAACGCGGTGATGACGCTCATCACCCGCCTGAATGGGCAGGAAGTACAACGCGCGACGACGCAGATGCTGATCCACGGCATTGCCAAACAGATTGCCTACCTGTCGACGTTCACCCCGCTCTCTCCGGGAGATGTGATCGTGACCGGCACGCCTGGCGGCGTCGGCGCGAAGCGCAATCCGCCGCTGTTCATGAGGGCCGGCGACGTGGCGGAAGTGGAGGTTGACCGGATCGGCGTTCTGTCCAATCCGATCGCGGACGAAGCGTAAGAGTCGTAGCCGGGCGCGTTCGTGTGCGCCCGGCGTCTTATCAGGCGGAACAAGACATGTTAGAGAAAACTATTTCGACGCACGCGTGCGACTACGACGTGGCCGTTATCGGCCTCGGGCCCACCGGAGCGACGCTAGCGAACCTGCTGGCAATCGAAGGCTTGCGGGTGCTGGTGCTGGAGAGAGACAAGGACATTTTCGCGCTTCCTCGCGCGGTGCATTTCGACGGTGAATGCATGCGCGTGTTCCAGACCCTCGGTTTAACCGAGAAGCTGCTACCCAGGCTGTTCGTGGGTCCCGGCATGAAATTCGTGAACGGGGAAGGCAAGTTGCTGATCGACTGGCAACGACCGACCTGTATCGGACCGCAGGGATGGAGCGCCAGTTACAAGTTCCATCAGCCAGATCTCGAGAATGCGTTACGCGAGCGCCTCGCGCGGCAATCGAGCGTTGACGTCCGGGTGCGCCACGAGGTGTTCGCGCTTGACGAGGCGGACGATGGCATCCAGTTGCGCTTCGAGGATACGAGCTGCGGCAAACTTGGACATACCACCGCGCGATATGTAGTCGGCTGCGACGGTGCGCGCTCGATTGCGCGACGCTTCATGGGCACCGAACTGACCGACCTGAAATCGCATGAACGCTGGGTTGTGGTCGACGTATTGCTCGACACGCCGCGGCCCGATCTCGGCGACTACTCGGTCCAGTACTGCGACCCGGCGCGTCCGACCACTTACACGCGTGGTCCCGGAAATCGTCGCCGCTGGGAAATCATGGTGATGCCCGGTGATGATGTGACGCAACTCACGTCCCCCGAATGGCTGTGGGACAAACTCGCTCGCTGGATTTCGCCGGCCGATGCGCACCTCGAACGTTCCGCCATCTATACATTTCACTCGGTCGTGGCGAACGGTTGGCGCCGTGGCCGACTGTTTCTTGCAGGCGATGCCGCACATCAAACGCCACCCTTTATGGGCCAAGGCATGGGAGCCGGCATTCGCGACGCGTCGAATCTCGCATGGAAGCTTGGTGCCGTCATTCATGGCGAGGCGCCCGATACCCTGCTCGACAGCTACGAATCCGAACGCTCGCCGCACGTGCGCTTATTTATCGAAACGGCGGTACAACTCGGCTCCGTCATTCAAACGACGAGGCCAGAACTGGCCGATGTCCGTGATGAAGAGATGAGTGCAGCGATTCGCAATTTTGTGACCCCACAACCCAGGCTCGGCCCGGGCGCATGGATCGATGAGCCATCGGGCGTGGCCGGGCATATTGCACCGCAACCCCGCCTGCCGGACGGACGACTGGTGGACGACGTGGTCGGCTATCGGTTTGCGCTGGTTGCGCGAGCGGAGTTGCTCCGTGAATGCCGCGACGTCGTTAATAGCGCTGCGCAAGCGGGCGTCGCAGTTGTGGCCAGCGACGGGGCGGCCGTTCGCGAGTGGCTGGAGTCGATCAACGCGGCAGCGGTGCTCGTCCGCCCCGACCGGTATGTGTACGGCGTCGCGCAGGACGGTGAATCGTTGCAACACCTTCTGCAGCACGCCTTACCCGGCTTGCAAACCGAAGGTGCTGTGGCCGTGTGAGCCTGCAAAATCCGTTGCCACGCGAGACGTCTCGCGCTCAACGCACGTAAATCATCGGACAAAGAAGCCGACAATCAGTTGGAGGAGTCATGGGAATATCCCGCAATCCGGTCGGCGGCGCCGACCGTCGGCAATCATCCGGCTTGTCCCGGTCGCAGTGGAAGATGATTCTCATCGCAAGCCTTGGCGGCTCGCTGGAGTTTTACGATTTCATCGTCTACGGTTTTTTTGCCCATAACATCGCGGCCCAGTTTTTCCCGAGCGCGTCGTCGTTGATCAGCATGCTGGCTACCTTCTCCGTGCTCGCAATCGGGTACGTGATCCGACCGCTCGGCGGAATTGTGCTCAGTAGCTGGGGCGACCGGTATGGACGGCGTCCGGTGTTCCTCGGCTCGATCATTGTGGTCACGACCGCTACGATCTGTCTCGGTCTGCTGCCCAATTATCAGAGCTGGGGCATGACCGCATCGCTCCTGCTGATCCTGCTGCGCATGCTTCAGGGATTTTGCGTCGGCGGAGAAATGCCCGGTGCGATTACCTATGCAGTGGAAGCCGCGCCGCATCGGGCGGGGCTCGCTGCCGGCATTATTATCTGCGCGGTGAACGTGGGCGTGTTGCTCGCCACGTTCGTCAACTTGGGCATCCAGACCTACCTGTCCGCCGCGGACGCGGCGGCGTATGGCTGGCGGATCGCGTTTCTTTTCGGCGGCGTTTGCGGGATTGCTTCCTACCTGATGCGTCGCAATCTTGACGAATCGCCCGAGTTCAAGGAAATGCATGGCGCTGTCGTCAAACAGCCGTTTCGCGAGACCTTGCGACGTCATGGCAAGGCGGTCGCGACGGGCGCATTGTCAATCGCCGTGATGGCTGGCATCAATGGCGTACTTTATGGCCATATGCCCGCTTACCTCGTCCAGCAACTGCACTATGCGCCGCGGACCGCGGCAATCGCCCAGAACGCTTATCTGATCGTCAGTTCCTTCGGTCTCCTGGCCGCGGGCTGGCTTGGCGACAAGATCCCGCGCCGGTACCTGCTTCGAGCGTCGGCGGCGCTGCTGATCGCGTTGAGTTACCCGTTCTATGAAGCGCTGGCGAGTCATACCGTCAATCCGGTGTTGCTGTTTGTGCTTGCCGGCCTGGTTTTTTCACTGGCAAGCGGGACATGGGCGTCGGTGCTCGCCGACCAATTCCCTGTCCAGGTCAGATTCAGCGGAATCGCGCTGGCTTATAACATATCGGTTGTCGCATTCAGCGGCTTTGCGCCGTTGCTGGCGACCATGCTGATTCGCGTAACCGGCTCCCTCGCAGCGCCAGCCTGGTATGTCATCGGCGCATGCACGGTCGCGCTGCTTGCCAGTTATGGGTTGCCGACGGGAAGGTCGGGGGCCGGGTCGCCGTCGAAGACAGATGGACTGAGCGGTGAACTATTGCGTTGAGCCGAATCGACTCACCACGCGGCCCGCCACCGTCCCTGACAAGAAGTATCCATGCCGTTTTTTCGGGAGATTGACGATGAAAGATGCGCCCATTCAGGCCGCCGTCGAGGCGTTGGAACAACAGCGCTGCGACGCCACGGTGGCGGAGGACCTGCCCAAACTGGCGTCACTACTCGACGACGACCTGACGTTCGTCCATTCAGCTGGCTACGTTCATGGCAAGTCGGAGTATCTGTCTTTCCTTACCGAGAAGATCAAGGTACGTCAAATCGTGCGTCCGCAACCGCTCGCTTACAGGTTCCTGCCAGACATGGTGATCACGACAGGTCATCTCGAGCAAACCCTGGCGCACAGGACCGATGGATCGGAGCTCAACATTCGCGCGGTCGTAACGGAAATATGGGTCAAACGCGAGGTCGGCTGGAAACTGCTGCATCTCCATTCTGGGCGCTTGCCCGATTGACATTGCGTTGCTAACCGGCGGCTTTGGCACGACCCCGACTGATCTCTTGACCACCATTCTCGACATATTCGGTGGCGCGCGACCGACATACAACTGGCTGAGCGCTCGACGGTCATCGTCCCCAACTCTCATCTGATCTCGCAGAACCTGCGCAACGTGACGATGGGAGACCGTACCCAAGGTGTGACGACGCTCACGCTCAGTTGTCCACTGGACACCGACCCCGAACAGGTCCAAGGGGCTTCTTAAACCCACGCGGACCAACGGAAATCAGCGGCTCTACAGCCGTGGGATGCTGAGACGGATAGCTATCATCAAGGTGGCTCAGCGTGTCGGCGTCCCCCTTGTCGAGATTGGGGCAGCCTTGGCCGCCACACCCCACGATAGGAAACCCACTGCCGCAGAATGGGCGCAGGTTTCCGCCAGATGGAATGAAGCCTTACAACAACGGATCGACACGTTATTACGCCTCAAAACTAATCTGGAGTCCTGTATTGGATGCGGTTGCCTATCGCTTGGCGAATGTCCGTTAAGGAATCCCGAAGATAATCTGGGAAAGGGGAAATCAGGGGCTGTCTTGCTTGAGGATGGAGAGTCGAATTCGGATGGCAGCCCCTGAACGCCTTACTGCTGCCGTGGCCAACCGCGGCAGCAGTAAGGCGTTCAGGGGCTCAGCGTGAAGACCGTCGAATCAATCGCGAGGCGGCTAGGTTGGGAAGTGAACCGGCTTGCTCATGCCCGCATCGGACAACGCACACAATGCTACGGCCGACCAGTCGTGCGCGGCGCCAATCCCTTGCGAACGCAAGGTCAGGAAGCGGTCGCGCACGAGGCTCGCCAGCGGCATCGGCACACCCAGCGCCTCGGCGGCCGCCAGCATCAGACGGTTGTCCTTCTGGCCGAGCGGCAACGAAAAGCCCGGCGGCTGGAATTGCTGGGACGCGATCAACGGGCCGTAAATCTTGTACGGCGGCGCGTTGAAGTTCGCGCTCGTCAGCAATTCGACGAGGCGCATCGGATCGATGCCCGCCTTGCCGGCCACCGCACATGCCTCGCCCAACGTCTCGATGATCGCGGACAGCATGAAATTGCCGATCAGCTTCACGAGGTTCGCCTGCGAAGGATCCGTGCCGACGATGCCGACCGACTGTCCGAGTTGCTCGAGAAGCGGGACCGCGACGGCGAGATGCGCGTCCTCGCCCGCGGCCATGATGAAGAGCTTGCGCGCCGCCGCGGCGTCGGGCCGGCCAAACACCGGCGCGGACACGAAAGCGAGCCCCGCTTCGCGGTAGCGCGTCGCGTGATCCTGCGCGGCCGCGACGCTAATCGTGCTCATCGAGATATGCATTGCACCCGGCCGCAGCGCGCCAGCAATGCCGGCCTCGCCGAACGTGACGGCTGCATGCGCGGCATCGTCGGCGACCATCGTGAACACGACGTCGGCCGACTCCGCGGCGTGCGCCGGGCTGGCGGCGACATGTGCGCCGGCGGCGCGCAAAGGCTCCGCCCTCGCGGGCGTGCGGTTGAAAACATGCACCTCATGCCCGGACTCGATCAGGTTCATCGCAATTGCGGCGCCCATCGAGCCAAGACCTACAAATCCAATCTTCATGGTGATAATCCAGGAGAACAGTCAAGCGGACACGGGATCGCTCAGACTGCAAGTTGATAGACCTGGCGGCTGACTTCGAGCGTCACGTCGCCGTGCTCGCCCAACGCCGTCATCCCGTGCTCTTCGAGCTTGTTGATCAGCGTGCCGATGGAGCTGCCGCCAATCTGGTAGTCGCGCAACCGGGTCCCGAGCGACATGCGCTCGAAGAACACGCGGGTTGCCGTGATCGCCGCACTGATGCGCTCGTCCTCGCTGCCCTCGGTAATGTTCCAGACGCGCTCCGCGTATTGCAGCAGCTTGGCGTGCTTCTGTTGCCGTCGCACGTTCAGCATGGCCGGCAGCACGATCGCGAGCGTCTGCGCATGATCGAGCCCGTGCAGCGCGGTGATTTCGTGGCCGAGCATGTGAGTCGCCCAGTCCTGCGGCACGCCTGCGCCGATCAGGCCGTTGAGCGCGAGCGTCGCGGTCCACATGAGGTTGGCGCGCACCGCATAGTTGTGCGGCTCGGCAAGCGCCTGCGGGCCCACTTCGGTCAGCGTGATCAACAGCCCTTCGGCAAAGCGGTCCTGCACTTTCGCATCGACCGGATAGGTCAGGTACTGCTCGACGACATGAACGAATGCGTCGACAACGCCGTTGGCGATCTGCCGTGGCGGCAGCGAGTAGGTCGTGACGGGATCGAGCACGGAAAACCGCGGATAGGTGGCTTCGCTGCGAAACGGCAGCTTGTCGCCTTTCGCGCGATGGCTGATCACGCCGCCGTTGTTCATTTCGGAACCCGTGGCCGGCAACGTCAACACACTGCCGAACGGCATCGCGTCGCGCACTTCGACCTGTTTCGCGAGGATGTCCCACGGCTCGCCGTCGAACTTCAGTGCGGCCGCGATGAACTTGGTGCCGTCGATCACCGAGCCGCCGCCGACTGCGAGCAGAAAGTCGAGGTCGCGCTCACGTGCGAACTCGACCGCCTGCATCAAGGTTTCGTAGGTGGGATTCGGCTCGATGCCGCCGAACACGAAAAAGGCACGCTCGCCGAGGGCTGCCTGCACCTGCGCGAGCACGCCATTGCTCTTGATGCTGCCGCCGCCGCACGTAATCAGCACGCGCGCGTTGGCCGGGACCTCGGTGTCGAGTGCGGCGATCTGGCCTTCGCCGAACAGAATGCGAGTGGGGTTGTGAAAGATGAAGTTTTGCATGGGGACCTTGCTTTCCTGCATTGATATGACCGGTCGTCTCAACTGCGGACAAACCCCGCACCGCAGAGCGACTGCGCGCCGCCCGGCGTGCCGACCTCGCTTACTGTTGCTACCGGGACTTGAAAAACAGATCGAACATCGAATGCATACAGGCGTTCAATGGTTCGATCGAGTCCTCCAGCTTCATCCGCAACAGGCTGCCTTCCCACATGTTCCAGAAAAGGTCTGCCATTGCTTCAGCCGGAAGATCGCGGCGCACCGAACCGAACTCCTGTCCTCGGCGCAGGTACGCGGCACAACGCATGCGCCATTCGTCAACTGTCTGGCGCGCCGCACGACGGCACAGATCGCTCGACTGCGCGATCTCGCCGGCAAAATTGCCTAACAGGCATCCGCAACGATCGTCGCAAGCCTCGTAGTCGGCCGCGATGCGCTCGTAGATGCCGCGTAGCGCGAGCAGCGGATCAGGCGCATCCGCTTCGATCGAATACTGCTGCCACTCTGCCGCCTGCTCGTCCGCGTAGTGACGCAGGATCGCCGCGCCAAACGCTTCCTTGCTGTCGAAGTAGTTGTAGAACGAACCCTTCGGCACGCCCGCGCGCGCAACGATGTCCTTCACGCCGGTGCCGTGATAACCGGTTTCGGCAAACAGCGCGACGCCGGCCTCCAGCAGCTTCTGGTGAAAGTCCGCGGTTCTGCGCACAGGCGCTCCCATCGCCGCGCCTCAGGCTCGCCGCGTGGCGAGTTCGGCGCCCTGACGCAAGGCTTCGAGGAGACTGCGCTCATCGGCAATGCCCTTGCCGGCGATGTCGAACGCCGTGCCGTGATCGACCGAGGTGCGGATCACGTCCAGACCGACCGTCACATTGACGCCCGCCTCCAGCCCGAGAACCTTGACCGGACCGTGGCCCTGATCGTGGTACATCGCGACCACCAGGTCGAAATCGCCGCGTCCGGCGCGGAAGAAAAGCGTATCGGCAGGCAACGGACCTTCAATGTCCCAGCCTCGCTCGCGAAGACGCTGCACCGCGGGAACGATCTTTTCTTCTTCCTCGCCATAACCGAACAGGCCGTTTTCGCCCGCATGCGGATTGATGCCGCACACGGCGATGCGCGGATTGGCGATGCCGGCTTTCACGAGCGTCGCATGACCGCGTTCGATCGTGCGCTGCACGAGGCCCGGCTCGATCTTGCGAATCGCGTCGATGATGCCAATGTGCGTGGTCACGTGAATCACGCGCAATTTAGGCGCGACGAGCATCATCGAGACTTCGTCGATGCCGGTGAGATGCGCGAGCATCTCGGTGTGTCCGGGGTACTTGTGACCGCCCGCGTGCAGCGCTTCCTTGTTCAAGGGCGCGGTGCAGATCGCGTCGATCTCGCCGGCTTTTGCCAGCTCGACCGCGCGCGCAATGTAGCGGTACGCGGCGTCGCCCGCGAGTGCCGACAGCTTGCCAAACGGCAGGTCGGCGGGAATCAGCGCGAGGTCGATACACTCGATGCTCCCCAGCTCATAGCGGGCATCCGACGCCTTCTCGATACGACGCACCGTGGCGCTGCCGCCGAGAATCTCATTCGCGCGCTCGAGGCGTGCCGCGTCGCCGATGACGAGCGGGCGGCACTGCTGATAGACCGACTCGTGCGTCAGGCTCTTGACCACGATCTCGGGACCCACGCCGGCTGCGTCGCCCATCGTGATGCCGATGACAGGAAGGTAGTTGCTCATAATGTTTTGGCTGAATTTCGTGGGCTCGTGTTGCAAGCCGTTGAGGGTGTGGAGGTGCCGGCCGGATTGCTGAGTTCCGGCCCGCTGCGCGCGGAGTCGGTCACGCTCCTCAGATGAAGGTAAGCGCCGTACAGCGCATGCTCGCTGCCGAATGCGCCGGCCTTGGTGACAATCGCGAGGTGCTCGCGGCCATGCGCACGCGCTACCGCGACGCCCGGCTCGATCTCCGACAGCAATTGCAAACTGGCGATGTCGACCGCGCTCAGCATCGCTCGCGCGGTTTCGCCACCGGTGGCGATCAGTCCGCTGAGATGCGCAAACGATGGCGCAACGAGCGCCGCCAGCACCTTCGACAGATGCGCACCCTCGGCCGGATCGAACGCCTCGTCGCGCCCGATTCGCAGCAGCAGATCGGTGCGTTCGCCAAGATGCGCGGCCACGCGGGCCTGCCAGGCCGGCCATTGCGGATGCCGCTCGGCGTCTCGCAGCACGGCGGGCGGCACCACGAACTCGGCGATGCCCGCGCGCTCGCGTAGCATCGCGCATTGCCGCTCCGAGACCGCCGAGAGGCTGCCGACCAGAATCAGCACCGCGCCGTCCTGCCTGTCTATCTGCGACGCCGCCGCGTTTTCGTCCGGCGCGGGCGTGGACTGGTCGCTCACCAAAGCCAACTCGCGAGCCAGTCCGCCAGAGCCAACCCAGAAGAACGCGCCGTCCAGCGACGCCGTGGCCTCGGCGAGCGCCCTGAGGTCCGCATCGGTTTGCGCATCGACGACTAGCGCCTGCGTGCCGCTGCACATCACCGCGCCAAGCGTCTCGCGCAATGCCTGCCGATCGCCGCGCAGCGCCGCGACCGTCAGCAGTGCCGTGGTGAGGCCCGCGCACTCCAGCATCGTCGTGAGATCGGCAGAACGCCCAGCGTGTTCGAGCTGCCAGGTTTCAGTCTCTTCGAGCGGAACGCCGCGCACGAAGACCCGGCCGTCACACACGGTACGCCCGGTTGCCGGGTACGCCGGCACGACAATGGCGAGCCCCGCGAGCGGCTGCAAGCCGGCGACTTCGGCGGCCCAGTTGCCGCGCAAGGTGGAATCGATTTTTTTGTACAACCGGCAGGCCGACGCGCCGTACACCTGCCACGCCGCGCTCGTGCAACGTGCCGCGTCAGCGGGCGACATACGGCGCGTGTCGGTATCCACCGCGATCACTTCGGCGTGAGGCATCGCCTGCGCCGCCGTGAGGCTCACCGCCGTGCGCAGACCCGCAGCGGCGAAGGCAATCGCGCAATCCGCGGCGCCGGACAGGTCGTCGGCGAGGATCAGAAGTTTAGTCATGCTCAACGTGTCGCTCCGACGGTCGAGCCGCTCGCTTCCGCACGCGCGGCGGCGCGCTTTGCGACAGCCGCGGTGAGTATGGGCGAGACGATTGCCGTCACGACCACGCAGGCGGCTACCAGCAGCGTCGCGCTTTTGGCGGCTTCAGCGTAGACCGGATTGGCCGCGGCGATCAGCGCCGGCACCGCCGCGCCGTTGCCCGCCGTGTTGGCGGCGGCCACACCAGCGACACCCGTGCCGCCCGTCAGCCGATCGGTCAGGTAAAGGGGAATACCCGTGACGATCACCACGGCAAAGCCGAGGCCGATGCCCAGCAGGCCCGCTTGCCACACCTTGTGCAGGTCGAGGCTCGCGCCGAGCGCCAACGCGAAGAACGGAATCATGACCGGCACGGCGCGGCCAAGAAAGGCGCGCATTTCCCGGTCGAGATTGCCAAGCAGCATGCCGGCCGCCAGCGGCAGGACGCTGCCGACCAGCGTCTGCCAGGGAAACGCCGAAAGCCCGGCCACGCCGAGCGTGACCATGGTGAGGAACGGGCCGGATTCGAGCGACATGATCGTGTACGCGCCGACGTCTTCAGATTTGCCATATTGCCCCATCAACGCCATGTAGAGGCCGCCGTTGGTGTCGTTCATCGCGGCGACCACCGCGAGCGTCGACATGCCGGCGAACAGTCCGGAGGAAACGGGCATCTCGCCAAGAAAATGGCCCAGCACGAAGCCGACGACAATCGCCGATCCCACCTTCGCGGCAAATAGTGCGCCGCCCTTCTTCAGCAGATAGGGCGTCGCCTTGATATCGATGGAGGAGCCCATGCACACGTAGAACACAGCAAGGATAGGCAACGCACCCGTAAACAGCGCATTCGTGAACGAGCCGAAAAATCTCGGCATGCCCGGCAGAAAGGTGGCGATGAGTGCGCCGAGCAGGAGCGGGACGATCATCATTCCGCCGGGTACGCGTTCGATTGCGCGCTTGATGGGTAATTGGGCCATAGTTGTCTCGCGGTTATTTGTGATCGATATGATCACTTTAGTGATCGATTCAATCACTTTGGAGTGTACGCCCGCGCTCCGCTTCGCGCAAATCTTTCTGCAATAACCCTTTTTTCAGGCGGTATTTTGAAATGACGGGGACAATGACTTTCGCCTGAATTGATCGATGCAATCAATTCAGTCAATTGGTCGGAGCAGGCCTGCCTGCGCGGGCGGCACCTTCGCGCGGCGCGCACCTGCCTGCCCCGCCCCATTGCCGCACCAGCCGGTTTGATTACACTTACGCGATTCGACGCCTTTGCACGGCGCACCATCCAGGCAAACCATCACCATGAAAGTTACGAACCGCCGCGAGGCAATGCTGCAGGCCGTCCTCTCCGGCATGACCGATGTCAGCGCGTTGTGCGAGCACTTCGGCATGTCCGAGGCGACGGTCCGTCGCGACCTGCGCGCGCTCGCCGACGAACGGCGCATTGTGCGCACCTACGGGGGCGCGGCCGCTTCGCTCGGTATTCACGAACCCGAGGAATCGCTCGATAGTCGCCGCGAGAGTTTTCGCGAGCAAAAGGAGGCAATCGCGCGCGTGGCCGTGAGCCATGTACAGGATGGCGACACCATCTTTCTCGACGGCGGCACCACCACCGCGGCAATGGCACGTTTGCTCGCCGGCCGCCGCGAGGTTCGCGTTGTGACCAACAATTTGCTGGCCGTCAACACGCTCGCTGCGAGCGAAGTGCCCGTCACGCTGATCGGCGGCGATCTGCGTCCCTCCAGCATGAGCACGCTCGGCCCGCTTGCGCAGCTTGCCTTGAGCCGCCTGTCCGTCGACAAGGCATTTCTCGGCGCGGACGGCGTGGTGGCTGACCGAGGCCTCTGCGAGGCGTCGGCGGAGCAGGCCTACCTGAAGGAATGCGTCATCAGGCAGGCTGCTCAACTCTTCGTACTGGTCACCTCGCACAAGCTGGACCGCGCAAGCCAGCAGCACTGGACACCGCTCGAACGCGACTGGACGCTCGTGACCGATGCCCGTCGCGACGCACCCGAGATGGCGTCATTCCTGTTGCACGGCGAGGTGACTGTCGAGACGGCGCGGTAGCACGCGAGTACGTTGACTGCCTGGTATAACGGCTGCACCGGGTCGCTGTTCAACTCGGCCTGCGAGCAATGAAGTCAATTTCGACGAGCGCGTCACGCGCCAATCCCGTTACGCCGATGCGAGTCCGCGCCGGCAATCTGCCAGTCGGAAAATAAGCTGCATAGACGGCGTTCATCGTCGCGTAATCCCGTCTGAATTCGGTCAGGAAAATCCGCGCCGAAAGAACATGTTCCATCTGCGACAATTCCGTGGAAGTAAGGAAAGCATCGTGCGCGCACCGCTTCGGCAGACCGATCGCACACGCACGACAAGACGATCATTCCGCGAACAAGGCCTTGCGGATGATCGCGTGCACACACCCCAGTTGCCGTCGACGACCTGTGTCACACCAAAGTCGACTGCAACCGATATCAACGAGATTGCTTCGTCTTCGGTAAGACCCTTGGTCGTCATCAGAAAGCGGCGTGTCTTGATGAACGCGTCACGCATCGCGAGATCCAGCGTCGACTTCTCGTAGACCTTGCTCTGCGCGTGCGCGCCGAATGAGTATTCGCATCGTGTTGCAACCTGTCGTTCAGTTAGCCCGATTCGCAAAAAATCCGGCGGCACAGTGGTTTCAACTCACGCGGTCCGCCCGCACTACAGACAAAAGCGAATCTGCGTGAGAGATTCGCATACCTGCCACAAACGCTGGGCGGTCAATTCATCCGTGGCCTGCGTCGCGACACTCGCTTCGCCGATCCTGCGCCCGCGTGCCTCGAGGAAACCTTGTGGTCCGTAATAGCCGCCGCCATCGACGTGGGGCGACGTCGTCGCGTAAAGCGTCGGCAGCGCGCCGGCGGATTCGCTGTTCAGCGCGATGCCGATAACGCGGCCAGCAAGGCCGCGAGCAGCACGTGACAGCGCGGATCGCTCGCCGGAACGAAACAGATTGGTATTCGCGACCCCCGGATGGGCGGCCACAGACATGACACGGGAATTCGTCGCGCGCAGTCGACGGTCGAGCTCGAAGGCAAACATCAAGTTCGCAAGCTTCGACTGGCGATACGACTGCATCGGCGAATAATGCTTCTCGGACTGCAGATCGTCGAAATCTATTCTCCCCTGCTTGTGCGCGATGGAAGCTATCGTCACAATGCGTGGCCGCTCAGGCGATTCAGCCGCGGCAAGTTCGAGAGCGGGCATGAGCAGCGCCGTGAGTGCGTAGTGGCCAAGCATATTGGTGCCGAACTGCAGCTCGAAGCCATCGGCGGTCTCGAGACGTTTCGGCGGCGCCATGACGCCGGCATTGCTCACCAGAATATCAATGCGACGTTGTTCCGCGAGTTCCTTGTGCGCGAACGAGCGGATGGACGCGACGGAAGCGAGATCGAGAATCGCCAGTTCTGCGCGTGCTCCGGGAACTTCGGCTTTCAGACGGGCGAGAGCTTTTTCTGCGCGGCGCTTATCGCGGCACGCCAGGATGACCTGTGCCCCTTTGCGCACCAGCGTCAATGCGGCGTGATAGCCGATTCCGCTATTCGCTCCCGTGATGAGCACTCGCTTGCCGGTCTGCGGCGCAATGTCGTCGGTGGTCCACCGTGTGTGCATGTTGGTCCGGGGCGGCGTGAAGATTGAATACGCGAGGTCGAGACTACCACGGTGGTGATCCGAAAACATATCCGGTGACAATCATGCCGCGAGCCGGCCCAACATGAGACTCGCACCGACATCAATTGCTCTTCGAGTACTGCATCGATTGCTGTTTGCTCGCCCAGTAGGTCTCGGCAGAATGGATGATGCCGGTTGTCATTATCGGAATTCGATTGTGAACACGACATGGCTCCTGAATGACATTTCAGTCATGTCGGAGCATCACTTGAAGTCCGACGAGTGGGCCCGCTTCAACGTGCAGGGGGCGCTTCAGGATTCGGAAAATAAAGCACGCTAAGGTGTCGAGAACTTCCGTCCGACCGGCGCTCCGCGACTATCGCGCTGCAGTTCCGCCCCGCGGGCAAGTGCATGGGAGGCATGCGTATGACGCCTATGTCTGCGACGAGATAGTCGCGTCCCAACCTGTGCCGTAACGCGCGGATTTTGCCTCCCATTTCACGGCAGAGTAGCTGTTTTCAAATGTCGAAGGCATGGAGGCTAAAAACGCTTATGAGAGGTTGACGGGTTCAGTCCGAGGAAGCGGCTTCGAATGTCACTTTCAAGCGTCCAACAGGTGACGCTTTAGGTTGGAGTTGCAACGAGCATGTAGCCGAGGCCCCACACTGTGCGGATATGTCGCGGCGAGGTTGCCTCTGTCTCAATCACCTGTCGTAAGCGAAGAACTTGCACGTCAACGCTGCGGGCGCTCGCCTCATATTGCGACCCGCGCGCGCGCTCTATCAGATTTGCGCGGCTTACGGGACGGTTTGGCGTCTCCGCAAGCGCACACAGGAGACGCATTTCAGCTGCGCCGAGCTCGACGATGCCCGCTTCGTCCGACATCAATTCTCTACGCCGAACGTCCAGCCTGAAGGCGCCGAACCGCAAGCATTGCGACTCGCCTGCGAGCAGCATCTCGCCCCGCACGTTTTGCAGGCGCACCTGAAACTGCTGCCGACGTAACATCGCCCGAACCCGCGCTATCAGCTCGCTCGGCAGAAACGGTTTCGCGAGATAGTCGTCGGCGCCGATCTCCAAACCTACGACCTTGTCCGCCGGATCGCCACGCGCTGTTAGCATGAGGATGGGGATTGTCTCTCTCCGAGCACGCAAGCGACGGCAGATGGACAGTCCGTCTTCGCCTGGCATCATGATATCGAGAATCAACAGGTCGAACGGGTAGCGCTCGATCAATACGTCCAACTCAATGCCGGTCTTCACCGCGCGCACCGAGAAACCTTGTGCCGTCAGAAAGCGTTGCAGCATATTGCGGATTTCAACGTCATCGTCAAGCACGATGATGCGACCGGTTGGCAAATCATCTGACATATGATTAAGCAGACACCTCTAATAAAGCCTGTCTTTTAGTTCCTGTTTCCGATGCTGCGCGGCAAACCGCTTAGCTCTGCTCCAGCGTCGCGTACCATGGTGGGCGGCGACAATCTGGTCGAAGTGGGTTGCGCCGGCCTGCGCGCCTGCGGTTGCAACGGAATATACAAGAATCTCCGCACTGCATGTGTTGGAAAGGTATGTCAAAAGATGTCATCGATTGCGCTGGCCACAACACTGACTGGCGAAAGCCCACGACCGCCCGGCGCCACCCGTACGTACCGGGCATGCCAATCCCTGACTGCTCATATTACAGTTGTCGCTCGTGATCAGCGAGAAAGCGCGTGCGCCCGTGCGTTTGCGGACAGAAAAACAGGCGCCGTCGATGACATTTCTTGACATGATTTGCTAACACCTGGCGTTATGAAATTCGCCTACATTTCTTCGATCGATCGTCTGCTGCAGGTTCTGCGGTGCGCTCGCATTGCGGTCAGTCGCGGCCCCGATCATCACTCGTTTGTGAGCATTGTCCTCTTCCTATGTCCGCTCAGATTCTTCTAATCGACGACGACGCCGAATTGTGTGATGCGATTTGCCGCTACCTGGTAAATTGGGGTTTCGACGTGTCAGTGCTGCATGACACGCGTTCGCTCGAATACCGGCTCAAACACGAACGCCCGGACCTGATAGTGCTCGATCTTATGATGCCGGGCGTCGACGGTTTGACGGCACTGCGCAGGTTGCGCGCATCAGGCGACGACATTCCCGTCTTGATGCTCACCGCCCGCGCCGACGAAGAGGACCGCATCGCTGGCCTTGAATTGGGTGCCGATGACTATCTCCGCAAACCGTTTAACCCGCGTGAGCTGGTAGCACGGATTCACTCAGTGCTGCGACGCCTGGCCGCCGTTCCCGATGCGGCCATTCCCCCACGACGGCAGCCTTACGCATTCGGCGCGTTCACGCTGGACTTTCAGTCGCGCACGCTGAACAGGGGAGAGACGTCTCTTACTTTATCTGCCAGTGAGTTTGCGCTGCTGCAGATTTTCGTTAATTCTCCCATGTGCACACTCACCCGTCGGCGTCTGCTCAAGTCACTTCATGGCCCGGACTCCGAGATTGCCGATCGCGGCATCGACATTCAGGTCTGGCGTCTGCGCCGCATCGTGGAAACTGACCCATCGACACCACGATTCATCCAGACCGTTCGCGGCTGCGGATACGTCTTCGTGCCGGACCTCGAAGAGCATGCTGCCGGCACATCGGCCCACCATTCGCATAACTGAGGTCTCTGGTTGCCCTCCTGCTGCTGATGCGCCTTTCGCGGAACATGCGCTGATTGCTTTTCGAGCGCGACCAGTCGCAAAACTGCTATGCGGTAACAGTGGACACGTGGCGAGCTGGGCGCGAACGCCACGGCAAGGGTAATTGAAGATACGTCGAGCGCCGGCTAACTGACCCATGCAGATGTACGCGATTTTTGAGCGGCCGTTATATCCTGGCCGCTATCCGTGAACTGGACGCAGTTGCGCATCGTCCCTGCGTCGAGCTTCGGCAGGATGCAAAACGGCCGCTATGCATCCCGCCCGCCCACGGGGCGGACACGAATAGACTCAGGTCAATAGTACCCGGGAGCGACAATCAGTGGCGGTCGAGGGACTACAACCAGTGGCCGGGCCATTACTGGACGACCCACCGGAACGACTACACAGCCGCTAAGCACCGCGGCACTCATGCAAAAACCGGCAGGAAGCACAAAACGACGAAGAATACGCGCATTAAGCATTATTTAAACTCCTTTCAATTGAGACTCAGTGACTGGCAGTAGGGATGCGTTCAGGCGTTGCCGCTGGGTGCGATGCGCCGCTCGTGTTCCCAGACCGCAGTCCGCCTTTTGGGGGGGCAAGATTCGAGGTGTTGGTGTCCCTGTCCAGGTCGCCCGCGACTGGACCGCCGGGCGCGACGAGCACGCGGGGATTGATTTCGGTGCGCCAGGCGCGCAGAACTTCCAGCTATCGGCTTGCGCACGGCGGGTTGCTAGCGTTGGGGTTGCCGGAGCGCGCAGCAGCCCCATCTTTCGACCTGATGAGGCGACCCGCTGCGACATATACACAGTTAGACCAGCCGGGGGTATTGAAGCTTGCCTTACAAGCGCTTACCGCTGATGCTGTGCAACAAACTGCTCGATCTGCTCAAGCGTCACATACCCTTGATGCGTAGTATCGATTTCATCGAAATGGGCTGCGACGCGCGGCATACCTGCCTGCGCCTGTTCTTTCGTGAGCTTGCCGTCATGAGTTGCGTTCGCGGCAGTAAAGCGCGCTTCCAATATCTGCTGCATGCTGTTCTGCGCGAACACAGACGACACAGCGAACATCGCAGCCAGAAGAATGAATAAACGTTTCATCAAAGATTCCTTTAAGAAAATGAATGACGTGCACGGAATAGCCAGGGGACGAAGCTCGACCCAGGATTGCCAGCCGGCAGAATTCCAGATCAAGCCATGCCACGACCATATGAGCGAAATCAGTACGGTGCGTAGTAGTAAGGTGGGGGGGCGCCATAGATTAGGGCGCGGGGCGGCATGGGGCGTACGGGCACGACAACCGCTGCCGGACGAGGTGTTTCGATCGTATCTCCCTTCGCCGTGATGCATTGCGCGTACGCGTTGTCGTATTGCTGCTGCAACGACGCTTCGGTCTGATTGTGCTGCGCCGAGCCCATCATGCTGCCGAGCAGCAGTCCGGCACCCGCACCGATTGCGGCGCCGGCACCGGCGTTGCCCGCCCCGGCGCCGATCAGAGCCCCGGCCGCAGCGCCTCCAGCCGTGCCCACGGCGGTAGAAGCAAGTCCGGAGGTTGCCGCCTGATGCGAGCCCGCCGCCGGATTCACGACCTGCGTCGCGTACGTGCGGCAGCCATAGTCGTCCTGCTGGAACTGGTTGAGGGTCTTGCCGTTCGCTGGGACCGCCATGACGGTAGGAGCACTCGGCGGCGTAACCGCACACCCCGCCATCCCCAACCCAACAGCGAGGCAGACAAGCAGCGGCGCGGTACGAGTCGATGTCAGATTCTGGTTCATTGATAATCCTCTCACGATGATGCAGCGCGAAGTAAGCGCTCAGAAGTGGTAAGCAGCGCCCACCGATCCAAATACAGCCGCGCGCCGTTCAACGATCGGACTGTTCGCCGCATCGCCGAGCAAGGAACCGACGCCGAAGGCGCTTTGCAGTGACCACTGCTGGTTCAGCCGATGATCCCAGTCGACCTTGAGGTCGGCTCTCGAAAAGCCAGCTGAGGGGTGATACGGCGAGAGGCCGGCCGTGCTGGACGCAGCCTGCTCGCTGTCGATACCGAACCACGTCTGCTGCGAAGGTCCGTTGGACCACACGGCGTCGGCGGATACCGACACCCGGTCAACGGGCTTCTGGACCAGCGCATAGGACGCGCTCAGCGTGACGCGATTGCCATAGCCGGCATGCGCGGACTGAAGGAAGCGGAGACCGGCGCTCGCTGGACCATAGTGCCAGCGCGCGAACGCACCGAAGTCGAAGGACGTTGGGATATCTCCGGTGCCGTTGAGCACCGCGGCATCGTCCTGGTTGCGGGCCAGTTGAACGCCGATCAGCGGCCCCACCGCAACACTCGGCCCCAACGGATAGGCGACGCCGGCCGTGAGCCCCTGCACGAAGATTGCCCCGTTCGACAGCGACAGCATGGGCAACGGCAGCACACGATAGGACTTGCTGCCTTCATAGTGGGGCAATGCGGTTACGTTGATGCCCACGCTATTGCCCGGCGACGACTGCGCCAACGCCGGTGAGTAAGGCAGGCACGCGCTGGCGATGACAGCGAGCGCGCCCAGCCACCGTCGTGCGCGGCCTCGCTTGAAAACCGCGGCGACAGAGCGATAGTCATGCATGTTCAAGCACATCCATCGATGGTTGTCGGGCGAACCGCAACGCCCACGCTGATATCAATCGCCTGGGACCCCGCAGGCGCCGTGCCGACAGCCATAGAAATTGCCGCACTGGCAGCAGACACGAGAACGATTTGAAATTTCACTGCACACTCTCCATGTGATGGATTCGCCCCACTGGCGAACCCCGCATGACACAGCCGCCAATGTAGAGAACCTGTGCGCTACATGTTGTTAGAAATGTGTTGCATGTCATGTCAAGTCACGTCGCGGGGAAGCGATACCGCACGAGTGGACGTAACAGGGCCTTTGCACGCAGTTCGAGACGCGGACTTTGAAAAACGGTCGTGGGCGCGACCGGACTCTGGACCGCGCAGATCGGCAGACGACGTTACAACGGCGCGCCCGTCATCATGGGATCGGGGCCTGGCTCTTCGACGACGTCCAGCCGCCGCCGAGGTTCTTCACCAGCCCAACGTCGCTTTTCGCCAGTGCCCCCTGCGTGTCGTTCAGGTTCTGTCTGGCCGTCAGTAGCGTCACTTGCTGAGTCAAATCGGACTGCTCGCTCGCGGTTCCGGCCGTCAGTTGCGCGGCGACGCTCTCCAGCAACTGCCGGTTGCGCTGGTAAATGTCGGCAAACGCGTGCTCCTGCTGGCGCAGATGGTTCAATGACGACAGGCTGTCTTCCACGTTCTGGAACGCCGTGAGCACGGCTTCGCGGTAAGATGCGACGTCTTCGTCATAGGTCGCCTGCGCCTTGTGCACGGCGGCCACGCGGGCACCACCGTCAAACAGCGTGGCGGCAAGTGAGGGACCGAGCGACCACATCCGGGTCGGCAATGAGAACAGCGTCGCGAAGGTGTTGTGTTGCACGAGACCCTGTGCCGATAGATCGAGGTCCGGAAAGAATGCGGCCTTCTCTACCCCGATGAGCGCGTTCGCAGCAGCAGCGGTGCGTTCCGCGCTGACCACGTCAGGCCGTCTTTCCAGCAACGCAGACGGCAGCACGGATGGCACCTCGGGCTCGCGAAACACATAGTCGAGCCGCGGTGCAATCGACAACGAAGCCGGCGGCACACCCGTGAGCGCCGCGATTGCGTGCTCGTCCTGCTCGCGCGAGGTCTGTGAAATTTGCAGGTTCGCGACAACCGCCTCCTGCGTGTCCTGCGCATACAGCAGATCGACTTGCGACGCAGTCCCCTGTGCCAGCGCTGCGCGCGTGATCGCGAGAATGCGCCCGTTGACCGCCTCCTGCTGCCGCAACAGGTCGATGTCGATATCAAGCTGGCGGATGTCGAAATAGTCGGTCGCCAGCGTCGCGGCAATCGACAAGCGCTCGCCGGCAAGCGTCGCATCCGCGCCCTGCGCGTTTGCCTTGCCCGACTCGATCTGCCGGCGCACGCCGCCCCACAGATCGACTTCCCAACTCGCCTCGGCCTTCGCGTATTGGTTCGTTGTGCTTGAGCTGTGCGAGGCCGACGCGTCGACACCGAGCGTCGGAAACAGGCTCGCCCGGTCTGCAGCGACGGTGGCCTGCGCGAGCCGATAGGCAGCCGCCGCGCCTGCAATCGACTGATTCGACTGCAGCGCTGCGTCGACGAGCCGGGACAGCTCGGGATCGTCGTAGGCGTCCCACCACCGGCTTGAGAGCGATGCCTGCGGGCTGGGCGCCGCAAGTCGCCACTGTGTGCCCGCTTCCTTGAACTGCGTTGGAATCGCTACGGCCGGCTGGTGATAGTCCGGGCCGACCGCGCAGCCCGAAAGCCAAAGCGTGGCGCCGAGCGCACAGGCGCAGCAGCGCATGCCGACCGACACGGCCGACAGGTATCCGATGGGCGATTTCATGCGTGTTTCCTTCGGCGCCGCAACCGCTGCGACGCCCGATCGAGCCAGAGATAGATGACAGGGGTGGTATAGAGCGTGATGACCTGGCTGAACACCAGACCGCCGATAATCGAGATGCCAAGCGGCTTGCGGAATTCGGACCCATAGCCCGAGCCCAGCACGAGCGGCAGCGCGCCGAAAATTGCGGCGACCGTCGTCATCATGATCGGACGGAAACGGATCAGGCCCGCGCGCACGATCGCTTCTTCCGGTGGCAGTGCATGCTGACGCCCTTCGGCAATCGCGAAGTCGATCATCATGATCGCGTTCTTCTTCACGATGCCGATCAGCATCAGCACGCCGATCAACGCGATGATCGACAGCTCCGTATGAGTGAGCAGCAGCGCGATCAAAGCGCCGACGCCCGCAGAAGGCAGCGTCGAGAGAATCGTCAAAGGATGAACCAGGTTCTCGTACAGCATGCCGAGCACGACGTACACCGACAACAGCGCGGCGAGGATCAGCAGCGGCTCGCTCGCCATCGACTCACGAAACGCTGCTGCCGTGCCGGCGAACGCGCCGGAGATACTCGCCGGCATTCTGAGCGCAGCGACGGCCTGACTGATCTGCTGCGTCACGGGTCCGATCGATGCACCGGGGCGCAGGTTGAACGATACGGTAATGGCGGGGAACGTAGCCTGGTGATTGATCGAAATGGCGCTGGGGCCGGTCGAGAACCGGGCCATCGCGGCGAGCGGCACCAGCGCTGAGCCGTTCGCCTGGGCCGCGGCCGACGGCGTAGCGGCGCTTGCGCCGGTTGCCCCCGCGGCGGCGGTCGTTGACGCGCCGCGCGTGGCGAGCGCCGGGCTCGCCGGAACATAAATGTCCTTCAGTACCGAAGGACTTGTCCAGTACTCAGGTGCCACCTCCATCACGACGTGATACTGATTCGCGCTCCCGTAGATGGCCGAGACCTGCCGTTCGCCGAACGCGTCATACAGCGTCTCGTCGATATCTTTGAAGTTCACGCCCATTCGCGCGGCGGAGTCGCGGTCGACGTCGATGCCGACCTGCATGCTCTTGTCCTGCTGGTCGGTGTTGATGTCGGCCAGCGCCGGCATCTTGTGCATCTGCGCGACTAACTTCGGCACCCATTGATCGAGTGTCGCCTGGTCGTCCGCGGTAAGGGTGTACTGGTACTGCGCGGCGCTCTGTCGGCCACCGGCCGCGAGGTCCTGCAACGACTGCAGATAGAGCTGTGCCCCCGGCATATCGGCAAGCCGTCGGCGCACCTGAGCGATCACCTGATCAGCCGTCGCGCGACGCTCACCCAGGGGCTTGAGCGTGACGAACAGCAGTGCGTTGTTGAGCGCGTTCGCTCCGCCCACGAAGCCACCCACGAACGCGACGTTCGGATTCTCCTGCACCGCCTTGTTGACCATCTGGAACTGATGCTGCATCTCGTGCCAGGAGATGCTTTGCGACGCCTGCAGCGTGCCAAGCAGCAGCCCCGTGTCTTCCTCCGGGAAGAAGCCTTTCGGAACCACGGTGAACAGCCAGAGGTTCAGCACGAACACCAGCACCGTCACGCCACCCATCAATAGCGGATGCCGGATGACCCAGCGCAACGACGTGCCGTACAGGCGAGAAAATCCGCTCTCGTGATGGTCGTCGCCGTTCCCGGCTTGCTGTTCTCCGCGCAGGAAAATGCTCGCCAGCATCGGCGTGACCGTGAGCGAAATCACCATCGACATCACGATCGCAACGGAAAGCGACACCGAGAATTCACGCAGCAGCCGGCCCATCAGGCCACCCATGAACAGCAGCGGGACGAATACCGCGATCAGCGAAACGCTGATCGAAAACACCGTGAAGCCCACTTCCTGCGCCCCTGCAAGTGCCGCCTCGATGGGCTTCTTGCCGCGCGCCAGATGCCGCATGATGTTTTCGACGACAACGATTGCATCGTCGACCACGAAACCGGTTGAAATCGTCAAGGCCATCAGCGAGAGGTTGTTCAAGCTGTAGCCAAGGAAATACATGACCCCGAATGTACCCAGCAGCGACAGCGGTACGACGATCGCCGGAATGAGCGTCGCGCGCCAGCTGCGGAAGAACGCGAACGTCACGGCCGTTACGAGCACGATGGATACAAGCAGGGTGATTTCGACGTCGAGCAGCGAGCCACGGATCGTCTTCGTACGGTCAACCGAAATCGCCAGCTTGATGGTCGACGGGATCGCCGCTTCGAGCGCCGGCAGTTCGGCCTTCACGTTGTCGACGGCGTCGATCACGTTCGCGCCCGGTTCCTTGTAGAGGACCAGCAACACGGCCGGCTTGCCGTTCGACAGGCCGTAGTTCTCCAACTGCTCGACATCCTGACGTACATAGCCGAGGTCCGACACACGCACGATGTTGCCGTTGTTCTGCCTGACGATCAGCCGTCCGTAGTCGGCTGGCGAATACAGCATGTCGTTCGCGCCGATCGAATAGTTCTGTCCGCTCGCCGACATCGATCCCTTGGGCAAATCGACATTCGCATTCCCGATCGTGCTGCGGATCTGCTCCAGACTGATGCCGTAGTGGCTCACGCGCTCTGGATTCAGTTCAACCCGCACCGCCGGCAGCGAAGCGCCGCCCACCACCACGTTGCCCACGCCGGTTGTCTGCATCAGCTTCTGTTGCAGCACCGTCGACGCCGCGTCGTAAAGCTGCGCTGGCGTGGCCGTGTCGGAGGTCAGACTGATCACGAGGATGGGCGAATCCGCGGGATTGACCTTGCGATACGTCGGGCTGCCGTCCATGTTCGGCGACAGGTTGGTTTTCGCCGCGTTGATCGCGGCCTGCACGTCGCGTGCCGCGCCGTCGATATTCCGGCTCAGGTCGAACTGCAACGTGATCTGCGTTTGCCCGCGCGAGCTGACCGACGTCATCTGGGCCAGGCCCGCAATATGGCCGAACTGCCGCTCGAGCGGCGTCGTGACCGAGGTGGCCACGGTCGTCGGATCGGCGCCGGGCAGTTGCCCCTGCACCAGGATCGTAGGAAAGTCGATTTCAGGCAGTGGCGCGACCGGCAGCAGCCTGAATGCCAGGATACCGAACAGCGCAAGGGCAACTGCCAGCAACGTCGTCGCGATGGGCCGCCTGACGAATGGGCCAGACAGGTTCATTGCACATACTCCGTTGCGATCGGCTCGTCCGCGGCAAAGCGTCTTTCCAGACGATGCATTGCCAGATAGATCACCGGCGTCGAGAACAAGGTCAGCAACTGGCTGACGCACAGGCCGCCGATAATCGCGATGCCGAGTGGATGCCTCAACTCGGAGCCCATGCCGGAGCCGAACGCGAGCGGCAGTGCGCCGAACAGCGATGCCATCGTCGTCATCAGAATGGGACGGAAGCGCTGTTCAGCCGCACGCCGGATCGCATCGTGTGCGGACAGGCCGTGGTTGCGCTGCCCTTCCAGCGCGAAGTCGATCATCATGATCGCGTTCTTCATCACGATGCCGATCAGCAGCACGATACCGATCAGGCCCATGATGTCGAACTGCGTCCCGGCCATCAGCAGCGCCAGCAGCGCGCCAAGCGCCGCCGAGGGGAGCGTGGACAGGATCGTGACGGGATGAATGAAGCTCTCGTACAGGATGCCGAGCATCAGATAGACCACGATCACGGCAGCGGCGACCAGATACCCTTCGCTCGCCAGCGACGACTGAAAGGTCGCGGCCGATCCTTCCAGCGACACCTGGACGGACTGCGGCAACCCTATCTGCTCCTTGACCCGATCAAGACGGGCAATCGCAGTGCCGAGGCTGTATCCGGGAGCGAGATTGAATGACACGTCCGCATACGGGAACTGGCCCTTGCGATCAATCCTCAGCGGCGCGGGCATGACCTTCATCGTCGCCATCGACGCGAGCGGCGCGAGGCTGCCCGATGACGTATCGACATAGAGTCCTGAAAGGAGATGCGCAAGGTCGTCGGCGTTGTTTCTCGCGACCAGCACCACGTGATACTGGTTCAGCTGCGTGTAGATCGTCGACACCTGGCGCTGACCAAACGCGTCGTACAGCACGTCGTCGATCGCCTGCGGCGTGATGCCAAGGCGCGACGCGGTATCGCGGTCGAACGTGAGTTGCACCTGATTGCCTGACTGCATCGCCTCGCTCTGCACGTCGGCAAACGCCGGATCGCGGCGCAACGCGCCAACCAACTCGCCAGTCCAGCGAGTAAGCAGCGCGGGATCGGTCGACTGTACGCCGAGACGGTAGCTCGTCGTTGAGACGGTGTCGTCGAGCGTCAGATCCTGCACCGGATGGAGAAACAGGCGCACGCCCGCGAGGTCCGCGGTGTCATCGGTCAGGCGGCGGATCACCTGGTCGATGCGTGCTCGCTCGCCTTTGTCCTTCAGATTGATCAACAGCGTGCCCTGATTGATCGTCGGTCTCGTCTGGTCGATGCCGACAAACGACGAGAGACTTGCGACTGCCGGATCGCGTGCGATCCGGTCGACGACCTGCTGCTGTTGGCCGATCATGCGCTGGAACGAAATGGTCGGTGCGGCCTGCACGACACCTGCGATCAGACCTGTGTCCTGCTCGGGAAAGAAGCCCTTCGGCATCAGCATCAGTGCGACGAACGTCAGCGTGGCCGTCAATACCACCGATGCGATCGTCAGGCGCCGATGCGACAACACCCAGTCGAGACCGCGTACGTACCTGCTGTTGAGCCGGTCGAAGAAATCGACCCGATGCGAGTGTGGCCGCGCTTTTAACATGCGCGAGCACATCATCGGCGTAAGCGTCAGCGACACCAACGCCGACAGGACGATCGCAACCGACAGCGTCAGCGCGAACTCACGGAACAGGCGCCCGACCACGTCGCCCATGAACAGCAACGGGATCATGACCGCAATCAGCGACACGGACAACGAGACGATCGTAAAGCCGATCTCCTTCGCACCCTTGATCGCGGCGCTCAGGGGCGTTTGCCCGGCCTCGATGTAGCGCGTAATGTTCTCGATCATGACGATCGCGTCGTCGACGACAAAGCCTGTCGCGACGGTCAGCGACATCAACGTGAGGTTATTCAGCGAAAAGCCGAGCCCGTACGCGAGCGCGAGTGTGCCGGCCAGCGAAAGCGGCACGGTGACTGCGGGAATCACGGTAGCGGGCACATTGCGCAGGAATACGAATATCACCATCACGACGAGCGCCACGGCGATTGCCAACTCCGTTTCGACGTCGGCAACCGACGCGCGGATCGTCTTTGTGCGATCCGTCAGCACGGCGACCTTCACCGATGCGGGCAAGCTCGCCCGCAGTTGCGGCAACAGCTTCTGCACGCTATCGACCACATCGATCACGTTGGCGCCCGGCTGCCGCTGGATGTTCAGCACGATAGACGGCGTGCTGTTGGTCCACGCCGCCTGTTGCAAATTCTCGGCGCTGTCGATCGATTTGGCGATCTGCGCCAGCCGAACCGGTGCGCCTTGCCGGTACGCGATGATCAGGTCCCGATAGTCCGCCGCCGATTGCAGCTGGTCGTTCGCGCCGATCGAGTACGACTGGTATTTTCCGTCGAGACTGCCCTTCGCCAGGTCAACGTTGGCACTGCCGAGCGCGGTACGCACGTCGTCGATCGACATGCCGAGTGCGTTGAGCGCGCCGGTATCGGTCTGCACCCGCACGGCCGGCCGCTGACCGCCGCTGATGGTGACCAGGCCCACGCCTGAAATCTGCGAGATCTTCTGCGCAAGCCGGGTATCGGCCAGGTCCTCGATCTTCGTCAGCGGCAGCACGTCGGATGTCAGCGACAGCGTGAGCACCGGGGCATCGGCAGGGTTGACCTTGCTGTAGACAGGCGGATACGGCAGATTAGCCGGCAGAAAGCTCGAGGACGCATTGATCGCGGCCTGCACTTCCTGCTCGGCGACGTCGAGCGAAAACGACAGATCGAACTGCAACGTGATCACCGACGTGCCGTTCGAGCTCGTCGAGTTCATCGCCTTCAGCCCCGACATCTGGCCGAGCTGTCTTTCGAGCGGCGAGGTGATCGACGAACTGACCACATCCGGGCTTGCGCCGGGATACTGCGTGTAGACCTGGATCGTCGGATAGTCGACTTCCGGTAGCGCCGAAACAGGCAGCAGGATGTATCCCAGCACCCCGGCCAGAAACAACGCGACCATCAACAGTGCGGTCGCAATGGGCCGCTCGATAAAGATTCGTGAAGCGTTCATCGTCAGCTCCGCTCAGTGCGCCACGACTTTCACGAGCGAGCCGGTATCAAGCCTGTCTGCACCGTCGGTCGCGACCTGCTCTCCTGCCTTCACACCGCCATCGAGAATCGCCGTGTCGTCGCCTTTTACCGGCCCGGTCTTCACGTTGCGCAATACCACTGCGCCTGCGCCGCCGATCACGAAAACGAAATTGCCGTTCGCGCCATGCTGGATTGCCGTAGTCGGCACGACCGGAATCCGGCGCAGCGTGTCGACCTGCATCCGGACATTCACGAATTCGTTTGGGAACAGCGCGCTGCCGGAATCGGGGAAGACGGCCTTGACGTTGATCGTGCCGGCGCTCGTATTGACGAGGTTGTCGACCGCAAGCAGCGAGCCCTTCGCGAGCAACGATTTGCCGTCACGGTCGTAGGCCAGCACCTGAACCTCCCCGTGCGACATCGCCCGCCGGATCTGCCCCAGGTCGTCTTCCGGCACCGAGTAGATCACGGTCGCCGGCTGCATCTGCGTGATGACCGCGATACCGGTCGTGCTGGTGCTGCTCACGTAGTTGCCGGGGTCGACCAGGCGCAGACCCACCACGCCGTCCACGGGAGACGTGATGGTGCAATAGCCAACCTGAACCTGCAGATTGTTCACGTTGCCCGTGTCCGCCAGCACGGTGCCTTCGTCCTCCTGGACGCTAGCAACTTGCGTATCGAGCGTCTGCTGCGTAATCGAACCCGCTTTGATCAGCTGCTGATAACGTTGCAGGTCCAGTTTCGCGTTTGCGAGTACAGCCTGGTCATGGCGCAGCGTACCCTGTGCCTGTAGCAACTGCGCGTCGAGCGCCCGCGAATCGATGCGTGCAATCACCTGTCCTTTCCTGACCGTCTGCCCCTCGCTGAAATCGACGGAACGCAGTATCCCGTTGACCTGCGTGACGACCGTGACGGTACGTGTCGGTGTCACGGTGCCGAGCGAATCGATGTAGACAGGAACATCGGTAACCGAAGCCGCAACCGCGCTCACGGGGATCGGATCTGATGCGACAGCCGTCTGACGGTGACCGTGAGCCTGGTGGAACCACCCAATAGCCACGACGCCGGCTATGAATATACTTAGTATTGCAAAGTATTTTGTAAGGTTTTTCATCACACAACCTGAAAAAAATGGCCATCTCATCAAATGCTCACGCTGCCCTGCCGGACCTTTGGGCGGGGCTCGAGGATCACATTAAATCGTAGTCTTTACGACACGACGACGGTGCAGTCATCGCGCTGACAAGCGCCCGTTAAGGAATGGGAATTTGCACCACGGCCTTGAGTCCGCACGGCGCATTCTGCAAGAGTTCGAGCGTGCCGCCATGCTGCTGTGCGACGTGCTCCGCTATCGCGAGGCCGAGGCCGCTTCCGCCCTTTCGATCCGCCTCAGAGCCGCGCCTGAATGGTTGCTTTATCAACGACAGAAGCGCTTGAGGCACACCCGGTCCCCGATCCTCAACCGCAATCGTGAGAGTTCGCGCGTCGATGGCAGTCCGGACTGCGAGCCCGACCTGACCGTGCACGACCGCGTTCTGCATCAGGTTCATCAACAGGCGCTGCATGCCAACCGGTCGGAACGCAACAGGTGGCAATTCCGCGAGCGACAGTTCGAAGGTGCGACCGAGACCTGCATAGTCGGCAGCGAGCTGTTCGATCAGCGCGTTCAGGTCACCGTGCGTCGCCGGTTCGCTATCCCACCCACGGGCGAAATCGATAAACTGCTGGACGATCGCGTCGATCTCCTCGACAAAACGTTCCGCGCTGGCGGCCGGTGCCTCGAATGACTCCGGTGCGAAGATGGCCATGCGCAGCTTGGTCAGCGGCGTGCGGATATCATGCGATATGCCCGCAAGCATTTCGGCGCGCGTCGCTTCGAGATCTTCGAGTGTCGACGCCATCCGGTTGAACGCCTCCGCTACTGCTGCCAGCTCGCGCGGGCCGCTCACGGGAACCGCGTCGGGCCAAACGCCACGCTCGATGGTGCCGGCAGCGCGCGCCAGCCGGCGCAGCGCCTGTTCGACCGGCCGGTGAATCAGATAGGCCCCAAGAGCAGGAAGGGTAGCCGCACCTAACAACAGGCCGATCAGAGCCCAGGGCAGCGTACTGCTCATGGCCGAGGTTCCACGCAGCGCCACCCAGTACCACGCATCCTGCACATGTAGACGCACCCAGATCCGGTGCCCGTCGCGCTCCCAGCGAAACTGTTCGTCCGGGGAAAGTTCCGATGCCAGTCGACCGAAGAAGCGGTGCGCCATGTAGTCGGGAGGCAACCCGTCGTGAGCCTGCGGCGGCGGCAGTTCACTCTGGGGCGCTCGATTCATTTCAAGCAGTTGCCGGTTTCGCTCGTCGTCCGGCAGGACTGACAACAGCCGGTCCAGGATCCGGATCTGCGATGCCACGAGCGCTGCCCCGTCGTCAACTCTCGGCTTCTGGATAAAGTTCAGATAGACGCCAAAGACCAGGATCTGACTTGTCAGCATCAGTACAATCAACAGCAATACGTTGCGCGCGAAAAGGGAACCCCGCCATACCGACATGCCGCTTCCTTTCATCTCGCTCTCTCGATTGACCTGCTACGCAGGTTATACATAAAACAGTCAGGTGCCTTTGGCATTCGATTGACCGGTCCCGGGACCGCGGCCGGTCCTCTGCATCGTTGCCTGGGAAAGGCACTTATCCACTTGCGCGGTCATGCCGTACAGCGCGTCCAAAAAGTTGGCGGACGAATTGCCATAGCGTCGCGCGAGCTGCGCCAGGTCCATTAGTGCCGCATACGGCACTGTGCACTGTGATGCCAGGCTATTGAACGATCGTGAAGGTATCACGGCGGGGGATAATCGTTTCGGTGCACGTCCATTCACGCTGATGTACCCTCCGAGCGCAAGTGCACTCAGGACGACCAGCAGCACAAAGTCGGCAACCCGCAGACCCCGACGAGCAGCCCTGGCGCCGAAGTGATGTGCAACATTGCTTTGCTGCTTTGACGGACGGGGGTGATGTATCGCACGATACAGGTAGGGCGCAGACATTTCACAACCAGTGACCGGCCACCCAGACCCCACCTACCCAGTGACCAGGCATCCAGACGCGACGCGGCCCCCTAACTACAATCACAGGACGACGTGGCATGACGACAACCGCCATGGGAGGTCGGGGCGCTGGCGCAACCGTCACAACCGGCGCGACTGCCGGTGGCACGGCTGCTGCATAACCATTTTGCACGACCACGGTCGGCGGCGCATAGACAGGTGCCGCAGGAACGACCACGACGGGAGCCGGCACGCCGACACCGACGACCACGCCGGCGAATGCCGAAGCAGTCATGGATGTGAACAAAGCCCCGCCCGCCAGCATGGCAAACCTTCGAGTTTTCATGAGCATCTTCCTTTACAGAGAGGACACGAGGTGTATCGCGCGCCGAGAAGGAAATGTACAGAGATCGCGTCCTCAAATCTGTTGGAAAGGTGTGTCAAAAAATGTCACTTTGGCACCGGCGCGGAAATGACGATGCTTGATTGCTCGTGTAGCACTACGACACCTATGCGCCCCTGTCGTCTGATCCCGCTGCCCGTACTCTTTCCAGAGTGTGGGCGCGACGCCCAGTTGTCCGGCAACGAACGGCAGCAGCGCCGGCGGGGGCGTTTCGCCAGCGACCAAGGTTACTCCGGGATAGCGCATGCAGCAGAGCAGTGCGGCAAATCCCAGACGGTTTCAGCGCTTCGATGCTGCCGGATCAGCGACACGTCCGGTTCGCTGAAGGTGGAGTGGCGGATGAGGTCATCATGGCTGTCCGGAACCGCAAACAGGCTGTCTCGCTCGCCAGGCGAGAGAACGGAATGACGGGACATAATGGGCTCGACAGGGAATGGAGATGGCGTTGCGATGGGGTGCAACACCGATTCCACCGGACTGGCGGATCAAAAAAAAAACAGCAGTTTAAAAGGCAGAGGATTTTTAGCGAAACGCAGACGGCGCAACAGGCCCGCATTGGCACGACGCAGGAGCCGGCTGCGCTTCGCTAAAAATTCTTTGAGCTAAACCGCTCCGCTGACGGTTGCGGCTATGGGCATTTGAATCGAGTCGCCTGCATGCGATGTTCTCGACGACAGTGTTCGTGGCGCCCGCGATGGACGGCCCGTGGACCGTTTCCAGGGTGGAGTATGCGCAGAACGCATGTGATAAACAGACGCGTGCAGACGGGACAGTCGCGGAGCGACCGGCCGGTCAGTTTCTCGTAGCGGTCGCGATAGTCAGGTTCGGCCGCGCTGGGGACTTTGCTGGCGGGCGCGGCGTCGAGCAGACGACGGCATACGGTCAGCCGGGACTCACGCAGACGATTGCTGAGCAACCCGTAGTGACGGATACGTTGTACCAACGAGGCAGCACATGTAGCAGGAAGCGCCGGATAAATTCGTGGGGGCCAGGCGCATCACGCGCGGCCTGCCCGGCTGACGATAATCTTTCCCGTGGAACGTGACATGCTCGGCGGTCATGCCGACGAGACGGTTGTTAGAGATCGCGACGCGGTGTGTGTAGCGACCGACGAACCGGTTGATGACAGATAAAAACAACCTTGCTCGGTTTAGACCCGCCACTCTCGAGCGATGCCACTGTGGTGGATCCCGCCAGTCTCAGCCAGAATCCCTTGTACCGATGAGTGATTCCGGTCAAAAAGCTGGGCGATCTTCTGCAGAAATTCTCCCTTCCGCCAACGTTCCCACATCAGCGATTTCTGCTTCTCGCTGTAATAAATCCGGTGTCGCTGTTTCACCTGCATCATTCCCACGGCTTGTGCAGTCTTCAATGCGTTGCATCCACCGGTTAAATCCGCCATCAGCGATCCGCCATTGAATGGACTCTTCTCCCAAATGCGCGATCCACGGCCGTCAAGCTATCAGTTGGGCACCTTTTCCTCGGATCGTAGTGTTAAGACCTGTACGCCGTTTTGGGTCACGGCCACGGTGTGCTCAAACTGCGCCGACAGTTGCCCATCGCGCGTGACCACCGTCCAGCCGTCTTCTTCGGTTCGAACAGAATGTCGCCCCTGGTTGATCATGGGTTCGATGGTGAACACCATGCCTTCCCGCAACAACAAACCCGTCTGTGGCTTTCCCCAATGCAGCACTTGCGGGTCCTCGTGCATTTCACGCCCGATGCCATGCCCACAATATTCCCTGACGACCGAATAGCCATTTCTGCGCGCGTGCCGCTCAATGGCATGACCTACATCGCCAAGTCTGGCGCCGGGGCGAACGGCCTTGATCCCTTTCCACATCGCTTCGTAGGTCACTTGCACGAGCCGTTTAGCCAGTGGAGACACCTCTCCCACAAGATAGGTCTTACTGGAATCAGCGATGTAGCCGTTCTTCTCTAGCGTAATGTCGAAATTAACAATGTCCCCGCTTTGCAGGACGTCTGTCGTGGACGGAACACCGTGACAAACAACATTGTTGCGTGAAGAGTTTAGCGCGTACGCGTAGCCGTACTGCCCTTTGCTTGCCGGGCGTGCCTTGAGTTCGTTGACGATGAGGTTATCGATCAGATCGTTGACCTGCATGGTAGACATGCCAATCAGGCTCATTTGATCCAGATAGCCAAATACATCCGCCAGCAACTGGCCCGACTCCGCCATCAATGCGATCTCTTCGGGTCGCTTGGTCATGTCAAAGCCACCTTGACGGCTTGCGCCACGACGCCTGCGGCTCTCAGTTCACGGGTAGCTATCTCATTGAAACTCAGCGTCGGATTCATTTCGCACAACATGCCGACCTTGATCCAGAAGCCCGCTTGCGCGTTGATCGACCGGCATGACACTGTGCTTGCCTTACGTATCTGGTCGTGCAAGTCGTCGTCAATATTCACAATGCCCACGTCACCCTCAATATATGAAATATATATGTATCATATAGGCGAACCATCTGACAGGGCAAGCGCTTTACGAAGTTAGATGCGCCGGTTTGCGGATATCAGCTTCAAAAGGTGAGTTGGCGCGTACGTTGCTGCCGCCTGAGTCGAAGGGACTGGTGTGCAGCAGCCGGTTCTATTCCGACGCGACGCGCCTGAAAGGTTGGGGGAGCCTGCTCGCCTCCTGACGATCGATCATCCAGCCGGGATAGTAGGGAGGCAAAGCACTCACGGCTTCAAGGCGCGCAAGCTCGTCCTCAGTAAGAACGACACCGACCGCGCCGAGATTATCTTCGAGCTGTTCGACCCGTTTGGCGCCGATAATGACGCTCGTGACATGCGGCTTGGCGAGTAACCAGGCGAGTGCGATCCGGGCGACCGAGACCCCTTGCGCGTCGGCGATGGAGCGCATCTCTGCAACGCACGGCCAGGCTCGATCAAGATCGACGGGCGGAAAATCGAAATGGCTGCGGCGCGAACCTTCTTCGGTTGGCGCACCAGGACCAAACTTCCCGGAAAACAATCCGCCGGCCAAAGGCGACCAGACGAGGAGCCCCATCTGCTCCTCGATAACGAGTGGCACCAGTTCGCGCTCCACGTCACGTCCGGCGATCGAATAATAGGCCTGGAGCGTCTCGAAGCGCGTGGCGTATAGCGCTTCACTCAGCCCGAGCGCCTTACCGATCTTGCCTGCGCGCCAATTCGAGACGCCGACATAGCGGACCAGCCCCTGCCGCGTGAGATCGTCGACGGCGCGCAGCGTCTCTTCGATCGGCGTGACAGGATCGCTGGCGTGTATCTGGTAAAGGTCTATATGGTCGACCTGGAGCCGTTCCAGGCTCCTCTGCACAGAATCCATGATGTGACCGCGCGACGCGCCCTGATCGTTGGGTTTCGGGCCCATCACACCGGCTGTCTTCGTAGCTAGCACTATCTCGCTGCGTGGTACTCCGATGTCTCTGAGCGCCTGTCCGACGAGACGTTCAGACTGGCCGAAGGAATAAATGTCGGCGGTGTCGATGAAGTTGATTCCCTCAGCAAGCGCGCGGGCGATCAGTTGATTCGCCTCGTCCTGACCGAGTGCGCCGATCGCCGTCCACATGCCAGCGTCAGCATTGCCCCCCAGCGTCATCGTGCCGAGGCACAGTTCGGAGACATACAGGCCGGTGCGGCCAAGTTGCTTATATCTCATGGCTTTCCCTTCGAGATTGGCTAGATGAAATGCGGGCGGCGTCCGGTCCGTCGCTTTTCGCGCGTCACACATTTCAGCTGCTTTGAGATCTTCCGGACCGAAACTGCCCGGCGACCATCGCGACGCGTGCGCCATAGCGGCGGGCCGTCTCGAGGTCTCCTGGCGACATCTCTTCAGGCGACGCGTCGGCCGGTGTCTGCGCCATCGGCGCGATGTAGGAGCCCATGCGATTCAGGTCGTCACGCAGTGAGGCTTTCAGGTTCGCCGGCTTGATATCCATGCTGACCCAGATGCCGCCGTGCTGCCCAGCTAGCAGGAAGAAGTATTCGAGCGTATTGAGTTTGTCGCCGTTGATACTCGCGCTATTGGTAAAGCCGCCAAAGATCTTGTTTTGCCACCCGCCTTCGAACCAGGGCTTCGAGGATGCGTCTGCAAACTTCTTGAACTGCCAGCTAGGGCCGCCCATGCAGGTCGGCGAGCCGAACAGGATCGCGTCCGCGCCGGCAAGCGTTTCCCAGGCATCCCCGGCAATGTTTCCATCGCTATCGATTGCGACGAGTACTGAGCCGGCGCCTTCGGCGATAGCTCTTGCCATACGCTCGGTATGCCCATAGCCAGAGTGGTAAACGACGACCGTTTTAACCGGAGAGGTGTATTGATTCATGGTTGCTCCCTTTCGTTCAGGTTGTCTTGTGGACGACATGGGAAGCTAGTCTACTGAGTCGCAATTGAGCTATAAATGACTTCAAAGAGAACGTTCTGTTACCCCTCAGGTGAACAATGCAAAACCTTGACGCACTTCTGATCTTTGCCCGTGTCGCTGAAATGACGAGCTTCACGCGTGCGGCCGAAAGCCTGGGTATTCAGAAGGGACGTGTCTCTATGGTGATCCGCGGCCTTGAGCGAGATGTGGGGGTCACCCTCCTGCATCGGACCACGCGAAGTGTTCAACTCACCGAAGATGGACGCGCCTTTTATTCACGCGCACGGGACCTGCTGGCCGAAGTACAAGAATTGCAATCTATGTTCTCGGGTAATGGCGCACCACTACGGGGAAGGTTGCGCGTCGACATGCCCACCGAATTGGCACGAAGCGTCGTGGTGCCTGCACTACCGCAACTGATGGCGGCGCATCCGGAGTTGGAACTGGAACTTTCCAGCACCGATCGGCGTGTCGATCTCGTCCAGGAAGGGTTCGATTGCGTGATCCGTCTGGGTCCGATCGTCGACGAGACGCTGATTGCCCGACCGCTGGGCAGGCTGCGCATGACAAATGCGGCGAGCCCGAGCTATCTGGCACGGTACGGCATACCGCATACGCTCGATGATCTGCTCAGCCAGGGACACCAGATGGTCCACTACACGCTAACACTCGGTGCGAGGCATGCCGGATGGGAATACCCAGACGGCGACGGCTATGCGGCGCTTGCGTTGCCAAGCGCGATGCAAGTCAACAGTGTTCAGACCTATCATGCAGCTGGGCTTGCGGGCATTGGGTTGATCCAGGCGGGATATTCAGCGCTCGCGCATTACATTGAAAGCGGCGCGCTAGTGGAGGTTCTGCCCGACTTACGTCCAGAGCCCCTCGCCGCGTCGCTCGTCGTGGCCCATCGGCGTAACCTGTCGCCACGCGTGCGGGCCTTCATGGCTTGGATCGAGAGGGTATTGGAGCCCTATTTTGACTAAGGCAGGTACAGCGGCTCAAAGGGGCAGCGGGCAAGTGCCGGTGAACGTCTGCTTCCACAAGATGCGCATGAGTCTTGCCGACCCACATCTGCCCTTCGATCCGACGCGATCGCTGCGGCAGCGCATTGCGATAGACTGTCTTGATCCTGGAGGGGTTTTTTGTGGCTGAACTTAAAATCATGTTGGTCCGTTCGAACGCCGCTTGCGCCCTGTTTTGCATGTCACTGCTGACGTACGCCGGGACGTCGGCAGACTCAGCCACAGTTACCCATGCGACTGAGCCTGAAATATCTGCCTCTGCAGATGTCCTCTCGACTCGGCCTTTCGTGGGCGACGACCCGGTTGCCGTCAGAGACGCTTTGGCGGAGCAGAGCTTCCATGCCGATTCCCCTTCGTTGAGCGATCGCATCAAAAACCTGATCCACGTCCCTGTCCTTAAGGCGCCAGGCGATCTCGACTTGCCGAAAGCCAGTCTTGACCGCGACCTCGCTTTCGTCGTACCGGCGCCCTACGGAATACGATATCAGTCAAAGACGCACTTGCTGACGGTCAACATAGATCTATCTGATGAAGCCAATCCGGGAGTGATCCTGCTCAGGAAGACCATCACCGGACCACGCGGTCGAGGGCTTGTGGTGGCGCCTGAGGCGAAGGCCAAGGGGTACATCCAACATATCGATCTGATTGAACTCAAGTCCGGCAAACTGAGCAAAACCAGGGTTCACGGACGCATCACACTCTCGCAGGCGGCGTTCCACGAAGCGAATGGAGACTTCGCGATTGTGCTGATGTGTACCATGGCGCCGCCTTACCTGACCGACCGACGCGAACACAGCGATCCCAGCAACGACGAGCCCACAGACATCACAACAAGAACCTCGACGCTGTACGCGAACATTCACGCCATCTGGCTGGTGAGCCCGCAGCGGGGTATCGTGCTATCGAAGAAGCTGCATCTGTCGAAGTAAAAGCCCTTGATTGTTTTTTGAGGTCGCAGTACGGAATGGTCACGCTCAAGCGACATCTACTGCGCGCCTCGCTCTATCGGAAACAACTGGCCGCACGCTTTGACGCCCGGCATCGCTTCACTGAGATTTGCCCGAGATCCGTCCGCTGTCTGAGCAAATGCGCGTCCTCTCCGCGATTGTGTTCAAACGCTTAACGTGGCAGCGCCCTCCGACGCCTTCGCACTTTCTTTTGCCGCGCCAGCAGCCGGCCACGTGAGATGACGCGGCACACATGACGTCGTTTGGGTGGTCACTCAGATGGCCGCGTACACACCGGCCATCGTCGTAAAACCTTCCAGCCGTTTGAGTCGATCCATCCAGCGCCCAAGCGCCGGATAGTCGATCGACTCGATCTGCGCTTCGTCGAGCAGCGCAACCGGCACGAAGCACGCGACATCGGCGATGGTCGGCTTCGGCGTCGCGCAGACGAAGGGCACGCCAGCCGCTTCGTTGAACCAGCACGTCTCATCGAGAGAGCGCAGCAGCTTCTTCGCCGCGTGCCTCGACGCATGAACGGGCTGCGGCTCGCCATGCAGCACTTGCGAGCGCAGCGGCAACACCACACCGCACAACTGGCCGGCGAAATCGAGCCAGCTTTGCACTTGCGCAAGTTGCAAGGGATCATCGGCTGGCAGCCAATGTGCGCGATTTTTTTCAGCCACGTCTTCATTCGCACCGTAGCGACGCGCGAGATACACGAGAATCGCGTGCGCGCCGCGCAGCAACGCGCCGTCCGCATCGAGTACGGGTAGCGTGCCAAGTGGATTCAGGGCGAGAAAACGCGGCGTGCCGTTCTGCTTCGACGGATAAAGCTCAACGCGGATTCGTTCGTAACTGACGTCGAGTAGACCCAGCATCAGACGCACCTTGTAGCTTTCTCCGCACAATTCGTCGTCGTAGAGTTTGAGCATCGCGGCCTCACAGATCCAGAGTCAGCGCCGCGCCGCGCGCGCGCGACACGCACACCATCATGCAGTCCCCCGCCGCGCGTTCCTGCGGCGTCAGAAAAACGTCGCGATGTAGCGGCGTGCCGTCGAGCACGCGCGTGCGGCACGTGCCGCATACGCCTTGCTCGCACGAAGTCGGCACGTCGATACGATGCTCGCGCAAAGTCTGCAGCAAGCTGACGCCTGCGGGCACCCTCAGCGTGCGGTCGCTGCGCGCCAGATGAACTGTGAATGCGTGATCGTCGGCGTGGTCAATGGTGCCGGGCGCGCAAGCCGCTTCGGCGGAAACGGCTCTGGCCATCGCGGGCGGTAGAAACACCGCTTGCGTGGACGGCTGCGCATGCGGCATAACAGGTGGCGGCCGGTCCGCGAAGCGATCGCGCGATAAATGCTCATCACGTCCGGCTTGCTGTTCCAGCGCATCGCGCAACGCGTTGAGCCGCTGCTGATGATGCCGCTGGACAGCCAGCCGCTCTTCCCCCGCGAACGCGCCGAGCGCGATTCCGTGCAGATACGTGCGCCCTGCGCGCGCGGGCTGCATCAGAAACACCACGCGTTGCGCTGCGTCGTCCAGCTGTTCGATCAATACCGCGTGTGCGCTGAGATCGAACGCGACGCAGTCGGTGGTACGCCATGCGTCGAAGTCCGCATGGTCGAAGCAATATGCGCTCAGCGCGCGCTGCACGTCGTCGGCGCAGGCATCGATCGCGACGGTGCGCAAGCGGACCTGCTGCCCGTCGTCTTCGAGTTCGTCGAGCGGCACAAATGGCGGCACCTCGTCCGACTGCGCGAGACACGTCCACACGAAGCCATAACGCACCTGCGCCGGCCATGTCTTCACCGCGACCGGCGGCGCAGCGCCGCCGGGATGCGCGGGCACGAAGCGGCAGCCGCTGTCGCCCGAACCGAATTGCCAGCCGTGATACTGGCATTGCAACGCATCGCCGCGATGATGGCCGATCGACAAGCGCACGCCGCGATGCGGACAACGGTTCTCCCACACGTTCACGACGCCGTCTTCGGCGCGCCACACGACGAGTTGGTTGCCGTGCAGTTCGGTGTGATAGATCGCGCGCTCGCCGAGCTGATCGACGTCGCACAGCGCAAACCAGGTGAAGGCGCTGCTGTCTTTATCGGCCATGGGTGGTTCCGTAGGTGATCCGCTGAGCCGCCAGCCAACGCCGGTACGCGACCGACATCGCATCGGCGCGCACGGGATGTTCGGCTCCGGTGCCGAGCGGCAGGCGCTTCGGCACCTGATTGACGAGGATCTTGATGTCCTGCGCGAAGATGGTTTGCTGAAAGCCGCGCAATTCGTCGTCGCGGCTCGCGTCGTCGAGATAGCTCATCACCGTGTGCGCGACGCACCAGTCCTCGTCGACCGGTTGCACGAACAGCGCGATCACGTCGAAGCGCTCGGGCTGCGGCGGACAGGTCTTGTAGAGAATCGCGCTGTACGGACGCGCGACGCGGTACACATACTGAACGTCGAGCCCGGCGTCCGCGGTCATCGCCGCACGCGGCTGATAAAAGCGGCAGTCGTATGCGTACAGCTCGTCGTTGAGTTCGTCGCGCTGGACCCGGTACGGGGCGACCTCGGTGTACGGCTCGACGCCCAGATACCCGGTATGCACGAACGGGAAATGCCCCATGTCGAGGAAATTTTCGATCGCCCGCAAGCCGCTGACGTGCACGCGAAACGCGCCCGCATGCAGCAGACGGCGATCGGGCTCAGCGGCTTCGGGAATCGCGAGCAGATCGCGGCGCGGCTCGCCGACGCACACCCACAACACGCCATAGCGCGCCTGCACGTGACACTCGGCCTGCGTATCGAGCCGCCACGCGCGGTAACGGTGTGACGCGCGGGCCGCCGCGACGACGCGCGTCACGGCTAGGCCGAGATCCACACCGAGCAGCCGCGTGGCAGTGGTGGCCGTCGCGGCCTGCGCCGGAACATCGCCGGACGAAGCCGCCGCGACGAGCGCATCCAGCGCTTCCAGCGCTGAGACCGGATGCCAGTCGTTCCAGACCACCGCATCGCTGCTTGCGTGATCCGCCGCGCCGTTCGTCGCTTCGTTGTGCGCATTCAGCGCATGTGCCGTGCTCATAGCCACCGCTCCGTCATTTCGCGACGCTGCCCTGCACACCGTCGACGAACCAGTCTATCCGGTTCGTATCGTCCGCGGACAGCACCGAACCGGCGGCGACGCGCAGCTTGCCGCTCTGGTCCTTCAGCGGGCCGGCGAACGGATCGAGCCGACCGGCGACCAGCGCGGCGCGCTTCTCCGCGAGCGCGCGCTGCGCATTCGCGGGCACGGCCGTCGTGTTCACATTCACCAGATCGGTGATCCCTTCCTTCACGCCCCAGTACACCGGCTTGTTGGTCCACGTGCCGCGCTTCACTTCGTCGATCACCTTGCTGTAGTAGATGCCCCAGTCATAAGCGACCGAACCGAGATGCGCATGCGGACCCCAGTGGCTCATGTCCGAGTCCCAGCCGAACGCGTGAATCTTGTGCTGCTCGGCGACCGCCATCGTCGCGGTCGAATCGGTGTTCTGGAGCAGCACATCGGCGCCGAGGCCGACCAGCGTCTCCGCCGCCTGGCGTTCCTTGCCCGGATCGAACCAGCTATTGATCCACACGACCTTGACCGTGGTCTGCGGCGCGACCGAACGCGCGCCGAGCGCAAACGCGTCGATATTGCGCACCACTTCCGGAATCGGCACCGAGCCGACAAAACCGAGCGTGTGCGACTTCGACACATAACCAGCGACGACGCCCGCGAGGTACGCCGACTCGTACACCTTGCCGTTGAAGTTGCCGAGATTCGGCGCGCTCTTGTAGCCGGAGCAATGCAGGAAAACTGTGTCCGGATAGTCGCGCGCGACCTTCATCATCGAGTCCATGTAGCCGAACGACGTGCCGATCACGATCTTGTCGCCCTTCGCCGCGCGGTCGCGGAACACGCGGGCCGCATCGGCGTTTTCGGGGACGTCTTCGATACGCGTCACCTTGATCTCTGAGCCAAGCTGTTTTTCGGCGGCGCCGATGCCGAGATCATGCGCATGCGTCCAGCCCGCATCGCCCGGATTGCCGAGATACACGATGGAGACGTCGAGCGGCGCATTGCTGGCGGCGTGAGCGGCACTGCTCAAGGTCAGGAGCGCGCCGAGCGAGCCTGCAAGGAACGCCCTGCCCGCACGTTGCGCGAAGCGTGCGGATAGGCACGCGCTGCCATGCGACGACAAGCGCGCGGGGAAAAGCCGGCCGAGGCGGGAGAGTCGGGTCATGACGAAGTTCCGGTGGTGAGCGTAGTGGGCGTGGTGCGCGAATCGGAGACGGCGGACAGGCTGGGAGCCGGGCCGGTTGGCGAAGCGGATGTATCGTTGGCGGCCGTGATGCCGATGCCGGCAAGCGCATCGCACACCAGCGAGGCGAGTTCGGCGGGCCGCGCGAGTTGGGGCACGTGACCGCAATCGATCGAGCGCACTATCGCGCCGGGCACCAGCGCCTGCATCCTGCGCTGCAAAGGCAGCAGCACCGAGCGGTCCCGCAGCGCTTCGACATAGATGCGCGGCACCTGGCCGAAGCGCGCGGCGCTGAGCGACGTGACCAGCGTGCGGCCGCTTTCCCGTTGCGGCGTCAGCCGGGCGGCTGCCTCGCGCGCGGCATCGGGCGGGCAATCATGCAGGAAAATCTCGAGCGCGGCGGCGGGCGGCACGACCGTGGTCGCGTGATCCTCGCTCCACTGCAGATACGGCGCGATGCCGGCGGCCCCCGGCACTTCGGCCGCGCTCGCCTCGACCAGCTCCGCATAGCCCATCGCGGAAGGCAGCATCATGCCCACCACGTACACGATGCACGCGACGCGCTCCGGACATGCTTCGGCCAGTTGCGAAGCGGGCACGCCCGCGCCGCTATGCGCAACTACGACGACTGGACCGGCGAAGGCATCCAGCGCTTCGCGCAGCGCATCGACATAGCGTTGCAGCGTGACGTCGAGGCCGGCATCGCGCGCCGGCTGCGCGCCGTTGCCGGGCAGATCGACGGCGCGGCACGCCCAGCCGCGCGCGGCCATCTTCGGCAGCCAGGCGTCCCACGCCCAACTGCCCTGCCACGCGCCGTGGATCAGCAGCATGCCCGCCGCGCGCGCCGTGCGAGTGGCGGGACTCATCCGTAAGTCCTCCGGTAGCACGCTTCGAGATGACCGGCGACGGTGATCGGCGCATACGCCGGCGCCTCGCCGGGCGCGCAGCAGCCGGGCAGGCAGCTCACCACGTAGTCGGGCCGGCCGGTGAAGAAGAACGGCATCGAATAGCGCTCGCGACCCGATGCGTTGACCACGCGATGCAGCGTGGAGCGATAACGGTCGTTGGTCCAGCGCGCGATCAGATCGCCGAGATTTACGACGAAGGTGCCGGGCAGCGGCGGCACGTGAACCCAGCCGCCGTCGCTATCCTGCACCTGCAAGCCGCCGTTGCTGTCCTGCCAGAGCAGCGTCAGGCAGCCGAAATCGGTATGCGCGCCGCAGCCCTTCTGCTCGGGCAGCGCGTGCGGCGGTTGCGGCGGATAGTGCAGCAGGCGCAGCGTGCCCATCGCGTCGTTGCAGAACGCATCGAAATGGCCTTCCGGCAAATCGAGCGACAACGCGAGGCCGCGCGTCAGACGTTTGGCCAGGTCGAACAGCGCATCGAAATAGGCTTCCATCGCCGGACGAAAACCGGCCTGGGCCGCCGGCCACTGGTTCGGCCCGCAGTTGAACGCGCGAGCGACGACGCGCGGGTGATCGAGCGGCAATTCGTTGCCGATATAAAAGCCTTCCTTCAGATCGGGCGGCGTGCCGGCCTCCAGCACCTGGCCGCGCAGAGGCTCGTAGCCGCGATTGCAGAACGACTTCGCCTTGTCGACCTGACACTTGTCGGCCTCGTCGAGCGCGAAGAAACGCTCCGCTTCGCTGCGCGCCGCCTCGATCAGCGCCGCGTCCACGCCATGATTCGCGATGTAGAAAAAGCCCTTGTCGATACACGCGGCGTGCAGCGCCGCGCCCACCGCAGCGCGTTGCCGCGGATCCACGCAGGCAAGGCCCGACACGTCGATGACGGGCAGGCTCGCGTGCGGCACCGCCCTCGCTGATAGTACTTCGGACATTCCGGCTCCCTTGACCCGCGTTCGATTTGCTTCGATCTCGTCTTGAGAGGGAGTCTAGGGTGCGGCGGATGACCAAAAAAGCGCAGAAAAACGTCCATGCTGATGCCGTTTCGGCATCAGCGGGGCCATTACATGGCTGGCTCGCCGCCTTCCCGGTCGGCGAGCGCTTCGGCGAGCAGCCGGACGAACGCGTCCAGCGCCGGAGTCAGCATGCGGCCGGCACGTGCATAGGCGCCCAGCTCCGAAACCAGCGGACGCGGTGAGCGCAGCGGAATGTGCGCCAGCGTGCCGTCGGCGAGATCGCGTTCGAGACCGAGCCGCGTCTGAAAGCCCACGCCGCGACCGCGTGCCGCCATGCGCCGCATCAGCTCGATCGAATCGCTTTCGAGAACCGTCTGAAACGGCTTCGCGTAATGACGGATCAGCGGTTCAAGCAGGCCGCTGATCGACAGTTGCGCGTTGCCGAGAATCAGCGGATAGCGCGCGCACTGCGCGAACGTCACGCTCGTTTCGCTCGCGAGGGGATGATCGGCGGCGACGATCGCGCCCAGCTGAAAACGTCCCACCGCGAGCTGTTGCAGGTCGCCGGTGCGCGGCAGCGAGAACGCGAGGCCGAGGTCCGCGTCGCCGTCGAGAATGGCCCGGGCGATCGTCGCCGATCCGGCCGTGTGCACCTGAAAGCGGATTGCCGGGTAACGCGCCAGCATCCGCTCGACGAGGTCCGGCAAAAAACTGGAGTTGAGCCCCTCGACCGTGACGATGCCGATCTCGCCACGCCGGATGCCGCGCAGCGCGTCCATCTCGCTCTCGAAGCGGCGCGCGTCCTGCAACACGGTGATGACGTGCCGCGCGAACACTTCGCCGGCCGCGGTTAGCGCGAGCCCCGACGCGAGCCGCTCGAACAGCGGCGTGCCGACCTCCGCTTCGAGCTTCAGCAATTGCCGGTTAACCGCCGACGACGCGACGTGCAGTTGCCGCGCCGCTTCGCGAATCGACCCGCAGCGGCGGATCGCATCGAAATAGCGCAGAGAACGGGCGTGGATGTGCGAGGCGAACGTCTCGGCGGCGGTGGGCTTCGGCATGGTGGCGCGGGCTGTGAGCGGTGTTGTCGGCGAATGTATGGGCAGCCATGTTTGATGGCACGGCAGCCGACAGGATGATACGTGGCTTCGCCGTGTGGCTCGACTTTTCGCTCAACGGCAAAGCAGAGCAAACCAGTGCGCTCTGGATCTGGCGGCCCACTCCGATGCCGTCATTCTGACTTGCGCTACGCTCGGGCCGGCGGTCGAAGAAATTGCAAGTTCGCCCATCCCCATTGTGAGAGCAGATGCCGCGTTGGCCGCCGCGGCAGCAAAGGCAGGCGGCAAAATCGTTTTATGTGCTGTCGAATCCGCCATCGAATCGACCAGACGTCTTTTCGAGCAGCACGTGAGCGACCGTGGTACATCGGTGAGCGTCATCCACGTTGCGTGGGTGTGGACGCTGTTCAAAAACGGCGACCTCGACGAATGCTTCGCCGCCGTCGCGGCATCGGCGGATGAAGCCTATGAAGCAGGCGCAACTGCGGTCGCGTTCGCTCATCCTGGATGGCGCCCGCGGTCCATCTCGCGCGCAACGAACGCCGAGCGCTCGATAGCGCCCATGTTGCATTGCGAACCGTGATGCAGCAGATGGGCGGATAGTCGGACTGCGTCTGAGCTTCAGCGTTGCGACGGGTTGCTGACGATGGTCATGTCGGGAGTGAATGTTGCGCAGGAGCGGAAGCACCCTCTCTCCGACCGTCCGAAAAGCCCGTACTCGCTACAATCGACGATTCGAATTTCATTTGCAGGAGTCCGGCGATGGTCGATTCTGGCAAGCCAGACCGTGAGATCGAGAAGCGGTTTCCGATTGGAACGCGCCTACGCATTCTTCCCAATCATGCCTGTGCGACGGGCGCGCAACATCCGGCCTATCAGGCCGTCATGCCAGACGGCGCGGTTGAAACCTGGCCGCGTTTCTACGGCTGGTGATTCGCCGCTCCAGCGAGTCAGGTCGCTGAGCGCGCCACATAAAATGCTGCCCAAGGCGCGCCAAACGCAGTTTTCGTACTCTTTTGAAATTTTTTTCGAGCGTCGTAGTGTGACAGTGACCACGTAACATGAAGATGCTGTCGGCCCATAGCGCCCGTGAAATCTTGCTGATCCGCGGGCTCCTCGAAGCCGACTGCCAGCATCTCGACACTGGCAGGCTCACGACGGATTAATCGAGGACAAACAGATGGTACGTGCTGCACGAGGATACGCTGCCACTTCAGCGACGACGCCGTTGAGCCTGTTCGACTTCGAGCGCCGCAGTCTCCGAAACGACGATGTCGTGATCGAGGTGTTGTATTGCGGTGTTTGTCATTCCGATCTGCATACCACGCGCAACAATTGGGGCAACGCTAAATATCCCATCGTGCCGGGCCATGAGATCGCGACGTTAAATATCGGTTTGTGATTGATCTTGGCGCGGAAGTCCGAGATCTGAAGTCCAGGATTGGCAAGGAAATCTAATGAACGATGATTGTGTCGTGAGTGCTACGCCTTCAACGCAAGCGCTTCACTATCGAAGCTTCACTCCGGCGGATATTCCGACGGCTCACGCTCTGTCGATGACATTCAACTGGCCGCACCGTCCAGAAGACTGGCAGTTCGCCGTTGAGCAGGGAACGGGATTTGTCGCTGCAGAAAACGGCGTGGTGATTGGCACGGCGTTGTGCTGGAAATACGGCACGGACCGCGGCTCGCTCGGTCTCGTGATCGTGTCGCCGGAACATCAGGGACGCGGCATTGGCCGCAAGCTGATGGAGTTGGTACTCGAAGAGTTGGGACCACGCATCACGTTCCTGCACGCGACACCAGCAGGTCGTCCGCTCTACGAAAAGCTCGGTTTCAACGTGTGCGATTCGCTCGACCAATATCAGGGAAACGTCGGCGAAACTTTGCCTGTCACGCTGCCCGACGATGAACGGCTGCGTCCCGCGACTACCGCCGATTTCCCTGCGCTCATCGAACTCGCGACGCGCGCTTCGGGCCTTGAACGAAAAACGATGGTGTCGGCGTTGCTGGAAATGGGCGAAACCGTGGTGCTCGAACGTGACAGCGAGATCATTGGCTTCTCGATTCTGCGCCGCTTTGGCAGAGGCCAGGTTATCGGTCCGATGGTCGCGATGCGCTCGCCCGACGATCTTCGTGCGAAAGCCTTGATAGGCTATTGGCTGAACGGTCGCGAAGGTCAATTCATTCGAATCGACGTGCCCTGCGGCGCGAGTCTGGCTGACTGGCTGGTGGCGCAGGGACCGAAGTGCGTCGACACCACGGTGAAGATGGTCCGCAACGCGCCCGCCGTCGCGCATCAAGGCGCACCCGATCCGGTCTACCGGTTGTATGGGCTCATTAGCCAGGCGATGTTCTAGGCGTTGCGACAAGCAAACTTGCCGACAGACGATTGACCCGACACGCGACTCACGAAGGAGCTTTCACAGATGCGCGTACCGTTGACCCGCATTGATACCACCCCGACGCTACCCGGTAGTGCCGACGTCGTCGTGATAGGCGCGGGCATTGTCGGCGTATTCACAGCATGGTTTCTCGCGAAGCGCGGCGTGAAAGTCGCGTTGATCGAAAAAGGCATGGTAGGCGGCGAGCAATCCAGCCGGAACTGGGGCTGGTGCCGGCAACAGAACCGTGATGCGCGCGAATTGCCGATTGCGACCGAAAGCCTGCGACTGTGGCAGCAGTTCGAAGACGAATCCGGGGAATCCGCCGGCTTTCGCCGCAGCGGTCTGCTGTATCTGAGCAATGACGACGACGAACTCGGCGGATGGACGCGCTGGTGCGAATTCGCCCGCACGGCCGGCGTCAAAACCGAAGTGCTCGGCAGCAAACAGGCCAACGAGCGGGCTGCCGCCACCGGGCGCAGCTGGAAAGGCGGCGTGTTCGCACCGACCGATGGCACGGCCGACCCGGCCAACGCCGCTCCGGCTGTGGCACGCAGCATTATCAAGCTGGGCGGCACGGTTCATCAGAACTGCGCGGCACGTGGAATCGAAACCGAGGGCGGCAGGGTCAGCGGTGTCGTGACCGAGCACGGCGTGATCCGCACGAAGATCGCGGTCCTGTCGGGCGGCGCATGGGCCTCGACGTTTTGTCGGCAGCTCGGCATCCGCCTGCCTCAGGCGACCATTCGCTCGTCGGTCATGTCGGTCTCGCTGCCACGCGGCACGTTGCCGGACGCGCTGCACACGAAGGACATCACCATCACGCGACGCGGCGACGAAGCGTATTCGCTCGCCATCAGCGGATTGGCGAAGTTCGACCCCACGCTGCAAAAGGCCCGCTATGCCAAGGACTTTCTGCCGATGTTCGCGCGTCGCTGGCACAGCCTCAGGCCGGGCAGTCTGGAAGGCATGCGGTCGGGCCATGAAAGCATGAGCCGCTGGCGGCTCGATCAGCCGACGCCGATGGAAAAGATGCGCGTGCTGGACCCCAGCGTCGATGAAGCCACCCTCACGGAGATTCGCGGGCGTGCCATCGATCTGTGTCCGGTGATTGGCGAAGCACGCGTGGCCGCCTCCTGGGCTGGCTATATCGACATGACGCCGGACGGCATCCCCGCTATCGGCGAAACGCGGTCGCTGCCCGGCTTCGTGCTGGCTGCGGGCCTGAGTGGCCACGGCTTCGGCATCGGGCCAGGGTGCGGTCATCTCGTGGCGGATATGGTCACCGGCGTGACGCCGATCGCCGACCCCGAGCCTTATCGTCCGGATCGGTTCGACAAATCGGTGTGGGGCAAGGTCGCCGACTTCTGACAACGGTTTCGACTTTTATCCGTGCGCTTTCGCCTGCCGCGAGCGCACGGTATCCACGCAAGGACACGCCGCAATGAAATCACCCGTACTTCACCTAATGCAGGCTGGCCATCTCGACCGGTTCTTTATCGACGGCGAATGGATCGCGCCTGTCGGCACAGAACGCGCCGCCGTGGTCTGCCCTTCCACCGAAGAGACGCTCTGCGACATCCCGTTAGGCGACGCGAGCGACGTCGACCGCGCCGTGCAGGCCGCGCACAAAGCGTTCGTGAGTTGGTCGAGGACTTCGCCCAACGAGCGTGCCGCGCTGCTCGAGCGCGTTCATGCCCTCTTCCTCGAACGAGCCGAACTGTTCGCGTTCGCCCTGTCGATGGAAATGGGCGCGCCAATCAACTACGCGCGCAGTGCCCACGTGCCGCTCGCGGCCGAACATATCCGCGTCGCACGCGACAACCTCGCGACTTACCCATTCGTCGCCCAGCGTGGCACCACCGCCATCGCCCGCGAGCCGATCGGCGTGTGCGCGCTCATCACACCGTGGAACTGGCCGATCTATCAGATCACCGCGAAGGTCGGGCCGGCGCTCGCCGCCGGCTGCACCGTCGTCCTCAAGCCCAGCGAGTTGTCGCCGTTGAGCGCCCTGCTGTTTGCCGAGGTCATCGCCGAGGCGGGCATTCCTGCGGGCGTGTTCAACCTCGTGAGCGGCACGGGCCCGGAAGTGGGTACGGCGCTCGCCTCCCATCCACAGGTCGATATGGTGTCGATCACCGGTTCGACGCGAGCGGGCGTGCTGGTCGCCCAGGCGGCCGCGCCGACGGTCAAGCGCGTTGCCCAGGAACTCGGCGGCAAGTCACCCAACATCGTGTTGCCTGATGCCGATCTGCCTCGTGCGGTCACGCTCGGCGTAGCGGCTGCGTTTCGCAACACGGGACAGTCATGCAGCGCGCCGACGCGCCTGATCGTCCCGCGCAGCGTCATGGCCCAGGTCGATGAACTCGCCGTGGCGGCGACCAAACAGATGATTGTCGGCGATCCGTTCGCCGAGGCGACGACCCATGGTCCGCTAGCGAATCGCGCACAGTTCGGCCGAGTGCAGCAGATGATCGAAGCGGGCGTAGACGATGGCACGAAGCTGATCGTGGGCGGCCCAGGAAGACCCACCGGATTGAGCCAGGGCTTCTATGCGCGCCCGACGATATTCTCGGATGTACGCACGGACATGCCGATTGCCCAGCAGGAGATCTTCGGGCCCGTCCTTGCGATCCTTGCGTATGACACGGTGGAAGAAGCAATCACCATCGCGAACGACACCGTGTACGGGCTTGGCGCACATGTCCAGGGCACGGACAAAACGCTGATGCGTCAGGTCGCCGCACGCATCGAGTCAGGCCAAGTGCATCTGAACTACCCGGCGTGGGACCCGCAGGCTCCGTTCGGCGGATACAAGCAATCCGGAAACGGTCGCGAGTACGGGATCGAAGGAATGGAAGAGTACATGGAGGTGAAGTCGATCGTCGGGTACTACAATTAAACGACCGCAAGACGTCACACAGTGACGTCGACAACTTGAAGCTGTCAGCTTTCGAAAGGTGCTGAGATTGGAAACCGCCGATATTCCCGAGACATCGTTAACCGCGCATCAACCGCATTGGGCAAAGTTGCGACGCGACCTTCACGCACATCCCGAGTTGCGCTTCGAAGAACACAGGACGGCTGACGTCGTCGCGCGTGAGCTTGAGGAACTCGGTTATACGATATCGCGCGGACTGGGAGGAACTGGCGTCGTGGCGAGCTTGCCGGGCGCGAATCCGGATTGGGGCATCGTGCTCCGTGCGGATATGGATGCGTTGCCCATCCACGAAGCCAACGATTTCACGCACGCGTCGTGCGCGCACGGAATCATGCACGCGTGCGGGCACGACGGTCACACGGTGATGTTGCTCGGCGCCGCGCGCATCCTGAAGGGCATGCCGCAGTTGCCCGGCAGCGTTCATTTCGTATTTCAGCCGGGAGAAGAAGGCGGCGCGGGTGCGCGAAAGATGATCGACGATGGGCTGTTCGAGCAATATCCCACCGAGGCGGTATTCGGCATGCACAACTGGCCTGGGTTGCCAGCCGGACATTTCGGCTTGCGGGTTGGTCCGATCATGGCGGCCGGCTCGCGCTTCAGGATCACGGTCACCGGCAAGGGCGCACACGCGGCACAACCGCATCTTGGCCTCGATCCTATCCCGCTAGCCTGTTCGATGGTGCTGCACTGTCAGACCATCGCGGCGCGGCACAAGGACCCCGTCGATCCCGCCGTGATCTCCGTCTGTATGATCCACGCGGGCGACACCGACAACGTCATCCCGGACAGCGCCGAGTTGCGCGGAACGATACGCACGCTGTCGTCGGAGTTGCAGCAGAAATTGCAGCGCGACATCCGGCAGATGTGCGAAGGGCTTGCCGCCGCTCACGGCGCTCAGGCCGAGGTCACGTTCTTCCAGTACTATCCGGCGACCATCAACACGCGGGTCGAGACCGCCCTATGCGAAGCGGTCATTCGCGAGACGTTCGGCGATGAACGTACGCACGCCGACGTGCCGGCCAACATGACATCGGAAGATTTCGGCTTCATGCTGGAAGAGCGTCCCGGCACGTATGTGCTGATCGGCAATGCGAACCCGGGCACGACCGCCCCGAGTCTGCATAACCCGAAGTACGACTTCAACGACGACATCATTCCGGCTGGTGTCCAGTACTGGATCACGCTGGCACAGCACTACTTCCGGACTCGTCAGCTAAAGAGCGTGAGCAGCGCCTGATCCACCGGCACGCTGGCGAGGCTTTGCATAACGCAGACCTCGTCCGAACTCGAAGAGACTCGACAAAATCCGCAGGAGACCGCTCACAGCGGTCTCCCTGCTCCGTCATCCCTGCCACCACACATATTCGCCGAAGCAGAAACCCATCAATCCACCGGTCGGGATCGAGCCCAGACCTTTGACGCGCTTGTCGTAGCCGTCGAGCAGACTGATGAACGACGGTATACCGATGCCGCCTTCCTTGTGGACGATCTCCTGCATGTCGCCGTACATCTGTTTGCGCTTCGCGTCGTCGGTTTCGGCACGCGCGGCGATCAGCAGTTGATCGAACTTCGGATTGTTCCAGCCCGACTCATTCCACGGCGCATCCGATTTGAAGAACTGGGTGAACAGCACATCGGCGCTCGGCCGCGGGTTGATGCTGCCGAATCCCAACGGATGCTTCATCCAGTGATTGGACCAGTAGCCATCGGCAGGCACCCGGTTCACGGTGAGATTCACGCCGATCTTCTGCGCCGACTGCTGCATCAGCACCGCCATCTCGATCGAGCCATTGGCATCCGAGGTCGCATAGATCGGCGGAATCGGTGCGCCGATCGCGCCGGCCTTCTGCAGGTAGAACTTCGCCTTGTCGAGATCGTACGGGCGCTGCGGCAGCGAGGCATTGAAGTAACGATGCCCGGGAGGAATCGGCTGATCGTTGCCGATCACCGCGTAGCCGCGAAAAATCGCCGTGCGGATCTGCTCGCGATCGAACAGGTACTTCATGCCGAGCACGAAATCCGGATTGCCTGTCAGCGTGGTATCGCGCCGCATGATGAGGTCGGTATAGAGCCCCGACCTGGTTTCCTTGATCGCATAGCCGGCCGTCGATGCAACCCGTTGCGTCGCTCGCGGATCGACAGCGCTGATCAGATGCACGTCGCCCGACAATAGCGCGTTGACACGCGCAGCGTTGTCGCTGATACCGATCAGTTCCACCTGGTCGAGATACGGTTTTCCCGGCTTCCAGAAGCCGTCGTTGCGCACGCCGACAGTCGACACACCAGGCTTGAACGATTTCACCTTGTAGGGGCCCGTGCCGACGGCGGTCGTGAAATCGGTCGTGCCGTCCTTGATAATCACCAACTGCGGCGTGGCGAGAATCACCGGCAAATCCGCATTCGGCACGGTCAGCGTGATCGTCACTTCGTCGGGACCGGTCGCCTTGACGTCGGCGAACTGGTCGGCCACTGACTTGACCTTCGACCCCGTCGCCGGGTTCTTGTGACGCAGCAGCGAATACACGACGTCGGCCGGTGCGAGCGACTTGCCATCGGTGAACATCACGCCCTTGCGCAGCTTGAGGACCCACGTCTTCGCATCGCTGCTGTCGAGCGATTGCGCGAGGTTCATCTGCGGCGTGAGGCTTTCGTCGAGCTGCGTGAGGCCGCTGTAAAAGAGAAAGAAGCGGATGTAGTCGGGGCCTGCGGAACCCTTTGCGGGATCGAGTGTGTCGGCGGTCGAACTCGAATCGTAGGCGACCCGAATCTTGCCGCCCCGCTTCGGCGCATCGGCCGCGAACGCGCTGTTCGCACCGGCGAGCAGTCCACCCGCGCCGCTCGCCATCATGCCGCCGGCCGCCAGAATGCGCATCATGTCGCGGCGAGTGACGCCACCCTGTTTGATATCGTCGTCGTTCATACGAGTGCTCCTGGAAACGTTCGGGAAGGAATGTGCGTCGGTAGTGCTGTAGCTTGTCGTACACGCCTGCCGGCGTTAAAACCAGAGCCAACCTGCTTGTCGCTGCGTCCCCCGGTCAGCCCGGTCAAGAAGCGCTCGTCTTGATTGAATTTCAACATTACAGAATAGTGGGAGTGTTCCGTTCGATGCCATCCCGCCAGCACAAGCGATCGTTTTGACGATGCTTTTCAGCATGAATTGCTGCGGCGACGACGGCGAGGCCCGCAGGGCGACGTACGGAATCCCGCGCAACTGGAAGAACAAAGAATCGCGGCCGCTGCGGGACGCTTAGCAGGAAACCAGCGAAGGCCGCGCCACATAATCTCCCGGCGTCACACCAACGGTGCGCCGGAAGTGACGGCCAAGATGGCTCTGATCGAAGAAGCCCACTTCGGTCGCCACCACCGATGGCGGCACACCATTGCGCAGCAGCGTCTGCGCGTGCCGCACGCGCACGAGACACACATAGCGATGCGGCGAGATGCCGACTTCCTGACGAAACAGCGTCGCAAACCGTGACACGCTCAATCCCGCCGTTGCGGCGAGCATCGCAAGACTGACCGGCTGCGCAAACGACGCTTCGATGAACGCCACCGCTCGTGCAACCGAGCGCGACCCCGCTATCGGTTCGGCAATCGGACGTTCGCCTGCGGCATACATGAGCATTTTCGCCACGATTTTCTCCGCTACGCGGCGATCGGCGCAGCGTTCGCCTGGACGGCGAAGCGCTCGATCGCGAAAGGCTCGATGGGCGTACTGGTCGCACCGGTGTCGATCAGTTCGGCCATCACGTCGCCGACGCCCGGACCGAGCTGAAAGCCGTGTCCGCAAAAGCCGAATGCGTAATACAGGCCATTCACTTTGCCGCTGCGTCCCATGATCGGACGGTCGTCCGGCATGTAGCCTTCGACCCCGCTCCACACGCGAATGATGTTCAGGCGCGACAGCGCCGGCGCGACGCGCGCCGCCTGGCGGCACTGCAGCAGGGTGCTTTCCGGCAGAACCTTCGCACGACGCTCGTCGAGATAGGCCGGACCCCGCGCGCATCCGCCGATCACGATATTGCCGCGCTTCACCTGGCGAAAATACACGATCTCTTCGAGATGCGGCGACGACACCCCGACAACGGGCGTGAGGCCATACGGCACCGGTTCGGTGACCGCCATCTGCGGGCCATGAATCGCGATCGGGACAGCTTCGCCGAACTGTTCGCTCAGCCGGCTGCCCCACGCGCCAGCAGTGATCAGCAGGTTCGGCGCGCAGAACACGCGGCCATCCGTGCTGGTCGCGCGGAACGTGTCGCCGTCTTTCTCGACTGTGGCGATCTCGGTGTTTTCTTCGATCTGCGCACCGGCTCTCACCGCTGCGCGTCCAAAAGCCGGTGCCGCGAGACGAGGATTCGCGTGTCCGTCGATCGGTGCGTGCGATGCTGCCCGTACCTCGGGACCCAGAAACGGAAACTTCGCGCGCATCGCGGCGCCACGGTACAGATCGAGCTTGAGCCCGTATTGCGCAGCTTCACGCGCATACACCTCGAACGCATCGTCCTGTTCCTGCCGATAGCACACGCGAATATGTCCGGTCGGAAGAAACTCGGCATCGTGACCGATCAACTCCGGCAGCTTTCCCCAGATTTCGCGCGAGCGGTTCGCCAGCGGCAACTGCGGCAGATAGCGGCCCTGCCGGCGTACGTTGCCGAAGTTGACGCCACTCGCCTGCTGACCGACCAGGCCGCGTTCCAGCAAAATGACCGAGCGGCCGCGCTGGCGCAGAAAGAACGCCGCCGCGACACCCATGAACCCGCCTCCGACGATCACGATATCCGTATCGGTCCGTTTCATTCTTCCTCCACCGTGCTGCTTGCACTCGACGGTGCTGCGGCCGGCGTGGCAGCCGCCGGTTGCCAACCAGCAACGGTCGACATTGCCAATGGCTTGACCGGCGCCTGCCCGCGCAAGCGGCCGACCTGTTCGAGCGGCACGCCCGCCGCATCGGCGATCACCTCGGCCGCCGCGTGGCCGCAATAGCGGCCTTGGCAGCGTCCCATGCCGACCCGGCTGAACGCCTTCGCGCGATTCGCTTCGCGCGCGCCTTCCTCGCGGATCACGCGACGCAATTCGCCTGCGCTAATTCCTTCGCAACGGCACACTATGGTGTCGTCGGCCAATCGCGCGGCCTGTTGCGCCGGCCACGGAAATGCTTCGGCAAGCCCGGCGCGAAAGCGGTCCATCTTCGAGCGCTCACGCGCGAGCGAAGCGACCAGCGAAGCATCGACGGAATGTCCAAGGTCTTGCAATACGGCCAGCGCCGCGAGTTTTCCGGCGTTCTCCGCGCCATCGGCGCCGAGCACGCGCACGCCGTCCCCAGCCAGATAAACGCGCTCAACCGAACTGCGGCCCATCCGGTCGAGTTGCGGCAACCATTGACGCGTCGACGCATCGAACGCGAACTCACAACCGGCGAGGTCCGCAAGCTGCGTTTCAGGGCGCAGGTGATAACCCATCGCGACGGCATCGCATGAAATACGCTGGTGCGCGCCACGCTTGTCGCGGTAGCTGACCGATTCGACGCCGCGCTCAGCGTCGCCGTGAATCTCAAGCGGCTCGACACCCTGCTCGATCTTCACACCGCTCCTTTTCAGCGACGACACGAGCGCCGCCCCCTTGCGCAGCACGTCGGGCCGCGCGAGCAGCTTGGGCAACGCGCGCAGACGCTTGCTCGACGGCGACGTGTCGAGCACCGCGGCCACCTTCGCGCCCGCCTGCACGTACTGGTTCGCGACCAGATATAGCAATGGCCCGGAACCCATGAACACCACGTTGCTGCCGATCGAACAGGCTTGCGCCTTCAGCGCGATCTGCGATGCGCCGAGACTGTAGGTACCGGCAAACTGCCAGCCCTTGACCGGCATCAGCCGATCAGTTGCACCGGGGCACAGGATCAGCGCGTCGAACGCATGATGGTTGGCGACACTGTCGCGTGCCGTGTAGAGCTTGCCGCCGGATACGTTCCACGCAAGCGTCTCCGGTGCGTAGTCGATCTGCGCACGCAACCGTTCGAAACTGTCGTGCAGATTCTGCGCACTTGCGGCTTCGGTGCCATAGAGCTTCGTATAGGGCCGTGAAAACTGCTCAGGCTGCCGGCGATAAATCTGTCCGCCATCACGCCGGCTTTCGTCGATCACAAGGGGACGCAGCCCCGCCGCGACCAGCGCTTGCGCGCAGCGAATCCCGGCCGGTCCGGCACCGACGACGATTACACGAGGTTGGGCCATTGCAGCTCCGGTTGACGGGTGACGATATCGAGTTCCTCGCTGACCACCGTCGTGCAGGCGCGAACGCGTTGGCCATCGGCGGTCCAGACCCAGCAATCCTGGCACGCGCCCATCATGCAAAAACCCGCGCGCACTTCCGGACCGAACTCGGACTGCCGCACGTGGCCGGTGTTGCACAGCATCGCTACCAGCAGCGTGTCGCCTTCGAGACCGTCGACCATTTCGCCGTCGATCCGAAACGAGACGGTGGCGCGCGTGGTTTCAGCGAGCCGGACGAATCTGGACTTCATGCGCGTGACTCCCATTGCGCGCCGACGCCGCGACGCAGAGCGTGAATGCCGTTCAGTGGCGGCATGGCCATCAATGCAGGATGTCCTGCAATCGGTAATACGCGCCGACTAACGGCAGAAACCACGCGTGACCGAAGTGACCGGGAATAGCCGGCCATTCGAGATCGCGCCAGGGATTGCCAGCCGCCGCGCCGTACAGCACGTCGGCCATCACGCGGCCCATGTGTACCGACATCTGCACGCCATGGCCGCTGTAACCCATCGAATAAAAGAGACCTTCATGCTGGCCCGCACGTGGCAGACGGTCGGCGGTCATGTCGACGAGACCGCCCCAGCAGTAGTCGAGCCGCACATTCGCCAGTTCGGGGAAATAAGCCGCGAGCCCGGCGCGCAGAATCTGCCCGCTTTTTTCATCGGAACTGGGGCTCGACATCGCGAAGCGGGCGCGGCCGCCGAACAGCAGCCGGTTATCGGGCGTCACGCGAAAGTAGTTGCCGATCTGACGCGACGTCACATAGGCGCGGCGCGTGGGGAATAGCCGGTTCAGTTGCTCGGGCGGCAACGGTTCGGTCACGACGATGAAGCTGCCCACTGGCGCGATACGCCGCCGGAACCACTGGAACGGCCCGATCTGCGACGCGCCGGTTGCGACCAGCACGCGATCCGCGCGGATCGTGCCGCGCGCACAGGTGATTTCATAGCGCTCGCCGTCGAGCCGCTTCATCTGCGTGACGGGCGCCTGTTCGAAGATCCGCGCGCCGTGCCGTACCGCAGCCTGGGCCAGCCCGACGCCGAACTTGCCCATATGCATCTGCGCGCCGTTGCGCTGCAACAGCCCGCCAAAAAAACCATCCGAGCCGACTTCGTCGCGCAGGTTTTCACGCGGAATCAGATCGATATCCTGGTCGACTTCGCGCAGCAGGACTTCATAGGTCTTCTCCAGCTTTGCGAAATGCTCGGGCTTGGCGGCCAGTTTGAGCTTGCCCGTACGGACGAAATCACAATCGATCTGATGCGCGGTGACGATCGAATCGACCGTCGCCACGGCGCTTTCATACGCGCGATAGAACGCCTTCGCCTGGGTTGCACCGATCTTCGCCGCCAGCGACGCGTAGTCGTGCGCGAGTCCGGTGTTGCACTGGCCGCCGTTGCGTCCCGACGCTTCGCCGGCGATCTGCCCGGCTTCGAGCACCGTCACCTGGACGCCGCGCGACGCGAGTTCGAGCGCCGCCGACAAACCGGTGAAGCCGCCGCCGATCACGACCACCTCGGCATGACCCTCCACCGGCCCTTCGCGACTGCCGCGGAAGGCCGGACGCGTGTCCAGCCAGTACGATTCGAGTTTCATCCAATCTCTTCAGCGAAGTTCAGGTTAAACCGCCGCGGCGTTCACGGCATGACAGCATGCGCACTTACAGACCGACTACGCCCGGAAGACCGCCGATGTCCTTGATTTCCGTATAGCCGTAGAACGGTGTTGACGGTTCGTGGCCGCGTGACACGAACACCTTGTTCCTGATACCCATATCGTGGGCCGTCATCAGGTCGTAACGCAGGCTCGACGACACATGCAGGATGTCCTCGGGACCGCAGCCTAGATTGTCGAGCATATATTCGAACGCCTGCATGCGCGGCTTGTACGCCTGCGCCATCTGCGCAGTAAAGACCTTGTGGAACGGCGCACCGAGCTTGTCCACGTTGCTCTGGATCTGCTCGTTCATGGCGTTCGACAGAATCACCAGCGGAATTTCCTTCGCCACCTTCGCGAGGCCTTCCGGGACGTCCGGGTGCGGACCCCAAGTGGGGACGGCGTCGTAGAACTTCTGCGCTTCGGCGTCGATGTACTCGATATTCCAGCGCTTGAGCGTACGGCGCACGGCGTTCTTCACCACGTCCTGATACGGCTTCCACGCGCCGAGCACTTCATCGAGGCGGTACGCCGCGAAATCCTTGACGAACTGTTCCATCTGATCAGCCGGAACGCGGTCGGCGAAAATGTCGCGCGCCAGGTCGCCCATACGAAAGCGAGTGAGCGTGCCGTAGCAGTCGAACGTGATGTATTTGGGTTTGAAGCGGGTCATGTCTAGTCCCTGTGGTCAGCGAAGATCAAGTCAGAGCCGAAAGCGAACGCGATCTGAAACCGCGTCAACGAAACGAAAACCAGCGACACGCCGCCGTTAAACAGCGGCGCGCCCGTAGCGCGGCGCGGGGGAGAATCGTTCGCGGCCTCGCTTGCTGAGAAACATTAAATCACCTCAAAAAAGCCGAGTTACCGTGTATTGGCGGTTCACCAGCACAGAATCCACCGTTTTTCGCGCCCCGTTCAGCACACTATGCGGCAGGGTTTTGCGTGGCTTTTGCGCAGTCCCGAGTGGCTTGTCAGGCCGTCAGTTGCGCTCGTATTGCCCGCGCAAATGCGAAATGGCCGCGTCGGCACGCGGCCTCTTTCAGCCGCTTCAGAGTACGCGGCAAGAAGGACCGGGCGCGACCGGGCGCCTGGTATCAGGCACCGTCCGTCAGGTCGATCAACACGCTCTTGAAACGCAGATTCGCCTCGAATGCCTGGCGTCCCAGGTCCTTGCCGATACCCGACTGCTTGTAGCCGCCGGTCGGAATCACGAAGTCGGCTGTGCGTCCATAGCGGTTGATCCACACCGTACCGGCCTCGATGCCGCGCATCATCCGCAGCGCACGGCTCAGATCGGCGGTGTGCACGCCCGCTGCGAGACCGTACTTTTCATGCGCGGCCAGCGCGAGCGCTTCGTCGTCGTCATCGAAGGTCTGCACAGTCAGAACCGGCCCGAAAATCTCTTCACGCACCGCTTCGGACGCCGGAGTCACGCCGGTCAGGATAGTCGGTGCGTAGAACGCACCGTCGCCGTCCAGTTCGAGCCGCGCGCCGCCCGCGGCCGCTTGCGCACCGCTATCGAGTGTACGGCGCACGATGCCGTCGATGCGTTGCAGTTGCGGTGCCGAGATGATCGGCGGCAACGTGGTGCCCGGCGACCAGGTTTTGCCCGGCTTCAGCGCGGCGAACGCGCTCGCGATGCCGTCGATCAGGCGCGGCGCCGCGCTGCGTTCGACCATCAATCGCGAGCCGGCCACACACACCTGTCCGGCGTTACCGGCAATCGCCGCTGCGACCCGGCGTGCTACCCGGTCAAGATCCGGCGCGTCGGCGAACACGAGTTGCGGACTCTTGCCGCCCAACTCCAGCGTGACCGGCTTGGTGCCGCTCTGCGCGCAAGCCGCCATGATCGCCGCGCCAGTCTGCGTCGACCCGGTGAATGTGACTTTCGAAATCTTCGGATGACGGCACAGCGCGTCGCCCGTCGTGCGGCCATCGCCTTGCACGACATTGAAGATGCCCGGCGGAATACCCGCTTCGATCGCGAGTTCGGCTAGACGCAGCACCGAAAACGGCGTCAGTTCCGAGGGTTTGAGCACGACTGCATTGCCCGCAGCGAGCGCCGGTGCGATCTTCCACGATGCCATCACAAGTGGGAAATTCCACGGCGAAATCGCAGCGATGACGCCATAGGGTTCGGCGATCGTCATGCCGAGGTGATCGGGGCGGGTCGCGGCCACTTCGCCGCCGACCCGGTCGGCAAATTCGCTGTAGAAGCGGATGCCTTCAGCGGTGAAGGGGATGTCCCAGCGCGCCGCGTCCGCGATCGGACGCGTCGAGCCGAGCGCTTCGAGCGGCGCGAGGGCCGCCACATCGGCTTCGATCAGTTCAGCCCAGCGGCGCATGGCGCGGGCCCGCTCGCGTGGCGCACGGCGCGTCCAGTCGCTGGTTTTGAACGCGCGCCATGCGTCTTCCACGGCGCGATCCACCACCGCTGCATCGGCGACTGGCAATGCCGCATAGAAGACGCCGTCGGACGGCCGTGCGACATCGAGCGCGCCCTCGCCTTCCACATACTGTCCGCCGATGAAATGCGCGCTGCGCACGCTGACTCGGTTGGGGTCGAAGCTATCCATCTTGTCCGCTCCAGTTAGGAAGAAGGGATGTCACAGGGTGGGCGCGTGTCCACAGCGCCGGATGCCACGCTGCGAATCGACCGTGCCGGGTTCACCGCGCCGTGTCGTACGATGCGGTGCCGCGTGGTGTCGCGCCGCGCTCACATTGCATTCAACTGCGGATACTCGCGACGCAGTTCCGCGAACATCGCCTGCACAACCTCGCCGCCGCGCTCTTGCGCGAGATGCGGATCGGACGCAATCCGGTTATCGAGCGCCTCGAACAGCCGATGCTTGATGAAGTAGCGCCACTGCACCGGCACGCCCGCCAGGATCACCGTCAATGCGGCATAGCGTTCGCGAGTCCACTTCGCTTCGAACGCATCGCGATACGGGCCGAACGAGAACGCAGGCGGTACCGATGCACCGATCCGAGCCCGTGCTTCGTCGCGCAACTGTTGCGTGCGTGCACTATCCAGCCTGTCACCGTCGAGTGCGACGCCGTAGACGTCGCGTGCTTCGTCGATGCTTACATAGCCCCGCAACACGTCCTCGCGCACCTTCTGCGGATCGCGATCGATCGGCCGTCCATAACCGCCCGCGCCCGCGCCGACGAGACGGATCACGTCGCCCGGCATGCAGACGACCAGATCGTTGTTATCCAGCTCTTCCGCTTGCGGCGTATCCGGATTGCGCGTGAAGTGCGCATTGCCACCGGCGTGCCCGCCGCGAACGCCCCACGACGCGAAACGCGTGCGATCGCGATTACGCGCGGTCACGAGCGTATTCGGCGAGAACACCTTGAATTCCATCACGAGGCCCTGGCCGCCGCGATACTGGCCCGCGCCACCCGAACCGGGCGCCACGCCATAGCGGGTGATGCGGATCGGCACCTCGGTTTCGTTGATTTCGACCGGCGTATTGCGCAGGAACGCGTTGTTGGCACCCGAGCCGTCTTCGCCATCATCCGACGGACTACCGCCCGCGCCGCCGCCAATAGGTCCGATCGACGCCATCACGGTCGCGCCCTGACGGTCGAGCGTCTTCACGCTGAGAATTGACAGACCGCCGGCCGGACATGCCGCGAGCCGGTCAGGCACGGCCTGCGAAAACGCACCGAATGTCAGCAGATGCAGCAGCTTGCACGTCAGGCTGCGCATGCCGACCGCTGCGGGTTTGGTCGCGTTGACCACCGTACCTTCCGGCAGGATGCAGCGTGCAACACGCAGCATGCCCGTGTTGAGCAGGATGTCGGGGTTGAGCGTGTAGAGCACATAGACGAAGCCGACCAGTGCGAGCGCATGGCGCTCCCGTCCGCCAGTCGGAATGTTGAGCGACGACTGCAGTTGCGGATCGCTGCCGGTGTAATCCATCTCCACCGAGCCGCCCTTGATCCGCACCGTGAGCGCGACGCGCATCGGCTTGCCGCGCACCGAATCTTCGTCGGCGTATTCGGCGAAGAAATAGTCGCCGTCCGGAATGCCACGCAAAATCGTGCGTGCCTGCTCTTCCGAATAGTCGAGCAGCGCACCCATGCCCGCCTTGAAACCGTCGATTCCAAAACGTTCGATGATCTCCAGCACGCGCCGCTCGCCCGTATGCAGCGACGCCAGTTGCGCTTGCAGATCGCCAATATTCTGATTCGGCACGCGCACGTTCGCCGCCATGATCTTTACGATCGAATCGTCGAACACACCCGCGCGCACGATCTTGCACGGCGGAAAGCGAATCCCTTCCTGTTCGATTTCCGTCAGCGTGCGCGACAGCGACGCGGGCACCGCCCCGCCCATATCCGTGTTGTGGATATGTCCGCCGACGAAACAGACGATCTCGCCGCCGTAATACACCGGCTTCCAGATCAGGATGTCGGGCGTGTGCGTGGCAACGAAGCCGCTATACGAATCGTTGGTCATGCAGATGTCGCCCGGCTCGTAGTGATCGATCATCGCGATCACCGGGCTGTAGTCGAGACCGACATACCACGTCGCGCCGAGCGTCTTCGGCGACGCGAACGTGAGGCCTTCCGGCGTCATGATCGCGCAGGAGAAATCCTCGGTTTCCTTGACGAACGTCGAGTGCGCAGTACGCACCAGCGTGTACGCCATGCTTTCGGCTGCGGCCACGCAATAGTTGGCGAAAATCTGCAGCACTGCCTTGTCGAATTGCATTGCGATGCTCCGTCCGAAATCAGTTGACGACCGTGAAGACCAGATTGCCGTATCCATCGACGCGGCCGCGATAACCCGGCAGCACGCTCGTCGTGCAATCGTCCTGGGCGATCACCGCAGGTCCATCGATCTGCTGACCGGCCTTCAGGTCGGCGCGGTGATACAGCGCGGCATCGTGGAACGCGTCGTCCATGAAGACGCGGATCGTGCCCGACGGCGTCGGCAGCCGGTCGCTCGACTCGATGGGTTGCAGCTTCGGCTTGGGCGTCGCGGCGGTGATCACGAGACGCAGCGCGACCACCTGGACTCGGGCCGCAGCGTCGCGATGACCGTATAGCCGCTCGTGCTCGCGATGAAACGCTTCATGCACCGCGCCGAGATCCTGGCCAGTGAGCCAATCGATATCGAGCAGCGTGTCGATTTCGAACGACTGGCCCTTGTAACGCATCTCCGCCGATACGACGATGCACGCCGCGCTGCCATCGCCGGTCTGGCCGGTCATCCAGTCACGGGCGGACGTTTCGAGCCCGCGTACGTCGTCGGCAAGACTGGCAATCGAGACCGTATCGAGGTCGTAATAGGTCGTCTTGACGAAGTCATTGCGGGTGTCCGCGATCAGGCCGCCCAGCGCGCTCAACACGCCTGGCGCGGTCGGCACGACGATCTCCTGCATCCCGATCGCGCGGGCGAAGTAGCACGCGAGCATTGGACCCGCGCCGCCAAACGGCAGCAGAGAAAAGGTGCGTGGATCGATGCCGAAACGCGACACGATCCGGCTCACGCCCGCGTACATGCCCGACACCGCGACATTGACGATCGCCTCGGCGGTCTTGTAGACGCTGGTGCCGAGCTGGTTGGCGAGTACCTCGAGCGCGCGATGCGCCGCGTCATGATCGACCTTCACCGAGTTGTAGCCAAGGCTCGCGTTGCCGATCACACCGAGCACGACAAACGCGTCGGTGATCGTTGCTCGCGTGCCGCCGCGTCCGTAGCAGACCGGGCCGGGATTCGAGCCCGCGCTTTCCGGGCCTACCTTGAGCACGCCGAAATCGTCGACCCAGGCAATCGAGCCGCCGCCATCACCAATCGACGACACCGAGACCGAGGGAATATGAATCTGGAAATCGCCGATGTATTCGCCGCTCGCATATTGCGGCTCGCCGTCGACGATCAACGCGACGTCGGCGGTGGTGCCGCCGATGTCGAGGCTCATGCATTGCTTCAGTCCGCTTTGTCGCGCGACATAGGCGGCGCCGATCACACCCGACGCGGTACCCGACAGGATCATCTGCACGCAGTTGGTCTTGCCCGCTTCCGCGCTCATCACGCCGCCGTTCGACTTGGTCACTTTCATGTCGGCGGTGATGCCGGTTTCGATCAGCGCGCGTTGTAACGAGCTGAGATAGTGCGAGACCTTCGGCTGCACATAGCCGCCGATCACCGCCGTCGAAGTGCGTTCATATTCGCGGATGATCGGCCACACGTCGCTGGAACACGACACGAAGAAGCCCGGCAGCGCGCGTTCGAAAATCGCTTTCACTTCGTGCTCGTGCGCCGGATTGCGGTACGAATGCAACAGCGACACGACGACGCCTTCACAGCCGGCCCGTTGCAGATTCCCGGCAGCTTCGAGCACGCTCGCTTCGTCGACTGGCGTTTCGACAGCACCTTGCGCCGTCAGCCGTTCGACCACGCCGAACACGCGCTCGCGCGGCACCAGCGGCGCCGGCCGCTTCGACAGCAGGTTGTACATGTCCGGGCCTTTGAGGCGCGCGAGGTCGAGCACGTCCTCGAAGTGGCGCGTCGTGATCAGACCGAGACGCAGGCCCTTGCGCTGCACGACCGCGTTCACGCCAACCGTCGTGCCATGCGTGAAGTAATCGACGTCGCGCGGCGCGATGCCATAGCGCTCGGCAAGCTGCTCCATCCCACGCAGCACTTCGCTGCCCGGACTGTCAGGCCGCGAAAAAACCTTCAGCGTTTTCAGCTCGCCGGTTTCGTCGTTCAACACGGCAAAATCGGCGAACGAGCCACCGATATCCACCCCGATTCTCATGCCCATGAAGTTCCCTTTTCGACGTAAGCCCCGGCGAACCGGATTTCACCGGACGACAGGCGGCACGCCCTGAAGCCGCGCCTCAGGACCTGTGTGAAATCGTTTCTTGACGGTTATCGTTGCGGTTCGCACCGGGTGGTTCGGTCGCCGGGCTAATGCAGCTTCGGCATCGCTCGCTGCGTTGGAACCAGCCGCATCAGGCGCGCTCCACGTGTTCCACCGATAGCGGTTCGAGCGGCGCCTGGAAGCGGATCAAATCGGCCTCGCTGCGATGACACAGCACCTGTGCGCCGTTTTCGAGCGTGCGCAGCGAAGGCGTCGTCTGATTGCACACGCCGTCGATGCGCATCGAACAACGCGACACGAACGTGCACAGTTCCGGGTTGTCGTTCGACGGACCGATGGGCGCGAGCTCGCGGTGACAGCGCTCGCTCGCTTCGTCGAGCCAGCCCGCGCGCAACTCCGGTGCGGACGACACCAGCAAATGCGAATACGGATGGTATGGCGGCGCCGACAGGGCGGCACGCGTGCCCGTTTCGACGCGATGACCCGAGTACAGCACGACGATGTCGTCGCTGATGGCACGGACCTTGGCGATGTCATGCGTGATGAACAGATACGAAATGCCGAGCTTTTTCTGCAGATCGCGCAGCAGGTCGAGAATCGCGGCACCGACGACCGTATCGAGCGCCGACGTGACTTCGTCGCACAGGATCAGATCGGGTTCGGCCGCAAGCGCACGCGCGAGATTCACGCGCTGCTTCTGGCCGCCCGACAGCTCAGCGGTACTGCGCGATGCCACCGACGCGGGCAGCCGCACCAGTTCCAGTAATTCCGCGACACGCGCCTGCGCGCGCGCGCCCTTCATGCCGTGATAGAACGCGAGCGGCCGCGCCAGCGTGCGTCCCACCGTGTGGGTCGGATTCAAAGCGGTGTCGGCGTTCTGGAACACGATCTGGATGCGGCGAAACTGCTCTTTCGTGCGTTTGCTCAGATCGCCCGCGAGCGGTTGTCCATCCAGCAGCAATTTGCCACCCGACGGTGTCACGAGCCCGGCGATGACCTTCGCGAGCGTGGTCTTGCCCGAACCGGATTCGCCGATCACGCCAACCGTCTGACCGCGCTCGATCTTGAGATCGACGTCGTTCAGAATCAGCGTGGCCGGCGAGCCTTTCGCGTTGCGCCGGCCATAACCCGCCATCATGCGGCGCACTTCGAGCAGCGGCGTCGAAGGACCGGCCGCCGGTTGCGTGGCCTGATCGATCGGGTTGCGCGGGTCGCCAGAGCGTGATGCGCCATCCGGTGTCACCGCCGCGATCAGGCTCTGCGTGTACGGATGCGCGGGCGCGTGCAGGATCTGCTCAGTCGCGCCCGCCTCGCGGACCGCGCCGTCGCTCAGCACGAGGATGCGATCGGCCATCTGCGCGACCACCGCCAGATCGTGCGACACATACACCGCCGTCATCCCGAACTCCTTGATGACGCGCTTGAATGCCTGCAACACATCGATTTGCGTGGTGACGTCGAGTGCCGTGGTCGGCTCATCGAGAATCACGAGTTCAGGATCGGTAATCAGCGCCATCGCCGCCATCAGACGTTGCAGTTGACCACCCGAGACCTGGTGCGGATAGCGCTTGCCGATCGTGTCCGGCTCGGGCAACGCCAGCGCGCGAAACAGCTCGATGGCCTTGGCCTGCGCAGCACGCTTGCTCAGCGTGCCGTGAATCAGCGCGCTCTCGATCACCTGGTCGAGGATGTTCCGCGACGGGTTGAAGGCGGCGGCCGCGCTCTGCGCGATATACGCGACCTTGCGTCCGCGCAACGAAGCCAGCCCTTTCGGCGACAGCGCCCGCACGTCCGTATCGCCGACGCGGATCGAACCGCCCGCGATGCGGCAACCACTGCGCGCATGCCCCATCAGCGACAACGCGATGGTGGTCTTGCCCGAGCCGGATTCGCCGATCAACGCGAGGACTTCGCCGCGCGCCACTTCGAAATCGACATCGTGCACGATCGTCGTATCCGGCTCGCCCGAACGGCTGCCGACCACGCGCAGTCCGCGTACTTCAACGAGGTTGCGCGAGTTCGTGCCGAGCTTCGTGTCAGGTTTCGTTCTCAGTTGCGTCTTCATTAATGACCTCCGTCGGCGCTGCGTGCGATCTTGCTTTTGCCACCGCGATGCGGCAGACCGTCGATCAACAGATTGACACCAACCGTCAGGATCGCAATGGCCAGCGCCGGCATGATCACGACCGGTGCTCCCTCGCCGAGCCCGGCGATGTTTTCGCGCACCAGCGAGCCGAGATCCGCGAATGGCGGCTGCACGCCCAGGCCGAGGAAGCTCAACCCGCTCAGCAGCAGTACGACGAACGTGAAGCGCAGCCCGGTGTCGGTCAGCATCGGATGCAGCATATTCGGCAGCATCTCGACGCATGCGATATAGAGCGAGCTCTCGCCGCGCGCCCGAGCCACCTGCACGTATTCGAGCTGGCTGATATTCACCGCGAGCGAACGCGCGATCCGGTAGGAGCCCGGCATGTAGCTGATCGCGGCGGTCAGGATCAACAGCGTCAGCGATGAGCCGAACGCGGCCACGATCATCAGCGCGAACATCTTCGACGGAATCGAGGTGATCGCGTCGAGCAGGCGGCTCATCGTTTCATCGATCGCCTTGCCTGCGACGGCGGCCAGCAAACCGAGCGTCGTGCCGGTGACAGCCGCGAGCAGCGCGGCTGCGAGGGACAGCAACACGGTCAGCCGCGTGCCGTAGATGATGCGGCTCAGCATGTCGCGGCCGAGGTAGTCCGAGCCGAGCGGCAGCTTCGCGCTGAAGCTCGCGAACACATCGGGCGTGACGATCGAGCCGACCTCGTGCGGCGCGATCAACGGCGCGAACACCGCGACGAGGAGCGCGAGACACACCATGCCGAAGCCGATCCAGCCGCCCGTAGACAACCTCATCCGTGAGGCGAGCGAGCGGCGGCGTGCCGGTTGCGGTTGGGTCGGCGGCGGCGTCGAACCACCACCGAACGGCTGCGGACGGTCCGCGCCTGGCGGCAATGCGCTGCTGCGCTGAACGAGTTCGGGCGTGGTCATGGGCCGCACCTCCTGCGGAAATGGTCGGTTGGAGTTCATGTCCGCAGCCTCGGGTTCGAGACGATCGCGCACAGGTCGGCCAGCAGCACCAGCACCAGATAGCCGAGGCAGAACAGTAGCGTGCAGGCCTGCACCAGGGGAAAGTCACGGTTGCTGACCGCATCGACCATCAGGCTCGCGAGGCCCGGATAGTTGAAGATGGTTTCGACGACGATCACGCCGCCCAGCAGATACGACAGGCTCAGCGCAATCGCGTTGGCGATCGGACCGATCGCGTTCGGCAGCGCATGGCGTAGCACTACACGCGCCGGGCTCGCGCCCTTGAGCACCGCCATTTCCACATAGGACGACCCCAGTTGTTCGATCACCGCTGCGCGTGTCATGCGCGCCATTTGCGCGATCACGACCGCGCACAGCGTCAGCACCGGCATCGCGTACGCACGCAGGAACTGGTTGAAGTCATCGATTTCGCCGCCGTACGACAGTGCAGACAGCCAGTGCAGCTTCACCGCGAAAATCAGCACCGCGATCGTCGCAATCAAAAATTCCGGCGTCGCGACGAGCGACAGCGTGGTCAGACTCACGATGCGGTCGATCAGCGAATTACGATTGACCGCCGCGAGAATGCCGAACGAGACCGCGAACGGCACCGAGACCGCCGTCGTGATCGCCGCGAGTGTCAGCGATTTCGGCAGACGGCCTTCGATCAGTTCCGAGACCGGCAGATTGTTCGACAGCGAGACGCCAAAGTTGCCGCGCATGAGACCTGCCAGCCAGTGCACGTAGCGCAGATAAGCGGGTTGATCGAGGCCAAACTGCAGGCGCAGCGCCGCGACGGTTTCGGGGGTCGCGGACTGACCGAGCGCGGCTTGCGCGGCGTCGCCCGGCAGCAGGTTCGTGATCGCGAAGATGATGACGGACACGATCAGCAGCGTGAGCGCAGTCACCGCGATGCGTCGGACTATCAGTGCGACTATGTTCTGGTTCATCGTCCAGATCTCCTGAAAATGACACCTGCCGGAACCGGCGCGTGGGGGGCGCCGGACTGACCCGGCGCACGCGGCGCGCGGGTCAGATTTGCTGCGTGCTACGACTACACTCAATCAGGCGTTCCACCACACGTGCTCAGCGAACGAGAAGCCCATCATCGCGCCACTCGGGATCGAGCCGAGCCCCTGCAGATGCTGGTCGTACGCATCGAGCAGGCTGATGAACGCAGGGATGCCGATACCGCCTTGATCCGCGACAATCACCTGCATGTCGCCGTACATCTGCTTGCGCTTCGCATCGTCGGTTTCCGAACGCGCCGACAGCAGCAATTGATCGAACTTCGGATTGTTCCAGCCCGACTCGTTCCACGCTGCATCCGACTTGAAGAACTGCGTGAACAGCACATCGGCGCTCGAACGCGGATTCACGCTGCCAAACCCCAACGGATGCTTCATCCAGTGATTCGACCAGTAACCGTCAGTGGGCACGCGGTTGATGGTGATGTTCGCGCCGATCTTGGCACCGCTCTGCTGAATCAGTTCGGCCATTTCGATCGAGCCGTTCGCATCGGCGGTCGCGTAGATCGGTGGCAATGCCGGACCGAGCGCACCAGCCTTCTGCAGATGGAACTTTGCCTTGTCGAGATCGAAGTGGCGCTGCGGCAGTGACGCGTTGAAATAACGATGGGTCGGCGGAATCGGCTGATCGTTGCCGATCACGGCGTAGCCACGGAACACGGCCGAACGGATCTGGTCGCGATCGAACAGATACTTCATGCCCTGCACGAAATCGGGGTTGCCGACGAGCGGATTGTCGCGGCGCATGATCAGATCGGTATAGAGACCCGACTTGGTTTCCTTCACCGCATAACCCGGCGTCGACGCGATGCGCTGCGTGGAGCGCGGATCGACGGAGTTGATCAGATGCACGTCGCCCGACAGCAGCGCATTCACGCGTGCGGCGTTGTCGCTGATCGCGATCATCTCGACCTGGTCGAGATGCGGCAAACCCGGCTTGAAGTAGCTGTCGTTGCGAACCCCGATGGTTGTAACACCCGGCTTGAAGGTCTTGACCTTGTAGGGACCGGTACCGACAGCCGTCGTGAAATCAGTGGTGCCGTCCTTGACGATCACGAACTGCGGCGTCGCGAGGATCACAGGCAGATCCGCATTGGGGTTTGTCAGCGTCAAGGTCACTTCGTTCGGGCCGGTCGCCTTGATCTCGGCGAACTGATCGGCCAGCGTTTTCACCTTCGATGCCGTCGCTGCATTCTTGTGGCGGTTTAGCGAATACACCACGTCCGCCGGCGCGAGCGCTTTGCCGTCGTGGAAGGTCGCGCCCTTGCGCAGCTTGATGACCCAGACCTTGGCGTCGTGCGTGTCGAGCGCTTCGGCGAGGTTCATCTGCGGCGTCAGGCTTTCGTCAAGCTGCGTGAGGCCGCTGTAGAACATGAAATAGCGGATGTAGTCCGAACCCGTCGAGCCTTTCGCGGGATCGAGCGTGTCGGCCGTCGAGCCCGCGTCATAAGCCACGCGAATCTTGCCACCTTTCTTCGGCACAGGCGCCGGTGCGCTCGCAGCCAACGCCGATTTTGCACTCGCCAGCAGTCCTCCCGCGCCGGTCGCGAGCATGCTCCCCGCAGCCAGCACACGCATCATGTCGCGGCGGCTGAAACCATTTTTGACTTCGTCGTCCTTCATGCGAACTGCTCCTAACAATGACAAGGTTGGATCTGATCACGGTACCCGCAGCGCGGGCCGCTGGACGCGCTTCAGCACCGATCTGTTGCAACAGCACGACTTCCGCTGGATTGGAACCCGGCAGCGTCAACTCGATTTAAGCATCCCAAAAAAGGGGCTGTTGTCGCATTCGGGACGTTTCAACCATTCGATTCGGTGGTTTTCAGCGCGTCGCGCAGCATGATTTGCCGTGCAGCGCAGCACGCACTCCGTGCCGGCATCGCCTGCGACGGGCCTTGCAGCGCGGCGTGGCTGCGTCCTGACATCCATCGTAAAGTCACACGACTGATATATGCCGCCGACAAAAATGCCAATTCAGCACAATCCGCTCGTCCAGGCTGGCTGGACAGCTGTTTCGCATCGTGTGGACGTGCTGGGACCGTCAACGCGGCAACATAGAAAGATCGTCCTATCAAGCACACAGACGACATGCGACAGTCGCGGGAAAGCGTGACGTCACATGAAGGAGTTCGCCGTGCCTGGATCATCGGAAAGTGGGTCGCTGACCTACCGACGCTTTACCCCTGACGACATTCCCGCCGCCCATGGCCTGTCGACGGCCGTGAGCTGGCCACACCGCCCCGAAGACTGGCGCTTTGCCGCCGATGCCGGCGGCGGCTTCGTCGCAGAGCAGGCCGGTGTCGTGATCGGCACGGCGCTGTGCTGGAAGTTCGGCGCCGATCGCGCGACGCTCGGCATGGTGATCGTGTCGCCGGAACACCAGGGACATGGCATCGGCGCGAAGCTGATGCAACTGATCCTCGAAGAAACCGGCAGCCGCGTCACCTTTCTGCACGCCACATCGGCGGGTAAGCCACTCTACGAGAAGCTCGGCTTCCGGACATGTGGCGCACTCGACCAGCATCAAGGCGCGGTGTTTCAGCCGCCGCTCGTGTCGCTGCCCGCCGGCGAGCGGTTACGCCCGCTCGGCATCAACGACACGCCGCGACTGATTGCGCTGGCAGCGCGTGCGAGCGGGCTCGACCGCGACGCCGTGCTGTCTGCGCTGCGGCAAAGTGCGGATGGCATTGCGCTCGATCGTGATGGCGAACTGCTCGGCTTCTCGCTGTTCCGGCGCTTCGGCCGCGGCTATGCGATCGGACCCGTGATCGCGGTCGATTCCCCGGATTCGAGCCGCGCCAAGGCGCTGATCCACCACTGGCTGGCGCTCAACGAAGGCGCGTTCATCCGCATCGACGTGCCAGCCGGTAGCGGGCTGACCGACTGGCTCATTGGGCTCGGCATCCCGCGTGTCGATACCGTGGTGAAGATGGTCCGCAATGATGATCCAGCCCGCCACGAAGGCCCGCCAGACGACCGCCTCCGTCAGTTCGGCATCATCAACCAGGCCATGATGTAGGCACGGTACGCAGATGGCCTTCCTCTATAAAGCCGATCCGGTTCGCGGCGCACAATGGGCCGCGCGCTTTGCGCAGCTCGCGCCGGAACTGCCGTTCCGTATCTGGCCCGATGTCGGCGATCCAGCCGCCATCCGCTATCTCGCCGCATGGCAACCGGACGATCTCGCGCAAACGCTACCGAATCTCGAGATCGTGTTCTCGGTGGGGGCGGGCGTCGATCAGTTCGACCTGACGCGCGTGCCCGAGCATCTGCCGGTCGTGCGGATGATCGAGCCGGGAATCGTCGACGGCATGGTCGAATATGTGAGCGAAGCCGTGCTGGCCGTTCATCGCGATCTGTTCGACTATGCGCTCCAGCAGCGCGAGCGCGTCTGGAAGCCGCTGCCGGTGCGCACTGCCGCGACGCGCCGGGTTGGCATATTCGGGCTCGGCATGCTCGGCACGGCCGTACTGGAGCGGCTGCGCCTGTTCGGCTTTGCCTGCGCGGGATGGAGCCGGTCGCCGCGCGAGATTGAAGGCGTGCAATGCTTTGCTGGCGAAGCGACGCTCGATGCGTTTCTCGCGCGGACCGACGTGCTGGTCTGCCTGCTGCCGCTCACCGACGCGACGCGCGGCCTGCTCGGCAAACGCGTGTTCGATGCATTGCCGATGGGGGCGTCGCTGGTTCATGCCGGACGCGGCCCGCAACTCGTGACGACCGATCTGCTCGATGCGCTCGAGCGCGGCCAGTTGCGCAACGCCGTGCTCGACGTTACCGATCCGGAACCTCTGCCGGTCAGTCATCCGCTGTGGGATCACCCGCGCGTGCGCATCACGCCGCACGTCGCGAGCGCGACGCAGCCCGATACCGCGGTCGATGCCGTGCTCGACAATCTGCGCCGCCATCGCGCAGGCGGCCCGATGCGGGGCACGATCGATCGCACGCGCGGCTATTGAGTGTCGGCGAGCGAGTCGCGGCGAAAACGCGCGCTATTGAAGCGCCGTCGAAGCGACGTCGTACAGGCAAGGCTTTTAAACGCATGCAGCAGAAAATGCTGCGCACGGGGTTCAAAACGCGACGCCTGCGCTTTTTCAAACTTTTTTTGACGACGCGGCCAATAGGGGTGAATGGGTAGTATGGATTGGTCAACAGTCCACCCCGCGACGAGATACCCAACATGTCGAATCAATCGCTCATCGAAGCCGACCGCAAGCATCTGATCCACCCCGTCATCAACTACCGCGCGCATGAAGCGCGCGGCGTCACCGTGCTCGAATCCGGACATGGCGCTTACCTGCGCGATATCGACGGAAACGAGTTGCTCGACGCGTTCTCCGGGCTCTGGTGCGTCAATACCGGCTATGGCCAGGAAAGCATCGTCAAGGCAGCCTCCGAACAGATGGCTCGCCTGCCCTACGCGACCAGCTATTTCCACTTCGCTTCGGAGCCGGCGATCCAGCTGGCCGAAAGGCTCGTCTCGCTCGCACCGGCTTCACTGCAGCATGTGTACTTCACGCTCGGTGGCTCGGATGCGGTCGACTCGGCGATCCGTTTCATCACGCATTACTTCAATGCAACCGGCCGCCCGACCAAGAAGCACATGATCGCGCTGCAACGCGGCTACCACGGCTCGTCGTCGGTCGGCGCCGGCTTGACGGCTTTGCCCGCGTTCCATCGGCACTTCGATTTGCCGCTGCCACATCAGCACCATTTGCCGTCGCCTTATGCTTACCGTCAACCGAATGGCAGCGACTCGCAGGCGCTGATCGCGTCGTCCGTGGCAGCGCTCGAAGCGAAGGTTGCCGCGCTCGGCGCGGATAACGTCGCCGCGTTCTTCTGCGAACCGATTCAGGGATCGGGCGGCGTGATCGTGCCGCCGGTTGGCTGGCTCAAGGCCATGCGTGATGCGTGCCGCCGTCTCGACATCCTGTTCGTCGCCGATGAAGTCATTACCGGCTTCGGCCGCACCGGGCCGCTGTTTGCATGTCAGGGCGAACAGGTCGAACCCGATCTGATGACCGTCGCGAAGGGCCTGACTGCGGGCTACGCGCCGATGGGCGCGGTCTTGATGTCGGACGCGATTTATCAGGGGATTGCCGGCGACGTCGGCAACACCGCGGTCGTCGGTCATGGTCACACGTATTCGGCGCATCCGGTGAGTGCGGCGATCGGACTTGAAGTCATGCGCCTCTATCACGAAGGCGGGCTGCTCGCGAACGGCCAGGCCATGGCACCGCAGTTCGCCGCGGGTCTCGACGCGCTGCTGGAGCATCCCCTGGTCGGCGATTCGCGGCATCGCGGGCTGCTCGGCGCGCTCGAACTCGTATCGGACAAGGACAGCAAGCAAGGGTTCGATGCGGGGCTGAAGCTGTCGGAGCGCATCGCGACAGCCGCGTATCGCAACCGCCTCGTGTTCCGTGCATTCGGCGACAACATTCTCGGCTTTGCACCCGCGCTCTGCTATACCGAGGCCGAATTTGCGCTGATGTTCGAACGTTTGAAACAGACGCTCGACGACGTGCTGAATGAGGCGGAAGTCCGCGCCGCGCTTCGCGGGGCAAGCCGCGCAGCCGCATAACTTCGTGATAACATCGCCCTGCCCGATCGGAACAACCTTCGATCGTTAGACAAAATTTTAAGCCATGAGCAGCGACTGCAAACTCGACCGGATTGATCTGCGTATTCTTTCGCAACTGCAGAAGAAAGGCCGTATTACGAACGTCGAGCTTGCCGACGCAGTGGGACTGTCACCGAGTCCGTGTCTGATCCGCGTCAAGCGGCTGGAAAAGGCCGGTTATATCGTCGGTTACGGCGCGCAGATCCAACTCGAAAAGCTCGGCGACGTGCAGATCGTCTTCACCGAAGTCACCCTTGCAGATCACCGCCGCGAAGACTTCATCAAGTTCGTAGCCGCGATCCGCGACATCGACGAAATCGTCGAATGTCATCTGGCAAGCGGTGGTTACGACTACCTGCTGAAGTTCGTCACGCGCAGCGTCGGTCACTATCAGAGCATTGTCGAAGGGCTGCTCGAACGCGATATCGGCATCGAGAAGTACTTCAGCTACGTGATCATCAAGACGCCCTTCATCAAGACGCATTACCCGCTCGAAACGCTCTTCTCGCCGAATCAGCATTAAGCACTCTTTCTGAGTGTTCAATGCGCGCCCCGCTTTTTTCTGCTCCTTTCCGCTCCATTCCAGCCTCTTTCGATGCAGCCCGCGACAGGCGGTTTGGCGCTGCATTCTGTTCGCGTGCGTTTTTCGGAATGCATGCTGCGTCTGTGGGTCAAATGCAGATTTTTATGCGGTGAACCCCCACATAGAATGAGTCTCGTCGCTCAGCGCGTGCCTGATGTGCGCGCTCAATGAGGAGAAATTCGCTATGACCCGCAGTTATCGCGTTGCCGTCATTCCCGGCGACGGCATCGGTGTAGAAGTGATGCCCGAAGGCCTGCGCGTGCTCGATGTGGCATGCCAGCGCTTTGGTATCAAGATCGACTATCAACATATCGAATGGGCAAGTTGCGATTACTACGCGCAACACGGCCAGATGATGCCTGACGACTGGAAGGCGCAACTCGAAGGCTGCGATGCGATCCTGTTCGGCGCAGTGGGTTGGCCCGACAAGGTGCCCGACCACATTTCCCTTTGGGGCTCGCTGCTTAAATTCCGCCGCGAGTTCGATCAGTACATCAATCTGCGCCCTGCCCGCCTGTTCGACGGCGTGCCGTCGCCGCTCGCGGGCCGCCAACCCGGCGACATCGATTTCATGATCGTGCGGGAGAATACCGAAGGCGAATATTCGTCGGTAGGCGGCACGATGTACGAAGGCACGGAACGCGAAATCGTCATGCAGCAAGCGATTTTCTCGCGTCATGGCACCGATCGCGTGCTGAAGTTCGCGTTCGATCTGGCCGCGCGTCGCGAGAAAAAAATCACGGTCGCAACCAAGAGCAACGGCATTTCGATCAGCATGCCGTGGTGGGACGCACGCGCCGCCGAGATGGCCGCGCGCTATCCCGATGTCGCGTGGGACAAACAGCATATCGACATCCTCTGTGCGCGTTTCGTGTTGAGCCCCGATCGCTTCGATGTGGTCGTTGCGTCCAATCTCTTCGGAGACATCCTGTCGGATCTCGGTCCCGCCTGCACCGGCACGATCGGCATCGCGCCGTCGGGCAATCTGAATCCGGAACGCACGTTTCCCTCACTGTTCGAACCGGTGCATGGGTCCGCGCCGGATATCGCCGGACAAGGCATCGCCAATCCTGTCGCGATGATCTGGTCGGCGGCGATGATGCTCGATTTCCTCGGCAACGGTGAAGGTGCCGAGCGCGCCGCGCACGATGCGATGCTCGAAGCCATCGTGCAGGTGCTCAAGGAAGGGCCGCACACGGGTGATCTCGGTGGCAAGGCATCGACGAGCGAAGTCGGGATCGCGGTCGCCGCGCAACTCGCGCAACGTGTCGGCGCAGCATCCATCGATTGATTGATAGCGTCATTAAAAGTGGAGTCGATCATGACACTTGAAGAGCAGGCCGCCGCGTTGATCCGCGCGGACAATTTCATCGACGGTGAATGGGTGCCCGCGCAAAGCGGCCGGCGCTTCGCCGTCACGAATCCCGCGACCGGCAAGCTGATCGTCGACGTCGCCGATAGCGGGGCATCCGACGCACGCGCCGCCACCGATGCCGCCGCCCGCGCGCTACCGGAATGGCGCGCACGTCTGCCGAAAGAGCGTGCTGCCGTGCTGCATCGCTGGCACGCGCTGATACGCGAACATCTAGACGCGCTTGGCGCGCTGATCTCGCTCGAACAGGGCAAGCCGTTCGCCGAAGCATGCGGTGAGGTCGTTTATGGCGCATCGTACGTCGCGTGGTTCGCCGACGAAGCGACGCGCATTTACGGCGATCTGATTCCGCAGCAGCAGCGCGGCAAACGGATGAGCGCGGTGAGAGAGCCGATCGGCATCGTCGCGGCCATTACACCGTGGAATTTCCCGCTTGCAATGATCGCGCGCAAGATCGCCCCCGCGCTCGCGGCCGGGTGTACGGTCGTCGCCAAGCCGGCCGAAGATACACCGCTCACGGCGCTAGCACTCGTTCATCTCGCGCACGAAGCCGGTGTGCCGAATGGTGTACTGAACCTGATTGCGGCCTCCCGGGAATCGACGGTCGAAGCAGTGGCGGACTGGCTCGCCGATGGGCGCGTGCGCAAGATCACCTTTACCGGTTCGACGCCGGTCGGCAAACACCTTGCCCGTGAATCGGCGGGTACGCTGAAGAAGCTGTCGCTAGAACTCGGCGGCAACGCACCGTTCATCGTGTTCGACGACGCCGACCTCGATGCTGCGGTCACCGGCCTGCTCGCCGCCAAGTTCCGCAATGGTGGGCAGACCTGCGTGTGCCCGAACCGCGTGTATGTGCAGTCGGGTGTTTACGAGCGCTTTGCGCAAATGCTGTGCGCACGCGTTGCCGAGTTGCGCGTCGGTCCCGCCAGCGATCCGGCGTCGCAGATAGGCCCGATGATCAATGCGCGTGCCGTCGACAAGATCGCGCGCCATGTCGAGGATGCCGTCGCACACGGCGCAACTGTATTGAGCGGCGGCAAACGCCTGGCCGAACTCGGCCCGAACTACTTCGCGCCAACCGTGCTCGGCGACGCGGGTTCGATGATGGCGCTGTGCTGCGAGGAAACCTTCGGTCCGGTCGTTCCGCTGTTCCGTTTCGATACCGAACAGCAGGCCATCGACGCATCGAACGATACGCCGTTCGGTCTCGCGTCGTATTTCTACAGCCAGGATTTACGCCGTATCGAACGCGTTTCTCGCGCACTTGAAGCCGGCATCGTCGGGATCAATGAAGGGGCCCTTGCATCGGAAGCGGCGCCATTCGGCGGCGTCAAGGAATCGGGCTACGGCCGCGAAGGGTCGAAGTATGGCCTCGACGATTACCTGTCGATCAAATATCTCTGCCAGGGCGGACTGGAATGAGTGTCGAAGGATATCCTGTTGACATGGCGTTCCCTGATATCGACACGCGCACGGCAAGATCAACTCAATAGAAACAGGACTACGCAACGTGAAAGTACAGCAGATCAAAGAGGCCAGCGAACTCGGACTTGAAGACTGGGGCACCGCATCTCTTCCGGGTAATGAGGCAGTACGTGTAGCGGGCAAGCGGTACGCGATTCCGGGCAGCGAGGCAGTAGATACCGGTGTGTTCGAGTGCTCTCCGGGCGCCTATCGTCGCGTGGTCAAACAGGCGGAAGTGATGCATCTCCTGAGCGGCTCTGGGTCCTTTACCCCGGACGGACAACCCACCGTCCACTTTCGCGGCGGCGATACGCTGTTTTTCGAAGCCAATACGGAAGGCCTGTGGCAGGTCGACGAAACGATGCGGAAGATCTACGTCATTCTCTGACAGTCACTGTTCTGTGCGTGCGCTGGCGCCCGCGTTGCAAAAGGATGTGACGAGGCATTGGCCTGTGTTCGCATCTGGGTAATGCCGGGGTGGGAACTCGCGGAAAGCGACTTCCGACCGCCCGGCTCCCCGACGGTAAAACGGATGAATTGCACATCGCTTCTTGCGCCCGTGATTGCTTTGACGAAGAACCCCTTTTCAAGGTGCTGATTGCACCATGCACGACCGTGCCACCACGTCCGATTTTTCTGCCTAGCCATTATTAACCGCGAAACAGCAGTCACGGTTCTGCCGTCCGATGCCACGACTGCAGCGGAATCGATTGATGTGATCTTTGGCCTGAAGCAGGATCGATGCGCCCGCCGAGTCGCGTGTCAATCGAACTGAATATGAAACATCTGAATTCCGCCCGCCAAGGACTGACTGTCGACAACTCTCGAGCTCAGGTATCTCGACGAACCAGCGTGCTTCCTTCAGGATGAAATCAGGTTCGCCGTTGACCCCCACACTGCGATGTCGTTACACTCGACGTCTAGCCATCGCTCCCTCGCCTCCCGGCTCATGGATCTAAAGCAGATTCAGTATTTCATCGCGCTGTTCGAAGATGGCTCCGTGACGCGCGCCGCGAAGCGGCTCAATATCGTGCAGCCCGCGCTCAGCATGCAGATCTCGAAGCTCGAAACGGAACTGAACAGCCAGCTCTTTGAGCGCGGCCCGCATGGCATGACGCCCACCGACGCCGCACGGCAGATGTACCGCCTCTACCTGCCGATCATGCGCGACATCGACCACGCGCGCGAGCAGCTCAGCCGGCACGATGTGATCGTGACCGGGCGTATCTCGCTCGGGATGGTGGCGTCGGAAGCGCAAAGCGTCCTGCCGGAATCGCTCGCGCTATTCAACGCGCTCTATCCGCATGTCGAGGTGTCGGTGGCCGATGGTTTCAGCGCGCAACTGATCGACGCGGTGGAAGCGGGACGGCTCGACGCGGCGATCATCAACCGGCCTCGCGGGCGCCTGTCGCTCGATACGTCTCCATTGGTAGTGGAAGAGATGGTGCTCGTCACGAGCGCGGAACACGGCCCTGCGCTGCCCGACACCATGACGGCATCCGCGTTGACGGAACTCGAACTCGTGCTGCCGACGCGTCGCAACGGCCTGCGCGGCGTGCTCGACGCCGCGCTGCTGAATGCCGACATCGTGATCAAGCCGCAGTTCGAGATCGACCTGCTGACCACAATCGTGCAATTTGTCGAACAAAGCAGCATCGCGACGATCATGCCGCGCGTGGTCGTGCAGCGGAAGGTCGACGACGGCCTGCTGCGCGCGACACCGATCTCGGCGCCGCGCATCGTGCGTTACATCGTTTGCGTGAGCCACCCGAAGCGGCCGATCGGTCCTGCCGCGACCGAGCTCATCGACATCATCGCCGACCAGATCCGCCGCGTCACAACGGGGATCGAGATCGCGGACCCCGATCCGGCCAACGGCAACCAGGCGTGAGCCGCTTCGCTGGCGCGGCCTTGCGCCGGCTGGCGCACGTCGCTACGCGCGTCGCCGCGGGTCGCGAACGGCGCGACGCAAGCCGGCCTATCGCGCGCGGTCGCGCGATCAGTACGGATCCCGCACCGCTGTGTTGTCGAGCTTGCCGAGCGTCTCCGGCACGACGAACGCGCCGACGAGAAAGATCACGCTGATCGCGCCGACGAACACGGCAAGCGTCATCGGCAGATCGAGCGGCGTCTTCGCGACCAGCGAGACGAGCGTGGGCATCATCCCGCCGATCGCAAAGCCGATATTCCACGACAGACCCGTGCCGGTCGCGCGGATCGCGGTCGGAAACCGCTCGTTCAGGAAGATCAGAATCGGCGCATAACCGGCGCTGCCGAGCGCACTCAGGATGACCGCGTAGACACCGACCATCGTGATGGTCTGCGCCGTCGGCAGCAGCAGGAACAGCGCGGGCAATGCAAACAGACGGATTGCGCCGAGCAGGATGAACGTCCGCTTGCGGCCGATGAACGTGCTCAGATGACCGGCCGCGACCGACGCGATCACCACGGCCACGCTGCACACCATAAGGATCGCAGCAGCCGTCGCATTCGGTGCGTGGTTGACGACCTTGAGGAAGGTCGGCAGATAGCCCGACGTCAGGTAATAACCGCTGCCGCCGCCGATCGTCAGCAGCAGGTTGACGAGCAGGATGGAACGATAGTCGCGCGAGAACAGCGTGCGGATCGGCGAGCGAACCACCTCGACCGGCGCGTTGCGCGTCTTGTCGGCGGCGGCACGCGCGGCCTTTTCCGCGGCAAGCTTCTTCCAGAGCGGCGATTCTTCGAGGCTGTTGAAGACGAAGAGTCCGAGCACCGAGCTGATGATCCCGGTGAAGAACATGCAGCGCCAGCCCCACACGTCGAACAGGTCGCCGGGAAACAGCGACGACATCGCGAGATACGTCAGCGAAGCGAGCAGCGCGCCAAGGCCTGCCCCGCCGCCGCCGATCAGCCCCGACACCGCGCCGCGATACTTCAGCGCGACGGATTCCGTGCCGATCGTGTGCGTCGACGCCACCACGCCGCCGACGAATACGCCCTGCACGAGGCGCAGCAGCAGAAAGAGCACCGGCGCGATCACGCCCACCTGTGCAACGGTCGGCAGCAAACCGAACGCCGCCGTCGACAGACCGACGCCGACCACCGCGAGAATCATCGCGCCCTTGCGGCCGCGCCGGTCCGCATACGAACCGAACAACGCGGATCCGAGCGGCCGCATCAGCAGCGTGACGGCGAACGACGCATATACCGCGGCGAGCGACAGCATCGCGTGTTCGGAGGGGAAGAACAACCGGCCGACCACCGGTGCGACGAACAACAGGACGAACAGATCGAACAGATCGAGTGCCCATCCCAGACACGAGGCCACGACTGCGCCCATCACCTGCCGCCTGTTGATTGCGGGCATGGCGGCGCCACCACTTTGCGCTGCAACGGACATCATCCATCTCCTAGGGTTAATACCGGGCTGGCCCAGATGCGAACTCACCCGATGTGCGACGCGCTTCGGCCTTGTCAAAGGCACGGCGCGCTCTTGTTGCGTTGACGAAAGTCGTTATGACGTCGGGAGAGCCAAACCGCGCTGGTCTGGCGCCGCAAACCGCGCCTTGCCAAGCATCGCGTCGGCAATCTTCTCGGCGATCATGATGGTGGGAATGTTCGTGTTGGCCGACGGCAGACGCGGCATGAGCGACGCATCGACCACCCGCAGCCCATGGGCGCCATGTACGCGCCCTTCGGTATCTGTCACGGCGCTGCGCTCGCGCACGTCGCCCATCCGGCAAGTACCGCTCGCATGCCAGACGCCGAACACGTTCGCGCGAATAAAGTCGTTCAATGCGCTCTCGTTTGTGAGCACCGCCGACATCTGCACGCCGCGCGTGAAGAAGCGTTCGATCAACGCCCGACGCATCGGTGCGGGTGTATCGAGCAGCAGACCCAGCAGTGACGTGATCACGGCATTGGTTTTCGTCATGCGGCTCAACGCCTTCACGCGCGGCGAAAAAGCGGCGGGGAAAAAGTCGCGTTGATCCTCGCTCAGTCCCGAGGCCGCGACCACACGCGCCAGCATGCGCACGCCCGCGGCGAGCCGCGCGACATCGCGCTCGTCGTCGAGCAGATTGAGATCGACCTGTGGCGCGGCGAACGGATCGCTCGAGACGAGCTGCACGCGGCCACGGGAGAACGGACGGTTGCACCACAGGAAAAACAGGCCCAGCCGGTTACCGAGTTCATGCCATGCGGCGCGTGTCGCGCTCGACAGATACAGATCGGACACCTCGCAATCCGCGACGCCCGACGTGAATCGCGCGGCCGTCATGCTGGCGCGGCGCCGCGCGCGCGGCATGCGAAAGCGCGGCTTGAGAAAATGACAGAAAGTCAGCGACGGATGGTCCTGCAGATTCCGCCCGACGCCCGGCAGATCGAGCACACACTCAATGTCGAGTGCGTGCAGTTCGCTCGCGTCGCCCACGCCCGCGCGCATCAGCAGTGCCGGCGACTGCAACGCGCCGGCGCACACGATCGTTTCGCACGCCTCGAAGCGCAGTCGCTCGCCGTGCGGCGAAACGGCAACCACGCCGCGTGCGGCCACCCCTTCCATCACGATGCGCTCGACGCGCAGATTCGAAAAGATATGCAGGTTAGGCCGCTTGCGCGTTTCTGCATCGAGATAGGCGACCGCGGTCGATACGCGCCGGTCGTCGCGATTCGAAAACGCGCCGGGAAAATAGCCGTCGTTGAACTGCGCGTTCTGGTCCTCCAAGGCCGCGAAGCCGTTGCTGCGCAATCCGTGGGCGAACGCGTTGCAAAACGGCGGCCACTGCTCCGGCATGATGCGGCGGATGGGCACCGGCCCGTCCCCTCCGTGCAGCGGACCAAATGGAAAGTCGAGGTCGCTCTCGAGCTTGCGGAAATACGGCAGCACGTCCTCCCACGCCCAGCCCGTCGCACCGTTGGCGGCCCAGTCGTCGTAGTCGCGCGGCAGGCCGCGATTGGCCGACTGCACGTTGATGCTCGAACCGCCACCCATCACGCGGCCCTGCTCGTAAACTTTAGCCACCGACTTCGGCGTGGCCTTCACATTGAGCTCAGGCCAGATCCACGTCTCCCCGCAGAAAACAGGCATCGGATAGCTGTCGAGGATCGCCTCCGGCACCGCGCCCGGCGGCGTATCCGCGCCCGCCTCGATCAATGCGACGCTCATCGACGGCACGGCCGACAGCCGATGCGCGAGCACGCATCCTGCCGACCCGCCGCCGACGATCACATAATCGAAACGCCCGCTTACGCGCTCCATGCCTGTCTCCTGAATGGCTTGATCCATGCGCTGCTGTCAGCTACCGCGAAACACGGGCTTGCGTTTTCCATGAAACGCTTCGACGCCTTCACGGAAATCGTCCGAACTGCGCAGCCGGCTATAGCAATGTCCTTCCAGTTCGATCGCGATCGAAAGCGGCGCGTCTTCGGTGTCGTTGAGCAGCTTCTTCGCGGTGCGTTGCGCGAGCGGCGAGAAGGCACGCAACTCATCGACGAGTGCATCGGTCGCGGCTTCGAGCTCCGCATCGGCCACGCAGTCGACCACGACGCCCCAGTCGTACGCCTGCTTGCCCGGAATGCGGCGCGAGCGCATGACGATGTCCTTCGTGCGCCCGACGCCGACCATCTTCTGCAGACGCGCCGAGCCGCCCGAACCCGGAATCTGGCCGAGCTTCTGTTCCGGCAGTGCGTAGAAGCTGGTGTCGGTCGCGATACGAAAATCACAGGCGAGCGACAGTTCGAAACCGACGCCGAAGCAGAAGCCGCGATTGGCCGCGATCACCGGCTTCGAGCACCGTGCGGGCGCGGCGACATTCCACGCGAGCTTCGACACGTGTTCCGGCGACGCTTCGAGAAAGCCCTTGATGTCGCCGCCGCTCGAGAAGTGCTCGCCTTTCGCACGCAGCACGATCACGCGTACGCGGTCGTCCTCGTCGAGTACTTCGAATGCGGCGCGCAGCTGGTCGCGTGCATGCATCGAGATCACGTTGAACGGCGGGCGGTGCAGGATGATATCGGCGCGTTCACGCGCAGCGTCGATTTCGATCGAGAAGCCGTCGAGCTCTTGCAGCAGCGTCTGGCCGCGATGAGTCAGCTCAGTCATGTGTTACTCCTTTCGTGGTTCTCTCAGGTTGTATGGAGCCGTGCTCCGGTTCGTACTCGCCCGCGGAAAGCTTGCGGCGCAGGATCTTGCCGACCGGCGATTTCGGAATGTCGTCGACAAACACGTATTCGCGCGGGCGCTTGAAGTTGACGAGGTCGGAAGCCCGGCAAAAGTCATCGAGCGTCTGGGCTTCGACGTATTCGCTGCGCTTGATGAAGGCGACGACACGCTGCCCCCAGCGCTCGTCTTTCACGCCAGCGACGGCCACTTCGTCCACCGCCGGATGCAGCGACAACACCGATTCAATATCGACCGGCGAGATGTTCTCGCCGCCGCTGATGATCATGTCGTCGACGCGGCCCGACACGTAGAGATCGCCGTCGTTATCGAAGTAGCCGGTGTCGCCGGTGAAATACCAGCCGTCGCGCAACGACTTCGCGTTCGCGTCGGGCCGATTCCAGTAGCCTTCGAACGACTCGTCGCCGAGCAGGTCCGCGATGATCTGTCCTTCTTCGCCGGTTTGCGCGAGTTCGTCGGGCGACTTCGCGTCGAGCTTCACGACGCGCAGCCGCGTATTGATGCCGGCGCGGCCCGCGCTGCCCGGTTTCAGCGTCGCGTCCTGACCGATACTGAACGTGTACACCTCGGACGAGCCGTAGTGATTGACAAACAGTTCCGGATGGAAAGCAGCCGAAAGACGCTTCAGCAGACCGTCGTTCATCGGCGCGCCGGCAAAGCCGAGCTTCGTCACCGAGCTTGTGTCGGTGAGCGCGAACTCCGGCGCGGCGAGCAGATCGTGATAAAGCGTGGGCACCAGATACAGGCACGTCAGCTGGTACGTGCAGATCGAATCCAGCGCAAGGGTCGCGCTCCAACGGGGAACGCAGACGAACAGCCCGTCGACGAGCGCCATCGACAGCAGCGAGCGCACGCCCATCGTGTGATAGAGCGGCATCACGCCGAGCGTACGTTCGCCGTGGCGATAGAGGTTCTGTGCGACGTGCGCGAGCGCGGCGGCGCGCTCGTGGCGATGCCGGCGCGGCACGCCCTTCGCCTTGCCCGTGGTGCCGGACGTGTAGAGGATCAGCGAGTAGTCTTCCGCGGTGGCCTGCGTGGTGGCCGCAGCCGCGCCTTCGCGCCGACGCTCGACCAGCAGTGCATCGAACGAAATCGACGCGCCCGCCGCATCGTCCAGCGCAATGCGCGGAACGGTCTTCGCGGCGGCGCTGTCCGTGACGGCTTCGGCGGAAACCGGCTCGTACACGATAGCTTTGACGCCCGCATCGGCCACACAGTAATCGAGCTCGTCGGCTTTCGCACGCCAGTTCAGCGGCACGATCGCCACACCGGCGAACTGGCACGCCCAATGCAGCGTCGCCATTTCCCAGCGGTTTTGCAGCGCAACGAGCAGACGGTCGCCGCGTGCGAGACCGAGTTCGCGCAGACCGTCCGCAACGTTCAGGATGATCCGGTGCCACTGCGCGTACGTGAGCGTCAGTTCGCCATCGACGAGCGCCAGCGCGTTCGGGCTACGCTCCACGCTTTGCAGGAAGGTTCTACCAAGATCAAGCATCGCTCGTCTCCTTCTCTTGCTGCGCCTGGCGCCGGCGCGCCGCCACATCGAGCACGGCGGCGACGATCGGCGTATAGCCTGTACAGCGGCACAGATGGCCCGACAGCATGTCGCGCACCTGCGCCTCGTTCGGATCCGGCACGCGCTTCAGATAGTCGGCGCACGACATCAGAATGCCGGCGGTGCAAAAGCCGCACTGCAGCGCGTGATGACGCTGGAACGCCTGCTGAAGGTCGCCGAGCGTCTGATCCGGCGCGAGGCCTTCTACCGTCTCGATGCGGCGGCCGTCCGCCTGCACCGCGAGCATCAGGCACGAACGGGCCGCCACACCGTCGATGTGAATCGTGCAGGCGCCGCACACGCCGTGTTCGCATCCGACGTGCGTGCCGGTTGCGCCCAGTTCGTGCCGCAGAAAATCGGACATCAGGTCGCGCGGCTCGCAATAGCCGCTCCGTTCCCGGCCGTTGAGCGTCACGGTGATTCGCCGCCGTTCTCCGCGCGGTTGTATGCCCTGCGGCATGGTATTAACAGGGGCCTTCGGGGTCTTGCTCACTTTGCCTCCTCTATCACGCGCCATCCCAGTTGCCGGACCAGATGCCGGCGATACGTCGCACTGACATGCGCGTCGTCCTGCGCGCCCAGCTTCCAGCTCAAATCGTTCAATGCAGTGCGCAGGTCGTCGCCCTGCAGATGCGGCCAGCGCTCCACCACCGGCCGGTCGGCGACGCCGCCCACCGCCAGCCGGATCGTGTTATCCGTCACTACCGCCGCGCACGACACGAGGGCGAAATCGCCATGACGGGCGGAGAATTCCGCGAAGCCGTAACGCTCGCCCGGCTTTTGCAGCGGAAAACGCACGGCCTCGACGAGTTCGTCCGGCTCGCGCGCCGTCATCAACATCCCCTGAAAAAAGTCCTCGGCGGCGAGCACGCGCTTGCGCTTTGTCGAGCGCAGCAGCACATCGCCGCCGAGGGCTGCCAATGCGAGAGGCAACTCGGCGCTCGGATCCGCGTGAGCGATCGAGCCGCACACGGTGCCGCGATTGCGGATCTGAAAGTGGGAAATGTGCGGAAACGCGAGAGCGAGCAACGGCACTTCGTCGCGCAGCGACGGGCGCCACTCGACGCTGCCCTGCGTCGCCGCCGCACCGACAACGAGCTGCCCCGCCTCGTTGTCGAGACGCACCGTATTCAGCTCCTCGGTGCGGGAAATATCGACGAGCCAGCGCGGTTGCGCGAGGCGCATGTTCAGCACCGCCATCAGCGACTGGCCGCCGGCCAGCACGCGTGCGTCTTCGCCGCCATGCGCGAGCGCTTCGAGCGCATGTTGCGTACTCGTCGCGCGCAGATAATCGAACGGCGCCGGTTTCATGTTCTGCTCCTGAAGAATGCGAGGAAGCGCGAGAGCCACGAGCCTTGCGCACGGCCTTGATCGACGGGTTTGCCCGACGCCTGCCGGCCCAGCGATTCGAACAGTTGCCGCAGCACGACTTTCGCCGCGCCTTCGAGCATCCGTGCGCCGACTGCCGCAACCTTGCCCGACGCCTGCGCTTCATAGTCGTACGACAGCCGCGTGCCGTGCTCCGTGGGCGTCAGTTCGACGAGCCCTTCGCCACGCGCTGTGCCAAGCGGCGAATTGCCGGCGCCCGCCAGACGCAGACGATGCGGCGCATCGATATCCGACAACCCGATCCGCGCTTCGAAGCGCGCCTTGATCATGCCGACACCGACCGTCACATCCGCGCGATACTGGTTCGGTCCGGTCGCTTCGAGCGCGTGGCAGCCTGGCATGACCTTCGCGAGCGCCTGCGGGTCCATCAGCACCGCAAAGATCGCTTCGGGTGTGGCGTCGAGATCGACAGCGCCGCGCGCCATCAGCGCCTTGCCGCCTGCAAGCGCCTTGTTCGGCGCGGCGGCCGCTGCCGCTTCAAGTAACTCGGGACGCGAAGGCGGTGGATCGTCGATACCGATCAGGTGCATCACCTTCGCGGGCGTGAGCGGCAAGCGGATATCGTCCACGCCGAGTGCATCGGCCACTGCATTTGCGATGCACGGCGGTGTGCTCATGTTGTTGCCTTCGCCGAGCCCTTTCGCGCCGAGCGGCGTGAACGGCGACGGTGTTTCCAGATGCACGATCACCGGGTCAGGCGCTTCGCAGGTGGTCGGGATCAGGTAGTCGGCGAGCGTGCCCGACTGGAAACTGCCGTCTGCGCCGTAGCGGAACTCCTCCATCAGTGCCGCGCCCACGCCCTGCGCGAACGCGCCGCGAATCTGGCCGTCGGCGAGTGCCGGATTGAGCAGCGTGCCGGCGTCATGCGCGGTCACATAGCGGTCGATGCGCACGCGGCCGGTTGCGCGCTCCACTTCTACGCCGCACATGTCGAACGCAAAACCGTAGGCCGCCGATGTGTTGATGCGATCCTGCTCATCGGGCGCGTCCATGTGCGGCGGCGTCCAGAACACCGTCTCGCGCAGGCCCGGTTCTTCGCCTTCGGGCAACAGCGCGGGCGCCCAGTGCGGCGCATTGCTCGCGACGCGGCCAAACGGCATCGCGCGGTCTTCCTTGCCCTTCGCAAAGACGCGGCCATCTTCGAAACAGATGTCCTCGGGCGCACAAGCCGATTGCTTCGCGACGATGCGAGCCACCTTGTCGCGCACACGCATCGCTGCCAGATGCACCGTGCCGGCCACCACACCGGCAAACCGGCTCGAATAGTTACCGGCCGCAACCGACCACGCGTCCTTGTGCGTGTCGAACTCGACGTTGACGACAATGTCCTGCGGATTCAGACCAAGCACATCGGCTACGACCTGCGCGCAGACCGTCATATGTCCCTGCCCCGCCGGCGTCGATGCAACCGTCACGACCACGCCGCCGAGCAGATCGACGCTGACCGTCGCGCTCGCAATTGCGCCGCTCTTCGGGCCGGTTTTTTTGCGCGCCTCGGCGGGCATCACGGTCGTGATGTAGCCCATGTTCGACACGGAAGGCTCAACGATCGCCGCAAAGCCGATGCCGTACAGACGTCCTTCCCGGCGCGCAGCATCGCGACGCGCGACGAGTTCGTCGTAGCCGCCCTCAGCGAGCGAGCGGCGCAGCGCTTCCTGATAGTTGCCCGAATCGAGCAGCGCACCCGCTGCGGCGCGATACGGGAACGCATTGGCGGCGACAAAGTTGCGGCGATACACGTCGAGCACATCGAGCTTCAGTTCGATCGCGATGCGCTGTATCAGACGTTCAAGGGCGAAATACACCTGCGGCCCACCGAAACCGCGGACGAGGCCCGTCGGCGTTTTATTCGTGAGCGTCACGCGGTTGCGCACGACGAGATTCGGAACCGCGTACGCGCCCGTCAGGCAGCCGTGCATCCGGTAGAACGTTGCGGGCTCAGGCGCACGAAGATAGCCGCCGCAGTCCTCGATCTGATCGTATGAGAGCGCGGTAATGCGGCCGTCCCCTTCGACGGCGGCTTCGAGCGTCGTCAGGCGCGCGGTGGCCGACGTGGCCGCGCTCAGATGTTCGAGGCGATCCTCGACCCATTTCACCGGTGCACCGGCCTTGCGCGACGCAAGGCACATCAGCACCACATACGGAAACACCGCCTGTTTCACGCCGAAGCTGCCGCCCGAATCGCGCGGCGCCTTGTGCCGCAGACGATTTGCCGGCACGTTCAGCGCCATCGACATAACCGCATGCAGCGAGAACGGCCCCATGAAATTCGACGTGACGTCATAGCCTTCATCGCCGGACAGATACTCGGCGATCACCACGCCGCATTCGATCGGCGCACACGTGTTGCGCGGATAGTGCGCAGCAATCGTCACGCGATGCGGCGCGCGTTCGAAGGCCGCTTCGGGTTCGCCATAGCGATAGTGCCGATCGCTGATCACGTTCGTGCCCACCTTCGGATGCAGAACGGGCGCATCGTCGGCGATCGCGTTTTCGATCGACGTCACCGGCGGCAGCATCTGGTAATCGACCTTGATCAGATCGAGCGCGTCTTCAGCGAGCGCACGCGATTCGGCCAGCACCACGGCAACCGGTTCGCCGACATAGCGCACGCGATCCATCGCGAGCGCCCACTGCTCCATCGGCGACTTCACGCCGACCACGAACGGCCGCGACCAACCCGGCAGATCGTCACGCGTAAGCACGGCGCGCACGCCGGCCAGTTTCAGCGCAGCGTCCGTATCGATGCTGCGCAGTTCCGCATGGGCGTGCGGCGAGCGCAACACCGCGGCGTGCAGCGTGCCGGGTTTCACGCCGATATCGTCGCCGTAACGTCCGCGGCCGGTCAGGAGCGCGGGATCCTCGACGCGTTCCATCGAGCGACCCACATGGCGCTGGCGTTCAGTGGACGTTTCGGGTTCGCCAGCGGCGCGTGCTTGCGCTACCAGTTCGGCAACTGTATCCCGCTGATTCATTTCGTTCCTCCCTGCCCGCGCCTGGCGGTTGCATGGGCGTCGTCGCCATCGTCGCCATCGTCGTTCTCGCGTCGGATGAACTCGCTGGCAAGACCGCTCCAGCGGCGCGCAATCTCGCGATGCTCGATGCCGAACAGATCCATGATCCGGCCGACCGTGTGATCGACGACGTCGTCGACGGTTTGAGGGTGCGCATAGAACGCGGGCACCGGCGGCATCACGATCGCGCCCATTTCGGTGGCGAGCGTCATGTTGCGCAGGTGCGCGAGATTGAGCGGCGTTTCGCGCGCGACGAGCACGAGGCGACGGCGCTCCTTGAGCATCACGTCCGCGGCGCGCGTCAGCAGGTTATCGGCGAAGCCGTTGGCGACGCTGGCCAGCGTTTTCATCGAGCACGGCGCGATCACCATGCCCGCGGTGAGAAACGAACCGCTCGCCACCGTCGCGCCGATGTCGCGCACGTTGTGGACGACGTCGGCAAGGCCGTCGAGGTCCGTACGCGTAAGACCGAGCTCCTGCGCAGCGGTAATGGCGCCCGACGGCGACACGATCAGATGCGTCTCGACCGTGCCGAGCCGGCGCAAGGCCGCGAGCAGTCGCACGCCGATGACTGCCCCACTCGCCCCCGAGATGCCGACGACGATCCGTTCACGCGTTTGCGTTGACTGCATGGCCGTGCCTCGCTCAGACCGCGTCGCGCAGCTGGCCGCTGTGCAGGTAGGCATCGAACGCCGCGTTGCTCGTGGCGACGAGCCGGTCGAGATCCACGGTGTCCTGCCCTGGAATCCGCACGCGTGTGAATACATGTGCTGGATAGACGATCGGGCGCGTCGCGTCGAGACCCATCTTGGCGCTGACGCCTTGCATGTGCGGCGCCGCATCCTCGGGCTGGCCGACGGTCGTCGACGGATCGAGCGGCGAGCCCTGTGCGCCGGCCACTATCACGAGATCCCGATCCGCCTGGAAGCGTGTCGCGATCGCCCATTCGATTTCGGCGGGATCGTGCACGTCCACGTCGGTATCGACGACAATCACCTGCTTGATGTCGTAGTGCGCGCCGAACGCGCACAAAATCACGTTTTTCGCTTCGCCTTCGCGCTTCTTGTCGAACTGGACCCACAGGTGATACCGGCACACGCCACCCACCGACAACTCTACGTCCTTCACGCCCGGATGGCCGCGCTGCAGATGCGCCAGCAACGTCGCTTCGCGCGGAATGGCGCCGAGCAGCAGATGCTCCATTTCAGCCGGAACAATCGTGTGATAGATGGGCTGTTCGCGGTGTGTGACCGCCGTCACCTCGATCACCTCACGCGCTTCGCGCGCGCTGTAGTACTTCGGGAATTCGCCGAACGGACCTTCGGGCTCGCGTACCTTGGGCAGGATGCGGCCCTCGATCACGATTTCCGAAAATGCGGGTACACGCACGTCGTTCGTCACGCATTTCACGACGGGCAGCGGCGCGCCGTGCAAGGCACCGGCGATCTCCAGTTCGTCGTGGTCGATCGGGGTAATGGCCTGCGACGCCAGCATCGTCAACGGGTCGACGCCGATCGCGATCGCCACGTCGAGCGCCTCGCCCGCCGCTTCCGCGGCCTGATAGAACGCCAGCAGATGACGCGGCAGCATCAGGATCGCCATGCGGTCCGGGGCGTGCACCTGAATGCGGTTGATCGACACATTCTGGATGCCGGTCCGCGGATTACGCGCAATCACGAGTCCCGCCGTGATGTAGGGACCGTTGTCGTGCTCGCTGTGTGTCGGGATCGGCAGCAATGCGTGCAGATCGATGCCCTGCGTGCGGACGACCTGCTGGCACGCGGCCTCTTCGCGTGGCAGTTCGTGCCAGGCAACAGGATGCGCGGCCGCATCGCGAAAGCGTTCGAGCAGCGCGGCCTCGGGCACGCCCATCGCTTCGGCGATCCACGCGCGCTTCGACATGAAGCCGCTCACCACCGGAATGGCGTGGCCGCCGGGTTTGAGAAAGATGGCGGCCTGTTCGCCGTCGAGCCGTTTGGCGACTGCCGCGAGTTCGTGTTCGAGTGAAACCGGCTGATCGATCGTCGCGACGCGGCCCGTTGCCGACAGGCGTTCAAGCCAGTGGCGCAGCGTCGGCGCGGTGCTCTGCGGCGCCCATGAGGATTGAGGTGTGCCGCTGCCTGCGGCATCGCGTGAGTTCATTTCTGTCTCCATCGTGCTTGCTGCCGGGCGCCGGAACGAGACTGTCGGGTGGACATGCAGCAAGTTGGAATGAAGCGTAGCGAGAACGGGCTATAACTTCTAATATTGTTTTTTGATGTTTTTCATCATTAGTTTTGATATCAGTGTTAGCCCCGATGACGCCCTTCGTGCACTCGGCTATCAATAGGCAACGCGTTACGGCAATGATTTTTGTCAGCTAATCGGACAGTTACGCGGTGTGCCTTTTCTACCGGCTTTCGTGAGTCACCTGATGCACCGCGCAGCGGATATTAACTTTGCTGATGCAACCCGCGGCGCTCCTGCTGGACGTCAAATGGACCTCTCATGGACCTGAAGCAGATCCAGTATTTCATCGCACTGTTCGAGGACGGCTCCGTGACGCGCGCCGCCAAGCGCCTGAACATCGTGCAGCCGGCACTCAGCATGCAGATCGCGAAGCTCGAGGAAGAACTGCATCAGCAACTGTTCGACCGCGGCGCGCACGGCATGGCGCCCACCGCCGCCGGACGTCTGATGTACCGCCTCTTTTTGCCGATCGTCCGCGATCTCGCGCATGCGCGTCAGCAAATGGTTCAGCGCGACGAGATCGTGACGGGCCACGTATCGATCGGGCTGATCGCATCGGTGACGGAAAGCGTGCTGGCTGATTCGCTGTCGCGCTTTCACGCGCGCTATCCACATGTCGAAGTCACCATCGCCGACGGCTACACCGCGACCTTCATCGACTGGGTGTCGGGCGGCCAGCTCGACGCCGCGCTGATCAACAAGCCGCGCTCGCGCCTGTCGCTCGACTCGCAGCCGCTCCTCGATGAAGAGATGGTGCTCGTCACCAGCGCCGAACACGGCCTCGAACTGCCGCATGCGATCGAACTCGCTCAATTGCCCGAACTCGAACTCGTGCTGCCCACCAAGCGTCACGGCCTGCGCGGCGTGCTCGATACGGCCGCGCAGCATGAGGATGTGCTGCTTGCGCCGCGCTTCGAAATCGATGTGTTGAGTACGATCGTAAAGCTCGTCGAAAGCACCCACTTCGCGACGATCCTGCCGCGCATCGCGGTTGAACGCGCAGTGCGTCAAGGGGCGCTGCGCGCCTATCCGATTCTCGCGCCGCGCATCGTCCGCCATATCGTGCGCATCAGTCATCCGCGGCGGCCATTGAGCGCTGCTGCTGAAGCGCTGATCAACATCATCGCCCACGAATTACATGAAGTGTCGAGCGCATCGGCGCCCTGTGCCACGCATGATCAAGGGACGACCTCAAGAATTCATCCATGATCAATTTCCGTCCTGTAAGCAGGGCGTCAAGAGATGAGCGGATAAGTTAGACGAACCTTGTATTGCCAATCTGCGATCGCACCGGAAGCGCAATCGGGTCTCGCGTGGCCGTCGTCGACGTTCGTGGAAGCGGGGCCTTCACTGTCATCATGCGGCGGCCCCAGTCAATCGCCGCGCCGCGCGCCTTCGCCGGATCGTGTTTCCTGCCGCCGCTGCGCATACATGGGCGGGTCGAGTTCAACGTCCGCCGTCGCGCTCGCGTCGAGCGGTCGACTGCCTCGTCGCTAGCCCGTGGCCTCACCCGAACAGTGCTATTCCACGCGACGCCGCGTCGAAATCGCCGATGCGGTGGAAATGACCAGATCGGCGAAGCGCTGCTCGTCGCGGTCGGCGTGCCAGCGCGATCTCGCCACCGCAATGTTCACGGCGCCAACACCCCGCCCGTGCGCATTAGTGATAGCCGCCGCCGTCGAAATGTCGCTCACGAAATACTCGTCCTCGGTGTGGGCATACCCTTGCTTGCGAATCTGCGCGATGCGGTCCTTGATCTTGCGCGGCTGATAAACGGTCGACGATGTGTAAGGCACGAGATTCGTACGCGACAGAATATCGTCAATCTCTCCATCGGGAAGCGTCGCGAGTATCGCGAGTCCAGGCGCAGTGCAGTACGCGGGCAGGCGCGAGCCCGTAATCACATGGGCGTTGAACACATTGCGGCTGACGATCCGCAATACGAATACGATGTCCGTATTGTCCAGCACCGTGAGATTGGTGGCTTCCTCCGTCTCCGAGCCCAGTTGCTGAAGATACGGCGTCGCGCGGCTCACGAGTTCGTTGGATGTCAGGTAATGGTAAGTGAAGTCCAGCAGCCTCGGCGACAGTTCGTACTTGCGGCTGTCGGGATCCTTGAAAAGATAGCCCAGCGCGGCGAGCGTGAAGGTGAAGCGCTGCGTTGCGCTCATGTCGAAGCCGGTGAGCGACGATATCTCCGACAAGGACAGCTGACGCTTGCTGCCGTCGAAGGCGGTGAGCACTTTCATCGCCTTTTCGACGGACTGCACGTACAGCGACGAGGTACTCGGATCCGCCGCCTCGACTTGCGGCTTCGTTGCTACACTCTTGCGCGTACGCGGGACTTTGGGCGCTTCGATCATCACATGTTCATCTTTAGGATCATTGCTGAATTATCGCATAGCCCTAAAGTCTTATCGATATCCGATATCAAACCTGCGCCTTGACCATGCGATCCCACGCGTCGTCCACACTGCGCGGCAGCAGATGCTTCTTGATCCGCTCGCTGGCCGTCAGTTCGAAGCTCGCCACCGCACGGTAGTAACGCGGCAACTGGAAACTTGCGAGCCGCTCGCGCGCCCACGCATGCATGATCTCCCACTCCACCGGTTCCTCCTTGAACTGCACGTTAAGAAGGATGTCCTGCTCGCCGATCGGTGACGCCACGCCGATCGCAGCACTCGCGCGCACCGCCGGATGCTCCGCGAAAATCCGCTCGATCTCCCACGCCGACACATTCTCGCCGCGCACGCGCATGCTATCCGTCTGCCGGCCGATGAAGAAAAGGTCGCCGTCGGCATCGCGCCGCGCGCGATCGCCCGTGTGCAGTTTGCCGTTACGCAGCGCAGCCTGGGTCGCCTCGTCATTCTTGAGGTAGGTCGGCAGAAACGTGCCATTCACCTTGCTCGAGAGTACGATCTCGCCCGCCTCGCCCTCTTGCACGGGCTGGCCGTTTTCGTCGAGCAGTTCGACCTCGATCCACGGCAGCGCGCGACCGATCGACCCCGGCTTGCCCGTGGCATTCGCAGTCGCAAAGCTCGAGCATTCGGTCATGCCGTAGCACTCGCGCAAGCGCACCTTGAGGCGCTCCTGCACGGGCGCCCATGCGCAGGCGCTGACGCCCGCGCCCCACGCGACGCGCAGCGTGTGCGCCTCGGGTTGTGCATCCAACGGCAGTTGCATGAGGATATCGAGCACGCCGCCGAGATAGTGAAGTTGCGTGGCACCCGCGCGCTCGACCTGAGACCAGAACTGCGAGGCCGAAAAGCGCGGCACCGCGTGCAAGGTCACCGCCTCTAGGAACGGCAGCATCAGCATCTGCGCGCCGCCGATATGGCACAGCGGCTCCCACAGGAAGAGCCGGTCGCCTGCGCGCACATCGGCGACGCGCAGCGCGGCTTCGCTCGCGATGCGCATCATCCGGTGCGTGAAAACGACACCCTTCGGCGCGCCCGTCGTGCCGGACGTGTAGATGACGCACAGCGGATCGTGCACGCCGATCTCCGGGCTCGTGAATGCAGCAGCCGGTTCCTGTGCATCGAACGCGGGCAGATGCACGCGTCGAGTCTTCCCGCAATCGATCGCCGCAGTCAGGGCGTCGAATTCGTCCTCGATGACGAGCAGTTTCGGCTCGGCGTGCTGCAGCAGATATTCGAGGCCCGCCCCGCGCAGCTTCGTGTTCACCGGTACCCAGACCAGTCCGCTTAGCATGAGCGCATAGATCAGGTGAACGTGACCCGCGCCGTTGCCGAGCATGACGGCGACGCGGTCGCCCTGCACGAGTCCTTCGTCCGCGAACCAGCGCTGCAGCTGGGCGACATGCCGCGCAATGTCGTCGCAGGTGATCGCCTGATCGTCGAAGTGCGCGACGGTACGCGCCTGCTCGCGGCGCAATCCGGCAGCGAGCAGGGGCACGCAGTCGAGTTCGTCGTCTGGGTGGCGGTGAGCGAAATATTTCGAGTAGCGATGCATAGTGATATCGATTGAAAAGCGGAATTCAGCGCGCGCGGCGCTTGAGCCAGGATGAAACCGCCACGACCAGCGCGATCAGAATGACCAGCGTGGTCGACACGGCCGCGAGCGTCGGCGTGATCGCCAGCTGGATGTCGTCCCACATCTGCTTCGGCAGCGTCGAATTGATGCCACCGCTCACGAAGATCGCGATGGTGAGATCGTCGAAGGAAACGAGGAAGGCGAACAGAAATGCCGCGCTCACGCTCGCCATGAGCAGGGGCAGCACAATCGACGTGATGCGTCGCAACGGCGATGCCCCCATCACGCGGGCCGCATCGTCCAGCCGCCAGTCGAAGCGCTGGAACCCCGCCGCGAGCGTGACGACCACATAGGGGATCGCAAGCACTGTATGTCCGATCACGAGGCCGAGATTGGTACCCGTGAGTCCCAGTCGGCCGAACAGATACAGGAGGCCCACCGCGACCACGATGCGCGGCACGATCAGCGGCGCGACCAGCAGCGCGAACACGGGCTTGCTCGCGCGGCTCGGCATGCGCGTCATCGCGAGCGTCGCGCCGAAGCCGAGCAGCAGGGACAGCAGCGCAGTGCCCAGACCCACTTCGAACGACCGGATGATCGCGCTGCGCCATACGGGTGAATCCATGAAGGTGCCGAACCATCGCGTGCTGAAAAACTTCGGCGGAAACGCGATGTAGTCGCTCGTCGTGAACGCATAGGGAATCACCGAGAGCACCGGCGCCACGAGCACGATCATGATGATGCACGTGTAGAGTCCGAGTGGGCTCGCGGCGCGCGCGGTCGTGTCCGCGTGCGCTTTGCGGCGCATCACGAATGGCGCGAAAACCCGGCCCGCCGTTATCAGCAGCGCGAGCCTGACGCCCTGTGCGCGGGAGCCGCGCGAACGCTCCGTCACCTCGCCCGTCAACGATGTCAGCCCGACCATGCGGTCATAGACGAAAAAGATGACGACCGAGCAGATCAAAAGCACCGTCGAAAGCGCGCCGGCGAAACGCATGTCGAAGAGTTCGAGCACGGACGAGATCACGAGTTGCGCGATCATCGTTTCCTTCGGTGAGCCGAGCAGCGCCGGCACGATGAAGAAACCGAGGCTCGAGATGAACACGAGCAGCCCCGCCGCCGCCACGCCGGGCGACGAAAGCGGCAGGAACACCGTGAAGAAACTCATGCTGCGTTCCGCGCCGAGCGTTTCCGCCGCCTGCGCGAGGCGCTCGTCGATGCCGCGCATCACGGGAAGCATCGTCATGACCGCGAGCGGCAGCATCGAATGCACCATGCCGATGAGCACGCCCGTCAGCGACGGGATCGTGCCGCTCGTCTCACGCACGAGGCCGAGCGAGAGCGCGATGGTGGACAGCACGCCGGTTTTGGACAGCAGCAGCATCCACGCGTAAGTCTTGACGAGATAGCTGGTCCAGAAAGGCAGCATGACCCACAGCAGCCAGCGTTCGCGCACGCGCTCCGGGAGCCGGCTCAGCATGTATGCGACCGGATAGCCGAGCACAATGGACAGCGCCGCCGTCAGGAACGAGATGGCGAAGGTGATCCACAGCACCTTCGCGTAGACGGGCGTGCGCGCAATGCGCTCGAACTGCGCAAAGCCGATCTGGCCGTCGGCGCCGACGAGACCGCCTTGCAGGATTTCTCCGACCGGCACGATGAAAAACACCAGCAGGAACAGCAGCGTGGGCACGATCGGCAAAAAGCGCAGGCAGCGCGCGAGCACGATGGACCGGCCGCGCCGCGCAGTTGCGTTCTCGCGCTGCGCATGTAGAGCGATGGTCATGACGATTCCTCAGGCATGTAACAGCGTCGTGCGGTGCGGGTCCCACGTCAGGCCGACCCGGTCGCCGACGCGCGGCGTCACGCTGCGCTCGCAGCGCACGGTCAGCTCCGTGCCGTCGCTCATGGCGAGCTGTACGCGCGTGTCGCTGCCGAAGAACACGACATCCGAGATCGTGCCGGCGACAAAGCCGCTACGCGGTTCGACGAGGCGCGGCGCTTCGGGGCGCAGGAGCAAGGTGTGACGCGCAGCGGGCGCACCCGCTGCGCTCATCGGCAATGGAATGCGGCCGCCCGCCGCGAGCAGGATCGGCTCGCCGCCCGCGCCGCGCGCCGCGTCGAGTTCGCCTTCGAGCAGGTTCGAGTGCCCGATGAAAGCCGCGGCGAAACGTGTGGCCGGACGATCATAGAGATCGGACGGCGTGCCCACCTGCTCGATGCGCGCCTGGTTCATCAGGCAGATGCGGTCGGACAGCGTGAGTGCTTCGTCCTGATCGTGCGTCACGTAGACGAAGGTCGCGCCGAGTTCCTTGTGCAGGCGTCGAATCTCGGCCTGCATGTGTTCGCGCAGTTTCTTGTCGAGCGCGCCGAGCGGCTCGTCGAGCAGAATCACCGAAGGCCGGTAGGCAAAGCAGCGCGCAAGCGCGATGCGCTGCTGCTGCCCGCCGGACAATTCCTTCGGATAGCGCTTTGCGTATTCGCTCATGCGCACCATAGCGAGCGCGTCGTCCACCGCGGCGCGCACGTCTTCGCGCGACCTGCGTCGCATGCGCAAACCGTATGCGACGTTGTCCCACACGCTCATGTGCGGGAACAGCGCATAACTTTGAAACACCATGCCGATGCCGCGCTTGCCCGGTTCGACGTGCGTGACGTCGTGTCCGTCGATCTCGATGCGCCCCGCGCTCGGCGCGACGAGCCCGGAGATCATTTGCAACAAGGTTGTTTTGCCGGAACCCGAGGGACCGAGCAGCGTCAGGAATTCGCCCGCCTGCACGGCGAGATCCGTCGGTTCCAGCGCGAGCGCATCGCCATAGCGCTTGGCAATGCCGATCGCTTCGAGTTTCGAGCTCATCGTGGCGTCCTCAGGAAATGATCCAGGAATTGAACCGCTCGGTGACCTTCTGGCGGTTGGCCTCCCACCATTGCGGGCTGGGCAGCCTCATGTCCTCGATGTTCTCCGGCGCGGTCGGCAGCAGCGCCGCACGTTCCTTGCTGATGGTCTCGAAGGACTTCCTGTTGGTCGGGCCGTAGGCCAGCGTGCGCGTGAGCGCGGCCTGACGCTTCGCGTCGGCGCAGAAACGTACGAACTGCCTCGCGGCATCGGCGCGGGGCGTGCCCTTCGGGATGGCCCAGCCCTCGATCGAATAAAGGCCCTGCTTCCAGACGATCGTCACCGGCGCACCGTTGTCTTTCGCGGCTTGCGCGCGGCCGTTCCACGTCGAGATCATGTCGACGTCGCCGCTCTGGATCGCCTGCATCGCCTGCGCGCCAGACGTCCACCAGATATTGATGTGCGGCTTGATCTTGTCCAGACTCTTGAACGCGCGGTCCACGTCGAGCGGATAGAGCTTGTCGAGCGGCACGCCGTCCGCGAGCAACGCCTGTTCGAGCGTGTCGAGCGGACTGCGGCGCAGGCAGCGGCGGCCGGGAAATTTCTTCACGTCCCAGAAGTCCGCCCACGACTTCGGGCCGTTGTCCTTGAACTTGTCCGCGCGATACGCCAGCACAGTCGAATACACGTCGACGCCGAGCCAGTTCGGTGTGATCGCCTCGGGCATGATGTCCGGGAAGTCGCTCGTCTTCAGGCCGATCGGCTCCAGCAGACCTGTTGCTTCGAGGTACGGAATGTCCGCCGACAGCGTCAGCGTGGTGACGTCCCACACGTAGTTCTTCGTTTGCACCATCGCCGCGAATTGCGCGACCGGCTGCGATTCGCGCGCGACGCTGACGACCTTGATGCCCGTCGTTTTCTCGAACGGATCGTAAAACGCTTCGCGATACGCAGTCGTGTACGGGCCGCCCGGGTCCGATACGACGATCTGCCTGGACTGAGCGCGCACGGCAAGCGGCATCGAGCCGGCCACTGCGAGCGCGCCCGCGCCTTGCAGAATGCGCCGGCGCGTCGGGTTGAAGTCTTGCGTCATGATTCAGGTCTCCCGCACTGGGGTTGAGAAGAAGCGGCCCGACTTCAGCCCGCTTTATTTCGCGCGCTTTTCGAAGAACTCTTCCATCATGCGAGCGGGCTCGCCGGAGTCGTACGCCTCGCGCTGGATTCGCTCACCCGCCTCGATACAGTCCGCGAACCCCGGCTCGGTCATCTCGCGGAAACGCTGCTTGTCCAGTCGCATGGCGACGGGCGGCTTGGCGGCGAGTTCGGTGGCGATTTCCAGCGCTTTCTCGAAGACCTTGTCCTGCTCGACGATGTGATGAATCAATCCGATGCGATAACACTCGTCGGCATCCATCAGACGGCCGGTGAGCGTGAGCTCGATGGTGCGCGACATGCCGAGCATCGAATTCATGATCCATGGGCCGGTCGTGCTGGCGATGCCCGCATTGATTTCCGGCTGACCCATGCGCACGCCCGGGTGACCCACGCGGATGTCGCCCAGCAAGGCGACCTGGAACGCCGAACCCGCGGCCGTGCCGTTGAGCGCCATCACGAGCGGCTTGCTCAGGCCGCGCAGCGTTGCGTAGTAGCGCTGCCACTCCTTGACCCACGCCACCGCGCGCGCGCCGTCGAAGTCGTGCGCCTCCGCCAGATCCTGCCCCGCCGAGAATGCGCGATCGCCCGCGCCCGTCATGATGATCGCAGCGACAGCGTCGTCGGCATTGAAGCGTTCGAGCGCCGCGATGATCGCTTCGCGCATTGGCGTGGTCCACGCGTTCAGGCGCTCGGGGCGATTCAGCGTGATTACCGCAACGCTGCCGTGATTCGAAAACAGAACGTCGTCACTCATAATTTATCGCATCGTAATAGTTAATGGTGAAATGCAATATAGATCCATCAAAAATAAGGTGCAAGCGGGTTTACGCGGAAAAGTGCAACTCAGTGAAGAAAGACGCACGCGAGCGAAGCGAACGCGTCGTGGGTCAAGGTAAAGATCGTGGGGAAGCGAGCGTGCGAACGCATCGGGCCGGGAGTGTCCCGATGCATTCGCTACGAGGTCAGAATCGGGAACGGCGTCGGGCGTGCCGGCTTAGGGGAATGGCGGTTCCTGACCGTACAGAGCCACACGCTGACCGACTCGGGACAACCCACATGGGACAGCCGAATCAGCCGATAGCGGACGCTCAATCGGGTGGTCATTCACTACCTCATGAGGCTTCCTGCACGGTGTCAGGAAGCCTGCCTCAGATCTCAAATAGCCAACTTTGGGGTGCCTGCGCGTACCCTGCAGAGTGATGCAGTGAAAACTTTCAGCGCGCCTGCCCGTCGATCTGCTGCCGCAGACGCTTTTCTTGCTCTTGAAGCTCGGGTGTAAAGGCCTCGCCAAAGTCCGCAGGCTCAAAAAAAGGCCGAATCTCGATCTCTGAATCACTTACCATCGGATTCGGACAGCGCTTTGCCCATTCAATCGCTTCGTCCATCGATTGAACTTGCCAGAGCCAGTACCCGGCGATCAATTCCTTGACTTCTGCAAATGGGCCGTCAACGACGGTTCGGTCCTTTCCTGAAAACCTCACGCGCGCGCCTGCCGAACTGGGCTTCAGCCCGTCGCCGCCTTGCATGATCCCAGCCTTCACCAGTTCCTCGTTATATTTGCCCATCGCCGCGATGAGTTCCATGCTTGGCATTTGCCCAGCTTCGGATTCGGGAGTTGCCTTGATGATGACCATTACACGCATTTGTGTTTCTCCTTTGAAGACAGTGCTGTTCGAAGGCAAAGGCGCCTCCTGTGTCTACGACGAATGATCGTGGGAGAAATCGACACGCGCAAGACACGACTTCGCACTTTTCAGAATGCTGCGAATGTAGTCATGCACTGCCCGCCACCAAATGGCCCCACGCGACGATACACTTCTCTTCGAGTTAAAAGGCGTCCACCTATCGCAAGGACTAACGGAATTTCCTCGGTCAACGATCCAGGGGTAGATGCCGAATGACCGTTCGTGGCTGCGGATTCAACCGGTCGATGTTTAACGGAGAAATTAACGCCGGCTCGATTTTCTGGAAATGAATGCGCACGCATCTTGCGTCCACGGCCGCTCAGACCCGGGCGAGCACTCGTGGTATCTCGTCTACCAGCGCGTCGACTGCAACGCGTACCTTCGAGGGCAGATGTCGGGATTGCGGGCGCACGAGGTGAACCTCGGCGCCCTGCACACTGTTGCTATCCATCACGAGCGATAGCCGGCCGTCGCGCAGATAGGGCGCCATGAGCCAGCATGGTAACCAGGCAAGGCCTGCACCCGCAGCCGCTGCGTCGGCGATGGCCTGGAGATCGTCATAACGCAGGCGCGCGGACAGTCGGCACTCCTGCACCTCGCCGTCTGCGCCGAGCACGCGCCATGGTGTGCTCTGTCCACCGCGCCCGTAAGCGATGCCGACGTGCGAGCCGAGTTCGGCGAGGCCCGACGGCCGCCCGTGTCGATCGAGCCAGGCCGGAGACGCGCAAATGCCCATCCGCTGCACGCCGAGCCGGCGCCCGACAAGCGTTGCATGGTCCGGCAGCGCTCCAATGCGCACCGCGATATCGAAGCCGTCCTCGACCAGATCCGAAACGCGATCGCTGAACGACATCTCGACGTCAAGCAACGGATGGCGCTCGACCAGCTTCAGCATCACGGGTGCGACGCACTGCCTGCCGAACAGCACCGGCGCGGTGATGCGTAGCCGCCCGGACGGATCGCGGCGGCCCGCCTCCAGCGCCGCCTCGGCCGCGACGAGTTCGGCCATCACGCGGCGGCACTGCTCATAGTACGCATGTCCTTCGTCGGTCAGGCTCAGATGGCGGCTGGTGCGCTGCAGCAGTCTCACCCCGAGACGCTGCTCGAGCCTCGCGACAATCTTCGCGATCGCCGAGCGCGTGACACCAAGGCGTTCGCCCGCTGCGGCGAAGCTGCCGGCATCCACCACATCCACAAATTCCGCAATGCCTCTTAGCCGATCGTCCATCGTGCGAGCTCCGAATACCCCGTCTTCTGTTTCCTCTCAGGCGACGATAAGTCGTCGAAATCTCGTCAATGCGACCTTTCCGGCAACACTAACATAGGTGCTTCTACCCGATGAGGAGTTGCTATGAAAGCATGGAAACTGAAACCCGGTGCCGGAATCTCCGGCCTGAAGCGCAGCGACGCCACCATCCGATCGCCGGGGCCGACCGAGGTCGTTGTCAGGGTTCACGCGGCGTCGCTGAACTATCGGGACCTGATGTACGCCCGCGGAGACTATCTCGGCATCGGCGATGCGCCGCTGGTCCCGCTGTGCGATGGGGCGGGCGAAGTCGTCGAGACCGGCCGCGACGTGAGCCGCTTCAAACCGGGCGATCGCGTGGTCAACACATATTTCCCGCGTTGGATCGACGGCGCTCCGGCGCCGTGGAAAGTCGACGGTTCGCCAGGCGCCACAGTCGACGGCGTGCTGGCCGAGCGGTTCCTGGTCGACGAAACGGCTCTTGCGATGATCCCGGCACACCTGGGTTATGAAGAAGCCTCCACGTTGTCGTGCGTCGGCGTCACCGCATGGAACGCGCTATTCGCGGACGGCGGCACGAAACCCGGTTCCACGGTGGTGCTGCTCGGCACAGGCGGCGTGTCGATCTTCGCGCTGCAGCTGGCGCGGGCGGCGGGTCTGCGCACGATCATCACGTCATCGAGCGATGAGAAACTGGAACGTGCGCAGAAACTCGGCGCCGATGAGACGATCAACTACCGCGCCACGCCGGAATGGCAGAACGAGGTTCTCCGGCTGACCGATGGGGTAGGCGCGGATATTGTGCTGGAGGTCGGTGAGCGGGACACACTGCCACGCTCGGTGGCCGCGACGAAAATGGGCGGCCTCGTGTCGATCATCGGTGGTGTGAGCAGCTTTAGCGCGCCGGAGCTTGGACTCCTTCCGGTGATCGGCGGCATCAAGCGACTGCATGGAATCATGGTGGGCAGCCGCTCGATGCTCGACGAGGTTGTCAGGCTCGTCTCCACGCATCAAATCCGGCCGGTGGTCGATCACGTCTTTGGCTTTGACGACGCGCCCGCCGCGTACAAGTATCTTGAGTCGGGTCAGCACTTCGGTAAGGTAGTGGTCCGGATCGACGCATGAAACCTGTGCGGGTGAGGGTTCGACGATGTCTGGATACGCGGGCGTGAGGCCTGGGGATATCGTCGAACCGCGCGTACGGCAGTGATCGACCCGTTTCGGCTATTGGAGGTTGCAGCAGTCGAATGTCCGGCCGTTGAAGCGATTCGGATTTCTGGATCCTCACGGTCGCAAAAAGACATTGACGGGTGACACAGCCAGCGAGGGCCCTTCTGGGCTCCAGCAATCACACGCTTTGCGCATGGCCCGCAAAACTGCTCCGCCGATGGGGCGCGTCCGGAATCCCTCGCTGGTAATGTGGCCGCTGCCGCAGTGCGGGCAAGTGATCATCTGCAAAAAACCACCGCGAGTCTTGTGAACACGTGGTGGATTTCTGACAATCGTCAGTGCAATCTATACGACGACGATACTTCATAGCCGATCATCAATCAGTAGTCCCACGTAACCGGCACGAAACGAAAGCCTTCACCGTTCTTTGCAATGTGGCCTACAGACGGGAATGCGACATGCGCCGCAGCCAGCAGAGCGCCAGTTTCAGCGGCTTCGTTGAGCAGCGCGATACGCACGTTCGCAGCGACTTCGGGGTCGTGCTCGAAGCCATTTTGCCATTCGGGATTGTCGAAGTTGACTTCGAAAATCGCGTCGCCCACGAACGTCAGCTTCTCGCCGTTTGATGCGACGTCCACGACGCAGTGCCCCGGCGTGTGCCCACCCGTCACGCGCGCAGACACGCCCGCTGCAACTTCCACGGTCTGATCGAACTGCACGATGTTTTCGCTGTAGAGTTTTACGAACTTTGCAGCAGCCTGGCGGAGCGCGGGAGGAACCGTTTCCGGCATCACCGTCCTGCTGAAGTCCGGATTCTTCCAGAACTCCACCTCCGCGGCCGCTACGTGAATGCGCACGTCCGGGCGCAGCTTGCCCTTGACGCCATCAACGTTCAGCCCCCCGACGTGATCCATGTGCATATGCGTAACCACGATATCGGTGATCGCAGCCAGGTCGATGCCAGCCGCTTCCAGGCGCATCACCGACCGACCGGCGCGCGTGAAGTATTCAAATCCATCGCCCACGCCCGAGTCGATGAGGATCAGGCGTTCGCCGCTGCGCACGAGCGCGATATTCAGCGCCCAGTCGAACACGTCTCGTTGCAGGAAACGACCATCGAACCATTCGTTGCGGTCCGCTTCGCTCACGTTAGTGGACATGGTAGAGGTCGGCAGCGGCAGAACGCCATCGCTGATCACCACGACGTCGACGTCACCCACGCGCACGGCGTAGCGGGAAGGCACGAGTTCGCCTGAACCTTCTTTGCCAAGGGTGGCGGTGACCGGCTGCACATTGCGGGTTGTTTCACTCATGATCAATAGTCCTGTGAATTAAGTGGGTAAGCCGCCCTGGCGGCGCGGATCTCGAGCACGACCGTGAATTTCGCGCGCTTTCTTTTTGCTCGCGTTTCGACCGACCGTGTGGCTGATTCTAGTCAGCGGGGGCGAACGCCAGTAGCGTTTCGAATGTGTCCAGCATGTTGTCCGAACGGCAACAATCGTCGACGGACGGGCAATGAGAGGCAACGCGAAGGCTCCGTGAATGCCGGCACGGCGCTCGAAACGAATACGAAGGCGCCGGAAGTGATGCAGCGACGCATGCCTGCGTTCCACGCACGAACCGACACACCAGATGACGATTTCTAGACCACTCGCAAATCCCACAAGACATCGAGCACGTGTTGCGTAGAACTCTCGATGCGCCCCGCTCGATGCGCGATGCCGAGCCGACGCCACAGCGCCGGTCGAAGCGGGCGCATGACAATGCGCGGATCGTGCGATGGAGTTGTTGCCTCATGAGGCAACAACGCTGCGCCGTAGCCCGCCGCGACCAGACTTCTAATGGCGTCGTTGTAGTTGAGCTGAATGCGCGGCACAGGATGATGCCCCCCTGCTACGAACCATTCGGTGCTCAGGTGCGAAAGCCGTGTAGTCGAGTCATTGAGAACGAGAGGCTTACTGGCCAGCCACCTGGGAGTGACGCGGGCCGGGCATTTCCACTGGGCAGGCATGAAGGCCATGACCGGATCCCGGCGCCAGGGCTTGATGACAAGGCCCGCCATCGTGGGTTGAGGCAACGCTACCAGTCCAATATCCAATGCCCCTTCCGCGAGGCGGCCAAGCGTGTCCTGCGACGTCAGCACCGAAATCTGGACATCGATCGCGGGATGCTGCCGCCCCAATGCTTCGAGAGCCCGCGGCAGGAGGTTGGCTATTGCGCCCGTCGACGCGCCAAGCCGTACGCGGCCCTCAAGCCCCTGTACTTGCCGTCGAACATCGTCCAGCGCGCGCCCCGCGTCGGCGAGGAGGTGCCGCGCCTTTGTCAGAAGGGTCTCCCCGATCGCTGTGGGGTGAACGTGTCCGCGCTTGCGTGACAGCAGAGGCGCACCAATGCGCTCCTCCAGTTCCTGAATGTGAAGGCTGACAGTTGGCGCTGCCAGGTGCAGGACACGTGCGGCCTCCGCAAAGGAACGATGGTCTGCGATCGTCACCAACGTGCGCAGGCGGTCCAGACTAATCTCTCGCATGGCAGTACCAGATTAGGAATAACTGAACGTAAGTTTCAGGAAATTCAACTTTTCATATTTTATCCCTCGAACCAAGATTGGCGTTATCCGTTCAGGAGGATAGAAATGACTGGTATCAAGGAGAGCAGGAAGGGTGATGAAGGTGGGCACCTATCGGCTTGCGATGTGGAGACGCAACAATGGGTAGCTGCGCTGACGCTCACCGGTTTATTGATGACCATTCTGGTCCTCGCCGGCCTGTCTGTCGTGACGGCTTCCCGTCACGTTAATCAGGTGTGTTTCCAGACGAAAATGAACGACGGGCACACCCTCCTGGAAGCCTCGTTCCAGACGCCACCGGAGCAGGACGCAATCGTGGAGGCGATGCGCGCCTGTTCACTTTGACGTAGCTGACTATTTATCGGGGCCGGCTTACCCGTCAGACCACCCCGCCATAGGCCTCCCCCCCCATTCCATAGTTACGGTTGGTCACATCCGGATTCCGGTTCACCAATGGCCTCGCGTACAGCGGATGACGCAAGCTCCGCACTTCGTGTTCAAGCGTGAAGCACGGCGTACCTCTCACAGGATCGACAAGCTCGGCGAAGCGATATTGGTGAGCCTCCTCGCCATAACTCAACCCGCGCGCGGCGAGCCGCTCGTAAGGTCCGGAAAAATTGGCCACATAGATCTGGATGTGATGTCCATCGTATTCCTCGCTTGCCGATGGCGTTTCCGCATAGACGAGTTGTTGATGCCTGCCGACCGCGACCGCCGCTTGCAGCGAACCGTTACGCTCGCGTACCTCGGCAGACGCATCGAATATCTCGTGATAGAACGCAGCGATCGACGCCGCGCCACCGACGGGCACGTCGAGTTGTACATACGCGATGCCAAGCTCGATGCCCGCCCACGGGTCGCTCGCCGCGCACGCATCGGAATCGAGGCAGTCGTAACGATTCCCCCACGGACAGATCACTTCCACGCGATCGTCCCGCTCGGTCCATCCGAATCGGGTCTGCGCGAGGAGAGGCCGAACGGCGCGCAGCCGCTCGATGAGCGCCGCGCGCCTGCCCACGATCAGCCCGACATGCCCGCGAAGGCGCTGCGCGTCGCCGTGCGGCAGGTGAATCTGCGAACGGCCGACGTTGATCCACATGTTGGTCACGCCCGTCATCAGAAACGGGTCGCGCGTCAGACCGAGTGCACTGACATAGAACGCGGTCGCGAGACGCTGGTCCGGGATCGTGAGGTTGACGTGTTCCAGCAGCACAAGATTGCCGATGTCTTCACGTGCGTAGTTCGAACGCTCCATCTGTTTGCCCTCGAAGGATTGACGCGGTAGATCAAACATACACCACTCGGGCGGCGTTCATGACATCCTTCCCACGACGCGCCCCTCGGGCAACTCGATGCGTTTGATATCGCAGAGAATGAAGATGTATGAGGCCGCGCCCAGTATGGCCACCGCACCGATGAACATGAGTCAGCCGTCGTTGATGGAGACACGAACGTCAGGAATTCGCGACCAGTGAAGTATGCCCCGTTACCCGCCACGTTCGACAAAGCGCAACCGCTCGCGCAGGTACTCAACAAACGCGTGAACCTTCGGCGAAGGAACCCGCTCACGCGGGAAAAGCGCCGACGGCACGGTTGAAGGCGATGTCCCCGCGGGCGTCACTTTGATGATTGCGGCGCCCTGTGCGGACGGAATCGTCGCGAGCACGCCGATCGACGTGACCACGGCTGCGAGATGCTTCAGGACACTCTCCTCGGTGACGGTCGGCTGGATGCTGCGCTAGGGTTGCAGCGAGCCACCATCGCAGTCATGTCCGGGGCTTCCGACTGGAAGCTGAATCCAAGCCTTCGGCGAGACTACTGTGCGAGCGACGGCGTGACTAGGTGCCGGAATCTGGATACGCTTATGAAGCGGATTCACGAAGGCCGCAGTACCGGCTGCGGCAGATCGACGAACGTTCGATCGGGTGCCTCGTCGCGACTGCTGAAGCGCAGTCCCGGAGCGCCGATGCTGAGATCGAGTCAGAATATCAGGGGACCGCCAGCTAACCGGGGACCAGATCTTGCTGGCGATATCCATGTCCCGGCTCATGAAAGGGAGAGCGTCATGATCAGGCTACTCAGCATCCTGGCTTTCGCGTTCGGTGTTGCGGGCTGCGTCGCTGCGCAGCCGCCCTATTACGGATACGGCGACCCGCCGGGATACTATGCGCCCCGGCCCAGTGTCGGCGTCGGGATCGGTGTGGGCAGCTTCGGCGGCTCCGGTTTCGGAGGCGTCGGAGTCGGGCTCGGTTTCTAGAGCGCGGTGACACGCATGGGGCGCGCGGTGGCGACTTCCATGCGAGCGCTCATAGCATTCAACCCGCCCTACCTCAAGTAACAGCCCGATATGTACGGTCTGCCAACCAGCTCGTGCAAACACATCTACAGAAAGCCCTCAGAGAAAACCCGCACCATCTTGTTGCGTTTTCAGCACCTTCCCGGGGCGTTTTAAGCGAAAGCTAAAGAACTTCTCAAACTGGTCGATAGCATGATCAGGGGCTTCTCCCCCGACGGACCTGACCGAGGTCCGACGTTCCCAGCACGGAGAAACGCAGTGAAACGTCTGGCTTATCGCCTCCGGGACGCAAGGTCCGCGATCACGCGATCACACCCATGAAACGCAACCTGTTCTTCCGGTTTCTCGGACGCCTTCGCGTCGGCCGCAAATTGCTGCTGATCTATCTGCTCGACCTGAGCGCAGTGCTGTACATCAGCGGCATCCTGATCCACGAGAAGTACATCGCGATCGACTTCTCTGACAAGGAGTTGATCGGCAATGCCTACGTCGCGGCCGTGCACGACGCGTTTATCGACTTCGCACTCGCGGGGGCCGGGCAACCGCAGACTGCGGCTCAATTACAGCGCACTGCCAGCAAACTCGCGGATGCCGAGCGCCGCTTCGGCGCGAATATGCAGAGCGCCGCGCTCAATGAACGGGTGCTCGAAGCACTCGTAGCCAGCTCGGCACCCCGTGCGAGTGCAGCGACGGTGGACAGCGGCCTGGAGGCGACGCGTGCACTGGTGACGCGCGTCGGGAACCAGTCGAATCTGATTCTGGATCCGGACCTCGACAGCTACTACTCCATGTCGCTGTCGATTCTGCGTTATCCGGAGCTGCTCGCCGACGTCAACCGGATTGGCCGCCACCTGCACGATGCCGACGCGAGTCGTCGCGCCGCACCGATGAGCCGCGACGAGATGCGGACCCGCTACCTCGTGCTGGAGGGACAACTCGACGCGGTATTGCAGGGGCTGCGCTCGGACTATTCGGAAGCCGCGGCCGCGAACGGCGCACTGAGCGGGACGATCGGACCGCCGATCGCACGCATGCTCGCGGCGGTCGACGCTTATCGCAGTGTGGCTGGCGCCGCTGTCGACGCCGGCCCCGATGCGGCCAGGCTCGCCGCGCTCGATGCCGCCCAGCAGCGCGTGGTGACGAGCATCAGCGACGCGTGGAGCGTGACCGGCAATCAGCTCGAAATACTTTTGCATGAGCGCGTGCGCGGCCTCTTCGAGCGGATGTGGCTGCACCTTGGAACCGCCCTCTTCCTGCTGTGCGCGATCCTGAGCATGGTGTACTTCGTCGCGCAGCAGATCTCGCGGCCCCTGCGCCAGCTCGCGCGTGTGATGGACACCGTGCGCCGCACCGGCGACCACTCTCTGCGCGCCAACTGGCATAGCCAGGACGAGATCGGCCAGCTCGTGCAGGGCTTTAACGACATGCTCGCGCAACTCGACCGCGAGCGTGACGCGCAGAAGGAGCTCGCGGCGACAGCCCGCGCGTCGGCCGCGCAGTATGCGCTCGTCGAGGCGACCCCCGTGCCGATGGTCGTCACGGCAATCCCGGGACATGAGGTACTGCACGCGAACAGACCGGCGCTTGCCTGGCTCAATGGCTGCACGGTAGACCCATGGGGATTCGGGCTCGACTCGGAAGTGCGCGCACGCTTCTTCCAGCAACTCTCCGACCGCGAGGCCGTGGACGAATTCGAGGTGCGCTGGAAGGCCGGCAGCGAACCGACCTGGGCGATGCTGTCGGCGCGGCGCCTCGACTTCCAGGGGCGCGACGCCGTGTTGACCGCGTTCACCCCGATCAACCAGATCAAGCTGATGGAGCAGCGCCTCGAGTTGTGGGGCAAGGTGTTCGAGGCATCATCCGAGGCGATTCTGATTCTGGATGCGCAGCGGCGGCTCGTGACCGCCAACGCATCGTTCTATCGTGCGACCGGATATCGCGCCGACGACGTGGCGGGCAAGGAGCCCGCTTTCCTTTTCGGCGCGCAGGAGCAAGGCGACATCTTTCCGGCCATCGTCGATTCCGTCGATCGACTCAGCGCATGGCATGGCGAAGCGCATGTGCGGCGCCGTGCAGGCAGCGATTATCCGGCATGGCTCATGGTGAGCGCGGTGCGCGACCGGCGCGCGAACCTCTCCCACTATATCTGCACGTTGATCGATATCACGGACCGCAAGAAGAGCGAGGCCCGCATCCAGTTCCTCGCCGAACACGACGTGCTGACCGAACTGCCGAACCGCGAGCTCTTCGTGCGGCGCCTCGGCGTGGTGCTCGATAGCGCGCGCCGCACGGGGCAGCGTGTCGCGGTACTGTTCATCGATCTCGACCGCTTCAAGAACATCAACGATTCGCTGGGCCATCACATCGGCGACAACCTCCTGCGCTCGGTCTCACGACGCCTCTTGCAAGCCGTGCGCAGCAACGACACGGTGAGCCGTCTCGGCGGAGACGAGTTCACGGTGATCCTGAATGGCGTGAGCAATGCGGCGGACGCCAGCCGAACGATCGAGGACCGCCTGCTGCCGCTCGTGCGTCAGCCGCACGAACTAGGCGGCGTCGCGTTGCCGGTGTCGTGCAGTGTCGGCGTGGCGCTGTTCCCCGACGATGGCGAGGATATCGAAACGCTGATGCAGAACGCCGACGCGGCGATGTATCAAGCGAAGGGCGCGGGACGCAACCTCGTCAAGTTCTTTGCGCCCGAGATGGCCGAACGCGCGCGCCACCGCCTGAGGCTCGAAGCGTGCCTGCGCACCGCGATCGCAACGCACGAGTTCAGGCTCGAATACCAGCCTTGCGTTGATGCGCTCACGGGCGAACTGGTCACGGTAGAAGGATTACTGCGGTGGAACAGCCCGCAGATCGGCACGGTGTCGCCCGCGCAGTTCATTCCGATTGCCGAAGACACACGGCTCATCATTCCACTCGGCGCCTGGGTCATCGACGAAGCATGCCGGCAGATCGCGGCATGGGACATGGAAGGGGCGATGCGCTTGCGCGTGTCGATCAATCTGTCGGCCGTCCAGCTGCGCGACCCGGACCTGCTCGAAACACTCGCACATAGTCTCGCATCGCATCGCGTCGCCCCCGAGCGGCTCGAACTGGAGATCACCGAGACAGTGCTCATGGATAGTGCGGAAGACTATCTCACGACCATCAACGCGATTCGCAAGCTCGGCGTGAAACTGTCCCTCGATGACTTCGGCATCGGTTACTCCAGCCTCAGCTATCTGAACCGCTTTCCGCTCGATCGGCTCAAGATCGATCGTGCGTTCGTACAGGACATGCTGGAGGCGCCGGCCGATCTCGCCATCATCCGGGCGATCATCGATCTGGGCCATGAGCTGGGTCTGCGGGTGGTCGCCGAAGGTGTCGAGAGCGAGCATCAGGCTCGCATCCTGCGGGACATCGGGTGCGATGAACTGCAGGGGTTTCTATTCTCGAAGGCGCTGTCGCCTGCTGATTTGTGGTCGTGGAGCAGCGCGAGGTTGGCGGCGTGAGCGTGCAACTTCAGACTCAAGTAGCGCGTAATACAACGTACATCACGCCGGGTCATAGCGGCATTCAAATCCAAGACGGCGATCAGCAGATGCTCATCTGGGGAGACGTTATTCATTCCACTCTGCTGCAACTGCGCTATCCGCACTGGAGTATCGGCTTTGACGTCAACCCGGCTCAAGCCGTCCAAACCCGTGAAGAGTGGCTGGCTCGACTCGCTACCGAGAACACGCTCGTAGCCGGCCCACATGTACCGGGGATAGGGAAAATTCGCAACTGCTGTCATGGCGGTTACAAACTGGATCTGACCAGGTATCTCTAGCCATTCCGATGTCCGCGCATCGAGCTGCTGCATGTGGACTTCCTGTTGCGCGATGCTGGAGGGCGCGCCGGGCGATAGGAAGGCAGCGCGCTTCGGCCGCCGCCGTTTCCCATGTGGCCTATTCGTCCTGAACCCATCGCGAGTGGCGTGTCAGTGTTCGCGATGCAGCGTCTGAGGCTAATTTCAAACTGAACGTCTGTATAATTGCGTCCTCATGTAGGCCCAGTCTCGCGGTCCATGCTGCCGTCTTTTTCTTGCACGGCAGTTCGTCACGTGCTCGACCAAGCCTCGCCGGCGAACTCGGTGCCGCAAATCGCTGCTTCCGTAGTCTCGCGATGCTTCCTCCGCCGGCCCGGCGCCAACCCGCTATGGGAGCGGCATGGAAAGACCATTGATCATCATCGCGGGTGCGGGGCCTTGCGGCATCGGCGCTGCCCTGACCCTCCGCCAGGAGTATCCGGCGACGCCCTTCATCCTCATCGACGAGCGCAACCAACCCGGCGGCAATGCCGCCTCGGCGATCACGCCGGAGGGCTTCCTGTTCGACTATGGTGGGCATGTCCTCTTCGTCCACGAGAAATGCGCGGCCTTCAGCGACACGCTTCGCTCCCTGGACATAGCGTGGCACGAGTCCATGCCGGTTCGCGGTGTCCACATGTTCGGGAAGCTCATCCCCACGCCCATCCAGCGCCACGTCCACCGCTTTCCCGCTGCCCATGCGCTGCCGATCTTCTCCGATCTGTTCCTGCATCGCCTCGGCAGCCGGATGGGCATGGTCCCACGTCCCGTCGCGGACGCTAGCGACAATTTCCAGAATCATCTTCACCGTTCCTTCGGCCGCGAGCTGACGCGCCGCATCATGGAGCCGCTCAACCGCAAAATGTGGACGCTCGAGCCCAGCGAGATGAGCAGCGAGTGGGTCCGTCAGCGCAGCGGATCGGCCTTGCATAATGTTCCGCAGGTGGGCTTTCGCCGCATGCTCAAGCATGCCATCCTCCGCACGGATGACCCGAGCTGGACCCAGAGCGATCGCGTGCCCTACCCCCGCGAGGGTGGCATGGGCACGATCTGGCAACGGGCGGTCGATAGGATCGGCGCGCAGCATGTCCTGCTCGGCCGCAGCATCGCGGCGATCGAGACGGGCAAGCGTCAGCTCCACCTCGTGGACGGCACGCAGTTCACATACACCGCCCTCGTCTCATCCATCCCGCTCGACACATTAGTCGAGCTTTGCGTCGATCGACCGGACGTCCAGCGCCTGGCAAAGCGCCTGCGCCGATCCTCCGCGATATTGCTCGGCTTCGGCATGCGTGGGGTGATTCCGGCCCGCTATCGCGGCGTCCATAGTTTTCAGTGTCCCGATGCCGCACTTCCTTTCTGGCGCGTGACCATCCCCTCGAATTTCTCGCCCGGTAACGTGCCGTCTGACGGCCCGCATTATTCGATTCTTTGCGAGACCAGCCGCGCGCCCGGCCTGGCAGCGGACATAGACGACAGGTTGCGCCATGATGTTCTGCAGGGGCTGCGCTCCATCGGCCTGATCGAGGACCAGCCCGTCATATCCACCTTCGAGAAGACGCTGGCCCACGGTTACCCGTTGCCCTTCCATGGCCGCGACGCGGCGCTGGCGGACATTCATGCGCACCTGGAACCGCTCGGCATTTTCAGCCGGGGGCGTTTCGGCGGCTGGCGGTATGAGGTGTCGAACATGGACCACGCCTATCTGCAGGGACTGGAAGTTGTCCGCCGCATCATGGCCGGTGTGCCCGAGACAACCTATTTCTCGCCGGAGCAGATCAATTAGGCCGCCCTGTCCCGAACGCCGCTGGTCATGGCGCGTCAAGCGCTGGCTCGACATTGCGGGCGCGGCGCTGCTTCTCGTGTGCCTCAGTCCCATCATCGTGCTCGCCATGAGCGCAATCCTGGTCAGCTCCGGCCGCCCAGTCCTGCATCTCGCCAAGCGCTGGGGAAGAAACGATCGGCAGTTCATCTGCTACAAGCTGCGGACCATGCGCCGGGACGGCGACGCGGTCCTGAAGGCGCACGGGCTGGCGACGCGCGGCGCGAACGGTGAGACCCTCACTTATGATCGCGATCCCCGCATTGGCCCCCTTGGCAGGCTGCTACGCCGGCTGAGCATTGACGAACTCCCTCAGCTCATCAACGTGCTGCGCGGCGACATGAGCCTGATCGGCCCGCGCGCGCTGGTGATTTCCATGTTGGCCGATCTGCCCGACATCCGGCATGCCCGCTCGGTCGTCCGCCCCGGTCTGACCGGCCTTTGGCAAGTGCGCGCGCGGCGCAAGAATGTCAGTGTGTTCGACATGATCGACGACGATCTGGAATATATCCGGACGTTCAGCCTGTGGCTGGACCTCCGGATCGCGTTGCTGACGATCAGCCGTATCGTCGGCCCCTGACGGGATCAAAGGAAAAAGCGTGCGATGTGAAATGCTTCCGCGGCATGGGCGCCGATATCGTCACCCCGCGCCTGCATACGGCGCGCGAGCGCCTCGGGCGTTCGTCCGCCCGCAAGCTCCGTCGAATAGAAGCCCATGGCTTCGCGCTTTCGGCTAACGTGCCGTTCCTCCAGGACCGACCACATGTTCGGCGCGAAGCTGGGGAAGAAGCCCTGCTCCGTCGAAGTCGAAACCTCGAACAGATAGACATTCTTGCGGCGGCGAAATGGCCGTGTTGCGATTTCCACAGCACGGCCCACACTGCCGTGGGCCTGGTTGCAGTCACCTGGCCAATGCGTAAAGATGGTATCCGCCCATTCGACCTCGGGCATGATCAGATCGTGCAGATGATGGACGCCCGCCTCCAGCGATCTTTCGTCCACAAGCTCGTCGGCAATCAAAGCGTGCACCCCCAAGTGGGTGCAGCTGCTCCTGAAGGCGTCCTCCAGTTCCACCCAATGCGCAACGCCACGCGGATCGTTGCGCCTGATGGGTAGCAGCACCCGCACCTCGTGCCCGTCCTCGGAGAGCTTCGAAAGCGTTCCGCCGCAGCCGATCACCTCGTCGTCGGGATGGGCAACCACGGCCAATATTTTCATCAGGCCGCCTGGAGTTGTGCAAACGCTCTGCTATACCATCCCAACGTGTCGTGAAGCGACACCGTCCAATCCAGGAACCGCAAATCGCCCAGCAACGCCTTCAGCGGCTGCATGTCGGCGATCAACCTGGTCTCCGGTGTCTCGCCACGCCGCATGGGCAGGTGAATGACGCCTGCACCATTGCTGAAATAGGCGTTCACCGCCGCGGCAATCTCGTTGACGCTCAGACCGATGCCCCGTCCCAGGTCCATCGGCTCCAGACTGCCGCCCGCCTCGACGAAATCCACGGTCAGACGGCCGATATCGTCCGAATGGATCATGTCGACGATCTGCTCCCCGCTGCCGAAAATCTCGATGGGCATTCCCTTGCTTGCACGTTCCGCAAACGATGGAATGATCTTGCGAACCGGGCCTGTGGCCTGACCAGGGCCATAGGCATTGAAGTAGCGCAAGCTCGAAATGTTGGACCCACCCTTGGACGCGTACAGCTTCGCGAACTGCTCCGATGCAAATTTGGTGATCGTGTAGGTGTTGAGCCAGACATTCGGCTTGGACGGATAGAAGAGATTGGGAACACAATTCTGCACGCAGGCGGCGAACACATTGACCGCGCCGATGACATTGATCTGGATTCCGGCCATGACATCGTCGTCCAGTTCCGTCGTCCCCAGCTTGCCCGCAATGTGGTAGACGGAGTCGTAGCCCTCCGTCAGGTCTAGCATGGCTTGCGCGTCCATGATGTCGGCCTGCACGACCGTCACCGCGCCATCGCCAAACAGGGCGTGGCATTTCGCACTATCTGCATACTTGTCGGCGATCGTCACGGGTTTTCCCTTGGCGATCAGATGGCGTACGATCGCGGCGCCCAAGAAGCCCTGACCACCAATGACAAGCGATTGTTTGGCATGGCCCAATTGCAGTCCCCTCGTTGCGGTAGTGTCGGAAACCACCTTACATTATCGTAGGTTGGTGGCGCACTTCCGTGCGTTCGTGCACAGTCGCGCGAGCCAGATTCTGGGTGCGAGACGCGGCGTCAAGGGATTCCTGGACATTCGACATCACCGGTAGATGGACACACGCTCAACTGCTTCGACAATGTTATCAACCTAACAGACCAAACTGATCTCTATTAGGCCAATACGGGAACATACGGCTCCAGGCGGGATTCCACCGACGCTGCCCGAGGCAACGGTTCGACGGCCTGAAAAATGCGCGTCTTTTACCGGGCCACAGAACGCCCTTCTCTCACGACGGCGAACAAACATCGCAATAGCCGCGATTGCTGGGCAGACCAGCAGCATGTCCTCGCAAGTAACGTCGGGCGCGACGCACTCGTGATATTTTTCCCGCAACCCGAGTGAGCCAGAAGAAGTTCAATGGCAGCCTCTCGGTGGCGGATTCGACCGGCCGATGCAATAGTTTGCTAGACAAACGAAGAAGCGCACGGCCGCCAATAGCGTTTGCGGCGAGACTTCGCTTGCTCAGCGCGAACAAACGGTGATGGCTTGTACAAAGGCGTCTTGTTCAGCGGAATTCTGAAAAAAGCTTCAAGACTCGTGTGCTCATCGCTCGCGATCTGCTGAAGACAAAGGTGGTTATTTGCGCGAGTGCTTACTGGCGCGTAGGCGACAGCCACGAGCAACGACGCGATCGCCACTAGCGCGACGGCGATGCCTACGGTCCATCGCACTGCATCCCCGAGCTCCACGATCGTCGCTGCAAACCTTGAAAAGAAATCGTACTTTGTGTCGATACGTTTCTCATTGGTCTTTCCATATAGTTAGCAAGACAATTATCTGAGTTAGTAACTCAGGCATCAAGAAAGTGCCCTCCTGACACCGCGCATGCTGGAGACCGCTGATTCGAACAGTCCAGGCCCAACTTTCGCACGCAGTGCTCTCGCAATTTCCGCGCTAACGTCGTTGATCGGCCGGTCGAGCGCCTTTCCTGCTCGGGTCGGGTAGACGCACCATTCCCTGCCATCCGATTCGGCCTGACGACGTTCGACCAAACGCTCATCAGAGAGGTTGTCGATAAGTCGGGTAGCGGTGGGACGTGCAATGCCTAATGTGTCCGCAACCTGACTACTCAGGCATCCGGGCGATGCAAGCACAACGCGCAGTACAAAGCCCTGCGCCGGTGTCAGCCCGAACGGCGCGTACACATGGCCCATTCGCGCTCAACGAGGCGCGCGAGTGCCGACGAATTGAAGTAGAGGCAATGATCAAACATGGAATCATTAAATCCCAATAGGGTTAGCAGGCAACTAAAATTTAACGTCCTTTCGCAAAGAGTATGGCGTGGGATCTGCCAGAAGCCAAACGACCGCTTTGCGCTAAGGCGAACCAGAAAGAGGCTCGCCCGGCGACGCGAACGGATACACGACGCCGTAGCCGACCACTGAACCCGAATGCCAATGCAATTCACCGGAGGGTGGTGCGCCGAGCGGCGCGCGCCGCTCATCCTGACCGCTGCAACATGGGCAGCAAATCCTGGCCACGGCACATCACGAGATGTTCGTCCAGGAATCGGAACGACTCGGCCACAGCATAGATTTGGTGACCGGCATAGAAAACTGTCCGCGAGTTGATGCCGGCGACCGAAGCGGCCGGAAGCGCGAGCGTTCCCACGCGGCCATCGAATCGCCCGCGCATGACCAGGTCCTTCGTAAGCGGAAAAAACACCGATGTCCCTTGAAGTCCGAAACCGGGTACATAAAAGCCGGTCTCCATCTCCATGTCGTCCCAGGTCAGCGTGACGGGACGATCGGATGTGATGAACCCGCCCGAGCCACGCGCGGCTCTTGCCACCATCCAGCTACGTCGATGCAGCAGGTTGTACAGGGTGGTCACTGACTGTAAATCCCGCGCGAGGTGCTCGGTGGTGTGCGCGGCGATGGTCTCGTCGTCTTGCTCGACGAAGTTCATGAGTTCCTCGTAAGTGAAAGCCGCCGCGCCTTCGATGCCGGCCGCGGCGGCTTTCTCCTTCTGTGATTCCCAGCCCTGCCGATTCGCAATTGCCAACTCCCTCAGCCTGCGAGCGCTCTCTTGCTTGTACTGGCGCATAATTTCCGTGCGGTCCGGGTTAAGCACCGCCAACTCCGCGATCAGTCTGAGAACAAGCGCGCGGTCGGCGTCGTCCGAAAAGTCGCCCTTCCTGTTGATGCGGGCCAGCGCTGAAGCCAGTTCCGATTCGAACTGCGCGTAGCCCAGGTCCGCGGAACAGGGATCCTCTCCGTCGAGTTCGATCTGATTGAATTCGCGTTCTGCGACAACGCTTTGCGGAGTCACGACGAAGGCACGTTCGCGCGCAGAGTCGACGACATACAAGCGCGAGTTTTTATCGTGGTTGCGAGTAAACCCGCTGAGATAATACTGGAGAACGCAATCATGCTTGCGGGCTCCTTCACCTTCGTCGTGTTCCGAGGTACAGCCTGATTTGGCCTTGGACACCGAGCCTCCAGCGTGAGGAATGGTGATCAGATCGCGTAGGCGAGTTTGTCGCCTGATATTCAGGAGGCCGATTTGGGGCTGAGCGAAGTATTTTTCTGCGCCGACTGCGCGCTACGGAGGGAGCGAACTTTGGGCATGGAACCAATTACGAGCGACTGCCACATGTTTCGAGAACAAACCCTGTGAGGGTCACTAAACCAAACAGCGAAGGACGATCACTTCCTTCAGATGAAAAAGATCCCCGTCGCTCCTCAAATTGCGGAGCGGATGTCAGTGAGACCGGGAGTAACGCAGATCTGCGTTGTTTGCAGGCAAGCTTGCATCGGAGAGGCCGCTTGAGAACTCATCGCCAACCTCATCGCATAGCGCACGACGAGTCTTTCCGAAACACTATACCGCTTCGTGACTGGCATTCAAGAGGCGCTGCACCGAAGCTCGAAGCGTCTCAATAGATACGGGCTTGAGCCAGACCTCGTCCCAAATCTCTAGTTCGCGCGGCTCGATGGGTTCGGCGCTGGCAAGAATGAGCGGAATTCGCGCGAGCGCACGCTTCGACTTGAGGTGTCGGCGAAATTCAACTCCGTCCATCAAGGGCATTGACCGGTCGGTGATGATAAGCGCGGGCTTCTCTTTTCTCGCTACGACGAGCCCTTCAAGTCCATTGCGAGCACTGACGACTCGATAGCCGTCCTGGCGAAGGACGCCATTCCATACCGCCACCGAGTCCGCTTCGCCGGTTACAATCAGAATGGTTATCATTGTCGTTCCATCGTCGCCCGTGAGAGCATCGCGGAGATGCGAAGATCAGAATAACAATTCGCTGGCTAACGTTGTGTACGGTGACGCACTAGCGCAAGTGCGCAGCCCGGAAAATTCTCGCAGCGGACATTGCGGCCCCAGAGGCGCCGCGAAAAGAGCGCCTTCTCCCGACGATTCGACGGGGTACATTGGAGACTTTTGGATGCAGCAGGGGCCGAATTCGTCGAGATCCTAGCCGGGGAATGGGGGTGGTTTGGCGTTGGCACGAAAACGCGTCCGTACGAGTATTAGCCTGAGCAATCGTCCATGCGCCGAACAGGTGTCCGACTTGCTGCCGATGGAAACATAGGGTCCCGATGTGTGATGATGTGAAAGCGAATATTCCCCGCAGCGTGGTTGGGTTTCTGTCCTCGCGCGAACTCGTGGTCGCCACGGCGGGGTCCTGCATGGCCGGCATGATTGCCTCGCTTGTCGCCCGGGTGCCCGGCAGCGGCGCGTGTCTGGACGTCGGGATCGTGACCTGCGCCCGGCAGGGCGTGAGGCTACGCTCTATGCGCTGTCGCGCGTAGAGCATCATTTCGATCAGTTGCCCGACGCAGCGCATAGCCGGTCGATATCAAGGGCCTGATATTGACTGTCGCCACGACAAGCGTGCACCACGATGCGCTCCGCACCAAGAGGGTTCCTTGCCGTAGCCCGGCCCTGTACTGGCCTCGCCCGGCAATTTCCAGCGGCAAGGCGGTCACCAGGACGCAAACGGCAATGGCGGACATGTTTCTTGCTGCTCAGCCGTGGAGGGCCGAAGCGCCCTACTTTCGACGAAGCCCGGAGCGCATATGTCTTACCAATCCTCTACCCCGTACCGTGGGTACAGCATCGATGTTCACATCGTCTCGGCCAGGACCGTGTCGTTCCACGGCGTTGGGCGTCGCTACAAAGTCTCCTGGACAATCAGTTCATCCGGGACCTCCGCGCAAGTGACCGCCGGCTTTCCGGAGCGGCTGGAATTCATGTCCGAGCGGGAAGCGTTCGCGTATGCGAACAATCGAGCACACACGTTCATCGACTGCATGCTTTCTCAAGCACCCGGCATGCTCTCACCCGCTGAATCCGTGCGTGCACCTGCGCCCAACTGATGTCCACGCGAGCCGGGCATCGACGCTATGGCTAGCTGCCCGCCATCGTCACTCGCCAGACCACGTTACCGACGTCGCCGGCAATGACGACGCCGCCGTCACGGTCCTGGGCGAGACCCACCGGCGCGCCATGCAGTTCCGTTTCGTCATCCGTGAGTTCGATTCCACGCGCCGATATGCTCGTCTCGCCAGATTGGTACGGATACTTCAGGATCGCATCGGTGTCGGCAACATAGAGGGAGTCGCCAATGAGTTGCATGCCGAACGGCGAATGGAGGTGTTCGATGAATACGTGTTTGTCCCATTCGCCGCTACCGCCAGCGCGCTTGCGCAGCAGGGCAATCTGATTCACGCCCTTTGCTTTTTTTCCGGAACGGCTTTCGGTCAATCCCGCGATCAACTGCTTCGGTGTGGTCACGGCTTCTTCATTCGGACTGTTCGATTCCGCAACCAGAATGTCGCCGTAGGGCAGAACATAGACCTGGCGCGGATGATGAAGGCCTGATGCGATCCTCTCGATCTTCAGGCCATCCGCCACCTTTGGCGCGTCGCCGTCTCGCCATCTGACGTACCTCGGTACTTGCATCGGCGGTGTGAGAAAACTGCGCGCGGCTGGCATCGGCGGATTCGATCCGGCCTGGTGCTCTGCGTCATATCGGGCTCGCTCGTTGCATCCACCGGCAAACACCGCGAAGGTGACAAGGAAGATGCCGCTCTGGATGGATCTATTCACGAACGGCCTCCCTGAATCCCGACTTGCCCAATGCAAGCACGATCTGTCCAATGCTTAGCGACGCCACGGTGATCACCGAGAGAATTACGTTCAGCGGAACCATCGCGTAAGCATCGCGGCTGTGAACGAAGGCGTTGAAGATCGCCGCGATGATGCCCAGCAGGTTCAGCCAGAAATCGAGCTTTTCAAGCCGCGCTACCGGATAGCCCGACGGCAGCCAGACATGGCAGAGATTGATCAGGCGCGGCAGGATGGCGAAAAGCAGGCCGGTAGTGACAAGCCATGCAGCGCACTTACCCCAGAAAACATTCCTGGTCACCGCATAGCTAATGTCGAAAATCAACGTGCCGACGAAGAGCCCATACGGGATCGGATTGAACAGATCGAAGATCGCTGTGAAGAATCTCGATCGGTAGGTCGGAATGGCTGGAGTCATAGATAAATCCTGACTGACGGTGAAGATGCAATAAGCGACGCGCCTATAGGAGCCGGTCGCAGCAGAGATGGAAATGCCACCGCTCTCCCTTCCCAATGCATGGCGCACACGCAGGTATGACGCGTCCTGCGTTGAGCACGTCACATGCCTGAGGAATACGAGAAGCTGAGAAGCTGAGAAGCTGACACGCTCGCGCGGAGCGCTGCCAGATTTCACAACGAAGATCGATCCGGCGCTTCACACCGCGAATTGGAGTTGCCCGTTGGCAGCGGTCCAAAGGCGGCGATATGATGAGACGTCGTCGGCAATACTTCCGGCGATGACAGGCGAACAGTGAGTACATGACCCGGCATCCCGATGCTTCGATGCCGCCGATCATCTTCCGTCGTAGTGAACTGACACGTTCGCGGCTCCCCTCGCACTGAGAGAAAAGGATTGCACCATGGCCGACGGTATCGCAGAACTTTTCCGGCGTTTGACGGCTGGCGTCTATGTAGTCGGCGTGGCTGACGATGGTCGTCTCGATGCGTTTACGGCCAGTTCGATCATGCAGGTTTCGTTTTCTCCGTTGCTTCTGGCGATCAGCATCAACCCGGAACACGAGTCCTACAGGCTTCTTACTGGAGGTCGGGTATTCGCCGTAAGTGTACTGCGTGCGCAACAACAGGCGCTTGCTGAGCACTTCGGCACGCAGTCGGGCCGCACTTTCGACAAGCTCGCGTCGATATCCTGGCGGCCCGGCAAGACCGGCGCGCCGCTGCTGGTCGATGCACTGGCTCACTTCGAGTGTCAGGTGGTTAGTGACATCGAGGCGGGGGACCATCGGCTAGTGATGGGCCGCGTGATCGACGGAGCGCTAGTCAGTCCGGACGGTGAACCGCTGATATACGCTAAGACCGGCAACCTGGACATGAGCGCGGGTCTCTATCCGCAGGAGTTTTGATAGTAAGTTGTGTTTATCCTTCTCTCTTGCAGCGTCCTTGCCCTCTCACACACTCAGGCACAAGGCCCGCTGCCCCCTACGCAATGCGGACACCGTGAGCCGGTGCCACGTCGATGATTAGCCTCATCCACATCCTGCGTCGCTCGACGGTGTCCGGCACGCCGCCGGCACGCATGAGTAAGCATCTCGAACTTCTGCGAGGCGACCGCGGGCGCGATGCTTGGCGCAGGCCTCTGCGCGTGGCTATTCGGTGCACCCGGCTCCTTACACATCGGCGCGAGCGGGGTGGTATTCGGCTATGCCGGCTACCTGGTTGCGCGAGGTTACTACACCCGCAACATCGGTTCGATACTTGTGGCATTGCTCGTGATAAGCAGCTTCGCTTTCAGCATGCTGTTCGGCGTTTTGCCGCTCTATCCCGGCCTGTCGTGGCAGACTCATCTCGGCGGCCTGCTGGGCGGCGTTCTTGCAGCGCGCCTTGGCTCGTCCCGCCAATCACGTGCGTGACGACGCGGCCACCACGAGATGGTCCATCATCGCCCGGGAGGCTCCGCACTCGGATCAGGAGGCATCGTGAAAATACTTTGCGGGTCGGCTGGCTGGACGGATAAAACGCTCGTCGCGTGCAAGCGCTTCTATCCGCCCGACTGTAGAAGCGCCGAGGCACGGCTGCGGTTCTATGCGTCGCAGTTCCCGCTGGTGGAAGTTGATTCCAGCTACTACGGGATGCCCTCTGCGTCGAATGCAGCGCTGTGGGCGGAGCGCACGCCCGACGATTTCACTTTCGATATCAAGGCATTTCGGCTGCTGACCGGACATCAGACCGTCCGCGCGTCTCTGACAAAGGACATCGCGACGGCGATCCCGGAGACGGGCAAAAAGAACCTCTACTACCGGGATATTCCGGGCGAGGTACTTGATGAACTCTGGCGGCGTTATCGCGACGCGCTCGAACCACTGCGCCGCGCTGGCAAACTTGGTGCTGTTCTTTTTCAGTTTGCTCCATGGCTGAGCTGCGGCCCTGAAGGAAACGCCCACGTCGAAGAGTGTGCGGACCGAATGCAGGGATATACGGTCGCGGTAGAGTTTCGCAACAATTCCTGGCTGGACGACAAACACGCATCCAGCACATTGGACCTGCTGAGGCGATACAAGCTCGTACACGTGATCATGGATGCGCCTGCAGAGGTCACGAACCGCGCGCATACCGTGTGGGAAGTGACCAATCCTGATCTTGCGTTCGTGCGCCTGCATGGCCGCAACGCGGATACGTGGAACCCGACCGGTGCTTCCACTGCCTCGACACGCTTCGACTACGACTACAGCGACGGTGAACTGACGCAGTTATCTGGACCCATCCGCGATATCGCCAGCCAGGTGGCAACGACGCACGTGATTTTTAATAACTGCCGCGAAGACCAGGGGCAGCGAAACGCGCGCACCCTGATGGCGATACTTGGTCAACGAGTATGAACGGCATGGTGAAGCTCGGAGAAATCTTCAGGCTGCATCTTTGGACGCGTGCGGACACACGCGACAACCGGTTCCTGAAGCGTTCGCTGAAGCAAGCCGCCGAATTCCCGTTGCCGCCGGACATACTCACGACTCATCGCATTTGCGCCCTAGGCATGCCCGTTGCGCCGTGGTGATACCGCCCCGAGTGGACGGTCACGGACCAAGGAGCGACAAATGAGTATATTTTCCACCATCCTGAACAAGATTTTCCCGCACGACCATCCAGCCAACACGACCTCTGCCTCGACGACTGCCCCGGCCGCAACTGCGGCATCAGCACCCGGCAGCACTACGGTACCGGCAGGAACCCCGTCGACGCCACCAACTGTTTCGGCGCAGACGTCACAACCCTCGGTTGCGCCAATGCCGGCGGTCGACGTCGAGGCCGTGCTTACCAAGCTGCAGGAAGGAAGCGGCCAACAGCTGAACTGGCGAACGTCAATCGTAGACCTGCTCAAACTTCTCGGATTGGACAGTAGTCTCGATGCGCGCAAGCAACTCGCCGCCGAACTTCATTACTCTGGCAGCACCGAAGATTCCGCCGCTATGAACGTTTGGCTGCATCGGGAAGTCATGCAGAAGCTCGCAGCGAATGGCGGCAAGGTGCCCGACGAGTTGAAATAACGAACGTGTCTTGAAGAGCGTCCCGATCGACGGGACACTGGCCGCAGCATGGTCTGCGGCATTTTCATGCCCGCGGGGTCTTCATGCGGTGTCTCAAACGGCTTGCCGACCTAAACGAGGGTGACATTACGTTACTCACGCGCTCAGCCGAGATGACGACCGTCTCGACAAATTTTCACGCGTCCAGTTCGTGGAATACGCCTTGCTGCTGTCAAATCATTCCATCGAATCGGAGACCCAAATGGCCACCACCCCAAAGCAGGAAAACTCTGCAAGCGACAAGCCAGAAGACGATGTCGACCGGGCCGTTGAAGACACCTTTCCCGCCAGCGACCCACCAGCGACCGGAGGCACACCCCGGCTTGAGTCAGAGGACGGCGAGGAAGTCGACGAGGACCAGTCTGATCCGACGTAACCGGATACAAGACGCGAACACCGTAGACGCGCAGGATGCCGCCGAGGCGTCAGCGGGAAAAACAGGTTGCGAGTGCTTACCGCAGCAAGGCCGCACGGCCTGAAGCGTGAGGTTGCGCATGTCGAGTCAAGTGAACAGTCGAGCCGTTGCGCTCAAGCCATCATTGATGTCCATAGGGCGGGCTGCGCTGAGCAAATTTTCGGAAGACCGCTGCTCGATGATGGGGGCTAGCATCGGCTTCTTTTCCGCATTTTCTCTCGCGCCGACGCTACTCATCGTTCTTGCTGTCGCCGGATGGTTTTTTGGTCCGGACACGGCCAAGGGACGGCTCTTTGACCAAATCAAGGGCGTTCTTGGCAACGACGCAGCAAGCGCGATGCAATCTCTCGTCGAACATGCACACAGGTCAAGCGGAAGCGGCGTTGCCGCTGCGCTTTCCATTGCCCTTTTAGCCATCGGTGCATCAGCCACGTTTTCGTCGCTCAACACCGCCCTGGACGTCGTGTTCCACGCAGAGTCCGCTAAAGGCCTCGCCGGACTTGCGCTACTGCTGCGTGCGCGTCTGGTTTCCTTCGGCATGGCCATGGGGCTCGGCTTCCTGCTGGTCGTCTCGCTGGTTCTTGATGCGGTCATACAGTTCGCCGGTCACGCGATTTTTGGGGATTCAGGATTGGTTGTTGTTGCATTGGTGGGCGAATCTCTCCTCGGACTGGTTGTGCTTGCGATTGGATTTGCCGCCCTGATCAAATGGCTGCCGGACGTCAACGTGCAGTCTCGTCACGCGCTTGTGGGCGGCGTAACTGCCTCAGCACTCTTCACCGCTGAGAGGCATCTCTTTGGGTTCTATCTTGCCCATGCCGGTACGGCAAGCTCATTCGGCGCTGCAGGGTCGCTGGCAGTGCTGATGATGTGGCTATTTTTTGCGGCAGTCGTTTTCTTATTTGGCTCGGAAGTTACCGCCGCTCTCAGGGAGGCGTCGAAGGCAACGAGCAACAAGCCTAGCGAGAAACCGAAATGTGCGGACGGGACCACCTGACGGCTCTTGAATTTTTACCAACGCGAGCGTAAATCTTTTTACGTCAGTGGGGCCGTACGGGGCCGGCAGACTCGCGGTCGGTTTCTACATGCAAACATGCCTCGGGTTCAGACAAAGCGTGCTAGCGATGTGGCGCTCCTGCGGCGAGCGCCACCCGATATGCGGGCTCAATATGGGCCGTGTCCCTGCGTTCGCGCTTCTCCGTATTGTTCATGTTCTTTTCACGAACGACATGAACGGCGAATTGTCACGCTTTCTCCCCTTGCATCCTTCAACTTCCGCCCGAAGCTGGATTGGTTGCAGATGCCGGCGTCGCGGCGCTTGGCTTCTTGTGCATTTTCTTATGCGACGAGGCCGTACCGGCTGGCGCCATGGTGTTCGAGCCCGATGCACCCGAGACGGTATCGGTCGAACCAGCCGCATTCGGTTTGCTCATTCCCGTGCCACCTTGCCCGCCGGCCGCCCCGCCGCCGGCACCTTGCGCATAGACGCCTCCTGATATACCGATAAACAATGCCGAAAACAAAAGTCCCTTCGTCGCAACTCGCATGGCAGTCTCCTCAAGGCTTGGGCGGTCGTTAGCACCGGAAGGTGTGAACCCGCTTTACATTCAGCGCAATTCCCATGCCGTAGATCGGGCAAGTAGGAGCCGGAGTTCGCGATCACGTTGATCCACGGCGCCGGCGTCGTCGCCTGCGCTGCCCGTCGCGAAAGCGACAGCCATGTCGCTCAGTGTGAGCCACGATGCTTTTACGAACAAAACGCATGTGGCAGGTGCACCATCTGCTCCCCGCATACCGTCAGCCGAAATGATCTAGGCTGTCTCCAACGCATACCGACGACAGTGTTCCAGATAAGCCACCTCGTGGCTGCCGAGAAGTTCGACAACGCCATTCCAGAGCCAGGACGGCGTATCAATGGTTTTCGAGCGACCCCGCCGCGCTTCCCTGAGCCATGCGGCCCGAGTGGCGTGATTCATCTGCCGTCCATGCGCTTTGCCGACGACCTGCGCCAGACAGCGCGCGACGTCCATCGCTTCCGCCTGGCTCAGTTGATCGATCTCGAGTTTGATGTCCTGTGGGAGCAATTCCCGAATCACCACTGAACGATCCTGCACTCGGTCCGCGCGCATCCTCTCACCGAGAAATGGCGATAAATGCCGCGCTCCCTCGACGACACGCTCGGCATCGTCTTTCGGCATGCCAGTGCCCGCATATCTCGGTGCTGCGGCCTTCACCCCTTCCTTTACCTTCCGCAAGCCGTAAGCACCACTGTCTTCAGCTCAGTCGCCGCCAATCGGCGACTCACCTGACGCAATGCATCGCCGAATCCACCCGGGGCCCGCGAATCCAGTCGGGCGCTGGTAGTCACACGGGGAGCGGCGCTCCATGCAACCGTCACCCCGGCGGCAATCAACGCCTCCACCAAAGCAACGTCCTCGTTCGTTGCAAGGGGCTGAAAGCCCTTTACCAGCGAATAGGCGCTTGCGGACACGCCCAAATTTGCACCGTGGATATGGCGATGACCGTCGGCATCGCGATACGTCGTCACGAAGTTTTCGCGCACGGCGTCACTATGGCCGCGCCAGTCGGTCACACTGATCACGCCACAGACGGCGTCTGCGCGGCAGAGTAACTGCTGGACCAGCCAGTCCGGCGCGACGGTAGTGTCAGCATCCGTAAACGCGAGCCACCGTGCGCGCTCGGCCAACGCGGCAGCGGCCCCCGTCGCGCGTGCGACACCGACGTTGCGGGTCTCGACAAGTAGGACATGTGCGTCGAGTGCGTGGGCAACGTCACCGGTTGCATCAGTACAGCTATCGAGGACCACAAAGATTCTGACCTGTTCGCCAGCGAGCGCAGGATGCCGTGCGGCCTCGATGACCGAGCGCACGCACGCGCCAATATAGTCGGCTTCGTTATGAGCTGGAATGACGACACCGAGCATGGTCTTCTCCTGTTCCTCTCGGTCCGACCGCTCAGTTCCTGGCGACCGGCCTCTATTTCCCAACTACGCCGACCGGTATGAAACGCGTTCGGCCCCGTCGTCGTCGGACCGGACGACTTATGCATGGGAATGTCTTGTCGCATCGACAGGCATTGCCGCCCCGACGTTTCGCAGAACTTGTGCCAGCTCCTTGCAGCGGCCTGCGCGGGGATTGCATATGGGCAAGGGATCAAGGGATGGCTGAGTGGCCCGATTCATGCGGCATGTGAGGTGATTAGAGGAGGCCAACATGAAAACCCGGATCTTCACCTACGTCGAATGCTCATGCGGACATCGGGGAGCCCTCATCGAAACGATTGAAACGGGCGCTTTTCGAGCCAGTGGGCATCAGGCGCGGCTGCGCAAGTTGACCCACGCCGGTACATACGAGGGAGAGAACGTTCTCTTTGCCGCAATGAAGCCAGGCTGTCCGGCGTGTTGCCGGAGTCTAAGTCCGGACGACGTGGTCGGACGCAGTCAGTTGCAAGGGACGGGCGAAGTGCTGCGACTAGCTCGCGAATCAGAATCGTCGGACGTTACGATCGGTGCCGGGGGTTGACACCGAGCGACGGACCGTCAAGGCGGGTCCGACTTTTGCGCATCACCTGGCACGGCGTACCGCCCATCGAGTGAACGCTGTGCGAATAGCGAAGGCTCGACTATGCAAGTAGACGCATTTCCCTGTGCGGCCCGATCGCACCCACTTAAGGAGTAGGCAATGGAAACGACGAAAGGAGAAGGAGCGCTACGGGAGGCTGTCGGCGACGTGCAGCAAGCCGTCGGCGAGTTGCTGAGCGATGCTGGCGCGCAAGTCAGCGGCAAAGCCAAGGAGTTGAGCGGAAAGGCACAGCAACTCTATGCCGACATCGCGGATGTCGTTCGCGAAACCACGGTGGAGCGGCCATTCGCTGCGCTGGCGATTGCTGCCGGCATCGGCTTTGTACTCGGCGCGCTACGTTCGGCGAACCGTGGGCGGTCCAATAATTCAAGGGACGACTGGAGAGACCGGGAGTAGGACGATGGCGTCCACCCTTCGGCGCGAATGCCGGGGTAGAGACGACAGAGGTTGACTGGCCACTGCCGCGTTTGCGAAACAAACTATGTCGAGGAGTCCCGGAATGTCCATGCGTTCGAAAGTCACACAGTGGCGGAACGTCGGCAGATTCTGTGTCGAACGGGCCACCGATTATGGCGAACTCCTCGGTGTCGAACTGGAGGAGACCCGCAAGCGCCTTGTCCGCGAGTTAAGCGCGCTTGTCGCCCTCGCGGTCGCCGGCCTTTTTACCCTTTCGTTTGTGTGCATCGCGGTCATCGCGACGGCGTGGGGAACGCCCTATTTTCTTCAGGTGGTATGGGGCGTTGCAGCGATGTGGCTGGCAATCTCTATCGTCTCCCTCGTTGTCGTCCGCTCGCAGAAACCTGGACGATCGCTTCATGTTTTGCAGAGGGAAATCCGCGACGATCTCGACACACTGAAGGAGGCGTTGAGTTGAACCGCGAACATACCTCCAGGGAGGCCCAGGCCGCCATCCTGCTGCGCATGGCGGCGTCGCGCAAGGCGTTGCTTGCAGCGAACCGTGCTCCACCAGCGGTTCCGGCTGTTCGCGGGCAGACGCGCTCGACTGTGACCGGCGTCGTGACTTCGTTGGCAGAGGCACCGCGCGTGACGCTTCTCCTTGCGTTATGTGTTGGCGCAATCGTCCTCGGACCGAGGCGGACCGTGAGCATTGCGGGCCGCTCGGGAATCACCGCATGGCTAGGCCTTGCCGCGCGGAAAGCGATCACCAGGGACGTTTAAGTCGCCGCGTGCAAAAGATGGCGCGGCCACGTCCATGCGGAAAGTCACGCCGTGCGTCTGCATAGTGAAGTCCGCGTAGTTGTTCATCGCGACGGCTCAGTTAGGGCGGCGCTTGCACCGACCGCCCTTCGACGGCCTACCCCGCCGTCGGGATTAAAGCTGAACCCGCTGCAGAGAAGCTAAACCGGCCGCCGTGCCGCCCTCACATAGCTCGCCATGAACGTCCGGGTCCTGCCATCCGGAAACACGATCGCGACCTGCTCGCCGCTCACCAGCGCCACCTCGCCCGAGCCAAACCTCGGCACGCGCACAGCGTCGCCGGGTGACCAGGGCTGCGGCTTCGATGCCCCATTGGCTACTTCCGCGTCGACCAATGCGTCGCCCACAGTGATCGACCGCTCCACCGGCGCGATTTGCGGCGGGCTCAGGCAGTTGTCGCACACGCCGCAGCGCCGCATCGAAGGTGTGTCGCCGTAGTACGCCAGTATCACGCGCCAACGGCATTGACCGCTCTGCGCGTAATCGATCATCTGTTGCAGCGTTTCCTTGTCGCGAACGCTCCTTGCTTCGAATTGCCCGGCGGCTTTCGCCACCGCTTCATGCGCGCTATCTCGCGCACCGTCACGTGCTCGCAGGCGATAGCGCCGCTGCCGGTCGCGCGCCACAATCCGCGCATCGACCAGCATGTTTAGCGCAACCTCCAGTTTGCCGCGGCCCACGTCGGGCAGCGCGTCCTTCAGTTCGACGAACGTGGCGCCTTCGCCCGCCTCTTTGCAGCGGCCCGCGAGCGTGTCGTACAGGCGCTGCGCGAGTTCGACGCTTGGATACCTGCCAGCGAGAAAGAACTGGTGGATGCGCCGGTCGTTCAGATCGAACAGCAGCACGCAGTCGGCGGGTTCGCCATCGCGACCGGCGCGGCCGGTTTCCTGGTAGTAGGCATCAAGGCTGCCCGGCATCTGATAATGGATCACAAACCGGATATCGGCTTTGTCGATGCCCATGCCGAACGCGTTGGTGGCGACCATGAGCCGCGCCGAGCCTGACATGAACGCGTCCTGCGCAGCGTCCCGCGCGCTCGGAGTCAGCTTGCCGTGGTAGAGCGCCACTGACTCCCCCGCATCCGCGAGCCACGCGTAAATGCCCTCGGCATCGCGTACCGTCGCCGTGTAGATAATGCCGCTCCCCGCGTTCGACGCGATCACCTCCCGCAACTGTTCGCGCTTGGCCTGCGCGGCCCGCTCGGCACCATCTTTACCGCCGCCCACGCTGACCTGCACGACGCGATAACGCAGGTTCTCTCGCAACGTGCCCGTGCGGACGATGCGTGGGTCGCGCAACCCCAACGAACGTGTGACATCGTCGAGCACAGGCTGGGTTGCAGTCGCGGTCAAAGCGAGTACCGGTGGCTGGCCGAGCGCCTTGACGGCGCCGGCAATGCCGAGAAACGCTGGCCGAAAGTCGTGGCCCCATTGCGAGACGCAATGCGCTTCGTCGACTACAACCAGCCCTACGCTTTGCGTTCCGCCCGCCCGCAATACCTTCATGAATGCGGGCTGCGCGAGCCGTTCCGGCGTGACGAACACGATGCCGCTCCTGCCATCCAGAATGCGTTGCAACGCCGCCCGTTCTTCGCGCTCGCGCAATGTGCTGTTGACCAACGTACACTCGATGCCCGCAGCCAGCAGTTTGTCCGCCTGATCTTTCATCAGGGCGATGAGTGGCGACACGACCAGCGTCGTGCCGTCGAGATGCAATGCCGGCAACTGGTAACAGAGGGATTTGCCGGCGCCTGTTGGCATCGTCGCCAGCGTATCGCGCCGTTCCAGCACGCTGCGAATGATGTCTTCCTGACCGGCGCGTAGTCGGGCAATGCCGAACATGTCACGCATCGTCTTGCGCATGCTGCGAAGCCGCTGCTCTAGCGTCATGGATGTTTTCTATTTCCCGTTTGCGTGCGCGACAGGCTGTTGCGCTGTAAAACTCAGAGCGTCGCGGTCTTGTCGCCCACCGCCTTGCTGCCCGCCCTATCGAGCTTGCTTTGCAACTCGGCCTTGCGTTTCGCCATCCTGTCGCCAAGCGCGCGCAGATTGCATTTCGACTTGCGCAGTTCCGGGAAGAGTTCTTCCTCTTCTTCCTCGACGTGATGGCCCACCATTTCGCTCATCACCTTGAAGGTCGCGTCGAAGCCCTTGTCGCCCGCCTTCATGGTCTCGAACTTCGCGATCAGGGTCTTGACCAGAAAGTGCTCGATATACGCTTCTTCGACGTCGATTTTGTCGCTGTCCGGCAACGTCTCCTGAGCGGCCGGATAAAGCAGTTCCTCTTCGAGCATCGCGTGAATCGACAGCTCTTCGCACGCGCGTTGAGCGAGTGCGGCCTTCGCTTCAACGTCGTCGTCAGCGGCTTTCTCGAACGCCTTGAAAAGTTTTTCGACCGCGCGATGGTCTGCCTCGAGCATGGCCAGCGCGTCCGGCGAACCGGATCCTGTCTCTACATTGTCCTGTTTTGTCGCTTCCATACTTGTCTCCTGGGTGATGCCGTTTGGCTCCCGGCCGGAATGTCGCAGCCGACTCGATGTCGAGCAAGCCATATGCCCGGTGGCGGACGAACCAGCAATGCGCAAAGTCGCAATTGACGCTTCGTCGTGAAGACGCGTTCGCCTACCAGCCAAGCGCAACGATCGTTCCCATGCCTGCGCCGGCCCGCGTCGTCGCGGGCGCGTAGCGAGGGCCGGGTAAAGGCCCGCCTGTTGGCGGGCGCCGATCCGATGCTAGTGCAGGTCGCTGCGCACCTCCGCCGAAGAAACGACCTTGCCCGAACTATCTACGATGACCCCCGGCTGCGCGGCGTCGACCGCCGGTTGCCCCATCATGAACAGGCTCCACTTGCCGAGCCCCTCCTGAGTGGCCACCGTGCCGGGCGCAACGTCGGCCATTTCGGCGAACGTCCTGAGCGCGCTGCCAAAGTGTGTCTGCATCGCAGTGAATAGCCCGATTCCGGTCTGTGCAGCGATATCTTCCACGTGCCGCCAATAAGCAAACGTCTTTTTAACGGCAGCCGGGAATTGCCGGGACTGGAGATCGACCACTTCACTGAGCGATTGTGCAGAAAGTGCGGCGTCGGCCATCGCTTGCTGCTCGGATAATGATGTTTTTACTGTCTGTATGTTGAGCTCAACAACTTTGGTGAGCCCGTCGAAAACTTCGTTGTTGCAATCGAAGGCCGCTTTGACGGCAGCATCACGTCGACGCGAGGAAAGCTGATCGGCAGTATCAAGGTGCATAGAGGCTCCGCTATAATTGGGCGTGCACAGCGCCGTAATACGGCATCGTCCGGGCGACCCCGTCGCGCCATTCGTGCTGTGCGGGTGAATTCGAAATCATGCACCGTCGCCGGAATTGCTCTTCTGGCGACGGTGACTACTCTCTCAGTGCTTTTATTTCGCTACTGCTGCATCCTGTCCAGCGCCCAGGTCTGCGCCGGTGACGGGGTCGGTTTCGGTCGCCGAAGCCGTGCGCGCCGCCATCGCGGCCAACACCTCGAGTTCTTTTTCCGAAACCTGAACGCTCGCGAGGCCGTCGCCGCCGTCGACTGCCGGTTGCGGCGTGTCGACGAACTCCCATCCCGGTCCGTCATTCCACGGACCACGCGGGGCGTCCTCGCCATCGGACATGTTGTAGTAGACGTTGGTAAATTCGGGAACGCCCGGCAACTTGCCTTGCGGGAAATTTGGCTGGATCGAATGCAACGCTTTTTCAAATGATTTCTGATGGGCAATCTCGCGGGTCATCAGAAAACCAAGGGCCTCCTTGATGCCGGGGTCATCGGTCACATTGAGCAGACGCTCGTAGACGATTTTCGCGCGCGCTTCCGCGGCGATGTTCGATCGCAAGTCCGCGGTCGGCTCGCCGATCGTGTCGATGTAAGCGGCGGTCCACGGCACACCCGCGGAGTTGGTCAACGCCGGGCCACCGCCGTACAGGAGCGCCGTGGTGTGCGAGTCGTTGCCGCCGCCGGTGAGCGAACGGTAAAGCGCGGCTTCCTCTTCGACGCCTTCTGCAAGCTGACCTTTCGCGCCCTTGTTGAGCATCGCGACGATCGACCCGATGATTTCCAGGTGACTGAGTTCTTCGGTCGCGATGTCGAATAACATGTCGCGCCGGCCGGGGTCGTCTTCGCTTACCGCCTGTGTGAAATACCTACACGCTGCAGCCAGTTCTCCCTGCGGGCCACCGAACTGTTCAAGCAGCAGATTGGCAAGACCGGGATTGGGCGCCGCTACGCGCACCGTGTACTGAAGCCGTTTATTGTGCACAAACATCGCATTTCTCCAGAAAACGATTGTGGGTTCCACCACCGCAGTTCTTGCCGCCGGGAGCGGCAGAAGACACTCCGGAAGAGGACGCCTTGGATGGAAATCGAATGTATGGGCGATGACGAACGCGTGTGCGGAATGCCGCCGACCCTGATCTCAGAGCAACTGCTCTGGCGTGATGTGCGCGCAGGAACGCAACGGGAAACACCTGCGCCTGGGACTGCGCATGCGTCATGCCCGGGACGTCAGTCGGATCGGCGTGGCGCAAGGGCGGCCCGAATTTGGCCCTGACGCACGATGAGCCGGGCTGTCTTGCGGGTCAACGGCCGCGTGGCCGACAGCTCTGTGGACACACATAGGCCGGAAGAAACTGTCGCCACAAGACGCATAACGCTGGATAGAGTTGGTTCGATTTTTTCCAATACTTCGCGGAATAGGAGTGTGGTGGACTCGGCGGTACGGCCGGTGATAGAGAAATACCGTATTCCCGGGATGGCAGTCGGCATCTCTGTCGCGAGACAGTCGTACGTGTTCAGCTACGGGATCGCGGCAACGCAAACCCGTCAGCCTGTCACGCGTGACACATTGTTTGAACTCGGACCGGTAAGCAAGACATTCACGGCAACGCTCGCGTCCTGGGCGAAGGTCAGTGGCAACATTTCCCTGTCGGACGCAACGGCCAAGTACCTGCCATCCCTGCAAGGCAGTAAATTTGCCAGCGTAAGTCTTCTCAATCCGGACAACGCACACTCCAGTGCGGACTTCCGTTGCAGGTACCGGATGACATTCAGAACAACGATCAGTTGATGCGCGAGCGCCAACAGGAAGAATGGCGACGCGCTGGACGCGCCGCACACGGGGGCTTCAGTTCTTTGCTGTCTCCATCGTTTTTATGTCGCCGTGCGTGTCCCCGTGCTCACCGCGATTGCCAGTGAGCCCTTCGCACGCGCAAACGGGATGATGCCTACCGCGAACCGCCTTTACATCGACGCTTCGAGCATCGCGTGATAGTCGTCACTCGACGCTTCGACCGGATTGGTTTTATGGCTATGGTCCTTGAGCGCGCCCGCGACGATGCGCGGAAACATCTCGCGCGTCACGCCGAGTTCGGCAAGACCGAGCGGCAGGCCGAGCGTCGCGGTCATCGTGCGGATCGCGGGCCCGACTTCGTCGCCCGCGTTCAGCCCCATCGCTTGTGCGAGGCGCTCGAGTTTGCGTTCTTCCCGCATCGACGGCGCGTCGCGATTGAAGGCAATCACAGCCGGCAGGAAGATCGCGTTGAGCGTCCCGTGGTGAAGGCGCGGATCGATACCGCCGAGCGAATGACTCAGGCTGTGCACGCAACCGAGCCCCTTCTGGAACGCGAGCGCTCCCTGCATCGACGCGCTCATCATGTTCAGGCGCGCCGTGCGGTCGGACGGATCGCGGGTAGCGCGTTCGATGTGCCGCCATGCGCGCCAGAGTCCGTCGAGCGCGATGCCGTCGGCGGGCGGATTGAACGCGGGCGCCATGAAGGTTTCCAGGCAATGCGCGATCGCGTCCATGCCTGTTGCCGCCGTGAGTCTAGGCGGAAGGCCGAGCGTCAACTCCGGATCGCAGATCGCCACCTTCGGCACGACATAGGGCGACAGCACGCCCACCTTGCGGCCGTCGTCGAGAATCAGGATCGCGCCCCGACCGACCTCGCTGCCGGTTCCCGCCGTGGTAGGGATAGCGATGACGGGCGCGGTCGCCGACGTGATGCGCGCCGCGCCCCCTTCCACCACCGCGAAGCTCTGCAGCGGGCCGCTGTGCGTGGCGCACACGGCGACGCCCTTCGCCAGATCGATCGACGAGCCGCCGCCCACCGCGATCACGCCATCGCATTCGTGCATGCGATACATGGCAACGGCGGCGCGCACGGCCGCTTCGTTCGGGTTCGGCGGCGTGCGGTCGAACACGCTCGCGGGTGTCGCGCTGGACAGCTTCGCGAGCACGGTGTCCAGAATGCCGGCGGCGCGAATGCCCGCGTCCGTGACGATCAAGGGCCGCCGGGTGCCTACGCGCTCACATTCAGCGGCTAGGAGACGGATCGCACCGTAGTCGAACTGGATCTGCGTGATGTAGTTGATCAGGGACATGTTGATTGACAGAAAGTTATAGGGAGGCGATGCTGGCGTCCGGCAAAAGCGGCCGGCGCGACAGACGCATCTATTTACGCAGTATATTGGCCGTCCCGATGCCGCGATATTGACAACATTTGATAGCGCTATAACTTTTTGTCAAGCCTGATGACCCCCACACTCAATTCGATCATGTCGCGCCTGCACGTTAAACAGCTGCGTCTGCTGATCGCGCTCGGCGAGCACGGCTCGCTGCTCGGCGCGGCCAAGCAGCTTGCATTGACGCAGCCCGGCGCGAGCAAGGCCCTGCACGAGATCGAGACGACCTTTGGCACGCCGCTCTTCGTGCGCACCAATCGTGGACTCGCACCCAACCCGGTCGGGCATTGCGTGATCCGCTACGCGCGGCTGATCCATACCGACCTCGCGCATTTGCGCGAAGAGATTGTCGGCATCATGCGGGGTTATGGAGGGCGCGTGTCGGTCGGCGTCATCATGGGCGCGGTGCCGCTTCTGACCGATGCGATCACGTCGGTGAGCGCGGAACAACCGGAGATGTCGGTCGAGATCGTCGAGGATACGAGCGCCGCGTTGCTCAGCCAGATCGATGCGGGCCGGCTCGATCTGGCCATTTGCCGCACCAGCGTGAGTCAGACGCCTTATCTGTACGACAGCGTGTTCGTCCAGCACGAGACGCTCGCGGTCATCTCCAATACGGCGCATCCGCTCGCGCGCCGGCGCCGGGTGTCGCTGAAGGATCTTGCCGATTACCGCTGGGTCGTCTATCGCGCGAATATGCCGATGCGGTTGCTGCTCGAACGCGAATTCCAGGACGCCGGGCTGCGCTTTCCCACGCATCTGCTGGAGACGACTTCCGCATTCGCCACCTTGTCACTCCTGCAGAAGAACGTGTCGCTCGTCGCGCTGGTATCGATCGATGTCGCGCGCTTCTGTACCGGGCATGGCGTCGCGTGCACGCTGCCGCTGCAACTGTCGTCGAAAAGCGAGCCTTATGAACTGGTCACGCGACGGGATGCGCCACTCTCGCCGGGGGCGCGCATGTTGATGGACGCAATTGTCGAGCGCGGGCGCAAATAGGTGTTTTCAGGCAGCGAGCTGGCGCATCGAATTCGCAAGGGTCAGCTCGATTTCGCGAATCTCGGCCTCAAGGATGCCGCTGCACCCGCCGTAAGGAATGCTGTCCTGTTCAATAGGTAGCAAACAGCTCCCGGCGCGATCCAGCGTACCCATCCAACCTGACAGTGCCGTCGAGCCCGCTCGCCTCGCACCGGCCTCAGTGCCGGCCGTCGTCATCAGGATCGATGCCGATCATTCGCAGCGTGTCGCGGATCAGGTCGATCTCCGCCCACGCTCTTTCCAGCGACCCTGCCTCAAATGCCGCCGGGTCTTCGCGCCCTTGGGCTTTGCGGATCACGTCGACCATCGCGCAAAAAGCGAAGGCTTCCAATTCGGGTGGGAAAGCTTCGTCGGGGAAGCGGTCGTGTTGGTCAATCATCAGTGAGTAACGGCGCGGCGAGACCAATCTTTACAGGTTCGACGCCTGGCATATTGGAGGATCGCCCCTAAAACACTCCGACGCCCCTGATCCAGCGCGGAAACGTCCCCCTAACTCGCTCAGTTCGGGCGCCAGGGAACACCTTCTGCGCCTCGTTCACTGCGGTCGGTCTGCTGTCGGCGCTGCCCTTCGTCGCCGCCGCGATCGGCGTGCAGCCTACGCGGCGATCGAACGGCTGATCGGATGCGCGCGCCGCGCCGGCGTTGCGTTGATGTCCCTGAGGGTGATGAGAAACGGCGAGAACTGTCACGGCGATTTGCGCGTGGGTTCGGAGCATCGCGATGCCATCGATCTGCTTTCGAACCGCCTCGGCAATCTCATCGGCCTCGATGAACTGATGTGCTGCCAGGAGCCGGTTCAGCCCAACGCGGCCCATCGGGAAAGCCAGATTGATCCCACGACGAGAGCCGACGCCGCGACAGGGTGCGAGTCTCATCCCTGAGCCGCACCGGGCCACTCACGCGCGAACTCCGCTAGGCCGTGCCGCAGACAGGCCGGGTCATCGCTAATCCGGCACACAGTATCTCGCCCCCGGCAGCCGAAACGTGGTCCGCTTCATCAGACACGGCTGTTCGAGCGTCATGACATCCCGTCGAGGCATCGTGCAGCCGTTGTCCCACATCATCAGATCGCCGGACAAGACCTTATGCCGATAGACGGCGGACGCTGACTTCGGGCGCCGCCAGATGACAAACCCCGTCTGTCTTCCCCGTTTTTTTTTCATCAAAACCCGGTCGCACCATCCGGACTCACTGTTCGGCGCGCTCACCCGCTGGCTGCCTGCACACGATAGCCGTCAGCACCATTGGAATAACCGAATGAACAGCAGCCGTGCTCCCAGCGCCCGTGAGAAGACGCTTGACCGAGTCCGCCGACCCGAGCACCACCACACCGTAGACTGCGCCTGACGGAGGATTCCCGTCGCCAGCTTTGAAAAGAGGATCATCCGGCTGGTAGCCGAAAACGGCATGAACGCTGAGGCCAAATGCCGTCAATCCCGCTCCGCTCGTCGGGCGAAACGCGTTCACCGAGTTTGCCTCGACCCGCATGGCAGGGACCGCGATAGACTGGGTATCGACGAGACTGGTAACGAATTCGTGCGCAGTTTCTCCGCATGTCAATTGGTCGTCCAAGGCGTGGCCGAATGCCGACGCTGGAACCATAGCAACGATTGCCAACAACTTCGAGAGCGGTCGCATTTGCACATTCTTCCTTAATGTGATCCTGGAAACGCTCACCGCGTTTCACGCCTCCGGACGGAGAGCCCCAAGATCGGGCACTCCTTGCGCTGACGCACTTTCAAGCATCTCCCGTGCCACTCGCGCCTGTCACCACCTCATATCTTAAACGGCTCCAGATGGACGCGCTTCCCTCCCCCTCCCTTCGTTAGCGAACGATGCCGGTGCCAGATTGTGTTCGGGCAGAACAGCCACTTCCCGACGGCCGGCGCACAACTGCGCGGGTACGCCGACCCGCTGCCCGAGGATTTACGCGGCCGTCGACCCACACTTGTGCCACACGCCTCCATGGCTCCTGCTGGATTCCCCTAACGACGAATCCGGCTTGGTCGCGACGCTGTTCGGGGCGCACGGTATGCCAACACCGGCGCGCACGACACACTGTTCAGCGATGAATCTCTATCTGGACCTCGCGATGTGGATGGAAGCAGTCACCATATTTACGTCGCTGGCGATGCCACTGCTGTCCCAGCGCGTGGATGACGGCACGCTCAGATTGCTGAACCTGACAGAGCCGATGCCCAAGATCGGCATGTACCTCGCCTATTCCAGCGAGGCACTGCTGATCGCCACCGCTCAGGATTTCATCCGGCGCCTGCGATCCAAACGGGACGGCGACGACGAGGGACGTATGCCCGCCGGCATGCGCTACAGCGACACGCGCGTTGCGGTTGGCGTTCGTCAGTGCACGTGGCGGATCATCTCTCACGCACATAGCGCGAGACATGATCCGACAGTGAGGTGGCAAGTCGATGCTACATCGCGCTCGCAACAGCTTGCGCCGTTGCCGCCGACAACGTCCAGCCGAGATGACCGTGCCCCGTGTTGTAGAACACCCCGCGCCGTTTTCCACGGCCGACCTTGGGCAGCATGCTGGGAAGCATCGGCCGCAAACCAGCCCAGGGAATCACGCGCGAAGTCGATACCTCGGGAAAATATCGCCGCGTCCAGTCCACTAGCGGTGCGATGCGGTCCGAACGGATATCGCGGTTAAAGCCGTTGATTTCCGCGGTACCGGCCACGCGGAAACGATCCACGCCGAGACGGCTCGTCACGATCTTCGCACTGTCGTCGAGCAGGCTGACCCACGGCGCGTGCTGCTGGCTGGTGTTGTCGTCGAGACAGACGGTGATCGAATAGCCCTTCACAGGATAGATATTCACGTGATCGCCGAGCATCGCCGCGAAGTCACGGCTTTTGACGCCGGCGCAGACGACGATGCACTCGAAACTGAACGGCTGCGTTTCGCCTTCGAGATTGACCAACAGCGAAAATCGGCCTTCGGCACGCTGTTCGATCGACGTGATCTGCGCGTCGTAGTGGAATTCGACGCCGTGTCGTTCGCATGCCTGAGCAAGTCCGCGCGTGAACTTGTGAATGTCGCCGGTCGAATCGGACGGCGTAAAAAAGCCACCATAAAAGTCGCCACGCAACGTGGGTTCGATGCGCTGCAATTCGCCTGCACTGACCGGGTTGCGCTCAAGGCCGCCTTCGCACAGCAGGTCGTTCACCTTGCTCGCGGCGTCGAATTCCTTGCTGGTCTTGTAGATATGCAGAATGCCGCGCCGTTCCAGATCGAAGTCGATCCCTTCTTTTTCAGCAATCGAAAACAGATGCTCGCGCGCGGCAAGCGCGAGCCGCACGGTTTCGACCGTATTCGCGCGATAGTGCGGAATCTGCCGCAGGAACTCGCCCATCCACGAATATTTGTGCCACGTAGGCAGCGGATTGAGCAGCAGCGGGGCATCGCGCGTGAGCATCCAGCGCAGGCCCTTGAGCACGGTTGCCGCGCTATTCCAGACTTCGGCATTGCTCGCGGAAAGCTGGCCACCGTTGGCGAACGAGGTCTCCATGGCCGCGTAGCGGTGGCGTTCGAACACGGTGACGTGATGGCCGCGCTGCGCGAGCGCGTGAGCAGTCGTGACGCCGGTAATGCCGGCGCCGATGATGGCGATTCGTGACATGACATGGTCCAGAGTAGTTGAGCATCGCCGATGTCGATTTCGTGTTGACTGATTCGAAATCGGCGTCGATGCCCCATCTGTCCATGTACCTGAGAGTTTCTTCCCGCGCCAGGGCAAGCAGGCGGGGAATCCCCTTCGGTGGGCGCGCGTGCGCCGCTCTCCAGATGTTCCTGCTGCGCGGTCCTTTTGCCTGAGAGTTTCCGGGGCGGTTGCTCCGTCGGCGTCGTCGCGAATCCTTGACGATCTCTCCCGCGCTGCATCGCAGAACGGCTCGACAATACCGGGCAAAAAAAATTACCGCAAGTCTTTCGTGCAATGGTCGGCAGCATGGATCAATCCGTCACTGCTCATAGCGAGTGAGCAAGCGAGATCTCTGATTCACGCGCCAATAATTCGGAAAGACCCTTCGAGAGTCCGACGATGAGCTTGAGTGGCGGTTTGGCGAAACTGCCGCTCTGTGCGCGCATCGTTGTGAGACGGGTCAATACTTGCGCCTGACAGACACCACTCGATACACCGTCGACAACCGGCACCGGCAACAGGTTTGCCACACTGCGCGCCAATCCTGCGAACGGCGCGCCAGCCAGAATCAACACGTCCGCGCCGTCTTCTTCCACCGCGCGACGGCTCAGTTCGATGTGGCGAGGCCGGCCGCGGCGAGTTCCTGCCATGCGCACGACCCGATCCGGCCAAGCCCCGCCGCCGCAAGACCGAACTGCCGCTGTAGTACAGGTACTCTCGAAACTTGCCTGAGCAATTCAGCCGGCAAGCGCCGAACCGATTGGATTGCGTCGTGCGCGGCCAAAGCCGGCCTTGCAGGGCCGATAGCCGGCGCAGGAACGGGATGCCACGGGCGGCCGGGCGTTACTTCGGCTGCTATGTCCGCGCCACTGTGTCGGGCGATTTTTCCGACCATACGCTGGCGAGTGATGCGCACCTTCACACCTGCGGTGCAGGCGCCCGTGGGTCTGATCATTGTGCCCTATCGCGCGATGAAGCAGGCGATACAAGGGCTTCTGTTATCCGTCATCCCGCATAGGCGGCTTTCAACGCGGCAATGTCGAGCTTTACCATTTTCAACATAGCGTCGAAAACGCGCCTGGCCTTTTCGGGGTCCGGGTCGGCAATCATCCTGAGTTGATCGGTTGGCGTGAGCTGCCACGAAACGCCGAAGCGGTCCTTCAGCCAACCACATGCCTCGGGCGAACCGCCTCCCTCGAGAAGCGCGTCCCAGTAATGGTCGAGTTCCTCCTGCTCATCACAGTTGACCATGAGGGATACCGAGTGGTTGAACGCGTCGGATCCGTCTGCGCTCATCGCGATGAAGGGCTGCCCAAAGAGAACAAACTCGACGACCTTTGTGGAGCCGCCGCTCGGCACCGGCGTGACCCGAGTAATGCGTGAGTCCGGAAAGATTGCCACGTAGAAAGCGGCGGCCTCCTCGGCTTGCGTGGAGTACCAAAGAAAGGGAGTGATCTTCTGAATCGTCATGGCAAATCTCCTGTCAGTGTCGGCCAAGGCGGAGCGCAGGCCGCGTGCCACTACCGGGACGACGAAGGAAGACCATCACAATCGACACGGCGAGAATGAAAGTTTCACTTCGGTTCAAGGATCGGATCGGAGAAGCCTCTTGCGATCCGTGGCATCTGGTTGAGACGAGGCGCTGCCTTGTCCGTTACAACGCGCGCACCCAAGGCGTCTTCTCGGGATCCTACGGTGAATACCACAACGCCCCGGCGTCTCGCTTGTCGGAGACCCTGGGGGCGTGTTCATTGCTCAAGTTACCCTGCAATGCGTTTAAAACTGACGTAGTAATCATCGGTGTAGTAGCAGTCGCCGGTCTGCTTGCGCGGTCCACCACAGACGATGCGCCGCTGTCCGCGATCCGTCGAGCCGGGCGTGCGAACTGTGTATGTGTGGTAATAGCCGCGCTCGTGCTGCGGCAGCAATGCCGCGCTGTTGCGGAACAAGACGCCGTCTTCACCAAAGGGGTATGGGCCGCCCGCCTTGATCAGACGCAATGTTTCGGCTGCCTCCCCAGGCAACTGCGCCTTGGTGATGGTGGCCGGCGCGCCCGATGCCGAAGGAGTCGTGCTCGCGGCCTGCCCGGGCTGAGCCGGCGCCTCGCCCGCGGATGCGCCGGCTTCCGGAGTAGCGTTTTGCGATCCTCCCTTGCCGCATGCCCCGACGATCGCGCTCAAGGCGAGGATGCAGGAGAAAGCCCACGCTCGCTTCATGAAACGATGTCTCCGGGTTGACCAGCATTAGCGGACCATGAACGATCTAAGGGTATCTCCAACGGCAGAGTGAATCAATGTCCGGCCGGAAATAGAAAAGTGATGAAGCAGCAGTCTCATTCGCTTGAGCCGATCACGGCGCAATGGTCGCAACGATAACGGGCACGAGGGCCGCGCTTGCGCACCGCGGCGCAAACGACCCAATCAGCAAAGCCGTAAAAACTGCCGGATTCACCCGCTGCGTCCAATCGATCAGCATATCGTTCTGACTGCACCCCGAATCGACGACACCGCGCCGCCGCGCCACGAGAGTTCGTAGTTTTCGGTTGGGCGGAACAACAACACACTCCCCAAACAACGTGAAGGCCAATGTCGGACGATTTAATCGCCTCCAGAATTGACCCACGTCTTGCGCTCGACGGTCCGCATCCCCATCGAGCGCAAGCCAGCTCCTTCCAGACTCGGCAGGTGTCTGAGGAGCGGCAAAAAGGAACATGAAGTTCCAGCGGAAAATCAATGCTCGATCCTGCGCTTCGTCACCGAAGGCTCGAGCGATCGCGAGATGGCCGAATCCCGGTCGATGTCGGCGCACAACATCGGCTATCACTTGCGGCACCCGCCATGTGGGACTGCGCGCGCAGCGATCCACTGCGGGACAACATCGAGGAGCACTTTCACACGACGGCATTGCGGGAGGCTTCGCAGGAAGACCATCAGCGGATTTGCGCCGCCATCATGGCCCGTGATCCGGCCGCGGCTCGTGAGGCGATGCAAACCCATCTGGCGCGAGTGGTCAGCGAGTTGACGCAAGCCTGGCGGTGAATACACTCATCCAATCGGACCATGCTTCTGCCATGAGCGCAGTCGCCAACGCACAGCGGTCGTCGGCGAAGACCGACGACCGTTGTGCGTTGGCCGATGCGCACGGGCGACCGGCGCATGTCCGACGGTTCTCAAATGGCGTCCGACAAATCGAGCGCGACCGCGAAGATTACGTCAATGCCTGAACGTAGCGCGCTTCGTCGAGATCAGAGATCAGCGTCGGGCCCTCCGGTTGCCAGCCCAGACGCGCCCGCGTCTGCGCACTCGATGCCGGCATATCGAGCGCGGCGAACATCGCCATCCATCCGAAGTGCGCCGGCGCCTCCTCACGGGTGATCGAGACGACCGGCACATTCAGGCCGCGCCCCAGCGCCTGTGCAATCTCGCGAACACTGACGCCCTCTTCAGCGACCGCGTGATAGCGCGCACCGGTTTCACCCTTTTCGATCGCGAGCCGGTACAGCCGCACGACGTCCGAAAGATGCGCCGCCGGCCAGCGGTTTTGCCCCTCCTCCACGTATGCGCAAACGCCTTTATCTCGCACCAGCCGGATAAGCGGTGTGATGAGGCCCTGCCGGTACGGGTTGTGCACTTGCGGCAGGCGCATCACCGACACGTTGATCCCTGAGTCGAGCAGCGCATGGCCGGCCAGTTCCGATCCGATGCGCGGGTTCGGGTGCTGGGTGTTGAACACATCCTCGGTGGCCGGTTGCCCGTCGGCGCGGCTGCCGATACCCGTGCCGGACGTGATGAGAAGCGGACGATCGGAGCCGGCAAGGGCGGCGCCAAGTGCCGCGATCACACGCTTGTCTTTCTCGCAGTTTTCCACGAAGCGGGAGAAATCGTGGTCGAACGCGAGGTGAATGACGGCGTCCGCCTTCTCGGCGCCGCTACGCAGGGTAGCGGTGTCTTCGAGCGTGCCGCGATGGACTTCGGCGCCCACCGCGGCCAGCGCCTGCGCGCCCGCGTCGGATCGTGTCATGCCGATCACTTGATGACCAGCTTCGATAAGTTCGGGAACCAGCGCCGAGCCGATGAAGCCGGTGGCGCCCGTTAGAAAGATACGCATTGAGAAGTCTCCAGGGTGGTCACCCCATGCACTATGCGATCATCCGCTATCCTGTTGAAGTAGTGACTTTATCCCGGTAAAACGACTAACAGGCTCCTCATGTCAGCGAACGCCGCCCAAACGCTCGGGGATTTCTTGCGCAGTTGCCGCACGCGGCTCGACCCGGCCAGCTTTGGCTTCTCGGGTCGCAGGCGCACGCCGGGACTGCGCAGGGAAGAAGTGGCCCAGCGCGCGAACATCAGCTCGACCTGGTACACGTGGCTCGAACAGGGTCGCGGCGGCGCGCCCTCGGCGCAAGTGCTCGAACGCATCTGTGCAGCGCTGATGCTGACGGACACCGAGCGCGAACATCTCTTCATACTGGGCCTCGGGAGACCGCCAGAAGTGCGCTACCGTTACGTCGACGGTGTGAACCCGCGGCTCCAGCGCGTGCTCGATTCTCTCGACGCCAGCCCGGCGATCATCAAGACCGCGATGTGGGATGTCGTTGCCTGGAATCGTGCCGCCGCGGTCGTGCTCACCGACTACGGCACGCTGGCGCCGGGCCAGCGCAACATCCTGCGCTTTCTGTTCGGTGACCCGAACGTCCGCGCGAAGCAGCACGACTGGGAGAGCGTCGCACACTTCGTCGTGGCGGCATTCCGGGCGGACGTGGCGCGTGCCGGGCTAACTTCCGGAGTGGGTGATCTCGTCGACGACCTGTGCCGCACCAGTCCTGACTTCGACCGCCTGTGGCGGGAAAACCGGGTACTGAGCCACGGCGAGGGCGAGAACGTAAAACACCTCCTGCATCCCAAGCTGGGCCCCATCGCGATGGAGTATTCACTGTTCGCTGTCGATGGTCGGCCGGATCTCAGCATGCTCGTGTACACACCGCTCGACGCTCAGATGGCAGAGCGCATTCGCGCTGCCGTTACGCAACATCGATTGATGGCGGCGTGACGCTGAGCTAACAGTTCGGGCCCGCATAACATATCCCGCTCCATCTTCATGGCGGCCCACTTCGGCACGCAGCCGCACCAGTTCCGCCTGCTCCGAGCCCACGGGTTTCGCGCCTGATCCGCCGGTCAGCCTTCATCCGGTTGTACAGCGTCTATTCAACCAGAGCTGCTGGTGTCGCCCCACCGCCGCCATGCTTTTCCCGGCCCTGCACTCGACGAAAACAATTGCCAACCCGTTCGAAGTGGCGGCGCCCCTCATATGGGGGGCTGCTTTGACGCGCGACAGCGCCTATCTTGATTTTACGAACCTCGCAAGTCATGTGGCTCGACAGTGCCGAAGGCACAGGCCTTCATGTGCCCAGCATGAGGTTTACACGGGGATTTTGGCGCCTTTCCAATTACTCCATTGATACGGTCAAGGTTCCAATTTCGCACTCCTCCCATTTCTTCTGCCGGGTTCTCCATTCGCCGATCTGCTGATTCGGATGAAAGAGGTCATATATGAACATATTGTTAGTGGAAGACAATCCTGCGCAAGCTGCCGCTGTCGAGAATGCCATGCAGGAATCGGGACACAGAATAAGTAAGGTCAACTGTGGCGATAGCGCGATGCGCTTTCTCAGAAGTAATGAAGTCGATCTCGTGATGCTCGACTGGCAATTACGAGGAACAACTGGGCTCGAGGTACTCCAATGGATACGTGGCAATCTGGGACGCGAACAGGCGGTGCTATTCCTTACTGCCAGACTCTCGGAGGCCGACATTGTGCAGGCGCTTGAGGCAGGTGCGGACGACTACGTCGTCAAGCCGTTTCGAGCGGACGAGTTAGCCGCCAGAGCTGGCGCATTATTGCATCGGACCACACGCAATGAGAACACAGCAAAGGCAGTGTCGGTCGGGTCATATATCCTCGACAGAGGGCGGCGTACCGTCTCTCTTCACGACACGCCGGTAGAGTTGACAGCGAAGGAATTTGACATGGCTGCGTATCTCTTCGCGAACGTCGGGCGAGTGGTTTCCCGGGACCTTTTTGCGAAGCTTGTTTGGGGCCGCGAGCTGGACATCACCTCACGGACGGTCGATACGCATATCTATCGGCTGCGGCGAAAACTATTCCTGCATCCGGATAATGGCGTGTGCCTGAGTACCGTCTATACCCACGGCTACAGACTGGACGAGGTCGCTTTAACAACCGCGACGAGCGACGCATTTGCAAGGCAGGGTTTCGGAAAGACTGTTGAACTTGCTGCGCGGTGTTCCAACGGATCTGGCAGCAGTCGAGTTCGATAAAAGCACGTGAAGATCGGCCCACGTAGCGGATACGTCGACGACGGAAATGATGGAATCAGACACCCATCGCTCGATAGCCCGGAAGGCTTTTGCAGGACCGCTTATCGTGCGGTCGACTGAATCGCGTTGGAGACTAAAGGCGATTTGCATTCCGCTATTTCAGTGATCAAATTCACTATTGTTGTCAATCTGACATTCAGCGCTCAAGTAGCATGAATGTTGACGGTTATCTCTCCCCTGGGTGTGACCGTTGGTTGTTCAATCGAAGGTTCTTTTACGCGCGCCCTCTTGCGGCGCGCTTTTTTTGTCGGCCGCCACCGAAGCGCCGCTTCGAACAACGTCCTCCGCGCCCACGCAACAGCACGAGAAACCGACCACTGTCAGATTTAGTCTGGGCTATTGCGCTCGAGCATTTACCGATACCCGATGACAACGTTGCGCGCGCTGTTATGCGCGTCGGCGAATTTAAGCTCAGCGTCTTAGCGCAACAGAACCGATCATCTCACAGCGCGCCGCCAACCAGTCAAGCCACTGACACTGTTCAAAAAAAACGGCGCCGGCACAGGCATCCGCTGCCCGCGCGCCGGCACCTCCGTGCGACGGTGCTTTTAAAATTTCGTCGCGAACTGCATCTGAATTTTCTGGTAGTTGTCGAAATCGTGTCTGGTAATCGGAAAACCCGCACTTATCTTGAACGAGCCAATCGGTGAATTCCACGCGAATCCGGCGCCATAGCTAAAGCGCACGCCGTTTGCTCCGACGCTGGGTCCCTGCGTGCCCCATACATTGCCGCCATCGATAAACGCAAACACCCCCAGCCGGTCATCACGGCGCAAACCCGGTACTGGCGCCTTCAATTCGACGTTGCCGGTCAGCATCCTCGATCCGCCTATCGGCACGCCAGTCTTCGGGTCGCGAGGGCCGAGCGAATTCGGCTCGAAGCCTCGCACGGACCCAATGCCTCCGGCGAAGTAGTTCTTGAACAACGGGTAGGGCTTGTTGCCAAGCCCATCGCCGTATCCGCCCTGCAGGTTCAGGCTCAGCACAACTCCACGCGCCAAAGCGTAGTAATACCGCGCGTTGATATCGGCTTTGTAGTACTGGTTCCCGCCTATAGGCGTTCCATATTCCACACCCGCCTGCGCGAAGTAGCCTTGGCTCGGAAACACTGCGCTGTCCCGCCTGTCACGGGACCAGCCCACCATGATCGGCACGCCATTCGAATCGCGGCCGTATTGGTCGACGTAGGCGATATAGCTCTGCGGCGCCTTGTCGTCGGGATCGAGCCTGTAATGCTCGAAGGCCACGCCGACATAGGCCTTATCGGCGTCCCCAACAGGAACGCCAAACCGTGTGTCGAGGCCCGTCGTCACTACCTTGAATCGGGAATCGCTCGAATAATAAAGCGGCTGATTGGAGTGGTAGTAAGCGCTAGTCGTCCGACTTACCCCACCAGATGTGAAGTACGGGTCGGACTGCGTCACGCTAAATGTACGAAACAACTTCGCGGCGGTGACATTCACCCCGAGACTGGTTCCCGTACCCAGCACGTTGTCCTGGGTAATACCGGCCGATAGCACGGTCCGGTCCGTTGACGAATAGCCGGCCCCCAGCCTAACCGTAGCACCCGGTTTTTCAACCACCTTCACATCGAGGTCGACTTGATCGGACGCGCCCTCGACTGGAACCGTCGTCACCTCGACCTTGGAGAAATAGCCAAGGCGGTTGAGGCGGTCCTGCGACGCCGCCACCTTTTTCGAGTCATACCAGTCGTGCTCAGACTGGATAATTTCACGGCGCACCACTTTGTCGTGGGTAATCGTATTGCCGGTCACGGCGATCTGACGAACATAGGTCCGCCGACCCGTGTCGATCTGCAGTGTCATGTCGACCGTATGGTTGTCCGCATCGACTCGCGACAACGGGTTCACCGTGGCATATACGTAGCCCTGTTCGCCGAGCTTGTCGACAATTGCATTCGTGCCGGCTAGAAGTTTTCCGACAGATAAAACCTCACCAGCGCGGAGTTGGACCAAGCGTTCAAGCTCTGGCTGGAGCTCTGGCGGACTGCCTGTGATCCGGACCGCCGAAAGCGTATAGAGCTCGCCTTCATGTACCGCTATTGACAGCGATACCCCCTTGTCGCCCGACGTCGCGACCGACTCTGCCTTGAACTCCAGGTAACCGTGATCCAGATAGTACTGGCGGATCTTTTCCAGCCCGGTCGCCAGTCTGTCCTGCGAGTAGACGTCGTTATGTGCGTACCACGAGGTCCAATCGGTCGCGAACAACTGCATCTCGTCCTGCAGCGCTTTCGAACCAAAAACGCTGTTGCCGCTGAAGCGGATCTCATGAAACCTCGCACCGTCCTTAGGCGTCGTCCCGGCAGCGGATGCGACCTTTCCTTTTGCGGCAATCTGGGCTGCGTTAGGAGCCACGTCCAGCCCAACGCCCGATTTCATATCCGGTTTCACGTTGCCGCCGAGCTCCGCTGTTACTCCGGCGACACCGCTGACTGTTGCGCCAGCCGCGTTTCTACGCGTGTCTTCGAGCTGTCCCTTTCCGGTGCCGCCGGCGCTGGTTGCTGATTCGTCCTGCGGGTGGTGTGCGATATCGACGTTCGCTGCCGACAGCTCGCGGGCAGGCACGCGTGCGGCAGATGTCTCGCTCGCCTCATTCGGCGCGAGAGCGAGTTCGCCTTCCCCACGGCGCACTGCCGTGTTCACCGCACCTTCTCCCCGGCCACCCTCCCGCTGAGCCTCTGGCGACGCTGCCCATTCGGTCTTTCTGCCAACCGGGCCCGCGTCCTGCCCGCTTCTGCCGGAACCGGACGATACATCGGGCACGCCAAGGCCTGCGGAAGCGTCGCCGTCGCGCGCGGCCGAGTCCTTCGCCATCGTGCCGACCGCCGCCCCCTCCTCGGCCATAACAGGAGCTGCGCTCGCCACCACCCGGGCACTCGTGCTGACCTGCATTTCACTGCCATTGCGGGATTCGGTCCAACTCTTACTGTAGTCTGGCGCCGAGGGCGCTGCCAGCATCACTGCATCCGCATTGCGGCCCGACGTGTCCCCGTCCAAGTTGGCGTTACCCAACGCGACGCCGCCCGGTGTTACACCCTCCGACGCGCTGGCGGAGTATTCATCCGCCATCACATCCGAAGAAAACGCTTCGTTTGTCAGGACGAATGCCCCCGCATGGTTCTCAACAGAATCGCCGCTGGCCGCGGCGGATACATTCCCAGCGAAGTCCTGCGGAAGACCGGCCCCTCGGCTCGCGACGATCATGTAGCTCGCGGAAGGTGCTGCCTGGGCGATCCGGCTGTAGGGAATGCCGACCGAAACAGCCGCCGCAATACCGGACCACATGAGGCCGGCAGACCCTCTGCCACGCGCGCGGTTTGTTTCCAACGTGCCTGCCGGCGTATGGGTGGCAACATGCCAGGCGATGCGGTAAACCTTGTTCATATCGATCGGTGGTTATGGCGTGCACCGGGCACCCGGATACGCAATGGTGAAACCTCTGCTACCGCCATTTCTGTCGCAAAAAGTTGAGCGGGATCTAAGGGTGAACCGCGCTGATTATCAAATCGGAGATTCGGAGTGGTGTACAGCGGACAAGGGCCTCTCCTTTTGGCGTTCGTTTTGCCGCCCCCCGTTGCGCAGCATTTCGCCGGGAGGCCCACCATCGGTAGGGGCCGACACAATTGCTTTCCATTGCGCCTCATGCCCACTGCAGTGCTCGTGAATCATTCGGACTACCTTCTCGTGGAATTTCGGCGAATACTTCCGTGATTTATCTTTGACGTTTTCCGTGACTCCGTCGTCAAACGCAATCTCACGTTGATGCAGTCTTGATGAAAACGAAATCGTGGTTTGATGCACGGACTCCCGCGGCTATAGCTCGGCTGTTGCCTGAATTGAATTGCGCTGACGTTTGACGTCATTCTCTTCATTGTTGTACGACGAAGGAATGGGATCGATCCTTGATGAAGGGGCTGCGAAAACCTCGTCTGCGTTGTACGTGATCCAAGGACCACCGAAAGACGAGTGTTGCCAACGCTACGGGCCGCCACAGCATGACACTCTCAGCACATATCACAAGAGCACGGCGGCCGACTTCGAGACACCAGCAGCGGCAAAACATGTCCAGGCTCCTGGCAACGCCTCGCCTCGTATCAGTTCGATTGAGCAATGCACACGGACATTGGCGGCATCGCGCCACAGCCTGCCGCGGCCATTGCAAATGGCAAAGGCGGGGCCTGCTCTGAGTCCAACCTGTTTGAAAAGGATTCCTCAAGTTGCAGCGCAGTTATGTGTCCGTACACTCGACCTTGCCATCCGCCCTCCCAGAGGAGCTACCTACGGCGTGGTGGATCGATTCCCAACTAACTGCGTCAGTGTGTAAATTTGCAACTGTTCGTGCCAGCCTCAAACATTGAGGTATCCAGAAACCACAGCTCGTCACCAAAGTGATCGGTCGGGATTGTCCTGATTCTGGCGTCATAATCGATGGCATCGAAAATTTCCAATCCAATAGCAAGGACATTGTCAATCCAGACATCACATGCTCAACTTCAGATGCCCTTCTCGCCATCTCAGGCGGCGAGTGAATGAAAAAATCATAAGGAATGTCAGCAGCGAACAGAGCCCCCCTCTCAGGGAGGGCACCAGTCCGTTCGGCGGGGGGACCATCCAACGATTAGCACCACGGCGATTGTTGTCTGCAGACGGAATCGTCCGGTCAACGAGGCTCGCATACTGATCGGTAAGTAAGATATCTGGCTCGTGTATTAAACCGTTAAGACGCATCTGCGCGCGTTGTCCGATATTGGCCTGTGTCACGTTGCTTGACAGCAGCCGTACGCACCGCCTGTTTCTGGCTTGCGTGCGTGGCCAGACGCATTGGGCAGCGTCCAACCGCCTCTCCGAATCGACTCTTCGCCGCGTCGGCTCCCGGTGGACAACGCCCGCGTCGTCTCCAGTTGGCATCCTCGTGTAGCAGCATCTGTCGCCAACGGCGGCACACTATCGCAGCTAACGACGTCCAGATCGTGAGCATATCCACAAATTCCAACGTAGTGAATCCATGACGTCCGAGCAAACACAATGCGGAGCCAACCTATGAGAACAGGTGCTCTACTCCCTCGCATCGGCTTTAACGCGGATGATCAGTTCACCACGCTCAAGTCTCCGGGCGTACCTAGCCGGCAAATTCCCACGCACTGCGCCACCGGTCACGATGGCAGGATAGCGGCAAATGAATGGCGCATTCTCCGCAGACACGGCAACGAGTTCCCAATGAACGGGCGTGCCATCCCCCAAATCGGTCAGAACATCGAAGAACGGTGATCCTTCCGAGTAGCCAACGTGCGAATCCGCTGGCACGGCTTCACTGGGAAATGGCCGGGCATCCATAAAGCCGAACACCGAATCGTGCTGTAGCAGACTCTGGTGAGCGTACGGCCAGACGAACTCGCGCAGAAAGTATTGGTCGGCGAAATGCGTTGACTGGAGCGGCCGCGACATAAAGCGTTCGGCCAGCTGTTGCATCGGTGGCAATGCGCCGGCGCTGACGCCCCACATGCCGGCGAGCAACAGCTCGGTATGAGTTGCATTGTCGCGCATGTGATGAAAGTGCATGCCGCTCGCAACCCATTCCGCGACGGCTTCGGCTTCTCGTTCGCCGACGACAGAGTCAGCATCGCGGAAAATGACGCGGTGCAGGCCGGGCATATCGTAAGCGAAGAACCGCCATAGTTGGCCGGGCCAGTGGCTACGCGCCGCATCGACTGACACGACTTCCGCGCCCGCCTTATGCAGCCGCTCGACGATGCCTGTCGGGACCGTTTCGTCAACGTAAAAACGGCAGATCCAGTGTGGATAGACACGAGGCTGCTCAATGACATTGAGCACCGCGGTCTCACAGTATTTCGAGCTTGCGCCGAACAGCGAGAAAGCGATTAGATTCTGTGTTCGCGTTTCAGCGGACGGTAGCGGAGGAAGCGGCACCGTCAACGTATCATGTTTCAGTACCGGGGCGCGGGTAAACTGAGCGGCGCGCATCGCTAGAGCCTGATTGCCCCAGCGTTGAGCCTGATCCATCACGCCCTTGCCGCCCCACGCCTCTGCCAGCGCGTCGAACAGGGCGAGTGTGTTGCCTTTACGTGCCAGCGCCTGCTCGGCACACCCGATTGCCTCGTCCCAGCGGTCGAACTGCAGATGACAGGCGGCTGCGTCGATCCAGGGCTGAGCAAGTCCGGGGGCGATGCGCATGGCCTGGTGGCAGAACTGCAGCGCGTCGGCATAGCGCCCGTGGGCGTAAGCCTGCTGGATGCGCTTGCCGAGTGCGCCGACCAGCAAGTTCGCCTTCTTGCTATTAGCCTGCGACCTTGAAGAAATGGTAGGTTTCATTACGTGCCATAGTTTGTACGTTTCGCCGTCGCGACACTGCCACGTGAATCGCCCCACTGCGCAGAGTGCGCGAACCGCGGGTCTTGATGCAGACGTAGGCTACTGGAAGCACACTGGCCGGGACGACCGTCTCTTAAAGGCTAAGGGCAATCATCTTGAGAGCGCGATTGAGTTTCCTCGTCAACATTGACGCTACCTTCTGTTGTTCGCACTACTGATCGGTAACGCGCGGGGCGCCAGTATTTTCGTAAGCCGATCATGCGATTTAAGTCAACGCCGATCGTATCGGAAAGCGCATCCGCCACCCCGGTCAATATGCCGGAGTCACGCCACATCTTGAAGCGTCGGTGGCACGTAGTGTAAGCCGGAAAGCGGGGCGGCAGGTCTCGCCACGGTGAGTCGGTGTACATAACCCACAGCAGACCGTTGAACACGGCGCGCGCGTCGGTCGGTGGGCGTCCACGAGATTTTTTTCGTTCGGCTAGTTCCGGCAACAGGGGCACGATGCGCGTCCACTCCTGGTCAGTAACTTCGCGGAAGGTTGTCATCGAAAAGCACGCTCCTGATCAAACATTTCAGAAGTTATCGCACGCAGATCAGCAGCGATATAGCAATCATTCGATTTTCGCAACGACCCGTCGAACATCGGGCCATCGAGCGAGATTTACAGATGTCCGAACGGTGAACTTGAGCGCCGGAAAAACAGGGCGAAAGCATGTTAAGGATGACCGGGAAAAAGTCTCGGTCTTGCCCCCCCCGCAAAGAGGCCTAGACGCGCTGAGTTATTCTGCGATCAAGCGGCCAGGATGTATGTAAGAGTACAGACCCTAGCGCGCAAAGCCCTCTGCCATGGAAAAAATCAACTCGATGGCTTGTTCGTAGGCAACTGAGTATCTAGCCACTATCTCCGCCGTTTCCTGAGGGAGCGGCTGACCTTGATCCATACTCCATTGAAACTGTGCGATGAAGGCATCTCGCAGGTCATTTAGTGAGCCTTTTTGAGTCGCGCTCTTGTGATCTGCGAGGACCAGGGCATAAGCGGCAAGCTGTTGAAGGGCAAACAGCGTGGCACGGATTTCATTGTTCATATCGTCCATGGGAGTTCCTTCAGCGGCGGAAGCGAATCGTTGCGACGACGATAGTCTTACTGGCGAGAGCGGGAACCGTGGCCTGAACGCAAACGCGGTTGTCCACCTGCATCCATGGTTCCGATGGATCATTTGTGCGATCTCGGCTAACGTAAAGATCTGTTTAAGACCAAGTTCACTCAGCAGGAACGTATGTGCAGCCTCGATTCCGCTCTGAACCGCACCCGACACCTTTTTGAATACAGACACAGGGCCAAGGATCGTAGCTAACGTCGATTCTCCAGAGCCGATGAGCTCCTGATGAAACGGTTGGGCGCGCAAATCGATAGCGGCAATCAGCCTACCCAGTTCTTCGTCGGAATTACGCATCGTTTCCTCGATTGGCAACTTGCCCCTATCGATATCCTTCCTTGACTGCGTAAGGAGATAATAGGAATTATTGAGACAGAACAAAGCCCCCCTATCAGGGAGGACTCTAGGTCGTTCGGCGGGGGGGCGAACAACATCACGACCACGATCATCAAACCATGCCATGAGCTCAACCGACAATGAGCTTCAAGATCCCGTGGAACGGACTTTGAGTCGCCGGACACCGTCTCTCACTAAACATAGCCGGTAGGCACACGACTGGACTTCGAGTTTCGCTGCGCAATGGCGAGCCAAGCCTTTGCACTTCGTAAAGATGATGAAGCGTGACTCCATCGCCTTCATGCAAAGGTTCGAAGCAGCGACTGCGGCGTACTATCTCGCCGCCGCGTTTGACCTCTAAAACGAGCAGATCCGACGTCTTGTCCCCGATTTTATTAAGCAACGCTTAATCTTCCATGCAACGTCCCTGAACAAAGGAAAGGTATGCGATTGACAATGTTTTAAATTTTCCCTATGTGCCTCGACACGCAATTTCTATATAGTTCGACCCCTGCAATATTTTTTTGGGGTGCCAGGTTATGCTCACGAACACAACGTTTCTCCAGCCACATATGTTCGCAACGGTTGACTCACTGACGGCTCGGGGAGGACGCGTTGCCACTGCGACGAGTGAAAGCAACATTTGGGGGAAAGAGATTGCATGTGTTGGCGACATTGTTGCCTATCCCAATGGGGAGAAAGCCACGATCGTGGACGGCGTCTCTTTCCCGCTGATGTCTAGTTCCAAGTTGATTGCATTTGTAGGCAGCCTTCTCAGCAACGGCGACCGGATCGTGGAAATGGTGGAAGCTGTTTGACTAATTGCAGCCGGGGTGGCCGAACGCGGATAAACGGAAAAGACAAACCCATCCGCTGTGGTCCTTGTCTGCGGGGTTCCCCTTATTACGGCGTGGCAGGGGTGCCCGAATTTTTGTGTAAGCGGGTTTATGTTTAACCCGGCACCTGGCGCTCTTCGAACTGGATCGTGAAGCGATTCAGAGGTGCTTTCCAGCCGCGGATCGGCATCGACCACTTCTCGCTGATGTTGTTCGGCGCGAGGTAGAACAGCTGGTTACCGCCTCGTCGGTCGGGAATGAGTTTCGGGTCTTGATCACCTTGCGCAGGCTCATGTTGAATTATTCAATGGCATGTGTGGTGTAAATCGCCTTCCTGATATCTGGGGGTTATCGAAGAACGGAATGACGCGTTCCCGGCTACTCCGCCAACTCTGCCCGATGGACAGGTAGTCCTTGTCCTACTTCGCTTCGAAGGCACGTGGTATTTGCCGCGCCATCTCGACGGACGATGAAGCGTAGATCGTCTTCAGATCGGCGGCGACCTTTCGCTGCACCGTCCGCAACACGACGTTTCGGGCTGCTGGATGCACAGTTGCACGGCCGCTTTCGCGGCAGAGCATTTCAACGGCTTCGGGGAAGCCTTTGAGCCCGTCGACACAGCCAATAAAAATGTCCTGCGCGCCGCGTGTTCTTAACTTGGTGACCAACAGCAGCCAGAACTTCGCCCTCTCAGTCTGGGCATTCCACAGGCCCAAGACCTCGGGTATTACCCGTGGCATTGGCGACGGCCTCGTTCTTGCCATGGCCCAGGAGCTCGGACATCTCGGTCTCGGGCACTACTTCCACCCTCGGAGTGGCCCGAAGCTTGTCATGTGAGGCGCGCCTGATTGAAGGCAAGCGACGCTTCAGATCCCGCCTCGGCATCACGCAGAGTCGCCCTGACCTGTGACCTGCCCATCGATATACCGGCGCATTTCGAGCAGATCTTCAGCGATAACCACTGATAGCGCTTTAGCTTCCTCGCTCCACTCTTCATCAGCGTCAAGCACGGTCCGCAATTCTTCACACACCTCAAGCAGCATGGAAGGACCGAGTACCACTAGCCCTCCCGACAGTCGGTGTGCCCAATCCTTTAGTTGGGAGACGTCCTGTGTTTCCACAATGTTGCTGAGGTCGGCCAGATCGTGATCTACCTGCTCGATGAATACCTGGCAACAAGACTGCGGCACATTCGGAAAATGTGGGATCGGTGCCTCTGGACCCGGCTCATCACGCGCCGCGCGATCGGGACCCGCTACGGCTTCTAATATCGCAGCAAGAGCGGCTAGCGGCGTGGGCTTGCTCAGGTAATCGATGAAACCTTGCTCGCGACCGTGCGCGACGTCTTCTGGACGAGCATTTGCGCTTACCGCGTACACCGGAAGCGACGGATATTTTTCCCGTGCGGCGCGCATCAGTTCATAGCCGTTCATAACCGGCATGTTGATATCGGCAAGCACTATGTCAACATGTTCCTTTTCTAGTCGCGCAAGTGCTTCCTGGCCGTTCTCCGCCTCGATCACATTCGCACCGAGCGTGCGTAACTGATCACGTAACACCCCCCGATTGAGCAAGTTATCTTCGACGATGAGCACTTTCAACCATTCAGAATGGTGCGTTTCGGGGCGAATATGCGCGTATTCAGTAGCGCGCCCCGCATTCGCCGGTTGTGCATGCAACATCTGGGTGGCCGCCCGGATACCGGACACTCTATAGATGCTCACTTCCACGCTGCCATCTTCGCGCATGACGGGCACCATTGGGCCATTCTGCGCGACCCACACTACGTTCGACAACGCGGCCCCGGCTTTCAACACGTCCTCTGGCGTAAATTCGTCAGTGGCAAGCAAATAGTCAAATGACCCGACCGGCAGCGGTTTAGAAGGAACAGAAAGCAAGACTGGCGCACTCGTTTGCGGATCGAACAGACTGGTAAGCCACTCCTGATTTTCTATAGCCCGGCAAAGAATGGCGGGACGCCGTTCCGGTAGCGTCCACTCAACCGCCCCGCTCCCGCGGTCATCACTCGTGCGTAGCGGCAATGTCACGTCAATGTGTGTACCGACACCGACGGTACTTTCAAACCCTATGTGCCCGCCCATCAGCTTGCACAGGCGCGCACAGATTGACAGGCCGAGCCCGGTGCCGGGCGTGCGCGAGAGACTTTGTCCCTCGCCCTGCGTGAAAGGTTGAAAAAGGCGCTCCTTCAGGTCATCCGGAATCCCTTGGCCAGAATCCATCACGTGAATCTCAAGTGCCTCGTGAACCCAGTACACGCGGATCACAATCTTGCCGGAATTGGTGAATTTGAACGCATTGCTCAGCAAATTGTTGAGGATCTGTGCAACCCGAATCTGATCGAATAGGGCCTCGGAAGGAACATTGCGATCAATGACAATGTAAAACTTCAGACCCTGTCTAAGCGCAAGCGGCACGTGAGCCAACACGATACGCTCAAGGAATTCCTTCACGGAATACCAGTTCTCTGTGAGCTGCAGCTCATCCAGGTCCATTCGCGAGAAATCCAGCACGTCATTGACTACATGGAGCAGGCTTGTCGCGGACATCTGCATTGCGTGCGTGCGGGCTTCCTGTTCTGGCGCGAGCGGACCGAGGGCGAGCAGTTCGAGGTTGCCGAGGAGCGAAGCGAGCGGCGTACGGATTTCGTGACTCATTGAGGCAAAGAAGCTCACCTTGGCTTTCGCTACCGCCTCACTCGTCAGTTTCGCCTCTCGCAACAACTGTTCAGCCTTATGTTGCTCGGTTACATCTGCTATTGCACAAAAGAGCACGCCTTCCCGATTCAGCACAGCACGCGCATATGTTATTTCAAGGTGAACACTGCTTGCGTCGCTGCGAGCAATAGAGAAGAGAAACTGAGAGACCTGCGCCATGCCTTTTGGCAGCATGGGCTCCATGCTGCGCCGCGCAAACTCCTCGCACAGACCTTCGGGAAGACGGGTAGCCGAATCGTTCAGCCCAAGCACCTTGCGGGCGATCTGGTTCGCCAGAATGATCTTGAGGTCATGCTGGCGCACGATGCTCAGGCCGACCGGTGTCGCATGTACCAGCAAATAGTTCAGCAATTCGCCTTCCAGCGCACGGGAAGCGTCTGCATACGTACGCGTCAGGAATCGGTGGTTCCAGTAACGACTCACCGCTATCAACAGTCCGACAAGCAAGACCATCACGAAGATCACGATGGCGAGATCGGTGCGCATCAGGTAAATCTGTTCGCTCCAAGGCAACGCGAACATCAGATGGCCGACACCAAATGCGAGGGGGGGCAAAGACAAGGCCCAACCGTAATCTGGAAGCCAGTGAAATCGACCGGGTGATCGCTTGGCAATACGTGTGTTCATGACCCGTGCCGTTTCGGGAGAAATGTCGCCTACCAGCAGCGAACCATCGGCGCTTACCAGCGACGGCGTGAGGTTCAGCAGATCAGCCGCCGAAGTCAACATGAATTCAGACGGATCGATACTTGTCAGCACGATTGTCTGCGGTTGATCGCCTTTCCAGACCACCGTCGCGCCAAGCATCAACTGCGGCTTGAGCCCAAGCGAGGGCAGCGCGGGAAACCATATGATGCCTCGTCCTTTCTTATCGTCATGTGGCCCGAGACCTCGCTGTTCCATCACGGCCAACACAGCACGAACGAGAAGTCCGGGAGCATAACCGTAATGCTGTGCATTATGGGGCGGCGCACCGGCAACCAGTTGGTAGCCGAACGCGGCGCTACCATCGACCACCATGAACTCTAGCGGTGGCGCAGTCCCCATGGCGGTAAGCAATTGCACTGCCTCATCGCAAATCGAGCGAAGCGAAGTCCGCTCTGGTTGCGCCGCAAAGACCGGAGTACATTGCGGGTGCGTCACATGTTCCGAAGGCGTGGTCAGGAGGTCCTGCTCGTGCAATTCGAGCAAAAGCCTCGCAGTAGTCAGCATGCCATACCGCTGGATAAGCATGGCGTTGACCTCCTCGGCCGCCGCACGTGCCGCCTGTTCTTCAAACGAAAGCATATTGGCAAGCCTGATTGCCAATATTGCACTCGCAGCGCAGACGATCGCGAAAATGAGAAGCGATATCACCAGCAGGAAAACGCGACGCTCGCGCTTCAGACTGTTGTCAAGCGCCTGTAGTGAGCGTAGTTGAGAGTCTCGTGGGAAGGCGGTTCTGGGATTCATCAGCAAAGGCCGCGTACCACATGCCTGCCGGGACCCGCCGGAGTCTGTAAATCGGCCATGACAACCTGCTTGCGGGTGACACCTTCGTTGGTAGCCAACAAGCCACCCACGTTGCGATCTCCGTTACCGATCGCCCGGATGCGAACATACGTGCCACATCGCGTTCTCGGGAAGAAAAAGTTTGCAGGCCCGGAAACTGCGCCGCCTCCCCTTCGCAGACGCGACGCGCAACCATAACCGGCAGGACGATGAACCGCCCTGCGGGCGCCTTTCAGCAGCCGCTCCTCCAGCGTTCCTGGAGCCATTTCTTCGAGGACAGTGTCGGTTAATACCCGGCGACGAAGTTGCTCCGGAAAGCCTATGCATCGCAGCCTGGGGAAGACGCAGATTGGTGTCCTCGGGCACAAGCCGCTGTCGTCCGCAGCAATCCATTTCATCAGAAACTCAGTCGCACTACAATCGCATCGAATTATCACCGGAGCTTTCAACGGCGCTGATTCACAGTGTGCGTTGGCTGAGATATCAATGGCCAGCGCTGGCGTGGTCAAGTCGACGGCGCAGGACAACCCACGCAGGTGGTCATCCGTCAAGTCGATCCAAGCGTCCTGTTTTGGATTTTTCATTCTGCTGGGCACTCTTCAATGGCTGTGATGTACTGTCGATGTCGGCTTGCCGCGCACGCAAGCTGGGTGATTCGGACAAGATTGAAATCATTTGGGTCGGCAAAGGAAGGCAATGTCGTCTTTTGTTAAACTCAGGCAAAGATAAAATCGACGCAACTGCGTTTCTTCTTAGTACGCAGTCTTCATGCTCGGGCGGCCTTCAGCAACCGGCGATACATTGAGCTACACGATCATTCGCTCTATCTAACTTCGCCACCGTAGCAGGCGTTCCAATATTATCCAGGCGGTACCCATGGGTATAAATCGCGGTTAGACGTACGCCGTTTTCCGGACTCAGCAACAGTTTTCGGCGAAGGCGATAGATATGCGTATCTACTGTGCGAGATGAGCTATCCAGCTCTCTACCCCACGCCAACTTCACCAGCAGGTCTCGTGAAACGATTCGACCCACATTGTTAAAAAGGTAGGCTATGATGTCGAATTCTTTTTCCGTCAGCTTGACGGCTCTACCTTCGAAAGAAATTCTCCGCTGAGCGACGTCCAGACTGTACGCGCCGATAGTTTTCGAGTGTGAGGCCACTGCGTTTCGCTGGGCTTCAAGCAGGAGTGCGCTTACTCTCGTACCGAGTTCGGCCGGACTGAATGGCTTTAATACATAATCATTAGCTCCTGCTTCGAGCGCATGGACAATGTCGACCTCGAGAAGCTGGCTCGTCATAAACAGAACCGGCAGTTCGTTTCCAAAATGCGAACGTATCCGACGCAATACATCTAACGCTTTCATGCCTGACAATTGCCAGTCAAGTATGACCAGGTCAATTGGTTCGCATTCCAAAAATTTAACTGCATTTTCTCCACGGCTTACCTGAATTACATCCTTTCCGAGCGAATGAAGTACTCTTTCGATTGCGTCGACTCGTGCCGGCTCGTCGTCTACCAGCAGGATACTCATAATCTTCTCCTTCCTGGAACCAAAGTTATTACGAAATTCCCAACGGAGGCGTATCAGCGCGTTGCTCAACTTATGTAGTACAGGCGATTAACCTCCGCGCAACCGATTATGACCATGACACTCAAACGTAGCGGTACAAAGAATTCATTGCCGCAACCGGCGAGAGGAGGTACTTGCGCGACCTACCCAGCCCATGGCAATACGGCGCCTGCGAAAACACCAACGGACTTCTGCGCCAGCCCCTACCCAAAAGCACCGATCTTTCGGTGTATCAGGGCCAGCTCCGCGCCATAGCCGGCGGCCGAACTCGCGCCACTCACGCCTTCCAATCGCTAGCCTCGGTCTTCGCCACATCCCTTGTCTCAGCAAGTCAACCTCCGAGAGTTTCTAGATGCAAACCCCACCGTTGATCTTCACGCTCGACACCGCCGCATGCCGCTGCATGACGTCGTGGATAGAGAGTACTAAGTGTCAAACATTAATAAGCCCCCCAGTCGGGGAGGAGACTAGCCATTTGATTGGGGGGTTTGTCGCGCTAACAATCGCAAGGTAAGATGAGCCGCAGACAAAGGGTAAGCCGTATCGTGAAGAGGAACATTGAACGCAGGAATTGATCGCCGATTTGGAAAATATCGTGAAGTGCCGGTACTATCCGCTCGATATGAGCATTTACGCGTGCGATGGTCTGTAGCCCGTTCACCGGATCTTCGCGATCGATCGTCCGAACGCCGAGTCATGGAGCGGCTCTCGTTGCCGGAAAATTGCCGCGCTTGCGTTTTAGCGGTTGCCAATTGCGGCTTCCCGTTGCGCAGCAACTTTTTCCATGAAGACATGGGAGGTACGATATGAACAACAAATGATCCGCTCGCGCAGTTTATTTCGGATGACGAAATACGAAAACTTTGTAGGAGGTAAGCTATGGCGAGAACACTGGCGCACGGTTCAATACCAGTTTTTTCTCCCGGCTTGAAACCCGGTGGTGGTTGTAGCTGCGCGGCACGGTCCTTGATGTCTGTCCGCAAAATTCATGCTCGTATTGACGGAGTTTAATGATGGATATTAGCCCTCCTTTTGGTTACCGGGATATCAAGGCACTCAATCGTATCGACTACGTACGCTTTACAGCCCCGGGAGAAGTGCCACCGTTCGTGAAGGATACGGCCATCGTGCCACTGAGCATCGGCGAGATGGTGTCGGCGGCAGCGCATTACCCGCTGGTATTTGTGCAAGATTCTCTACATGATCGCGTTGGGCTGGTTGCCATGTTGGGTCTTGCTACAGGCGAGAACCTGTTTTATACCGCGTCGGGTTGGAAGACGGATGTGTACCAGCCAGCCTATATCCGGCGTTTTCCATTCTGCATAGCAAAAGTATCTGCCGGCGAACAGGCCGATCCTAACCTGCTGGTGTGTGTCGAGAAAGACTATGTCATCGGTGAAGCGAGAGACGGCTACCGGCGACTCCTTGATGACGATGGCAAGGCAACTCAGGAGTGGCAGAAGATTGAAACGTTTCTGCGCGAGTACCAAGCTGACCTCGAAAGGACTAACGCTTTTTGCAGGCGTCTGGTTGAGCTCAAACTACTTGATCCGTTGACAGCCACGTTCACGCAAGCGGATAAGAAAAGCTGGAACGTGTCGGGCTTTTTGGGAATCAACGAAGGCAGACTCGCCCAACTTGGAGAGGAGACTGTGATGGAATGGCACCGAAACGGCTGGCTGTCCCGAGCTTATTTGCACCTCTTTTCGCTCCAACGTATGCAGAGGCTGCTCCACGATAAGCTGGGGTTGTCTGCGGCCGCCAGCGAAGGTCTGCAGCGACAAGACTGACTTCTTACCGACGTAATCGGCAATATTCCTGGCGCGGCAGGTTGCCGACCGAAATCAGGACAGTCTGTGGCACGGAGCAAAGCAATGGGACAATGCAAGACACGTCAGCATCGGACGATTGGCGTATTCGCGGCGCTCCTGCTTATGGAGCATGAGCAACGCAAATGGTGGCGTCAGCGCAGGTGATAGATGCAACCATATTCACGGGAGTGAACAGCGCGCTACTCTAACGTTCGCAACTCGATGGCATCATTGAGCTGTCTGGTCTGGCCAGATAGGGATGCAACGTCCTGTGACGTTGAGAATGAAATGATCTCGGGAGATGTGGACCAGATCCGTTTGCAAGGCCTCTGCAAGTGCGCGCCACAGGAGCGCTGCAGTCCTGTCCTAAACCCGAAAGATTCTGAACCGCACCTCAAACATGCCACACCACAATAATTTTGCGCCGCGGATCACCCCGCGGCGCATCTTTGACAACACCAAGCAACTCGATCTCACGCCCCCGCCAAACATCACCGGCGGGGGCGTGGTGCTTCAGACCGAAGCCAGATCGAAGCGGTCCAGATTCATTACCTTCGCCCATGCAGCGACGAAGTCGCGCACGAACTTCTCCTGACCGTCCGCGCTTGCATAGACCTCGCCCAGCGCACGCAATACAGAGTGGGAACCGAAAACCAGATCCACGCGCGTGCCCGTCCATTTCGCCTTGCCGGTTGCGCGATCGCTTGCCTGGAACAGGTCATTCGCCTCCGACTGCGGCTTCCATTGGGTGCCCATGTCAAGCAGGTTGCGGAAGAAGTCGTTGCTCAGCACACCCGGGCGATCCGTGAACACCCCATGAGCTTCCTTGCCCGCCTGAACACCCAACACGCGTAAGCCACCGACCAGCACGGCCATTTCCGGTGCGGTGAGCGTGAGGAGTTGCGCCTTGTCGATCAGCAACGCTTCAGCCGACGCAGGGAACTTGCGCTGGAGGTAGTTGCGGAAGCCGTCCGCCAATGGTTCGAGCGCGCCAACCGATTCCACGTCGGTCTGTTCCTGCGATGCATCCATGCGGCCCGGCGCGAACGGCACCGTCACCTTGTGGCCGCCCTTCTCCGCGGCCTGCTCGACGCCCACGCCACCCGCCAGCACGATCAGATCGGCAAGCGACACCTTCTTGCCGCCCGACTGCGCACCATTGAACTCACTCTGAATGCCTTCGAGCGTCTTGAGCACCTTGGCGAGCTGTTCCGGCTGGTTGACCGCCCAGTCCTTCTGCGGCGCGAGACGAATGCGCGCGCCGTTGGCGCCACCGCGCTTGTCCGAGCCACGGAAAGTGGAGGCCGATGCCCATGCGGTCGACACCAGTTCGGCAACCGAAAGTCCCGAAGCCGCGATCTTCTGCTTGAGCGCGGCGACGTCAGCGTCGCTGACGAGAGGATGGTCGACGGCCGGAATCGGGTCCTGCCAGACCAGTTCCTCAGTGGGGACTTCAGGACCGAGGTAACGCGCACGCGGACCCATGTCGCGGTGCGTCAGCTTGAACCAGGCGCGTGCAAAGGCGTCGGCAAACTCGTCGGGGTTTTCCATGAAGCGGCGCGAGATCTTCTCGTACACCGGATCGAGCCGTAGCGACAGGTCCGTGGTCAACATCGTCGGGCGGATTTTCTTCGACGGGTCGTGCGCGTGCGGAATCGTCTCGCCGCCATTTTTCGCGACCCACTGATTGGCGCCCGCCGGGCTCTTCGTCGGTTCCCATTCGAGGCCGAACAGGTTCTGGAAGAAGCCCATGCCCCATTGCGTCGGCGTGCTGCTCCACGTCACTTCCAGACCGCTCGTGATCGTGTCGGCGCCCTTGCCGCTGCCGAAGCTGTTCGCCCAGCCGAGTCCCTGATACTCGAGGCCGGCCGATTCGGGTTCGGCGCCGACGTTGTCGGCAGGACCGGCGCCGTGCGTCTTGCCGAAGGTGTGACCACCGGCGATCAGAGCGACGGTTTCCTCGTCGTTCATCGCCATCCGGCCGAAGGTCTCGCGGATATCATGCGCTGCCGCAAGCGGGTCGGGGTTGCCGTCCGGGCCTTCCGGGTTCACGTAGATCAGGCCCATCTGCACTGCACCAAGCGGGTTCTCCAGATTGCGCCCGGCTTCGGTACGGCTTTGTTCGGTGCCGTGGAGTTCTTCGTCTGCGACGATTACGCCTTCGTCGTCGTCTTCATTGCCGGCTGCTCCTTTGCCGTAGCGGACGTCGCCACCTAGCCAGGTTTTTTCGTTGCCCCAGTAGACGTCCTGATCCGGCTCCCACGTGTCTTCGCGACCGCCGCCGAAGCCGAAGGTCTTGAAGCCCATGGTTTCCAGTGCGACGTTGCCGGTGAGGATCAGCAGGTCGGCCCAGGACAGCTTCTGGCCGTATTTTTGCTTGATTGGCCAGAGTAGACGGCGGGCCTTGTCGAGGCTCACGTTGTCCGGCCAGCTGTTGATCGGCGCGAAACGCTGCTGGCCGCGTCCAGCGCCGCCGCGGCCGTCGCCGATGCGATAGGTGCCGGCGCTGTGCCATGCCATACGAATGAAAAGCGGACCGTAGTGGCCGAAGTCGGCCGGCCACCAGTCCTGCGAGTCGGTCATGAGCGCGGCGAGATCTTTCTTGACAGCCGCGAGATCGAGCGTTTTGAAAGCTTCGGCGTAGTTGAAGTCCGGATCTAGCGGGTTGGACTTGCTGGAGTGCTGGCTCAGCAAATCCAGCCTCAGCTGTTCCGGCCACCAGTCACGGTTCGTCGTGCCGCCGCCGGCGGCGTGTTGGAACGGACACTTCCCTTTGTCAGACATGGATATCCTCCTGAAGGTCTACAAATTATGCTCTTTCGTCGGCCTATCACCCAGACCTCGGTAGCGCACAGGTGATAAGGGAATAATGTAGAGGATTGTGGCAACCGCCAATCGTTTAAGTTGATCGGCGCGTTAGATAAAGTTGATCGGCGTGTTAGAAACCGCCAATCGCGGTTGGGGCACACGGTCTGGCAATCGGCATTGAACTGACGCTGCAGCGTGTCAGGTTCTGCACTGAAGTGCGTGAACACAGGGTGAAGTTTCCTGAACTGCGGGCACGGCGCGCATGGCGGTCTGAATCGTCGCCGATGCGCAACGTATGTTGTGCGCGCGAGTTGTCACTAGGCATTGAGCCCATTTGAATTCACGAATGTGTCACGCGCGTGGCGTCGCAAAACATCAACCCGCCGAAGACGTCGCGCCCCTCGGTGCCGATCGCGTCGACAAGCTGCGACGATCCAGCCACGATGCATGCGATCGGCACAGTGCCCTGCGACGAAGGTCGTGGCAAGCCTGGGCATGAACTGAAAGACCCGACAAGGCCGAGATCCCATGCACTGGAGGTCGGGTCATACATGTGCCGGCTGACTGCAAGCAGTATCGTCTGCTGGGCAGTGATGGAGCCGACCCGCGCGGTCAACTCAAGAATGCCGCTGCGTAACTTGGAATCTGTGGAAGGCGAAAAACCGAGGGAAGCTCAATTACCCGTTCCAGACCGCACTTCGCGCGCGTCCGTCAAGGCTTCGCGTCCTTTCTCTTCGCGTCCGCTGTCACAGCGAGGCGGCTTTGTACCGCAACGAGTTGATCGTCAGTGGTCGCCACGAGCCACAAATGCGCGTGCTCCGCGATAAGCCGATTGTGGTCCTTCAGCGGGCCCATTGCGCTGGCAGCCTTCCATACCACCGGACCCACTCGGCTACTCCTGCCCGACGGCGCGCCTACCAGCAGGCAGTAAGGTCCCAGTGGCAGCGATACAAACGGAAGTGCCGGACTCGCGCCTACTCGCCAGTCGATGAACGGCGTATCGCTGATCAACAGCGGCACGGACAACCCATACAGCACACTGAAATCGTACAACGCCAGCTGGTCCCGCATACCGGAGTAAATACGCCGGATGTCGTCGACAACCGCCGCTCGGATTTCGTCGTCGAACATTGGCTCTTGCTTGTAGCGGGCCAATGCTTCCCGAGCTTGCCATTGATATGCGCTGAACAGGCCGAGTTCCAGGCAGTCCTGCACCGCGCGCTGAACCTCCGCGACAGAACCGGCCTCCTCTGGCTTACCCAACTGCGCAGCCCGCAAAAACCGCGCGAGTCCCGCCTCCTGGATAGCGGGACCATCCACGGATGCATCGTCTGCAACGTCCTTATCAAGCGGCACGTAGATATATTTTTCGGCTGCGAACCGCGATTTCTTGCCTTCATCAAACTTGATCTGGCCATCAACGCAATCCAGATAGCGAGTGCCGATGTGGCCATGCTCCCAAACCCAATTCTTCAGAAGCGGACGTAGCGGATGCAGTTTGTCTTGATCGGTCATTGAAACCTCCAGGTGCCCCAGTATAGTTCCTGGTCGTCGATCGTTCTCTGGAGACTTTCATGACCGACTGCCCTCAAACACTTTCCGCCCCGAGCAGATCTTCGATCATGATCGGCAACTTGCGCACGCGCACACCGGTCGCATGATGAGTTGCATCGGTAATCGCGGCCGCGATCCCCGCAAGACCGATTTCCGCAATGCCGCGGACGCCGAGTTCATTGAACACGGTGTCCGGATGATCGAGAAAGGTCACGTCGAGTTCGGGCGTATCCGCATTCGACGCGATGATGTAGTCGGCCAGGTTGCTATTGATCGGTGCGCCCGTCCGAGCGTCGTACATCGTGTGCTCGAACAGGGCCATCCCGACGCCCATCACGACTGCGCCTTCGATCTGATTGCGGGCTGCGCGCGGATTGACGATGCGTCCTCCATCGATCACCGTGACGACGCGGCTCACGCGCAACCGCGCGATCTCCGGCTGCCACGTGACCTCGGCGAAGTGCGCGCCGTAGGAATAAATGGAGAAGCGCTTTTTCAGCGGATCGTCGAAGCCGCCCGTGGCGCTGCCGCTACCCGACGCCGCGCGCATTTTCGCTGCTTCGAGAATCTGGACGAACGGCACGCCGCGCTCAGGAGCATCTTCCTTCCGATGCACACGTCCCGCGCTGAACGCGAGCGTATCTTCTGCCGCGCCTTTGAATGGCGAACCGTCGACTGCCGCGGCGCGCGATAGCAACAGCTTGATTGCCGAACGCACCGCGTCGAACACCGCTGGGACCACCGACGCCGTCACCGCGCTACCACCCGAAACCGGCCCCGGTGGCAACATCGAATCGCCTAGACCGACCTCGATGCGCTCGAGTGGAATGCCCGTCTCTTCCGCGACCAGTTGCGCGAGCACCGTGTACGTGCCGGTGCCGATGTCCTGCGTGCCGCACACCACCCGGGCGCTGCCGTCGTCCCGAAGATCGACGTTGGCCGCAGCGGAAAAGCGCACGCCCGGCCAGACGCAGGCGCCGACGCCCCAGCCTAGCGTCAGGCCGTCACGCTGCATCGATCCGATGTCCGGCTTACGCTGCGACCAGCCGAACCGCTCAGCGCCAGTGCGCAAACACTCGACGAGATGCCGCGACGAGAACGGCAACCCGGTGCTTTCGTCGGCGTGCGGTTCGTTGCGCAGCCTCAACTCGACAGGATCGAGATTCAGTTCGCGCGCCAGTTCGTTCATCGCCGATTCGATGGCGTATAGGCCAGGCACGGCGCCGGGGCCACGCATTGCCGTAGGCGAGCCGACGTTGCGGCGCGCGAGGCCGGAGGTCACGCGCAGGTTCGGCGTGCTATAGATGAGCGGCGTGACTTCGCCGCAGCTTTCCTGGTATTCGTCAGCGATGGCGGTGTGATTGACGTAGTCGTGCCGCAGCGACGTGAGCTTGCCGTCGCGTTCGGCCGAAAGGCGCACGCGCTGCTGCGTGACCGGACGATGGCCGACGTTCTGGAACATCATCTTGCGGCTCACGACCAGCTTCACCGGGCGACCTGTCTGACGCGTCGCGGCTGCCGCCAGCAGGGTGTGCGGCCACACCCACAGCTTTCCGCCGAAGCCGGATCCCAGGTAGCGCGAGATCACGCGGATCTTTTCCTTCGGCACGCCGAGCATCTGCGAGAGCGTGCCGAGGTGAATCGAAATGGACTGCGTCGTCTCGTAGAACGTATAGTTTTCGCCATCCCACTGCGCGATCGACGCGTGCAGTTCGATGGGGTTGTGCGTTTCGGTCGGCGTCGCGTAAGTTGCGTCGATGGTCGCTGCCGCCGTGTCGAACGCGGAATCCGGATCGCCGCGCTCGTTCTCGACCTTGGGCTTGTCGTCGGGTTCGAGTTCATCGCGCACGTCGTGCGGCGTGAGTTCGTAGCGCGCCTCGATCGCCGCCGCTGCAGCGCTCGCGGCCTCGAAGGTGTCGGCGATCACGAGCGCGATGTACTGGCCGTAGTAGCGGATGATGTCGTCTTCGAAGGGCGGCCGCGCTTCGTCGACGTAGCCGGTCTCCATCGAATTGCCGGAGATCCGGTAGAAGCGGCCGATATTGCCCCGATGCAGCACCGCGTGCACGCCTGGCATCGCCTCGGCGCCCGCGACGTCGAGCGACGTAAGCCGGCCGCTCGCGATCGTACTGCACACCGGCACCGCAATCAGCAAGCCGGGCAGATCGACATCGGATGTATAGGTTGCGCCGCCGCTGACCTTCAGCGGACCGTCGACGCGCGCATGGGGCCGTCCGATCACGGACAGCACGGAGTCGGGCAAAGTAGACATGGTGCGTTCCTCTTGATCGGCGGTTCAGGACGTGGCCGTGGCCTGGGTCAGCGCGTGGACGATGCAGCGCCGCGCCAGTTCCACCTTGAAGCCGTTCTGGCTTTGCGGCTTCGCGTTTGCGAGCGCGGCATCCGCGGCCTTGCGGAAGGTTGCAGCGTCGGGCGTCGCGCCTTGCAATACCGCCTCCGCTTCGGCCGCATGCCACGGTCTCGTGCCGACGCCGCCGAGCGCGACGCGCGCATGCGCGATGCGTCCGCCGTCGAGCGCCACAACGACCGCAGCCGACGCCAACGCGAACTCGTACGACGCGCGATCGCGCAGCTTTAAGTAAGCCGAACGCGCACCCTCTGGCAGAGGCGGCAGTGTCACGTGCGTGATGAGGTCGCCCGGTTCGAGCACGTTCTCCCGCTGCGGCGTTGCGCCGGGCAACAGGAAGAACTCGTCGATCGCGATACTGCGCGCACCGTCGGTCCCTTCGATATGAATGGTCGCGTCGAGCGCGGTCAGCGCGACATTCATGTCCGACGGGTTCGTGGCGATGCACGCGTCGCTGGTGCCGAGAATCGCGAGCGTGCGATTGAATCCTTGGATCGCGGGACATCCCGAGCCCGGATCGCGCTTGTTGCACGGCATCGCGGTGTCGCGAAAGTAGACACAGCGCGTGCGTTGCAACAGGTTGCCGCCGGTCGTCGCCATGTTTCGCAATTGGGCCGACGCGCCCGCCAGCAACGCCTGCGACAGCACGGCGTAAGACTCGCGAATCAGCGGATGCAACGCCAGGTCCGCGTTGCGCGCCATCGAACCGATCTTCACGCCGCCGTCGGGCAGCGCTTCGATGCGATCTAGCGGCAGACGGCTGATGTCGATGACACGCGTGGGCCGCTCGACGTTCAGCTTCATGAGATCGAGCAATGTCGTGCCGCCGGCGAGAAAGCGTACTTGTGCGCCTTGCTGGGCCGTCGCCGAGGCCGCGGCTGCGGCGATCGCGTCGGACACGCCGTTGGCGCGCGATAACTGGAACATGTCCATGATGGCGCTCCTCAGGACTGGCCGCGCACGCGCTGGATCGCCGCGACGATGTTCTGATAGGCGCCGCAGCGGCACAGATTGCCGCTCATCGCTTCGCGCACCTCGGCGTCGCCGGGCCCGACCGCTTCATCGAGCAAGGCAACCGCGGACATGATCTGGCCCGACGTGCAATAGCCGCACTGGTAGCCGTCGCATTCTACAAACGCGGCCTGCATCGGATGCAGCGCATCGGGCTGGCCGATACCTTCGATGGTCGCGATTTCGTCGCCGGCGTGAGTGCCCGCCAGCGACAGGCACGCATTCACTCGCCGTCCGTTCACGTGCACGGTGCACGCGCCGCATTGACCGTGATCGCAACCCTTTTTGGTGCCGGTCAGGTGCAGATGTTCGCGCAGCGCGTCGAGCAGCGTGGTGCGCGGATCGAGCAACAGCTTGTAGATGTTGCCGTTGACGTTCAACTCGACGGGCATCGCCGTGTCGGCGGAAGACCGGCGGCTGGTTCGGCTCGCGGCGCTCTGTTGCGGGGTGTCGGTGTTGGAGGCGGTCTGTTGCATCGTGCTTTCTCCTCGTGGGAAGAGCGGCCGGAATCGGCGTCTCTCGCGGTAGACGAGCGCGGAAACCGGGGCCGTTATAGATCGATTGCGGATTGTGGGACGTTCAGGGGCCGCGCGGCGGAGTCGCGTCCCGCGAGCGCAAGGGGTGGTGCAGCAAGCGTAATGCCTGCGTGAGTCGGGACCGAAAATTAAAGCGCTTTGTGTGCCGCAGCAACCGGCAAACCGGGTAGACGACCGGATGCGTCAAGGAAGCCACATGCGGCAGAAAGCAAATCACCGCTCAAGGGCCACCTTGCCGATGTCCCAGACGGGCAGTGAATTCGGCGTTTAGATAGCCGCCGTCCGCAGAGTCACGCGGCGAAGCACTCCCGAAAAGGCATCCCTACAGCGCCGATCAATTTCGGCGTCCTGCGCAAAACATCTGGACGCCTGGTCATTCATTAATATGCTTTGCCTCCCAATACTAGCACTCACGAAATTTCACAACGAACCGGCGAACGTGCCGGCATCGCAAGGAGACTGCGGCGGCTGATTCCCCGCGTATTTCGCAGATCAGCTTTGATTTGCCCGATCGTCGCGCGGGCATGCTCGGAGTGCAATTCGCGGCGTCATCAAAAACAGGCAGCCAAACCACGCTTCCCGTACCGCTGCCTTTTGCCTCTCAGGAGTTATTCATGTCCGCTGTTGATTCCTCTCTCTCACCCGTCGCAGACTTCGCCGCCGTCAAGGTCCGTCAACAGGCAAGGCGGTGCTTCTGGACGATCTGATGACATTGATCCGCAGCCGCAACCGGTCGGGGGACTCGACGCTCGTCCTGCCGAGCGAGTACCTCGAAGTCGTGATCGAGCGGTGATGAGAGAAGTCAGGTGCTTCGCCGCGTCCGCGAGCACGGCGAAGTCAGAGCGCCGATCGGCGTGTCAACGACCCGAAGTTCGGAGCCGCAAACTCTCCGACTCCATGTTTCTTACACCACCTCACCTCCCGCGCGCGCCACCGCGACAGGCTGCGCCAGCGTCAGATGGCGCAGCAGCTTGGTCACCATCACGACCACGATGCCCGCGAGGATCACGAAAAACATCGCGAGCGGCGTCAGGATTTGCACCGACACGAAGCCGGCCAGCCCCATCATCGCCGACGAGACGAGCAGCAGCGCGCACCCGAGAATTGCGCTCGTCAGCCCCGCGATGTGCGGAAACAGCGAATTGCCCTTGGCCATCAGCGTCGGATACATCGCGCCGGCGCAAAAGCCCATTACGAGCACCGGTGTGGCGAGCGTCCACACGCGCAGGCCGATCGTCAGCGCAAGCACGAGCATCGCCACCGCAGCGGCCGCCATCAGGCGCGCACCAATGCGCAGCCGCTCTTCCGCGCTCGGCAGACGCGGACCATGCAAGCGGTTCGAGAGGCCGCCGAGAAAATACATCATGCCGATGCCGAGCGCGAGATAGCCGAAGAAAGTCGGTGGCTTATGCAGCGTGTTCTGCACCATGAACGGTCCGATGATGTTGAACACGAGCAGGATGCTGTAGCACAGACCCTGCGCAAGAAAGCAGCTCTGGAACACCGGACTCGCGAGCACCTTGCGCGCATTCGTGACGAGCGTGCGCGGTTCGAGGTGCACGGGCCGCGGCAATGTTTCCCGATAGCGCCACAACAGCGCCCACATCACGAGCGAATAGACCAGCAGGAAGACAAGACAGACCCGCCAGCCGAACCACGTCTGCAGATGGGCGCCGATCACCGGCGCAACGATCGGCGCGAGCCCCCACGCAATCGACATGTAGGTGAACGCGTGCATCAGCGCCTGGCCCTTGAACGAATCGGTGATGATCGCCTTCGCAAGCAGGTTGGTGGTGGCGATGCCGAAGCCCTGCAGGCAGCGTGCGAGGATGAACGTCTCCAGGTTCGGCGCCGCCAGCGACAGCAGGCAGCCGATCGTGTAGATGACGAGTCCGAACGCCAGCACAGGCTTGCGGCCATATGCGTCGGCGACTGGTCCGAAGATCAGCTGGCCGAGCGCGTAGGCGACCATATAGCCGGTCACGCTCGTCTGGATGGCCTGCGGCGACGTGGCGAAGAAACGCGCCATGGCGGGCAGCGCAGGCACGTAGATATCGATCGCGAGTTGTCCGGCGGAAGCGAACAGGCAGATCAGAATCAGCAGGAAGCGCGGCGAGTTCGGTGCCGGGGCGGAAGTGCCGGCGTGGTTGGCGTTATCGTGGGTCATGACTGCATCAAGGGGGCAATGCCGATGGCGCGGCATGGGCTGGTTCGAAACCCGAACCGACGTGCGCGCGGTGTTATTGCCCGCTATTGTGCCTGTGGTTGCGTTTAGACGCGGGATTTCCCTGGTGGGGGAATGGGATGCTGGATGGCGCGAGGTGGTAGATATCGCGCTCGGGCACGGGCATCAACCAGCGCATGCCCGGCATTCTTCCAAAAATCCAATCAATCTATTTGGTCAACGCATAGATGCTTCGCCGTTGGGTGACCAGAATGTGAATAACCGGCTCAGAGGCCAGTGCCGTTTATCGCGGCTACCGGTTCAGAGTACATTATTCAAATCAGGAGACACCATGGCAGAGCAAGACGCCCGGACCCGGGTCGACACTTCTGTTATTTCGATTCGATTGGATTGTGATCGGGTAAGAGCCTCTTCATGAGTCGGCAGGTTGTTTTCCGCGGCATCCACCCGACCCGTCTTCAGGCCCGTGTACACCTCGGCGGTCGGCATCGGCGTGGGATCTTTTGGCCAAAGAGCGAAGCTAACCTTTATCCCGATCGGGCCACCGGCGTGCGAGCGAACTCCGTTTCCTTCACGGCTTCGGCCAGATAGTCGACGAAAGACGCGATCCGCGCCGATATCGCGGTGTTGCGATAGTAGACGGCGTGGATGGGTTGCCGGACTTCCTGGGTCTGCCGCGCGAAAAGCTGGACGAGCTTGCCCTCGCGACGATCCCGTCCCGTCATGAAGTCGGACAGGCAGACGACGCCCGCCCCCTCCAGCGCCAGCTGCCGCAGCGTTTCGCCGCTGGACGACGCGATGCCCGGCTCGATCCGGTATAGCTCGTTGTCGGCCCCGACGATCGGCCAGACGTTAAGCGATTCGGGTTGAGCAAACCCTAGCAGCGAATGCCTGGCGAGTTCGTCGACACGTTTCGGATGTCCGTGCTTCTTCAGATAGTCCGGCGCCGCCAGGACCCGTATCCGGCTGCTGCCGACCGGACGGCTGTGCAGCGTCGAATCCTTCAGCTTGCCGATACGGATGGCGACATCGGTACGGCGTTCGAGCAGATCGATGATGCCTTCGTTGCTGTTCAATTCGAGTTCGATCTGCGGATACAGCGCGCGGTAGCCCGCCACCAGCGGCACGATCACATGGAGCATGAACGGCGTCGCAGCATCGATGCGCAGACGCCCGGAAGGCCGCTCCCGGCGAGCCGCGAGTTGTTCTTCAGCACTCTCCACCGCATCGATGATCTCGCGGGCATTTTGCAGGAAAGCCTTGCCCTCTTCCGTCAACTCCAGGCGCCGCGTCGTCCGGCGCAACAGCGTGGTTTTCAGCTTTTCTTCGAGCCTGCCCAGCGTCCGGCTCGCGCCCGACACGGTCTGGTCCAACTGCTCGGCCGCGGCAGTGATCGAACCGGTGTCGACCACGGTGGCAAAGGTCTGCAATTCGTCGAGGGTAACTTTCATCTTTGATTTGAAATCAAAAGTGTTTCGTTTATAGACCAGTTTCTCCGCAAAAGTAAACAAGGCACATTTCCCCTCCATCGAGGAGCCTGGATTGAGGCGCTTTGCCGGGTATCACGCAAAACGACATTCCGTCGAAGCTGATCTTCGCCGGGTGTCGGTTCGTTCTTGCAGGCATCGTCTTTCAGAACGGTCACTCAAAAGGCCCTCGATAGTGCGCAAGTCATGAATGCCGCGCATTGATCGAAGGCACCCTGCTTAAGTCCTCGCCCTTCTCAAATCTTCCGGGCTTTCCGGCCCCAGCAAATGCCGGCGTCTTTGATGGAACTCCCGTTAACGTCAACGCGCTCCACCCAAGTTCACGCCACAACCAGCGGCTGCAGATACGCAGCCGTGCGGCTCTCCTTCGCGCGCGCGACTTCAGCCGGGATGCCGCTCGCCACGATCGTCCCGCCGGCGTCGCCGGCTCCCGGGCCGACGTCGATCACCCAGTCGCTTTGCGCGGCCACCCTCATATCGTGCTCGACCACCACCACGGTATTGCCCGCGTCGACGAGGCCCTGCAACTGCACCATGAGCCGGTCGACGTCGGCGGGATGCAGGCCGGTAGTCGGCTCGTCGAGGATGTACAACGTGTCACCGCGCTGCGCCCGCTGCAGTTCGGTCGCGAGCTTGATGCGCTGTGCCTCGCCGCCCGATAGCTCCGTGGCCGGCTGACCGAGGCGCAGATAGCCGAGGCCGATGTCGCGCAGTACTTTTAGCGCGCGCATCACGCTCGCTTCCTCGGCAAAGAATCTGCACGCGGCATCGACCGTCAGGTCCAGCACCTCGGCAATATTTTTATCGCGCCATGTGATTTCCAACGTCGACGTGTTGTAGCGGGTGCCATGGCAGGTCGAGCAAGGCGCATACACGCTCGGCAGAAACAGCAACTCGACGCTGACGAAGCCTTCGCCTTCGCACGTCGGGCAACGGCCCTGCGCGACGTTGAACGAGAAGCGCCCCGCGCTGTAGCGGCGCTTGCGGGCAGTGGGGGTGTCCGCGAACAGCTTGCGCACGTGGTCGAACAAGCCCGTGTAGGTGGCGAGATTGGAGCGCGGCGTGCGCCCGATCGACTTCTGGTCGACGCGCACGAGTCGCCGCAGCGCGTCCATGCCGTCGGCGATGTGTCCGCTCGTGGGCAGCGTCGCGCTGGCGAGCAGCGGGTCCTGTTCGTCTTCGTCCGGGCTTTCGATGATCCGTCCCAGCCGGCTCGCGACCAGTTCGGGCAGCGCCTGGCTCACGAGGCTCGATTTGCCCGAGCCCGACACCCCGGTGACGGTCGTCAGGCAGCCGAGCGGGAACGCGACATTCAGCCCGCGCAGATTATTGCGCGTGATATTGACGAGTTGCAGCCAGCCCGCAGCGTCGCGCGGTGTGCGCTCGACGGGGGCGGGCGGCGCGAACAGATGGCGGCGCGTCTGCGATGCTTCGACCTTCGCGAGTCCCTCGGGCGGCCCGCTATAGACCACATGACCGCCCGCCTCGCCCGCCGCCGGACCAACGTCGACCAGCCAGTCGGCGCGCCGCATCATCTGCAAATCGTGCTCGACGACGAACAGCGAATTGCCCGCGGCTTTGAGTCCTTGCAACGCGCTGAAGAGCGCTTCGCCGTCGGCGGGATGCAGGCCGGCCGATGGCTCGTCGAGCACATACACGACCCCGAAGAGTTGCGACGACAGTTGCGTGGCCAGCCGCAAGCGCTGCAATTCACCCGACGACAGCGTGGGTGTGCTGCGCTCCAGCGCAAGGTAGCCGAGACCGAGGTCGACCAGCGTCCTCAGACGTTCCAGCAATTCGGCGGCAATGCGCTGCGCGGCCACGCGTTTTTCTTCCGAAAGGTTCGGCGTGCGCCGCACGTCGGGTGAAGCCTTGTGCGCGGAACCGCCCGCCGCCACCCGCTTGTCGACGGCCTCGCGCATCGCGCTTTTGCTGAGCACGCCGCCTTTAGCCGTGGTCACCGTGGCGGGCTCCGGCCATTCGCCGCGCGCGATCGGTTCGAGAAGCGCGGCCAGCCCCGCGAGCGGCAACTGCGACAACTCGCCGATATCGAGCCCGGCGAATTTCACCGAGAGCGCTTCTTTCTTGAGCCGTTTGCCGTGGCAACTCGGACAGCCGCTGCCGACCATGTACTGCGACACGCGCTTTTTCATCAGCGCGCTTTGGGTGTTCGCAAAGGTGTGCAGCACGTACCGGCGTGCGCCGGTGAACGTGCCTTGATAGCTCGGCTCGTCCTTGCGTCTGAGCGCGGCGCGGGTTTCCTTCGGCGTCAAGCCGGCGTAGACGGGCACGGTCGGCTGTTCGTCGGTGAAGAGAATCCAGTCGCGATCTTTTTTCGGCAAGTCGCGCCATGGTGTATCGACGTCGTAGCCGAGCGTGACCAGGATGTCGCGCAGATTCTGGCCGTGCCACGCAGGCGGCCACGCGGCAATCGCGCGCTCGCGGATGGTCAGCGAGTCGTCGGGCACCATCGATTTTTCGGTGACTTCGTACACGCGCCCAAGCCCATGGCATGTCGGACAGGCGCCTTGCACCGTGTTCGGCGAGAAGTCCTCGGCGAACAGCATCGGCTGCTTCGGCGGATAGTCGCCCGTACGCGAATAGAGCATGCGTACGAGGCTCGACAGCGTGGTGACACTGCCCACCGATGAGCGCGCGCTCGGCGTGCCGCGCTGCTGTTGCAAGGCGACCGCGGGCGGCAGCCCTTCGATCGCGTCGACTTCGGGCACGCCGACCTGTTCGATCAGGCGCCTCGCGTACGGCGCAACCGATTCGAAGTAGCGCCGCTGCGCCTCCGCGTACAACGTCCCGAACGCGAGCGAAGATTTCCCCGAGCCCGACACGCCGGTGAACACGACGAGCGCGTCGCGCGGAATCTGCACGTCGACGTTTTTCAGATTGTGCTCGCGAGCGCCCCGCACACGGACGAAACCAGTGGGGGCGCCGGAGGGCGTGAGGGGCGAACCGGGTTGGCTGCGGATGGCGTCCATGTCGATCGATAGCGGATGAGCGAGGTGCCTGCTGGCTGCGCGAACGCAGATGAGATTGCACGCAGCATGCCAGATCCGGCGCGAGACGGTTGGATGGGACAGCAGTGGTGCCGAAGTGAATCGCGGACACGCCATGGCTCAGTCGCTTGAGCGCTGGTTTTCGGCGTCCCTGCTTCGGTATACATGAATTGCCGTCCATATTGCTCGCCAGCAATATTCAGCGGCAATGCCAGCGGCGCCAGCCAAAGTCACCTTGAGCGGGCAAGGCGGTGTAACGCAGTTTGCAAAACCCGTTCAACCATGGCTATCGATCCATGCCCGGCACCACTCGAGCCCAGCGAGGCGCGCTCCCTCGTCGGTTTCAAATGTGCCGAGCACGCCTGAACCTTCGACCAGCTTGCCTGCGCGCATGATAGTGCCGCCCGCCGCATATCCGCCATCCTGAAGAATGGCATGGCCCCAGACGGAATAGCCCTTGTAGATTTCAGGTTCCACTTTCGGTCTCTGCATTGACGAGCGGTCGCTTCATTCACCAGGTTACCGCAACGCGGCGACGTGGAGTGGGCTTTTCAACCACGTGCAGCCAATTGCAGCAGCTACGCCGCGCGTGATCTTTAATCAGCGATGACAGCCGCAGCCGCTTCAGACGCGCAGCACGTTGCCTTCCGGCGTAATCAGTCTGGGTATGTCGAGGGAAGGCGGGGCGGCCGGCTTCTTGACCGTGACCACGGGCGTGCGTTTGGACGGCGCGGTTCGCGGCATCGGATCAGCCACGCGCCGCGGCAGAAGCTTTGTCGCGTTGCGGCGGGAGCTGGCGGCACTGCGAGATTTCGGCGAGCACTTGCCGGCGACAGCGCCCGCACCACCCATACGCGCCTCAGGCGGATTCCAGATTTCCACGTAACGCTCGCCCGCTGTTACGGTCGACGCGATAGTCAGCAGAAGTACACCGGCACCGAGCAATCGAAACATGTCTTCTCCGTCAGTTTGCGTGCGATTAAGGATGGCACGACTTCGCGGCACCAATGCACGAGCCATCACACCCATCACAGTAATGCCGGTCGCGCACCGCCCGGTCCACCAGCCAGTTATTCGTTGCGGCCGCCGTGGGCGTTCCCACCGAGTGCCCGTTTTCGCTGGCATAAAACGTCTGCTCGCCGGCTTTCCCGCGACGAATCGCTTCGTCGATCTCCCGATCGCCAAACGCGGATTTCATCTCGGCAACGAACGCAGCTATCTCCGGCATTGGATGGCCAACCGGCATCCGCACACGCATGTCCATTCGTTGTCCCCCGAAAAAAGCTGAGTCGCCGTCTCGACACTCTGCGCAAGACACTGTACATTCATACAGGTATTTTCGCAAATGGGAACTGCGCTGCAGTGGGTGGCCGGTGCCGGGCTGCTGCACATCGCCCACTGAGTCGCGGTGTGAACGTGTGAGCTGACGCAAAGCGCGGCATCGCATACGCCGCCGAAGACGAAGACTGTCGGGTTTAATGGCGTAAATGACGCCAACTTTGTCATTTACGACACTTATGCAGAGGCCGCTTCCCGTCTACAGGGGCGTCAACCCGAACGTCACGCGCGCTTATCGCAGGCGGAAAACCATGAAAGGGATGGCGCTTGGTACCCGCATGCTCATGAACGCCGCCTGAGGGCACCGCAGCCTGGTCGCACAAGCATAAGGATAGACATGAATCGCCCAACGCAACTTATCCTCGACAACCCCGTCTGGTCCGCCCTGACGACCAAACAGGCGCATCTGCGCGAGGGCAACCGGCCCGCTTGCCGCTACCACCCTGATATCGCGCCGTTTGCAGGCGTCGAAAGCGAAACCGAAGCGGCTTTTCAGGAACTCGGCGCGCTGCTGCCGTCGCCGGAACAGGTGGCCCTGTTGAGCCTCGCCCCTTTGCCGCACATGGAGGCCGTGCGATCCGAGCGCATCGGCGTCGTGCGTCAGATGGTGGCGACTGGCGATCCGGGCGCCGGCACCGACGATCAGGTGATCCGCCTCACCGACCTCGATGCCGCGGACATGCTCGAGCTGGCTCAAAAGACCAAGCCCGGTCCATTCGGCAAACGAACCCATCAGATGGGCCAGTACATCGGGATTCGCGACGGCGGCCGTCTGATTGCGATGGCGGGCGAACGCATGCGGCTCGATGGCTACATCGAGATAAGCGCGGTTTGCGTGGATGACGAATATCGCGGCAAGGGTCTCGCCGCTCGCCTCATGAACATCCTGCGTCGGGAAATCAGGCAACGCGGGGACATTCCGTTCCTGCATGTATTCGACGACAACCACCCGGCGATCACCTTGTACGAGCGCCTCGGATTCGAGACGCGGCAGACGTTCCTCCTCTACCGGATCAAGGGCAGCGATCCGGTCGCGGCGTGAGGGGAAGGCGGAACAGCGTTCGCTCACGCCCGCCCTGCTCGCATCGCAGGGCAGGTGTGGCATGAGCCTAACGCAACACCCCGGATATCAAGCGACCTTCAGCACCACCCTGAAGCGCGCCGCGCCGCTCATCATCCGGTCATACGCTTCGGCCGCACGTTCGAGCGGAAATTCCTCGATCATCGGCTTGACGCCGGAGAGCGCGCTGAAAGCGAGCGTATCCTGCGAGTCGGCGGACGTGCCCGAGGGCCAACCCTGAACCGAATTGCGGCCCATGATGAACTGGGCGACGGGAACCTCGACGGGCTCCTCCGAAATGCCGACCATGATCATCTTGCCGTTCAGCCCCAGCCCGCCGATCGCCGCGCTCATTGCTTTTCCGCTCGTGACCGTCGCGAGAATGACCTTCGCGCCGCCGAGTTCGTTGAGCTTTTCCGGAATGCTCTGCGTCGTGCTGTCGATGTAGTGGTGCGCCCCGAGTTCTTTCGCCAACGCGGCCTTGTCCTGTCCGCGAGCGATGGCCACCGTGTTGAAGCCCATCTTCCGGGCGAACTGCACGCCGAGATGTCCCAGCCCGCCGATACCGAGAATGGCGACCACATCGCCGGCCCGCGCGCCGCTATTGCGCAATGCATTGAAAGTCGTAATGCCCGCGCAGAGCAACGGCGCGGCATCCGCATCGGACAGGTCGTCCGGAATGCTGGCGAGTGCTTCCACCGGCGCTACGACGAATTCGGCATAACCGCCGTCGTAGCTGATGCCCGGCACCTGCGCTTTTTCGCACAGGACGAAGTCGCCCTGGCGGCAACGGGTGCATCGGCCGCAATGGCCGCCATGCCAACCCACGCCGACCCGCTGCCCGACGCGCCATCCGTCCACGCCGCTTCCGACGGCATCTATCACGCCGGCTATTTCATGGCCTGGAACCCGTGGAAATTGGAGACCCGGCCACTGGCCCTCCTTGGTCAACGAATCACTGTGGCAAATTCCGCACGCCTGAACCTTGATGCGGACCTGGCCCTCGGCCGGTTCACGAACATCCAGCTCGACAAGCTTCAATGGGCCGCCTGCTGTTTCCACTTGTACAGCCTTCATTCTGGACATGAGCTTCACCTCGGTAGTCATCGATGTGTTGGCATGCCGAGGGGCGGTCTGCTTTGACAGCCCTCGGCGTCACATGAACACTCTGCGTTCTCCCGGCGTGAGGCGCGGGATCACTGCCCTCGGCGCGAGAGCATGAACTCATTGACCATAGTTGAAAATCCTGCGGATTCCAACTTGTCGGGCTATATGGCCGCCCTCGCGGCGTCGCTCCATGAGCATGATGGCGAAATGCGGAGCCGCCGACACTGAGAGGACACGGGGCCGTCCGGCAAGACTGAAGCGACCGGGTCCAGTGAATCAGACGCGAGTCAAAACTCACCACCCTATGCGTTCGCCGTCACGCCTGCCAGGCCGCTCCCGCAGGAAAATCATGCTGATCGAGCGACGCCGCGTGCATCTCGATGCTGTAGCCGGGCCGTTCCGGCGGCATGTAGCGGCCGTTGCGGATCACGACGGGATCGACGAAATGCTCGTGCAGGTGATCCACGTATTCGAGCACCCGGTTTTCCAGCGACGCCGACACGCAGATATAGTCGAACAGCGAAATATGCTGGACGTACTCGCACAAACCGACGCCGCCCGCGTGCGGACACACCGGCACCCCGAATTTCGCCGCCATCAGTAGCACGACGATCACTTCGTTCAGACCGCCAAGGCGGCAGCTGTCCACCTGGCAGAAGTCGATGGCCTGCGCCTGCAGCAGTTGCTTGAACATCACGCGGTTATGGCAGTGTTCGCCGGTCGCCACGCCGATCATCGGCTTTAACCGCCGGCGGATCGCCGCGTGCCCGAGAATGTCGTCGGGACTCGTGGGCTCCTCGATCCACCACGGATCGAATTGCGCGAGCCGCCGCATGTTCGAGATCGCTTCATCGACGTCCCACACCTGATTCGCGTCCATCATCAGTTTGCGGTTCTCGCCGATTTCTTCGCGCAGAATGCGGGCCCGGCGCATGTCTTCTTCGAGGTTGCCGCCCACCTTCTGCTTGAAATGCGTCCAACCCTGCGCGACGCCTTCACGCGCGAGCCGGCGAATCTTGTCGTCGTCGTAGCCGAGCCAGCCGGCCGACGTCGTGTAGGCGGGATAGCCGTGCGCGCGCATGTCCTTTTCGCGTTCGCCGCGCGTTTTCACATGACGATGCAACATCGCGATGGCTTCCTGCGGCGTGATCGCATCGGTCACATAGCGGAAATCGAGGCAGCGTACGAGTTCTTCCGGACTCATGTCGACGAGCAGCTTCCACACCGGCTTGCCTTCCGCTTTTGCCCAGAGGTCCCAAGTCGCGTTCACGACAGCTGCCGTCGCGAGGTGAATCGCGCCCTTGTCCGGGCCGATCCAGCGCAATTGGCTATCGGAGGTCAGCTCACGCCAGAACGCGCCCATGTTCGCGGCGATATTTTCGAGCGTTTTGCCGACGATCAGCGGCGCCAGTGCCTGTACCGCGCTCACGCAGATTTCGTTGCCGCGTCCGATCGTGAACGTGAGGCCATGGCCGGTGAGCGAGGCCGGCGAATCCGTTTCGAGCGTCACGTAGGTCGCGGAGTAGTCCGGCGCGGCGTTCATCGCATCGGAGCCGTCGAGTGAACGCGAGGTCGGAAAGCGGATGTCCCGCACGGACAGCTTGGTGATCGTCGTCATCTCAACACGCTCCTGGGTCACTGCGATCGGCTTCGCCCATACACCTTCTATGAGCGCAAGCGGCACGGATGGGTGCGGTGCAAGTTCAACGTACGGTCTTTCGCGCGCGATGCGCGGGCCACGGAGGCCATAGGGAAAGAAGGGCGGCACGCCCTTCCCCGCTCATCGCGCATCGGCGGCATCAACGCACCGCGCTCAATCGTAGAGCACGGCGGCGATCTTCGGATCGCTCATATTGGTCTTGTCGTACCAGAAGAAGCCCGTATCGATCTTCGGCGGCAGCTTCTCGCCCTTGAGCGCCTTCACCGCGGAGTCGACCGTGCACTTGCCGATGCCGACCGGATTCTGTGTGATCGCGCCGAGCATCAGGCCCGAGGTGATGTTCGCTTTCTGCTCCTTGCCGGAGTCGAAGCCGATCAGCACGAGCTTCTTGCCCGCTTCCTTGATGCCAATCGCCGCGCCTTCCGCCGAGCCTTCATTCGCGCCGAAAATGCCCTTCAGATTCGGATTGGCCTGAATCATCGCCTTGGCGATTTCCGCCGACTTCAAATGGTCGCCGCCGCCATACTGCACGGAGACGATCTTGACGTTCGGATGCTTTTTCATCTGATTCAGGAAACCGTCGCGCCGATCGACACCCGTGCGGCTGGTCTGGTCGTGCACGATCACGCCGACTTCACCGGCATTGCCGATCGCCTCGGCCATCTTGTCGGCGGCGAGCGCGGCGGCGGCCACGTTGTCCGTCGCGCAGGTGGTCAGCGGAATGTCGCTGTCTACGCCGGAGTCGAACGCGATCACCGGTATTTTCGCGGCCTGCGCGCGCTTGAGCAGCGGAATGGCCGCCTTGCTGTCGAGCGCGGCGATGCCGAGCGCCTGCGGCTTCTTCGCGAGCGCCGCCGAGAGCATGTCGATCTGCTTGTCCACCATCGCTTCGGTTTCCGGGCCCTCGAACGTGATCCTGACTTTGTGCTCCTTCGCCGATTGCTCGGCGCCCGATTTGACGGCCTGCCAGAACTGATGCTGGAAGCCCTTCGAAATAAGCGGGATATAGACGTCATCCGCATACGCGATATTCGCCCCGCCAAGCAAAGTGCCCAGGCCGACCACGACACCGAATATTCTTCGATTCAACATGGAATTTCTCCTCCTAAGGTGGACCATCAACCTTCAGCCGCTGAGGAAGCATTTTTGCGCTTCCCTTCTTTGAAATTGTCCGGCTCAGCGTCAGCTCTTCCTGCGACGCAGGATGTCGGCATAGACCGCGAGAATGATGATGAGGCCTGTCACGACGATCTGCCATTCCTGAGCGACCGACATGATGCGCAGGCCGTTGGTCAGCACGCTCATGATGAATGCCCCGATGATCGTGCCGAGAATCGTGCCCGAGCCGCCGCTCAGCGACGTGCCGCCGATCACCACCGCGGCGATCGCTTCGAGTTCATAGCCCTGGCCGAGCGCCGGCTGCGCCGAATTCAGGCGCGACGCGATGAGCAACCCCGCAATGCCGCAGATCGCTCCGCTCAGCCCATAAATGGCGATCTTCCAGCGATCGACGTTCACGCCGGAAAGACGCACCGCTTCTTCATTGCTGCCAAGCGCAAACGTGTAGCGGCCAAGCGCCGTGCGATTGAGCGTGATCGAACTGGCGATCGCAAGAAAAAACAGGATCAGCACCGCGTTCGGAATGGGCAGGCTCGGCAGCAAATAGCCGATGAACGAATCCTGCGAGATGCGGTAGAAGTTTTCGGTGTCGCTGAAATAGATCGGCTTGTCGGCCGAGACGACGAGCGAGAGGCCTTTTAACAGCATCATCATGCCCAACGTCGCGATGAACGGCGGGATTTTCATTTTCGCCGTGAGCGTCCCCGAAACGGTGCCGCAGATTGCGCCGGTGAAGATCGCGGCGAGGACGCCGACCCACATCGGCAGATGCCAGTAGGAGAGAAATACGCCGCAGATGACCGCCGTGAAAGTCATCAACGTGCCGACCGACAAATCGATGCCGCCCGTGATGATCACGAACGTGCAGGCAATCGCCAGCACGCCGTTGACCGCCGTCGCCTGCAGAATGCCGAGCATGTTGTCCGTCTGCATGAACGCCGGCGAAGCGAAGCTGAAGAAAACCAGCATCAGGATCAGACTCGCGAACGCGAGCAGCTTCTGCAGCGCGGTCGGCGAAAAGACGCGGGCGCGCAGGCCGGAATAACGTCCTTCTCTTGCGAGCGCCGATGTGTCCGATGGCAATGTCATAGGGGCCTCTGGCGGTTCATGCCGCCGTTTTCAGGGTTTCGCGCTGTGTCGCCAGATGCATGATGCGCTCCTGCGTAGCCTCCGCAGCGGAGAGCTCGCCGGTAATGCGGCCCTCGCACATCACGATGACGCGGTCGCTCATGCGCAAGATTTCCGGCAGCTCCGACGAGATCATCACGACCGCCTTGCCTTCGCTGGCGAGCGCACGCAGCAGCTTGTAGATTTCATTCTTCGCGCCGACGTCGATACCCCGTGTCGGCTCGTCGAAAAAGAGCACGTCGCAGTCGCGCTCCAGCCATTTCGCAATCACGATCTTCTGCTGGTTGCCGCCCGACAGCAGCCGCACTTCCTGCGCCGCGGAGGGCGTGCGTATCGCAAGCAGATTGATGAAATGGCTGGCAGTCTTGCGTATCTGCGCGCGCCGCAGAAAAAAGTTGAACGTCAGAAATTTGCTCAAATTCGACATGACGATGTTCGATTCGACATCCATGCCGGTCGCGAGGCCGAAGCGCTTGCGGTCTTCCGACAGATAGCCGATGCCGCGCTTCACCGCGTCGCGTGGACTACGGATGATTGCCCTGGCGCCTTTCACGACGATCTCGCCGGATTCGATCGGATCGGCGCCGAACACCGCGCGGGCGACTTCGGTGCGGCCCGCGCCCATCAATCCGGCAAAGCCTAAAATCTCGCCCTTGCGCAGCGTGAAGCTCACGTCCCTGACCAACGGACCGGCATTGAGGTTTTTGACTTCGAGTGCGAGCTCGCCCTTCTCCCCGGTACTGTGCGACGGTTCGATATCGGTCAAGGTGCGCCCGACCATCATGCCGATAATCGCTTCGACGCTGGTGTCCTGGGCGGCGACGGTGGCCACGTATTCGCCGTCGCGCATCACGGTGACGCGATCGGCGATCTGCTTCAACTCATCCATCTTGTGCGAAATGTAGATGATGCCGACGCCCCGGCTCTTCAGCTCGCGGATGATGCGAAACAGTTCGGCAATCTCGGCGTCGTTGAGCGCCGAGGTGGGCTCGTCCATGATCAGGACACGCGAATCGAAGGACAAGGCCTTGGCGATCTCGACCATCTGCTGCCGGGCGACCGTGAGGGCGCCGACCAAGGCGCGAGGGTCGAGATTCACATGCATGCGGGCAAGAATGTCGCGCGCCTGCGCATTGAGCTTGTCTTCGTCGAGAAACAGGCCGAGACGCCCGCGCGGCTCGCGGCCGACGAACATGTTCTGCGCGACGCTCAGGTGATTCATCAGTTGCAGTTCCTGATGAATGATGCCGACGCCCACGGCCTGCGCATCGCGCGGGCTCTGGAACTCGACCGGCTGGCCGTCATAGAGGATTTCACCCGAATCGCGGGTGTAGACGCCTGCGAGTATTTTCATCAGCGTCGACTTGCCGGCGCCGTTCTCGCCCATCAGCGCATGGACTTCCCCCGCCATGAGCTCGAACTGGACTTCGTGAAGCGCCCTCACGCCGGGGAAGCTCTTGTTGAGCCTTTTGACGGAAATCAGCGGGGTCACGGCGCGAATCGGACGACAATTCCACTACGGCCGGGTGCCTCAATGCGACGGGCCGACGGCCAGAGCGCCGGGCGCCCCCCGCTTACATGAATGAAATCGCAAAGAGAAGCCAGACACATTGCTGGGCCCCGTAACCGATGTGCCACGATTTTACGACGCTGCCGATCGGGGGCTCAAGCCCAGGCATTCCCCAGTGTCGGGGGGGCTTTGTCGCTGCCCGATGGACATGAAGAAATCGGCGATAGACTCGGGAAATGGCGTGACGAGGTTATCCAATAGAATCCGGAAAATGAAAGTGTCCCGTCAGGTATCCGCCCTTTTCGCCTCCCGGTTTCTCCCCTTGTTTGTTCTGTTGCCCTCAGCCGCACTCGTTTCGCCGCGTGATAATTCTTTAAACATTCGACCATCCATCACCGCTATCGCGCAATTTCGTGCTGCAAATACTAAATAAAGTACTAGGTCGCCGGGTCACATCCCCCCAGGTTTCCAGCCGCGAAACGCCTGCCCACATCGGCAAGGCTTGCGCGTCAGTGGTGAACGGGCCGTGCCGGGGACCCTACTGGCCGAATCACTGCAGCCTCTCGCGCCTGGATTCTTGCCGCGGACGAAGTCGTTTTATGCGGATTGGTTGCGCGGTCGTACCCGTTCACTTGTTCATCGATGACAAAGTCCGCGACTCTCATCGCGTCCATCGAGTTGCCGTCCACGTCGGACCACTCACGAATCGCGCGATTGATTTTGGTGAGCGCCGCGACAGCAAGTAGTACGGCATCCGTCTCGGTGATCTTGCCTTCGAGATCATCTGCGTCGTAGTCCGCAACCCGTAGAGCCGCGTCGATCAGATTGCTGTCGTCAATCAGGTCCGTCAATACCGCGTCAACCACTGCGAGGCAGGCATCTTTGCGTGCAAGTGCGATATCTGTCATGAGGTTCTCCAGAGTCGAGGTGACTGGTTAGCGAACTGTGGCGGCCGCGTCGTCGAACAAACCAAACGCAACGCCGGCCATCACTGCGACGACCACTGCAGCGGCGATATCTGGTGCAAACACAATTTACTCCGGGTGAGCGGACAATGCAGTGAAATGATGTCGGCATCCTCCCCAATCTCGCCCAGCTTTGCATGGCTCAGACCGAGCGCCTCGAATTCCGCCGAGGGATACGCATCGAAATCAATCACCCTGCAGCCGAAGCCGAGCATGATCTTCGCGAACACGCAACCAATCTTGCCCGTTCCGACCACCGCAACCGTCTTGCCGCTCAGTCGAAGCCAGTCAGACCGTCGAGCGAAAAGTTCCGAATACGTCACGACACGTCCTCGCGCAGCACCAGTCATGCCGAAACGTTTAACGGAAAGTCAGGGCTCGTCTACCTTGCGCGACGACAGCTGTCGACGGACTTCAGGTGTCTCATTGCGATCCGGTCTGGGCGACAGGAGCCGCTTAACGCGGCTTGCATCCGAATAGTGAGAAGTGACGCTGCTCGCCAGGTTGCGCTTTTTCACCCAGCACCCCGAACTCGATGGGCGAGCGCGTATAGAACACGTGCACTCGCCCGGTCTTGACGGTGTCGAGCATGCGCTGCGCCTCATCTTCGGTGACAGCGAGGATGATCTGCAGGGGCTGGTCTGCGAGCTTGAGCATATGGGCAGCATGATGCGCACCCGCATGGCCCGTGCCTTCCGCGCAATTGATGACGGTCGCGCCGTGAATGCCGAGCTGCTTCGCTTCGTGAAGAAGCCATTCGCACACCGTGCGGTGGCCGTGATGGCGGTTCTGTTCCGTATAGAACGTCAGTTGGTAACCGTTCATATCTTCCTCCGCCATACTCGGCTCCGGGCCGCCGCATGGCCGTTGCGGCGAGGCAGGACTGGTCGGTTCATGACCAACGGAGTCCATCAGTCATTTTAGTGCATCGACCACGCATCGTTGCATGTTGCATTGCGCCATTCGCAGGATGCCGTGTTGCTTGTGCGCGTGCCACTACACCGGCTCGATCGCGCCGGCTTCGAGCGGGATGTCGTCTCTGGCGGGGATGGTGCTGAAGTCCATCAACTCGCTCCGTCCGTTCCGAGCGCGTTGTACTCGACCGGCGCGCGCGTGTAGAAGAGGCGCACGCCGCCGTCGTCGAGTTTCGCGAGCAGCGCATCGATGTAGGCATCGGCGGCAATGATCGTCACGGCGACCGACTGTTCTGCGAGCTCGAAAAAGCGGGCCGCGTGGTACTTGCCCTTCGCGTCGACGCTTTCGGCAACTTCGACGACCGTCGCGCCCTGGATGCCTACGCGCCTCGCCTCATCGAGAATCCATTCGACGATCGACATGTGCCTGATCCGTTGCCGCTGGTCGGTTGCATAGATTGTCAGCTGGCTACCGGTCATGATCCCCTCCCGCGGTCCGCGCGACTCTCGCCATGAATACACTTTTCGGAACACAAAGCGGTGCGCGTGCAGCGCGGCCTACTGGGCGGTCTGCTGACGTTGATACTCGTCGTGCTTCATTTGCATGTAGTCAGTGCGGCTGACTTCGTGCAATTGCCGCGGATACTGTTCGGTCGCATCGAACCAGTCGGCCAGGCGCTTGTCGAGGCGCGCGTTGGGCGGGCTGGAAAGCGCATCCAGATAGGCATCGATGGCGAGGTAATAACGCATGGTATTGCGCTCCACCAGACCGCGCACGCCGCCGATGTAGCGCGTCTCGCCCGCCGACGAGTCGGGCGCGGCGGAAAAGCCGACCTTGTCGCTGCCGATCGTCGCCAGATAGGTTTTCATCGCAAGCCGTCCCGCCGTGCCGTAACCGTAGGCGTAGGTCAGGTGGATGAAGGTCCGGCTATCGCCCACGGGTATCGCCTCCAGCACGATACGATAGTCTTTCGTGCTCAGCGGACCCGTAGCGGCACTGAGCTCGACGCGAAGATAATCGGGACTGCTCGCTGCCGAGCGATAATTGAATTGCACGCGGTAGGACGAGGAAAGCGACTCCGCCGTTTTCTTGCCGATGTTCACCGCGAGGACCGTCCCGTTGGCGCCCGTCGATGCATGGCAGTACTTCGTGTTGAGGTGCAGGATCAGCACGTCGCACCAGTTGGCCGGACCCTGAGCCGGGTCGTTGAGCGTCGCGTTGAGCGTCGCGAAAGGATGGTCGAGCACACCGTAAATCTCGCCCTTGAGTGCCGAAGGCAACTCCTGCGATTCGAGGTACAGCGGTCGCTGAAACTGATTGTGTGCGAGCTGCTGCGTCAGACTTTCGTATTTCTCACGCAGGCTCGCCGCGCGGTCGGCCGCTTGCGCGAAGGCGCTCTGGCACAGGCAGCAGAACACCGCCAGCATCGCGGCCGTCAGCCACTGCCGCACGCCCCGTGTGCCTGCTGGGGATCTGGCAAGCCTGCTCATGGACGTTCTCCTCCTTTTGGCTCGGATCGCGGGGGCGCCGGGCGCGGATCATGGCGCGCTGTTGTCTTCCCTCCTATTCTTGCAGGCGGCGGTGTGGTTTGTACATCCGTAATCACCGCTGACCTGCAACCCCGTACCGCGTAGGAAAGTCACTCGGGTGGAAGAACAGCAAATAAAGTCTAGGATCAGTAAGGAACTGCACAACCTCCTGGGAGGAGCCGTCATGAAAAAATTCTACTGTGGCCGTGCTGAACATTCTGTTTGGCACAGCAAGCATCGCGCCCGCGATGGCACAGACTTCTCCTTCTATGGACTCCAATCCGCCGGCGCCTCTCACACGTCACGCGTGCTCATCCGTCGGTCGATCTGGTGATGCTTTCCCACGCGTCGAATTCTGCACTGAGCGACGAGAGCTTTTCCCGGACTAAACCGAGTGCGTCACTTCCCAGCAGAAGATGCGATGGCGGCTCGTCACTCTCGATAACGGACAATATGGCACGTGCAGCTTTCGCGGGGTCTCCGAGTTGCCTGCCGCTTTTCTCTTCGCGTCCCTTTCTGATCGGATCGAACAGGGAATCGTAGTCCGGGATCGAGCGCGGCGTTCGCACCATCGATCGACCCGCCCATTCAGTACGGAAAGAACCAGGTGCCACTGCGGTCACGCGGATGCCGAACGGTTTGACTTCTTTACTGAGGACCTCGGAAATCCCCTCCAATGCGAATTTACTGCCGCAGTAATAGGCGATGCCCGGCATGGTGATAAAGCCGCCCATCGATGTGATGTTGAGAATATGACCGCGTCGTCGCTCACGCATAAACGGCAACACGCTCTTCATGACGGCAACCGCGCCGAACACGTTGACGTCGAACTGCCGACGCATTTCAACTAGCGACGACTCTTCCATGACGCCTTCATGGCCGTAACCGGCGTTGTTCACCAGCACGTCTAGTGGCCCCACGTTTGCCTCGATTTCGTTGACGACATCTCCAATTGAATCGAAGTCGGTTACGTCAAGCATCCGGCCGAACGCGCTTGCGGCGTTAAGCGCCTCGAAGCTCTGCTTTGCCTGCTCGCTGCGTACCGTGCCAACGACCCGATACCCTGCGGCGAGCGCTTCCTGCGCCAGCGCACGTCCGAAACCGCTACTGACACCCGTGATGAGCATGGTTCTGGTTGATGACATTGCTAACACTCCCTGGACTGGTTTGGAAGGTTGCATGTTATTCTGATAATTCTTTGAAACTCAGACCAAATTCTCTACTTTTATTGCCTATTTCTATGAGCAAGGCGACCCCCAAGAAGAGCATTAGCCGATCTGTTTCCTCGGCCAGCGCACGTGAACAACGCCGGATGGTAACCCTGCTGACCGCGCTGGCCCCGCAGGAAGGCTACAACCTGACTGCGTTGCGCGATGTGCGTATCCTGCGGTCGGACCGGGCGCTGTCGCGCACACCGGTGCTATACGATCCCGGCATCGTGATCGTCTGCCAGGGCAGGAAGCGGGGATTTTTGGGTGACCAGGTTTATGTGTACGACGAACAGCACTATCTCGCCGTCGCGGTGCCGGTCCCTTTCACGATGGAGACCGACGCGACGCCCGAGTGTCCCCTTCTGGCCCTGTACCTGCATCTGGACTTTCAGGTGGCGGCCGAACTCATGATCCAGATAGATCAACATGGCTTGCCGGCCTCGGGCGACGTGCCGCAAACCATGATGTCCAGTCCAATGGATGCGTCGATGCGAGCGTCCGTACTGCGCTTCCTGGAGGCAATGAACCAGCCACTTGAAGCCGCGATCCTTGGCCCGGGACTGGTGCGTGAACTGTACTTCCGAGTTCTCACCGGCGCGCAAGGCAACGCCATGCGCGCGGCTTTAGCGATGCAAGGGCAATTCGGCAAGATCGGCAAAGCGCTGGAGCGTATCCATGCGACCTATGCAGAACCGCTCGACCTTCCTGGTCTCGCCAAGCAGGCCGGGATGAGCGTGCCTACGTTCCATAGCCACTTCAAGGCCATCACGAGTACGTCGCCGATGCAGTACGTGAAATCCACCCGATTGCATGAGGCTCGCTTGCTAATGGTGCGCCAAGGCATGACGGCTGAGACGGCATGTCATGCTGTCGGCTATGCCAGCCCCTCGCAATTCAATCGGGAATTCAAGCGACTTTTTGGCCGCACGCCGGTTGCAGAGACGAAACGTCTTCGCGAAAGCTTCGCGCTGCCTCCAGCCTTTCCAGAGTCAAAGTTCGTCTCGTCGCATTGACAGCAGGGGTTGCGGCTCATCGATACGATTCTTGATAATGTCCTTGCAAGTCGATTGATATTGAGTAGCCTTGCGAAATCGTGAAGATATTCAAGGCGAGAATTATTATGAATTCGTTGAAGAATTTTGGCCACTTCCTCTGGCTCGTGCGTAAAACCTGGCTGACCAGAGGGGCGCGCCTGTATTATTCACAGTTTGGTGAAGACGCCGTACTGCGCGAGATAATCAGCCCGACATGTGGCAAGGGTGTTTATGTCGATGTGGGTGCCTATCACCCGATAAAATTTTCGAACACATACGCGCTATATAAACGCGGATGGCGAGGCATCAATATCGATATGGATCCTGTCAAAATCGAAGCATTCAAGCTTGCCCGGGCTTCCGATATTAATGTGTGCGCGGCAATTTCCAATGAAAAGGCCGTCAAACAGATCTACAATTTTTCCAAATATGGACTGACTTCCACGCTCGACCCAGACGTAGCCGCTGCCGGAGCTATGGCTCCGACATCGATTCGTAGTGTCGAAACTACGACGCTGGACGATGTCCTGGGACATAGTCGTTATTCGGACCACGAGATTGATTTGTTGTCGATCGACGCGGAAGGCCACGATTATCATGTATTGAAATCGCTTGATCTGTGCAAATACAAGCCAAAAATCATTGTCATCGAATCATCATCACGCTCAATAAGAGACGTCATAGAATCAGCGACCTATAACTATCTTGAGCAGCAGGGCTACCGGCTAGTCAGTTGGACCCATCTTTCGCTGATTTTCAGGGTGAACCAATCTGCGATATTCCGGCATCGGTTATAGATCCGGATTTTCAGTTCTTACTATCCCTCGCGCTCTGTGACCATGCAGATGGAACGCAATGACTAGTGCCTGCCAGCCACGAAGCTGGGCGCCGGTCGCAATGATTCCGGCTCCCATGCGCTTGAAGTACTTGCTCACTTTGCGCATATTCGCGGCTGATTGTCATCTTTACCCGCTGTTACTTGCCAGCGGCAGGCGACACGACGCTCGGGGTCGCCAGCGTATTGTTGGTCTTTGGAGCGCTGGACGTCGAGTTGCTGTTCGTGCCACTCGGCAGGCCCGAGTTCGGCGACCTGGCGGCCATGCCACTGTCTGAGTTGGTGGCGCTTGGCGTGCCGTAGCCGCCCGTTGCACCGTTCATGGGGTTCACCTGGTTTGTCTGGTTCGCCGGGCCAGCCGTGCTGCCTGCCGAGCCGCTGCCGCTCGGACCGCCGGCGGTCTGTGCATAAACGCCGCCCGACAGGGCGAGTGCGGCGACGGCCGCGAGTACTGCGCTGCTTGCCTTTCTCATGATCCGTCCCTCCTTGATCGAAATGGAATAGAGACGCAGACGGTCACCGCCTGCTTGATCAGGAGTGCAGCAAACGCTGTGCCGCGCGTACTTAACAAAACATTTTCAATTCCGCACTCACGGGCAATATCGTTGTTCCCGCACTGCTGGCGGGTTGGTGCACGCGGGGCTATGAAATTACTCAGTAATGACAAAGTCCGCGACTCTCCCATGCACGCGTCTGAATGCCTCTCCGCACACGCGCATGGGCGACTGTCGCTCGTCGCACAGCAGCCGGCAAGCAGTCGGAGCGCCGCCTCCTCTTACTGCGCGGCGCCCACCCACAGGTTCGAGTCTTCTTACCAGCGCTGGTGGACCTCAGGCGCTATATAGCGCTCATAGACTTCACGCACACGTTGCATTGCCTCACCGGACAGCGGCGCGAGGTTCGCAGCGGAAACGTTCGACGCCGCCTGGGCCGCGTTCTTACTGCCTGGGATGATGACGGAAACGGCCTCTTCCATGAGAATCCAGCGAAGCGCCAGTTGCGCCATCGATGCGTCCGCCGGTACAAGTCCGCGCAGCTCGTCGACCGCTTTCAACGCGATGTCATAAGGCACGCCGGAGAACGTTTCACCGACGTCGAACGCCTCACCATGGCGATTGAAAGCACGATGGTCATCCGGCGGGAAAACAGAATCCGCGGACAGCTTGCCCGTCAGCATGCCGCTCGCCAGAGGCACTCGCGCGATGACCGCAACGTTCTTCTTTTGCGCCTGCCTGAAAAACAGTTCGGCTGGGCGTTGCCGGAACATGTTGTAGATGATCTGCACCGACACCACATTGGGATACTCGATCGCCTTCAACGCTTCCTCGACCTTCTCGACCGACACACCATAGAAGCGGATCTTGCCGGCAGCCACAAAGTCATCCATCGCGGCGAACACCTCGGGATGGTAGTAGACCTCCGTCGGCGGACAATGCAATTGCACGAGGTCGAGCGTATCGACGCCCAGGTTCGACAGGCTCCGGTCGATGAAACCCTCGAGTTCACGCTTATTCGTATAGCCACCCGTCACATGCGGGTCGAGCCGGCGGCCGAGCTTGGTGGCCACGATGGGCCGTTCGCCGCCGCGTTGCCGCAACACGTCACGGATGATCCGTTCCGACCGGCCGTCGCCGTAGACGTCCGCCGTATCGATGAAAGTCACACCGCTATCGAGCGCGGCGTTTAGCGCGGCCTTGGCGTCATCTTCGGCGACACCGCCCCACGAGCCGCCAATCGCCCATGCCCCAAAACCGATTTCCGAAACATTCCAACCGGTACGACCAAATTTTCTTTTCGAAAGCGTCATGTCAGTGCTCGTCCTGTGTTTTGCGAAGTTGCGTCGTTGGCATTTCAATGAGCCGCGCTGTATTAATGCCGGCGGCTTATTTATTCGTAGTGTAGCAAGCAAGGGCAAGATCCAGGTGCGGTGTATTGTTCGAATTCAGGTCGCGCTGACTGGATCTGTCAAACAAACGGGAGTGGGCTCGTTGGGGACTTCCGCGACACAGTCCGAGGTCGGCTTCAGAGATCATTGCGTCGCTCATGCCCCCTCTAGATGAGATCGGCGAGCCTGGACTGTAGGGAGCGCGAGATTCCATTCCACAGCGGCTGCGCGGAGTCTCGACGAAGCAACGCCAAGGCACTTCGTTGGCAGGAGCGGAGCATCCTGAATGCTCGGTGTGGGTAACTTTTTCCGTTTCTCGGAACATCTTCGTCAGTCTTTGGCAAGCCAATCCCATAAGAGTTATTCGGCCACGAGTGGTGGCTCCAAAGCGACAACCTTTGCAAAGTGCCCCACGAAGCGATCGCGCACGCTGGCCAGCCATCGGCGCATTGCTCGTTCTGGCAGCGAAATCCACGTCCCGTCTATTGAGTCTGTTCAACAAGGCATAGCGCCGCGCCGATATTCCGGATGCCTTAGCATAGTCAACTCCGCTTCTGCCGCGACGCCGTCACAGGTCGAATGTACCGCGATACTTTTCATCGGCATCCGCTCGGGTATTGATCTCAACGAGCACCCCGCCGGGCACTTCACAGAAAAATCGCGAGCCGCGCTCATGCTTGAACACGTCGGTTCTCATCACGACGCTCTCGGCGAGCATTTGCGCGTGCAGTGCGCGAAACTCATCGAGGGACTACGCGACCACCACGCGATCATTACGAGACACATCTCTCGTTACACTCCGACAAGGCTTGTCATATCCAATAGCCGTACAGTGCAGAGAAGGTCATACGACACGAGCCCCTTCATCCAATCACTGAAATACGCACATGACAAACAGGACCTCATCTGAACGCGCAAAACAAACGCCCCTTTCGCTGACATCGATATCGCGTCGGCAAAGCGTGATTCGATTCCTCGCCCCCGTATTGCTCTTTGGCGCAATTGCGCCCGCCGCATTCGCCCAGGTCGTGCTCGTTCCCGCGCCTCCGCCACGCTACGAGCAAGCACCCGCGCCACGGCCCGGCTTCGAGTGGCAGCAAGGCTACTGGCAATGGGAACATGGCAGATACGCGTGGATACCCGGCAGTTGGACTGCGGCGGACTTGCACGTGCGCCATGGATACCCGGGTCGAATCGAGCGTGCATCGATGGCGCCTGCGCCGCGCGTGGAACGTCTCTCGGCTGACGCGCTGTTTCCGTTCGACCGGGGCAATGTCGGCGACATCAGCGCGTCCGGGCGTTCCGATCTCGCCCAGATCGCGGCTCGTCTGCGCAGCAGCCGTGCGAGCCACGTCGAGGTTCGCGGATACACGGACAGATTGGGCTCGGATAGCTACAACATGAATCTTTCGCAGCAACGCGCGAACGCTGTCAAGTCGGCGCTGGTCGCTCAAGGCGTTCCCGCAGCAAAGATCAGTGCCGTTGGTTTGGGCGCGCAGGATCCGATCGTCCAGTGCACTCGTCCATCGGGGCCCGGCCTCGTGCACTGTCTGCAACCGAATCGGCGCGTCGAATTGGTGAGCTTCGTTGCGGATGATCGGCGCTGGGCCGACCGATACCAGTAATTCGCGCATCAATGTTCGGTCACTCGCCGCATGAACATGCGGCCAACGTCTGTTTGTCGTCAACACTGTTGCCGTCGGCACGGCGCAATTAACAATTATTTACTCCTGCGGGGCGACGGAATCGATACACTGCTCGACTCTCGCTTCAGCCGCGCATCTTCAATCCGGTCAATAAACCAGCACACTACCTCCTATGAAAGCAAAGCAATTCGTTATCCTCACGCTCTGCGCAGCCACGGGCGTTTCGTCCGGCGCGTTCGCACAAAACAACTCGCGAGGCGGCCCCGATAATCACGGTCCGTATGCCGGTCAACAACAAAACACCCGACACTTCGACAACGCCAATCATGGCGGACCGGACCATCGTCCGGGTCCCGACCGGCAACCTCCGCACGCAGACAACGACCGTTTTGACGATCACGGTGGCCCGCGCGGATGGCATCGCGGCGATCATCTGCCGTCCGATTACCGCGACCGCCAGTACGTCATCGACAACTGGCATGAACATAACCTCCAGGCGCCGCCGCGCGGCTATCGCTGGATGGGTATCAACGGGGACTATGTCCTTGCCGCCGTCGCAACCGGCGTGATTGCACAGATCGTTCTTAGCCGCTGAGTCGATGATTCGATGATTCGATGGAGAAATGAGAACGCGCTCCGGTCGGCGCGTCCTCCACGATCGGCGCGGATGCACCCGCGCCGGTTTTAATTCCGAATAACCCGATTCGAACACCTGCTCCGCGTCTTGTCTTTTTCGCCGCGAATGGAACCGCCATCTATTTCCGTCGGCGCTCGCCACTGAAACGTCGAGCTTACTTGTCGTGCAGTTGCAAAAGCACGTCCCGCAAAACAATCGCCTGATTATGTTTCTCATCTTTGGCGCCATAGACGAGCGTGATTTGCTGACCAGCAGAATCGCTTAGAAGTTGCCGCATCCGCTCGCACATCTCGTCACTGCCAAGTTCGTCGCGATAGCGTTGCTGAAAGACGCTCCATCGTTTCGGATCATGCCCGAACCATTCGCGCAACGCCGAACTCGGGGCGAGTTCACGCGCCCACTGGTTCAGTTTGAGCGTCCCCTTGCTGCGTCCGCGCGGCCATACCCGGTCGACGAGAACACGATAACCGTCCGCCGGGCCCGGATCTTCATAGGCGCGCTGGATGACAATCTTCAGATTCCTGGTGCTCGCATGCGGCATTTGCATCTCCGCTCAACAGAATGTTCTATAAGGCTTATATCACCTGATTTGCTTCAGCCGTGAGCGCTGCCACCCTTGTACGAAGCATCGGCACCACTTCGTTGTCGAACCACGGATGATGCTTGAACCACGCCTGATTGCGCGGCGACGGATGAGGCAACGGAATGAAAGCCGGTGCATAGTCCGCCCATGCCCTCACTGTTTCCGTTAGCGAAGGCTTGCGGCGTTGACCGAGAAAATGACGTTGCGCGTATTGGCCGATCAACAACGTCAGCTCGATTTTATTCAACCTCTCCAGCAGGCTATCCAGCCACAACTGCGCGCATTCGCGGCGCGGCGGCTTGTCGCCGCTACTTCCTCGCCCGGGATAGCAGAAACCCATCGGAATGATGGCGAACCGCGTCTCGTCATAAAACGACGCGGCATCGACGCCGAGCCACCTACGCAGGCGCTCACCGCTGGCGTCGTTCCAGGGAATGCCTGAGGTATGAACTTTCGCACCGGGCGCCTGGCCGACAATCAGAATGCGGGAGTCGACCGTGGCGCGCACGATGGGCCGCGGACCCAGCGGCAAATCGTGCTGGCAGACACGACAGGCACGCACATCGGCGAGAAGGGCGTCAAGGGTAAGTGGTGCGGGCTTGTTCACGTCGGGGCATCGGGTTGTGACGAGGCATGCGGGTCGCGGCCATGCCGCGCAGATCCTGACGAGCGATGCATTGCGGCTCGCGGCCAGTTCACGCGGAAGGCCCGTTGCGCGGCAAAGGACATCGCCCCCGGGCATTGTCCGGAATGTGCCGCCCTGCGCTCACCGCGCCATCACTCATTCTACAACCGCGACTAACGAGCACCCGTTATATGCGTAAGAAACCACCGGGCCCGAAATATGCAAGGCACATCTCGTGCGTAGCAGCACGCAGACTGACTGCCATCGCAAACTAGTGGAAAATGCCGCGCCATACCGGCGCAAGATCGTCCCGAACATCGCCCTCAATACAGGAGATCATCATGACCGGCAAATGGTTTTCGCGCTTCTCCAGCTACCTTTCCACAATGACCGGCAGGCCCTCCACCTTCGTGCTGGCGGCCGCTCTAGTGCTTCTGTGGGCGATTACAGGCCCACTCTTTCACTACAGCGACACGTGGCAACTCGTGATTAATACGTCGACCACGATCGTCACATTCCTGATGGTATTCCTGATCCAGAACACTCAAAACCGCGATACGGCCGCGATGCAGATCAAGCTCGACGAGCTGATTCGCGCCATAGAAGGCGCACACAATGCACTGCTCGATCTCGAAGAACTCGAGGAAAAAGACCTGAGCCGGTTTCGCAAACATTATGAAAAATTGGCCGAAGAAGCGCGCACGGAGTTGCGCGCCGGCGGCAGCGACACCGACTCGCCGTTTGTCGATAATCGCGATGCAGGAGATAGAAAATGATCTTTTTGCGAACCTTCGTCGCCGATATAGAGCATCAACGCTGGGTACTACCCGCAATCCGTAATGCGTGTCTTATTTAAGTTATTCAACGAAGGCGCGATACGACCGTACGCGGCCGGCCAATTGCACTGGCATTTTGCGCCAGTGCAATTGTGCAGCGCGTCAGCCAGTGAACGTCCGCACAGAACTATAAAAATCCGGAATCATTCTTCAAGTCAAATGTGTCGATGTAATACGCCAACTCGTAAAATCTGGCAATAGTGTTGCGTCGTATTTTGCATTCCAGTCCCTTCCCGTTACTTTTTTCACACAGTCATCGCTTTCAGTTTCCCCATTCGGCGGCTGTGAACTACTCTCCATGTCGCAGCCGACACAAACCAGTTACTGCGTGGAGGCACAATGAAACGATTTGCGCTTTCTGCTTTCTCTCTGGCACTTGGGGCCGCCGGCACCGCTCACGCCGAAAGTAGCGTGACACTGTATGGTTTGCTCGATCAGTCGATTCAATTCGTGCACAACGCCACCCCCGAAGGCGGCAATCTATGGCGCATGTTCGGCGGCAATCTTCAAGGTAACCGCTTCGGTTTGAGAGGCGCCGAAGATCTGGGCGGCGGCCTGAAAGCGATCTTCACGTTGGAAAACGGCTTCGACATCAATAATGGGCGCCTGGGGCAAGGCGGCCGCATGTTCGGTCGTCAGGCCTTCGTCGGCCTGACCGGCGACTCATGGGGTACCGTTACGGCGGGCCGTCAATTCGACCCGGTCGTCGACATGGTCCAGCCGCTGACCGGCGGTGGCTACTGGGGCAGCACATTTGCCACCCCGGGCGACGTCGACAACAACGACAACAGCTCGCGCACGAACAGCTCGATCAAATACCTCTCGCCGGTGTTCGCCGGCTTCCAGTTCGAAGGCATGTACGCGCTGGGCGGGGTCGCGGGTGCGACGGGTTCAGGCCAGACATGGGCGGCTGCCGCGAGCTACAGCGCGGGATCGTTCGACATCGCCGCGGGCTACATCCACATGGACAATCAGGCATCCGACGTACTGCGCACTGGCTGGACCAGCACGTCGGATGGCATGTTCGACGGCGGAGCGACCGGTCTGTCGATCAACAACGCGTATCGCACGGCGAAGTCGGTTGGTATCGCTTCGGTCTCCGCGCAGTATCAGATCGCATTGTTCACGATCAATCTCAGCTACAGCAATGCGCAATACAAGCCCGACGCCGCATCGGCTTTCCTGACGACCCAGAAATATAACGTGGGGCGCGTCTACCTCGGCTATCAACTCACGTCCGCGACGATGCTAGGTGCGGGCTATGCATACACGCGGGGAACCGGCGACGCCTCCGCGACGTACAATCAGTTTTCGCTTGGCGCCGACTACGCGGTGTCGAAGCGCACGGACTTCTATCTCGTTGCGGCTTACCAGCATGCGAGCGGCGATCAGCGCGACACCAACGCCGACGGCACCAACGGCGGTCTTGGCGAAGCGACCGCCTCGATCGGCTCGTACGGCAACCAGTCGAACACCAACTCGCAAGCGATCGTGGCGCTTGGTATCCGTCACCGGTTCTGATCAAGCGTTACGATACGCAGGCCTGCTGCAGCGTCAGAAGCCTTGACTGACCACCGGTAACGTTTCATTCAGTTCCAGCAACATCTCAGTGACACGGTGCAAAGGTCCCCTCCGGGGCCGTCGCGAATGGTGATGAAAGGAGAAATGCAATGTACGCAATTCACGCAATCAAGCTGGCAGGCGCAGCGCTGCTCGTGGCGGTTTCGTTCCAGGCCAACGCGCAGACGAGCGACGCGGCGCCTCCCGCCGACACGGGCGCGCAGAGCGCCAAGAGTCAGCACAAGGCAGACCGCGCCGCCAACCGTTCACTGGGACGCAAGGTGCGCAACGCATTGTCGAAGGCGATGGGTGTTAGCGCGTCTCACATCACTGTTCGCTCAGCCGGCGGCGCGATCACGCTGCAGGGCACGGTGCCCGAAGCGACCGACAGTCAGAAAGCGGAAGAGATTGCGAAGGGTGTGGCGGGCGTCGAGTCGGTCAAGAACGCGCTGTCGATTCGCCCTGCGGGGACGTAATCGCCATCGGCAGGCGCTTTCTTTGCGTGATCGTGATTTAGGTTGGAGATGCGTTGGCGCTTGCCATAACGAGCGCTAACCCATCCCGCGCTAGAGATCATCAAGTTGAGCGTGACGCGGCTTCTCAACCGCGGCGTGCAACGTTGCGCCCGTTATGCGCGCCGCAGCCTTCTAACGCTGCGTGTCATACAGGCGATCGGGAACGAACAGCGCCGTGATGCCGCTCAAAGAGAAAACCCCGCGAACCACCTGAAAGCCGAAGAGCAGCATCAGATAAACAATGTTCTCCCGTGTATGCCAGAAGATGATGACCGGCAGAGCGAACTGATAAACCGCACCACCGCGAATTCCAGGAAGTTATGGGTGAGCCCCAGCAGCCCCGCGCCCAGCGAAAAGAGCGCCAGTGCCCACGCCACGACCCGCACGCGGCCCAGCCGATCGCTCGCCCAGCCCCCCCAAGAATCCCGCCGATCGCCATCCCCACCAGCGTCAAGCTTGCCAACGCGCCGGACTCGACATTGGTGAGTCCGAATTCGTTTTTGATTCTTGAGCGTCAAGCCGTACATCATCACGTCGGCGCCATCGGCCAATAGCGCCAGGTAGCCGAGGATGAAGACGAGCAGCCAGCGGTTCTGCGCTTTGGAGGCGGTGCTCACGGTGGTCGGTGCGATGGAAGCCATAGTTGTCGTTATCGGTAGAGAGACGTGGCGGCATCGGCGCGCGCTTGCCGCGTGAGCAAAGCGGCCGCAAGGAAGCTGCCGATCAGCAATCTTTCGGGCGGGACGACGTGCTCGACGGCGCGGATTGAGAAAGCCGGCGCAAGACAGACGCGGCACGCGGGGCGGCCACTATGGAAATAACCGGATAGACCAGTTAGAGTTTGAACAGGCAAACGGACTCGTCCGTTACGCCGTCTTTTATCAGTCCGCTTTCTCGTGGCACTCGTAAATGGCATATCACCAGCCGGCGGCACGCCTACGCCGCGGCACGGAGGCGCAAGCAACTGACTGGTTTGGCGACCAAATGGCGGAAGCGCTCGTCTGCTATTCACGCGCTTATGCCGATCAGGTCGAGCAGGACTACGAGAAATTCCGCGACGCGTGCCGCAACGGCCAGCTTCAAACGCGTACCGATGCCGACATGGCCGCCGATTTCGCAGCATAAAGCCCAGGACCCGGAGGTCTAGCCATGGCAACGTTTCGCGCCGCCCTAGCGGTTCTGCTTCTGGCGCTGCTGTCGGCTTGCGCGAGTCTGCCGCCGCAAACCGGGCGCGTCGAAACGCATGCGATCGAACCGTCGGACAGCACGCGTCTTGGCGCAGCCTTCCTGCCTCAGGAGCGCCAGCATCCGGACCAGACGGCGTTCCATCTGCTCCCCGATGGCGTCGACGCGTTGCTCAGCCGCGTCGCGCTCGCCGATGCGGCTGACCGCACGCTCGATCTGCAGTACTACATCTGGCACGACGACCTGACTGGCCGGCATCTGGCGAACGCGGTGCTGCGCGCGGCGGATCGCGGCGTCAGAGTGAGAGTGCTGCTGGACGATCTCGGCACCGGCGCGGACGACCAGGTGCTGCTCGCCATCGCGTCCCATCCGAACATCCGGATACGGCTGTTCAATCCGGTCGCGAACCGCCGTTTCAAGATGCTCGGCTCCGCCATGGAATTCAGCCGGGTGAACCGGCGCATGCACAACAAGTCGATCATCGCCGACAACGAAACTGCGATCGTCGGCGGCCGCAACATCGGCGACGAGTACTTCGGCGCGTCGAGCGACGTCTCGTTCGGCGACCTCGACGTGCTGACGTATGGCGCCGTGGTCCGCGACATCTCCAGCGCGTTCGACCAGTTCTGGAACTCGGACGCGGCGTATCCGATCGAGCGGCTGACGGGTCATCCGGCCGACCCCGGCGCGCTCGCCGCGTATCGAGCGAAGCTGGCGGCGTTCGTCGCTTCGCAACGCGACACGCCCTACGTGACCCAGGCCACGCGCCGCTACGCCGAAATAATCGCCATGCGCGAAATCGACGTGTCCTGGGGCAAGGCGACCCTGCTCTACGACGATCCGGCGAAAATCACGCGCTCACCGAAAGATCCGACCGGGCATCTGCTGTCGCAGTTCAGGACCCTGAGCATTGAACCGCAGAAGGAGATGCTCATCATTTCGCCGTACTTCGTGCCTGGAAAGGAAGGCGTCGCGTGGCTGCGCAAGGAGACCGGCCGCGGCGTTCGCGTGACCGTCCTCACCAATTCGCTGGCGGCCACGGACGTCGCCGCCGTTCACGCCGGATATCAGCGCTATCGCAAGGACCTGCTCGAGGCGGGCGTGCATCTCTACGAGTTGAAGCCCGCGGCGTCCGAAGATCCGCGGCATAAAAAGAAGTCGATGCTTGGGTCGTCGAAAGCCTCGTTGCATGCCAAGACCTATGTGTTCGACAAGTCCAGCATCTTCATCGGCTCGATGAATCTCGATCCGCGCTCGATCACGCTGAATACGGAGATCGGACTCTATTGCGAAAGCGATGCGCTCGCCTCGGAGGTGGTGAACGGAGTCGAACCGATGCTCGATCAGATTGCGTGGCGGCTCGAAGCGCGCACCAACGCAAACGGCACGGTGCGGATCGTCTGGATCGACACGAAGGCGGACGGTACGCAGACGGAGGGCGACGAGCCGGGCGTGTCGGGTTTGAAACGCGTGGGGATCTGGTTCCTTGGGCTATTGCCGATCGAATCGCAGCTTTGAGGAACTTTTATGGGCTATTGCCGGGGACCGTGCGAGCGCCTGAGGCTGGAGGCCGCGCTCGCGTAGATAACCGGCGCGGTTGAATCGCGCCCGAACGCGGCGATGCCAATGCGTCGCCGCAAGCACACCGACCTTAACGGTAAAACGAACGCCTGCGCGGTCATCATGCCGCGCGGCTGCATCTGAAGGATTGATTTCGTCGGCTACGGCACGTGGGTTGCCAATTCGCCGTGCAACAAGGTGGTGGGTGCCCGCAAGGTGATCCACGAAACGCGGCAACGGCTCGGCCATCCGACCTACCGGCCGTTCGACGACCAGACGGTACGGGGTCGATCTCCGGCGCCGCGCGTCACCACGGTCACCACGATCCGGCACGCCACCCACCGGATCGCAGCGACGCGTTCGCGATCAGCAGCAATGCCGCGCCCGCAAAGCCGCTTGCGACGTGCTTGAGCGCATGTCCGGCGACCAGATGATCCGATAGCGCCCACACCTGCCAGTCGAGCGTTTCAAAGACCTTCGCGATCGCATAAAAGATGATCACCAGCCACCAGCCGGACAGCGCATCGACTTTCCGTATGAGGCTCATGCCGATGACGAGCGCGAGTCCGCCGAACTGCAAGATCGCATAGGGCCACAGGCTGTCGAATGCCTGCCAGTAAACCACCGTGCCCACCGAGACGACGACGAGTATCAGCATCTGCACCCAGCCCACGCGCTGTTTGGTCGCCGACGTCCACAGCATCGCCAGAATGCCGGCGAAGACGATCGTCATCGGAAAACGATCCCACACGAGGGTCGCGTCCGTCGGCATCTCGTGATAGTAGGCCGAGCCGAATGCCGTCAGGATCAGCCCGAGGGACGCCACCAGCATCCCGGGAAATTGCGCGGGCTGACGCGACGCATGCCGTATCACCCAGAGAAGATTGAGCAGACCGGCTACCAGAATGACGAGGTTCGACAGCACGTCCGACGCGTTGTGAAGCACGCCTATCGAGCGCTCGTCGGCGAAGTGATGATAAGAAGCCGGCTGCGACAGAGGCCAAACGGCTTGCAGCGCCGTGCCAATCGCGAACAGCAGAACACTGCCAAACAGCAATCGGGATACCTTCACTTGCGCGACTCCTGATTGTGCAAACCGCGCGATTGATCTCTCGCCACGCGGCGCCCGAGCGGAGCCAGGGTTGCTCCCCGTTCGAATTTTCGCGACCCGCCGATACCATCAGGCAAACCGATTTCCGCAACCGGAAGACTGCCCCGCGAATATCGGCAATCTTCCAGACATAGTATTCTGATCGCACAATGCAACGTACGGGGTTCGCCTCGAGCCTTCATAACCGTCCCCGCATCGGCCGGTGATCAGCGGTAAATCGTCGTTGCGATATTGCCATGTTTGCACGGCTCGCGTAATGGCTTGCCTGATTGTAAAACCAGACGGACGACAATGGCCTGAAGGACACTATGGATCGTATGCGAGCGCTGAGACACCACCCGTTTCACGCAATCCGTCGATCGATTGGCGGGATTTCAGCGTTGCTGCTATGCGCAAGCCTGCTGACCGGCTGCGCGTTGCCATCGCTCGAGAACCGTACCGAGTCGACTTCGTTGACGCCCGCGCAGGCCGCCTCCACCGATCTCGGCCGCGCCGTCGGGCCCGCGCTCGCGACACACGCCGGCCTGGCAGGCATCTACCCGCTCTCCGATGCGCATATGGCGTTTGCCGCGCGTATGGACCTCATCCGTTCGGCGCAACGCACGCTGGATATCCAGTACTACATCTGGCGCAACGACCTGACCGGCACACTGCTGCTCGAAGAAATCCACGAGGCCGCCGACCGTGGCGTGCGCGTGCGGCTGCTGCTCGATGATCTCGGCATTGCCTCTTCGCTCGACCCGACGCTCGCGGCGCTCGAAGCGCACCCGAACATCGAGGTCCGCCTGTTCAATCCGTTCGTCGTGCGTAAGCCCAAATTCATCGGCTTCCTGACGGATTTTCCGCGCGCCAATCGGCGCATGCACAACAAGTCACTGACCGCGGACAGCACGGCGACGATACTCGGCGGCCGCAATATCGGCGACGAGTACTTCGACGCCACCGACGGCATCGTCTTCTCCGACCTCGACGTATTGGCGGTCGGACCCGCCGCCGCCGATGTCGCGCGGGACTTCGACCGCTATTGGGCCAGCGGGTCGTCCTATCCCGTCGAGCGGATTCTGCCGCAGGCAAGCGCCGATCAGCTCGACGTGCTCGCGAGCAAAGCGCAGGCCATCGAGCGAGACCCCGCGGCCGAAGCCTATATGGAAGCGTTGCGCGGTCCGCACGTCATACAGAAGATGTTGGACAAAACGTTGCCGTTCGACTGGGCCACGACGCACATGATCAGCGACGACCCGGCGAAAGGCCTGCGCAACGCGCCGCCGGAGGCGCTCATTTCGCATCAGATGCGGGAAGTGCTCGGCGATCCCACCCGGGAAATCGACGTCGTGTCGCCCTATTTCGTGCCGGCCACGACCGGCACGCAGTACCTGACCGGCCTCGCCGAGAAGGGCATCACCGTGCGCGTGCTGACGAATGCGCTCGAAGCGACCGACGTCGCCGCGGTTCACTCCGGCTACGCGAAGCGGCGCGTCGAACTGCTTAAAGGCGGGGTTCGCCTGTATGAATTGCGTCGTTTGCCGGGCGGTCATCACAAGAAGGAGCAGTCGCCGGGTCCGTTCGGCAGTTCCGGGTCGAGTCTGCACGCGAAGACTTTCGTGGTGGACGCGCAGCGGGTGTTCGTGGGGTCGTTCAACTTCGACCCGCGCTCCGCCTATCTGAATACGGAATTGGGCCTCGTGATCGACAGCCCGGAACTTGCCAGCCAGATCGAGGCGACTTTCCTCGCGTATGTGCCGCAAGTCGCCTATTCGGTGCAGCTCGATCCGAATGGCAAGATCTTCTGGATCGAGCGAAACGGCGACACGGAAATCCGGCACGACACGGAACCCAATACGACATGGTACGGGCGAATGGGTATCTGGATGCTGTCGATTCTTCCAATCGAGTCGCTTCTATAAGCCTTTAATGGGAGGGGCAATGGGGGGCCTCCAATAAGGGGTTCTGATGATCGGGCTTTCAGTTTCTGAATAATCGCATCAGCGCAGGTCTTACGCGGCGTGGCTTTGTCGCCCGGCATGGCCGCCTCCGCGCTGATGCTCATTTTGCCGACACTCGCGAGTGCGCAGACCGCGCCTCCACCTGCCAATCCAACACGGCCTATTCTCTTCACGAATTTCCGGCTATTCGACGGAAAAGCCACCACATTGCGTGACGGGCTCTTTCTGCTCGTGGACGGCAATCGCATTCGCACGCTGACTCAGAGCAAACCTGCCGTTCCCGACGGCACCCAGGTGATCGACTGCGGCGGCCGGGTCGTGATGCCGGGCCTGATCGACATGCACTGGCATACGATCATCGCCGCATTGCCGCTGCCGGTCGTGCTGAGCGCCGATATCGCCTACGTGCATCTCGCCGCAAGCGCCGAAGCCGAGCGTACGCTGATGCGCGGCTTCACCACGGTGCGCGATGCGGGCGGCCCGGCGTTTGCGTTGAAACAGGCCATCGACGAGGGCCTCATCTCGGGTCCGCGCATTTATCCTTCCGGGGCGATGATCACCACCACCGGCGGTCACGGCGATTTCCGCTCGTTGACGGACCTGCCGAGATCGGGCGCCAGGATCAGCAGCTCCGAGCAGACCGGGGGCAGCATCGTCGCAGATAGCGCCGATGAAGTTCGCCTACGCGTGCGCGAGCAGTTCCTGCAAGGCGCATCGCAGATCAAACTGGTGGGCAGTGGCGGTGTCTCCACCCCTCGCAGTCCGCTGGACATGCTCACTTTCACGGAGCCTCAATTGCGCGCGGCCGTCGAAACCGCCGCGGATTGGGGCACCTATGTGATGGTGCATGCGTATGTGTCGCATGCAGTCCAGCGAGCAATCGCGACGGGTGCCCAGTGTATCGAGCACGCCCATCTGATGGACGATGCGACGGCGAGTCTGATGGCGAAGAACGGCACCTGGTTGAGCATTCAGCCATTCGTCAGCGAAGAAGACACGGTCTCTCCGGTCCACGCAATCCGTATCCGGGCAAGCTGGGGGTGATCGAAGAAGGCGCGTTTGCCGACCTGCTGCTGGTCGACGGCAATCCGGTCGAGAACCTGGCGCTCGTCGCCGATCCGGCCAGGAACCTGCTCGTCATCATGAAGGACGGGAAAATCTATAAGAACATCCTCAACGCGTGAGAACTCGCCAATTGCGCGGCAGTCTTTGGCGCAATTGGCGAGACCTGCTTTACCGAAGCAATCAGTGATCAGAACCGCCGGAAGTCCCGGTCACGCAGAGGATCTGGCGTGCGTAGCGTTTCACGCAACACGCCGCCGGTGTCGAACGAGAAGTTGAACATCAGATGCGTGATGTTGTTCTCCACGTAGCGATACGACCACACTTCCCGTTGTGACAGACGGAAAAATGCGGTCTGCGCGGGCTGACCGAAATTGATCAGTACGTCTTCACGTGTCCATTTGCCGATCACTGCGCGATTGAATTCGCTGATCTGCAATACCTGGCGCACGTTCACGATCTGGCCGGATGAATCGATGTCGGCAGCGACTGTCGTCGTGCCCATCGGTTGGGTCGGCCACATGAGACGGCGGCCGCCGTCCGGCAATTGATGGATTTCGCGCGGCGGTCCCATGCGGGCAATGATCGCAGACTGATCCTGGCCCGCATGAAATTGCTGCCACGGCTGTACGCACGCTGCCAGCGTCAACGTCAACGTCAGCGCCGCGACGCAGATCACCGCCGCGCGACGCAAAGGCATGGATCGTGGCGCCGTCAGGGCGACGCAATCGACAACGCGAGCAGAGCGGGTGAGCATGGATTCCTCCAGTTACGTCGCGTAGTGCATTGAATGCACCTGAAATCTCAGCGTCGCCGATTTCATTCGCACGTCACCTTCACGCCGTACCCGTGTTTCGAGGTGGCGCCATTGGCAAAGCTCGAAGCCTGGGGTATCGCCGATTACTGCACCAGCCGCGCTCGCAGGCGCGCGTGCTCCTCTGCCGAAATCGATCCCGCCGCTTTCAGCCGGTCGAGTTTTTCCAGTTCGTCCGCGGCACTGAAGCCCACCACCTGACGCAGGTCTTCGCGAGCCTGTTTGGCGCGCGCCTGATCGCGCTCGGCCATGCCCCGGCCTTGTGTCAACAGATAAGCGAATATGCCGATATAAGGCAAGACGATAAGCAGGATGACCCAGCCGACTTTCCCTAAACCGGAGACATCACTGCGGCGGAACAGATCGCCCGATACCGTGATGAGCAACCAGAACCACAGGATAAACATGAAAATGGAAAAGACGTCGGCCAGAAAATTCGGGAATGTAAAACCACCGTTAAAAAGCATTTCTCGTTCTCCAGTCATTCGAATTACGATTGAAAGGCATAACAGCTATCCACGTATGGTCGCTCGCTATGGACGGCTTACACGGTCGGCACAGTAGCGCTGGCAATTTACCATGAGAGCAGGTCAATTGTTCAGGTCTTTCTCGACGAACGGTATGAACTGCGCGGGTGGTCGAGACAACAGGTGGAAGCCGCTCGCTGGTTTTTCAGCAGATATTCCATGGAGATCGAGTGCGAGCAGCCGGGAGGCATTGCGGCGCACTGGGTCGACGGGGCGTAACGATATGCGCGTTTCATATTCGTCCTCCGGTTCTCTCGGTTTGATGCCTACCCGTTTAAACTTTATAACTTATGTCGGTAGGATGACGCGATAATTTTTTAGAGGCACGAGTACATTACGTCGCTGCTGTGAATGCCGATGAGGCCAGTTGAACTCGCCTACGCAGATACGCGCATACTTCCTGACGTGGTGCACCGCGATTAAGCATCGCACTGCGAGCCGCTATCAATGAACATCTTCGATGTACAGAAGATCGACTTTCTTAACCATATCTTCGATCGCGTACGTTTTCCCTATCGAACCGACATCGCCTACCGCTCATCGAACCTGTTTTTCGGCGTGATCGTGGACGCGAGCGTGTCGGCTCAGGCGATCGACGCTCTCAGCAGCGATAATTTTGGGTACATAAATCAGGAGTTCGAATGGGCCGGTGCTGTCTGAGATGACAACGTCAAAAAAGCGCGCAGGGGCCCGGGCGTTTAATCGGCGTTCGGAATAACACACAGCAAACAGGTCCGAAGCGCGTAGCCGTTGCACTGAAAGTGCCGGCTCGCCACTATCCGGCGTCGTTCTGCAGATACTTATGAGCGAACGCAATCGCCATACTGCCCTCACCCACCGCGGACGCAACGCGTTTAACCGGACTCAGCCGCACGTCGCCGCAGGCAAACACACCCGGCACACTCGATTCGAGCAAATAGGGATCGCGGCTTTGAGACCAGCGTCCGGCCTTCACGACATCGTCGCCGGTGAGCACATAGCCGCGCGCATCGCGTGCGATTCCCTCGGGCAACCAATCGGTCTGCGCATCGGCGCCAATGAACACGAACAACCCGCCGCAATCGTGCCGGCTCACTTCTGCGCTGAGCGCATCGCGCACATCGATCGCCGCCAGATGCGTATCGCCGTACGCGCCGACAACTTCCGACCGCAATTGCACCTTCACGTTGGACTTGCCGCGAAGCTGCTCGACAAGGTAGCGCGACATGCTCTTCTCGAGCAAATCGCCGCGCAGAACCAGCGTCACCATGCGCGCGTGATTGGCGAAATACAAAGCAGCCTGGCCGGCCGAGTTGCCCCCGCCAATCAGATAAACGTCGAGCCCGTGCGTAGCGCTCGCTTCGCTGCGTGACGCACCGTAGTAAATGCCTTTGCCGATGAAGCGGTCGAAGCCATCGATCATCAGACGCCGCCACGTCACGCCGGTCGCGAGAATGATCGTCTTCGCGCGAATCACGTCACCGCCGTCGAGATGAACGTGGCGATTGTCGACATCAATTCGGGCCACCGAGCGCGTCACCAGAATCTCGGCGCCGAGGCGCCTCGCCTGCTGCAATGCACGGCTTGCGAGTTCGTCGCCGGACACGCCGTTCGGAAAACCCAGGTAATTTTCGATACGCGACGATGTCCCCGCCTGCCCGCCCGGCGCTTCGCGCTCCAGCACCACCGTGCGCAGGCCCTCGGACGCGCCGTACACCGCCGCGGCAAGACCGGCCGGCCCGCCGCCGATGATCATCGTGTCGTATTCGGCGAGGCGGGGCTGCGTTTGCAGGCCCAGCAACTCCGCCAGCTCGCGTGTCGCGGGCCGCTTCAGCACGGTGCCGTCGACCAGCCGCAGCGCGGGACTGTCCTCTTCTGCCGGAATGGGCCCCGGCCAGCGCGCCGCCAGCTCGGGCGCGTCCGCCGCGATCCAGTCGTAGCTGATCTGGTTGCGGGCAAGAAACTGACGCAGCGCCGTGCAGGCGCCGTCCCAGCGGCTGCCGACCATCGTCACGCGGATCTTGGGCGGTTCGGCCGAAAGACCCTGCAAACCGCCGATGCGCTCGCGTGCGAGCGCGCCCATCTTCAGCGCAACGTCGGGCGACGCAGCGGCCAGCTGATAGTAGCGCTGCGCGTCCACACGCATCACACGCGAGGGCTCCGCTGCCCGATAGGCACCCGGAAACGGCGAACTCAGCGCGAGCGGCACTTCGCCGAAGAGGGTGCCCGGCAAGCGCCAGCCGAGCGTGCGCTCGACGCCGTCGAAAGTCTTGATGACTTCCATCTTGCCCGCGAGAACGACATACAGCGCGCGCTCGCCGCCTTCATGAACCGCGAACTCGCCCGCGCACAGATGGAGATCGGCGCACGTGTGCGCGAGATCCGCCAGTTCGTCGTCGTCGAGGGTGGCGAACAGAGGCACGGTGCGGATGTCGTCGAGGGTCAGCATGGTTTCGTCCAACGGGCAAGTGAAGTGAAGCCCGGACCTGGTGATGGGTCCGCAGGGGGCACGACGCCGTAAAACTCCCCTACCGATACTGGCGGACTAATTATGTGACCGCACACCGCAAGCAACGTCGGGCGGCAGACCGGCGCAGTATAGAACGTTCGAACGAGCATCGTCCGCCACGCCATAGCGTTGCCGGTATTTTTCAATGCACGCGGGGTTTCGAGATTCACCGCGTGTCCGGCGGCGCGACAAACCTTGGCCGATCGCCACAAACCATCGCTACCTTCGCGCCAACTCGTCAGGATCGCAAAGGAAAGACCAGTTTCGCTGCTGCCAGCCCGAGCGCGCCGCCAAGGAGCGTCTCCCATGCGCGTGCGGCAAGCAGCGGAATCGAATGCTCATCGCCGATCGCCAACGTCACGATCAGCGTGAAGGCGAATGCGCCGGAGGCGGTGACGAGCCGCAGCCCCTTGATCCGGCGATGCGTACCGGGATCGACCTGTTCCAGCCACGTGACGGCCGATCCGAAGGCCGTGAATTTGCAGCCGGTATGAGCCGGTCTGGCCCGGATGCAATCGCACGACGTGCTGTTCGGGTGGTCCGCGCTGCCCGGCCGTTCGTTATCCTCGGGGATCAATTTTTGATTCACGGCAGGCGTGTACATCGAATGGAAGTACTCGCGCGGCCCAACGTCCGAGTCATACGCGCTTCAGCCGTCAGGCGAAAGCGGCTCGCGAGCCTAATGATCCACAGCCAGCGCTTTCAGACGGGCCTCGCCCGCGTCTTTCGCGGCGGCGCGCGTTTCGTACGTGTCGTCCGATACGAGCGAGCGTTTCACCTCACGGCTCTTGAAGTCGACCAGTGTAATCACCCACACATACGCGCCAGTCTGCTCGGCTGTTTGTACGAAAGCCTGCACGTCGCTTTTGTTGTCCGCATTCATCTTGATCTCCGAAGAGGGTCACGCGAGAACAGATTGCACAGAACGCCAATCCCTGTGCCAGACGGCTAATTATGGGAGCCTACCAATAATCGAACCGATTTCGTCTTTGGTGAAGGCGCGCATTGTCTGCGTGCGGACATTGCCCGCCGAGCCCAACGCCAGGCCGAAAGCGGTGAAGCCCTGTTCGTCGGCGGCATCGATGACCGTGACAATGTCATATTCGCCCAACGTCCAGTAGATCTCTTTCATTTCGCAGCCAAAGCCTTTCGCCATTTCCGCCACCTGCGCCGCCCGCTGCGGGCTGTTCTTGATCGCGCGGATGCCCTGATCCGTAAACTGCGCCAAAACCACGTATTTCAGCATGATGATTCCCCTTACGATTGACACGTGTTGGGACTCGGACGCGCGAGCGGCACCGCAAACGCCACGTTCGGTTTTTGTCGTGCCGTTCTGCGCGTAAACTGATTCTAGGCAATCCCGTTGCCTGCCACGCGCCATTTGTCTGTATTCGACGAGGTGCCGGCATGCGATGCGCGCCTGCTGCAATACGGAGGTGGCTATGACCGACTTCAACGAGGCCCGCGAGCGGATGGTCCAATGGCAGATCGTCCGCCGCGGCATTTGCAATCCGCGTGTCCTGGCGGCGATGCGGCGTGTGCCTCGCGAAGAATTCGTCGCCGCCGAGCTGCGGGAATTCGCGTACGAAGACACGCCGCTGCCCATTGGCAACGAGCAGACCATCTCGCAGCCGGCCATCGTCGCGGCGATGATCGAGGCCGTCGACCTGCGCCCCGGCGAGCGGGTTCTCGATGTCGGCACCGGTTCGGGCTATGCCGCCGCGGTCGCCGCGGTGATCGCCGGCCAGGTGTATTCGATCGAACGCCATGCCGGACTGGTCGAATCGGCTCGGGAAATCCTGCGCAGACTGGGGATCTCGAATGTGACCGTGCATCAGGGCGACGGCACGATGGGTCTCGCCGAATATGCGCCGTATGACGCGATCATTGCGGCGGCGGGCGGCCCGCATGTCCCTCAGGCGTGGTGCGGGCAACTCACGGTCGGCGGACGGATCGTCATGCCCGTTGGGCGCGATCCGCATTGTCAGCGGCTGATCAAAGTCGTGCGGCGCAGTGAACAGGACTATGAAAGAAGCTGGCTCGGCGAAGTCAGGTTCGTGCCGCTGGTCGGTGAGGATGGGTGGCCAGTGGAGGATTGCGGGGCGCGTGCAGGGGACGAAATACTGCCAGGGGAAAATAGATGACCCGGCGTCAGCTACCGCGGATTCCTGTCCCGCAATGGCGCTCCCAGCCCAACCGGCCAAACAATTCCGGCCGCCAGAAAACCCTTCTCGACCGCTTTCATCTTCTGTGCGAGCGCCGCCGCGCTGTCCTTGCGAAACAGCGACCGTGTCGCCTGCACAACCGCTCTGCGGCTATCCGCGAACTGGGAAGTACGCGGCAGATGCACGGTCAGCGCGATATAGAAAATCGCAGCAAGCTGCGCGGGCGTAAACAGGTACTTTCCGTTCGCGCTGGCGTTCATGATCTTATAAGCGGCGAAATTATGAATCCCGCTATTGTCATGAACCCATCCGTAATCATTGCGCTCATAAGTGTACGGCGGCGGCACCGGACGGTACTCGCTCATCTTCTTCGGCTGCCTATGCAGCGCGGGATTGGACAAACTGCGCAGCGCGGTGCCCGGTCTGTCGAAACCCACCCCCACCTTCCAAACCCATTTTCTTAGCGGCTTGGAGAGGTTCGCAATGACGATTCCGAAGATGTCCGAGTACGACTCGTTCAACGCACCCGACTGCGTCCGATACTCCAGCCGCGACGTGCTTGGCGAGAAAGCCCTGCACGCGCTACCCGGCGTCGCCGACGAGCGTGCGACCGGCGATGCGCTCGGCCGGACCGGGGTCGGACGCGATGCATAGCAGTTTCGCCGATCCGTCGAGCCGGCCCCGGTAGAAAATCGGCCCCCAGTCGTGCCAGAAGTGTTGGCGAGCCTCGCCCAGATCGGGACAGGCGGCGAATTGCTGCGCAAAGGCGGTCCGGTGGACCTGCGTCGAACTCGATCATCTGGCGCCTCCTCACCGGAGCGTTTCAGTGCGCCGCGCTCAAGGACGACGCGGCGGCGTTCACTCGTATCGTCGAGGTGATATCGCGTCGTCGACAGGGCCATGCGTCAAAAATTATCTCTTTGGCATAAAGGGAATACGGCTTCTCCAAGATCGGGAAAGTCGTTCCGTCGTCTCGACAATTCGGGGCATTGACATTCAGGATAGCGGACTATCGTGCGTGCGATTCCGCCATGCCGTATCAAGGATAGGCAAAAGAATCGAGGTCACCAGTTAGGCTTTACCGACGTCAATGGATGATCATGCCATGTGGATTCGTGTTTCTCCGATCGAGTGCCGATACCCGCTGCCGACGCGCGATCAGCACACCGGCGAACGAAAGAAGCGCCAGACAATGCGTTCACGCGCTCCTTGATCTGGCGCAAGCATTTCACCCTTCGCCGTGCTCTTCGCCACGCAAAGCAGGCACTATTCCTGGCGGAGTAAGATGCAATCGCGGCTACGTCGATGGAAAAGTAGCGAATAGCTGCGCCGTGTTCGCAAGTCGCATCCATGCGTTCAAGTAAGTGCCAAAGTGCGGGCACTCTTGAGATGCTGTTGCCCCCAACCGGAAGGAGACATTCATGACTGCCATGATGAAAGCCGCCGTATTCGTCGAACCGGGCCGTATCGAACTCGCCGACAAACCCATGCCCGACGTGGGCGCCAACGACGCGCTCGTACGCATCACCACCACCACGATCTGCGGCACCGACGTGCACATTCTGAAGGGCGAATATCCGGTCGCCAAGGGGCTGACGGTCGGCCACGAGCCAGTCGGCGTGATCGAAAAACTCGGCAGTGCGGTGCGGGGCTATCAGGAAGGCCAGCGCGTGATTGCCGGGGCCATTTGCCCCAACTTCAATTCATACGCGGCGCAAGACGGCGTCGCGTCGCAAGACGGCAGCTACCTGATCGCCGCAGGCCTGTGCGGTTGCCACGGTTACAAGGCGACGGCGGGGTGGCGTTTTGGCAACATGATCGACGGCACCCAGGCCGAATACGTACTCGTGCCCGACGCGCAAGCCAACCTCGCGCCGATCCCCGATGGTTTGACCGACGAGCAGGTGTTGATGTGTCCCGACATCATGTCCACCGGCTTCAAGGGCGCGGAGAACGCCAACATCCGGATAGGCGATACGGTGGCCGTATTCGCGCAAGGTCCCATCGGCCTGTGCGCCACGGCGGGCGCGCGGCTGCTCGGTGCCACCACCATCATCGCGGTGGACGGCAACGATCACCGCCTCGACATGGCCCGCAGGATGGGCGCCGACGTCACGCTGAACTTCAAGAACTGCGATGTGGTGGACGAGATCATGAAGCTCACGGGCGGGCGCGGCGTCGATTCGTCGATCGAAGCACTCGGGACGCAGGGCACGTTCGAATCTTCGCTGCGTATTCTCAAGCCGGGCGGTACGCTGTCGAGTCTTGGCGTGTACTCATCCGACCTGACGATTCCGCTCGGTGCCTTCGCGGCCGGTCTCGGCGACCACAAGATCAACACCGCGCTTTGCCCTGGCGGAAAAGAGCGCATGAGACGTCTGATGAACGTGGTGGAGTCCGGACGTGTCGAGCTTGGCCCGCTGGTCACCCACCACTACAAGCTGGACGATATCGTCGCCGCGTACGATCTGTTTGCGAATCAGCGGGACGGCGTGCTGAAGGTGGCTATCAAGCCGCATTGAGCGGAACGCGGGCGCATGCAGGGTTGTGGCGCCGCGCGCAGGGCGCCACGTCACGACCCGCTGCGCAATTCGCACTCGAGCGATCCACCCCGCTCAGCCCGCCTGCGTCCCATGCCCCATGACCGCCGCGGGCTTCGGCTTCGGCGGGTTCGGCACGCTTTCCAGCGGCGCGTTGCGCCTGATCGTGTCACCCGTCGCGCCGACGAGCGTCAGCGTGTTGTCGCGCGCCTCGATCTTCACCGGATCGGTCTTCTTCCATTGCTTCTTCGGAATCACGAGCTTCCACGTCGCGTCCTTGCCCGCGTCGCGAAAAAACGCGACCACGCCAACATATTCCGCATCACCGTTCATCGGCTCGCTCACGCTCGCGCTTGCATCGGGACGCAACACGATATCTTTTGTCGCCAGCAGATCGGCCTTCAGGGTGTCGAGATCGTTCGTCTGCAAATGCCGATAGTCGAGTTGCTGGAACGTCAGCGGCGTCTTCAGTTGGTAGATTCGCACCACCGTCGACAACGATTGTGCCGCGCCATTGACATTCAACGAGGCCCGGCTGACGCGGCCCACGTTCATGGTTTTCACCTGCGTCGTAATCGCCATTTCGCGGCATCCACCGTGCTGTCCGTCACTGCCTGTCCCACTCCGCACCCTGTGATGGTCACGAGGGCGCACACCGAAACGCCGGTTCGAAGCTGTCGCATCATCCTGTTGATCCTCTAGTCTTGCCTGTTCATTGATCGCTGTCCCAATGCGCGGGCCAGTGTTTGCGTCAGTGCGCGTCGGGCACCTGACGAGTGTGTCGCGCGCTCTGCCGCCCGTCCACTCCCCCAGTTGCACGCGCGTGACCGTGGCGACAGCCGCGCCGGTGCGCGAAGTCGGTAACTGCGTCTTAAATCCCAGACTGACCTGAGCGGAATTCAATTGCTGCGCCGGCATCAGTTCCGGGCTGACGTGCATTTCCAGATGCGCGCGCTCTGGCATATCGAACCGCTGGTGCTGACCTTCAACCGCAGCCTGTTAGCGGTCCTGCGCTTTTACGCGTTCCTCAATGCGATCAAGGGCATGCTCGAAGGCGGCCATGAGCTGGAGTTCGGGTAGGGCATGTTCTACGCCATAGCGGTCAGCATCTTCTGCTTCTTCATGTTCTTCAGACAGCGCCGCCTGAACCGCACCATCGAATCCGAACTGATCGGCCTCGACACCCAGAGCTGGCTGATGTCGGCGAGCATCAGCGCCGCGCTGTTGCTCGCCTTCCCGATTGCATGGATTCTCGAAGGCACGCGTTACCGGCATATCACGCCGTATATCGACCCGGGTGTGCTGGCTCTCCTGACGCTGATCCTGATACCGATGCCTATCGTTACGGTAATCGGCGCGGTCAAGGAAGTACTGCTCATTACCCCGCAAGACCTGGACCTCACGCTGCGCGAGCTGATGCAAAAACTAACGTCGGACTATGGCTTCGTGTCGTACTCGCACTATGCGACGCGCGTTGGCCGAGGCCTGTTCGTCGAGGTTCACGTCGTGCTGCCCGAGATCATGGAACACGCGGGCATCCGTCAACTCGACCAGATCCGGGACAGGATCTCGCACGCGATCGGCGAGTCGGGCCCCGACCGCTGGCTGACCGTGGCGTTCACACGCGACCCACGCTGGCTTTAAGCGCCCGCCCGCGCGCTTTTCATCGACGGCGTGAAAGCGCCCATCTGCTCCGTGGGCGCGGCCTTAAAGACGTCAAACCGTCTTTTTGGAGCGCTAGACTTGCTCATCCGACATCGAAACCACGCCACCAGGCCAAAAATCCAGGCGCGGCGAGCGCCCCAGTTGCTTTGCCCCAGGTTGTCACCTAGAATTTTTGCTAGCGCCCTCTTTGGAACCTGAAGACGTGGCTTCGAACAGCGGAAAACCGGTGTCGTCGTTTGTTCCTCAGGGCATGGTCGGCCTGTGGGTCGTCCTGTTCGTCATCTGGATGATCGCCAATGCGTCGCTTGCCGTCGAGCCGGCACTCGTTGGCGCCGCTATCACCTTCGTCGTGGCCCACGCCTTTGCCTCATCCAGCGAAGCCTGGAGCCGGCTGCGCCTGACACCTCGCGCGCTCTATCACTTTCTCGCGTATAGCGGTACCTTCCTCGTCGAACTGGTGCGCGCCAATCTCAACATGATGGCGTATGTGTACTCCCCGCATATCGACATCAAACCCGGCATCGTCAAGGTTCGCACCCGTCTGCAAACGCCGTTGGGCCGCCTCGCGCTGACCAATTCGATCGCGCTCACGCCGGGTTCGCTCGTCATGGATATTCGGGGCGACGTACTGTTCGTCCACTGGCTCGACGTCAAGACCACCGACATCGACGAGGCCACTCAGGCACTGGTCATGCCTTTCGAAAAGCATCTGGAGAAGGTCTTTGGCTGAGATCATGCTCCAGATCGCCACGGTACTGATCTTCTTCGCGATCCTGTTCGGCGTGATTCGCCTCGTGCTCGGCAAGACGCTCGTCGACCGGGTCGTCGCCATCGACATGCTCACCGTCATCTCGATCTCGCTGATCGCGCTGTATGCCCAGGTGTCCGGCCGTTTCGTCTATATCGATGTCGCGCTCGTCTATGGGTTGCTGAGCTTTCTGGCCGTTCTCGCGATTGCTCGCTTTCTGGAAAGGGGGCTGTGAACCGTGCTCGAACTGCTCGTCCTGCTGGTATGCGCGAGTATTCTCGTAAGCGGCGTGCTGGCTGTCTGCCTGAAGAATCTCATGGCCGCGATGGTGAGCTCGGGACTGGCGAGCCTGTTCGCCGCGGTGGCCTTCCTGCTGCTCGCCGCGCCCGACGTGGCGATGGCCGAAGCCGCGATCGGCTCGGGGCTCGCGACGTTCATCTTCCTCTACGCGATTCGCAAAACCGGCTATGAGAAGGGCTGACGCATGATCGAACTGATCGGCAGCGCGGTCATTCTGGCGGGCGCTGTCTTCCTGTTCTCCGCCGGTCTCGGCCTGCTGCGCATGCCGGATGCCTATACCCGCATCCAGGCCGGCACCAAGGCATCGACGCTCGGCAACATGCTGGTGCTGCTCGGGCTCGCCTTCTATCATCCAGGCTGGACCTTCAGGCTGATCCTCGTCGCCTATTTCGTGCTGGTGACCAACCCGGTGTCTTCGCACGCGTTGTCGCGCGCGGCGTGGCTGATTCGCACGCCGATGAGTTCGTCCACGATGACCGACGCGCTCGCCGCAGATGAACAGCGCGACGGCGGGGAAAAGGAAGCGTGATGCGCCGCGTGTTCGTCCTGCTGACGGTCGCGCTGTTCGCGCTGATCTTCTGGCGCATCGTCGGCGGCTATAGCGAGTTGCAGGCGCTTCGGCCGCTGGCCGAACACTATGTCGTGCAGGGGCCGATCGAACTCGGCGCGCCGAACATCGTCACTGGCATTCTGATCACATACCGCGGCTTCGATACGCTCGGCGAAGTGGCCGTACTGTTCATGGTCGCGGCAAGCGTCGGCCTGCTTCTGAAAGGCGAAAGCACTCACGCGCAAGCCTGCGCAGAACCCGGACCCGCATCCGATGAAGAGCACGACGCCCCGCGCCGGCCGGCCGGCGAGATCGTGCGCACCGGCGCTCAGGTCCTGCTGCCGATGATCCTCACCTTCGGCGCCTACGTCATCGTCAATGGCCACCTTTCCGCCGGCGGCGGCTTTCAGGGCGGCGCCATCGTCGCGTCCGGCGTCATGCTCATGCTGCTCGCGCGGCCGGGCGCCGCGCTGAATGTCGCGCTGCTGAGCGTCGTCGAGTCGTTTGCGGGCGTGATCTACGTGTTCATCGGTATTCTGGGTCTGGTGCTGGCGGGCGGTTTTCTCGACCCCCGCTTCCTGCCGCGCGGCGAGTTCGGCGCCTTCTTCAGCGCCGGCGCCATTCCGCTGATCTCCGCATTGCTCGGCGTCAAGGTCGGCGCGGAGCTGAGCGTCATCATCGACCGGTTCAGAAGCTGAGCAAGGAGAACGGCGCATGACCACGGGCCTACCGGTTTCGACCATCCTGCTGATCACCGGATTCTGTCTCTCGCTGATCGGCATGTGGGGGATGCTGACCCAGCGCAACATTTTGCGCATCATCATCGGCTTCGCGCTGATCGACACGGGGCTGCACATCGTGATGGTCGCGACCGGCTATGTCACGGGCGGCACCGCGCCGATCATCGACGCGGCGTTAAGCAAGGCCGACGCCGCGCGGCGCGCGATCGATCCGATTCCGTCGGCGCTCGTGGTCACCGCGATCGTGATCGGCCTGTCGGTCACGGCCGTCATGCTGGCGTTCGCGATCCGCCTCTACGCGGCCAAAAAGACGCTCTCCATCGACGCCTTCACCGAGTCGAAATGGTAGCCGCGCTGTTTCATCCGCTGCACATCTTCATTCTCGGCCTGGGCGGCGGCTTCGTCATTCCGTTGCTCTACCGGCTCGGCAAGCCGTGGTTGACCGGCGGCTTCTTCGTCGCGCTCGGCGGCATCGTGCTGGTGAGCGGCGTGTCGTTCTTCGGCCTGCTCGACGGCGGCCAGACGATCGATGTGCTCACGGCGGGCGCATTGCCGCCGGTGTCGATCAACCTGCGCTTCGGTGTATGGGAAGGCTTCTTCGCGCTCAGCGTCAACGTGGTGGCGCTGCTCGGCGCGCTGCAGTTGTGGGATCGTCTGCGCGGCAACTACGCGGCGCTGCTGCTGTATCTGATCCTCGTGATGGGCATCGACGGCATGGTGATGACCCGCGACCTGTTCAATCTCTTCGTATTCCTCGAGATCGTTTCCATAGCCACCTACGGGCTGCTCGGACTTGATCGTACGCCCATCGCGCTGGCCGCCGCGTTCAAGTACATCATCGCGACAGTCATCGCATCGACCTTCTTCCTGCTCGGTACGGTGCTGCTCTACTACGTCGCCGGCACGCTGAACATCGACGACCTGATCGCGCTGCGCGCCGATCTCAACGGCCCGATCGCCGTCACGGCGTTGCTGCTCGTGTTCGCCTGCCTCATCATCGAACTCAAGCCGTTTCCGGCGAACGGCTGGGGGCTCGACGTCTACGAGACCGCCCCAAGCGGCATCGCGGCGATGATTTCGGTCGGCGTCTCGGCCGGCGTGTTCTTCGCGCTGCTCAAACTATTGCCGCTCTTCGAAAACCAGCTCGGCCTGATTGCCGTGTCCGGCGGCGTCACGTTCCTGTTTTCCAATCTGCTGGCGCTCAGACAGAAGAAGCCGCAGCGGGTGCTCGGCTATTCGTCGATCGGACAGATGGGACTGTTGATGCTCGCGCTCGCGCTGCTGCACCAGGTCGGCGCCGACAGGTCGATCCCGCTGGTGGTCGGCGGCCTGTTCATCAATCATCTGTTCGCCAAGGCGGGATTGTTCTGGCTCATCGGCATTCTCCGGCGGCACGGCACCGATGCACGCGCGATCCTGTCGCGCAGTCCGCTGCTGATCGGTCTGCTCGGCCTCTTCATGGTGGCGATCGCCGGCCTGCCGCCCTTCCCCGGCTTCTGGGCGAAATGGGAACTGGTCATGCAGTTGACCATCGCCGGCAAGCCCTACTGGATCGTGCTGATCCTGACCGGCTCGCTGCTCGAAGCGGCCTACATGTTTCACTGGTTCGTACGTGCGTTGCGTCCATCCGAAGTCGAGACCGCGGACGGCCCCGATCTGGTCGCGCTGCTGCCGCTGTTCGGCGTTGCCGTTCTGCTGATTGCCGCGGGTTACGCCGGCGCTTCGTTCGCGGGCGCGGGATCGGCATGGCTGTTCTCGCCGTTGCTTGCGGGCGCGTCGTTCTATGCCGGCGATCGTCTGCCGGGCCGGCTCAAGGGCGTGTTGACGCTGATTGCCGTTGCGCTGGTGGGCTCGTGGCTCGCCGAAGACGCGCACGGCATTGCGGCGCTGTTTGCATGGCTGCTGCTGGGCGGCAGCCTGGTCATCGCGGCCGCGAGCCTCTATCGCAGCGACGTCCGCGCCGGCTTCTATCCGATGCTGGTGGTGCTGCTGCTGTCGATTCCGGCGCTGCTGCGCGCCACGACGACGCTCGAATTCTTTTATAGCTGGGAGATCGTGACGCTGTCGTCCTGCTTCCTGATCGCGAAATGCCGCAGCGCAGGACCGCATGTGCTGGCCTTCCTGCTGTTTTCGCTGCTGTCGGCGTTCTTTCTGCTGGCCGGTTTCGCCGCCGTTGCCGCGCTCGACGGCAGTATCGAACTCGCCGCGCTCGTCAGATCGGGCCCGGACGCAAGCCGCGCGTTCGTGCTGCTGGCAACCGGCTTTCTCATCAAGGCGGGCGCGCTCGGCGTGCATGTGTGGCTGCCGGGCGCATACACGGAAGCCGAGGACGACGTCACCGCGATGCTGTCGGCCGTCGTCAGCAAGGTGGCGATGGTCGGCCTGCTGGTCGGCACCTATCTGACGATACGCTCTGAGGTCGGACTGGAACTCGCACACGTGATGGCGTGGATCGGCATGCTGACGACGCTCGCGGGCGCGCTGATGGCGCTGCGCCAGAATGATTTCAAGCGCCTGCTCGCGTTTTCCAGCATGAGCCAGCTCGGCTATATCGTCACCGCGATTGCGCTGATGAGCCACCTCGGCTGGGTCACGGCGCTCTATCTGGTCGCCAACCACATGCTGGTGAAGGGCATTCTGTTCCTCGCGCTGGCGGGCGTCATCCTGCGCATCGACACGCACAACTTCGCCGAGGCGGGCGGTCTCGCCCGCGCGATGCCGTTCACGTTCACGATGGTGGTGATCGCGCTGGTCTCGATGTCGGGCTTGCCGCCGCTGATGGGCTTTGGCGGCAAATGGTTGCTGCTGAGCGCGATGACGGACAAGGGCTGGTACGGACTGGCCATCTGCGGGCTGATGGCGACGTTCGTCGGCTTTCTCTACATGATCCGCTTGGTCAGCGGCCTGTTCCTCGGGCCGCGACGGGTGGAGCAGGCGAACGTCAGCGAAGCGCCGCTCATGCTGCTCGTGCCGCAGTTCGTTCTGGTGATCGGCATCGTGGTGCTGTCCTTCTTCCCGAAGCTCCTGATCGAACCCGTGTCGGCGGCGATCGATCCGCAGTTCGCGTCGACGCTGGTGTGGGAAGGCATGTCGCTGGAGAGCATCTACGGCTTCTGGAACCCGACGCCCGTCGTCCTCGTGGTGCTCGCCGTGGCCGCCGTGCTGTTCGCGCTTTTCGTGCTGTTCTATCGCAGCCGGCAGCGGGCAAACGACAACGTCCCTGGGTTCTTCAGGTTCTATCGGCCGATACTCGCACGCACGGTGCCGCCGTTCGCGCTGATGTTCTGGCGCGGCGTCTCGCATGTCGCGCTCGCGGCAGCGGGAAGGATACGGCGGGTCTATACCGGCAACGGGCAGACTTACGCGCTCTATGTGCTTGGGTATTTCCTCGTGCTTTATTTCGCGAGTACGGGGTTCGGGGCGGGGTTGGCGCGGTAGCGCTGGTGACGTACCGCGCGCGTCGCGGCTCACGCGTCGGCGGTGGCCGTCGTTTCGGTCGCAATCTCGTCGAGCGTTTTGCCGCCCGTTTCCATCGCGAATGCGCCGATCACTATCGAGCCGGCCAGCGAGACGAACGCGAAGTAGCCGAACACCGCCTCGACACTCAGATACGTCAGCAGCGCGCCGATAATCATCGGCCCCATCACCGACGAGATCCGCGTCACCGCCGAAGCCGCACCGGCCCCGCGGGCGCGCATCCGGGTCGGATAGACCTCGGGCGCATAGACATAGATCCCGCATTGCACGATCGCGATCAGCGCGACGCTGATCGACGCCAGCACCGACACCTGTTCAGCCGGCACGCGCGTGCCCGCGAACGCGAGATACAGCATCGGAATCGCGGCGCCCAGAAACGCAATCGCAAAGGTCTTCTTGCGGCCGAGCCGGTCGATCACGAAGATGCCCACGAGCGTGCCGATCAGCGTCGCGATCATGCTCAGCATGCCGTAACGCAGTGCGACGTTCAACGGCAAGTGATACACGGTCCGATAGAGAGAGGGTAACCACACCAGAATGCCGTACGTGGTCAAGCTGCCGCAACAGGTCATCAACCAGACCACTAGCGTACGCGCGGCGAAACCCCGCTGAAATAGCGCACGAAACGATTCCTTCTTGTGATCCACAGCCGTCTGGACGACACGGCGACATCGCGGGATTGATCGATCGGATTCAGAACCAGTGGGGCGAAGCGTTCTGGGATGCGTTCGTTGCCCGCTGCTTTCACACCGTACCTGCATCGCCTTTGCTGGAACACGTACGCGGCTATCCTGCCCAGCTGCGGCAAAGTGCGGTGGTCGAAGCGCTTCGCAGCCAGCACTCGACGGATTTCGTTCCCTTTTTGTCGACGCTGCCGAGCGTACCGGTCGCTATTGTTCATGGACGGCACGACCCCGCACGTACGCTGGCTCATGCGCGGGAATGGTTAGCGGCATTTCCGATGCCACGCTGCACGTACTGGACACAGGGCATACGTCCTGCGCGGAAGATCCGGTGGGCTTTTCTGCTGTCTTGCGCGCAACCGCCTACGAAGCGCACGCGACGCGTTGACGTTGACGGGCGCGCAATTTCCATCGCGGGACGGTCCCCAGATCGCGAGCAATCAAGAGGACGCCGAATAAAATGGACCTCAAGCCAAGATGCGCTTTAGCGCAGCGATAGCGGTGTCGTTTTCTGCATCACAATCGGCTCTCGCTTAGCCCCCCAGAGGGTATGGCAAGAGTTTTCGCCCTAGTTGGGCGCGACTCTATCTCCCGATACGCTACCTGCACTCTTCCGCGCTCTTCGCCAACGCTCTTGCGAACTGCGCAATCTGTCTGCCGTGTTCGATCAGGTCCATCGCCAGCCGGAAGGCCAGTACATCGGTTCTGTCCGCAAGTTGCAGCTTGGCAAGCACGACCTGGCGCGCCGCTGCCGCCATCTGTTCGATCTCGGCCCTCGCCGCGATGACCTCTGCTGCTTCGTTCGTGTAGGACTCGTCGATCGAGCGGACCGCTTGGACGAGATTGCGCATCACGGTGTCGGTAAATTGCGTTGTGGCGGGATCGCGCAAACGCGTGAGGTCGATCTGATGCGTCAACCTTTGCTGGCTGACCGACACCAGATTGGTCCCGACAATCCTACTGATGCTTTCCAGGGTGGACACGATCTGCGTGAATGCGACCATCCGCTGACCTTCGTCCTCCGAGTGTTCCACCTGCGACAGGTGGCCAATATAGTGAAGAATCTCCGATGCCAACCGGTCGGCTTCCTTGTCCCGGTCCAGCAGAAGGTTGATCTCTTCGATCGTCCCGTTCGAGACGACCTGGGTGCCGCGTCGAACGATGTCCAGCACCTCCTGCCCCAACCGCGTCAATTCGATGCGCACCCGCTGCAAGCCGACCGACGGCACCGTCAGCGACGATTTGTCGAGATAGAGCGGGTCCCCTGCCCGTTTGACCTCCTGCGCCCGCTTCGGCACGAGGAACTCGGCAAGCCGCGCAATCGGACCGGTGAACCAGATCAGGATCAACGTGCTTGCCACGCTGAATATCGTATGAGCGTTGGCAACCTGGCGCGGCGTCTCGGCCGCCAGTCTCGCCACGCCCTGCAACTCGGGATAGGACGGTGACACGTGCCGCACCATGTCCGCCATCTGCGGGATAAAGAAAACCCAGATCAGCACGCCCAGAATATTGAAGATCAGATGCACCATGCCGACCTGGACCGCCTCGGGATTTTTTCCGATCGATGCGAGCAGCGCCGTTCCGCATGTGCCCACTTTTGCGCCCAGAATCACCGCGATGCCAACTTCGAGCGGCATCAGCCCTTGGGCTCCCAAAGCGATCACGATGGCGAGGGTTGCTGCGGAGCTTTGAACGATCGCGGTAAAGATCGCGCCCACCAGAATGCCGACCAGCGGGTTCTCCATGTCCTGCATCGCGTCGATGAATGGCTGGAACGTGCGCAGCGGACGCGTCGCGTCACCCATCAACTGGATCCCAAGGAACAGCAGGCCCAGTCCGAGGACCACGCGGCCAATCTGCCGCAGCAGTTCGCGCTGGCCGAATGCATGCAGGACAAAGCCGATCGCGAGCATGAACGACGTTAGCTTCGATACGTCGAAAGCGATGATCTGCGCGGTGACTGTCGAGCCGATATTGGCGCCCATGATCATCGGCACAGATTGGGTCAGCGTCATCAGGCCGGAAGAAACGAAGCCGACCATGAGGACCGTGGTGATGGTCGACGAATTCAGCAACGCGGTGACGACGGCGCCGGCCAGCACGCCGCGAATGCGGCTCGCGGTCAGCATACCCAACAGCGCCTGCAGTCTCGATCCGGCGATCGCCTTCAGGCCGCCGGTCATGAACTCGAGACCGAGAAGGAAAAGAGCAAGACCTCCGATCAACAGTCCGAATATCTGCACGAGATTCAGGCTGTTGGGATCCATTCCCGCAGTGTAAGGAGTCATCTTGCTGTTCCTTTTGTCATGACGCACATTCATGCAAAGAACCACTGGCGGACGGCTTCCCTGTCCGTCTTCTCTTTCGGCTTACACGACGGATCGCTGCTTGCGGTTCCAGGCGTTTTGCCAATGACGCAAGAGCACGGACGACATGGGCTTACCTGGTAAGTGGATGGATTCGGTCCCAACCCGGTAAAGCGATGCCGCGCAACGAAGCGTTCGCGAGTTGCAGGGGCATTTTCACACACCCCCGAAGGGATGCGCTTATTCGGGCTTGCTTGCGCCTGAGGCGCCAGGTCGAATGAGTGCGATCGGATGTGCGGTGATGAGAGTCGCTGAAGGATTTTTGAGATGCGTATCGAAGTACAAGTCAGCGATATGAGGCCCTCGCGCTTCGCGATGGAGCCCGCTTGTTCGTTCAAGTCAGATTAAGGCCCGTAAACGCAGAAACCCCACCTTTTCGGGGTGGGGTTTCTGTTGCTGCTGGGGAGCCTGACGATTACCTACTTTCACACGGGCAATCCGCACTATCATCGGCGTGGAGTCGTTTCACGGTCCTGTTCGGGATGGGAAGGGGTGGGACCGACTCGCTATGGTCATCAGGCATGACTTGTTGTCGTGTCGCCTCTGGGGGCAACACAACCAATCGGGAAGAAGTAGTGTCTGGTGATGCTCACCAGAGGAGGCGGGCTGTGTTGTTCGAGGCACAACACTGATCTCAACCTGGGTGTCTGTTACCCCTTTCGGGGGTGGGATGTCCATAAGTGCTGAAGCACTGACGGTCATCGCAAAACACACCTGTTATAGGATCAAGCCTTACGGGCAATTAGTATCAGTTAGCTTAACGCATTACTGCGCTTATACACCTGACCTATCAACGTCCTGGTCTTGAACGACCCTTCAAGGGGCTCGAAGCCCCGGGGATATCTCATCTTAAGGCGAGTTTCCCGCTTAGATGCTTTCAGCGGTTATCTCTTCCGAACATAGCTACCCGGCGATGCCACTGGCGTGACAACCGGTACACCAGAGGTTCGTCCACTCCGGTCCTCTCGTACTAGGAGCAGCCCCCTTCAAATATCCAGCGCCCACGGCAGATAGGGACCAAACTGTCTCACGACGTTTTAAACCCAGCTCACGTACCTCTTTAAATGGCGAACAGCCATACCCTTGGGACCGGCTACAGCCCCAGGATGAGATGAGCCGACATCGAGGTGCCAAACACCGCCGTCGATATGAACTCTTGGGCGGTATCAGCCTGTTATCCCCAGAGTACCTTTTATCCGTTGAGCGATGGCCCTTCCATACAGAACCACCGGATCACTATGACCTGCTTTCGCACCTGCTCGACTTGTCGGTCTCGCAGTTAAGCACGCTTATGCCATTGCACTATCAGCACGATTTCCGACCGTACCTAGCGTACCTTCGTACTCCTCCGTTACACTTTGGGAGGAGACCGCCCCAGTCAAACTGCCTACCATGCACTGTCCCCGACCCGGATCACGGGCCAAGGTTAGAACCTCAAACAGACCAGGGTGGTATTTCAAGGTCGGCTCCACGCAGACTGGCGTCCACGCTTCACAGCCTCCCACCTATCCTACACAGACCGGTTCAAAGTCCAATGCAAAGCTACAGTAAAGGTTCATGGGGTCTTTCCGTCTAGCCGCGGGGAGATTGCATCATCACAAACACTTCAACTTCGCTGAGTCTCGGGAGGAGACAGTGTGGCCATCGTTACGCCATTCGTGCAGGTCGGAACTTACCCGACAAGGAATTTCGCTACCTTAGGACCGTTATAGTTACGGCCGCCGTTTACCGGGACTTCAATCAGGAGCTTGCACCCCATCATTTAATCTTCCGGCACCGGGCAGGCGTCACACCCTATACGTCCACTTTCGTGTTTGCAGAGTGCTGTGTTTTTATTAAACAGTCGCAGCCACCAGTTTATTGCAACCCCTTCACCCTTCTGGCGCAGGCCAGTCAGGCTACCGGGGCGTACCTTATCCCGAAGTTACGGTACCAATTTGCCGAGTTCCTTCTCCCGAGTTCTCTCAAGCGCCTTAGAATACTCATCTCGCCCACCTGTGTCGGTTTGCGGTACGGTCCTGTTAAACTGAAGCTTAGAGGCTTTTCTTGGAACCACTTCCAGTTGCTTCTTCACCGAAGTGAATGGCCTCGCACCCTTGAATTCCGCGCCCGGATTTGCCAAAGCGCCTTCTCCAATGCAAGGACCGGGACTTCCAACACCCGGACAACCTTCCGCGATCCGTCCCCCCATCGCATTTAACAATGGTGCAGGAATATTAACCTGCTTCCCATCAGCTACGCATTTCTGCCTCGCCTTAGGGGCCGACTCACCCTACGCCGATGAACGTTGCGTAGGAAACCTTGGGCTTACGGCGAGGGGGCCTTTCACCCCCTTTATCGCTACTCATGTCAGCATTCGCACTTCCGATACCTCCAGCACACTTTCCAGTGCACCTTCGCAGGCTTACGGAACGCTCTCCTACCATGCACATAAATGTGCATCCGCAGCTTCGGTATATTGCTTAGCCCCGTTACATCTTCCGCGCAGGACGACTCGATCAGTGAGCTATTACGCTTTCTTTAAAGGATGGCTGCTTCTAAGCCAACCTCCTGACTGTTTTAGCCTTCCCACTTCGTTTCCCACTTAGCAATATTTGGGGACCTTAGCTGGCGGTCTGGGTTGTTTCCCTCTTGACACCGGACGTTAGCACCCGATGTCTGTCTCCCGTGATTGCACTCTTCGGTATTCGGAGTTTGCTATGGCGTAGTAATCCGCAATGGACCCCACAACCATGACAGTGCTCTACCCCCGAAGGTGATACACGAGGCACTACCTAAATAGTTTTCGGAGAGAACCAGCTATTTCCAGGTTTGTTTAGCCTTTCACCCCTATCCACAGCTCATCCCCTAACTTTTCAACGTTAGTGGGTTCGGACCTCCAGTACGTGTTACCGCACCTTCATCCTGGCCATGGATAGATCACCTGGTTTCGGGTCTACACCCAGCGACTGAACGCCCTGTTCGGACTCGCTTTCGCTACGCCTGCCCTAATCGGTTAAGCTTGCCACTGAATGTAAGTCGCTGACCCATTATACAAAAGGTACGCCGTCACCCCCTTGCGAAGGCTCCGACTGTTTGTATGCATGCGGTTTCAGGATCTGTTTCACTCCCCTCCCGGGGTTCTTTTCGCCTTTCCCTCACGGTACTGGTTCACTATCGGTCGATCACGAGTATTTAGCCTTGGAGGATGGTCCCCCCATCTTCAGACAGGATTTCACGTGTCCCGCCCTACTTCTCGTACACCCAGTTCTTCCTCGCTGTTTTCGCTTACGGGGCTATCACCCGCTATGGCAGCACTTTCCAGAGCCTTCAGCTAACAGTGAAGATAAAGAGTACAGGCTGGTCCCATTTCGCTCGCCACTACTCTGGGAATCTCGGTTGATTTCTTTTCCTGCGGTTACTTAGATGTTTCAGTTCACCGCGTTCGCTTCGCATGACCTATGGATTCAGTCATGGATACTCCATTCGGAGTGGGTTTCCCCATTCGGACATCTTCGGATCAAAGCTCGTTTGCCAGCTCCCCGAAGCTTTTCGCAGGCTACCGCGTCCTTCATCGCCTGTGATCGCCAAGGCATCCACCACATGCACTTGTTCGCTTGACCCTATAACGGGTGTGTCTTGCGGCCCGCGTTAGCGCTTTAGCGCTTACGCGGGGCTCATCCCCGAAGGGGACAAGGTTCCCGAAGGACTCTCCAGTTCACATTCCGCTACAGGTTGAGTATTCGTGTTGCGCCGTATTCCAAAGCAATCTTTCGATCACTTAAAAAATACATTGATACAATCACAACCCTGATTCACCTACTCACCTCCCCATCTCCAGGCAGGCTTTCGTGAATCTCTTTACTACTTCTTCCTGATTGTTAAAGAACGACAGCCGATCGCGCAATCCCTGATTGCGTATCGCTCTGACTGGCTCAATCGCCAATGCTTGTTTCACTACACCGCCAACTCCCGTTAGCGCATGCAGACAAACCAGCATTGAGGATTGGTGGAGGATGACGGGATCGAACCGACGACCCCCTGCTTGCAAAGCAGGTGCTCTCCCAGCTGAGCTAATCCCCCAGTCATGCAGATACCCCAGAGGTTTTTAGCCGGTCAGCTCACCAGACAAGACTTTGGTGGGTCTGGATGGATTCGAACCATCGACCCCCGCCTTATCAAGACGGTGCTCTAACCGGCTGAGCTACAGACCCCTGAGTCTGTCTTTTTCACAGCCGATAAGCGTGAGCGCTCAACACTTCTGACGCGCTTAGCTCGAGAAAGGAGGTGATCCAGCCGCACCTTCCGATACGGCTACCTTGTTACGACTTCACCCCAGTCATGAATCCCACCGTGGTAAGCGCCCTCCTTGCGGTTAGGCTACCTACTTCTGGTGAAACCCACTCCCATGGTGTGACGGGCGGTGTGTACAAGACCCGGGAACGTATTCACCGCGGCATGCTGATCCGCGATTACTAGCGATTCCAGCTTCACGCACCCGAGTTGCAGAGTGCGATCCGGACTACGATCGGTTTTCTGGGATTGGCTCCGCCTCGCGGCTTGGCAACCCTCTGTTCCGACCATTGTATGACGTGTGAAGCCCTACCCATAAGGGCCATGAGGACTTGACGTCATCCCCACCTTCCTCCGGTTTGTCACCGGCAGTCTCCCTGGAGTGCTCTTGCGTAGCAACTAGGGACAAGGGTTGCGCTCGTTGCGGGACTTAACCCAACATCTCACGACACGAGCTGACGACAGCCATGCAGCACCTGTGTTATGGCTCCCTTTCGGGCACCCCGGCCTCTCGGCCAGGTTCCATACATGTCAAGGGTAGGTAAGGTTTTTCGCGTTGCATCGAATTAATCCACATCATCCACCGCTTGTGCGGGTCCCCGTCAATTCCTTTGAGTTTTAATCTTGCGACCGTACTCCCCAGGCGGTCAACTTCACGCGTTAGCTACGTTACCAAGTCAATGAAGACCCGACAACTAGTTGACATCGTTTAGGGCGTGGACTACCAGGGTATCTAATCCTGTTTGCTCCCCACGCTTTCGTGCATGAGCGTCAGTATTGGCCCAGGGGGCTGCCTTCGCCATCGGTATTCCTCCACATCTCTACGCATTTCACTGCTACACGTGGAATTCTACCCCCCTCTGCCATACTCTAGCCCGCCAGTCACAAATGCAGTTCCCAGGTTAAGCCCGGGGATTTCACATCTGTCTTAGCGAACCGCCTGCGCACGCTTTACGCCCAGTAATTCCGATTAACGCTTGCACCCTACGTATTACCGCGGCTGCTGGCACGTAGTTAGCCGGTGCTTATTCTTCCGGTACCGTCATCCCCCCAGGGTATTCGCCCAAAGGATTTCTTTCCGGACAAAAGTGCTTTACAACCCGAAGGCCTTCTTCACACACGCGGCATTGCTGGATCAGGCTTGCGCCCATTGTCCAAAATTCCCCACTGCTGCCTCCCGTAGGAGTCTGGGCCGTGTCTCAGTCCCAGTGTGGCTGGTCGTCCTCTCAGACCAGCTACAGATCGTCGCCTTGGTAGGCCTTTACCCCACCAACTAGCTAATCTGCCATCGGCCGCCCCTTGAGCGCGAGGTCCCGAAAGATCCCCCGCTTTCCTCCGCAGAGCGTATGCGGTATTAATCCGGCTTTCGCCGGGCTATCCCCCACTCCAGGACACGTTCCGATGTATTACTCACCCGTTCGCCACTCGCCACCAGACCGAAGTCCGTGCTGCCGTCCGACTTGCATGTGTAAGGCATGCCGCCAGCGTTCAATCTGAGCCAGGATCAAACTCTTCAGTTCAAACCTGTTACTGTTTTTCGGTCTCTTTCGAAACCGGTCGCTCACTCAACGTACTGACGAAGTGTCCGACCATCTCCCGATGGTCAAACCTTCCTTTCATTACTGTGTGAGACTTGATACTTCCGCTTTTACGGCAGATTCCGCAGAATCCACCGTCGCGTCCCGCATCAAGCGCCCACACTTATCGGCTGTTAATTTTTAAAGATCATTCGCTCAGAAGCTCTGCTTTCTTCGCGTCCGTCATCTAACGGGAGGCGAATTATGCAGACCGAAAACCTATCGGTCAACCCACTTTGTGAAATATTTTTGAAGCTCTCGACGCTGCGCTAAAAAAACGTGCAATGCCGTGTCTGTTGAGTGCTCTCGTCTCGAAGGCATCGTCGTCGTATGGTTGTGACGCGCACACATTACCTCCCTCCATCGTCGGCGTGGGGTTCAACGCGCCACATTCGCTTCAATCACTACGACCACGTGTGAACGTAATCCGTAGAGCACTCGTCAACGATGAGTACTCAGGTCAACCTCTCCCCTCTATAGCGTCATTCTCCAGAATACCGCGGAAAACTACGCGACCTTCATCGCCGTCAACGTGTCGGGCTTCTTCCATATCACGCAACTCGCCATCGCCGAGATCGAAAAGCATGGGAGCGGCCACGAAGCCGCTCGCGATCGAATGAGCGAAGAAAGGCATTCGCGCCAAGCCGTTTCACCGGGCGTCATCAAGTCGCCGATGCACGCGGAAGAAACTCATGCAGCGCTCGGCGCATTGCATCCGGTCGAGCCACATGGGCGAGATGAGCGATGTCGTGGGCGCCGTCCTGTATCTTGATGCTGCGCCGTTTCGGGACCGGCGAAATCCTGCACGTCGATGGCGGCCAGAGCGCCGGCCACTGATCACACCCGGGCGCCCCCGGCCGGCGCCCTTCACGTCAACCGAGATTTACGGAGGATCACATGCCCATCGTCACAATTCAGGTGATCCGTGAGGGCTCAAGGCCCGGCAACACTGCGGTCACAGCGGGCAAAAAAGCCGCGCTCATCGGCGGGTCAGTCAGTTGCTGCTCGACGTACTCAACAAGCCGCTCGAATCGACCTTCGTCGTCATTCAGGAGGTGGAGACCGAGAACTGGGGCTGGGGTGGCTTGCCGGTCGAGGCTTATCGCAAGCGGCGTAGTTCGAAGCCGGATTGAACGTTGGCGTGCGTCATTTGCTTCAGGCGGCAGCAGCCCGCATTGGAGTCATGGAACACGTTAAGGATGACTGATTATTCTCGACGTGTGTCCTCATCCCGGCCGCAACGTACATCCACAATCGAGCACTCCCGCTCGAACTGCTAGCCCGCGAACCGCTGCAGTTGCCCGATGCTTTCCTTCAATTCACGCTCCAGCTGCGCAACCAGCTCACCGGCAGGCAACGATCTGGCCAGCGCAGCTGCCTGCCCCGCCCACTGCGCCCCGTAACCGTACTCGCCCGTTGCTTTCGCCGCTGCGTGCAGTGCTTTGCCGGCATCGTACGCGATCGGATACGCGGGCGGCTTCGGAGCGCGCGCGTCGCCGCCGAGTGTCGTGAACCGGTTCACCATGCTTCTCGCCACGCGACCGGAGATCGCGGTGGTAAAGGTCGTGCGGCGCGCTGTGCCCGCGAGAAGCGCGCAACGATAACCCTCGTCGATCGACGTCTCCGGGCAAGCAACAAACGCGGTGCCTAACTGCGCGGCTTGGGCGCCGAGCGCAAGCGCCGCTGCGATCCCGGCACCATCCATGATGCCGCCGGCAGCGATCACCGGCAGCTGGCATTCCCTGACCAGCAGACGCGTCAACGCAAACACGCCCAGCCCGTCATCGGTTGCGTCCGGTTCGAAGATGCCGCGATGACCGCCCGCCTCTATACCTTGTGCAACGATCGCATCGACTCCTGCTTCGGCAACCTGCGCCGCCTCATCCAGGTTCGTTGCACTCGCGAGTAGCTTGATGCCGGCCCTTCTCAGTTCGGCGATCACATCGGCAGAAGGCAAACCGAAATGGAAACTGACGATGGCCGGCTTCTCTTCGAGGAAAACATCCAGCATCGCCGGGTCGGCCACGAAACTCGTATAGATCTCCGACAGCGACGTAGGCGGCGCTGCGCCATATTTTTCGAAATATGGCGCGAGCCAGTTCAACCATTGCCGATCGAGCGCCTCGTCCGCTTGCGCCGGTCGATGACAGAAGACGTTGATATTGAACGGCTTGTCCGTTAGCGCGCGCGTCTCCTTGATGACCTTGCGGGCTCCTGCGGCGTTCATCGCTCCAACGCCCAGCGAGCCGAGACCACCTGCATTGGAAACGGCTGCGGCCAGCGCAGGTGTGCTGACACCGGCCATGGGAGCCTGAATGATCGGTTTTTCGATGCCCAGCAATGGCAGCAACATCCGCTTGTCAGTCCGCTCGTTCATGTCTATCCCCCATCGAGGCTTTCTACAATACAGTCCCGACATCGTATAGCACCCGCGCTTCGCACCGTGCCCTTCCGCACGACCAGAAAAATGCGACAAAGCAGGTCACCGCTCTATCCGCATTGCGCGGCATCTGTCGTCGCGCGTGCGTAGCTTTGTCGACTTTCTGATAGAGAGAAACTGGGCTCGTAGAGGTAATGCAGGCCGCAATACTTTAAAATCCCAATATTTGCACTTATTGCACTAGCTTGACCTCTGCCGGCCGTCCGACACCCGATTGTTTTTATTTGTGAAACAGTGATTTCGTAAATTAGGTATTTACCCTAACACACCCCGCTTCTAGACTGCCTTCATCGCTGCAGACAAACGCGTTTGCAGTCCAAACAAGACAAATCTGGAGGTCACTATCATGAAGTCGCTCGTTCAAGCCGTCGTTATCGCCGCTACGCTTGCTGCTCCGGTTGCCGTTTTCGCCCAATCAAACCAGCCGCTGACCCGTGCGCAAGTTCGCGCGGAACTGGTTCAGATCGAAAAGGCCGGCTACAACCCCGCTCGCTCGAACCCGAACGAATATCCGGCCAACATCCAGGCTGCTGAAGCACGCGTTGCCGCTCAGAACAGCGCAGTTGGCGGCGTCGCCAGTGGTTCGTCGGAACAAGGCCAGGCAGTCGCCAAGTAAGTCTTCCGGCAGAAAGCAAAGCTGCTGTCGCTTTGCCGTGACGTGTACTCACGCTACGGCTCGCGCGGCTAACGAAACTGGCCCGCTCTTGCGGGCCAGTTTCATTTCAGAACCTCCGCTTCCGGATTGCCGGCGGCGTCTCCTCGCCTCCGGCGGCTATGCACATTGCCCTGTGCGCTCCCGTTCTCGACAGCGACAAGTCAGACCACCACTCGCATTCATCCGCAAACGGCGTCGCCGATGAACGTCAGACGGCACCCGGACTCACATACGCGGTCTTGACCGTCGTATAGAACTCGCGGGCGTAACTGCCTTGCTCGCGCGGACCGTAGCTCGAACCCTTGCGCCCGCCGAACGGCACGTGATAGTCCACACCCGCAGTCGCCGTGTTCACCATCACCATGCCCGCCTGCATGTGCCGACGGAAGTGGCTCGCGTACTTCAGCGAGGTCGTGCAGATGCCCGCGGAAAGGCCGAATTCCGTGTCGTTGGCGACCTTAAGCGCCTCGTCGTAGTCCTTGACCTTGATGACCGAGGCCACCGGGCCGAACACTTCTTCCCGGTTGATGCGCATGGCCGGCGTCGTGTCGGTGACGAGCGCTGGTGCGAGGAAGTAACCGCGCGTGTCGCGCTCGACCCGTTCACCGCCGAAGACGGTGCCGCCTTCTTCGCGTGCGACGGCGATATAGCGCTCGTCCTGCTGCAACTGCTTGTCGTCGACGACGGGACCGATGTGCGTGCCGTCGGCCAACGCGTCGCCCACCTTTAGGGCCTGCATGCGCGCTTTCATGCCGTCGATGAACCGGTCGTAAATACCTTCGGTCACGATGAAGCGGCTCGACGCAGTGCAGCGTTGGCCCGTCGAGTAGAACGCACCGTTGATGCACGCTTCGATCGCAACGTTGAGGTCGGCATCATCGAGCACCACCATCGGGTTCTTCCCCCCCATTTCAAGCTGGAATTTCTTGCCCGACGCAAAGCATTTCGCGCCGATCGCACGGCCCGTCGCGACAGAACCGGTGAAGCTCAAGGCATCGACATCGGGTGAGGAAACCAGCGCTTCGCCCACCACCGAGCCCCGTCCCATGACGAGGTTGATGACACCCGCCGGCGCGCCCGCCTCGGCGATGATCTTCACGAGCTCCCACGTGCTGCCCGGAACGAGGTCCGCCGGCTTGACGACGACGGTGTTGCCATACGCCAGCGCCGGCGCGATCTTCCAGGCCGGAATCGCGATGGGGAAATTCCACGGCGTAATGAGGCCGATCACGCCAAGCGGCTCACGGGTCACTTCCACCGTCATACCGGGGCGCACCGACGGCACGATTTCGCCGCCAATGCGCAGCGCCTCGCCCGCGAAGAACTTGAAGATCTGCCCCGCGCGGCCCACTTCGCCGATCGCCTCGGGCAGCGTCTTGCCCTCTTCGCGCGCGAGCAACCGGCCCAGCTCGGCCTTGCGCGCGAGGATCGTGCTGCCGGCCTGATCGAGCAGATCGAAACGCTGCTGCGGCGTGGACAGCGACCATTGCGCAAACGCCTTGCGCGCGGCGCTGATCGCGCGTTGCGTCTGCCCGGCGTCGGCCTGCGCGAATTCGCCGATCACGTCGTCGAGATTGGACGGATTGACGTTGCGCGACACGCTCGCGCCGTCCACCCACTGTCCGTCGATGTAGTTTGCAAACTGGCTCATGTTCTCTTGCTCCCGTCGATACGGCATAAAGCCCGCGCACGAAAGACCTGATCGTCAGGCCCGGGCGGAGGCGACTGGTAATGCACCTGGGCCGCGCGTGACGCGCGAGCCCCTGATACGTTCTTCATTACGGCTCAACCCCCGCCGAGCAGCCCGCGCGCCGCCAGACTCCGATAAAGCGCTCGCACGCCGAACGTCCACGGTTCGATGTCGGTGCTCAGGCGGACCGTGTTGGTCAGCGCGCCCAATTGCGGCGTCGAAATCGTCACGAGGTCGCCCAGGTGATGCGTGAATCCGCCGCCGGCCGCGTCGCGGTCCTTGATCGGCGAGAACATGGTGCCGAGGAACAGCATGAAGCCGTCCGGGTACTGGTGATGCCGGCCCCACGTTTGCGTGACGAGGTCCGCCGGATCGCGGCTGATTTCGCTCATATGGCTCACGCCTTCGAGCACGAAGTCGTCATCGGCGCCTTCCACGCGCAGCGCGACGCTAGCCGTGCGCACCGAGTCGAGCGAGAAGCTTTCGTCGAAGAGGCGCACGAACGGGCCGATCGCGCACGAGCCGTTGTTGTCCTTGCACTTGCCGAGCAGCAGTGCCGAGCGGCCCTCGATATCGCGCAGGTTGACGTCGTTGCCGAGCGTCGCGCCGACGATCTCGCCACGGCTATTCACCGCCAGCACGATCTCCGGTTCCGGGTTGTTCCAGGTCGAAGCCGCGAGCAGCCCCACGTCCGCGCCGAAGCCGACCGCCGACATCGGCTGCGACTTCGAGAATACTTCGGCATCCGGACCAATACCCACTTCCATGTATTGCGACCACGCGCCGCGCCGTTCGAGTTCGGCTTTCAGCTTCATCGCGGCGTCCGAGCCCGGTTTGATTTTCGACAGGTCCGTGCCGATCGTCGACGCGATCGTCTCGCGGACCTCCTTCGCCTTCGCCGGAGCGCCGCCCGCCTGCTCTTCGATCACTCGTTCGATCAGGCTGACCGCGAAGGTCACGCCGCACGCCTTGATGGCCTGCACGTCGCACGGCGCGAGCAGTTGCACGGCCGGCGCGAGCGCGCCCGGCAGGTTGGCCGCGATCAGTTGCGCCGCGCCGCCGAGCGACACGCCCGGCGCCGTCCGCGCGATGTGCGCGGCGTTTTCGCGGTCGAACAGATCGGCCGTGGTCGGCACGGTAGCGGTGATGTCGAACACTTCGCCGCCGCGCACGACGACCACGCACGGACCTTCGTGCTGGTCGGTCTTGCGCCACACGCGACCCACGAGCAGCGCCTGATCGAGGTCGTCCGGAAGGAAACTGGATTGAGAAGTTGCGGACATGGGAATGGATTTCTTCAGGAAAGTTGGAAGACGAGGAGAGCCGGGCTCGAATCCGAGCCCGGCCCTGCAACCTGCATTTCAATGCGAATGCCGCGGATTGCCACGCTCGGCAATCACCTTCAGATACAGCGTCGCGGGTTCGAGACAGCCGCCGGTCGAGAGCTGGCCCACCGTCTGGCGGTACAGCTCCTGCCACGGCGTCTGCGCTGGCGGAATCGAGAACGTCGCCGTTTCACGGCGCCGCGCGAGCTCGTCCTCGTCGACCAGCACGTTGACGCTGCGCGAATTCAGGTCCACGCGGATGCGATCGTTCGTGCGCAGCAGCGAGAGTCCGCCGCCGACTGCCGCCTCAGGCGACATGTTGAGAATCGACGGGCTCGCGGAGGTACCGCTTTGCCTGCCGTCGCCGAGCGTCGGCAGCGACGTGATGCCCTGACGCACGAGTTCCGCCGGCGGCGCCATGTTCACCACTTCGGCGCTGCCCGGATAGCCCACGGTCCCGGCACCGCGAATCACCAGAATACAGTGCTGGTCGATTTCGAGCGACGGGTCGTTGATGCGCGCGTGATAGTCCTCAGGTCCTTCGAACACGATTGCTCGCGCTTCGAACGTGTTCTCCTTGCCGGGCTCGCTCAGATAGGTCTTCTGGAAAGCCTCGCCGACCACCGACATCTTCATGATCGCGCTGTCGAAGAAGTTGCCCGACAGCACGATGAACCCTGCGCCATGCTTGAGCGGTTCTTCAGTCGTCTTGATGACGTCGCGATCCCCCGTCTGCGCACCCGCCGCGATCTCGCCAATGGTGCGGCCCGCTACGGTCAGACAGTCGCCGTGGACGAGGTTCGCCTTGCCAAGCTCGTGGAACACGGCGGGCACGCCGCCCGCGCGATGGAAGCTCTCGCCGAGATACTCACCCGCCGGCATGCAGTTCACGATCAGCGGCACCTGCTCGCCTACGCGCTGCCAGTCGTCGAGACTCAATTCGACGCCGATGTGCCGCGCAATCGCGATCAGATGCGGCGGACAGTTGCTCGACGCACCCAGCGCCGACGCCACCACGATCGCGTTTTCGAACGCTTCTTTCGTCATGATGTGCGACGGACGCACGTCTTCACGCACGAGGTCGACGATGCGCTTGCCGGTCGCATACGCCATCTGGCCGCGCTCGCGATACGCCGCCGGAATGCTGGCGCAACCGGGCAAGGACATGCCGAGCGCCTCGGCGAGGCTGTTCATCGACAACGCGGTGCCCATCGTGTTGCAGTGTCCGATCGACGGCGACGACGCGGTCGTCAGCTGCATGAAACCTTCGTAGTCGATTTCGCCCGTGGCGAGCAGATTGCGCGCATGCCAGATCACGGTGCCCGAGCCGACGCGCTTGCCTTTGTGCCAGCCATCGAGCATCGGGCCGCCCGACAGCACGATCGCGGGCATGTCGACGGTGGCCGCCGCCATCAGACAGGCGGGCGTGGTCTTGTCGCAGCCGGTGGTCAGCACGACGCCGTCGAGCGGAAAGCCGTGCAGGATTTCGACCAGGCCGAGATACGCGAGATTGCGGTCGAGCGCGGCGGTCGGCCGGCGGCTCTGTTCGGCGAGCGGATGAACCGGGAACTCCATCGGAATGCCGCCCGCGTCGCGGATGCCCGCTTTCGTGCGCGCCGCGAGTTCGATGTGATGCCGGTTACACGGCGCGAGGTCGCTGCCCGTCTGCGCGATGCCGATGATCGGCCGGCCAGACTGGAGTTCTTCGCGCGTCAGGCCGTAGTTCATGAAGCGCTCGACGTAGAGCGCCGTCATATCCGCGTGCGATGGGTCGTCGAACCATTCCTGGCTTCTCAGCCGGCGCGGTGTGGATGCTGACATGTTGCTTGTCTCTCTGTCTTGAGGAAGTTAAACCGCTTGCGTGCTGCCCGGCACGTCCGCCTGAGAGGCGGCTTTGCCGTCTCTAGCGGGCGCCGCCCGTGTAAGCATGCTGCGCGGCACGAGCAGGATCAGAACACAGCTGACCAGCAGACACGCGCCCAGCGCATACGTACCATTGTTGATATCGCCGGTCAGGTTCTTGGCGACGGCCGTGATCATCGAGCCGGTGAAGCCTGACAGGTTGCCGATCGCGTTGATCATCGCGATGCCCGCCGCCGCTGCCGCACCCGACAACAATTGGCCGGGGAACGTCCAGTAGATCGGCATCAACGCGAGGATCCCGGCGGTGGCGATCGTGAGGAACGTGATCGCCAATACGATGTGATGCGCAAACGCCGCGCTCAGAATCAGCCCGACACCGCCGATCAGAGCCGGGATCGCCGCGTGCATGCGCCGTTCACCGGTTTTCTTCGAATGGGCCGCGTTGGCGAGCGTCGCGATGATCGCCACACCATAAGGAATAGCCGTCAGCAGGCCGATATGCAAGGGGTCCTGCACACCGGTCGCCTTGATGATCGACGGCAGCCAGAACGCTAGGCCGTAGAAGCCCGTGTTAAAGGTCAGCAGAATCGCCACCAGCAGCCACACGCGCGGATCGCGCACCGCCGATCCGAAGCGCGCCGTCTTGTGCGTGCTCTCGCGCTGCAGATTCGCCGCGAGCAGGCTCTTTTCTTGCGGCGTGAGCCAGCGTGCGCGCTCGATGCCGTCATCGAGCGAGAAGTACACGACGAACGCGGTCAACAGCGACGGCACGCCTTCGATCAGCAGCATCCATTGCCAGCCCTGGTAGCCGAACAGGCCCGCGGTGTGGTCCATCAACCAGCCGGACACCACGCCGCCCAGCATCAGGCTGACTGGCATCGCGATCAGGAAACCCGACATGACGCGGCTCTGCCGATGCGCCGGGAACCAGTAATTCAGATAAAGAATGACGCCGGGGAAGAAACCGGCCTCGCAGATCCCGAGCAGGAAACGCAGCGTGTAGAACATCGTCGCGGTTTCGACATGCGCGAGGCGCGCGAGCGGCTCGACGAACGCGAGCGCCATCGACACGAGACCCCACGTGAACATGATCCGCGCGATCCAGAAGCGTGCACCGTAGCGATGCAGGAACACGTTGCTCGGAATTTCGAAGATGAAGTAGCCCCAGAAGAAAACGCTGGCGCCGATCGCGTACATGGTGTCGGACAAACCGAGGTCATCGAGCATTTGCAGCTTCGCGAAGCCGACGTTCACCCGATCCAGATAAGCCACGACGTAACACAGCAACAGCACCGGCAACAGACGGCGCACGACCTTGCGGTAGGTCTTTTCTTCAAACTCGCTGCTCCCCGCGGATGTCGCGGCGATGGCGGATGGCACAGTGGTCATTCATATCTCCATCAGCGTATTTTCCAGGAAATGTTCGGGCGCCACGGCCGCGTGCCATGCAGGCTACTGTATTGCCCCCGATTTAAGTTACCGGTAACATTTCTGAATCCGGATGTTACGCGTGGCTCATCATCTGAACAACCAAGGGATATCCCTGACCTTCTGCGCTACATACGCGCCCGGAGTGTCAGGCGCGGCTCGCTCAGGCGCTGTCCCGAGCAATCACCTCAAAGTCGATCTTGACCGCTTTCGTGCGCGACGCCTGACCCGCCTCGCGCGCCGCCAATGCCGCGAGTAACGTTTCGCCGGCTCGCAAGCCGATTCCGTAGGCATCGACCGACACCGTCGTGATCGTCGGCTGACAACACCACGACACCTCGAAGTTGCCGAAACCGGCAATCGCGATGTCGCCAGGCACCGACAGCCCGCGCCGGTGACACTCCATGATCGCGCCGAACGCCGACATGTCGCTCACGCACATCACGGCGTCGGTATCGGGCCACGCTTCGAGCAGCGCGCCGATGGCCGGCGCGCCGTGACTCATCGTGATCGGCGATTCGCCAAGGCGGATCACGCGCGGCTCGCCGAGCCCGAGCGCCTTAATTTCAGCGACATAGCCGCGCATCCGGTCGAGACCGCGCCGATCGCGCTCGCTCGCCCCGGCGATAAAACCGATCCGTCGATAGCCGCACTCATGCAGATGGCGAACCATCGCGCGCGCCGCCGTCGCATTCGAAAAGCCCACTGCGGTGTCAATCGGGTCGGCAGGTAGGTCCCACATTTCGACGACCGGGATGCCCGCGCGCCGCAACAGCGTTCGGGTCGCTTCGGTGTGCCGGCTGCCCGTCAACGCGACGCAGCGCGGCTGGTGGCGCAGCATCGAGCGCACGAGCAGCTCTTCCTGCTCGAGGCGGTAGTCGGTGTCGCCGAGCAACAATTGCAGACCATGCGGACTAAACGCGGCGGTAAGGCCGCGCACCGTGTCGGAGAAGTTGGAGCTGGACAGCGACGGCACCAGCACCGCGACAAACTCCGAACGCCCCGACGACAATGCGCCGGCGGCCGCATCGGCCACGTATCCCAGTTCGTCGATGACCTTCTGCACCTTCTCGCGGGTCGCCTGCGACACGCTGCGTCCGGACAGCACGCGCGACACGGTCATCTTCGACACGCCGGCGCGTTCGGCAACATCGGACATGCGGGGCGGGACAGGCGGCCTGGACGTCATGGTAGGGATCACTGCAAGTGCGCGGAAGTTGCGGAACGCACATGATACCTGGCGGCACCCGGCACAGGGCGAGGTTTCACCGCCGCCCGTGCACAGCGTCAGATGTCGGCCTCAAGCGCGTTCCGCTTTCTGGTCTATTGCGAAAAGCCTCGTGTGCAGCACGCCTGAGGCTGGCCGGGCACCGGCGCGCGAAACGAAAACAGGCCACCGGCCAACGGTTGCCGCTCACGTTCCGCGGGCGACAGTCCCTTCCACGCGGTCGATGCGTAGACAGTCTGCAAATCGTCGCCGCCGAAAGCGAGTTTCGTCACGTTGGCGCACGGAAACGGCACCTGCTCGACCAGCTTGCCGTCGGGCGAGAAACGCTCGATACGCCAGCCGCCGAAAAGCGCTACCCACACGAAGCCGTCGGCATCGACCGCCATGCCATCGGGGTGGCCGTCGCCGGAAATCGCGGCGAAGATGCGTTTGCCCGACAACGTCCCGTCTTCGTTCACATCGAATGCATACACCACGCGCCGCATGGTGTCGTTGTGATAGAGCGTGCGGCCGTCCGGGCTCATGGCCGGGCCGTTGGTGATCACGTAGTCGTCGTCCTGAGCCGCCACTTCGCCGGCATCGCTGACGCGATACAGTGTGCCGCTCGGCTGTTCCTCACCGTCGTCCATCGAGCCGAACCACAGGCGGCCGTTGGCATCGACGAAGCCGTCGTTCAGACGGTTGTCCGGCAAGTGTGGTTCGACGTCCTTGAGCTTGCTGAACTGTCCGCTGCCCGCATCGAAACGATAGAGGCCGTCCGGCAGCCCGCAGACAAACGTCTGATCAGCGAGCGGTACGATGAAACCGGGCTGGTTCGGCGCCCGCCACGTCTGCGTTGCTCCGGTGTCGACCATCAGACGATGGATATGGCGGCCCTTGATATCGACGAAATAGACCGCGTTTTCCGCAGCCTGCCACAGCGGACCTTCGCCGAGTTCGGCATTGACCGGCCAGACGCATTCAGGGAGACGGACTTTCATTCTCCGTACCACCCGGCATCGACGAAATAATCGCGACCGGAGCAGCGCGATGCGTCGTCGGACGCAAGGAACAGGGCCATGCGCGCGACGTGCTCGGGCTCGATGCGCAAGCGCAGGCATTGGCTCGCGACGACCTTCGCCTCGCTCTCGGGCGACTGCCAAAGCTGCATCTGACGGGGCGTGCGAACCGCGCCGGGGATGATGCAGTTCACACGGATGCCGGCATCGCCGAGATCGCGCGCGAGGCCGCGCGTCAGCCCTTCGATCGCCGCCTTCGCGCTCAAATAGATCGCGAGATTCGGCAACGCGAGGTGCCAGGAGACTGAGCCCAGATTCAGGATCACGCCCCGGCCGATCTTGCGCATGCCGGCCGCCGCGGCCTGCGCGCAGAAGAACTGGTGCCGCAGGTTCACGGCCATGCGCTCGTCCCAATAGGTCGACGTGACGGCCTCGATTTCATGCCGATCGTCATTGCCCGCATTGTTGACGAGTACCTCGATCGGCCCGGCGAGTTTCATAATCTCGGCGAACGTGCTCTGGATCGCGTCGACGCTGCGCAGATCGCAGCGTCGGAACAGCGGCGGATGGGGCGCGCCGCGCAGCGATTCCTGCAACGCGAGCGAGTCGCCCTCCGCGACGTCGAGGAAGAACACGCGCGCGCCCTGCTGTGCGAATGCTTCGACCATCGCGGCGCCGATGCCGCTGCCGCCACCGGTGATGACAACCGTCTTGCCTGAGAGACTGGGATAGATTGCGTACGACATCTGATATTCCACTTGTTCCGAGTATGACAACGAATACATGGCGTCCCGCCGCCCCTGGCCGGACGCATCTTCGGCATGCCGCCGGTTAAGCCAGGACCTCGACCTCGCTCACCATGCGCCAGTCGCGTTCGAGCGTTCGCACCGCGTTGCCCGCGACCGTCACCGTGTCGCTCAGCAGAATATCGCGGCTCGAGCTGCCGACCATCAGGTCGAAGTCGCCCGGCTCGACGATACGCTCTCCGCGCCCATCGGTGAAGTTCAGCATGTCGACGGGAATGTGCACGCGAACCTCGGCCGAGGCGCCTGCGGCCAGCGGCACACGGGCAAACGCCTTCAATTCGCGCACCGGCCGCGCCGACGACGCCAGCCGGTCGCGCACATAAATCTGCACGACTTCGGTGCCTGCGCTCGAACCGGTGTTCTCGACCGTGAAGGCGAGTTCGACCGTGCCGTCGCCGATCGGCACTTCGCGTTGCGCAACTGCAAGATTGCCATAACGGAACTGCGTGTAGCTGAGTCCGAAGCCGAACGGGTAGCGGCAACCGAAATGATAGGCGATCGGCGTACCGGCGCTCTTGAGCCGATGGTTGTACGTGTACGGCACAGCCCCGGCGCTCTTCGGCACGGACAACGGCAGGCGGCCCGTGAAATTCGCGCGCCCCACCAGCAGATCGGCGAGCGCTTCGGCGCCGCGCTCGCCCGGCGCGAAGGCCATGATCTGCGCGGCGATCCGGTCTTCGAGACCGCCAAGATTGTACGGACGGCCGCCCGTCATGACGACGACCGTCGGCGTACCGCTCTCGACCACCGCCGCCAGCAATGCCTGCTGCACGCCGGGCAGATCGAGGCTGTCCGTGTCGGAGCCTTCGCCCACCGTACCGGACTGGAACAGCCCGGCCAGATCGCCGACGAACACGATCGCAACAGCCGCCTGCCGCGCGGCTTCAACTGCCGCGGCGATGCGTCCGGTGTCCTGGCTGATCAGCTCGTCGCGATTCGCGTCGGCCATCGTGTCCAGCGACACGTCGCCGGGGAACACCGGCGCACCTGCACGACGCTCCGCGATGATGTCGCAGCCGCGTGCGTGAATCACCCGCTCGTCGCCGAGCAGTGCGCGCAGCGCCTTCAGCGGCGTGCTGATCGACGCGACCGACTGCTCGCCCGAGTTGATCAGGTGCACCGGGAAACTGTAACCGGCCAGCAGCGCCAACGGATCGTCGGCGGTCGGGCCGATCACCGCGACCTTCGCCGCGCCTTTCGCGTCCAGCGGCAACACACCGCCTTCGTTGCGCAGGAGCACCGCCGATTCGAGCGCCACCTGGTATGCCGTGTCGCCGGCCGATTCGCTTTTCACATCCACGCTGTCCGGATCGGCATACGGATTTTCGAACAGGCCGAGACGGAACTTCGTGCGCAGCACACGCGAAACGGCAGTATTGATCGTCGCCTCGCTGATCTCGCCGCGTGCCAGCGCTTCCTTCAGATGCAGTGCGCACTCGTGGCCGGGCAACTCGACGTCGAGCCCCGCGTTGAACGCGAGCGCGGCGGCCGCCGCGCTGTCGCGTGCGACTGCATGGTGACTGTGAAGCAGATCGACCGCCGCATAGTCCGCGACGACGAGGCCGTCGAAGCCCCACTTGTCGCGCAACGTGTCCTGCAGCAACGTGCGGTCCGCGTGACACGGCACGCCGTCGATGTCGTGATAGGCGGGCATGATCGAGCCCGCATCCGCGAGCTTGACCGCCATCTCGAACGGCAGCATGAACACGTCATTGAGTTCGCGCGGGCCGACATGCACGGGCGCGTGATTACGGCCGCCCTCGCTCGCCGAATGGCCGACGAAATGCTTGAGCGTCGCGAGCAGATCGCGGCGTTCGCCTTGCAGCCCCTTCACGTAATGACACGCGAGCACGCCGACCAGATACGGGTCTTCGCCAAGCGTTTCCTCGGTGCGGCCCCAGCGCGGATCGCGCGACACGTCCAGCACCGGCGCGAGCCCCTGATGACAGCCGATCGAGCGCGCCTGCTCGCCGATGATTTCGCCCACCTGTCCAACCAGACGCGGGTTCCACGTCGCCGCATAGTTCAACGGCGACGGGAACAACGTGGCGTCCTTGATCATCAGACCGACCAGACATTCCTCGTGGGACATCACCGGGATACCTAGACGCGTGTCCTCCACCATCTGCCGCTGCAACGCGTTGAGCGCGCGCACGCCTTCCTTCGGATCGACCGTATGCGTGCCGAGCGGGCGTGTGATCTGGCCGAGGCCGTGCCGAAGGATCGTTTCCACCGTAATGGCCGCGTCGCCATGCGCGAAATCCACCGTACGCGCTTCGTGATTGCCATCGGACGACAGCTTCAGCCACGCGGCGTGAAGCTGGGCAATTTTCTCGTCCAGGGTCATGCGCGCCAGCAAATCGGCAACGCGCTCCTCGACGGCAGCCTCGGGGTTGCGGTAAAGCGGAACATCACTTTGGCGAAGCAACATCAAGAACTCCTTTAAATAATTTTTATGTGCAGAGCGCGCAAGGCGCCGACAAATCCGTTTTTCATCACTCGCACGGGACGGCGTCGCTTCATCGGAATCCTCGCCCCCTGTACTTCATATTTCTCGTGGAACTTCGCAGTCCTTTAAATTGACCAAGCAATAAAAGGCGCGAAAATCTCTACCAATTCGAAATCGTGACGATGCCCCGTTGCGTCGCCTTCAAGGCCGCAGATCATTCGATCGCGTCCTTGAAGGCGGCACGTAAAGTTCAGTGCAGACGCGGCAGCGCGAAGTCCTGTTCGTCGAACACGTGGCATGCCTCGGGTGCCAGCGCCAGTTCGATGCGCTCATCGTGCGACACGCCGCCGTCACCGGGCAATTTGGCGATCAGCGCGTTGCCCTCACGGCTACCGCCGTCGATATGAACGTAGCTGTGCTCACCCATCCGCTCTACGAGACGCACCGCGCAGCGAATCGTCTGCGCGCCGGCCTGGCCGTTGGGCAGACTCAGGTGCTCGGGGCGGATGCCCAGCGTGACATGGTTGCCCAATTGCAATTTGCGGCCATCGACCTGCGCTCGCACGCGCTCACCACTCGTCAGTTCGACCTCGATACCCTTGGCGTCGATTGTCTTCACGACACCGGGCAGGAAGTTCATCTTCGGCGAGCCGATGAAACCCGCGACGAAGCGGCTCTTGGGACGGTGATACAGATCCAGCGGCGCGCCGATCTGCGCAACGCTGCCGTGCTTCTCCAGTTCGGCGCCGGCTTGCAACAGCACGATCTTGTCGGCCAATGCCATGGCTTCGATCTGGTCATGCGTGACGTAAACCGCGCTCGCCCGGCGGAATTCGCGATGCAGACGCGCGATCTCGATACGGGTCTGCACGCGCAGCGCTGCGTCGAGATTCGACAGCGGCTCGTCGAACAGGAACACGCCCGGCTCGCGCACGATCGCGCGGCCGATCGCCACGCGCTGCCGCTGTCCACCGGACAATGCAGCAGGCTTGCGTTCCAGCAGCGCATCGAGCTGCAGCGTGGCAGCCGTGCTACGCACCTTGCTGTCGATCGTCGCCTTGTCGATCTTCGCCTGACGCAGCCCGAACGCCATGTTTTCGTAGACGTTCATGTGCGGATACAACGCGTAGTTCTGGAACACCATGGCGACACGGCGCTCCGCCGGCGACACGTTGTTCATCAGCTTGCCGTCGATGCGCAGCTCGCCGTCGGTGATCGATTCGAGACCGGCGATCATGCGCAGCAGCGTGGACTTGCCGCAGCCCGACGGTCCGAGGAACACGCAGAATTCGTTGTTGCCGACTTCGAGGTTGGCGTCGCGGATCACCGCGTTGCCGCTCGCGTAGGACTTCTGTACGTTGGTGAGGGAAATGCTTGCCATATCGTTTTATGCAAAGTTCGGTGTGCAGGCCACTTTAGCCCGCACGATTGGAGGCGGTATGCGATACGGATCAGCCCTTGAGCGAGCCGGCCATCATCCCCTTGATCACGCGCTCCTGACCGAACGCGTAAGCAACAATCAGCGGCAACGACGTGAGCACGAGGACAGCCAGCATCGAAGGAATATTCGACGCGTATTGCCCCATGAAGTCCCAGATCGCGAGCGGCAGCGTACGGTGCTCGGACGTCGACGTGAGCATGTACGCGAAGATGAACTCATTCCAGAGGCCAATGCCGTTGAAGATCGCCACAGTGGCGAGCCCCGGTCCCGAAAGCGGGAAGAAAATACGCCAGAAGATGGTGAACGGACCGCAGCCGTCGAGCTGTGCGGCTTCTTCGAGCTCGCGCGGAATCTGGCGCATGAACTCGGTCAGGATGAAGATCGACACCGGCAGACTGAGGGCCACATAAGGACCCAGTAGCGCGAACGCCGTATCGTAAAGACCGAGATTGCGCGTGAGCAGATAGATCGGCACGAGCGTTGCATGCAGCGGCACGATCATGCCGGCGATCACGAGACCGAAGAGCAGCTTGTTCAGCGCGAAGCGCATGCGCGCGAACACGTAGGCTGCCATCGCACTGATGATGACGATCAGCAGCACCGACACGCCCACCGTGAACACACTGTTACGGAAATACGTGAAGAACGGCCCCTTCAGCACAGCCGTGTAATTGCCCCAATACAGGTGGCTTGGCGGCGCCCACACGGACGTCGTGAAGGTCTCTTCCTGGCTCTTGAAGCTGGACACGACCATGAAGATAAACGGGATTGTCGTGACACCCAGCCAGATCAATGCCAGCAGGGGAATCCCGACGCGTGGGAAGCGTAGTTTGTTGTTCATGGTTCAGACCTCGGTTGCAAAACGGCGGGTGAAGTACATCGATACCGCCGCCACCGTGATGACGATAAGGAACATCGCCGAGCCGATGGTGCTGCCGTACCCGAGTTGGAACGAACTAAACACCGTGCGATACATGTAGGTGGCCATCACCTCGGACGAGCCTTCGGGGCCGCCACCGGTCATGACGAAGACGAGATCGAAGTAGCGCAGCGAGCCGAGCACGGACAGCAGCACGGCCGTGCGCAGCGTGCCTTGCAGGTGCGGCAGCTTGATGCGCCAGAAGATGGTCCACTCGGAAGCACCGTCGAGGAGGGCAGCCTCGTTGACCTCGGCCGGCATCGACGAGAGACCGGCGAGGAACAGAATCATGTAGAAAGGCGCGTTCTGCCAGATGATCACGGCGATGGTCGCACCCAGCGAAAAATGCGGGTCGCCCAGCCAGTCCTTCGCGAGGCCATCAAGCCCGAATGCCTGCAGCGCGACGTTGAGCGGACCGAAATTCGGATCGTAGATCTGCTTGAACAGCACGCCGATCGCCACGCTCGACATGAGCAGCGGCAGGAAATAGAGAACCTTGAGCACGCGGGAGCCACGGCCGGCCTTTTCCAGCAGCACGGCGAGCACGAGCGCGATCGGAAGCTGGATGACGATCGACGCGACCGCAAGAATCACGTTGTTCCTGAGCGATTGCCAGAACACCGCGTCGTGGGCGAGTCGCCCCCAGTTCGCGAGCCCGACGAAGCGGGCAGTGTTACCGAGGCCATTCCAGTCGACCAGCGACAGCCGCAGACTGGAGACGAGCGGATAGAGCAGGAATACGGCCAGCAGCAGCAGCGTCGGCGCAAGAAACACGGCCGTGACGAGCGTTTGCGATGAGATTCGCAGCCGGCGTTCGGGGGTAGCGGAAAGTGCGATATTCACGAGCTTGTATGCCGGTCGGCGCCTGACGGTGCCGACCGGACTTCCCTTGGGACTGAAGATTAACCGCCCTTCTTCGAAGCGGCTTCCATTTGCTGCGCAGCAGCCTCAGGCGTCAGCGACAGACCGAACAGCTGCTGCGTCGTGTCCTTGTGCAGTTCGCCGAGAGCCGGCGGGAGTGCCTGGTCGTACCAGAGCTGCACGCTCGGAGCGGCGGCAAGCAGTTTCTGCAGACGCTGCGTGAACGGATCGTCGATCTTGACGTTATTGACCGGCGGGAGCTTGTGGTCATCCGACGCACGAGCCTGCATCGCCTGGTCGTCGGTCATTGCCTGGATCAGCTTGAACGCTACGTCGGGCGTCTTGCACTCGGTCGAGATGCTCAGGAAGCCATCGCCCACCGTGCCGATCAGGTCGCGCGGATCACCCTTGCCGCCCGGCACGCTCGGGAACGGGAAGAAGTCGAGATCCTTCGAGAACGTCGGATTTTCGTTCGCGATCGTCGAAGCTTCCCACGCGCCCATCAGCTCCATAGCAGCCTTGCCCGAGTACAGCAGACGGCGCGAAGCACCCGAGTCGTAATCCAGACCGTTGATGCCCGGCGCGAACGCGCCAGCCTTCACGAGTTCCTGGATACGCTTGCCGGCTTCGACGAACGCCGGATCTTCGAAGCCCTTGCCCTTGCCTTCGATCGCGTCCTTCACGACTTGCGGACCACCGATACGGTCGACGAGGTACATGTAGTACATCGAGCCGGTCCACTTGTTCTTGTTCGCGAGCGAGAACGCTGCGACGTTGTGCGACTTCAGCACGGCAACGACGTGCATCAGTTCGTCCCACGTTTTCGGCGGTGTGATGCCGTACTTCGCGAAGACGTCCTTGTTATAGAAGATCACTGCGGCCGCTGCATTTTCGGCAGCGACACCATAGGTCTTGCCGTCGTACGTCGTGACGTTCCAGGACGATTGCATGAAGCGGTTACGATACGCCGGGTCCTTGTTCAGGTACGGCGTGAGGTCGACGATCTGGCCGGATTTCACGTATTCGTGCAGGCCGCCACCACCCCAGTTCTCGAACACGCACGGCGGCTGGTTCGCGCCGAACGCGACCTTCAGCTTCGTCTTGTATGCTTCGTTCAGGATGTGCGAATTCTCGACCTTGTAGCCTGGAGCCGCCTTTTCGAAACGATCCGACGCGTCGCGAATGATCTTGCTCGACGACGTATTGGTCTGCTGATCCCACGCGGTGATCGTCGATTGTGCGAATGCAGCTGTCGAAATGACTGCGGACAGCGAAAATGCGAGCGCCGTGGCGCCGACAATTGACCGTACTTTAGAAAAAGCCGGGTACGCCATGTTTTGTGTCCCCTCTATGGATATTAGAATGCCAACCGAAACGTGTAACGTTAGCCTTAACGTTAACGAATGTTAGGCCGACGCGTGAACTACCGCTATGCGGGATTTTACCTGGTCACCTCCCGCGCGGCTTGCATACTACAAGAAGACGGACTGCCGAAGGGTCGGCGCGCGCAACCTATTCTGGTAGAATAGTTAGAATATAAACGGTATCGCTAACGTTAAAAGCGAGTCCAATTCGACATGACCTCTCGTACGCCCTCATCACGCATGGCAAGGCAGACCCCGACGCTCGAGCATGTCGCCAAGCTCGCCGGCGTCTCGCAGATGACCGCTTCGCGCGCGCTCAACGGCCGCCCTGGCGTGTCGCGCGAAACTCGCGACGAAGTGCTGCGAATCGCGTCGGATATCGGTTACGTCGTCAACCGCACTGCGCAGAAACTCTCGGGTGGCCGCAACGGCATCATCGGCATCATCACGCCGACACTGGACACCCAGTTCTCCAGCGAGCTGATTCTCGGCGCGGGGCGCGCGGCGCGCGGCGCGGGTTGCGAGATGCTGGTCTACACGGTATTCGACGAAGACCGCGATACGCATCACGACCTGCTCGGCCTGATCCAGCAATTCTCGGATGGGATTCTCGCCATCCTGCCGCGCGAATCGCTCTGTCTCGAAGCGCTCGCTACCGCCAAGGTGCCGGTCGTCGTCGTCGATCAGCGCGGCACGCTGACCGGTTTTCCATCGGTGTCGGTCGATAACTATGGCGGCGCCTGTCTTGCGGTCGAGCATCTCGCGGAACTCGGTCACAAGCGGATCGCGTTCCTCGCCGGCGACGAAACGATCGAAGGGGTGCGCGACCGTCAGCGCGGCTATCACGACACGCTGGCCCGGCTCGGGCTGCCGCGTGAGGACGCCCTGGTCGCCGCCGGTGATCTGTCGCAAATGATGGCATTCGATGTCACGTTCGATCTGCTCAATCTCGCCGATCCGCCCACCGCCATCTTCACCGCGAACGATCAAAGCGCGTTTGGCGTGATCGCCGCGATCAGGGAAGCGGGCTTGCGCGTGCCGGACGACATTTCGGTGATCGGCTTCGACGACATCCCGATGTCGGAGCAATTTCATCCGGCACTCACGACGATCCGTCAACCTTTCCAGCAGATGGCGCGCTCGGCGGTCAATACGCTGCTCGCGCGGATTGCCGGTATCGATGCAGCCTCGCAGCGCATCACGCTGCCGGCGGAACTGGTCGTGCGCGACTCCACCGGACCAGTCCGCACGAAGCCGCGCCGCCGCGCACGTCACCAGATGGTTTCCACGTAAGTCGAGGCGCGCACCTTCGCGTCCGACGTGACGAGCGCGCCGCCGAACGTGCGGGCAGTGGCGACGATCAGGCGCTGATGGGACGTGAGCGCGGACGACAGCCGCGCCGCGCGCAAGGCGATTTCGGTGTCCACCGGAACCATCCGCACACCTTCCATCGAGACGAACGTCGACAGCCAGCAGCGCGCGTCCATCGACAACCCGAGCCGGCCGTCGTTGACGAATTCCGCGATTTCGAGCGCACTGATCGCCGAAATCAGGATTTCACCGCCGTCCAGTTCGCGATCGATCGCGTCGTGTGCTGCCTGACTCAATGCCTTCTGTCTGCTCAGCCAGCACACCAGTGCAAGCGTATCGAGCGTGATCATCGATCTTCCTGCTCCGCCGTGACAGGAAGGGGCAAGTGCTTCATGTTGAAATGCACGATCGAAGCACGCAACAGTTCGAGCGGGTTCTCCTGCTTGTTGCGATAGGGCCTGATTTCGATGGTGGGCTGCCCACGGTCCGTGACGACAACGGTCTCCCCCAGCATTTCCACCTGCCTGAACAGTTCACAGGCCCTCGACTTGAAAATGGCCTTCGATACTCTCTTTTCCATTGCGCTCTCCACCCAGATAATTCAACCAGCTATTTTTTGGATCGGGCCGCAACGATTGCGGGTGGCGGCCAGATATTCGTTATCGATTTTCAACCTGCTACAAGGAAGCTCTCTCCGGCCTCCCTATTTCCAACAACGCACGTGCAACGGTCTGGCAACATGTCGTCGCACGTGCGGAGCGGCGCTCCGATCAGGCCGATAGCCGCCTTTGTCGTGATAGTGGAACAGGTATAGATTTAACGTTATCCCTAACGTTAGATTATGTTAATAGCACCATGGTGCGACCGCCATGCGGAGTTTACCTGGTCTCGTGGGGCGGCTCCGGAGATTCGCCTACAACGCCGCGCGGCGCCTTTCGACAGGTGAAAGCATGTTGCAAGGTGGCGGTTAATGCACGGCGAACGGGCGACCGTTATCGCTAACGTTACAGATACCCAGCGCGCGCCCAAATAGCTGCTGGTTCCCGCGGCAGCATCGAGCCTATTCACTGCTCTTCCTCTATCGGGTCCGGCTGCGACGCCTGCGTAGCATGGAAATGAACGATCGATGCGCGCAACAGTTCAAGCGGATTGTCGAGCTTGCTGCGATAGGGGCGAATCTCGATGGTCGGTTGCCCACGATCCGTGACCACCACGGTTTCCCCTGCGACTCGACCTGCCGGAACAGTTCGCATGCCCTGGACTTGAATATGGCTTTCGATACTCTCTTTTCCATTGCGCTCTCGACCCGACCGGTTGTTGGTTATCGACGCGGTCAAATCATCGCGTGGACGTGCCCTTCGACTTCGCTACGCTCAAACGGCACCGCAACGCCGTCCGCATCGAACAGCGTGACCGCCGACGCCGCCACCTTGATGCCGACGCGCGCGCCGACCGCATGCTGCGCATCCTTCTTGTCGAGCTTCAGTGAAATCGCCTGCCCCGCGCCGTCGAGGTGCGCATGCAGCAGCGATACGTCGCCCAGATGCTCGACCAGTTCGACGCGCGCGCCGAGTCCTTCGCCCGCCGCGCCGATGCCGAGATGCTCGGCCCGCACCCCGAGTGTCAGCTTGCCGCCGAGCGGCCGGCCCGGACGGCCAGGCAACACGATCTGTTCAGTCGCGCCGGCAAGCGTGATGACGGTTTGAGTTTCGCCTTGCAAGACGAGCGTGGCGGGCAGCATGTTCATCTGCGGCGAGCCGAGAAAGCCGCCGACGAAACGGTTGGCCGGCCGGTCGTACAGATCGAGCGGCGCGCCGATCTGCTCGATATGTCCTTTGTTGAAGACGACGATTTTCTCGCCCAGCGTCATGGCTTCGACCTGGTCGTGCGTGACGTAGATCATCGTCGTGCCGAGTTCGCGATGCAGCTTCGCGAGCTCGATGCGCATCTGCACGCGCAGCGCCGCGTCGAGATTTGATAGCGGTTCATCGAACAGGAACACGCGCGGCTTGCGCACGATCGCCCGTCCTATCGCGACGCGTTGCCGCTGACCACCCGAGAGCGCCTTCGGCTTACGTTCGAGCAGATGGCTGATCTGCAGAATCTCTGCCGCCCGTCCGACCGCCTCACGGACTTCCTGCTTCGACTTGCCCGACAGTTTCAGCGAAAAGCCCATGTTTTCCGCGACCGTCATGTGCGGGTAGAGCGCGTAGCTCTGAAACACCATCGAGATGCCACGGTCTGCGGGCTGCAGGTCGTTGACCCGTACGCCGTCGATCAGAATGTCGCCGCCGCTCACCGATTCGAGCCCGGCGATCATGCGCAGCATGGTTGACTTCCCGCACCCGGACGGCCCGACGAAAACCGTGAACTGACCATCCGGAATGTGAAGATCAATGCCCTGAATGACCTGTGGCCCTTCACCATACGTCTTCGCGACGCTGCGCAATACGAGTTCGCCCATGTCTAGCTTCTCCTGAATCCGTAACCTTGCTCTCCCGCGCGACACCGCCCGTGGGGCGCGTCACGCGGGTTGTGATGCCGGTGCCTTCGCTTTAGCGGGGCAACGCCGCGCCGGCGTGCTGCGCGATCACGTCGCGATACCAGTGCGCGCTGTCCTTCGGCGTGCGCTGCTGGCTTGCGTAGTCGACGTACACCATGCCGAAGCGCTTGTCGTAGCCGGACGCCCATTCGAAGTTGTCCATCAGGCTCCACGCGAAATAGCCGGCCACGTCGACACCTTTTTGCGCGGCATCTGATAATGCGGCCAGATGCAGGTCGTAGAACTCGATGCGGTCGGTGTCGCGCACGCGCCCGTTGTCCAGCACGTCCCTGGCCGCGCAGCCGTTTTCGGTGATGTAGATGGGCGGCAGCTTGTAGTTCGCGTTCAGGCCGCTCAGCAATTCGGTCAGCCCTTGCGGATAGACTTCCCAGTCCATGTCCGTGAAGCCGAGTGCGCCCGGCGGCCGCTTTTCACCGGATGCGCTCGCGAAAATGCGCGTGTAGTAGTTGATGCCCAGAAAGTCCATAGGCGTGCCAATGATGTCGAAGTCGCCCTCGCGAATCACTTCTTGCGGGCCGTTCTCGCCGTACCATTGCAGCGCCTCGGCCGGATATTCGCCCTTGAACAGCGGGTCCATATACCAGCTGACGAACTTCGAATATTCGAGCGATGCGGCGGCCTGGTCCGCGGGCGAATCGGTCGCGCCGTGCGCCGGCGACTGATTCAGCACGATGCCCAGCGGCGCCTTCACGCCGTCGGCGCGCAGTGCCTGCAATGCGAGGCCGTGCGAGAGCAGCAGATGGTGCGAGACGTTCGCGGCTTTTTTCAGGTCTGCGTTGCCCGGCGCGAAATAGCCGGTCGCGTTGCCGAGCCACGCGGTACACCACGGCTCGTTGTGAGTCGCGATCGACGCCACCCGGTCGCCGAGTACGCTGCCGATCTTGCGGGCGTAGTCGGCGAAGCGATAGGCGGTGTCGCGGTTTTCCCAGCCGTTTTGCGTTTCCTGCAACGCGAGCGGCAAGTCCCAGTGATACAGCGTCGCGAACGGCTGAATGCCACGCTTGAGCAAGCCGTCGACGAGACGCTCATAGAAGCCGAGACCTTTCTCGTTGAACGCGCCACGGCCGTCCGGCTGCACGCGCGGCCATGCGATCGAGAAGCGATAAGCTTGCATGCCGAGTTCGGCCATCAGGTCGAGATCCTGCTCGAGACGATGGTAGTGATCGCACGCGACATCGCCGTTCTCGCCGTTCACGACCTTGCCCGGCACGCTGCAGAACGCGTCCCAGATCGACGGGCCGCGGCCGTCTTCATGCGCTGCGCCTTCAATCTGATAGGAACTGGTGGCGACGCCCCAAACGAAGTCTTCCTTGAACCGATATGTCGACATAAATAGTGTTGTCCTGGATAGTCATGCCCCGGTGAGGGCTCGAAGTAGTCGGATGAACCAGATCAGGCCTTGACCGCGCCGGTCGTCAGACCGTCGATCAACCGGCGCGAAGTGAACGCGAACAGCACGAGGAGCGGCAGCACCGCAACCGCCGAACCCGCCATTACCGCGCCCCAATCCGAATTGGTCGGGCTCTGCAGAATGCGCAGCGCGAGCGGCAGCGTGTACATCGACGGCGAGCGCAGCACGACGAGCGCCGACAGGAAGTTATTCCATGCCTGGATGAAGCTGATGAGCCCAAGCGTGCCCAATGCCGGTCCCAGCAGCGGCAGCACCACGCTCCAGTAAATGCGGAATTCGCCGCAACCGTCGATGCGCGCCGCCTCGATGAGTTCGGACGGAATCGCGGACGCAACGTACTGGCGCATCAGGAACACGCCGAGCGCGGCGGCCGCGCCGGGCACGTACAGCGCGCGAGGCTCGTTGATCCAGCCGAGCAGGTTCATCGTCATGAAGGTCGGAATCATGCCGAGGAACGGCGGCACCAGCATCGCCGTCAGCGCGAGCGCGAACAGCGCCTTCTTGAAGCGGAACTCATACATCGCGAACGCGTAGCCCGCCATCGACGTGACGAGCAGCGTCAGCAGGGTCTGCATGGTGGCTGTATAGAAGCTCCAGCCGAGGTTGCGCCAGAACGGGATGTGCCGCATCAGCGAGGCCATGTTGTCCAGAAAGGCGCTGCCGAACCACAACGGCGGCGGCATCGAAAAGATTTCGGAGCTGGTGTGCGTCGCGAATACGAACATGACATAGAACGGCGAGAACATCAGCAGCGCGCCCGCCAGCACGATTGCGTAGCCGGTATAGCGGGCCTTGTTATTCGACAGTTGCGACAGTTTCATCGCTGGTTCTCCTCGTTCATGCCGCTGCGGTGAAAGATGCGCGTGTTGAGCCACATCAGTGCGGCGATGGTGATGAACAGCAGCCACGCAATCGAGCTCGCGGTGCCGAAATCGCCGTCGTGGAAAGCCGTGCGGTACATGTAGACGGCCGTGGTCAAACCCGATTGACTCGTGCCCATACCTTCGTTCGGCAGCAGGATGAACGGCTCTTCGAACAGTTGCAGACCGCCGATGATGGACAGCGTCACCGCGAAGAAAATCATCGGCTTGATGAGCGGGATCGTGATGCGCGTGAATTGCTGCCAGCCGTTCGCGCCGTCGATCTTCGCGGCTTCGTACAGATCCTTTGGAATGGTTTGCAGCGCCGACAGATAAAGCACCGTATTCCAGCCGACATAACGCCAGAAAATCACCACCGACACTGCCGGCTTGACACTGGCCGGCTTATACAGCCATTCCATAGGATGAGCCGGCACGATCCAGTGCAGGCCCGGCAAATTGCCAATCTCGGCGATCGCGAGATTGATCATGCCGAAGTCCGTCGAGTACAGCGACGAGAAGATCAATGCGATCGCCACGCTCGACGTGATGAACGGCAGGAAGTACAGACCGACGACGAAATTGCGCCAGCGGCGAAACGCGGTCTGCAGGAAAAACGCGAGCGGCAGCGCAATCAGATGTTGCGGCAAGCCGGACATGATGGCCATCGATGCCGTGTTGTAGAGCGACTTCCAGTACCACGGGTCGGTCAGCGTGAACGTGAAGTTCGACAGGCCCACCCACTTCATGCTGGCGAGTCCCGCCGTCGCGTCCCAACTCTGGAACGACAGATACAGCGAGAACAGCAGCGGAAAAGCGATGAACAACGCGAACAGCGCGAAAAAGGGCGTGAGAAACAGGTAAGGCGCGATCTTCACCGGATCGATCAGCGACTTCTTGCGCGGCGCGCTCAGCGGCAGGCGCGCGTCGGCGATGCGCCTGTCAGGGGCGGCCGGTTCGGGTGTGGGCAGCGAAAGGCTCATCGGTAGTTCCGTCCATCCAGTCTGGCGCAGCGGGCGAGCGACGCCGGCCACGCTATTGCAAACTCGGCACGGCGCGCGCGAGCGCCGTGCCGCTTCCTCAACGCCGGACGCGATGTGCGATCTGGTCCTGCGCTTCCTTCAGTGCCGTGCCAATGTCTTCGTTGCTGTCGACGACCTTGTCGAGCGCCGAGTGCACCGCTTCTTCGGCCACCTGGTCATACTTGCTGCGCTGGATCGACGGAATATGTCCGGCCGCATCGCGCCAGATCAGGCGCGCCTTTTCGTTGCCCAGGAACGCGACCGGCTCGGCGAAGAAGCCGTCGTTCTGCGCGGCGAGCAGCGCCGGGAATGCGTCGATCGAACGGAACGATGCGAGTTGCGTGTCCTGGCGCGTCGTCAGGAACTTGATGAATTCCCACGACATCGGCTTCTGGGTCGCCTTCACCGGAATCGCGTAGAACGTGCCGCCAAACGACGCGTACGCGTTGTTCGGCAGATTGGCCGCGCGCCATAGACCCTTCGTGTCTGGCGCGATCCACGACGACAGGTGGCCGCCGAGCCACGCGCCCATCATCTGCGTGGCGACGGTGCCGCGCTTGAAGCTTTCGGCCCATTCGTTCGACCACGGCGTGATCTTGGCGTCGAGGCCGAGATCGCGCGCCTTCTTCGCGAGCTTGAATGCGTTGACGAAGCGCTCGGACGTGACGACAGGATTGCCGGCCTTGTCGAAGTACACGCCGTCGCCTTCCTTCAGGTCGGCGCGAATGTAGATATCCTCGATATCGCGCGACGACGCCATCAGGTACGCGCCGGTGGCCTTCTTGATCTTCTGCCCCGCAGCGAGATACGAGTCCCACGACTTGTTCAGATCGGCTTCGGTGACGCCCGCCTTGTCGAGAATGTCCTTGCGATAGAACAGCGTGCCCGGGCCGATGTCGGCCGGCATGCCGACGATCGCGCCATCCTGCGTGGTGGCCTGCGCGAACGTGTAGCGGATGAACTGGTTCCTGTACTGGCCCGCGTTGTAGGGCGCCTTCGACAGGTCTTCCAGGCCCCCGCCCGCCGCGAACCGGCCGATGAAGCCGACTTCGACCGCCATCACGTCGGGCAGATCGGAACTGGTCGCGAGCGCGGTGGTCATCGCGTTGTGGTGGTCAGCGATCGCCAGCGACGACACCTTGATATCGACGTCTGGATGGAGCTTCTTCCATGCGGGCAGCGCGTCCTTGATCTCCTGATCCAGCTTCGGAAAGACCGCGACCGTCAACGTGGTGTTGGCTTGCGCGCCGGCTGCCGCAAGGCTGAGCAGCACGGCGGCGGCAGGACCTGAAAAGCGAAATTTCATTACTCGTCTCCTTGTGAACCGTTTTGTTGATTGCATTCGGTTGCTCGTTGCTTCTTCTTTTGCTTCGTTTGCTTCTTTGTGCCTGCTTCCGGTTTGCCTATGAATTGTTAGCGGTAACTTAAAAACTCGGCATATTTGAAAGCGCTTTCACGGCGCCGCAAAAAAAACCCCTCGGGGTGCTGCAGCCTTATGGCTGCGGGATGGCTAACTTCGCGCCGCTTTTCGCCTAGATGGAGGCGCGATCCGGCAAGTGGTTTCCCGCGTCACGAGCGTGAGCGGAATCGGGTTCAGCGCAATGGGTTGCTTGCGGATCATCTGCACGATGCCCTGAGCCGCGAGGCGCCCGATTTCATAGGTGGGCTGGCGGACCGTCGTCAACGGTGGCGTCATGTACGACGAGGTAGGCAAATCGTCGAAGCCGACCAGCGAGATATCTTCCGGCACGCGCAGACCACGATGAAAAATCGTGAGACGCGCGCCGTAGGCAGTCTGGTCGTTCGCGCAGAAGACCGCGCTGAACACGGGGGCGCGCTCGAACAATCGCGCCATCGCCGCCACGCCGCCCGTCTCGAGATAGTCGCCCTGCTCGACGAGTTCGGCGTCAAAGCCGATGCCCGCTTCTTCGAGCGCCATCCGGTAACCGTCGAGGCGCTCGATCGCATCCTCGTGATTGGACGGCCCCGCGATGAACGCGATCCTGCGATGGCCCTGCTCGATCAGATGCCTGGTTGCGTCGCGCGCGCCCTGCACGTTGTCGAGCGGCAAGCTCGCGAGCGTCGCGCTGTTTCTCAGCGACCGCCCCAGTACAAGTAAGGGCGCATGCCTGGAATATTCGTTTAGCGAGGACTCGTCGAGTTGGGCGTGCAGCAGAATCATTCCGTCGACGCGGCGCGCGATGAATTGCTCGAGGCGCGCCATCTCGTCCTTGACGTTCCAGCGACTGCTGACGAAGAGCGCGGTGAAGCCCGTCTCCGACAAACCGTCTTCGATACCGCGCAGCCACTCCGCATAAAACGGACTGGACACGGTTTGCGTGAGCACGCCGATCGTGTCGGTCCTGCCGCTCGCGAGGCTGCGCGCCAGCACGTTGGGCCGGTAATTAAATCGCGCGATAGCCTGCTCCACCGCCTTCTGCTTGGCCGGCAATACGCGCGCCGTGCCGTTCAGGATGCGCGACACCGTGCTGGGGGAAACGCCGGCTGCCCGAGCGATTTCCTCAAGTGTCACATTGGGTGGATTAGGGCTGTCGTCGATCATGTCCGCAGCATACGGTTTTTTGAAAGCGCTTTCAAACGTGAGTAAACCCTACCCGATACCGCATAGACGCAGGAGGTGATCCCAAAAAAACAGCCAGCGCGACGAGGGTGGAGGATTACGTCGCACCGGCCTCTCTAGTGAAGAGATATAAGCAGTACTTTAAAACCCGGAGATCACTACACTACTTGCCCGTTAAGGCAGGTCCAGCTTAGAACGTCGTCATGATGCCCGCGAACACGCCGGTCTGGCTCTGACCGTAGTTCGGGTTGCTGTTGGACGAGGTGTTGGTCGCCGCATCGAAGTTGTTGTTGCCGTACGGCCCGTTGCCGAGGTTCAGGTTCGACGTCGAGCTGTTGTGGACGTAGCCGGCTTCCGTATAGAGGAAGGTGCGCTTGGACAGGGCGTACGTCGCGGCGAGCGTGAACAGCGTCGCGTTGCCGTTGCCGTTGTTCGCGTTCGCGTGGAACACCGCGCCGGTGATCGCCGTGGCCGTGGTCACCTGCCACGCTGCGCCGACCCATTCGTGGTTGACGCTGGTCGGTGCGCTCACGCCGATCGGCTGCGAAGCGTCGCTCACGCCCATGCTCGAATTGGTTGCGTCGGGTGCGCTCAGGTGCTGGTAGCCAGCGTACAGCTTCACCGGGCCGAAGACATACGTACCGCCCGCGAGGATGGAACGCGAAGCCGAGTAGACGTTGTTGAACGAACCGTTCGCGCCGCGGACTTCGTCGTAAATCACGCGGAAGTCGCCGCTGCCGAACGTGTAGATACCTTCGACGGCGTTGGTGCGGCCTTGACCGGTCGGAACACCTTGCGCGTTATTCGGCGCCGAGTTCCAGCTCGTGTTGTTGGTCAGCGAATACTGTCCTTTGAGGACGAGGCCGCCAAGCAGCACCGGCGAGTTGTATTCCGCGCCGTTGCTGGTGCTTGCCCAGTTACGGCCGCGCACCAAAGTCGAGATAGCGTAGCGCTGCATCAGCTGCGGGTCAGTGCCCCAGCTGTCCTGCGACAGTTCGCCGGCGCCGAGGTTACCCATCTTGAACAGACCGAAACGGTCATTCGTGAAGCCGACCGTAGCGTGGCGGCCGAACAGATTGCCCGCGGACGCGCCGGTCATCGTGTTGAGCTGACCTTCCAACTGGAAGACCGCCTTGGTGCCGCCGCCCAGATCTTCGGCGCCTTCCAGGCCGAACCACGAGCAGCCCCAGTTACCGCTCTGAGCGGCCCATGCGTGACCACCCGGCAGGCCGGTCTCGTATTGAATACCGTTGTCGATACGGCCATACAGCGTGACGCTGCTCTGCGCGTGGGCCACCGTCGCAGCTGCCATCATGGACAAAGCAAGAACTTCTTTTTTCATTAGATATCCTATATACATTTGGGCGTCTCCAAGCCGCTCAGGATGTGCTGATTCATCGCACTCCCCGCTTTGCTGAAATGTCCGATACACATTTCGAGGCGATTATAGGTAGCGCCAATGCGCGGCGTATCGATCTTCCGTGTCAGGGAAAACGCTGTTGCACATAGCTGTTGCGTGCAATTCAATGACGAAGTAGCACGCGCTTCGTGACCATGCGGCCGTGGTCATGTGCCTGGCAAATCCGTTTGAATCCGTGCAGTGAAAAGCCGCCCAAACGACGCGCGCTGCGTGCCCGGCGATTCGCGGGACGCGAGCAAGCGTTCGAACACGCACGTGCGCCGATCTTGATGTTGTGCAAATGCAACGACAAACTGCGCGCCGCTTGTCGAAATCGAGGTACCGGTAACAAGGAATGTGGCTCTCGCCCCTTCGCACGACCGGCAGTGATACGCGAATCACCTGGCCGAGGGACCTTCGGATCGCCGCTCTGGCCGTCGTCAGCAGGCGCCGGGATTCGGGGCTATGATCAACAGATACGACGCTGGGCCACGACTCGTGCTTCGCGTTGGCAGATCGCGAAGTGCGATCTCGTCGACGCATCAACGATGGTTCGCCGCTCCAGGCGGAAGTGGTTCAAGGGGCATTCACCACGGTGCCCCGGCGGCTTGACCTCGTGGCCGTCAATCCAACGCCGCGTTCCCCACGATGAACGCGCAAGTTATTCGCCGGGCGAGAACAAAACTCCCAACCGTCCCGACAGAGAAACCCCCTGATCGCGCCATCCATAGAGGCAGGCATGGTGCGCACAGGGACGTTTGTCATCCCCTTCCGCGGCCCCTCCCGTAGTGGACCGGAAGACTTGCTGCCGGAGTTCGCCGGCACAGTTGCCTCTCGTTAAGGAGCTATCGTGAAAATAGCCATTGCTTCCACTCTCGCATTGTTGATTTCCAGCGCCATCGCACCCGCAGTCCACGCCGAAGGCGATTCGTCGGCCACCGACCGGCAACTCGCCCATAACGTCCGCGTCAGCTTTGCGCATAGCGGCGTCAGCCTGTCTCACGTATTCGTCTTTGCGCGATCGGGACAGGTCACGCTGGTCGGATGGGTGCCCGAGGGCACGCAGGTCGCGCTAGCGGAGCAAAGCGCCCGCACGGTTGACGGTGTCACCTCGGTGAACAATCTGCTTTCGCGATCGGGGGGAAGATTGAATTGACGTTGAAGTCAAACGATATCGCTGCGCGGACGACAGCCAAACCGTCCGCGCGCTCAATATCGGTCTGCTTCGGCAGTTTTGATCGCCTGGGAAATGGACCTGCGCTGGAATACCTGAACAACAGCGAGGTCATGCCAGTGACTACATCAATCGGTCAACTTAAGCGGCAGCGCCCGCGGTGAGCACGGCGTCCGCAAGCGTTGCGGGGAACGTCACTTCCTGATGCGCAACGCCCGGCTCGACACGATAGAGCCATCAAACGCGTACCGTCACCTCGCCCTCGCCCATCGGCAAAGCGATGCTCACGCCCGGTTCCCCGCCTGCAACGGCAACGCTCCCGCATCCCGAACGCTATGCCTCTGACGCAGCACCAGAGCCAACGGAGCTTGCACGCCTTCATGCCGCACCCGCAGCATGTTGCCCTGACGGGTCACGCTCACATGCGTCACCGCCGTACCATCCAGATCGCGCAGCGTCACAGTGGCCGTTGCACCATCGCCCAGTTCGTACAGGTGTATTTCGCCACGTCTCGCATGATATTTCTCAGTTTGCATCTGCTGACCTCTGAAGGTCCTTCGCACCGCTTTCCACCAATAATCGCCTCGACTCGAGCGGCTCGACAACTAGCTACTGCCAAGGCGCCGAGTGTCGACTCCAGCCATCTTCAACGTTGCGTCAATCAACTTCAACTCGTGCCCAAAGTCAAGTGCCCATTCCTCGCCGTCGCACCTCACGGTCATACCGTTGTGCATCGAAATCAGGGAACGCGCCTTGTACAGCGCATCGACAAGCTTCGTTTCCCGTTCGGCCTCTCTGACCCATTCATCCGCTCTCATGATGGAATCTCCTCTCAATGAAGCAAGCACGTCGAGATGCCTGTGCTCATGCCAGGGCATCGCCTGTTGCTCAAGTCACGAATTCGACCAACACGGCGGCGCTGCGACCGACCGTGTGCGCCTGGCCGCGTAAGCGGTGACCGCACTCAGTACGCCACCGCTTCCTTGAACGTGTCAGCCTTGGCCAGCCTAGCTCTCGGGAACCGGCCCCCCGATGCGAAGCCGTGTAGCGAATGGCCTCAATTAAAAGTGACAGTTCACAGCCGCGAAATCGCATATACGATACTGTATAAATATACAGGTTTTTGATGGTGCATGGCCGGCGCTGCAGCCACCGTCGAAGAGATACATCTGCCACATCCCGCTTGTGGCACCGGGTCACGTCGGCATGCACGTGCGCTCCCGCAAGCCGCTGCGCGACGCCCGAATCCATGGCGCCTCGCTGGCGTCCGGGTTTCACCCTACACGGTCGTGTTGATGCGATATGTGTATCCTCCCAAGGTTGCCTTGTGGGGGAACCGCCTGTGAAATATCCACTTATTCTCGGATTCGGTATCGTCGCTATCGACGTCATCGTGTGGCGTTTCCGACTTCCTGCTCACGAATTCTCGCGACTCCTGCTACGGCTTGCGCTTTTTTCCGTGCTGAGTTGGGTACTCTTTCAGTCCGGCCTGAGTCCATTCACACAGGCACCCGACCTGAACGCGGTCGAACAGCACTGGTTGGGCCAGGTGCTGGAAATAATCTGGTGGTTGATGGCGGCGCGGCTGCTCACTCTCTCTCTTGATACGCTGTTACTGCCGAGTGCATGGCGACGGCAGCGGTTGTTCTCGGACGTTTTCGGTGCTGTCGTATTTCTTGCCGCGGTCGTGGCAGCTCTTGGTTTCGTGCTTGAGTTGCCGGTGCGTGGGCTCGTCGCCACATCGGGCGCCCTCGCTATCGTACTTGGCCTGGCAATCCAGAGCACACTCAGCGATGTCTTCGCAGGCATCGTGCTTAACACCACTGAACCTTACTCAGTTGGCGACTGGGTGATGATTGATGACGTTGAAGGCAAGGTGGTCGAGATGAACTGGCGCGCCACGCATTTGCTCACCGGTCAGGGAAACACCCTTATTGTTCCCAATGCCGTCGCCGCGAAGGCAAAGATTTCTAACAACAGCAGGCCGGCGAATGTTCATGGCCTGTCGTTGGTCCTGGAGATTGAGCCAGAGGCACGGCCTAAGACGGTGCTCGATGCGTTAGGCCAGGCGCTGACCGGTTGCAACGCCATCCTTGCCGCCCCTGCTCCCTCGGCCCGCATGAAGCGTACTACGCTGAACTCGGTGCAATACGAGGTGGTTGGTTTCGTCGACGATATGAACAAAAAGCTCAATGCATCCAACGAGCTTTTCGACCTCTGCTATCGGCATCTCGCCGCATCAGGCGTAGCACTGCGTGCCCTGGGGATGCCCGCGCCAACCCCTACCGCGCATGACGCCAGGGAAGCACTTCTAAAACGGGTGAGCCTGTTCGAAAGCCTGACAAGCGACGAAATCACACGGCTTGCAGCGCGGCTTTCGAGACACGAATACCAGGCCAATCAACAAATTCTGGCGTCTGAAGCAGTCCCAGATAGTCTTTCAATTGTCCACTCCGGCGTACTTGCCGTTACCTATGCCGAATCGTCCGGCAGCCGTGAGATTGCTCGTATCGGGCCGGACGAAACATTTGGCGAAACCGGGCTGCTCGCCGGACTTCCCATGCATGTTTCCATAGCGACTCTTACCCCTTGCCTGCTATATCAAGTAAGCAAGGACGATATGACCTCGTTCCTGAAAGAGCATCCCCAAGTGGCGAAGCAGATGTGCCAATTGCTGGCCTATCGTCAGGATGCGATTGGTAAACTAATGACCGCTATTCCTGCAGCGAAGGACACAGACCATTCGGTTTTCCAGTGGCTGTTCGACAAAGTTCGGCAGCTGCACTCCCTGCGCGATGATTCGTGAATTGCTGGCGGATGCGCACGCTTGTTGTGCTTCTCCGCAGGCAGCAACCCGCACGATGACCAGGTCATGATGGTGCGATGCCCGCCACCACGTCTTTATTATTGCGGTCCGATTTCATGAATCTTTGATGCTTCGGTACCCAAGAGGCAGAGCTGCAGAAACGTTTTGAATTCGCCGGACGCACATGCAGCTCGAACCGATGGCTTGCTGAGTGCGTCATGTTTCGGGCGCGGGTTGTCACTTTCAGTTTTGGGGAGAGAACCCATCGTTCATGGCGTAGTCTTACTTGTCAACGGTGGAGTGTTTCGCCGGAAACCAATCTAAATCAGGCCCCGATGCGCGCGACATTCACCAAATGGTTGTTCATCGTCTACCTTCTCGGTAGCGGGACGCTGTATTCGATGGTCATATTGCTCCTGTTTCCTTTCGTCGGCCGGGCTGGACGATACTGGCTGGCAAAACAATGGTGCCGGGCACTGGTGATTGTGATGCGTGTGCTGCCGGGAGTGTCCTGTTCGGTAGACGGGCTTGAACATATTCCCGAAGGACCAGCGATACTACTGTGCCGTCACGAATCGACGTGGGAGACCCTCGCGTTTCTCGCGCTTTTTCCACGGCGTATCAGTTTCGTTTTCAAGGAAGAGCTTCTTCGTATTCCTTTTTTTGGATGGGTGCTACGTGGCCTTGATATGGTTAGCCTGAACCGCGGCTCCGCTCGACAGGCACACCAGGCTGTAACGCAAGAAAGCGCTGATCGACTGGCGAAGGGAGACGTCGTTGTCATTTTTCCGGAGGGTACACGGGTGCCACATGACGCCCCGTTGAGGATGACATCGGGAGGCGTGCGATTGGCTTGCGCGACTGGCGCACCTGCTGTCCCGGTGGTTCTCAACGCGGGCAAAGTCTGGCCGGCGAAAGGCTGGCCCAGCGGCCGTGGACGAATTCGTGTGGTTGTCGGTCCGGCATTCTCCCCTCGGGACCTGTCACAGCAGGAACTGGGTAGAGCCGTCCACGAGTGGATGACAAAAGAACTGATGCGGCTTTGATACGTTTAAATCGGAATGGATTTCGACGGTGCGCACGGTCGATAGCACACGACTTCTGTCAACTTGAATGGCGTCGACACCTGCGTGCGGGAGGCGGTCGCCCCCTGCACAAGTAATTCGCCGGATCGTTCAGCCTCTATGCGTGGGACGTGGTCAATGAAGTCATCAGCGACGATCCGCATCAGGTCTATCGCGAAGACAGTCCGTGGTATTCTGCGCTCGGCAAGGACTACATTGCGATTGCGTTCCGTGCGGCGCGGGCGGCCGATCCGAACGTCAAGCTCTATATCAACGACTACAACACCGACGACACAGCCAAGCGCGCGAAACTGCTCTCGGTGATTCGCGAGTTGCGCGCCGAGGGAGCGCCGATCGACGGCGTCGGGCATCAGATGCACATCAGCGTCAACTGTCCGCCACTGCCGAACATCAAGCAGGCTATTGACGACGTCGCCGCGCTCGGACTCGAAAACCAGGTGACGGAGCTCGACGTGAGCCTCTATACCGACTCCGGCGAATGCTGGAGCAACCCGCATGCGTGTCTGCCCGACCTCGGCCGTCCGGTGCCGAACGACGTGATGCGCGCCCAAGCTCAGCGCTATCGCGCCGTGTTCGACCTGTTCGAACAGGAGGCGAGCATCAAGGCGGTGACACTGTGGGGTTATACCGACAAGCACACATGGCTGACATCGACGCCGGTGCCGCGCAACAATCTGCCGCTGCTGTTCGCGGCCAACCTGCAGCCGAAAGCGGCGTTCTGGACGATCGTCGATCCGTCCTATCAGCCGTAATTTTCGCTTGATTCGAGAGACTGCGATGCGCGGGCGCAGTCTCTCGTGGATGGTCGACTATCGCGGCATCGGCTTGTCACGGCTCATAAGACCCGACCTCGTTAAGCTCCGGTAGCTCGTCCGCCGTTTCGTCCGGTTGCCCCGCCGCGGTTTCGTGAGAACGTTCGGGCGACTTGACCACCTGATTCGGCAGCTTGCCGATGCCCTCGTCAATGCGCTCCAGCAGATAGGGGAAGAACGGATTCGATGCGATCCGGAACATGGAGTCGAGCGTCAGAATCAACGTACCGCGTTCGCCTCGCGGGGCGAGCGTGCCCAGATTCTCGTTGAAATTTTCCTCGTCGTTCGGAGCGATGCCATAGAGCGCGTCCGTCACCGGGAACGGAATCGCGACGTGCGACAACGAAAAAATATCCTGTGGATACTCGATGTCCAAAGGCGTGACATGCGTCTCCACTTGGCCCGCATCGACACTGCGCGCGACGGTATGGCTCGAATCCGGCGACGCGTTTGCGATGACCGTGGTGCGATAGTTTTGCGGCCCTGTGCGCAGCAATCGTGAGAGCGCGGTGTACGACGCCACGCGCAGAAAGGTCCTGAATCTCACGCTGCGATTCACGTCGAACAACACGACTTCACTGCCGTTCTCGGGAAGCTGATCGTAGAGCGACGACATCACCGCCGGCGTGCTGACGGTGAAATCGGTCACGGACTGGAACGTCAGCACCGGCGGCAAGGCAACCAGCCTGTTCTCACGATGCAGCCGGTTGATCTGATCCTGAATCGTACTCGTGAGCAGGTAGGATTGACGCGCGCCGTTGACCGGAAACGAGTTGTATTTGAACGGATTGAACTCCGGCACGATGCCGAGCCAGGCGGCCCGCGCGAATGCCGGGAACACCGCAGGCAAGCCGGCCAGTCCGGCAAAGCGGGCATAACGGGTCACGCCGATCATCGGTGAGATCAGCACGACGCGCGTCGGACGCGAGAGCGCAGGATTCTCGATGGAGTCCAGCGCATATTGCAGCGCCAGCGCGCCGCCGTTCGAGAAGCCGACCAATTCGAGCGGCTTGTCCGGACCGATACGCCGGCGCGCTTCGCGCACCGCGAGCCGCGTCGCGGCGGCCCATTCACGCCATTCGACGCGCGTCAGCCCGGCCGGCACCGTACCGTGTCCCGGCAGACGAATGCCGATTGCGACAAAGCCCCGGTCCCGGTAGCGGCGCGCGATATGGCGCAAGCTGAAAGGCGAATCCGTGAGGCCATGCAGCAATACCACCGCGCCCACGGGCGGCCCCGACGGTTCAAGTATGTACGAGCGGTTCCAGTTCTCCGCGAACTGCTCCGGATAGATCGGCGAGCCTTTGTAGTAGCGGTTCGACGGCACGCGCTCGGCCGGTCTCAGTTTCTCGACGACATTGACGCGCACGTCGTTAAAAATCCGCGCCTCTGCCTTCATATAGGCGTTCCAGTCGCCGGCGTCCATTTCCTCGATCGTCATTTCGCGCGGCACATAGGTATGCCAGACCGACAAGTCCGGAGCACGCTGCGCGTACCATGCACGCATCCCTAGCGCGGCGATGATCAGCAGAACCAGAATCAATGCACTTATCTTTATTACCTTCAGCGACGTGCGTAGCATTCGTGCTCTCTTAGTGAGGATTGCACACTCTCGCAGGCTTGGCGCCTGCGTCTTGTGCTTATGCCGCTACCTCGACGGCGTTCAAGGGCTCGAGCGCCAGGCCTCGGCTTACGGTGTCCGTGGTCCGTGGTCCGATCATACGCGCCGGTCGGGCCTTGCAGCGGCCTGCAAGGCGAACGTCGTTCATCGAGCGGACGGAACGACACTATGAAAGAGCGCCGCGATGGCTTTCCCGGTTTGGCTGCGATCACGGCGCGCGTTCGTCGCCTGTTCCCGCCTGGATATCCTAAGGTCTTTTATCCATCCGTTCAAACTCTTGTACCGACCGGTGAATCGCTTCGGCGCTCGCAATGAACTTTTGACATTTGCATAGGAGGCCATGAAGTGCGATGAACTGAGCTGCGAAGGGCGCAGGCGCCGCGATGGGCGGTGCTCGAATGATGAATGGGGTGACCGGTAGCACCGCGCCTTGAATGCAAAACGCGACGTGACGACAGGGGAACGCTTTCACATGGCGTCGCCTTGCGGCAAATCGCTCTCGACCCGCAGAATCGGATAGCTGTTTGTAATGCGGCAGCAGACACTCAAGCCCATGCCGTCAGATGGCCGGACGCCGGACGACTCGATAGCCAACCCGCCCGGCTTGATGCAAAGCGCGTCGGCACGCGCCGCGAACGCGGACGGGGCGTGATGCACAGACCACGGCGTGCCCCGTCCGGATGTCTTACTGTCGCCCCCCCCTGATATTGCCGGCCACCCCACCCGCCGCACCGCCGATGAGTGCGCCGGTCCATGCGTCACCGCCCGAGATCGCCGCAATGCCCGCGCCGCCGGCCGCGCCGATCGCCGCGCCGCTCATCGTTCCCTGTTGTCGCGCGCTCATGTCCGTACATCCGACGACGACCGCGAAAACGCCAATGCCCATGATCCATCCAAGTCGTTTCATGATCGTCTTCCTCATTGGTTTTTCTTCAGGCCGGGCACGACCATTTCAAACCACAGGGTCTCAATCACCGGGTGCTGGATTCTCGTCGGATTCGCGGCGTACCAGTTGTCGAGCCCCTGGCGCACGCTGTCGAGAGATTGACCTTGCATGCCTTTCGCGAAGCGCGGCGCGATATCGTTGCTATGGGCGGCCGCGTTGCCGGCGTAGGCGCGCTCGATTTCGAGCATATTGGCGACGCCGACGAGATACGCCTTCTTGGCCTCCGGCGACGACGCGACCCACTGCTCGCCTGTCACAATCGGAATGCTTTCTGCGCGGGCGACGTTGCCCATCAGGGCGAACGACAGACAACCGAGAGATAACAGCGTTCGCCATTGTGGTTTAGTTGCCATCACGTACTCCATGGAAGTTATGTTCTCCAGCAGCTTGCTGCCGACCGTCTCCGGCGGCGCCGATCGAGTTGTGTCGAGGAATGGTCTGGGGTCTGTTGGGGTCTCCTTTTTCAGACTCGACTCACGCAGTGAAGTCATTCGCTCCGGCGTTACCGGACTGCTATTCCCAACGACGCCAGAATGACAGATGTTCACATGGATAACTGGCATTGATGGCGGATACGACCGGTCGGCCGGCATAGTCAGTCAACCCGAACAACCGGCGCGATATAGAGTCTAGGGCCGTTTTCTATAATTTCCAAGGTCATTTCCACGCGGTCGAAACCACAGAGGACCGTGTTTGCCTCGTGTCACAATTAATACAATTTGGTCCGGAAGGAAAGCGGCGCCGGTCAATTGGGGAAACAAGAAACTGTCACTCGTCCATACCGCGTTGAATTCAGTTCCAGTAGTAGCGAAAGCCGCTGATGACAGAATATCTATAAAGCTGTAAGAACTCCGATTGCGGGTTGCCGACGTTCCATTGGCCGAATGCAAACAACTCGGCGAAGGGACCCAATTTGTAGGTAAGTGACAATGCCAGGTTTCCTCCAAACGGCATATCGAATGCCTGGATATAACGCAGTGTCAGATCGAGTCTATTGAACAGGTCCGTGCGGCCCAGTTGTACCAATGCATAGCGCTGTCCGAGCAAGCTCTGCTGCGGGTTCAACGCCTGGCCCAACAAACCGGCGGCCGCCGCGTCGCCCATAGCAAGCGCGGTGTTGCCAGAGCGGATCGCATTCTGATACGCACGTCTCTCGCCGCTCGTGTAGCCGTCGCCGTTATAGAGCAGTTCCAGCGTCTGGGTCCATCCGGACAGCAGCGTGTAGCTTGCGCCCAGCAGCGCACTGACGCGCCATGCGCTGTCGCGTGTCTGATTCTGCGAGAGCGTCCAGCCCGCTGGCGCCGTTGCCTGTTGCTCGGCGAATAGCGCATTGCGCCCCTGCCCCACCGACGCATCTCCGTACAGCAACAGCGCATCCGACACCGTCCACGTGCCGTATGCGCCGAGCCGGTCCACGTCATTGTCGCGATGCGACACGAGCGCGCTTGCCGACACCGAGTCGCCGGTCCAGTTGACCTTGATCGCCGTGACCGGGGAGAAGTAGGCCTTCGTTGCATCGCGCGTATCGACGTGAAAGTTGCTGATGCCTTCGACACTCCACGACGGGGTGATCTGCGCGCTCGCACGCACCATATCACGGCCGAGTTGCTCCCTGACAGGGTCGGTCCTGCCCGTTTCCGCAAAGAACGGATTGCTCGGCGACAGTAGTATCGCGCTGCCCCATAGCAGCACGCCGCGGCCCACTTCCAGGTTCACGTTGCCGGGCATCTGGCATGACAGCCGCCCTTCGTTCAGGTAAGCATCGGTCGACGCGCGGGCGCCCGTGCCCGGCGTGCTGCCTTGCCAGACGAAGAACCCGCGCGGCTTGAGTTGCAGATAGCACGGATCGACCTTGAGCGTCAGATCCACACGAGGATCGATTTCACCTTGGGTTTCCGGCAGCTTCGCTATCTGGTTATCCGGATTGGCCAGCGAGCGCCGGTTTAACACGGCGCCCGTCCCAAAGCCGACAATCTGCGTGTGATGCTGAAAAGCAATGCCGCCGAACGCGCCGTCGTCCTGCCCATCGGCCGCCGATGCCGGCCCCGAGATGCCGGTGCAAGCCAATGCGAATGCACGAAACAGGCCGAGCAGGATCCGCCGCCTCCTGCGCGGCTCGCAACGTAGCCGCCCCCCGGCGCGTTTCAGCTTCATCACTTCGACAACCTGCGATCAGGGACGATTCAGTGAACCGAGATTGAACGTGTCGGCACCGAATTGCTTCGTCCGCACTTCGCTGTACTGCAATAGCGAGAAGTTCGACTTTTCAATCGTGTCCTGAATGCTCATCTTGCTAACGAACGGCTGTGCTTTGCCGTCGATGTCCAACCGGTTGTTCATTTCGAACACGGCCGTCTTGAAGAGCTTTCCCGAAACGGTATAAAACTCGGCCTTCAACGGCACGAGATGCGACACGGAAACGTAGTAGACGATCCGGTCGTAGGTGACGAATTTGTTCTTTGCGAGCAGGTTGAGGACGTAGGCGTCTTCGCCGTTCACCTGCTCGGTACGCAGCACGGTTGCGTCGTAATCCTTCGCGTAGTTGGTCGAAGCGATATCGCCGTTCGACGCGGGACCGACCATCTTCTGGCGCGTCGAAATGGACACGGGCTTGGTCAGCGTCGGCTTGCCGAACCACATGCTGCGGCCATTCTGCAACAGGCGGCTACCCGCTTCCCGCGGAGGATACGTGGCCTGCGCAAGGCTGTCTTCGCCGCTCGCGCGGACCATGTAAGTCCTTCTGTCGATCGGGCCGCCGGAATCCTGGCCCGTGATATCGATGGTCCATTGCACACCGCTCAGCCCACCGCCGCGCGCGCGGTCACTTGCCGCGACGATCTGCGCGGCGTCCAGGGTTTCCGTTGCCGATGCGCCGACTGCAAAGGGCGCGCTCGCCACAAGCAATGAAGCCAGCAGAAGAATGGTTTTTTTATAACACTGCATATTCGCGATGGTTCATTAATCAACAATAAAGCGGGCCGCGCCGTCACACGAAGCTCAGTGCGTCGACGACTTCGATACGGGTTGCGCGATAGGCCGGATAAGCCGCGCACAGCACGGCGAAAAAACTCACCGCGAGGGCGATCGCGCCCATGCGCAGCCAGTCGAGATCGATCTGCAGCAACACGCGATCGGACGAATTGGGCGGGGTATAGCCGATCCCGGATGCGTTAATCGCACACGCGGTGGCTAGCGTGACGACGAGACCGAGCAGACAGCCCAGCAGCGCAATCCAGAGTCCCTCGAACGCGAATAGCCGAATCACACCCGCATTGGTCAACCCCAGTGCGCGCAAGGTGCCGATTTCGCGTGTGCGCTCCACCACCGCCATCGACATCGTGTTCGCCACGCTCATTGCAGAGATGACCAGCACGATGCTCGCAATGAACGAGAAGATCATGTCGAACAGCCCCTTCACCTGCGTATAGAAGCTCGACATTTCCTGCCATGTTCTGATCTCGATGTCGAAACCTCTGGCGCGCAGTCGATGGAGAAGGTCCAGCTTCGCCCTCTGCGTCAATGCCGCGTTGTCGAGCAGCACGATGAAGCGTTCCACAGAGTCGGTATTCATGAGCGACTGCGCGAGTCCGAGACTGGTCAGCACATACTTGTCATTGGTGCCCGCGCTACCCGTGTTGAAGATATCGACGACGTCCGCATCCACTGCATTCGCCTGGCCGTCGATGGTCGATGCGAGCAGGCTGAACGTCTCGCCTTTGCGAAGATTGAGCAGCCTGGCGAGATCCGACGACACCGCCACGCCTTCTTGACGGTGCCGGTCGAGCCGGCCGCCGGCGTCGCCCTCGTCGGCCGCGCCGAGCATGTCGTTATGTTCGGCGACGATGCCTTCGCCGATGAACACGGTCGACGCCTCACCGTTCGAAATCAGGCCGTTCAGACTCAGGCGCGGCGACACCAGCCTCGCACCGGGTTCGCGCATGACGATCGCCTCCAGTTTGCGGGCTTCTTCCGGCGTGAATAGATAGCGCTTCGGCTGCAGCTTGCCTTCCAGCAGGAAGCCACGTTTGAAGATAGTCAGATGCCCGAGCCGCTCGCCCATCACGGCCTGTTGCTCGAGGCCCGCGTACACATTCGCGATGTAGCCGCTAAACAGATTGATCGCGGCGAGGCCGAGCGCGATCGCCGCGAGCGTGACAACACTCCGGCGACGGTGGCGGAAAGCGTTCTTCAGCGCAAGAACCAGCGAATGCATCAACGTTTGTCTCCATCACGCGCGCGCCCGTCGCACAGGCGTATCGAGCGGGTCATATAGCTCAGCGCGCGCTCATCGTGGGTCGAGAACACAAAGGTCACGCCATGTGTGCGGTTCAGCCGCTGGAACAATTGCATCGCAGCGTGCACGTTGCGGCCGTCGAGACTGGCCGTCGGCTCGTCGGCAATCACGAGCGACGGCTTCGCGATCAGCGCGCGTGCAATCGCCACGCGCTGCCGTTGTCCGCCGCTCATGCGGTCCGGGCGCTTGTGGTGGTGCCCGTCGAGTCCCACCTCATCGAGCAGTTCGCGCGCTTGTGCGGTCTGCGCGGCACTCGTGCGTCCGCCAAGCCGCAGCGGCAAGAGCACGTTGTCGAGCGCATCAAGCACGGGGATCAGGTTGTAGCTCTGGAACACGAAGCCGATCGACGACTGACGACGTCGCGCGTACCCGGCTGCACTCAGGCAGGCGGTCGGCTCGCCCAGCACTTCGATCGCTCCGGTCGACGGCTTGTCGAGCAGGCCGATCAGATTGAGCAAGGTGGTCTTGCCGCTGCCGGACGGGCCGACGATCGCCAGCATCTCGCCGGCCTGAACATCCAGATGGATATCGGCAAGCGCGTGGATCTGGCCATACGTCTTGCCGACGCCCTTCAGACGTACGACCGGCGCCGCACAGCTCGCGGCCGACGCGATGTCCGCGCCGGGCAGCCCGGCTTCATGCGGTTCGAGTTTCACGAGTGTCCCGAATGTTTTTGCAAAGTCGAACCGGAAGCGTTGAGGGCCGCCACCGCGCGCGGGCTTGCGGCGGCGCTGCCGATCGAATCGACGGAGCCGCCTGGGACAAACGACCCGATAGGCCCATTCGGCAGCAGATAAACCTTGCCGCGGCGCCCAGGCTCGTCGACGTGACGCAGCGCTTTGCCAACGGCTTCGAGCGGATAGGTCGCGGCCACTTCCGCATGCAGCACGCCCGCGCGCAGCAGCAGGACAGCTTCCGCCATCAGTGCGTCGCGCTGCACGAGCGTCATGCGCGACAGACGCTGCGTCAGCCAGAAGCCCTTGAGGACGATGTCCCTGAAGATCAGCGCGTCGCTATCGAGTTGAATCGGCTTACCGGACAACATCCCGTAGTTCACGATCGTGCCGCCGCGTTGGAGCAGCGGTGCGAGCCGCGCGACACCATCGCCGCCGACCGCGTCGAGCGCGAGCACCATCGGCGCACCGCCTGTCACGGCCTTGGCCGCCTGCACCAGCTCGGGACCGTCCACGATGGCGGCATCGCCACCGGCCGCGCGAACCTGCGCGATCGCATCGGCGCGTCGCACGATGTTCACCGTGCGCAAGCCATCGTGACGCGCGATCTGCATTACCGCGCGCCCGACGCCCGACAGCGGCGCCGTCTGTACGATCCACGCGCCGCGCTCCAATGCCGCGTGACGGCGCACCAGTTCGAGTGCCGTGCACGCGTTTACTTTGAGCGCGGCGAGTTGCAGCGGATCGAGATCCGCCGCGACCTTGAACACTTGCGACGCGGCGAGCCGTTTCTGCTGACACCAGTTGTCGTTGCCGACCAGGATGACCCGGTCCCCGATCGCCAACTCGTGCACCGATGCCCCGCAATCGACGACCCGCCCCACGGCTTCCAGGCCAACGCTGGCGGGTAACCTCGGTAATTCGCCGTAGCGGCCGGCGAGCCGTGCGAGGTCGGCGGAATTCACCGCGCAAACCTCGACGTCGACCAGTACCTCCCACGCCGACGGCGCGCCGGGAGCCGCGATTTCACAGCAGCGCGCCACCTGCGACGGCACGCCGAACCTGTCGAAACGAATCTGTTTCAAAAGAGCCCCTTGCTGATCGGCGCGACGGACTTCAGTTCGACCAGCAGGCGAACCGTGCGGTCGATCTGTTCGCGCGTGTGAGCGGTGTTGACGAAGAAGCGCAGGCGCGCGGCGTTGCGCGGCACGACCGGAAAGATCATCGGGAACGTGAAGATGTTGTTCTCGAACATGCGCGCGGCCATCCATAGCGCCAGCTCGGCGTCGGGCAGCATCACCGGGATCACAGCCGAGCCTTCGCTGCGCCCGACATTCAAGCCCGCGAGCCGCGCCTGCGCGCGGAAATAGCCGGCGTTCTCCACCACGCGCCGCGCGCGTTGCGGTTCGTCGCGCATGATTCGCAGCGCCGCCAGTCCGGCCGCGGCGTTGGCCGGCATCGGCGACGCAATGTAGAGCCCGAGGCCCGGTGCGTAGTACTTGAGCATCGTGATCAGCTCGCGGCGCCCGGCGACATAGCCGCCGATCGTCGCGAAGGCCTTGCTCATCGACGCGTAGTGAATGTCGATGTCCGCGCCGTTCAGCCCGAAGTGATCGACGACGCCGAACCCGCGCGCACCGATCACGCCCATCGAATGCGCTTCGTCGACCATCAGCAGCGCACGGTGGCGCTTCTTGATTTCGATCAGCCGCGGGATATCGGGGATATCGCCATCCATGCTGAACACGCCTTCGGTCAGGATCAGCACCCGCTCGAAGTTGCTGCGATGCTCGACCAGCAGCCGCTCGAGCGCGTCACAATCGTTGTGCGCGAACGCGAAGCGGCGCGCGCCGCTCAATTTCGCACCGACCAGCATGCTGTTATGGACCAGTTCGTCGTACAGCACCAGGTCCTGCTTGCGCGCGAGGTAGCCGATCGTCGCGACGTTGGTGCCGTAGCCGCTGACGCCAAGCACCGCGTCTTCGACGCCGAGTGCGTCGGCCAGCTCCCTCTCGAACTCGGCGAAAAGAGGAATCTCGCCCATGATGATGCGGCCGGACCCGGTCGAAGTTCCGTAGTCGTCGATTGCCTGTTTCGCGGCAGCCTGCACACGCGGGTCCCCTGACAGGTCCAGATAGTTGTACGACGAAAAATTGATCATCCGCCGACCGGCCACGTCGACCTCGGCACTGGTCACGCCGGCGTGCTCGCGGAACATGTTCCACTCGTAGCCCTGCTTGTCGTAGTACCAGCGCGTGTTCGCGTACTCGCGCAACTCCGGGAACTGCGCGAAGTCGTAGTGCTCCGGACCGGTTGCGACCTTCGGCGCCACCGCGCGCGCGGCCTGCGCCTCACGGTCCACCAGCGCGCCCCCCTGTTTGCCGAGCAATCTGGCGCGCAGGCGCTCGACGTGAATGTCAGAACTCATCTTCAACTCTCTTTGATATTGCCCGGGCAAGCCCCGATCGCTGCAACGTCATGCGGCCTGGGCTGCCGGCGCGACGGCGTCGCCCGTGTCGCCCCAGCCGAAAGCGTTGAGCGCCTTGTCGACGATCGCGCGAATCGTCAGGTCGTCCAGAATCTCGAGCACCGACACGCTGATGCCGAGATCACGGCTGAGCAACAACTGGATTTCGGTGGCCATCAGCGAATCGACGCCGAGATCGAGGATCGGACGGTCGACCGGAATCGCCTCCGGAGCGGTTTCCAGCTCGTCGGCGATCAGCGACGCGATGAGACTCGCCAGTACCGTGAAGCGGTCGGCAGCCGGCAGCTCCGCCAGTTCGGCGCACAACACGGCGGCGGGATCGGCGTCCGGGCTCGCGTCGGCGGCAATCAGTTCGGCGTAGCGGGGCGACTGCGCGCCGAGCGTTTCGTAGCGTCCCCACTCGCTCCAGTTCGTGATCAGCGTGACGCCGAGCTGCGTGAGCTCACGCGACATCGCCCTTTCGAGCCAGTGCAAAGCCTCGGCCGACTCCATGCCGCGCAGCCCCATATAGCGCATGAACTGTTCAAGCTTTTCGTCACGCGTTACTACGCCGACATCGGCAATCGCCCCCCAGTTGATGCTGGTCGCGGGCAGCCCGAGCGCGCGGCGGTGCCATGCGAGGCCGTCGAGAAAGCCGTTCGCGCTGACATAGCTGGCTTGCCGGCTATTGCCGACAAGATTGGCGATCGACGAATAGAGAACGAAGTGATCGAGCGTCATCTCGCGGGTCAGCTCGTGCAGCAACCGCGCGCTCTCGGCCTTCGCGTTCATTACCGCAACAAGGTCCTGCGCGACCAGCTCTCCGATCGGCTGGTCGATGATCACTGCCGCCGCATGGAACACGCCGCGCAGCGCAGGCGCCTCGGACCCGATCGTGGCGAACAGGTCGCGAACCTGACCTTCGTGCGCGAGATCGCACTTCACGCAGACGACGTTCGCACCACGCTCACGCAGTTCGTCGAGGAAAGCGCTCCGCTCGGGCGTGTTCGCGCCACTGCGCCCGGCCAGCACGAGGTGGCGCGCGCCACGCTCCACCATCCAGCGCGCGGTCTTCTGACCGAAGCCGCCGAGGCCGCCCGTGACGAGGTAAGTCGCATCGGGCCTGAAAGTCATCGCTTCGAGCACGTGCACCGGCAACGCGGTGAACGCATCGTCGAAACTCACGATCAGTGGCATGTCGGAATCGGGCAGCGCGAACTTCCTCGTGGCGAGATCGACAATCGACACCGACAGGCTTTCGGCCAGTGCGAATTCGCCACTACGCGCGCGCTCGACGGCCTTGTGCAGCGCCGAGGCAAAACGCCCGGCACGCTGCGTCAGCACGGACAGATCGGCACGCACGATCGATGATGCCGAATTGGGCACCGTGAATGCATTTGCACGCGGTGCGGTGTCGATCAGCACGCCGCCGGGGGCAAGTGCGCGCCAGCCGAAGGTATCGGCCCACGCGGCGAGTGGACCGACAATCGCGTCGAAGCCCTTGCCGTTCGTGCTGCCGGCGACCGCCGCTTCGAGCCCGGCATGAGTGCCGGCGATCGGCGTGCAGCCGGCCACCTGCTGCACGTTCGCGGTGTCCGGGCGCGCGAGCAGCGTCGTATGGATGCCGCGCCGGCGCAGCGCAGCGTGCACCGACACGCCCAGTTCGTCCGCTTCGACGAGCACGCGAGCGTGCTCGTCGAGATCGGCCTGTTCGACCACGCGTTCGGACACGGCCTCACGCACCGTTGCCCGCAACAACGACGCCGCGGCGACGTCGTCGGGCACCTCGACCAGATGGAAGGCTGAGCGCGCGCCGCGAATGTGACTGGCGAATTCGGCAGGCGCGAGACCGTAGACCCGTTGCCCGGCGTGCAGGTCGGCCACTTGCGCGCCGATGCTCTGGACCGTTGCCACGACTTCCACGAAATCCAGATCGAGCGAGTCGCCGTTCGAGTCGCGCAACGCGCGCATCGTCAACGCGACGCAATCGACCTTCAGTTCGATTTCGTCGTCGCGCAGCGGCAGGCGAGCGATCTCGATCAGTTTGACGCTGCCTGCGCTTTCTTCATGCTCGCCGACATGACGAACCTGGACTGCGCGCTCGGCGCCCAGCGACATCGGCTCGATGCGCGGCTGCGCGAGCACCGGACTTACCGCGAGTCGGCTGAAATAGCGGCGACCGCGGCGGATCGCAACTTCGTCTTCCGGCGCGTCGCACAGCAATTCGAGGATCGCCGCATCGAGATCGTCGTCAGTGGCGGACGCCGGAATGTCGACAGTGCTGAAGCGCATGCCTTCCAGTTCGTTGAAGGCGACGCGAGCGAAACCATTCAGCGCGCACTGCGCGGGTTGCACCGGCGCATCATGCTCGGTGACGCTGAACGCATCACGCGTGAGCACATAGGCGCGCGGCCGTTGCGCCACCGGCAAGCCTGCCAGCTGCCGCGTGACCGCGTGCATGAAAAGCAGCGCCTGCGTGCCGGTTGGATCAGCACCGTCGAGCTTCGCATTCGCGCCGTGGACGAACACCACGCCATGCAGCGTGTCGGCGGCTTCCAGTGCGCGGGCGATGTCGTCGGCCGAGTCGGAGCGCGCGGTCATTCGCACACCCTCGATGTCGAACGATGAACCCGCGCTGAGCCGCGCGCAGATGCGCGCGCCGAACGCTTCCAGGCCGCCCGCCAGGCGCTCGGCCAGCGCTGCCGTATCACGCGCTTGCACGATCAGCCAGTGACCGAGACGCCTTGGCTCGGACAGGCGCCCGGCATCGGTCCATTCATAGCGCGGCATCTGCAGCTTCACCGGATCGCCGTGCGCGTCGGTACGCTCCACCTTCGCCGACGACGCGCTCACGCGCAGCCCGCGAATCACCGCCAGCACGCGGCCCGTGTCGTCGACGATCGTCAGGTCGGCGTCGACGTGATGCGGCGTGGCGTTGACCTGCACCGCATCGCACCAGTAACGATCCGGCAATGCAGGCGCGAGCAGGCGCAATTCCTTGAAGCCGGTTGGCAGGAAAGTCGATTCGTTGTCGTTGAGCATGCTGACGAGCACCTGGAAGCACGCGTCGAGTATCGCCGGCTGCGCGCAATAGCCGGTGCTGACCAGATCGGGGCCGCGCTCGATCAGCGCGAGCACGCGTCCGCCTTGCGGGGCGATACGCAGTGACCGCACCGACTGGAAGTGCGGTCCATATTGCAAACCGATGCGTGAGAGCTCGCGGTAGAACACCGCCGGGTCCTGTTCGACACATAGCGCTGCCTTCAGCGATGCCAGATCGACGTCACGGACTTCCGCCGACTGCAATGCTCCGACGCTGCCAGTGAGATGCAATTGCCCATCGCCGATCTTGCCGCTTTCAATGCTGCGAATCGCCACGCGGCGCGTGTTGCGCTCGTAGCTGGATACGTAGTCGATCGCACGGTCCCCGGAGATCACCAGCGGCGCGCGGATTTCCACATCGTTGACGCGCCAACCCGGCGCGTCTGGATGCAGCAACGCGGCGATTTCGAGCAACGTTTCGACATAACCCGCGGCCGGCATGATCGACGTACCCATGACGATGTGGTCTTTCAGATAGGCGAGGCCCTGATGCTCGAGATCGTTGACCCACACGTCGGGCGCGGGGTATTGCTCGCAGCCGAGCAGCGGGCGCTCGGTCGAGCCGACGCGCTGATGGACCGCGCGCTCGGTTTCGACCCACGCGCGTTCGCGTTGCCACGGATAGTTCGGCAGGGCGACGGCTTGGCCCAACCCATTGAGCGGCGTCCAGTCGATCTCGCAGCCACTCGCGAACACGTGCGCCACGGCGCGATGCAGGCGCACGCGCTCCGCTTCGTTGCGGCGCAGTGTCTCCACAAGATGGATCTGTTTCGCGCACGCTTTTGCACAATCACGCAGCGCGCCCGACAGCACCGGGTGCGGTCCGATTTCGACAAAGGTGGTGAAGCCATCGTCGAGCAGAGACTGGACCGCGCCGGCAAAGGCAACCGGCCGGCGCACGTTTTGCGGCCAGTAGGTTGCGCCGAAGGACGGGCCTTCCACACGGCCGCCGGTGACCGTCGAATACAGCGGAACCGCCGGCTCGCAGGCGACGATCGCGTGCAACGACGACGCGAGTTCGTCGAGGATCGGGTCCATCAAGTGGCTGTGGTAGGGCACCTCGACATTCAGCACGCGATGGAATACCTCGCGCGTGGCAAGCTCGGCGGCGAGCGCTTCGATCGCCGTCGTCTCGCCCGACAACGTGAGCGTGCCAGGACCGTTGACCGCCGCGATTTCGACGCGCCCTTCGAACGGCTCCAGCAACGCCACGACACCCTCATGGTCCATGCCCACCGCGAGCATGCTGCCGCAGCCCGCCGTGCGCGCCTGCAGGCGGCTGCGCTCGTAGCTCACGCGCAGTGCGTCTTCGAGGCTCAGTGCGCCGCTCACGCAAGCAGCCGTGACTTCGCCGACGCTGTGGCCCACGACCGCGCCCGGCGTGACGCCCGCGGCGCGCAGCACGGTGGCGATGCCCCACTGGATCATGAAGTTCGCCGACTGCGCGTAAATGGTCCGCGTGATTTGCGATTGCGCTTCGCTTTTCTGCATTTCCGCGAGAATGGAGAAGCCGGCGATTTGCTGAAAAAGACCGTCCGCGTGGTCGACGGCTGCGCGATACACCGGCTCGTCGCGATACAGTTGCTGGCCCATCGCCCACCATTGCGGGCCCATACCGGTGAACACCCACACCGGCAGCGGGCGGCCTGCGACCGGCTGCTGGCCGGTGACCACATGGTCGGATTTCTCACCTTGCAGCAACGCAGCGAGCGCGTCGCGCAATTCGTCCTTGCCGGCGCCCAGCACGACCGCGCGATGATTCAGCGAAGCGCGACGCAGCGCGGCGCAATGCAGCAGGTCCTCGAGCGGCGCGTCGACCTTCGACAGCCGGTCGAGATACTGTCGCGCGAGTGCCTTGAGCGCCGGTGCGCTGCGCGTGGACAGCGGCAGGTACAGCGGAAAGCCTTCAGGACGCGCGGCCGCCACTGTTTCGGCCGCGCCAGCGGGCGCAGCTTCCGGCGCAGAGCGCAGCACCACATGCGCGTTGGTGCCGCCGTAGCCGAATGAATTGATTGCGACAAGGAACGGCTCGTGCGAAGCGGCAAGCGAGATCGCCTTGTCGGCCAGACGCACCCCCAGGTCTTCGAACGCAATGCCCGAATGCGGCGTTTGCAGATTGCCGAGCGGGAACGCCTCGCGATGCATTAGCGTGAGCACCGCCTTGATCACGCCGACAATGCCGGCGCCTGCTTCCAGATGCCCGATGTTGCTCTTGATCGAGCCCAGCACGACGCGCTGGTCGCCAGTGCGGCCCACCCCGTACACGGAGCCGATCGACGCCGCTTCGAGCGGATCGCCCACGGCAGTGCCGGTGCCGTGACATTCGACGTAGCGCACCTGCGCCGGATCGATGTCGAAGCGTTCGCATACCTCGCGGATCAGCAGGCTTTGTGCATCGGCACTGGGCATCGAGATGCCGGGCGTGCGGCCGTCCGAATTGACGCCTGCGCCCGCGACCGTCGCGAGAATCGTGTCGCCGTCGGCCAGCGCTTTTTCCAGCGTCTTCAGCAGCACGATGCCGCCGCCCTCGCCTCTGCCGTAGCCATCGGCGCGGGCGTCGAAAGATTTGCACTGCCCGTCGCGCGACAGGAATTGCCCCTTGCTCATACCGATCGAGTACTCGGGCCGCGTCATGATGTTCGCGCCGCCGACCACGGCGACGTCACAGTCGCCGGCCCAGATGTCGCGGCACGCATAGCTGAATGCGACCAGCGACGACGAGCAGGCCGTGTCGATCGACAGGCTCGGCCCGCGCAGATCGAAGGCATGCGACAGGCGGTTCGCCAACATCGTCATCATCATGCCGGCCGCCGTGCTGGCGTTGTGCCGCGTGCGATTCTCGACCTGCATCAGCGTGATCATGTGATCGAGCATGAAGCCGCCGACATACACGCCGACCTTGCGACCGGCATGGGCAGGCAGATCGAGGCCGGCGTTTTCGAAGGCTTCCCAGATCAGTTCGAGCAGCAGCCGCTGCTGCGGATCGAGGTTTTCGGCGACGCGCGCGGGCAGATCGAAAAACTCCGCGTCGATCGAACGGACATCCTGCTTCAGGAAGTTGGCCTTGTCGACATACGCCTTGCCCTTCACGCTCTCGTTGGCGCAATAGTAGCGGGCGGCGTCCCAGCGATCCGCCGGTATGGGGCCGGCAGTGACGACACGTTCACGAAGGGCGGCCAGCAGCGAATCAAGATCGTCCAGCCCGCCCGGAAGGCGGCACGCCATTCCGACCACAGCAATTTCACGCATTTTTTGTTATTTAAATATAAAAAGTTATCTTTTTAAAATTCCAATCATAAAAATGGACCGCAGTTTCCCCGTGCCGTCGCACTTCTATCTCAATTGAGTCTTTGTTCAATACACGTTGAAGGGATGCTCAGTTTGCGGCACGTTATTCGCTGGGCGGCAGGCATAGCTGTTCCTCCCGAACAGCATGACGAACATGATCGAATCGTGCGTCATGCACCTCGCTTTGCAATTTGAAGCGCCATTTGGCAATTTCTGCCTCGAGAAATTTTTTGCATTGGCTCGCGGGATAGATTGCAGCAGCGCGGTGCGCAAAATTCTGAACGGCCCTGGAGGTGGGTCGGACCCGCAAAAGGCGATTTCTCGTTGACCATTTGATGCAACGAACTCAGCCTTTTATTCATTCACTCTCATGTCCGTCGCCCGTCCGCTCAGCCGACGTCAGAATAATTCCCTGCTTATCTAATAAACATTGAAAATTCCGAAAAAAGATGCGGAATTGGGAGATGTGTCTTTACCGTCCGGTGCCATCATTGATCGCGGCCGGTTCCTCGGATAGCGGTACTGCAGCAGCGGCGCCGCTTGGCGGTCGGAAAACCGGCTTGACCGTTAGTTGCGTACAAAACCCGGACCGCGAGCCACACACGGCATCGACGCCGAGTCCGTCTTGCCGTGCATCTACTATTAACAGTCTTTAGCTTGTATTTGCAAAATACAGCGTATAGACTGTAGCGACAATTTACAGGTTTTAACCTGTCATGGTGCCAACGCACCTGCCGGAGAATCGCCGTGGACTACTCCATCAAAACACTGAGCCAGTTGAGGCCAATTCTGCAGGGCTTCAGAAAAACCGCCGGTCTCACCCAGGCCGCGATGGCGAGTCATCTCGGCGTGACGCAGCAGACCTACGCGCAACTGGAGGCCAATCCAGCCGCGGTCAGCGTGGAGCGGCTCGTCAAGGTCCTGCGAGTGCTCCAGGTCGATCTGAAGCTCACCCAATCCGCTGGCGAGTCAGCCGAAAGCGCCGCCGCGGAAAATGCAGCGTCTGTCCGCGCCGCCACGCCTGTAGCAGCTCGCACCACGTCCGCACGCCCCGCAAAGAAAGCACCGCCCGCAGCAACGGGCGACGTCAAACGCAAAACGCCATCGACACGCAAGCAGACAACTTCCGCCGAAACGCCGGCGCGCATCAAAAGCCCGGCGAAACCTGGCGCGAGAACAAACAGACGGGAAGTCGGCGGCAATACCGCCTCTGAGGCCCAACGCACCCCCGCGAAGGCGAGGCGCGTCAGCAAGAAACGGGAGAACTGGTAAGCATGGCGCGAAGCACGCAACCCAGCCGGCTAAACCTCTGGATGAACGGCCTGCAGGTCGGACATTGGGAAACGGCGCGTAACGGCGAACGTCTGGCATACCGCGACGACTGGCTCGACGATCCGCAAGGACGCCCGCTGTCGCTATCGCTGCCTTTCACGCCGGGCAACCAGCCGTATCGCGGCCAGGTCGTCGCAAACTATTTCGACAACCTGCTCCCCGACAGCGAACCGATCCGCCGCCGGATCGCCACACGCTACCGGACCGGCAGCACCGCGCCTTTCGCACTGCTCGCCACGCTCGGCCGCGACTGCGTCGGCGCGCTGCAGATGCTGCCGCCGGACGAATCCCCCACCGACCTCACGAGCATCCACGGCCGCGAACTCAGCGACGGCGAGATCGCCCAGCTGCTGCGCGGCACGACCTCGACGTCACCGCTGGGACAACACGATCCCCTGGAAGATCTGCGTCTGTCGATCGCGGGCGCGCAGGAAAAGACCGCCCTGCTCCGGCATCGTGACCGCTGGCTGCTGCCCGAAGGCAGCACGCCGACCACGCATATCTTCAAGTTGCCACTGGGACTGGTTGGCAACATGCGAGCGGACATGCGCACCTCCGTCGAAAACGAGTGGCTCTGTTCGCAAATCGTCGCGGCTTATGGACTGCCCGTCGCCCGTTGCGAGATCGCCGGATTCGAGGATCAGAAGGTGCTGATCGTCGAGCGATTCGATCGCCGTCCGTCCAGTGACGCAACATGGATCGTGCGGCTGCCGCAGGAGGACATGTGCCAGGCGACGGCCACCTCGGCGCTCCACAAGTACGAGTCCGATGGCGGCCCGGGGATCGAGGCCATCATGGAAGTACTCTCCGGCTCCGCGCGCGCGGCGCTCGATCGGCGCAACTTCTTCATCACGCAGATGGTCTTCTGGCTACTCGCCGCGACCGACGGTCATGCAAAGAACTTCAGCATCGCGCACCTGCCGGGCAACCAGTACGAATCCACGCCGCTCTACGACGTGCTGTCCGCTCATCCGATCATCGGTGCGGGCGCCGGCCGATTGCCGGCGCAGAAGGTCAAGCTGGCGATGGCCGTGCATGGCAGGAACGTTCACTATCTGCTCAATCAGATTCAGCGGCGGCATTGGATTGCCGAAGGGCAACGCGTCGGCTTTTCCGCGGCGACCGTAGAGGGCATGATTGGCGAACTGACGGCACGCACCGACGCGGTGATCGACGAAGTGTCGTCGCGCTTGCCCACGGCCTTCCCGATGGACGTGGCCGATGCGGTCTTCGATGGAATGCGCCGGTTGAACAGGAAGCTTGCGCAATCGACTTAGCCGTCTAGCGACGCAATTCCCCCGGCCCTTTGCCTGTCCAGCGCTTCAGCGCGCGCCGCAAGTTCGCCGGGTCGCTGAATCCCAGCAGCATCGCGATGTCGTCGGTGTACATCCTCGTGGTCTTCAGGTATTCGGTCGCGAGCGAGCAGCGTACGTCATCGACAATCGCCACGAACGACGTGCCCTCGCTATGACGCAAATGCACTGCTCGCGGCGCAGGCGATTGAACAGGCGGTTCCACAACTAGCCCGCCATGCACACTGAAACCCGTGTGAACGATCGGGCCGAACATAGCCGCCAAACTGTGTAGGCAATGAGCGGCGGACATCCAGGAATCCGCAGTGGCAACCAACGCACGCGAGCGTCTCCTTCGGCCCGATCCGGGGCAGCACGCGTGCGTACGCGGCACGTGTGTTGCATCCGCTTCCTGTATGCCGCGTCAGGGCGTTCCGGAAACGATATTGGAGATAGTCCAGTTGCTGGTCGAGACCAGCACGTAGTCTCCGTTGACGCCTAGCCACTTCTGTCCACGCGGCGGCGCATTGAGCCCATGACCACGCCAGTCGTCCATGATGAAGTTGTAGGTACGGTACTCGGCGGGAATGCGTTGCCCCTTCTTCCAGTCTCGATGGGGAATCGTCGGCATGACCTGCTGGCGGCCCATTGACGAATCGGCCATCGGCGCGCCCCCTCCCGGCGGCGGACCGGCCGCGAACGCAACGAGCGAAATGCCGGAGAGAGAAAGGGCGACGAGTTGCACAATGATCCGCTTGTTCATGATCAAACCTCCCTGCTGTGGAAGAAAGGTTAGGGTGTCACAGCGTCCAGTGCCTTTTCGACGTCACCATGCCCATTCTCTCCACAGACTGCTCGACTCATGTGAAGGTAATCGTGCATCGTTGCGACACCCGCATTCATGCCATGGACAGACTGCCTGGTTATGCAATGCAAGGTTCGAAGAGTATCTGGGGCCGATACCGTAACCAATCGAATGACTCGATGTTCATCGTATTCGGCGACCGAAATTCCGAATGCAATTACCCGACATGCTCAGGAAAGAAGTGTTAATTCGGGTTTTACTCGTAGTCGATCTGAGTATAGTAAAAGGACGTTCGACTTCAAGCCGGGATGCCCGTTGATAGCCAATAGCCCGCGAGGTCAAGTCGGCAATAGCCGGCGCTTTCAAAATGGCCGGCAAAATTTCGGCCCATCTAAATCGTTCGCCAGCGGCCCTCATTTATCGCCAGGTGGCGCAGCGGCTCCAGTTGCAGTTTCGGTCTGCGCGGCGGGAAGACGCCACGTCCGGATGCCCCGCATACGCAATCGCTATGGTCAACAGCGGCCTCGCCGAGAGAGGCCAGCGAATGCCCGCGACGCCAGCCGATAAACACCGCGATCATCGTCGCGGCGACGAGGCCCACCTGGTTCGGGCCGCTGGCATCGGCATCGCCAAACAGATAGTACGACAGGCCCACCGGCACAATCAGGCTGGCGACGGGCATGATGGCCTCGATCACCGTCACCGGTTCAGGTGATTCGGACCTCTTCATTTAAGCTTGTCCCCATGTCGGCAACAACTGTGGCCCATCTGATATTGCTTCGATGAAGTCCCGTAGCGGCGCGAGCGCGCCGCCTGCTCGCCGCGACATCGGCAGGCGGGCGACGCAGCGCCAGCGCGGTTCGCCCGGTTAGTAGTCCACCGGATCGCGCTGGATCGGACAGGTCATGCAGTGGCCACCGCCACGGCCCCGACCGAGTTCCGCGCCGACGATCGTGATCACCTCGATGCCCTGCTTGCGCAGCAGCGTGTTGGTGTAAGTGTTGCGGTCGTAGGCATAGACCACACCCGGCGACGCGCACACGAGGTTCGCACCGCTGTCCCATTGCGTGCGTTCGCGCTGATAGTCGCTGCCGCCCGCTTCCACCACCCGCAGTTTCTTGAGCCCCAGTGCTTCAGCCACCACGTCGACGAACGGCTTGTCCTCACGATGCAGTTCCACGCCACTCGGATGGCTGCTCGGGCGGTACGAGAACGTACGCGTCTTGTTCATGAAGTCCGGTGCGAGCAATACGCAGTCGCGGTCGGCGAACGTGAACACCGTATCGAGGTGCATGGCCGCGCGGATCTTCGGCATGGCCGCCACGATGACGCGCTCGGCCGCGCCCTTCTGGAACAGCGTCGCCGCCAACTGGCTGATTGCCTGGCGCGAGGTGCGCTCGCTCATGCCGATCAGCACGACGCCTTTGCCAATCGGCATCACGTCGCCGCCTTCGAGCGTCGCGAGACCATGGTCCTGAGTCGGGTCGCCCCACCACACGTTGACCTTGCCCGCGAAGTCGGGGTGGAACTTGTAGATCGACGTCGTGAGGATCGTTTCCTCATGACGCGCCGGCCAGTACAACGGATTCAGCGTCACCCCGCCGTAAATCCAGCAGGTCGTGTCGCGCGTGTAAAGTGTGTTCGGCAGAGGCGGCAGCAGGTACTCGGTGGTCCCTGCCGCTTCGCGCGCGATCTCCAGCGCCTTGCCGCCATGCGCTTCCGGGAAATCGTGAGTCGACAGCCCGCCGATCAGCGTCTCGGCGAGTTTGCGATTCTCGAGGCCTTCAAGATAGCTGCGCAACTCGTCGATGAAACCGAGTCCTACCTGATTGGGGACGACCTGGTTATCGAGAATCCATTTCTTGCCCTCGGGCACCGCCACGGTTTCCGCCAGCAGGTTGTGCATCTCCAGCACTTCCACACCGCGGTCCCGCATCTTGGTGACGAAGTCGAAGTGATCGCGCTTGGCGTTCTCGACCCATAGCACGTCATCGAATAGCAGTTCATCGCAGTTGCTCGGGGTGAGCCGCTGATGGGCCACCCCTGGCGCGCACACCATCACCTTGCGCAGTTGTCCGACTTCCGAGTGGACACCAAATCCAGCATCTTTCACATCTGTAGTCGCCATGACGAACTCCATTCGTTAAATGGTGATGTAACCTGTCGCGATCCAGTAGATACCGACGACTGCGCCAATAACCGCGAGAACGAAAATGATCCAGTCGGACGCTTTGGTGAATACGGGCACGTTCTGCTCGCGTCGACACCAGAAGTAGAGCGCCGTTCCCGGCGCATAGAGAACCGCTGACAGGACAATAAATTTCATGCCCCCGGCGTAGAGCAGGAAAGCCGTATAAACCGTGGCGATGGTGGCGATGATGAAATCGCGATTGCGTTCCTCTGGCCGGACGTCATAGGTTTCCCTGCGTTTGGTCAATTGCAGGCCATACCCTGCCACCAACAGGAACGGAATCAAAGCCATCGCACTGGTCAGATTCAACATCAGCGAAAACGCGTCCCGCGACCAGTACGTGGTGATGACAATCAACTGCACGACGATGTTGGTCGCCCACAGCGCGACCACGGGAACCTTGTTCTTGTTTTCCTTCGCGAAGGCAGACGGCATGTCCTTCGTCTTGGCGGCAGTAAACAGCACCTCGGCGCAAATCAGCGACCACGCGAGGTATGCACCCAACACCGAGACGAGCAGCCCGATACTGACGAAGACCGCACCCCACGGCCCCACTACCGCCTCGAGAACGGTCGCCATCGACGGCTGACGCATGACTGCAACGTCGGGGCGCATCAGCACGGCATAGGGAAGCAAAGTCACAAGCACCATCAGCGTGGTGACGATGATGAAGCCCGTGATTGTCGCCGCACCCACGTCGGAGCGCTTTTTCGCGTACCGGGAATACACGCTCGCGCCCTCGATGCCCAGGAAGACGAACACCGTAACCAGCATGGTCGCCCGCACCTGCTCGAAGATGCCGCCTTCCAGCCCTGCGCCATAGAAATTGACCCGGAACAGCCCCATCCTGAACCCGAAGATCAGGATCAGGATGAAAACCAGGATCGGGATGACCTTCGCGACCGTGACCACGGTGTTGATAAAGGCGGCCTGCTGCACGCCCTTCAGGATCATGAAGTGGAAGAGCCATATCCCTATCGAGGCGACGACAATCGCCACGACCGTATTGCCCTCGCCAAAGACCGGGAAGAAGGCCCCCAGTGTCGACTTGATCAGCACCCAGTAGGAAACGTTGCCGATACAGCTACCAATCCAGTAGCCGAAGGCGGAAAGAAAGCCGGGGTAGTCGCCGAAGCCCTCTTTGGCGTAGGCGAACACACCGGCATCGAGTTCAGGTTTTCGTTCAGCGAGAGACTGGAACACCCTCGCCAGCATATACATCCCGGTGCCGGCAATCAGCCACGCAATGACGGCGCCCAGAGGGCCGGTGGCGTTTGCAAAAGTTCGAGGTAAGGAGAAAATCCCCGCTCCGACCATACCGCCCACCACCATAGCGGTGAGTTGCATCTTTGACATTTTCTGCGCTGTGGACGCCATTCGGATTCCTTTTTAATTACCTTGTTAACAGGGCGGTAGTTTCGAACGTAACGTATCTTTCACAGCTTCATCATGCGCAGCGCGGCCGCATTACTCTGCAACCGTCACCTGAAAAAGAATGGTACGTCGACACGATTTTGTCAATTGATTGGGAGTCGATATTACAGCCGCCTCTGCGCACTGCATGACATTTACCCGGTGTCGACTCTGGCATAGACCCACGCATATCGACATGCATGATGCTTATATGTCGCCAGTTCAATCCTGGTTAATACGACAATCCGGGTCGGGCCGATTATTTGCTGGCTCGATTCGTTCGCACAGGGAAAATTAGAAAGAGAGTCGCTGAAGGGCCGATCGCTCGACATCAACATGTTGACCATCGACAATCGACATGAGGTTTCGATAGGGAGAGGAGTTGTAGCGTACCGTCGCTTTGCTGCAGTGCGAGCGCAGTGCTCCGATTGCAAACCGTTAGCGCACGTCGAATAAGATCGCGCTCACCGGCACATAGTCATAAGGGATTTGTCCACGCGTACTCGAATGATCATCTCGAGGTCGAACGGTGAACTGAAGTTGGCGTCTTGAGGCGTGGCGACCGCATCATTGCGATACTTGCTCCATTCCACCCGGAAGTCGTGATCGTGTAATGGCACGAACGTCAGCACAGCGTCTTTTTTCGCTGACACGCGGCGGGCCGTGGGGATACCGGCCACGATCTGTACATTGCCTTTCTGCCGTGCGAATTACCGGCGCCTTTCTGTTTTTATCAGCGGCGATGACTGGGAAGACGTGAATCGGGGCAATACTGGGTCAAAACCAATCACCCAACGTTCTTGCACGGACAAATCGCCTGCGCTTAATCGGCGAATTTTTCTAAACGCGGGCATTCGATGAAATGATGCGATTCACATTTGAATCGCGGCCGGCATCTCGCGCTTCATCGCGTCGCACCATTTCACTGAACGGCCCGCGCCTAAAGCAGCTTCCTCAGCGTCAGACGCGCCTCCAGACCACCCCCCTCGCGGTTCTGCAATGTCAACGTCGCATCCATCGCCAGCGCGAGTTGCCGCGCGATGGCGAGACCGAGCCCCGTGCCGCCCGTATGGCGATTGCGCGATGTCTCCACCCGGTAGAACGGCTCGAACACCGCTTCCAGCGATTCGGCCGGTATGCCGGGGCCATTGTCGAGCACGCTGACCGTCGTCTGCCCATCGTGCACCGCCGTGATCCTGATCTCGGCTGCGCCGCCAAACTTCAATGCATTGTCGACGAGGTTGCCCACGATGCGGCGCAATGCCTGCGGCCGAGTCGTCACCGACATGCCGAAGCGGCCTTCCAGAGACACGTCCTGACCAGCATCGACGTAATCGAAGACGAGGCTGTCGAATAGCGCATCCGGATCGATGCGGCACGGCAGCTCGGTCGTGCCGTGCATCGTCCGGGCGTACGTCACGCCTTCTTTGACCAGCGTCTCCATCTCCTGCAAATCCTGCCTGAGCTTTGCGCCCTGTGCGTCGTCGTCCATCACGTCGACGCGCAAGCGCATGCGCGTGATCGGCGTTTGCAGATCGTGCGAGATCGCCGCGAGAATCTGCATGCGCTCGGTCATGTACGTCGCGATCCGGTCCTGCATCGCGTTGAATGCACGCGCGGCACGTGCCACTTCCGAAGGTCCGTTTTCCGGCAGGCGGTCCGCTTTCAGATCGGGGCCAAGCGTGTCGGCCGCCAGCGCCAGTTGATGCAGCGGGCGCGTCGCGAGCCGCACGGCGAGCCAGCAGCACGCGGCCAGCACCACCAGTTGCAATAGCAGCACCAGCAGCAGCCAGCGCGACAATGGCGCGCCCGACATCGGACGCATATCGATCGTCAGCGGCGTTCCGTCGCTCAACTTCAGATGCACCTGCAGGCGTTCGCGGTCGCCGGGGACCGCGTTCACCGTCAGCGGATAACGGTTGCCGATGCCGAGATCGATCGAGCGCGCGACACGCTCCGAGAGACTCGCATCGACAGGCTCGCCGCTCACGCCGGGCCCGAGAACGAACTCGTAGCTGCGCCGTGCGAGACGCGGCAGCCACTGGGCCCGCTCATCAGGCGGCAAATGGTCGAGCAGCGCCACCGAACTGGCGACCTCGCGTTCGATGTAGCCCATCATCACATGGGTCATCGTCTGGTCGCGTTCGGTCATCGTGAGCCAGAACGACAGCGTCTGCGCGAGCGCCAGTCCGACGAACAGGATCACGGCGAGTCGCGCGAACAGCGTGCGGGGCCAGCGCGGCCATGACGCTGCCATCATTCCGGATCCCCGATGGTGGTCACGGCGGCGGAGAATACGTAGCCTTCGCTACGCAGTGTCTTGATGTAACGCGGCTCGCGGGCAACATCCCTCAGGCGTTGACGCAGACGGCTCACCATCAGATCGATCGAACGGTCGAACTGATCGGCCTGGCGGCCCTGAGTCAGATTGAGCAGTTGATCGCGCGTCAACACCCGCTGCGCATGATCGAGGAATACGCGCAGCAAGCGATATTCGGCGCCGCTCAAAGCGACCATCGTGCCTTCCGCATCGAGCAGATGACGCGCGGTGGTATCGAGCCGCCAGTCGCCGAAGCACAGCATTTGCGCCGATTCAGTCACCTCCATGCCAGGCGGTAGCATCCGCGCGCGGCGCAGCACCGAGCGAATCCGCGCGAGCAGTTCACGCACGGCAAACGGCTTGGGCAGATAGTCGTCGGCGCCCATTTCCAGACCGACGATCCGATCGGCTTCCTCGTTGCGGGCGGTGAGCATCAGCACGGGCACGGCGCGGAATTTGCCCGCGCGCAGTTCGCGGCACAGCACGAGACCGTCCTCGCCCGGCAGCATCAGGTCGAGCACGATCAGATCGGGCGCGCCGTGCTCGAGCACGGCGCGCATCTGATGACCGTTGGCTGCGAGCGACACACGCATGCCGTTCTTCTCGAGGTAAGTCGCCAGCAATTCGCGGATACCGCGGTCGTCGTCGACGATCAATACATGGTCGGTCGTTTCCATCGAGGCACTATCTCTTACGGCGGTTGAACTGCACCCCGCTCGCCTGGACCAGCGTGCATTGCAGCGGATGCGCCAGCTCGGTCGCGAAACCGCCGGCGATGAACAGGACGATTGCCAGTAACCGCTTCATGCGTCCTCCAGCACGGAGAGGCTGGCGCCGTCGGCAACGCCCGCTTCCAGCGTATATGGGTCGACACCTTCGAGGCAACCGATATTGACGCGCCATTGCTGCGGGTCTTTGCGCGTTTGATGAAATGGATAAATGCCGCAGTGCTTGCAGAAGTAGTGCTTCGCCACCTTCGTGTTGAACTGGTAAAGCGTCAGCGCATCCTCGCCACTCAAGATTTTCAGTTGGCTCGCGGGGAACATCGGCGTCATCAGCGCGCCCTTGCGTCGGCACAGGCTGCAGTTGCATCGTCCGGCGGGAACGATCGCAGTGCGAACTTCGAATTGGACGGCCCCGCAATGGCAGGAACCTTTCAGCGAATCGGCGCTCATGGTGGTCTCGGTGATTGGCAACGATTGCTTTATAGCCTGGTTCACCGCACCAATTGTGTCGCAGTGTATCTACCGGTCTGGCCGATACATAACATTGCAATAGGCGCTGTTTCTGGCCGCGAAACCGCCCTCTTAAGCGGCATCAAGCGGGATCAAGCGGCATCGATCGACCGATGAAGCGAGCACTGGGGACCCAAAAAACTGGGACGCGGCGCTAGCTATCCTGCGCCGTGCTCGACACGCCAGAGACGTCGGTCGCGCCCACCCAACGACCGGGTCGATCCGAGTTCGAGCGGGCGCTCGCTGTTGTCGAGCACGAACGTGCCGATCCCTTGGCGCGTTTCGACCAGCCCCGAGGCTTGCAATCGCAGGATCGCCTCGCGCACCACCGTCCGGCTCACGCCCTAGGTACGGGTCAGTTCGAATTCACCCGGAAGTTTGACGCCCGGTGGGAGGACGCCGGAACGGATCTCTTCCGTCAGGGAATCCAGCACGTCCTGCGCGAGGCTACGTGGCCGACGCCTAGCGGTTCCAGTTGGTGTCGACGTTGGCATTGCGAAATCCCCGAATGTTTGGCGTCGAAACGGCTCGATGACTATAAGGTCAGGCGCTGCCGCCCCCGATTGGGTGGACAGTCATGGTTGACATGTCCCAGATACCTTAACTGATTCGCCACATGTTGTACGATGACTCACAACAATTGCTCCAAAATATGAGCGCGCATCGCTGATCCCCATCCTCGTGCGTCCTATCTGGCCGTTGTGCCTGTCATCGTGCTATCGGGCGAAATTGTCGAGACGCGAGGCGCGAGCAATCTGGCGACGGCAGAACTCGCGCATCCCTATTCGAAGGTGCTGGTCGATTCGTCGCGCCGTATCTCGCATGCCTGAGCGCACGGCGCACTGTGGGCGCCGTCAGACACCGCCCACCGTCTTCACGCTCTTCCACTGTCCCTGCTGCACCTGGAACAGCGTGTAAGGCGGCTTGATCAGATCGCCATACGGATCGAAGGTAATCTTGCCGGTCACGCCATTGACGGAGACTTTCCCCAGGCTGTCGACGATCTTCGCGCGATCCAGCGAATCGGCATCGTGAATCGCCTTGATCATCGCAAGCGCGGCGTCATACGCGAACGGCGCGTACAGCTCGACATCCTGATTGAAGCGCGCCTTGTAACGCTTGCTGAAGTCCTGCGCGGCGGGAAGTTTGTCGAGGGCCGGCCCGGGCTCGAGGTCCTGCGTGCCGTTACCGGCCGTGCCGGCGATCTGCAGAAACGCATTGCTCTTCAACGCACCTGCACCGAACAGTTGCGCGGGCATGCCGAGCGAGCGCATCTGCTTGATCAGCATCGCGCCCTGCTCGTCCAGTCCGCCGAAGAAAATCAGATCGACGTTCTTGCTCTTGAGCGTCGTAAGAATGGCGCGGAAATCGACGGCCTTGTCGTTGGTGAATTCACGATCGACGATATTGCCGTTCGCTTCTTTCACACCCTTTTCGAAGGCATCGGCGAGACCCTGTCCGAATGCCGTGCGGTCGTCGATAATGCCGATCCGCCTGGCCTTCATCTGATCGACCACGAAGTGCCCGGCCACCACCCCGCCGACGCCGTCGTGCCCCATCGTGCGAAACACGTTCTTGTAGCCCTGTTTGGTCAGTTGCGGATTGGTCGAGCCGGGCGTGATCATCGCGACATTCGCCTGGTGGTAGACGGTCGACGCGGGAATGCTGCAGCCGGAGTTGTAGTGGCCGATCACGCCGACCACCCCGCTATCGACCAGCTTCTGTGCAACCTGAATCGCCACGCGCGGGTCGGCCTGATCGTCCTGCACGTCGAGCACGAACTTGACTGGCTTGCCGCCCACTGTCGGATGCCGGGCGTTTTCCTCGTCGAGCGCCAGTTGCGCGCCGTACTGCAGGTCTTTGCCGACCCGCGCCACAGGACCGGTCAGCGGTCCGACAAAACCAATCTTGACGATTTGCGGATCGGCGGCCCAGGACAGCGGCACATGCGCGCCCAAGGCGCAAACGGCCAGACTCAAAAGCCAATAGCGGCGATTCATGATGCACTCCTTGCGAGATGTCGCGTCGCGCGTTGCGGTTCGACCGATCCGGTGCGCGACGCGGCGAGATTGTCCTGAGATGCCTGCTGCAAAAAACGTCTACTATCGCGGCCGTCGCACGATGCTAGAAACGCGTGGCCGCGTAAGGCGCGAGATCGAGCGGCGGGGTGCGCCGCGCAATCAGATCGGCGACGATGCGTCCGCTCACGCCGGCCAGCGTCAAGCCGAGATGCTGATGGCCGAATGCGTAGATCACGCGCTCGCTCGCGCGTGAGCGGCCGAGCACCGGTACGCCATCCGGCAAGGTCGGCCGGAATCCTAACCAGTTGTTGTCGGGTGTATCGAGCGCGGGCAGCGCGCGCTTCGACGAAAACGTCAGCAGGTCGATCAGCGAGCGATTGCGAGTCGTGCTGAAGCCGCCCAGTTCGACGGTGCCCGCGACGCGAATTCCGTCGCTCATCGGCGTCATGTAAAAGCCGCGCTCGGCCCAGCCGATCGGCCGCGAAATCAGTTGCTGCGCGCCCGGATAGCGCACGTGGTAGCCGCGCTCGGTATCGAGCGGCACGCTGTCTCCGCATTGTCTGGCGAATTGCGCGGAGCGCGCGCCGGTAGCGACCACCACGTGACTGAAGCGCCGCTCGCGGCCGTCGGCCGTCACGCTCACGCCGTCCGCGTGAGGCTGCAGCGTGCCGACGGTCGCGCGTTCGAACTTCAGCCCTTGCGCGGCAAGCTGATCGTACAAGGTCTGCAGAAAGCCCTGCGGGTCGGAGAAATGCCAACTGTCGCTGAACAGCACACCTCGCTCGAAAATCGGCGCGAGCGACGGTTCCAGCGCGCGGATATCGGCGGCGGCAAGCACGTCGAACGCGACGCCGAGTTGCCGGCGCAGATCGAGCGCGGCACGCGCGCCGTCGAACGACGCGCCGCTCGAATACAGATACAGGCACTCGCGCGGCCGGACGAACCGCGCCAGTTCCCCGTTCGCGAGCAACGGCGCGTAGCCGCCCTGCGCGTGGCCGAGCAACGCAGCGAGCGCGCCCGCACTCGCCTCATACCGACGCGGCAGCGAGCTCATCATGAAGCGCGCGAGCCACGGCGCGAGCTGCGGCAGATAAGCCCAACGCAGTCTGAACGGACTGTCGCTCGACAACAGGAAACGCGGCAGGTCGCGGAACACCGACGGGTTGTTCACGGGGATGCACGCATAGTGCGCGAACGTTCCGGCGTTGCCGAACGACGCGCCCTGGCCGACGCCTGACGGATCGAACAGCGTGACGCGATGACCGTCGCGCATGAGCGCCGCGGCGCTCGCGAGGCCGATGAATCCCGCTCCGATGATGGCGATGTCCGGCATCACTTGCGTCCTTCAATGGCCTGTTGGCCGATCGGCGACAGATAGCCGGTGGCGCAACCGTCGTGCGATGACGGCTGGCGTTTGGCCGTCAGCAGATACGCCGCCGAGGCCACCGCGAGGCTCGCCGCGCTCGCCATCAACTGCGGGCGCAGCGCGGGGTCGGCGCCCATGGCGGCGAGGACACCGGCAATCGCCGCGACGACCGCATACGACAGCCAGGGGAACAGCCACATTCTGAGCGTCAGCCGTTGCGGATCGGTGGCCTCGATGCGCCGGCGGATGCGGATTTGCGCCAGCGCGGTCACCAGATAAACGAACAGCATCACCGCGCCGGACGCGTTCACGAGAAACAGAAACACGCCCTGTGGCGACACGATGGCCGCGACGATCGCCACATAGCCCACCACGCTGCTTAGCAACACGGCGAGCCGCGGCACTTTGTTCGACGTCAGTTTCAGCAGCGACTTCGGCGCATCGCCGCGCTCGGCGAGTCGAAAGAGAATCCGCGACGACACGTACAGGCCGGAGTTCAGCGCGGAGAGCACGGCGACGAGCACGATCGCGTTCATGATGTCGGCGGCGCCGGGGATCCGCATCGTTTCCAGTGCGGCGACGAACGGGGAGTGCCCGGTCACGATGCTGCTCCACGGCACGATGCACGCGATCAGGAACATCGAACCGACGTAGAACGTGATGACGCGCAGGATCACCGAGCGCGTCATCGCTGCGACGCTTTTCGCCGGATCATCGGATTCCGCTGCGGCAATCGTGGCGATTTCGGCACCGCCGACCGCGAAGATCACCGTCGGCACCGCCGCGAAGATCGACATTGCGCCGAACGGCATGAAGCCGTGATGGCCGATCAGATTCGCCACCGCGCTGCCGGCCGGGCTAAAGCCGAGCAGATACCCAGCGCCGATTGCGATGAAGACGATGATCGCCGCGACCTTGATCGATGCGAACCAGAACTCGAACTCGCCATACGATTTGACCGACAGCAGGTTGATCACCGTCATGATCGACAGCAGGACGAGGCCGATCATCCAGACCGGCGCGGGAATCCAGCGTTGCAGGATCGCCGCGCCGGCCACCGCCTCGACCGCGACGACGATCACCCAAAAATACCAGTACAGCCAGCCATTCGTAAAACCGGCCCAATTGCCGAGACCGACGCGCGCATATTCGGTGAACGAGCCGACGCCCGGCACGGCGAGCGCCATCTCACCGAGCATGCGCATCACCATCAATACGACGATGCCGGCCACCAGATACGACACGCACGCGGCCGGACCGACGCTCGCCAACGTCGCGCTGCTGCCGACGAAAAGCCCCGCGCCGATGATGCCGCCTAGCGCAATCATCGTGACGTGCCGCTGACGCAACGCGGCGCCGAGTGTCGGCGTGGGATCGGAAGAGGAGGACTGCGGGACGCTCATCAAACAACTCCTGCTGAGGGATGGCTGAACATGCGCCGGACAGTGCCGGCGCCGCCATGGCGAAGCACGTCGCCAGACAAACTCTGATGCCTAGAATCACACAATATTTTTTTGTGTGCAATTAAAACGCTCATTGTGTGGCCCTGGCGTTTTCCCTGGCCTGCGTGGACTGGGCTTCCTGCGGGCCGCCGTGTTGGCGTTTGAGCGATGCGAGGCTTGCAGTCGGACAACCGTGGTATAGAATCGGCAAACCTTCGCACAATTTACGGACAAAGCTGGTTTTGTATGGAGACACGCAAACTCATGGTTTCTGGCAAAGACGCCGCCCGCATCGCCAAAGGCGCGCCGGAGCAGGCAAAGCGCTCCACCTATATCGAGGTGTCCAGTTCGATCGAGAGCGAGATCCGCAGCGGCATTTATCCGCCCGGCAGCCGGCTTCCGCCGCAGCGGCAACTGGCGACCGAGCTCGGTATCAACGTGTCGACGGTGTCGCGGGCGTATAAGGAATTGCAGTTGCGCGGCCTCGTGATCGGCAGTAAGCGGCGCGGCTCGCTGGTCACGGGCGGAGCGATGCCGAGCGTCGAACCCGTGCAGGCAGCGAGCAATGCGGCGATCGACCTGACCGTGAACCGGCCGGCGACCGGCGAATTTCTCGACTGTCTCGCGCGCACGCTTGCGGACCTGCCGCGCGACCCTCGCTATGCGCAATTGCAGGAATATCAGCCGCCACAAGGACCGCTGTGGGCGCGCGCCGCCGGTGCGCGCTGGATGAGCGCGCCGGGTTTCACGCCATCGCCCGATCACGTGGTCGTGACGAGCGGCGCGCAGCACGGTCTGTATGCGGTGCTCAACAGTCTGATCGGCACCGACGGCGTCATCCTCGCCGATCAACTCACCTACTACGGCCTCAAAGCGTTGGCACCGGTTTTCCAGTTCGAGATCGTTGGCATTCCTAGTGATCGCGACGGTCTGTTGACCGACGAAGTCGAGGCCGTGTGCCGACGCCGTTGCGTGAAGGCGATCTTCACGGTGCCCAATCTGCAGAATCCGACCGTCACCACGATGAGCCTCGAACGCCGCATGGCCCTCGCCGACATTGCGCGGCGGCACGGCGTGCCGATCATCGAAGACGACGTCTATGGGCCGCTCGTTTCGCAACGCCTGCCAACGATCGCAAGCCTGTGTCCCGAGCTGACGTTCCATATCGCGGCAACCTCGAAGATCCTCGCGCCCGGGTTACGGCTCGGCTATCTGCTCAGTCCGCCGGACAGTTCGGCGTTGTGCGCAGAAGCCGTGCGAACCACCGCGTGGATGCCCGCGCCGATGTCGATGCTGATTGCGTCGATCTGGATCGAGAACGGCACTGCGCGGCGCATCATGGACGCGCAACTCACCGAGATCCGCGCGCGCCAGGATCTCGCGCGAGAATTGCTACCCTCTGATCTGCTGCAAACTGACCCGGCCTGCATGTTCGTGTGGCTCAAGTTGCCGCCGCCCTGGCGTGCCGACGATTTCGCGGCAAACGCGAAAGCGCGGGGCGTGGTGGTGATGCCGTCTTCGGCATTCGCGGTGGATCGGTCGGAGATCGAGCACGGTGTGCGGATCAATCTTGCGTGCGCGACGAGCCGTGATCAGCTGGTGAGCGCGTTAAGGTTGTTGACGGGAACGCTCAAAGACCGTCCGCGTGCGCTGTTCGGGACGATCTGAAGCAAGGACGGTGCTCGACTCCCATACGTCATTGGCCGCCACTCGATGCCAGGCACGCATGAGTCGGATGCTGGATTTCATGCGGCAGATCAGGCCTCATGCCGTGGCGCTTTTAAGTCGTGATCTGTCAATGAAGATGTACGCTCCCGCGTCATTCCTCACGGGTTTGCTACACCCTTTTTTTGACCGCGTCGTGACTGCGCTCGCGCACACCCTCCCCCTCTCCCCGTCACTGAGCACAATCAATATCGGCTCGCAAGCGAACAAAATATCGCCTCGATCCGGGCAACCGCCACGCGCGCGCATCCTGGCGAATACCCTTGACTTTTGAGCAGCAGGCCCTTTCAATACGAAACGTCTGCCAGTTCGTTTTGCCCCGTATTGCTCTTTAGCGTAATACGCACATCCATTCAAAATTCAGACGTTCCCAGCAGCGCGATCTCTTTACAACGCGGTTTATTCGTTCACCGTTTGCATTGAATAGCCGCCCGCCACTCTCGGTTTTTGCTGTCGTTTCTGCCCCGCCAGTTTTCTTTGTCCGCCGTGTATTCGGCTTCAGCTCGCGACATGGAGCACTCCTTACAACGGAGTTGTCTTGGCTGCCTCGAAAGATCAACCAGTGCGTCACGCGCCCGCCCGTATCGACCTCGCCTTGCAAGGCGGCGGTTCACATGGCGCCTTCACATGGGGTGTCCTCGACCGTCTGCTCGAAGAACCCTGGATACAGATTGAAGGGATCTCCGGCACATCGGCAGGCGCAATGAACGCGGCCGTGCTCGTGAGCGGCTATCAATTGGACGGTGCGACCGGCGCGCGCGCCGCGCTCGAAGCTTTCTGGCGACGCGTGTCCGACGCCGCGGTCTTCAGTCCGTTCCGGCGCAGCCCGTTCGACGCACTGATGGGTCGCTGGACGCTCGACCATTCACCGCTGTTCATCGCGATGGATCTCGCGGCGCGGGTGTTCTCGCCTTACGACATGAATCCGCGGGGCGTCAATCCGCTGCAAAAGATCCTCGATGAGTCGATCGACTTCGCCCATTTGCGCGACGCGCCGATCAAGCTCTTCATCACCGCGACCCGGGTGCGCACCGGCCAGGCGCGCGTGTTTCGCAACGCCAATCTGTCGGCCGAGGTGCTGCTCGCGTCGAGCTGTCTGCCGACGCTGTTCCAGGCGGTCAACATCGACGGTGACGACTACTGGGACGGCGGCTACGCCGGTAATCCGACCATCACGCCGCTGGTTCGCGAATGCACGTCGAGCGATACGCTGCTGATTCAGGTCAATCCGGTCGAACGGGATGAAACGCCCCGCACCGCGCGCGACATCATCAGCCGTCTCAATGAAGTCGCGTTCAACGCGCCGCTGCTCAAGGAACTGCGGATGATCGCGCTGCTGCGCCGCGCGGCGGACGCGGGTAGTGACGAAGGGCGTCACTGGGCCGAAATGCGCATCCACCGGATCGCCAGCGAAGCAATGACGAAGCTCGGCTACTCGTCGAAGCTCAATGCCGAGTGGGCGTTTCTGACGATGCTGCGCGACGAAGGCCGGCGGGCCGCCGACGCCTTTCTCACCGAACACGCCGATTCGATCGGCGTGCGCTCTTCGCTCGATCTCGACGCATTGCTCGACGGAGTTTGATCATGGACGTCATCACCCTGTCACCGCTCGCGGTGGGCCTCGGCCTGTTCGGCATGCTCGCGAGTCTCGCACTGTTGATCGGCTTCGCGTATCGCGGCTGGAGCGTGCTGCTGCTCGCGCCGTTTGCCGCCATGCTCGCCGCGGCGATTTCCGGTGAGCCCGTGCTCGCGCACTGGACCCAGACCTTCATGAACAGCGCCGCGCGTTTTCTCGCGCAGTTCTTTCCGTTGTTCCTGCTCGGCGCGCTGTTCGGCAAGCTGATGGAGGACAGCGGTTCCGTCAAGGCGATTGCGAGCTTCATGACGGAAAAGCTCGGCGCGCACCGGGCGATTCTCGCGGTCGTGATCGGCGGTGCGCTCGTCACCTACGGCGGCGTCAGTCTGTTCGTGGCATTTTTCGTGATCGCGCCGATGGCGACCGCGTTGTTCCAGGCGGCCAATATTCCGCGCCGCCTGATGCCTGCGGCGATTGCGCTCGGCACGTCGACCTTCACGATGTCCGCGCTGCCCGGCACGCCTGCGATCCAGAACGCGATTCCGATGCCGTTCTTCGGCACGACACCGTTCGCCGCGCCCGGATTGGGCGTGATCGCGAGCATCGTGATGGTGGGCTTCGGGTTGTGGTGGCTGTCGCTGCAACAGTCCCGCGCGCGCGCGGCGAACGAGAGTTTCGACGGCTTCGGCGGCACCGCCTCGGTGCCGGTGGCGAAGCCCGCGCCCAATGCAAAGCTCGTGCGTGAGCGCGCCACCGTGTCGCAGAGCTTCGACCCTGAAGAGATCGAGCACGGACACATCAGCAGCGATCTGCCTTCGTTCGGCGTCGCGATGACACCGCTCGTGCTGGTGGTGTGCGTGAACTTCGTGATGAACGTGATCGTGCTGCCGCGCATCGACGCCGACTATCTCGCGGATGTCCGTTGGGGCGAGACGTCGCTAGCGGCGGTCGGTGGCGTGTGGGGCGTGTGCGTGGCGCTCGCGGCGGCGATCGTCGCGCTGATCGTGCTCAACCGGCGTCGCCTGCCCGCGTTGCGCGATACCGTCGATGCCGGTGCGAATGCGTCGGTGTTGCCGGTGCTGAGCGTCGGCAGCCTGGTCGGCTATGGCGCTGTCATCGCGGCGTTGCCCGCGTTTGCGCTGGTGCGCGAATGGGTGCTCGGCGTGGGCGGTGGTCCGCTCGTGTCGCTGGCGGTCGCGACGAATCTGCTCGCGGCGCTGACGGGCTCCGCATCCGGCGGGCTGACTATTGCACTCGATGCGCTTGGCAGCACCTATCTGCAACTGGCCGCGCAACACGGTATCGACCCGTCCCTGCTGCATCGGGTCGCGGTGATTTCGTCGGGTACGCTCGATAGCCTGCCGCATAACGGCGCGGTAGTAACGTTGCTGGCGGTGTGCGGGTCGACGCATCGGGAGAGCTATCGGGACATTGTGATCGTCGGCATTCTCGGCGCGTTGCTGGCGCTGGTTGTTGTGATTGTGCTCGGGTCGATTGTTGGGTCGTTTTAGGGCGGTGCGCGCGGTGTTGGGCGTCGGTCGTGGGGTGAGGTTGGTTGTGCGATTGGAAGACCCACGCGCTTCTTCCGCACCTCGCGACAAAACGAACAAACGACATCCAACCGCGACGACGGCCGGTGAAGCCTGGCGACGCCTCAGGCCGCTGCGCGCGCCGAATTCATCCGCCCGAAAACAAACTGCCCGAGGTACCAGACCAACTCGGTGTTCGACAGGATCGCGTCCTCCGTCACCGTCGACGGTTCGAGCTTCATTCGTCGCAGCATCAGCTTGCCTTCCCGCGATGCCATCCACGCGTGCATCAGATCCTTGCGTGTCTTCGCGTCGGCCGCGTTGAAGTGGTCACGGCCCTTGCGCGAGTCCTCGTTCATGCGGGCGCGCACTTCCTCTTCGCGCGACGCAACGCTAAGCGCCACCGACTTTCTCGCCTCGGATTTGGCCACCTGTTCCTGCGTTTCGTCGGCGAGAAGCTTGGCCTGAACGTCGACCATCGTTCGTTCGGCTTCGGACATCTTCCAGTTGTCGCGCAGCGCTCGCATCAGGTAACCCGCGGGGCTCTTCTTGACCTGCCCGCGTTGGACCCTGAATCGCGTGTATTCGACCGCCTGCTGGATGCGTTCGTCGGTCCATACATCCCGGTTCTCGGAAATTTCGCTGAACTGCTTGGTGGACAGCGCGAATTCGTCGGTGAGAATCTTGTACAGGTGACTCGCATCCGCGAGGCTGGCCAGCACGGCGTCCGCGGTGTCCTTGCGTTTGAGCAGGAATCGGATGCGGTCGATTTTTTTCGATGACGTTGACGCGGTTCGAGTCTCGTACGACAGCTCGATGTCCGAGACGTCGTTGATCTCACGGACCGCCGGCTCGAGCCAGTCGCGCTTGAAGTATTTGAAGATGGCCGCGTTCGCGCCCATTCTGCCGGGCCAGTTGCGCATCTCATCGAGCTGAATCCAGTCCGTCCGGCCAGCCGGCACGTGCGGCAGCACTTTGTCATAGATCGCGCGCGCGAGGCTGCGCGTGAACGCGGTCGAAATGCGCAGGCTCAGCCAGTGCGACTTTTGCGGATCACGGATGTGGGGGACCAGGCGTGGATGCACGTCGAAACGCATCCGCCCGCGGTGAAAACCGACCATCCCGATTAGCTGCACCTGGACCCACAAATCGTTCTCGTTAGGGTCACGGTCCATGGGCGTGTTGGTCACCCGGACCTTCGCGTTCTGCGCTTCATCGGCGATGGTGCGCAAGTGCTTGAGGTTGCGGCTGTCATAGCGCATCAACCACTTGAAGTAGTTCAGCTCGACGTCGTATTGATCGCGCTCATCGGTCTCCTGCGCAACGATGAAATACGCGGCATCGAGGAAGCGCCGCGCCGGCAAGCCCATGTTGACGATTTCAGTGAAGAAGTCATTGCGCTGATAGCCGATTTCACGATTGGCTTCATTGATTCGCAATCCCTGGTCGAACATGTCTTCGAACAACGCGAGCGCCATCTGGCGAGACGTTGCCTTCGATTTGCCCTCTTCCGGATTGTCCGACGCCATGTTTTTCATCCACTTTTTCGCTCCCGGGACTGTAGCACGCAGTGGTGAGCTGTCAACACACAGAACCTCACCTTCGATGAGGCGTCGCAGATGAATTGGGTAGTTCTCGCCAATTACGCACATAGAACCTCACCAACGACACAATCAACCTCACCACGACGGCGTGTCTTTCCCTCCCCGACTCCTTATTCCACGGGGGCTAGGCGTGGATCCTGCAGCGAGTGCACAACCTACCTCACCTTCTGATCGTGGCTCGGGGTGAAGCACACCTAACCTCACCTTGATGTGGAAGGAGTCTCACCTTACTGCACAATTGACCGCACCTATTCGCACACCGCACCTCACCTTTGACACATCTGACCTCACCTTTTCGAGGTTAAGTCATTGAATCAAATGTGGATAGAAATTCTCTGTTGGTTTGTTGGCTTGTTTAGGTTTTAAAAAAAACAAACAAACCGGTAGTCAGGGATGAAGTCGTTGAGGTGTCTAACATGGTGAGGTTGATTGTGCTGTTGCTGTGCTTGCTAGATGCCCGGCACCGCGATGGTGAGGTTGGTTGTGTTTGAAATTCGCGCAGTCGCCTGTCATGTCGCGGCGGTACGGGGATTCCGACCTTTTTCGTGGACAGACGGCAGGGTGAGATTGATTGTGCGCGGCGAAAAGTAACGCCCACCACGGCATCGGTTGCTCACAAACAGCGTCGCTGGCCTCATCAAGGTGAGGTTGATTGTGCGGGCAGTTGGCCCGCTGCCTGCGCGATAGGGAAACCTGCACAACTGACCTCACCCTCTGCCGGTTTTTTGAGCAAACGGACTCGTTGGATTCCCCGTTTGCCTCTTGATGGTGAGGTCATTTGTGCATATTCGTTTTTCTACGAGCGGCGTGTCCTGTCAGGACGAGCCTAAATTCGACTTGAAATCGTCCATCGCGCTTCATAAAAAGGCGCTGTTTCCATAGAGTGCTAAAAATTGGACGTAAAAACAGCGATTTAAAGAGCTAACTTCAAGTATTTCCTGTATTCTGAGCTTTCTGGAATTTTATGGATAAACCTCAGAATGGTCAGAACGAGCCAACTTCCTGCCGTAGACCGAACGGTTCACTTTGAACAGATCAGCCAGTTTGCGGAAAAGGTCACGATTTTCACGAATGAACTCCGTGACACGATTCTGGCGCCGCGTCCGCGAAAGACGGCTCCAGTTTTCAAGACGGGCGAGATCGCCGAGATGTGCAACATCTCCCACTCCCAGGTTCAATATCTCGCCACCAAAGGCGACGGCGAGTTGCCGCCCGGCACCGCAGCCGGCACCGGCCGAACTCGCACTTTTACGTTGGAAGAAGCGCGCATTTGGGTTCAGAAGGTCTCGGACATTTATCAGACTCCTCTCGTCACGCGGTTAAAAGAACCGGATGGGAAGATCATCATCACCGCCCAGCTTAAGGGAGGGTCGGCCAAGACCACCACGACTATGTGTCTTGCGCAGGGGCTGTCGCTTCGCGGGCGGAAGGTACTGGTGGTCGATCTGGATCCGCAGGCCTCTCTTTCGGAGCTCTGTGGACTCTACGCCGAAAAAGACGTGACGCCGGAAGACACGGTGCTGCCGTACGTCTACGATCAGGACATCGAGGGCGGTCTGGAAGCTCGAGTTCAGTCGACGTATTGGGACGGGATTGATGTGATTCCCGCGCACACGGAACTGATTGGCGCCGAATTTCATTTGCCGGCAATGCAGAAGATGCGGCCGGGATTCCGCTTCTGGACTGTGCTGAGGCAAGGGCTCGAACCGCTGCGCAAGAAGTATGACTACATTCTCATGGACACGTCCCCGTCCCTGTCGTACCTCAACCTGAACGCGCTTATGGCAGCAGATGCGATGGTGATGCCGATGGTGCCGGAGAATCTGGATTTCATCAGTTCGTTATCGTTCTGGAGACTTTTCTCGGACGTCTCCAAGAGCTTTATCAAATACGAGAAGGACAAGAAGTACGACTTTGTTTCGTTGATGCTGTCGCGTGTCGACTATGGGCGAAATTCGTCAGCACCCATCGTGCGCGCTTGGGCGCAAAGCGCATACGAAAATTGGCTGCATTCGATTGAGGTGCCGGCAAGCTCCGTCATGAGCACGGGAGCGCTGGCGTTCTCGACGGTCTTCGACATCAGCAGTACCCATAGTGCGTCCAAATCGCTGCAACGCGTACGGCAGCCCCTTGTCGATTACTGCCGATGGGTGGACGAAATCTATTCGGAAAAATGGAGGAACGCGCAATGAGCAATATGCGTGAACAATTGCTGGCGAAGACGTCTGGCATCCGTAAGACCTCGTCGATTAATGAAGACGAAGTTAAGCGCAGCAATCGGACGCAAACGGCGCCTGGACTTGCGGGCGCGTTGGCGGTTGCGCAACTTCGGGTACAGGAGCTTGAGTCGACGGGTGTTGCGTCCCAATTGCCGGTAGCGGGAATTTTGCCGAACCCTTGGCAACCGCGCCGAGTATTCAACGAGGCCAAGCTGACGGAACTCGCCGAGTCTATTCGCGAGGTTGGGCTCATGCAGCCGATCGTGGTTCGGCGCGTTGAAAATGACTATCAGATCGTGGCGGGGGAGCGTCGGTGGCGGGCGCACAAAATGTTGGGGAGCGAGACGATCAAGGCAGTCGTCGCGGATTGCTCCGATTCAGATATGGCTGTCCTGGCGATGGTGGAGAACATCAGCCGCGATGATCTCGCCGATTACGAAATCGGCGTCGCTATTCGCCGCTCGGAGACGGAATTTCCCAATCGCAAACGGCTAGCCGAAGCGATGGGGCTATCGCGTGCGGGCCTGTACCAGTTTCTCGCATTCGATAATTTGCCGGATTTCATCAAGAAGGATCTGGACATTCAGCCTCGCCTGCTCGGGGGAACCGCGGCCCAAGCCATTGCCGCAACAATTAAGAAGCATGGCGACGACGGTATGAAAGCCGCCATGGAGATCTGGCCGCTCGTTCTGAAAGGAGAGATGGATCAGGGTAAAGCCGCTTCGGCGATTACTGCGCTGGCAACTCGCCGGACGACGTCGGAAGGAACTGGCGGGCGCAGCATCGATAAGTTTTTTGCCGGAAAGGAACACGCAGGCAGTATTACCAAAGACATCAGTAATTTCACCGTGAAGATTAAAACCGGCGTGATTACCGAGGCGCAGGAAATCCAGATTCGGGAGCTGATCGGACAGATGTTTCAGGCACAGCCCAAGGCTGGCTGATAGAGGATTGTGTTGGGAAATGAAGCCCGCGATTGCGGGCTTTTTTTGAAGAAGCCTTTCCTGCTGCGAGAGGGGAGTGTCTAGACTCTAGACACTCCCTTGTAGGCTCAGATCGGACCAGAGCATCGTCCCATGGATGTCGTCTCGGCAGGGACATCCTGCGTGTGGCCGGTCATAGCTGCATTCGAATTATGGCTGCTGCGGCCGCACATCGTCTGATTTTCGTATTCTATCGGGATCTGGCCGTTTTCAGATAATCGCTTGGCAATCGAGCCTGAGGTCCCTCCACTTGCTGCGCGAGGTTCGGTGCCGTCGAAAAGTCATCAAGGCGGGCGCCGATCTTATGTATCCGGGGAAAGACGTGCCGCAAGCGCGGGGTGGCGAAACCAAATTTGGCGTCCAATGGGTGCCATCAGAAGCCGCTCAGAAATTTCCCTCGTCGTGCCCGCCGCGTTCAATGGAAGCCTCGTCCAATGGGATCCCTGGTCGATGCGCATGTTGTCTGTGCGCTAAACGCGCTCAAACGATCTATCCCATTGTTCAAAGCGTGGCGTTGGTCGGATCCCTCAAGATGTTGTTATATGAGTCGTGGTCACTCGGGCCGACCGACCGGAATCAACGGATATAGCCAGCCGCTGCTGGGACGCAGGATTTGCCAGCCGCATTTTTCAGGGCACAAAGCGGGGCTGGAAAGTTCTGAATTTTCTAGTGGCGCGCGTCGTGCCAAAAGTCCGACTATTTCATAGCTCGACCAATTTCTCTCGTCTTGATGATTCCAGGAGGGATAGGGCTGTCCCTCCTGCATCTTCGCTTCACGCGAGTCAGGGCGATAGCGAGAACGCAACAAGCGCAGCGGAGCCAAGACCAACACCCGCGCGCAGCCTTCCATCGGCATGACCCAATCGGACGCTCGGTAACGTAAGTCAGTATCACCGACGGATATCAGGAAAGACGACGACTTCTTTCCGAACCGCCGCCGGCCGGATGGGGCGGCTATCAAAGTCTGCGCTCCCGACGATGGTGTTCTTTAGCCTGCACTGCAGTGATGCCGGACGAAGCTATTTCTGAGAGTGGCCCTCGATAGGCGGCCATTCGAATCGCCGATGACTTTTCCCGAGTGTCGGCTGTCAGCGGATCGATGCCATGCGAACTGCCAGCGGTTCCGCGAATTCCCTTTGGGTGCGTGGAGAACCGCCGATTGGCAAAGTCGCCTGTTCCGAATTCGTCTTATCTTCATCGAACGGGACTTGGCCGACTGTGTAGCCGCCCATCCCGTCTTGAAGGGCGCACCAGCGCGCGGGATGCACCTTCCCCTTCGGCCGCACGTCACTTGATGATTCGGCGAATGTGTTCAACAGGGTTGTTGAGGTCTTGACGGACCTCCACGCGAAACGACCTCGTGAGACCGGAGCGAAAGAGTTTTTTCGTCTCAGCCTAGCAAATCAATCGCGGCTCGACTCCATGTAGTAGCCACCGTGTCCATTGGTGCGCACCAGAGCTTGATTTGATTAAGATTGAACGGTGGGCTAAATCAGATTCATACGAACCGCATGAACATTAATTCCACGCGACGACTGGGCGAGCATTGCATGGTCGATGGCACACAACATTGCCTCGCAAACCCTGCTCGATGGAGCGGACCGCGACACCGCGTTGATGGAGGGAATGCGGCAAACTGTAGTCACCTAGAACAAAGGTATTAACTTCTGAAGAGCGTCACAGCCGGATCCTGAGATGGTTGTTACCACCGGGAGGGGACGCCTCGCAGTTGATTACCCGCTTGTTGCAAACTACCGGATACCCGTCGTTCAAAGCAGGTGATTTAGCACCCAGACAAATAGCCCACCTTCGCGGCGCCTACACAGAGCGAAAAAGTTTCGCGCTGCAGAGCAACGCAGAATGCCCAATTCGTTGCACGGGCGCTCATTTAACAATTCAGAGAGCATTCAGATTCGAGTTAATTTTAATTATTGGGGCCATAACAATTTGGCCTTGGAGCATCTGGAAAGAACTTAGTCTGAAGCGTCGTATCGATTCCGTTTCCTCTGCGCCCTACACCGAGCAGCACCGGCGCTATTGAGACCCTTGCAGAGGCCTGGCGAGTTCGGTCGTTCCAAATCACGCGTCATCTAGTATCTGCTAAATGCAATTCGTCGTGAAACATCCTAAAAATCGGAAGCGAATCGAATAACTTGCTGTTTAATATATAGTTTCACCCGATTCTGCCAATATGTTCCACGCGAAAGGACCTCTTACGCGTGCGATCGCACTGACAAGACGCCTTTTTCGATTTGGTTTCAAAACACCGGCCAAATTTCCCAAAAATGTAGTATTCGTTACGTGATATGTAATGGCTCTGTCTGACAGTGGCGATTTCGTCTTTCATCCGTAGCCTTGGGCCTTGCCGCGCTCCTTAGCACAACTGCCGGAGCGCCCCAAAGGCGGACAGCGGTTCAGCGCATGTGCCCCTCGTGCCGATTTTCCAAAAAGAATGAGCCCTCGCCCGCGACGCCTCGCTGAAAGTCTCACAGAATTGGCCGTCTTTACACATCTCAAAATGGCTATCGCCAGAGGCTTCGATAACGCGCCTACCAGCGGCGCAGCGAAACGCAGATCGGCTAAGGGCTCTATAGGATTCTCGAGTCGGACTCGTTTCTCAGGTGAAGCATTCACGTTTGACCCCGAGGGCAAATCAACTTGCCGCCTGCGCCCCCTGCGATCCATACGCTTTCTGCGGACGCTTCATCAAGCGAAGACAAAACGCTCGCTGAGCGCTTCCCCTGATCGAGCGCCTCAATCCGTTCCCGAGAGGGTGTCAGATCTTCGCGGAGCCGCACTGGGCGAGATCGGTGTGTGAATGAAAATAGGCGCGTCGCCACATCTTGCATGCGGCGACAAGGGCACGGTCTGTGGTGGTAGTCGGCCTTGAGGCTCCCTCGGCGTAATTGCCAACTACGCCGCCTGCGTGTGCGGTTGAATGTCGATGGCGGATTCGTTCACCGTCGGGCATGCTCCACGGCGCTCCGCTGAGTGCGTCCGGTAGCCGCCTTCGGCCCGCGCCATCCTTGAAGGCCGCAGACATGTACCTTTGCATTATCAGCTGGCAAGACCGTTGCAACTCTCGATCGACGCCGCGTCGTGGACCGCATGGTGCGAAGTGGGTGCAAGGCGCAGCACACGCGCCATGGCTAGCCTCGTCGAAAGGCCAAGTTGTGCGCGGTCACGTGATAAGGAATCCGGAATAAAACGAAGCTTGTGAACTCTATCTGTTAGCCCGCCCTGTTCCCGCTAGATCGTGATTCGCAGAGTCAGCTTTTGCCGACCGTCCGGTTTGCAAATTCTATCCAACGTCCGCATGGCGCTTTCTCACAGCCGACACTTGCCTGAGCGCTACAAGCCTAGACGAGGCCTCGCGCAACGAGCCCGCATCCCGCCGCCCACCATGGCGCAACAAACCACGACCCTTAACGCTTACACGCACGCCGCTCTCTATTGAACAGCCATCCCCGGCTCACAGCCCACGAATAACCCGGACTCACCACTTCTCGCCACGTCCGCAATATCCTCGTGCAGAATCCGCCGGATTTCAAAAATGGCTTCGGGCGTTTCCTGAACACTGTGTCCGGAAACGATCACCTTCTCGGAGACCGCGCCCGCCAGATGCGCACTGCGATAAGGCACGACTCCGTCGTCCGAATCCTCGAGCGGACCCGTCGCCCGGCGTCTCGCGATAATCGAATGGAAGCACACGTCCGGGCTGATCGGCAGCTTGGCGGTGGCGCGGATGAGCGGATCGGTTTCGCGCAACTGTTCAATACTGTTTGGAACGTGGAAGGTCTGGCCTTCGAGCTGTCCGCCGCCATTGTTGGTGGCCGTCTGCATCACGTCTTCGAACTCGTGCAGAAGGGCGAGCGGCAAGCGCACCAGGTTCGACGCCCACCGGGCAATGCGATTGCTGGCGAAGGGCGTGCCCCGGTGCGGGGCCGCGATGAAAATTGCTCTCTCGACTTGCGGCATCGGCGTAAAGCGCAGAAAGCGATCAAGCCGCTCGTCCTCGCGGTCGAGCTCGGCGCCCTCGGGCACATACTTGTTTTCGAAGGTAGCCCACAGTTCTTCGTCGGAGGTCGAAACGAGCAGCCTCGCCAGAACGCCGCCCATGCTATGTCCGATCAGCACCATCCTCTGCGAAGCCGGCAACGTGCCGGTTGGATCGAAATGCTCGAGCGTGAGTCGCGCCGCTCTGCGAATTCGCGCGAGGCTGACGAGAATGGGGACATTGGTCGGGTAGTAGACCTGCCACACCTGAAAGTGCTGGCGGAGTATTTCATCACCCTGAATGTCGTTCGCGAGATTTACCCACGCTTCGGGACTGCTGGCCAGGCCGTGCAACATCAGAACGATGCGCCGCTGCGGATCGAACGGCTGCATCATGTAGATACGGGGACTATCAATGCCGCGCGCCCGGCCAAACAGTGTGCGCAAGGATTGTCCGGCAAAGCCGGAGCGCGCGAGCCAGATGCCGTAACCCGCGCTGAAATTGGCCGCCAACGGCACGGTCTGGTCATGCCGTACCACGCTTTTCTCACGATAGGGATCGTAAACGGATAAGACGACATCATGTGCGTCGCGCAGTTGTTCGAGATTCTCGGCGCTGAAGCCAAGAAGTACGGTGACGTTCGGCGACGGCATTTCGCTAAACGGGCGCGACGGTAGCGTTGACCAGGTCGACGGACGTGACGCAGTGTCTGCGCTGGCATCCGAGGCGGGCGAAGCTTTCACGTCCGGCGCGGGGATGTTCATGACGGCGACAAGTTCGGCGCCCAGACCGTCGCGGCGATAGATGCTGCGCAGCCCTGCGAACGAGAGTCTGGACGCCGGGATCACCTCGCGCAGTTCGCGCACGCCTTCGGGAAGCCGGACCCGGCTCAGGTCGATATGAATGGTCCAGCCCGCGATGAACTGCGTTGAGGGATCGCCTTTGCCCAAATCTGTTTCGAGCGCGCCGCGCCGGAATAGCGCGCCGGCCAGCTCCTGGACGGCATAGTTGTAATAGTCGCGAACCTGCGTTTGACGATCCTCGAAGGCGCGTTCACCCGCTGTGCGTTGACCGAGGAAGAGAAACGCGTATGCATAGCGGGCCGTTCTCAGCCACAAGTCGAATCGCGCATCGCTCCACGCCGTGCTGTCGTTAGGTGGCGTTTGGGCAATCGCCATCGCCAAGGAAAGCTCGGCCAGACTGGCGAGACGGCGATCGACGTTGATTCCCGGAACGGTCGTGATCGAATCGATGCACTCCTGCGGCGCTTGCTGGCAACGCGCCTCGTCGTGAGCCGCGATGCGCAGTGTGTCACGCGTCGCCGCGCTGAGTCGGCCGGTTGAAAGGATATCGCCGCGCCGCATGGCGATGTATTGCTGCGGGCCGAGCGAACTGACCCGCACCATGGCGCAGCCGGACAGGAGAACGGTGACTAGCAGGCTGAACGTAAAGCAACGCGGTATGCATCGTGAGAGAGTGTGCGTCATCGCGCGTTCGCCCTTGCGAGGCGCCGGGCTGTTTTCGGATTGCCGACGCCTTTGTTCGAGCAGACGATCTGGTATGCGGATCGCCGGGCGGGTGGCGAGAGTCGCGCTTGCAATCCGGCAGGACTCCGTCTGTTCGGATGCCAGGATGAGAAGAGGCGCGGTGCCGACATCGACAGGTCAACGCCTGCATATCTGAGCACTGAATAGTTCGGCCGCCATCCGCGTGGTGACGCGCAGTCAGTAGTCTTGCTGGGGACCGTTGCCATGGCTGCATCACCGACAGGACTTTCCGATCTCTCAGGCCATGATGTGCTTGGCCAGTGAAACCGGCAAAATGATGGAGGGTCTATCAGCTATAAGTCGCTGTTTTATGCGCAGGACCGACAAGAATTCATGCATATTATTCGTCGCAGAGTACTGTACGCTTGGCAAATTGCTTACGCAAGAAGCGACAGTCAGCGGGCGCTTAGTAACGCTGGCTTTTGATGACCATAAGAATGAAGCGTGTCCCGGTTGAACGCACTGCATGCGCTTATTAAGCTGCACGATTGGCATATCAAAAGTAGGTGTGCTCATCTTTGCGATTGAACAATCGTCAAAGCTCTCCGCGGCCACATGTGTATATTCGCGATGTCGATCTCGAACCAATTGACGCCGCCAGCTTCGATCCGCCATCATGCGCTAAAGCGCGCGACGCTCCGTCATTCAACCCCGTGGTATGAGCATGCGTTCGACAACCAGGCACTTTGGCGGCAGACGGTGACATGCTCATGACATCCCATCGTGGACGGTCGCAATACGAGCGCGCCAGTTTTCCGAGTAGCAATACCTGAAGTGCGCTTACCGCTGACAAAAGCAAAAACAATCTGGCTGAGTGTTCAGAACGTCAAGTTTTATTTCGACAAGACAAGGCAGTGGCAGCGAAATTCTTGACAAGGATTTGTTTGGGAACTTAAATACTTTTCAGGCAGCCCCGTCTCAATGAACCGGCGTCTCATGCTATGACAACCGATACGCAAAAGCTTTCGTTGTTGGATCTAGCCGGCATGGTTGTGTTTCCCATACTGAAGATGGGACAGCGTTGTCTCCCGCGATCTTTCGTCAGAGTGGCGAGGTCGTACCGCGCATCAGCAAGAATATCGACATGTCAGTCATTGTCTCCCAGGCCGAAGGGGTAACTCCGCGTTTGCCGTGATTGGAGCGTTGCCGGCCACTTTCCTTGTGGCGACAGGCAGGAAACCTTCAACCCGAGGAACGGACATGAACAATATAAAGCAGGGTGGAGCAAGCCTCGATAGTCCGAATACGACGCATAGACCTAACTGTTGTAGAGGGCGGGACCGAAGCCATGGCGATCGTCGACACAGACCCGGAGCGCGGACGCGGTAGCGGCCATTGCATGATCTCTCGGATCGTGCGCGGCGTGTCGGACCAGTCGCGTTCACGAGTATCGGCGGGCGCGAAGGCGCCAGTCATTCCTTTACCTCGCATCGCCTGTCTGATTCGTTGGGCCTGACCTCGGCGCCGGAAGGGCGCCGCAGTCCGCATGGACGAGGTTTTCGGTGAGGCTTCGATCGGAGCATGTCGGCAAGTGGCAAGTGTCTTCATATCGCGCGCACACGCGATATTGAATCAACCATACCGAGAGGCCTGAATGTCCGCTCACGAAAGCCACCCTGCAGTTGGGTCCTGCGAGCTGCACGGGGTACAGCGGGCGGCGTACCGGTCGCGGATAGTCATCGTTCTGGCATTCGGATTACTGGGTGCATGTGGGCGGCAGCAGGAGGCCGCGACCGACACCGGGCCGCGCATGGTGCAACTGGTGCCTGTCACGCAGGAAGGGGCGAACGAACTTCGCGAGTTCACCGGCCGCGTCGAGCAGACCAGCATTTCGTCGCTTGCCTTCGAGGTGTCCGGGCGTGTCGTCCAGATCGCCGTGCTCGACGGCGCACGCGTGCGCAAGGGGCAACTGATCGCGAGAATCGATCCTGAGCCCTTTCAACTGGTGGCGCGCCGCGCCGACGCGCAGTACGCACAGCTTGCCGACGACCTCAAACGCAAGTCTGTGCTGCACGACGAAAACATTCTGTCGGCGGGCGCGTTCGAGCAATTGAAAACCACGCTGGAAGTCGCCAGAGTACAACGAGATCTCGCGCACAGGGACTTGCGCAATACCAGTCTCATCGCACCGTTCGACGGACGGATCGCGCGCCGGACGATCGAAACCCAGCAGACGGTGCAGGCCGGTGCGCCCGTGTTCAATCTGGAGAACGCGGAGCGCATCGAGATCGGCGTGGAGTTGCCGCAAAGCATCGCCGAAAGTCTGCCGCTCAACAGTGGGCTGCGTGCCGAGGCGTGGACGCCGGATCGTCCGGATAACGTGTTGCAGCTGGTCTATCGCGAACATGCCACGCAGAGCTCCGCCGCCGCGAGTTCATACCGGCTGCTGTTCAGCGTCAAACAGCCGAGGAATCTGACGCTGCTGCCGGGCATGGCAGTGCGCGTGCGCATCGGCCTGAACCAGGCACCGGCCGCGAACCTCGCGCTCTCTGTGCCGATCGCCGCGCTTGCTGTCACGCCTGATGGCAAGCACAGGGTATGGCGCTATGACACCGCGTCGAGCAAGGTGCATGCGGTGCCGGTCGATCTACGTGAGATCCGCAATAGCGTGGCTATCGTGGCGGGCGATCTGCATGCGGGGGACAAGGTCGTAGGGGGCGGCTCGCAGTTCGTTGCCGAGGGGCAAGCGGTGCGGCCTCTGGATGTGAATCAATGAACCTCGCGCGCCCCCTTATCGAAAAGCCGTTGATCGCATGGGTCATCACGCTCGTCTCGCTGTTCGGCGGACTCTTTGCGTACATCAACATCGGGCGGCTCGAAGATCCGAAATTCACCATCAAGACCGCGGTCGTCGTCACGCTCTATCCCGGCGCCAGCGCGAAGGAGGTGGAGAACGAGGTGACCGACCGGCTTGAAAGCTCGATCCAGCAGATGGAGCAGATCGACTTTCTGCGCTCGCGGTCGATGCCCGGTTATTCGGAAGTCCGCGTCCAGATCCGCGACAGGTACACGTCCGCCGATCTGCCTCAGGTGTGGGACGAGTTGCGCCGCCAGGTGAGCGACGCGCAGCCGCGGTTGCCGCCGGGAGCAGGCCCGACGGTCGTGTTCGACAGGTTCGGCGATGTCTACGGGATGTTCTACGCGATCACGGGCAAGGGCTACTCTCAGGCGCAACTCTACGAATACGCCCGCGAGTTGCGCAAGCAATTGCTGACGTTGCCGGATGTCGCCGATATCGTGATCGCGGGCAACCAGCAGGAGCAGGTCACGGTCGAGGCCGACCAGGCCAAGCTGGCGGCGAACAATCTCTCGACCGACGATCTCGCGCAGACGCTCGCCCTGCAAAACGAAATCCGCTCAGCCGGCCGTGAGCGGGTGGGGGATCTGCTGATGCGGATCGCGCCGACGGGCACGCTGGATTCGCTTGACGCAGTCCGCGCGCTGCCGGTGGGCACGACCGCCGGCCCAGTTCTGCTCGGCGATCTCGGGACCGTGAACTACGGCTACGCGAAGATTCCGAACGCGTTGATCCGGTATAACGGCGAACCCGCACTCACGATCGGCATCAGCGCGCGCGCTCGAGTGAACGTCGTGAACGTCGGTGCGGCAGTGAAGGCGAAAATGCGCGAGCTGGAGCGCGGCCGGCCGCTCGGGATGGAACTGCATGTGCTTTACGATCAGCCGGAAGCCGTCGATGCCGCTGTCAAGGGCTTCGTGTTCGACGTAATGCTGGCGGTGGCGATCGTCGGCGTGGCGTTGGGCATCGGCCTCGGTTGGCGCGCGGGCGTGGTGCTCGGCGTCGAACTGTTCCTGACGATTGTCGGCACACTGTTCGTGATGTATGCGGCGGGTATCGAGTTGCAGCGAATTTCGTTAGGCGCGCTGATCATCGTGATGGGTATGCTGACCGACAACACGATCGTGGTGTGCGAGGGCATGCTCGTGCGCGTGCAGAAGGGCATGTCGCACATTGACGCGGCCAACCAGGTGCTGCAGCAGGGCCAGTGGATTCTGCTGGCTTCGACTATCGTGGGGATTCTCGCGTTTTCGGGCATCGGTCTTTCGCCGGACGCCGTCGGGGAGTTTTGCGCATCGCTGTTCGCGGTGGCGGCGATCTCGCTGCTGTTCAGTTGGGTGATCGCGATCGGACTGACGCCGCTTTTCGGTTTCTACCTGTTCAAAGCCGACGAGGGCGACCGGCCCAATCCGTTCGACTCGCGGTTGTATCGCCAATACCGGGGCCTGTTAGGCTGGGTGGCGGCACGCCGGGTGCCGGTGGTGGTGTCTCTGGCGGTGCTGACCGGCGTGTGCATGTGGGGATTTCGTTTCGTTGAGCAAAGTTTCTTTCCGAACTCGACGACGCCGATCTTCTATGTCGACATGCGTTTGCCGCTTGGCTCCGATATTCGTGCGGTCGCTGAAAAGACCCGTGGCGCGGAGAAGTTCCTGCTCGCGCAAAATGGCGTGGCGAATGTGGGCACTTATATCGGCGGCGGAGCGACGCGCTTTTTTCTCGTCTACGATCCGGAAACCCGCGACCCGAGATACGCGCAATTCATCGTCACGGTCAAGGATCAGCGCGATATTGACGGGATGATCCCGCCAATTACGGCGGAACTCGAGAAGCGCTTCCCCGACGCGACCTGGACGGTCACCCGGCCGAGCTTCGGTCCGGGCGGCGGCACGCCGATCCAGGCGCGCTTCATGGGCCCGGACCCAGGCGTGCTGCGCGCGTTGAGCCGTCAGGCGCAGGCGATCCTGCATAAAGACGGCGGCATGGTCTCGATCCGCGACGACTGGGAAAATCCGGTCAACGTGGTGCGGCCGATATTCGACGACTCGCGCGCCCGCTCCGCCGGTGTGACTCGACGCCAGGTGAACGACGTGCTCGCGTATGCCACCGAGGGCATCACCACCGGTATCTTCCGCGAGCACGACCAGCTGTTGCCGATCGTCCTGCGCGCGCCGGAGAGCGAACAGGGCATGGAGCGCCTGCTCACGATGCAGGTCTTCAGTGCGGGACAGCAGCGCTACGTGCCGCTGGGCGACGTGCTGGACGGCGTCTCGCCGCAAACGGAAGAGAGCATCGTTTCGCGTAACGACCGGATTCGCACGCTGACCGTCTCGGCCGGCGTCACGTACGGCAGCAACAGCGTGGCGGCGTTCGAGCGCGTGCGGCATTCGATCGAGTCGATTCCCTTGCCGCCCGGTTATACCTTCGAATGGGGCGGCGAACACGAGTCGTCGACGATTGCTCAGGAGAGTCTGTTCCGTCAGTTGCCAATGGGTTTCCTTGGGATGATTCTGCTTGTGCTGTTCATGTTCGGCCGCCTCAAGCCCGCGCTCGTGGTGCTGCTGGTGGTGCCGATGTCGATCTGCGGCGTGACGATCGGCCTGTTGATGTTCCGTGGCGCGTTCGGTTTCATGGCGCTGCTCGGGCTGCTCAGCCTCATCGGCATGATGATCAAGAACGGCGTGGTGCTGGTGGAGGAGATCGATGGTCAGGTATCCGCGGGCGTGCCACGCATGCAGGCGGTGATCTTCGGCTCGATGAGCCGTTTGCGGCCGGTGGCGCTGGCTGCGGGCACGACGATCCTCGGCATGGTGCCGCTGCTATGGGACCCGTTCTTCAAGGACATGGCGATCACGATGATGGCGGGGCTGGCGTTCGCGACGGTTCTGACGATGGTCGCAGTTCCTGCCCTCTATGTGCTGCTCTTCTCGATCAAGAGTACGGAGTGGGAAGAGGGCCAGCAACCCGGGGATCAACATGGAAAGACCTGATAACCGGAACCGCGTGATGTCGCCGCTCGCATCACTCGTTGCACGACGTTTGCCGCTGGCGTCGATCGTCGTGGCGATCGCTTCGGGCTGCACGGGTACGCTGAAACTCGACTCGCCGAAGACGCTTCCGCAGCACTTCAACGAAGCGTCGCCGGCGCTCGCCGATGCGCACGTCGCGCCCGACGACGCACAGCTGGCGACGTGGTGGACGCAGTTCAACGACCCGGCGCTGACCCAGTTGATCGAGACGGCGATCGAGCACAACTACGACATCTCGATAGCGGCCGCGCGCGTCGATCAGGCGCGCTCAGGCATACGCCTCGCGCGCTCCCAACTGCTGCCTTCAGTGGGCGTGGGCGCGCAGGCTGCGAGTTATCACGGCGGGGAAACCCAGCTAGAGTTTCAGGAGTTTCTCGGGATCAACGATGTCGATGCGAAGTTCTGGCGTATCGGTCTTCAGACGCAATGGGAGATCGACGTATTCGGCCGCGGACGCGCGCGTCTTGCCGCCGCGCGTGCGTCGACGCTCGCAGCGGCGGGCGATGCCGAGGCGGTGCGGCTGAGCGTCATCGGTGCGGTCGCCGATCTGTATATGACTTACCGTGGCTTGTTGCAGCAGCGCGAGTTGCTGGCGCAAAGCCACCAGATCGCCGCAGATTTCGTTGGGATTGCAGAGAAAAGTTTCACGGCCGGCGTGGGGTTGAGCACGAATATCGAGGTGGCTCGCGCGGGGCTTGCGCAGGTCGAGGCGCGACAACAGGATGTCGAGACGGCCATTGCCGCCTCGCAACTGGCGCTCGAGAATCTGTGCGCGGTCCAGCCGGGGGAACTCGCCGCCACGCTGAGCACCGTCAGCGGTTTGCCGAAGCCACTGCCGGAGATCACGCCGGGGCAACCTGTCGATCTGCTGATGCGACGCCCCGATCTGATCGCTGCGCGTGACCGCCTGTTCGCGAGCGTGAAGCAGTCGGACGCCGCGCGTCTGAACTACTGGCCGACATTCTCGCTGAGCGCGATGCTCGCGCGCAACGGCTGGGACATTGCGGGTCAGGGTCTCGGGCCCAGCACATTCTGGCTGTTCGGCGCAGCGACGGCCCTGCCGTTGATCGATTTCGGTGCGCGCGAATCGCAGGTCGAGTCGTCGGATGCGCAGGCGCAACAGGCGTTTCACGCTTATGAAAAAGCTGCATCGGGCGCGCTGTTCGATGTCGAGCAGGCGCTGTCGAGATTGAAGCGGCAGGAACAGTTGCAGCTCGCGCGCAATGAAGAAGTCAAACAACGCACCGAGGTGCTAAGGAAGACGACGCGCCAGTTCACGGTGGGGGATATCGGCGTGATGGATGTCGATCAGGCCCGTCTTGCGTTGCTCGAAAGCCAGGCGACCCTCGTGCGGGAAGAGGTCGGGCAATTGCAGGCTCAGGTTGCATTGTTCCGCGCGATGGGGGGCGGATGGCAACCGGCGGGCTCCGCGATCAGCGCGTCGCCGCCGTACCCGGCACCATCGGCGAGTCAGTAGTTGGGGCGATGTGCCGGCAAAACCCCATAGGTTGCCGGGCGTGACGATTCGCGTGAAAACGCCGTTACCGTGATGCAACGATAACGGCGTTCTCTCTGAGTGGTCGAACGTGCCATAATTTCAACTCCACTAGTTAATATGACTAATTGATGCATACAGCGTGATGAGCTTGCGGCTTTTCTGTGAGTCCGGCGCTTCCTCGTTGGTCAACCTCTGCTTGTGGTCTACTCCTTTCGAAATACTTGCTGCTTGTTTGGTTTAGTTCTTGAGCGATTAGTATCAAGACAGGATACCGAAATGTACCATGGCTAACCTTTCACTAATTCTGCAACGTGGTTCAAGGGGGTGAATGGCATAGGAGATTTAATTCGCTTGTCACATGCGATACGGGTTAATTTCTAAAAGAAGGAAATGTCAAATAGGCGTTGCATATCGCAAGCTATGCGCTGGAGCAGAGGGTGCAGGAAGGTCCGTCGTCTTCAGAAAAATTCATTGTTTGTCGATGCACCGTACGGCTTATTCCGCTAGCGGATTCGCAAAGACTTGCCGTGTCGTGTGGTTGTCACGTGAAGTGATGCAGGAGGACTTCAATGGGCGCTCGCGATAAGAACAGCTCTTTGCTTTTCCCCGCAACATTGGCGGAGGAGGAGTGCAAACCAACTGACCATATCGCTGCAGATATCCTATTATGCCTAGAGGCGCGACGCTGAGGAAGAGACACTTCAGACGTGTGCAAACGGGCCTCTCTGAAGCGGCTCTTCAACCAAGACGACGAGGACATTCCCGACTACAACAAACACCGCCTGATCGAGAGAGCCGGTTTGACGTTGCACGCCGGCTGGCCAGCATGGATGCGACGAACCGATTCGCCTCTTCCGGCGCAATAGAAAACGCGGTTCGGGAGGACTATCGCTGTAGCGCTCGGAGAGAAGAGCGCAATGCTCACCCGCGTTGGTCCACTTCTAAAAGAACCCCAGCTCCTTGAATGGTGAACAATGGCGTCACAGGTCGAGCCGAAACTGTCCTTGCCCGCATTGACCGCGATGGTCGTCGGATCAATGGTGGGCGCAGGGATCTTTTCGCTGCCGCGTAACTTCGCGCGCGCGACCGGGCCGGTCGGCGCGATCATTGCATGGTGCATCGCGGGCATCGGCATGTATGCGTTGGCGCGCGTTTTCCAGGCGTTGGCCCAACGGCGGCCCGAACTCGACGCCGGCGTGTTCGCGTATGCGAGAGCGGGCTTCGGCGACTATGCGGGCTTTCTCTCCGCATTCGGCTATTGGATGGCGGGATGCTTCGGCAATGTCTCGTACTGGGTGCTGATCAAATCGACGCTGGGCGCATTCGTCCCGGCATTCGGCAATGGCAATACGGCGACTGCGATCGCGGTGTCGTCGGTCGGCATATGGCTGTTTCACTTCGTGATGTTGCGAGGCGTAAAGCAGGCCACGATGATCAACACCATCGTGACGGTGGCGAAAGTCATTCCGATTATCGTGTTCATCGGCATATTGATCGTCCTGTTCCGCGCCGACATGTTTCACGCGAACTTCTGGGAAAGCGGCGATGCGCTCTCGGCAGGACTGTTCTCGCAAGTCCGCGCGACCATGCTCGTCACCGTGTTCGTGTTCGTCGGCATCGAGGGCGCAAGCGTGTATTCACGTTATGCGAGGCAACGTTCGCATGTCGGCGCCGCGACGCTCTACGGCTTCGCGGCCGTTCTGTGTCTGCTGGTTCTGGTGACGCTGCTGCCCTACGCGACCTTGCCGCGCGCGGACATCGCCGTGATGCGGCAGCCGTCGATGGCGGCGGTGCTGGGCGCACTGCTGGGTCCGTTCGGCACGGTCTTTATCGGCGTGGGCCTGATCATTTCGATTCTCGGCGCGTACCTCGCTTGGTCGCTCATTTGCGCCGAAGTGCTGTTTGCCGCAGCACGCATGGGCACGATGCCGCGCATCTTCGCCAAGCAGAACGAGCGCAAATTGCCGGTCGCCGCGATCTGCTTGACCAGCACCGTGGTGCAGCTATTCGTGATCAGCACGTATTGGTCGACGGATGCGTTTTCGCTGATGATCAACCTCACCAGTTCGATGGCGCTGATTCCGTATTTTCTGGTCGCGGCTTTCGGCATCAAGGCCGCGCGTCACGATATCGAACAGGGCGACGAGCAGCGCAGCGTATTGCGCCGGGAATACTTCATTGCCGCTTTCGCCACGCTGTATACGGCATTCCTGTTATTTGCGGGCGGCGCCAAATTCCTGATGATGTCGGCGATGCTCTATGCGCCTGGCACCGTGCTGTTCATCCTCGCCAGACGGGAGCGCGGTGTGCCGGTGTTCATCAGAACCGAGTGGATCATTTTCGCGGTTGCGGTGTGTGGTGCTATCGCCGCGCTGGTCGGTTTGATAACCGGAGCGATCGTGATCTGAGCTAACGGGTTGTCGTAGTCGTGCCGGACGGCATGCCATGTCTGGCAATCGAACGTCGGCTGAAGCTTGCCGATGTCTGCGCTATGCGGGAACGACGATCTCTCGCGCACCAATTCAGGCAGCTTGCCTCGTGTGGACGAATGATTGTCCGCACGGCACGCTGTCTCGTGCTTCTTTCTTGCCCTCACTCGGAAACGTATCGCACTTCATCGTGTTGTCCATCCGTTCTCGCGACGAGAGCATCGCGCTCGCCACGACAATCGCGGGCTATTCGCTGCCCGTGCTAATGACGATCAAGGAATCGGGCGATCGCAAGTACGAGAGTTCGCTGATCGAGGGCATGGGCGGTGAGGCTCCGATGGCTGGACAAGTCTAAGTTCAGTTACGCAACTAACCGTCCACGCTCATTTCGCCGCCACAAACGTAAGGCGAGGCCTTAGCGGCAGATTTTCGCACTGCTGCAATGCCAGCTTCCCAGGAATGGATGGGCGGGGTTCAGTAGCTGCCTGAGCACGGCTGTCCTGCTTCGCCGAGGCGATATGGCGGATTGGCGCACTATTTGTTATACGTTGTCGTATATCTATAAGCCTCGTCGTCCGTTCACTTCGGCTGGGCTGCGGTTTGGCTGGGGACCCGACAAAGCGAAAAAAAATTCCATTAAGCTTTCGCTGACTTCCTCGGGTAAATGCTACTTTTCCTGCCCCGGTAGCACCCTTAAACTTGCCGATGATGTACGACGACATACGAGATTCGGGACGCTACGGCACCACCTCCCGACCTTCGAGTCGCCGCCAAAATAACCGCCCAGCTCGGCGCAAAGCCCACCGCATCACCAGGCCCGGAAGCTCCTGCAGTCATCAAAAGCCGCACTCCCGTTCCAGGCCGACGCATGCGTTCAGGCGCAGTCCACCGACCGGGCCACGTGAGGAGAAAAGCCATGAAGTCGCGATACCGCTGGGTGGTTGCCGCGTTGCTGTTCTTTGCCGGCATGCTGAATTATCTGGATCGCGCCGCGTTATCCGTGGTGGCGCCGATCATCAAGGCGGACTTGCACATCAACGACGCGCAAATGGGTCTGCTCTTCAGCAGCTTCTTTATCGGCTACTGCGTGTTCTGCTTCGTCGGCGGTTGGGCTGCCGACAAATTCGGCCCGCGTAAAGTCTTCATGCTTGCGGCGGGGTTCTGGTCCGCGTTTTGTGGCGCAACCGCGTTCGCCGGCAACTTCGCCACGCTGATGGTCGCGCGGGTCGCGTTCGGCGTCGCCGAAGGGCCCATGGGCACCACGACCAACAAGTCCATTTCCAGCTGGTTTCCGCGCAGTGAAGCGGGCAGGGCGGTTGGTCTCACCAATGCCGGGCAACCGCTTGGCGCGGCCGTCGCGGCGCCGATCGTCGGGTTGGTTGCGCTGCAATTCAGCTGGCGCGTCTCGTTCGCCGTGATCGCGGTACTCGGTTTCGTCTGGATGGCGTTCTGGTGGCGCTGCTTTCGCGATCAGCCGGATGAACATCCGTCGGTATCGAAGCAAGAGGCTCAATGGATTGCCGCCGATCGTCAGCCGACGCCTTCGAGCTCTACTGGCGCGGCCGCCACGTCGCATGGTGTCTTCCACTATCTGCTTTCGCTGCCGGTGCTCGGCGTCGCGATGGCGTTCTTCGCGTTTAACTACGTGTTGTACTTTTTTCTTTCGTGGTTGCCGAGCTACCTGACCGACTACCAGCATCTGGATATCAAGCACATGAGCCTGGTCGGTATTCTGCCGTGGCTCGGCGCGACGCTCGGCTTCGTGCTGGGCGGCATGATCTCGGACGGACTCTACAAGCGCACGGGCAACGTTCTCTTTGCGCGCAAGACCGTGATCATGATGGGCCTCGGCATGGCGGCGATCTGCGTGATGCTCGTCTCGCGCGTGAGTTCGCTCCTGCCTGCCGTCACGCTGATCGCGGTTGCGAGCCTCTTCGCCTTCATGACGCCGCAGGCCTGCTGGTCGCTGCTGCAGGACATCGTGCCGCGCGAGCGAATCGGGGCGACTGGCGGCTTCGTGCATTTGCTCGCGAATCTCGCGGGCATTCTCTCGCCGAGCATCACCGGTTTCATGATTCAGTACGGCGCGGGGTATTCGTCCGCGTTCGTCGTCGCGAGTGCGCTCGCGGCGCTTGGGCTGGTTGCCTTGGCGCTTACGGTACGTGAGCGGAACGTGGCGCGGCTGCGTAGCGCGCCGGTGTGAACACGCAGAGGAGCGCCGGGTTCTGGGGCAGCGCTTCGTGGTGTCGACGAGTCGAGGACCACGAACGCCTGGTCAGTCGATTGGGCAGTTGAGATCGTCGACGAATCGAAGGCGCGTCCGCGCGATAGTTCAGTCTCTCCGACAACTCGCCCGCCGCCTGCTTCACCTGGGCGACGAGGCCCTGGTCGAACATCGCCTTCGCCCATCAGCACGTGTCCATGCACACGGACGCGTGAGCGGGAATACGCGTTCCGACGTTGACCTTGATCGCGCTGAGCACCGAATCGCGCGTCCAGGCCTTGGCGACGAACACGGCATCGCGTCCGTCGCGAACGACTCCGGCCTCACGTACATCAGCAACAAGAAAGGCGGCTCATCCGTCGGCACGGCATCGGGCATCGGTTCGCCGACGCGTTGGCGATTGCAGGGCAGCGAAGATCTGGGCGGCGGCTACAGAACCGTGTTCATGCTGGAGAGCGGTTCAACATCAATTCAGGCACGTTGATCAAAACAAATACGTTGTTCGATCATCAGGCCTATGTCGGCATTGATGGGCCCTATGGAACGCTCACGTTCGGGCGGCAATCGGATCTGATGGACGATGTTGCGATTCGCTACTCGAACGCATTCTGGAATCGCAACCTCTATAGCTTCCACGCAGGACTGCGGATAGAAACTGGTGCCCAGGGCGGGATTTGAACCCGCACGCCTTTCGGCGCTACCCCCTCAAGATAGTGCGTCTACCAATTTCGCCACCTGGGCAAGGGGGCGCCATTGTAACGGGCGAATCATCTTTTGTGAATGCCCGCATCTTTATCCGCCGATGGGATGTGAACGACCGTTGTTCAGACGTACGATGCCAGGTGAACTCCAACGCCGCCTCGCAGATCGTAGCCACTAACGCGCGACTTCAATACCACCGCACGCGCGCAAAATCGCGTGCGGCAACGGACGCCGCGCGCCCATCCATCTTCACAGATAGCTGCAAACGTAATCGAGCGTTTCGATCACGTCGATATCGAAGCGGCTCTTGCCGGGCACCGAGAACGACTCGCCCGCGCGATACGTCTTCCACTCTTCGCTGCCTTCGAGGCGGATGCGGCACTGGCCCGCCTGCACTTCCATCAGTTCCGGCGCGTCGGTGCCGAAGTTGAGCGCGCCTGGCAGAATCACGCCGAGCGTCTTTCGCGAGCCGTCGGCGAAGAGCACGGTGTGCGAGACACACTTGCCATCGAAATAGACGTTGGCTCGTTTGATAATGGAAACCTGATCGAATTGCGTTGCGGCCGTCATGGCGAGTCTTCCTCCGGGTCGTCGTGAATGGATAGGTTGGCACCGTGGAACCGCGGCGGGCGGTGCGCGATCTGCTGCGCGGGCCGACCGCGCGGGCTTTCGCTCCGGCGCGAGCCCGCCATCATACAGCTTGTCGGCGACGCCAAGCGCGGCCCGGCATGCAGCGGCGCTTGTCGTTGGCGAGCCTGCAATCAGCTCGTACCAGAACACCGAGCGCGTGCGTTCAGACTGCGCAGCCAAGGGTGCGCATCGTGCCAACAACACCCTCGGCCAGCAAAGCGTTTACTTGCGCGGCAAATAGCATCACCGTGGTCATCGCATGCGTGATCATCCAGTTCGAAGGCATGCCCGATTCCGTCGTGTGCATCGGCGACCGTTATCGGATCGGCGGCGCACTGTTCGAGGTGACGCAGCCTCGGGTGAAGTGCAATCGCGTGGGCATCCGGATGAACGAGCTACGCATGCCGGCTTTGCTGACAGCCAGCGGGCGCCCGGGCTTCTACTTGCGCGTGCTGCGGGAAGGCGAAGTGTGCGCCGGCGACGAGACCGTGAAAGTGGGCGAGGCGCGCGAGCGCATGACGGTCGCCGAGGTCAACGCGCTCCTTTATTCACCTGATCATCCGCGTGACCGGCTGGACGGCGGGGAACTGAAGTCGATCTGAATGCGACGCGACGTCACGTGTGGAGTGCAGCAAGGGTCGGCAACGAGGATAGAGCGCAACGTCACTGTGAACGCTGCTGCGCCTGTTCGCGCAGCGCAAGGAATTGCAGCAGCATGATGGTCTTGGCATCGACGATGTCGCCACGGCGCATGCCTTCCAACGCTTCTTCCAGCGCCAGCTCGACGACCTCGATGTCTTCGCCTTCGGTTTGCACTCCGCCGCCGTTGCCGACCCGCGTCCCGGCATCGTATTCGGCGATGAAAAAGTACAGCTTCTCAGTCACGGAGCCGGGGCTCATATAAGCTTCGAAGACTTTCTGCACGTGTTGCACGCGGTAGCCGGTTTCTTCCTCCACCTCGGCGCGAATGCGTTCTTCCGGCGACGCCTTCTCGAGCAGACCCGCCGCGGCTTCCAGCATCATTCCGTCGTGACCGTTGACGAACGCGGGCAAGCGGAATTGCCGGGTCAGCACCACGGTCTTTCTCGCACGGTTGAACAGCAGCAGCGTCGCGCCGTTGCCCCGGTCGTACGTTTCGCGCGTTTGCCGTTGCCACGTGCCGTCGCGCCGCAGGAATTCGAACGTTGTTTTCTTCAGTACGTACCAGTCGTCGGACAGCACGGTCGTATCGATGATGCGCACACGGTCTTGCGTGGCTGCCATGGCCGGCTCCGGCTGGTTGGATAGTGGCATTGATGATATCGTGCATATTCGTGTAATATCAAGAAAAAACGTGCAAAACCATGTTGACCAGCCAACGTAAGAAAACCATCCTCGAATGGCTTGCCCGGGACGGGCAGGTGCTCGCGGCGCCGCTCGCCGTGCAGTTCGGCGTGTCGGAGGACACCATACGGCGCGACTTGCGCGAACTCGCCGCCGAGGGTTCGCTGCAGCGGGTGCACGGCGGCGCGCTGCCCGCGTCGCCGGCTGTCGCCTCTTTTTCAAAGCGGCGCACGCTGGAGTCCTCGGGCAAACGCGCGATCGGCATGGCCGCGGCAGCCATGATCGAGCCAGGACAGATCGTGATCATCGACGGCGGGACGACCTGCGCCGAACTCGTCAGGCACATCCCGTCCTCGCTGGCGGCGACGGTCGTGACGCACAGTCCCACGATTGCCGTCGCGCTGGCCGAGCACCCGTCGCTCGAAGTGATCGTGATCGGCGGCAGGCTCTATAAACATTCGATCGTGACCGTCGGCGCAGCCGCCATCGAGGCGATGTCGCATATCCACGCCGACCTCTACTTCATGGGCGTGACCGGTGTTCATCCAACGGCGGGACTCAGCACTGGTGATCTTGAAGAGGCCTACGTGAAACGCGCGCTTGCCGCGCGTTCAGCGGAGACCGTCGTTCTTGCGACCAAGGAAAAGCTCAACGCGGCGTCGGCCTATGCCATCGGCGACGTGACGCTTGCACAGACCGTGGTAGTCGAGCGCTCGACCGATGCGGGGTTGATCGCGCCACTGGAGGCCGCTGGCGTAACCGTGGTTCGTGCGTGACGTCCAACGCGTGCGATGCGTGGCCGTTCTTCTTGCACAGGGCTTTCGCCAATGTCCGCGAGTCGCGCAAGCAAACCCGCGAGCGCTTCCGGCACACAGCTATAATCGCGCTCGAACGTGGCTTAAGAGGTTTGACTCGTGAAAAAGATCGCTGCTTCTGTGCTTGTTGCGCTTGTACTCGCCGGTTGCTCGTCGCCTGAAAAGCAGGCGAAGCAAGCCGAGCAATTTCTCCATAACGAAACCGGCCTGGCTGCTGCTCAGCGCAATGCGACCGTCAATTGCGATGCACAGAACTGCGACGCGGCGTGGGCGCTGACCAAACGCTACATCGAACAGCATTCCGACACGCATGTGACACGCGCGGACGCGGTCGCGATCGAAACCGACGTACCCTCTGGCTCGGGCGATGCCGCCTTCTCGGCGAGCCGCGATGCGAAAGGCGCGGGCGCGACGCTCACGCTCTTTGCACAGTGCCGCGGCATGTACGGACCGGACGGCGCGAAGGGTTCGGACTATGACGAGTGCGCCGAGAAGATCCTCAAGACGCAGAATGGTTATGTGGCGTTTCTGCGCGCGCATACGTCGGGGCAATAAGCGATTATTTAATCTCTGCTCTCACGCGATGAGCGCGCTTTGTTCCATCCCAATTCGCTCATGAGCTAATCACCGTTTTCCTGCGCATACTCATTGCACATTGGCGGCCGATTCTTTTTCATCGGAAGCGACGTTCTGCCGCAGCAACGCCCGGTCTCGTTCACCAGCACTAGCTCTTCTCCAGATCACGCGCCTGCTCATCGAGTTCGCGCAAACGAACGAGCTTCTCGCCGATCCTGCTTTCGAGGCCCCGTGGCACCGGCTGATACCACCGCTGCTCGGGCATGTCCTCCGGAAAGTACTTTTCTCCCGCTGCGTACGCATCCGGTTCGTCATGAGCATAGCGGTAGTCCTTCTTGTAGCCGAGGTCCTTCATCAGTTGCGTCGGCGCATTGCGCAAATGCAGCGGAACCGCACGCGTGCGGTCGGCGCGCACGAACGTCAACGCCTGATGCCATGCCGCGCTGACCGCATTCGACTTCGGCGCCACCGCGACGTAGACAAGGGCTTGCGCCAACGCAAGTTCGCCCTCGGGCGAGCCGAGGCGTTCATACGCTTGAGCGGCGTTCACGGCAACTTCCAATGCTCGCGGGTCCGCGTTGCCGACTTCTTCGCTCGCCAGAATGATGATGCGACGGGCGAGATAACGAACGTCGACACCGCCATCGATCATGCGCGCCATCCAGTACAGCGCGGCATCCGGATCGGAGCCGCGGGCCGATTTGATCAGCGCCGATATCTGGTCATAGAACGCTTCGCCGCCTTTGTCGAATCGTCGCGTGGTGTTGGCCGACGCCGTGCCGACGAAGTCGCTGTCGATGTGTTTGATGCGTGCCGCGGTTGCCGCGTTGACCAGTTGCTCCAGCAGGTTGAGGAATTTCCGGCCGTCGCCGTCGGCGAATTCGATGATCGCGTCGACAGCGGAGTCCTCGAACGCCAGTTCGCCCAAACGGGGACGGGCGCGCGCAAACAGCTCCCACAACTCCCGATCGGATAACGGCTTGAGCACATATACCTGTGCGCGCGACAGCAGCGCACTGTTGACCTCGAAACTCGGGTTCTCCGTCGTCGCGCCAATCAGTGTGAGGCGGCCCACTTCCACGTGGGGAAGCAGCGCGTCCTGCTGACTCTTGTTGAGCCGATGAATTTCATCGAGGAACAGGACGGTCGATCGGCCATGGTGGTCGAGCACCTGCTGCGCGTGCGCGGCGGCCTGCCTGAGTTCCTTGACGCCGGCGGCGACCGCCGATTCGGCGATGAACTCATGATCGAACGCCTTCGCGGCAAGCCGCGCGATCGTCGTTTTGCCCACACCGGGCGGACCCCAGAGAATGAACGAGTGCAGCCGGTTCGAATCGAGCGCGAGCCGCAGCGGCTTGCCTGCGCCCAGCAGATGGGACTGACCCACGACTTCTTCGAGGGACTCGGGGCGAAGCTGTTCGGCTAGCGGCGCACGTGGGGTGGAGCTGAAGAGGTCGGTCATGTCGCGGATAGCGTGCGGCGTGGGCGCCGGAGCGCAGATCGAAGGTTTCGAATCGGGAGTGGGCGGGATTTCTGCGGTTTGTGAATTCTACGCATACCTGTGGGGGTCGTCATTGGCTGCGTCGGGCGCTGGTCGCCGAATGGTGAGTGAGGCCGTTGCAAAGGGAGCAGGTAAAGACAGTGCAATCAGAAAAGGCCTTCAGGGATTGACTCTGTTCCCTCGCCCATCGGTGATCTGAGGCGAGGCGCGACGCTCAGGATACTGAGTTGCAAACCACAGCAGCGCGGCGCCCCCAAAACGCCGTGCGAACTCGGCGTCTCGAGAGGAACGGCGTCAACGGGGCGCGCGCCGACTGCATGGGCGAAGACCTGGCGCGTGATTCCCGGCAGTTGCTGACAGGGTTTGCTCTGAACCCCTCGTTCGACCTGATTCGTCGTGATGTGACCGTTGACTTAAGGTTCTCTTAAGGAGGCGGCTCACATAGTCTGGCAACTCGCACATCGCCCTGCCGCGCAGGCCGACAGCCTTACCGACCACTTCCTCGCATTGACAGACGACCCAGGCGCTTCCGGTTGCCCGTCTTGTGTTGCCACCACGTCCATGAACATTCACCGAATTCTGGAACAAGCCGGCTTGCGGCCCACGTTCCCACGTGTGCTGGTGCTGGAGTTCTTTCAGCAACATGCCCACGAACACTTCAGCGCCGAGCAGCTTTACAAGCGGTTGAACGAGGACATGCGCAATCTGAGTCTGGGCACCCTCTACCGGGCGCTCGGTTTGCTGGTCGACGCGAAATTGCTGTCGAGTGTCGCATTCGGTGACGGCCGTCTGGTTTATGAACTGAACGACGGCAAGCGGCACGATCACCTGGTGTGCACGGCCTGCGGCTGCATTCATGAGTTTTTCGATGCCGAGATCGAGGCGCGGCAGAAGGCGGTGGCGGACAATTTCGAGTTCGACGTGTCGGAACGGCAACTGGTGGTGTTCGGTCTTTGTGCCGAATGTAGAAAGGGCGAGGTGCGCGTGAGGACGGTGGTCAGGCGATAGCATGTCCAAAGGTTTGACAGGCAGCGGGTAACCCGTTGAACTGCGGTTTCGATTCGACGACTGCGGAGCAAGCCGATGACCCTTCTGAACGCCATACCGATTTTGCGCATGTTCTCCATCGAGAGGGCATACGAGTTCTATCTGACCTACCTTGGCTTCGAACTCGACTGGGAACATCGGTTTGCCGACGATTTACCGTTGTATGCGCAGATCAGGCGTGACTCTGTCATCCTGCATCTGAGCGAGCATCACGGCGACAGTACGCCGGGATCAGCCGTATTCCTGCCGGTCGACGACATTGAGTCGTTGCATGGGGAGTTGCACGGCAAGCAGTATTCGTATGCAAGGCCCGGCATCGAGGAAGCCGGTTGGGGACGGCAGATGCAAATCACCGACCCGTCCGGGAATCGGCTGCGCATTTGTCAGTTTTCGTAGATCTCTACCGGACGTGTCGATCGCTCACGTCATCGAGATGCGCAGGCCGGCTCATTGCTCACTCACCTGCGTCGTTACCGGCACGCCGCTGCCAAGCGCCTGAAATAGCGCCGCCGAATCGGCGAACTGCTCGGCTTGCGCCCGCGTCCGGTCGATTGCGGTCTGCAAGGCCTGACGCTGCGCGTCGAGCAACGCCGTCTGGCTAATTCCTCCCGCTGCATATTGCCGGCTCGCAATTGAGACGCTCGCCTGCGCGTGTTGCCAGGCGTCGTCCCGGGCCTGCAATTCGTGCGCGTCATCCCGCAGTGCTGTCAACGAATCGGCAACCTGCTGCAGCGCCTGCAAAACGGTTTGCTGATAGCCGGCCAGGGCGGCCTCGTAGGCGGCCTGCGCTGCGCGCTTCTTCGCATGCAATTCGCCGCCACGGAAAAGAGGCTGCGTCAGATTGAGTCCGATGTTCCAGATGTTCAAACCATTGATGACGTCGCCGATGTTCGTGCGCTGCGAGCCGAATCCCGCCGATAACGAAAACTGCGGATAAAGGTTGGCCGTCGCGACGCCGACATTCGCGCTGGCCTGATGCAACAACGCTTCGGACGCGCGAATGTCGGGCCGCTCGCGTGCGAGTGTCGAAGGCAGCGTGACGGGCAGGTCGTTGGGCAGATGAAGCGCATCGAGCGTGATGCCGCTGAAATCCGCTTTCGACGGCGTGGCGCCCAGCAGAATCGCGAGTTGATGATCGGTTTGCGCAAGCTGCGTGGTGAGCGGCGGCAAAGATGCGCGCGTTTGCGCGAGCAGGGTGTGCTGGCTGTGGACGTCGAGTTGAGCCACGCCACCGGCGGCGAAGCGCGCTTCGACGATCGTCAGTTGCCGGGCCTGGGCGTGCTCGAGATCTTGTGTCAATTCGATCTGCTGTTGCAACGACGCGCGCCGGATTGCCGCCGACACGACATTGCCCGCAATGGATAGCCGCGCCGCGTCGAGTTCGAACGACTCGTAATCGACTTGCGCGAGGCTCGCTTCGAGCGCGCGACGATTGGCGCCGAACACATCGAATACATACGACACACTCACCGAAGCGTTGAACAGCGAGAACGGCCCTGGACTGTTCACGTTGGGCACGCCGAACGCGGCAGGGTCGACCTTCTGGCGCGAAGCGGAAATTGTCGCGTCTACGCTGGGAAATTGCGTCGAACCCGCCTGCGCGTTGTAGTCCTCGCGGGCTTCGATCAGCTTTGCGCGAGCCTGCGCCAGCGTCGGGCTTTCGCGCAACGCCTCGTCAACCAGCCGGTCCAGCGCATCCGAATGAAACTGCCGCCACCACATCGGCGTCGCACTGTCGCTGATGCGCAAGGTCTGCGCAAATGCGGCCGTGCTGTTGGCCGATGCGGCGCGTTGCGGCAGGCCATCGCGAGTATAGGTTTGCGTGTCCGGCGCGGCCGGGCTCTGAAAATCCGGGCCGACTGCGCAGCCACATAGCGCGAGCGCGCCCACGATAACGAGTGGTTTCATCGCCTTGTCCTTCTAATCGAGCGTGCGCCGGTAGAAGCGCAACGCAATCGCCATGACGATCGCCGTAAAGAGCATCATCGGCCACACCGACGGCCACAGGTCCGCCCAGCCATTGCCTTTGAGCAGAATGCCGCGGATCAGGCGATTGAAATACGTCAGCGGCAGCAGATTGCCAATGAACTGCGCCCAGCGCGGCATGCCTGCGAACGGAAACATGAAACCCGACAACAGGATGTTCGGCAGGAAATAGAAGAAGGTCAGTTGCATCGCCTGCAACTGGTTCTGTGCGAGCGAGGACAGCGTAATGCCGACGGTGAGATTGGCCGCGATGAAGAGCAACGCGGCAAGATAGATCGCCACCGGGCTGCCGACGAACGGCACGTTGAAGACGAAGCGCGTCGCGGCGAGAATGATCGACGCTTGAATCAACCCGATCGCAACGTAAGGCACGATCTTGCCGGTCATCACTTCGATCGGAAGGACCGGTGTCGCGAGCAGATTTTCCATCGTGCCGCGTTCGCGTTCGCGTGTGATCGCGAGGCCCGTCATCATGACGAGCGTCATCGTCAAAATGACGCCCATCAAGCCGGGGACCACGTTGTATTGCGTAATGCCCTCGGGGTTGTACAGGTTGTGAACCTGCACGCCGAATGCGCTCGGGCCGCCGTTCAGATGCGCGAGCGGACCCGTGATGTCCTTGTCGGCGACGGGCTGGATCAGACCCGGCAGCGCCGCGACGGCGGTGCTGGTCGCGGTCGGATCGGTTGCATCGGCTTCGACCAGCAACGAGGGGCGCTCACCGCGCAGCAATCTCGCAGAGAAATCGACCGGAACGTTGAGCACGAATTGCACGCGGCCTTGCGCGAGCGCACGACGGCCGGCTTCTTCATCCGGCAAGCTTTCTATCACGTTGAAATACGCCGAGTTGGTCATTGCAGCCACGAAGCTGCGGGAGAACTCGCTTTGATCGTGAATGACGACGGCGGTGGGTAGATGCCGCGGATTCGTATTGATGGCGAAGCCGAATAGCGAGAGTTGAACGATCGGCAAACCGATGATCATCGCGAACGTGACCCGGTCGCGCCGAAGTTGCAAAAACTCCTTGAGCACGATGCTCCACCAGCGGCTCAACGAGAACACGGTTCGTCTGCTCATGATGGCGCTCCGAAGTTGTCTTTCGCATGACTCATCAGGTAGATGAAGACGTCTTCGAGTCCCGTGCCGATCGGCTCGATACGCAACGCGGTGCCCGCTGTCGCCTGCCTGATTGCCTGTTCGAGCGCGGCGTGGTCGCGGCCGCTGACATGCAGCGCAGAGCCGAAGACAACGGTCTGGTCGACGCCGGGCATCGCGCGAAGCTGTTCGGACAGGGCGCTAAGGTGTTCGCCGTGGATGCACCACGTCGACAGATGCTGTGACTCGATGACTTCGTTCGATGTGCCTTGCGCGAGCAACTTGCCGTAGGCGATGTATGCAAGCTTGTGACAGCGTTCGGCCTCATCCATGTAGTGCGTGCTGACCAGCACCGAAATGCCGCGTGCGGCCAGCCGGTGCAGTTCCTCCCAGAAATCGCGCCGCGCGGTGGGATCGACGCCGGCAGTCGGTTCGTCGAGCAACAGCAGCTTCGGTTCGTGCAGCATGCATGCGGCGAGCGCGAGCCGCTGCTTCCAGCCGCCGGACAACGAACCCGTCAACTGATTGGCGCGGCTTTGCAGTCCAAGCGATTCGAGCGAGCGGTCGACCGCCTGACGGCGGTTCTTCATCTGATAGACCCGTGCGACGAAGTCGAGATTTTCGCGGATGGTCAGGTCTTCCCAATATGAAAAACGCTGCGTCATGTAGCCGACATTACGCTTGATGGCTTCGCTCTCGCGCAGGATGTCGTAACCGAGACAGGTGCCGGTGCCGGAATCCGGCGTCAGGAGTCCGCACATCAATCGGATCGAGGTGGTTTTTCCGCTGCCGTTCGGGCCGAGAAAACCGAAGATTTCACCTCGTCCGACCTGTAGCGACACGTCGTTGACGACATGCTTGTCGCCGAAATGCTTGTTCAGATGCTGCACGTCGATGACATGCTCGGGGATCTCGCCGCTCATTGCAGCACCACCGTCACCGGCTGGCCCGGATGCAGCCTGTTTGCGTCCGCGACGGACGGATGCGCTTCGACCATGAACACGAGCTTCGCGCGGGTTTCGTTGCTGTAGATGACGGGCGGCGTGTATTCCGCCTCGCTCGATATGTAGGTGATTTTCGCGGACACATCGGCTGCGCAACCGTCGCAATGAATCGCCACGCTGCGGCCGTTCGCGAGTCGGCCGACGATGCTCTCCGGCACGAAGAAGCGCACCTTGATATTTTGCGGTGGCAGCATCTGCACGACGGGGCTTCCCGCCGGCACCCATTCTCCCGTTCGATAGATCGTGTCGTAAATCAGGCCCCCGGCAGGCGCGCTGACACGCTTCTGATCCAGCTTCCATTGCGCCTGCGCGACGACTGCTTCGGCGGCTGCTACCTGCGCCTGGAGCGCCGCGATCTGTTGCGAACGCCCGGGCAGGCGCGCCACTTCGACCTGATTCGTCAGCTCGCGCACCTGCGCGGCGGTGGCGTCGGCGTTGGCTTGCGAATCGTCGAGTTGCGCTTTGGCAATGCCGCCTGCCGCGAACTGTGCCTTGTCGCGCGTGAGTTGCAAGGACGCCTTGCGCGCATTGGCGACGGCCTCGGCAAGCTGCGCGCGATTGACGTTGACCTCCGGCACGCGCTTGCCGGTCTCGATGTCCGCCAGTTGCGCGCGCGTCGCCGTGAGTTGCTGTTCGGCCTGTCTAAGCGCGGCTGTTTCGTCGATTGCTTCGAGTGTGAAGAGCTGCGTATCCGCTTTCACATATTGCCCACGTGCGGCCGATAGTTGCGTCAATCGCCCTGCCTGCGACGAGCCGAGATAGACGAATTCACCTTCGACATAGCCTTGGTATGCGTTGTTGTCGGAATGGGAGCAGGCTGCGAGCATAGCGCCCACGAGCATGGCGAACATCATCATGAAGCGGCCGGGAACCGGTGGCACAAGGTTCGTTAGCGAGGTAAGCATGGGTTCATCCGCAAAAACGCGCCTGCTCGGACACGCATGTTCAGTAAGTAATCCATATCATTGAGAGCGCGATACAGCGTTCATCTGGCTGACTCGTGGCTACCAAAAGCGACTGCGCGGTGCGCGCTGTCCGCGGCCGAAGCCGCCTTGCATGCGGTTGAACCGACGCAAGGCGGCCTCGGATGAAGTAGAATCGATGATATGTGAATTTGAATTTGAATTCAAACTATTTCCAGAGTCACCGATTCTTCATGCGCACATCCTCAGCAAAAACCGCTTCGACGCGCAAACAGCGGGCGACGCGTCCTGACGGCGCGGCGACGCGCCAGCATCTGCTCGACACAGCCGGGCAGGTATTCGCCGAGCGCGGTTTCGCGGACGCCACGAGCAAGGAGATCTGCGAACGCGCAGGTACGCCGATGGCATCGGTGCATTACCACTTCGGCAGCCGCGAGGCGCTTTACGAAGCGGCGCTGGTGGAAGCGCACCGGCAGGTTGTCGGGCTCGACGAGTTGAAGGCGTTAACCGAGGGCGTGAGCGATCCGAAGGACAAGCTTCGCGCGGTGATCTCGCACTTTGTCGGCTTGTCGGTCAACGCGGCGGCGCCGTGGGGATTCATGCTGATGCTGCGCGAGGTGCTCTCGCCGTCGCCGGCGATTCCGGCGCTCATCGAGAAAGCGGTGCGGCCCAAGGCCGCGCTTTTGCTGGGACTCATCGGCGAGGTGCTTCAGTTGAACCCCAAAGAGGCTGCCGTGCAGCGGGCGTTGATGTTCACGGTGCTGCCGTGCATCGCGATGATGATCGCGCCGAAGCAGGTGCAGGCGGCCTTGCTGCCCGCAGTCGCTAAAGACAGGAAAGCGCTTGCCGATGACTTTGTGCGTTTCGTGCTGGCAGGGCTGGATGCGATTGCACTCGCGCATCGCGCAGGCAAGTAGCGCGTTCATTGGGCGACACGAACTACATCCTCAACCACCCCTGCTCGGGCGATTGATCGGTACGGCGCCGTTACTCGAAGAGATCAGCCTGCACATACTGCGCGCTGGAATGTTTCGGCGCGGGCTCACGCTTTGGCTCGATCCTGAAGAAAGCCGGGTCGACGCCGGCATTCTTTGCTGCCCGCAGCCAGTCCGGCATGTCGCCGAGTCCGTTCCAGTCGTTGCCCTTGGCGTCACGGTAGATCGGCGGATTGTCGAGATCGTGCTGGATGGATTCGGCGAGCGCTTCGAACGTGATGCCGAACTCGCTCATGCGGCGGCGACTCCAGATAATGAGACGTTCGCGCGCCTCACCGTCGGCGATTCTTCCTGTCATCGTTGTGCTTGCTGTGTCGGATAAGAAAAAGCCCGCTCGGAGGCGGGCTGAATCCATATCAGAGGAGACATGGAGGAGACGTGCCTAGTATAAACCCCATAACTCCATCGTGACCGGTGACGCGGTCAATCCGTTGTGTACTTGCCACTGAGGCCGCCGCCAGTGATCTTTGTCGAAAAACGCTTCGGTGCGACAGAATCATCAGCGGCCTCACACCGCCTTTTCGGCGTCCCGGCAATACACAGCACGCGCGCGACGATCCTCGTCCCCATGCCTCAAGCGAAGACTACCCACCGCGGCGATGATCAGCGCAACTGCCAGAACGATGAGGCCGTTGGTCGCGCTGCCCGTCGATTGTTCGATCAGGCCCATGACCGTAGGCCCGACGAATCCCCCCAACAGGCCACACGAATTGACCAGCGCAAGACCGCCGGCCAACGCGGCGCCGCTGAGCCGCGAGGACGGGAACGTGAAAATGATCGACTGCACCACGAAGAACATGAATGCGGCGAGGCACATTCCAAGCAGACCGATCGCGGGCCGCGAGTGCGCGGCGATCAACAAGCCGAGCGCCATCACAATCAGCCCGCCGACCAGCAGCAGCCGGCTGCGTGCCGACGTGCTGGCGAAACGCGGCAGCGCCGCCGCGCCGATGGCGGCGGCAATCCACGGTGTCGCCGACAACGTTCCCACCATCAGCGGCGAGAAATGTCCCGACGCGCCGATCACGCCCGGCAGAAAGAAGATGGTCGTGTAGATGGTCAGTTGATGACAGAAGTACACGAGAATGGCGAGCCAGACTTGCGGATCGCCCAGTGCGTGGCGCAGGGAATGGCTGGCACGTCCGTCTCCGGCTTGCGCGTCGCGTTCGGCGGCGAGGCGCGCCTCGATCTCCGCGGCTTGCGCCGGCGACAGCCACGATGCTTCCAGGGGCTTGTCGGGCAGCATCTTCCAGACCACGATCGCGAGGAGCACCGCGGGCAACCCTTCGATCACGAAAAGCCACTGCCAGCCGCGCAAACCGAGCATGCCGTCGAGTTCAAGAAGTGCACCGCCGAGCGGCCCGCCGACAATGTTCGCGACGCACACGCCGATCAGGAAATAGCCTGTTGCAAGCGCCCGTTCTTCGCGGGTGAACCAGTACGTCAGGTAGAGCATGACACCGGGGAAGAGGCCTGCTTCAGCGGCGCCCAGCAATAGCCGCATCACGTAGAACGACGTCTCGCCGCGCACGAAGGCCATGCCAATCGATAGCACCCCCCACGTGACCATGATGCGCGTGATCCATAGCCGCGCGCCCACCTTGTTCATCACCAGGTTGCTCGGTATTTCCAGCATTGCGTAGGTGAGAAAGAACAGGCCCGCGCCGAGTCCATAAGCGGCCGCGGAAAGCCCGAGGTCGATGCTCATGGTGTGTCGAGCCAACGCGATATTCGTGCGGTCGAGAAAGCTGATGACGTAGACAACGACGAGTAACGGCATCAGCTTGCGGATCAGGAGCCGTGTAAGTGCGGATTGCGCAAGCTGATCGGCTTGCGGCTTCGTTGATCGATGCGTTGACATGTGATTCCCCAGATCTGGGTAGGTGGAACGTCGGAGTTCCCGGTGCCCGGTTCGGCGCAGCAACTGCGCCCCGGCAACGGGCAACGACCCGCTTTGCGCGTGTATGCGTGGAGGCGAAGGGCGAGGCACGCGCGGCCAGATGCCCTTCGACTGCCCCTGCCGTCTCCTTCCGTTTCCGTGCCGGAAGGCTCGCGTGGGCGGCGATTAGAAACGCACGTTGTCCTTGCCCTTGAGACCGAGCATCGCGCGCGCTTCGGCCGGCGTGGCGATGTCGAGAGACAGTCCTTCGATCACATTCCGGATCTGCCGAACCTGTGCGGCGCTCGATTCGGCGAGTTTGCCTGGTCCGATCCAGAGCGAATCCTCGAGTCCGACACGGACGTTCGAACCCTGCGTCAGACCCATGGTCGCGAGCGGGATCTGGTTGCGGCCGGCGCCGAGGATCGACCAGACATAGTCGTTGCCGAACAGACGGTCGGCGGTGCGCCGCATGTGCATCAGGTCTTCCGGATGAGCGCCAATGCCGCCGAGCAAACCGAAAACGCTTTGAATGAAGAACGGCGGCTTGGCCAGATTGCGCTCGACGAAGTGGGCGAGGTTGTACAGATGCGAGATGTCGTAGCACTCGAACTCGAAGCGTGTTCCATTGGCGCCGCATGACGTCAGGATGTACTCGATGTCCGCAAACGTATTCTTGAAGACGAGATCGCGGCTCGCTTCGAGATGCTGCCGCTCCCAGTCGTGCTTCAGCTCCTTGAAGCGTTCGAGCATCGGATACAGGCCGAAATTCATCGAGCCCATGTTGAGCGAGGCGATCTCCGGCTGGAAGTGATGCGCGGGGCGCAGCCGCTCCGCCACGGTCATATGCGGGCTGCCGCCGCTGGTGAGGTTGATGACGGCGTCGGTTTGCGCCTTGATCTGCGGCAGGAATTCTGAAAACACGGCCGGGTCCTGCGTGGGCCGTCCATCGCCGGGATCGCGGGCATGCAGATGCAGGATCGCGGCGCCTTCGGTTGCTGCCGCCAGTGCGGCCTCGGCTATCTGCTGCGGGGTGACCGGCAGGTAGGGCGACATCGACGGTGTATGGATCGCGCCCGTCGGCGCGCAGGTAATGATGACTTTACGGGTTGAGGCCATGAGAATCGGAGTCCACGCTGAGGAAGGAAAGAGTGAAGCGTCAGAGCACTTCGACGTTGCCGCACACGGAGATCGCCTGGCCGGAAATGCCACTGCCGCCCGGCGCGCACAGGAATAGCGCGGTCGCCGCGATTTCCTCCTGAGTGGTCATGCGGCGCAGCGAGATCTTTTCGAGGTACTTCGCTTCCATCTCCGCGTAGCTCAGACCGAGCTGCTGGGCTCGCGCCCCGATCACCCCTTCCATGCGGGGGCCGCGCACAATGCCCGGCTGAATGGCGTTCACGCGAATGCCGGCGGGTCCGAGTTCGATCGCGAGGCTTTTGGTCATGCCGATTACAGCCCACTTCGTCGCGGAATAGGGCGCGCGATACGCATAGCCCAACCGCCCGGCCACCGACGACATGGCGATGATCGAGCCACCGTGAGGCGATTCGCGCAGCAGCGGCACCGCCCGTCGCGCGAAATAGAACTGCGCGTTCAGGTTGATCGCGACCGTCTGTTCCCATTGCGCGGCGTCGATTTCATCGATGCCGCCGGTCGGTCCGGCGATGCCCGCATTGTTGATCAGCACGTCGAGACCGCCGAGCCGGGATTGGACGTCCTCGAAGACACGGGCAACCGCGCTTTCATCGGCGACGTCGGCGAGCGTGGCCGAGATGCTTTCGTTGTTCCTGTCGGCGCGCATCGCTTCGAGCACGCGTTCGCTCGCGTCGCAGACGTGCACTTTTGCGTCCACCTCGGTGAAGGCCCGCGCGATCGTGAGGCCGATCCCACCGCCGCCGCCTGTAACCAGTACACGCAAACCCGGCGGTGGTTGCAGCATTGTCACAATACTCATGTCTTCTCGCTCCGTTGACAGACTGATGTGCTGACGCGTGTTGGCAGTCAGGAATGGATAGAAATAGTTGTACTAATCGAATCAATTGCGTATGAATCCGTCCGGATTCATGTGTGTTTGTTAGCGGTTTGCCTGCTTCCCGCCGACGTCTTCGCGCATCTGCAGGCGGTCGATCAGACTCTGCGCTGCGTCGCCGATATCGCGCGCAATGCCCGCCCGCGCGGCTTCGCCGTCCCGCCGGCAAAGCGCGTCGACGATCTGCCGATGCGCTTCCATCGAGCGCCGCATGTGCGGGATGTCCGGCGCGACGACGTTGAGGAACGGCCCGATGCGAATCCACAAACTCTGGATGGTGGCGAGCGTGATTTCGCTCGCGCCATGCCGGTAAATTCCGCTGTGGAACGCAAAGTTGCTGCGCAGATAGTCCGTGACTTCGCCGGCTTCCGCGTGCCCGTTCATGACCTCGTAAATATCCTGAACGGCCCTGAGATGAGCGTCGGACATGCGGGTGGCGGCGCGCTGTGCCACGCAGCCCTCCAGCGCGATGCGCACGTCGCGCAGTTCCTCGACGAGTTCCAGTGTGATCGGCGGAACCATCAGCGCCCGGCCCGGCCCGTCGACGAGCGCGCCTTCTGTCTGGAGCCGGGTGAGCGCGGCGCGCACCGGCATCGTGGAGGACCCGACGGCTTCGGCGACGGAACGCAGACTCAACGGCAGACCCGGCTCGAACCGGCCGCTCATGATCGCCTCGCGCAGTTGCTGATAGACCTTGCCGGCCATCGTTTCGTGCGCGACCACTTCGAGCGGGAGCACGGATGGGGATGTGGGACGGGTTGCCAAGCTCGACTCCGTTGATTTGCATTGCTGTGATGTGTGATCACAGTGAGGCAAATTCTATCCGCTGGTCGTGGGGAAGGGGCCTGGGGGAAACGTTAAGTGCGTGAGTTTCTGGTTTCGGGTTTCGGCGCCGCCGGGCACCTTCATTGTCGGCTCAGATTCTGAACCGGCGCGGTATCCCACGATTCGTCTGCTTTTTATCGGCCTTCATTTTCCTTGCGGCACGCAAGATGCTCATTCCCAGAACAACGGCATGCGCCGTGAAACCAGGAGACAGTCATGGATACCTTGAAAGTTGCTTGCGCCGCGCTCGTGCTTTGCATGAGCAGCGCAGCCTACGCGCAACAGGCCGGCAAAGCACCGGCAAACAGCGGCGCGCAAACGAAGGAAACTCAGCCTGGACAGGCGGGACAAGCCATCGATGCCCCGGCCGCGCAAGGCACCCCCAACAACTCGCCCGGAACGCTGATGGATAAGCGTGCGAATGCGCTGTCGCCAAATGGTGCGTCATCATCGGCGCGAACGGGGACGGTGAAGCAATAGCAACAGACGGGCGGCCCTTGCACTTCGCGACGCATCGTGGCGCAAAGGCCCGCATCGGCATGCGTATCGCCAGCAGCGGCGCGACGATCGGAGCACCGCCGATCGCACCGTCGTTCAGGCATTGGCCGCGAATCGAATCCAGGTCCCCACGTCTTGTGAGCAGGGCGTCTGCGGCACCTGTCTGACGAGGGTCTTTCCGGTCAACCCGCCCTCTGGATTCCTGCCTTACCGCCAAGGAGAAGCAAGCGAACGATCAATCTTTGCCACGCTCAACCCATCACGCATAACTTGCCTGACTTTCCGTACAAGTCATAAATGACGGGCTCACTATGGACCCGCTGTCCGCTACGACAGCTAATCCTATGGAGCCACAAAATGAAAAGCGTTCTTGATCGCACGACACAGCGGCATAACCGACCGGTGTTGCCGGCCTTCGTCACCTCGCGCGTCGAGCGGTATTACCGTGAGCGGGTGCAGGAAACCTGGGGCGGCGGACATATCATGCGCGGCCGTATCGCTGGGCCCGACGCGTTGCATCTGTCGAGCAACGACTATCTCGCGATTGCGCGGCATCCGGACATTATCGACAGCATGGCCGGCACGCTGCGTGAGAACGGCAACGGCCTGCTGATGTCAGGCATCTTCCTGCACGGCGATTGCCCGCAGCTTCGATTCGAAAGCCGGCTCGCAACCTTCATGCGTGCGGAGGCGGGCGTGCTGTGTCAATCGGGCTATGCAGCCAATACCGGGCTGCTTCAGTCGATCGCGTCGGCGCAAACGCCGGTCTACGTCGACATGATGGCGCACATGTCGTTGTGGGAAGGCATTCGCAGCGCGGGTGCGGTGCCGGTCGCCTTTCGGCATAACGACGTTGCGCATCTGGAGCAGCAGATCGGGCGTTATGGACAGGGGGTGGTACTGGTCGACTCGGTGTACAGCACGACCGGCGGCGTCTGCCGGCTCGTTGAGATCGCGGACGTCTGCGAGCGGCACGCCTGCGTGTTCGTCGTCGACGAATCGCATTCGCTCGGCACGCACGGCCCGCGCGGCGCGGGACTCGTTGCCGAACTCGGGCTGGAGTCCCGGGTGGCGTTTCGCACCGCGAGTCTGGCGAAGGCGTTCGCGGGCAGAGCTGGCTTCATCACCTGTCCGGTCGATTTCCAGGAGTACTTCAAATTCGAATCGAATCCCGCCATCTTCAGCTCCACGCTGTTGCCGCATGAAATCAGCGGGCTCGACGCAACGTTGTCGGTGATCGAAGCCGCGGACGGGCGGCGCGCGCGACTCACTGCGAGCGCCGCATGGCTGAGGCAGCGTTTGACCGAACTCGGCTACAACCTGAACGGCAGCCAAAGTCAGATCATCGCCCTCGAAGCTGGCACGGAACAGCGCACGATCGTATTGCGCGACGCGTTGGAGTCGCGTGGCATTTTCGGCTCGGTGTTCTGTGCGCCTGCGACGGCGCGCAACCGTGCGCTGATGCGCCTGTCGGTCCACGCGGGGCTGAGCGATATGCAGGTCGAAAAGATCGCGAGCGTGTGCCGCGACATCCGCAGCGAGGTCGAACTCGACAAGTGGGCGTCCACGCGGCGTCTCGGGGATGAGCTGTCGTCCCGCCGGCGCAAGCGCGAGACCATGGACGAAAACACCGCTGTGACAGCCTGATAGGCGCGTGACATGGAGCCCGGTTTGCCGGGCTCCATGTCGCTTACATTTCGCGGTCGAGCCGTTCGAGGTAATGGTCATAGCTGAGCACCTGGCTCAGGTCCAGCCCCGGCGGGTTGGATATGACCGAGTACACGTAATTCTGCCGGCCGCCAAGTTGCGTCGCCGGGTGCATATAGGGTTCCCACGCCGTGCAATCCGTGGGGTAATGTCCCTCGGTTTGCCAGAAGTAAGGCAGGCTGCGCCGACTGTCGAGTTCCTTCAGAAACTCCGCAGGCGCGTCCTGTTCGATGGCTATTTCCCGCAAACCCCGCAGTGTCTCGTCCGTATGGACGATCAGCAGATACGACTTGCCCCCGCTGTCGAGCATCAGCAGCCCGCCGGGGCAGTACGACAGATAGTGTTCGACGATGCCGAGCGAGTCGGAGATCTCGGCCACTCGCGCGGCCAGCGCTTCGTCGCGCAGGAACGCGTATTCCGACACGGCCAACGTATCGAGGATCGACTGGCACACGTCGTCGAAATAGGCGTTCTGCAGATCGCGCACCGCGCGATTGAGCGCCGGCACCGCCGCCGCATCCTGCTTGCTGATGAAGCGGTGAATGATGCCTTCGTTGAAGCTCTGCACTGCGATGTGTTCGTCCGCTTTGCCGGTCAGCATGATCTTGCGCACGGTGGGGTCGGTCATGCGGCGGCAAAACTCCAGACCGTTCATGCCGGGCATGTCGTAATCGACCACCACGACCGACGTCGCCAGAAATCGCTGCGCGTTGTGCACCTGCTTACGGACCGTATTGACGCTCAGCGCGATCACCTGGTGAGCGACGTCCTCGTCGGTGCGGTCACGAAACGGCGCGAAAATCGGTTCGTCCAATGGTCCTGGGCGCGGGCGGCTGTTCACGAAGTCGAGCGCTTCCCCGGGCGAACTGAAGAGGCGGAAAGCCAGTTGCGGGTCGAGCTGAAGGCACAGATTCGACAGGAAGGTCGGACTGTCGTCGACGAACGTGACGGTCGTCGGGAAATAGAATGGTTTGATCGTGTGCATCGTTATGGCCGGGGAAAGGTCAAAGCGAATTCGGTAAACATCCCTTCGACAGACTTGCAGTCAATGGCGCCGCCTATTCCGCGCATCACATCGCGGCAGAAAGCGAGACCGATGCCGGTACCGATCGAGGCGTCGTCGATCCCTGCCGACGACGTATAGAAGCGGGTAAAGATGTGCGGCAGCACATCGGGTGCGATGCCGGCGCCGGTGTCACGGAACAGCAACTGGTTGTTCCGCGGCCCCGGCACGAGCCGGATCGAGATCAGTGCGCTGTCCACACTGGCCATGCCGCGCAACGCGTTTTTCAGCAGATTGAACAGCACGTGGACCATCAGCATGTCCGAGCCGTGGAACGTGAAGTCCGTGGCAAGGTCGGTCAGCACCCGGTCGCGTTCGCCTTCGCGAAACGGATAGCGCTCCAGCGCGCTTCTGACCGACTGCGCGATGGAGCACCCGGTCGCGCCATGCGCGTAGCCGCCCGTGAAGCGCGCGTTCGCGAGCAGCATGTCGATGATCGCATTCGAATGGATGGCCTCCTGTTCGATGCGCGAGAGCACGCCGTCCATCGACCGAAGATGCACGAGACGGATTTTCGGCACCGGCAGTTCGCTCTGTTGCGCGATCGAATAGGTTTCGAGCAGCGACGGAAGATAACAGCCAAGCCCCGAAGCGCCCGCGCGAATCGCGAGGAGCGGCGTGCGCAGCTCGTGGGCAATGCTGCTTGCGGTGGCGAGCATCGCGCGCTCCTGTTCGATCCTGATCCGGTCCATGTCGTAGTTCGCCACTACGCCGATCGCGACCGCGAACGAGAAAATCGCCAGATGCGCGGGGTAGGTCGTATGAAGGACGACGGGGTCCGTCGTCAGCCAATAGGCGAGATACGCGACCCCGATGCCGATCACGAAATTGAGCAGCAGCATCAACCAGTCCAGCAGCAGCACCATGACAAACGCGGCAATCAACGCGCTTTCTATCCATACATTGGAGCCGTTGTTTTTCAACAGCATGAACGTAAAGAAGAAGGGCAGCGAATAGAAGATCGTTACGTACCAGTAGTACGGTAAGAATTTCTTGACCGGCGCCGGCCAGCGATCCGAAAACAGAATGGGGACAAACAGCGCGGAACCCACGAGCCGCAGCGCCAGGTTTTCGTACGGCTGCGGAAAGAGCGTGTGCCAGACGTAGAAATAGAGCGGGAAGCCGATGATCGCAATCAGCGCAAAGGGACGCATCCTGCGGCGCATGTATTGCAGATTGCGCGCGGCAGGGATGAATGCCTGAGTTAGAAACGGGCGCACTGCCGCCAGTTTGCGCATGCCCCAAGGCGATATTCCGGTAGTACTCATCTGTGTGGAGCCAGGAATCTATCAGCAATTTCCAGAGCGGCTCTTCTCCTAACGATCGCTCCCCCGTTCACATGCGCCGGCTGAAACAACCGGACATGTATTTGTACTGCGCAAATCAGGCATTACGCCACGGCTATGACTGCCGTGTGAATGCGAATTCTGACCGACCACGCCGCGAATGTCACGGCAAATGAGTGAATTCCGAATTTGACGACGATAAGTCATGCATGCCGGAGCGCTGTAAAGGGCGGTAAAAAAGTCCGCCGATTATGCAAATTGGATTAAATGGCGTATCTCATCGCGTCGCACGCTCCGCGTAACCAGGTATTGCCGGCCAATCAATAGCTTGCAATCACGCGATTCTAAATGAGCGATTCACCATCGACATATTGGAATAGATTCAGCTATGCCAGGCGCTGGTGACGGGTCATGAGGATGTCAGCTTCGCATTGGGCGAAGGCCAAGCCCATGAGTCGCTTCGCAGACCGCGCCAAGGTCAACGCGCGTGGTTTTCTGCCGTGGTTTTGCACAAGGCCATGCCACAATGCCCAACAGATGCGACCAGAATCGCCGGTCGTCACGCAGTGCGTTTCCGATACCACTGGACAGCAAGGCGAGGATGAAGACTACCGGTACTCTTCTGATTGCGGCTGTGGCGTTTTGCGTGGGCTCCAGCCGGGCAGTGGCCCAGGAGTTTGCGCTGTACGCCGGACCGTTAACCGGCGAGCACGAACACACTTATGCGTGGGCGAGGACTACAAGGAGGGCTTCGGCCGTTACTTCGCCGGCAGCATCACCTGGCTCAACGAAGGGCACATTCCCGGTCATCACCGCGACGGCCCCACCGCCCAGGTATGGGGCAAGCTTCCACTGATGGATCGGCGCGTCGTCCTGGCGCTGGGCGTCGGCCCGTACCGTTACTTCGATACCGAGGCCGCCGATCAAGGCGCGGGCTATTCGAATACGCACGGCTGGGGCGTCGTGTACAGCGCCCGCGCGACCTGGTATTCGTCGCACCGCTGGACCGCTAATCTGCAACTCAATCACGTGCAGGTGACCAACGGCTCGTCAACCACCGCAGTCATGCTCGGCGTCGGTTATCCACTGGACGCACCCGAGACGCCAGGCCCGCGCGACTTCGCACTGCCGCGCTCGCAGAAAGTCACGAACAACGAAATCACGCTGATGGCTGGCGCGACGATCCTGAACAGCCTCGATTCGCAGACCGCTGCGGCGCAGGCGATCGAATACCGGCGCGGCCTGACGAACTACCTCGACGCGACGCTCGGTTATCTGCACGAAGGCAGCGGGATGTCCGCGCGACGCGATGGCGCGACGGCCCAACTCTGGCTCACACGTGCGTTCTTCAATGACCATCTGTCGCTCGGCATCGGCGTGGGTGCTTACGCAGCAATCCACCACGGCAATTCTGACGACGACAACGACACGGGCGATGGGATTCTGGCGGGTCTCATGTCGATGTCCGCTTCGTATCGCATGACGCCGCACTGGTCGGCACGCGTGAGCTGGAATCGCGTGATGACGCGCTACAGCCGCGATACAGACGTGATTCTGGCCGGTGTCGGCTACCGGTTCTAGCGGTGAAGCGGCGGGCCATGACGATGACGAAAATCTCCGCTTCAATTTGCCAATGGCATACCGCCATATATTACAAATAGCTTATTAAAGCGCATATTGCATCTGCACAAATTCAATAAAAAATGGTGCAGAAATTCGCGGGAAAGATATGGTGATCCGCATTCGATCGTTGAACGCGCAATGGATGTTTCAGTAGGCCATGTACTGAATGCAAGCCGATTCATACATTAAACAAACCGAATGGCCTATAGCTCTTAATTAGCATAGGCTATTTAGCATAAAAGCATATTCTATTGGTATAAATACCGATGCTGTAGTCAGACTACATTCTTACATTACCTCACACGGAGCATCGCTAACAGCCAATCCGGCTGGCCCGATTCTTCTGCCGGCAGGTACACGTCCTCGCAGTCACCCTGCGTTGCCGGCGCTCGCGTCCGCATTGAACCCATTCGACGCGCTCCACTTTCGCATCGCCCCATCCAAGCTGGATCTCGGAGAGACAGACATGCAAAAAAGACTATTACCGGTCGTCGCGTTAGTGGCGACCGTGTGCGTCGCTGCGCGCGCCGGTGTGCCCGATTTTCCACTCGATTTCCGCCCCACCTCGGCGGTCCTGAACGCGTTCGAATCGGCGGTGGCGCATCGGCGCGCCGATTCCCTCGTCGGCAAAATGACGCTCGACGAAAAGCTGCAGCTCATCCATTCGCAGTACGTCATGTCCGCGGTGCCGGGCGGCGGCGCCGGCTACATTCAGGGCGTGCCGCGCCTCGGCATTCCTGACCTGAACATGGTCGATTCGTCGACGGGTTCGGGCAGCACATCGCAGCCGAGCACCACCTTCCCCGCGACGATCGCGCTCGCGGCAAGCTGGGATCGCGGCCTCTCGTCCGACTTCGGCAAGCAGGTCGCCATCGAACTGCGTGCGCAGGGCTTCGGCATGGGACTCGGCGGCGGCACCAACCTCGCGCGCGAACCGCGCGGCGGCCGGCTCTTCGAGTATCTCGGCGAAGATCCGGTGCTCGCTGGCGAAATGCTCGCCGAGCGCACCGACGGCACGCAGAGCCAGAAGGTCATCGCGACGATCAAGCACTACGCGGGCAACGAGCAGGAGCACGGCCGCAGCGGCGGCAACAGTCAGATCGACGAGCGCACGCTGCGCGAGCTCTATCTGCTGCCGTTCGAAATCGCCGCGCGACGCGCGCAGCCGGGCAGCGTGATGTGCAGCTACAACCGGCTCAATGGCGACTATGCGTGCGAGAACTCGCATCTGCTCAACGATGTGCTGAAGAACGACTGGCGCTTCGAAGGTCAGGTGCAGTCCGACTGGGGCGCGGCGCATAGCACGGCGAAAGCGATCAATGCCGGTCTCGACGAAGAAGAGGACGTGGGCGCGACCGTCTATCTGACGCCGGCTGCGGTGAAGCAGGCGATCGCGAACGGCTCGGTGTCGACCGCGCGTCTCGACGACATGGTCAAGCGCAAGCTGTACGTGATGATTCGAACCGGTGTGATGGACCATCCGGCAAAGGCCGGCGGAACTATCGACTTCGCTCGCGCAAACGTTTTCGCGCAGTCGGCCGCCGAACAATCGATGGTGCTGCTGAAGAACGACAACAACCAGTTGCCGCTGTCGGCAGGCTCGCTCAGCCGGATCGCGGTGATCGGCGGACATGCCGACGCGGCGGTGCTGACAGGCGGCGGCTCGGGCAACACGCGCGATCCGGTCACCGGCTCGTTCGCCGGTTGCGGCGGCTTGACGTTCGGCACGACGAGCGGCTGCAGCTGGTGGAGCAATCCGTGGCTCAAGCTCGATACGCCGATCGTCGCGGCGGTTCGCGCACTCGCGCCGTCGGCGCAGGTGAGCTTCGCCGGCAACAGCGATCAGCAGTCGCCGTTCCGTGCCTACACGCAACAGGAGATCGACCAGGCGGCGGCGCTGGCGAGCCGTTCTGATGTGGCGATCGTCGTCGTCGCGCAGCCGGCCGGCGAGGACATGGGCGACCTGCAAAGTCTGAGCCTCGCGAATCCGTCGAACCAGGACGCGCTCGTCGATGCGGTCGCGCGGGCCAATCCGCGCACGATCGTCGTGCTGGAGAGCGGCAACCCGGTGCTGATGCCGTGGAAGGACCGCGTGTCCGCGATCGTCGAAGCATGGTATCCGGGCGAAGGCGGTGGCAAGGCGATCGCGAACGTGCTGTTCGGCAAGGTCAATCCGTCGGGCAAGCTGCCGGTCACGTTCCCGCTGCACGATCAGGACACGCCGACCTGGGGGCAAAACGGCGCGTTCGAGACGGATCCGGTCTACTCGGAACAGCTGAACATGGGCTACCGCTGGTATGACGCGAAGAACATCGCGCCGATGTTCGAGTTCGGCTACGGGCTGTCGTACACGCACTTCTCGTACTCGGGGCTGTCGGTGGCGCATCGGCCGGACGGCGCGCTCGACGTGTCGTTCACCGTGCGCAACGATGGCCGCAGAGCGGGCGCCGAAGTGCCGCAGGTGTATCTCGGCGTGCCGTATAACGGCGAACCGCCGCGGCGTCTGGTCGGCTGGGAGAAGATCGGCATGAACCCGGGCGAAACGCGCCGTGTGCGCATCACGGTCACGCCGCGCATGCAGAGCGTGTGGGACACCTCGCGCAACGGCTGGCGGTATGTGCCGGGCGGCACGGTGTACGTGGGCGCTTCGTCGCGTGATATCCGTTTGCAAGGTAGCTAGGCGGTGTAGGGCTGTCGCGTGCCCGGGGGTGGAATGGTTCGCACCCGGGTGCGTGACTGCTGGATGTCTATGTATCGGCTTCAGCGTTTGACGTCAGTTGCGCGCGAGCCTTCGCTTCGCGCTTTTCCTTCTGTTCATGACGCCGACGGCGATGCTGACGCGCTTCGGACGATGACCTCTTTCCGAAGCGCACGAGTTTCTGGCCTCGTCCATCGCCGTTCGCGCCGGTGATATTCTTGCTGCTCACTGCTTTGCCCCATGCGGGCATAGTGCAACGATCAGGACGCGGAACCAGGATTGAATGTCATGAACGACAAGCAAGACATCGCACCAGACAGCACGGCGGCGCGGGTCGCTTTGTGGCGTGCGCTGCACGTCGAGGCCGATGCGCCGCCGCACGTGCTCGAAGACAGAATCGGCCTCCAATTGCTGGCCCCGGACGAGGAATGGCGCACGCGCGGTGACATGGACCCGCAGTTCACGCGCGCCTTCCGCGCGTCGATCGTGGCGCGTGCGCGCTTTATCGAGGACCTCGTCGTGGAGCAGGCCAAGCTCGGTCTCACTCAGTATGTGATTCTCGGCGCCGGCCTCGACAGCTTCGCGCAACGCAGGCCGGAGATCGCTTCTGGCCTTCGGGTGTTCGAGATCGACCGGCCCGGTCCGCAGGCGTGGAAGCGTCAGCGTTTGATCGAACTGGGTTTCGGCGTGCCGGACTGGCTGCGCTTCGTGCCGGTCGATTTCGAAGCGGGCGAGGCCTGGCGCGAGCGGCTCGTGACGGCCGGCTTCGATGACAGCAAACCGGCCATCGTGGTCTCCACGGGCGTCAGCATGTATCTCAGCAAAGAGGCGAACGCGGCCGCGCTGCGCGAGGTCGCGGGCCTCGCACCGGGATCGACGTTGGCGATGACGTTCCTGCTGCCGTTGGAGATGGCGGACCCCGAGGTACGTCCCGGGCTCGAGATGGCGGAGAAGGGCGCGCGAGCAAGCGGCACACCGTTCGTGAGCTTCTTCACGCCGGCGCAGATGTTGACGCTGGCCCGCGAAACAGGCTTTGGAGAAGCGCAGCACGTGTCGGCCGCCGATCTCACCCGGCGCTACTTCGCGCATAGAACAGACGGTCTACGCCCGCCGAACAACGCGGAGGAACTGCTGGTGGCGAAAACCCTGCCGCCCGTCCGCTGAAGCAGGGACGAATTGCCGGCGCCGCGTCGCCGGCAATGAAGCAGGCTCATTTCCGCCGGACGTTGTTCTTCATCAGAAAGAAGGTGAGCGCGGCAACCACCAGCGCCAGCGCAACACCGAAAGCGGCGATGTCGTGTGTACCGTCCCAGGCGACGGCCTCGCGCAGAAACAGCACGGCAAGCACCGCGATCACGACGCTGACCAGATTCCCTTTCAGGTCTTCGAGATTGCTGACTTCGAGCCACTTCGGCAACGGCAGCTTGTCGTCGATGAACAGCGAGTAGAGTCCGATGCTGATGATGTAGACCGCGATCGCGATCAGAAACACATCGACTGCCTCGACTATCCCCACCGCGAATATCTTGACCGACTTGGCCGTCAGGGAGCCGACTCGCAGCGCGGTGACGCCGCCCCAGAACAGGACGATCGTCTCATACAGCAGCAACGCCACGGAACCCAGAAACGTCCCGATGACGGGAACGATCATGATGTAGCGGCTCGAAGCCAGGACACGTCGCAGCATCGAAGGAACCTCTCTTGGATAAGCGTGATGGAACGGGTTGAGGGCAGGTCATTCTGCTTGCGGCGCGGTCGGTTCGGCTTCCAGCTCCGAACTTATAAGGGAAGCGGCTGCGAATCAAGCCGATGACCCGATCGCCGGCGTCCTCGCGAAGTATAGAACCCGTGAATGGGTGACGCGCGAACCGGGCGCCGAGCAGGCCCGGGACCACGCAGATCGATCATGGAGACATGCCGGTTTCGATCCTGGCGTGCTGGCAAATGCGGCACAACCGGTGCGGGCCATGCCGGATACGTTAAAATTCCCAGGTTTGGAATGCCGGGCGAAAGCGATGGCAATTGAAAGTTACGAATCGGCCATGACAAAAATATCCATCGTTGTTCCGTGTTTCAACCAGGAAGAGTTCATCGGCGAGACCTTGGAGTCGGTGTTGCGCCAGTCGTACAGCGATTGGGAATGCATCGTCGTGAATGACGGATCCACCGACGGGTCCGAAGGCATCATTCAGCAGTACGCAAATAGGGACAGTCGATTCCTGCCGTTTACCAGAGCTAACGCCGGGGTCGCCGCCGCGCGCAACTTCGGCTTCTCGCAGGCAACGGGAGCGCTCTTCGTGCCGCTCGATGGCGACGACAAGATACACCCCGATTTCCTGAAGCTGTGCGCCGAATGCTTTGCCGAGCATCCTGATACCGAGCTTGTCCACTGCAAGACGAAGCGCATCGGGGTGTCGAAAAAAATCTGGCGCTTGCCCGAGTACAGCTATGAGAAGCTGCTTTGGCAGAACATGATCGTCAACACGACCATGTACCGGCGTGAAGGCTTTTTCCGTATCGGCGGGTACTCGTCGGAAATGATCCACGGCTTCGAGGACTGGGAATTTTACGTGCGGCTTCTGAGCCCAGAATCGAAGGTGCGATTCGTCGATGCGCCGCTCCACCTGTATCGCGTGAAGAAAAGTTCGCGCTCAACCGAGCTGGTGATGTTGGGCAAGGTCGAGGAATCGCAACGCCTCATATTCACGCGCAATCGCGCGAAGTACGAGCAGTTCCTGAACAACCCGATCAGTGTCTTCGGCCAACGCATGAAGGAGTTCGCGCCGTTCTATTCGTCGCGCTACAGGCGGCAGGTGCGCTACATGCATATGGCCTATGCGGACGTGATCGTCGTGCTGCTGGCGGTAGGCGCATTTCTGCTGGGGCATCACTGACGCGCGGTTCCACGCCCGCCGAATCCGGCCACTCTGACTCGGGCGTCACCCACGTCCGGCAGCCTGCACGATCAGCACCATCCCGGCGCCGACAACGACCGTGCCGATAACTTGCGCGACGCGTTTCCCACCCGGCAGCAGACGTTCGCTGGTAATCGCGGTTGTCACGACCGCCATCGCGCGCAGATCCATCACGCCGACGACGAGCAGGATCGCGGTCAAGCCGGCGCAACAGCAACCGCAGTGAAGGCCGAGGCGCAGCCCGTGCCGCCAGGCAGTGCAGGCATCGGCAGGCAGCTTGCGGCAACGCCCCGGCGCGTTGCGGCAGCATTCGAGCTGACGCGCCTTCCACCCGGTGAACTGCAGTGCGCCCGCGATCAGCACCACCACGCCGATCGCGCCCGGAACGGCACGCGCCAGCGCCGGCACCCGCGTTACGAGCGCCGCGAACACGGCGCCGAGCCCAAAGACGACGACGCCGAGCGCCGTCCACACGACGAAGTACCCGACGGCGACCAGCACGGTCAGCCATCCGGCGCGCGCTTGCGTTGCCCTGCCGACCGCCTCGCGATAACGCCACAACATGGGCACGAGAGACGGCAGCATCATCGCCACCATCATCACGATCCACATGCCGATGAACGATGCCGCGACTTCGGCCCATGTCTGTCCGCACATTCGCGTCCAGAGCGTCGACATCGTCCAGCCGCCGGGCATCGGCGTGTCGCCCATCGCCGCCATCGACGCGCTACCGATGATCGTCGCCGCCGCGCTCGCCGCCAAGCACAGCATGCAGACGCCGACGAACATCGCGCGGCAGATGCCGCGCCGCGCGAACGCCGCTTGCGGCGCTGCGCGAGCGGCACTCACGAGTTTGCTCATCGCCTGTTGTACTCGTCGTGGCGGCGCCACCAGATGCCTGACTCGTTGCGTCCTTTGGGCGCACGGTCCAGCCACTGATACATGCCCCACAGCCCGTCCACGCCGCGCGCATAGGTGGAGTAGGTGTGATAGACCACGCCGTCCTCGATCACGAACGCGCTCATGCCTGGGCGGTCGCGCGAGTAGGTGGCCGGATCGGTGCCGGACATCGCCGCGAATTCGACGACGGGCTGCGGCGCCGGTGTCGCGTCCATGGCGTGGCCGCCGCGCTCGAAGTTGTAGTCGATGTCGCCCGAGCGCTGCTGCTCTTCCGTGAAGGACACGTTGAAGTCGAAATTGAAGTCGCCACCCGCCGAGGACGCCCACGGGAACGTCCACCCCATCCGGTGCTTGTACGCCTGCAGTTTCGCGAGCGGCGCGCGCGATACCGCCATCAGCATCACATCGTGATTCGCCAGATGGACCGCGAAGCCGTCGAAGCCATCCGCGATCGCCGAGCACGACGGGCATCCCGCCGCATAGTCAGGCCCGAACATGAAGTGATAGACGAGCAGTTGCGAGCGTCCTCTGAAAAGCTCGGCGAGCGACGCGCTGCCTTCATCGGTTTCGAACCGGTAGGTTTTGTCGATGCGGACCCACGGCAACGCCTGACGTTGCCGCGCCAGCTCGTCGCTGCGCCGGGTGAATTCCTTTTCCGCCGCGAGCAGCTCGCGCCGCGCGGCCAGCCATTGCTCGCGTGTTCCTGTCAGATGTTGTGTCGTCGTCATGTGTGCCTCCGAGGGTCGTCCCGCGCCGCCCAGCCGGTTGCCGATACGGCGTCGTGTACGGGTTGTTGGTCGTGCTAGATTAGTACCGGGCCTCGACCAGGTGGGAGTGACAAGTGTGGCGGGATTTGGGTGACCCGATGGACTCGCCGATCACGGCGGCGGCGCGTGCGCTCGCAGCGGGTGATCCGCTTGGCGCGCTCGACCGCGTCGCGTTGCGCGACGACGCGCCCGCGCTCGCGCTTCGCGGCATCGCCATGGCACAGCTTGGCGATTTCGTTCGAGCGAGGGCGCTCGTGCGAAGCGCGGCGCGCGCCTTCGGTCCTGACGACGCGGTGGCCCGCGCGAGATGTGTCGTCGCCGAGGCCGAGATTGCGCTCGCCTCTCGCGATCTGGCTTGGCCCACGAAGACACTCGACGCCGCGAGAGCGACGCTCGACGCTCACGGCGACCGCGTGAACGCCGCGCATGCGCGCTATCTCGAAGTCCGGCGCCTGCTTTTGTTCGGACGCCTCGAAGCGGCCGAACAGGCGCTCGACGGATTCACCCCCACGCTGTTGCCGCCCGCCTTGAAGGCCGCCCACGAGCTGGTCGTCGCGGGTGTCGCGCTGCGCCGCCTGCGCACCAGGACCGCACGCAGCGCGCTCGCGAGAGCCGAACGCGCCGCGCGCGATGCGGGCATCCCGGCGCTGATGGCGGAAGTCGAAAGCGCGTCGCTCGTGCTGAGCACGCCGGCTGCGCGTCTGCTCGCGCGTGGCGGCGAGCGCCTCCTGCTGCTTGACGAAGTCGAGGCGTTGCTGGCGTCGAAGGCGCTCGTCGTGGATGCGTGCCGTCATGTCGTGCGCGACGCGGGCACGGTGGTTTCGCTCGCGAGCCGTCCGGTGTTGTTCGCGCTTGCTCGCACGCTGGCAGAAGCGTGGCCCGACGACGTGCCGAGGGGCGTGCTCGTCGCGCGTGCGTTCCGGGCAAAGCGCGCCGACGAGTCGCATCGCGCGCGGCTGCGAGTCGAGATCGGCCGGCTTCGCGCGGCGCTCGGCACGCTGGCCGGCGTGAGCGCGACGAAGCGCGGCTTCGCACTGACGCCGCGCCGCGCCGGCGAGGTCGTCGTGCTGGCGCGGCCCGTCGAAGGCGAGCATGCCCAGGTGCTCGCATTTCTCGCCGACGGCGAGTCGTGGTCGAGCTCGGCGCTTGCGCTGGTGCTCGGTGCGAGCCAGCGCACCGTGCAACGGGCACTCGATTCGCTGGCGGCCGCGGGCAAGGTGCAATCGTTCGGGCGCGGCCGGGCGCGTCGCTGGATAACCCCGCCCATGCCGGGATTCGCGACGGCTTTGTTACTCCTCCCTCCACTACCCAATGATTAGGATGGCGACATGAATCGATCAGCGGCCAGAATCATTCGTGAATATGGACCCTTTCCGGGCGTCGATAAAGTACATGGGGTGACGTATGACGGCCGGCAGGTGTGGATTGCCGTCGGCGACAGTCTGAACGCGTTCGATCCGGCCAGTGGCAAACCGCTGCGCTCGATCGACGTCGCCGCCGATGCGGGCACGGCCTTCGACGGCACGCACCTGTTTCAGATCGCCGGCGGCCGCATCCGCAAGATCGATCCGCAGAGCGGTCAAGTGCTCGCGACGATCCCGGCGCCGGGCGGCGGTGGCGACTCGGGGCTCACCTGGGCGGAGGGAACGCTGTGGGTGGGGCAATATCCGGAGCGGAAGATTTATCAGGTCGATCCCGAAACCGGTGCGGTGCTGCGCGCGATCGAATCCAATCGCTTCGTCACCGGCGTCACGTGGGTCGACGCAGAGCTGTGGCATGGCACTTGGGAAGACGACGCCAGCGAGTTGAGGCGCATCGATCCTCGCACGGGACAGGTGCTGGAAAGCGTCGAGATGCCGGCCGGCATGAGCGTGTCGGGACTCGAGTCCGATGGCGCGGATCGCTTCTTCTGCGGAGGCGGCGGCAGCGGAAAGGTGAGAGCCGTCCGGCGGCCAGGACGAGATGACGAAGACGGCAGCGGGACCGAGGTGCCGGCCGATTCGACGAGCGAATGACGTGAAAACAAAGTACGGCAGAAATCGGACAATGGTGGATTGAGTTGGTTTCCCGTATTCTGCTGAAAGCGTCACTAGTTATGGGATGACGTATGAGATCTTTGGATATTTGAAATAACCATGAGAGATCCTTGATTCAAGGTCATGGGCCGGAAGCGAAGCAGTACGAGTCGCTCGACAACACAGTTGTGCCCCGCTGTCGCATCCGCTAATGCACGCTGCGGGCATCAAATCGGCACTCAACCAACATCCTTCGGGTGGCTCGCTTCGCGAGCAAATGCGAACGGCCATCATCGGCCTCGGCAATGCGTTGCCGTCGTGGCGGCGTGCATCACATTCGGAGTACGTCTCCATTGATACGTTGCTCACGCGTGCGATCTGCACGGCTATGCGAACCGGCTTTGCACTCCAATCTTCATTCGCTGGCGAGATGTTGCAATGAAACAATCTGGTATCGTGAGGCCGGAGAAGCATAAGCGTTGAGCGACGGCAACGAACTCGCATGCGGGCGTGGACAAGGGGGTCGAGCGGCGCGTGATTCGGCTTGCTTTCAGCGCTGTTGGCAAGGCAAAGAGCCCGCGCACCAGATGACAAATATCGCTCGCTGCACGAGGATTGTCCGCTGGCCGGGGCGCTGCTACGCTAACGCACGCGAGGACCGCACTCCGCCCGAGCAAGGTTGATGAGAGAAGGCTAACGATGCCCAAACACGACCCAGCGCTTCATCGTATTCAGAGAACCCCGATGACGCGGGCTCGCCGGCGGTTTCTCATCATCTGGGCGATCGTGCTGGTGACCGTGCTTGGCTGGGCGCTGGTGACGGCGCTCAGGCCGGTGCTTCAGCGCACGATCGTCATCACGACCGGCGCCGACGGCGGTATCTATCGAGGCTTTGCGGAACGCTACGCACCGATTCTGAAGCGCGCAGGTATCAAGCTCGATATCCGCAGTTCTTCCGGCTCGGTCCAAAATTATCAGCGGCTGACGAATCCGGACAGCGAATACGAAGTGGGCTTCATCCAGTCGGGCACGATCAGCCCCAAGGAAACCGATAACCTTCAGACTATCGCCGCCGTCTCATACGAACCGATCTGGGTGTTCTATCGTGGCGACGCCGTCATCAATCGGCTGGCCCAATTGCGCGGCAAGAAAGTCGGCATAGGCGTTCCCGGTAGCGGCTTGCTCAACGTCTCGCTCGTCTTACTCGGCTATAGCGCTGTCACCCGCGACAACAGCACGCTGCTGGAGCTCGACGCGCTCAACGCCTATCAACGCCTCGAAAGTGGCGAGCTGGACGCCGCGTTCTTTATCGGCCGCCCCGACGCCGCGATACAAACGAAGCTATTGAACAGCGATCTGAAGCTGATGAGTTTCGCCCAGGCCGAGGCCTTGGTGCAGAAATTCCCGTCGCTCTCGAAGATCATTTATCCGCGCGCCTCGACGAGTATCGTCAACGATCTGCCGCGGACCGATGTCACTATGCTGGCTGCCACGGCGCTGCTCGTCTCCAGGGACACCTTGCACCCGGCGCTCGTTTATCTGCTGCTGGACGCGGCCAAAACGGTCCACGGCGGCGAAGATTACTTCACGCCGCTCGGCACGTTCCCCAATCTGCGTACCGAGGAATTTCCCGTTTCGGACGAAAGCACGCGCTACTTCAAATCCGGCCGGCCATTTCTGCAGCGCTACCTTCCGTTCTGGCTGGCGAGTCTCATCGAACGACGCTTCCTGATTCTGCTGCCCTTCATGGCGCTGTTGATCGGCTTGCTGCAGGCATTGCCGCGCATGGTGGAGGCGCGGATAAAAAAGCGGCTGGTGGTCTGGTATCGGGAAATCAAATCGCTGGAAGACGAAACCTGGAAAAACACGCAGCCGACTCGCGCCCAGATCGCGAAATGGCGCGAGGAGATTGAGAACATTGATGCGCATGCGAGCCAGATACGGATTCCGCATCGTTATTTCCAGGACGTTTATGCGCTGAAGCAGGCGATCGGAGTCGTGCGGGACCGGATTGCTCAAGTGGCGACGAAGGTGAAGGAGTAGCGGAGCCGTTGAAAGAGCGTGATTGGGAAGCTGCATGGCGTTGCCCGGGGGGCAGGGTGGTTGCCCGCCAATCGACATATCCATGCGCTATGGTGCGCGTATCGTGCGGCGAGTTTGGACACACGCGATTTCTTGCCGCGCCGCCCAAAATACATGCGAGCATTAGCGCTGATGAAATTCAGCCATACATGCTGCCGGCGCCACGTGTAAGGTAGTCGTACGGCAGCCTGGGCAACGGACAGGAAAAGACGATTTGGCCGCCGCTTGCATCGTTCATGCGGCAATACTCGACAAGCGAGCAGTTTGCAGATCAATGGAGCATGAATAGATGAGCGACAGATTGCAGGCGTCCGTATGCGTTGTCGTACTGCTGTTGATTGTCGGCTGGGTGCTCTACATTGGGCGCGCGGTATTCGTTCCTATCGTGCTTGGCATCATCGCGGTTTATGTGATCGTCGGTTTCACCCGATTGCTGGAGCGCATTCCTGTCGTGGGAGCGAGGATGCCGACGCAGTTGCGTTATGCGCTGTCCGTGTTCGTCATCGCGGCTGGAATATTTCTCGCTGTCGACATGCTCGTCGCGAACTACGACGGCCTTATCGCGCTGGCGCCGCGCTATCAGGAATCCGTTCTCGCGCTGATCCAGAAAGTCGCCGTCCTGCTGCACGTGGAGAGCGAGCCCACCTGGGATTCGTTGCGGCGCGACATGCTTGCCCAGTTCAACGTTCAGGCGCTCGTCGCAAGCATGCTGGCTTCGCTGTCGTCGATGATCGTCAATATCTTTGTGGTGGTTCTGTACGCCAGCTTTCTGCTCATCGAGCAGCGGACGTTCAGCGAAAAGCTGACGAACATGGCCGCGAATTCGAGCAACGCCGAGCGCATCAAAAGCGTCGTCACCGACATCAACCGGCGCATTGGCGCTTATCTCGCGTTGAAGACGCTGCTAGGCGTGGTGCTCGGTGGCATAAGCTGGGGTGCGATGCGCAGCGTCGGCCTCGAATTCGCCGGACTGTGGGCCGTGCTGATTGCGCTGCTCAACTATGTGCCCTATATCGGCTCGGTGCTGAGCATCGTCTTTCCGACGCTCATGTCGGTGCTGCAGTTTGGCGAGGTCAACGAGGTGCTCATCGTGCTGGTGTCGCTGAGCGCGATTCAATTCGTGATCGGCAACATCCTCGACCCGTATCTGATGGGTAACTCACTGAACCTGAGCCCCTTTGCGATCCTCGCCAGCATGGCGGTGTGGTCGGCGATCTGGGGTGTATCCGGCGCATTCCTCGCCGTGCCGATCACCGTCATCGTGATCATTATTTTCTCGGAGTTCGAGATGACGAGGCCGGTCGCGATCCTGCTGTCGAAGAACGGCAGGCTGACTTACGGTGGAAGTTCGCCGGCGGTCTGAGGCGCAGAGGGAGAATCCGTTTCCAGTTTCATCGGCCGGCAGGCAGGCAAACCATTGCCCGCTCCCACTATTTCGACCACGGAACGCGCAGCCGAAGCCCCATAGCGTCCTATAGCGGAACCGATTGGTCAATAGAGAAGTGTGCTCTGTTGAACAATAGCCATTCCCGTCCGATACTCGGAACATCGTCCCCACGCTCACAAAACTCATGGCAACGTGGACTATGGGAGCAGACCGATTTGCGACCCGCCTTCCCCGGCTCGCGTGCGGGACCGCGCAATGCTGGGGAATTCCACCGCCGTCGAAGCTTGCGGGAAAGACCCCCGAAAGGGCCGCCGAAGCACGCACGAGACTGAAGGAGCCCTGAAATGGCGCACGACGATCTGGCGGTACTCGTGGGCGTCGGGATTCTCGCGCTGGCTTGTCTGTTCGTATGCGGATTGTATGTGTACCGGAGCAGCGATACCTGCCGCAACCGCAAACGCCGATCCGAAGCGCACGCAAGCGGCGTTCAGGCGAGCGGGTCGAACAGGGAATCGTTTTGGGACGAGGAGGCGATGATGGGCACGCAACTGAGCCATTGCTGCAAAAGCTCACTCTATCGGGCCGTGTTCGGCAGCGGCCACGATGAGCGGATCGTATTCCTGATCGCCGGCAACCGCGACGACGCCCGAAAGCGCGCGACCATCGCGCTGGCCGCGATTCATGGCGTCGCGACCCACGAGGTGTCTCTCTGCAAGCTGGCCTCGTTCCGCGAGCTGATCGACATCGGCGTCAGCGAGGATGAAGATCTGCGCGTGTTCGAAATGGCCTGGAAGGGTGAAAATGTCAGTGCATGGGCCGAGCATCCGCTTTTCCTGACCGACGACTCGTCCTTGCTGGGCAAGTGGGCCGAGCTATACGCGGACCTTGCGCGGGAGCTGGCTACCAGCGCGATCGACCGGGCGCGAGGTTGACGAGTTCGCTCGGCGAAGTACTGGCGCCGGCTATCCGCTACGCCGACCTGGGTTAGCCGTCGCACCGCGCACCAGCGGCGGCCATGGTCGCGATGCAGCGTCGTCCATGCGTGCACCGCGCCCGGCACCGTCACCGCGTGCGCCGAGTCTCGTTCGATTGCATTGACCCCGAGCTTCTGCAGCGCGTCGATCGACGCGGCCGCGGGCGCCCAACCGGCGCCGTTATACGCGACGATGTCGTCCGCGCCCCCCCCCCGAATACAGGGCAAAGCAGTCGCCACCGACACCGGTCGAACCGGGCTCGACCACGCACTGAACCGCGCAAGCGGCGATCGCGGCGTCCATTGCATTGCCGCCGGCTTCGAGCGTGTTGATGGCGATCAGCGTCGCGAGCGGATGTGACCTCGCAGCCATGCCGTTGCGGGCGACAACCATTGAGCGGCCAGGGGCCTCGACATTGCGCATGAAGAGTTTCTTGTCAGTGTAGGAAACGAGTCAACGCATCGCAGCCGTACCCGTTGCGCCCGCTGCCGCGTTTCGTGGATTGGACCTTCAGGAATGACGCGGTCTGCCCGGCAGCGCATCGGCGAGACCGGCGGCGCTTCATTGACCCTCTTGACCGTTAGGTTGGCTGAAGACTTTCAGCGGCCTCCAATAAATCCGGTAGAGGGTAAACCGCAATGCAGTGAGCAATAGTCAGGCGTGTTCGGGAAACTATGAAGTGCCTTGTCGGCCACCTCTCTGCACGCGTGTGTGGGGTTGCGCCAAAGGCGACGGCCATGCCGTTCAAAGGCATGGCCGGGGCGCTCATTCGGAAGAAATTCTTTCAGGGGCAGGGCGAGTCTTCGCCGCTAGCCCTGTCTATCGGAACCGCTCGGGACGGAACGGATGCACATCGATGAACGGCGCGGCGCCGGTCATCATCTCCGCCAGCAAACGTCCGCTGACGGGGCCGAGCGTCAAGCCGTGATGATTGTGTCCGAACGCGAACCACAAACCTCGATGCCTGGGCGCGCGCCCGATCACAGGCCGCATGTCGGGCGTGCAAGGACGCAGCCCGAGCCACGGCGCGTCGTCCAGACGCTCGCCCAGGCCAAAGGCCGGTTTGGCGATGTGTTCGGCGCGTTCTAGCTGGATCGCCGTGGGTGCGGCTTCACGCTGCGCAATTTCGACGCCGGTCGTGAGCCGCAAGCCGCCGCGCATGGGCGCAATCACGTAGCCTTCTTCCGTGTCGACTACGGGGACGGACAAGACCGTCCGCGTAGGACGATAGTGCATGTGATAGCCACGTTTCGCGCGCAACGGAATGCGATAGCCGAGCGGCGCGAACACCGTGTCCGACCACGGTCCGAGCGCGACCACCACTTCCTTCGCGCTGATTTCTCCGCTATTGCTTTGAACGGCCCACGCGTCGCCGCGTACGCGCAGCGTGGTGGCGTCGCCGTTCAACAGTGTGCCGCCGGCCTGTTCGAATAGACGCGCATAGCCTTTCGTCAGCGCGCCCGGATCGGAGATGCTCTTCGGATCCTGCCAATGCAACGCTCCGCAAAACCCTGCGCCGATGCCCGGCTCTTTCGCGCGCAATGCAGCCGCATCGAGGGGCTGCACGCGCAGACCGTGTTCGCGCACGGCGGCTTCGGCCACCTTCGTCTGATGGTCCAACTCGCTTTGCGTGCGAAATGCTTCGATCCACCCGCCGTCGTGCGCGAGTCGTCCAAGACCCGCGCGCGCAATCAACGCATCGTGCTCGGTGACGCTCGCCCGGATCAACGGCAACATATCGCGCGCCGCCATCGCCAGCCGTTCGGGTGACGACTCCCACCAGAAACGGCCGAGCCATGCGGCGAATGCGGGGAGCGCGCGGTAGTCCCAGTAAAGGTCGGTCGATTGATTGCGCGCGTAGCGCAGCAATGTGCGCAGACGGCGGGGAAAGCCGTACGGCACGATCGACGAACTCTCGATCAGGCCCGCGTTGCCGAAACTGGTTTCCTCACCGGGCCCGCGCCGGTCGACCAGCGCGACGCGGCGTCCGCGATCCTGCAGATGCAGGGCGGACGACACGCCGACGATGCCGGCACCCAATACGATTACATCGAAATCCATAGACTGGCTCTGTTCCCCGCGCCGGTTCGCGCGGGAGGGGCCTGCTGCTCGCAGGCCGGGAGGTGCTTATTTCACGAGTTATTTCGCAATGATGTCGCGCTTGAAATACTTGACCGACAGATTGCTCAGCGTGCCGTCTTTCTTCAGTGCGTCGAGCGCGGCGTTGACTTTGCTCTCCAGCGCCTTGTCGCCTTTGCGCAACCCGAAGCCGGTGCCTTCGCCGAGTGTCGCCGGGTCTTTCAGCGGCTCGCCGACGATCATATAGTCACGCCCGGCCGGCTTGTCGAGAAATCCATCCTGAGCCGTCTGCGCTTCCTGCACCGCGGCGTCGAGGCGACCCGCGGTGAGATCGCTATACACCTGATCCTGGTCCTGATACGACACGATCGACACGCCCGCATTCGCCCAGTGCTGCTTCAGGAAGTCCTCCTGCGACGACCCTTGCAGGACGCCCACGCGCTTGCCCTGCAAGCTCTTGACGTTGGGCAGCAACGGCGAGCCGTGCTTGACCACCATCACGATCGGCACGATGTAGATCGGCGGCGTGAAATCGATGCTTTGCTTGCGCTTCGCGGTGATGTTCATCGCTGAGTTGATGACGTCGAACTTGCGCGCCTGCAACGCTGGAATCAGGCCGTCGAACGAGTTCTCCACCCAGACGCACTTCACGCCCATCTTCGCGCAGACCGCATTGCCGACATCGACGTCGAAGCCTTGCAACTGACCGGTCGGCGACTTGCTTTCGAACGGCGGATACGCTGCCTCGATGCCGAAACGCAAAGTGCCGGCGGTTTCGGCGTTGGCTGCGCCGGCCACACTGACCAGGGCGGCAGCAAGGCAAACGGAAAGCGAGAGCTTGAGAATCATGATGGGTCCAGGCGTAGGTGGGATCGCTAGAAAGGGGCCAAATGAAACAGCATGGAGCTTGCCGCGAAGCCATCGCATGGTCGCTGCCTTGTCGCTGTTCTGGAACATGAGTCTATTCTGGACGGCGATAATTGCAAGGTATTTCAAAAAAAATAATCCAGACTGGACTTTAAATTTAGAATTGAGCCATGCCGGACCTCTGGCACCGACCTGGAGAGCAGACACATGAACCACAGCGAAACGACAACCCCGCTCATCGTCTACGAGGAGGCGGTGCGCAACGCGCTGCCCGAACTGGACGTACGCCGCGCCTTGACTGAGATGTTTCGCGCACTGCACGGCGAGCAGGCAGTGCAGCCGCCGCAAAGCCTCACGCTGTTTCCCGCGAACGCGGGCGATTTCATCACGTACCTTGGCGCGATTGCCGACGCGAAGGTATTCGGCGCGAAGATGTCGCCGTACATCGTCACGGGCGCGAAGCCGATCATCACCGCATGGACCGCGCTGATGTCGATGGAAACCGGCCAACCGTTGATGTGGTGCGATGCCGGTCTGCTGACGACCGAGCGCACGGCAGGCGCCACTGCGCTTGCCGTCGAGCATCTCGCGGAGCCTCACGCGCGCCGGCTGGCTATCGTTGGCACCGGCGCCGTGGGACAGGCGCATCTGCGCCACATTGCGCCGTTGCGTGCGTGGGATTCGATCCACGTTTTCTCGCCGAATCTGCAGGGCAACGCCGCACAGCGTGCCGCCGTCACCGCGCTGGACCCGCGCGCGAGCGTGAGCGCGACGCTCGAAGACTGCATCCGCGACGCGGACGTGGTGCTCTTGTGCACCTCGTCGGGCGCGCCGGTGCTGGCTGAAGGCATGCTGACGAAGCCGGCGCTGATCACGTCGATCAGCACCAACGTCGCCAACGCGCATGAGATTGCGCCTGCGTGGTTGCCGCAGATGGACGTGTTTTGCGACTACCGCCGCACCACGCCCGCGAGTGCCGGTGAAATGAAGCTGGCGGCCGAATTGCACGGATGGTCGCCGCACAACATCGTAGGTGACCTGCCCGAGCTGGCGAGCGGCAAAGCGGCTAAGCCGTCGTACCAGCGGCACGCGTTCTTTCGTTCGATCGGACTCGGACTGGAAGATGTGGCGATCGCGTATGAGCTGTTTCGATATCTGAGCGCGCGGCACCCCGTGGCAAAATAGTACGGACCAACAGGGGCGCGGCATGTCGGGCTGCACCATGCCCGACATGCCGCGCCCCAGGAACCTCCCCGACCTTCATGCGAAAGACAAAATCCACCCCGGCTCGCCGACAGTTGCTCGAACGCTATAGCCGCGTCGCCGACGGTATCGCGCTACTGTTTTTTCCCTACGTCGAAATCGTCATTCACGACCTTCACAGCCAGACCATCGCGTACATCGCCAACAATCTGTCCAAGCGGGAGTTGGGTGACGACTCGGCGCTGGAAGAGATCGATCAGGTCGCGCAGCCCGGCACGATCGGTCCGTACGAGAAGATCAATTGGGACGGCCGGCGCATGCGTTGCGTCAGCACGGTGTTGCTCGACGACGAGGGCGTCGCTTCGGGCGTGATGTGCGTGAACTACAACATCGCCGTGTTCGAAGATGTGAAGCACGTGATCGACCTCGTGATTTCGGGCGTCGGCGTGGTGAAGCAGCCGGAGGAACTGTTCAAGGACGACTGGCAGGAACGGATCAACACATTCCTCCATGGCTGGCTTCAGGAGCGCCAGTTGGCGCTCAATTCGCTGACACGCGATCATCGGCGCGAACTCGTCGCCGCGCTGTGGGAGGAGGGTGCATTCAAGGGGAAGAGCGCGGCGAACTACGTCGCGAACGTCCTGGGGATGGGACGCGCGACCGTCTATCAGCACATCAGGGATTTGCGCGACGCGACGCAGTAGCGTCGGCCTGTTCCGCCGGTGCCGGTTCATGGCTCGCGCGATGGGGCGGCGATTGGGCGCAGCGGCGCTGCGATCGGCAACGTACCGCTGCACCCAATACTTTTCACCGGAGGCTATGTCACGATTGCGGCGGCCATCACAAGGCCGCACCCCGCGATCCGACCCATTACGAGAGGTGATGAACCTCCTGCAACCCGAACACCGGCGTCGCGATACCTTCCATCCGAGCCTTCAGTTGCAGTGACAGGTACTGCGAGTAGTGGCGCGACTGATGCAGATTGCCGCCGTGGAACCAGAGCGCCGTCTGCTGCGTCGGTTTCCACATGTTGCGCTGCTCGCCTTCCCATGGCCCCGGGTCTTTGGTCGTGTTCGAACCGAGGCCCCACACCTTGCCCACCTTGTCGGCGACTTCGCGCGAGATCAGGTCGGCGGCCCAGCCGTTCATCGAGCCGTATCCCGTGGCATACACGACCACGTCCGCTTCGAGTTCGCTGCCGTCGCTGAGCAGCACCGAGTGTTCCTTCAATTCCACCACGTCGACGCCGCTTTTCAGCTTGATCTTGCCATTGGCCACCAGATCCGACGCGCCGACGTCGATGTAATATCCCGAGCCGCGCCGCAGATACTTCATGAAGAGTCCGGAATCGTCATCGCCGAAATCGAGCATGAAGCCGCTCTTTTCAAGCCGATCGTAGAACTCGGCATCGCGTTGCCTGATCGCGTTGAACACCGGGATCTGGAATTCGTGGAGTATCGCGTACGGAATCGAGGCGAAGGTCAGATCGGCTTTCGGCGTCGTCATGCCGGCCGCCACCGCGCGCTCCGAATACAGGTCGCCCAGCGCCAGTTCCATTAGCGAGTCCGACTTGACGATGTGGGTGGACGAACGCTGCACCATCGTGACGTCGACACCCGCTTCCCACAGCGCTGCGCAAATGTCGTGCGCCGAATTGTTCGCGCCGATCACGACGACCTTCTTGCCGCGATACCCGTCCGGCCCGGGATGTTTGGACGAATGATGCTGCTCGCCCTTGAACACGTCCATGCCCTTGAAGTTCGGCACGTTCGGCTTGCCCGACATGCCGGTGGCGAGCACGAGCTGCTTGGGCCGCAACGTGATGGCACGACCGTCGCGCTCGACTTCCACGATCCATTCGCCTTTCGCTTCGTCATAGCGGGCGGACTTGCAGGTAGTCGACCCCCAGTAGTTCAACTCCATCACCTTCGTGTACATCTCGAGCCAGTCTCCGATCTTGTCCTTCGGCGTGAAGACCGGCCAGTTGTCGGGGAAGGGCAGATACGGCATATGGTCGTACCAGACCGGATCATGCAGGCAAAGCGTTTTGTAGCGCTTGCGCCAGGCGTCGCCGGGTCTTTCGTTCTTATCGACGATGATGGTCGGCACGCCGAGCTGCCGCAGTCTCGCCCCCAGCCCGATTCCGCCCTGCCCGCCGCCGACGATCAAACAGTAAGGCTGCGACGAGTGGCCGAGCGCGTCGAGCTCGGCCTCGCGATTTTCCTTCCAGCTGGTGCGCTCGGGACGCGCGCCGTGCTCGGCGCCCATCGGCCGCTTCGGTCCTTTGGGTTCTTCGTGGCCCTTGAGCTCGGCCATCGTCGTGAGCAGGGTCCAGATCCGGCCGTCCTTCAGACGAATGAAGCCGCTGCCGCGCGCCGCTTCGGTTTCGAACGTGATCCAGCCCTGGGTCACGCCATTCGCATCGGTTTGCGGCTCGGGCTCGCCTTCGGCGAGCTTCAGCTTCGACGGTTTGATCGCGCCGAGTTGCGCATCCAGCATCGCGGCGATCTGCTCGCGGCCTTCCATGGTCTTGATGTTCCAGGTGAACGCGACCAGATCGCGCCAGTAGCAATTGGGTTGGAACAGTTCGACGGCCGCTGCCGTATCGCCGCGTTTCAACGCGGCTTCGAGTGATTCCAGAACGCTGGAGATGGGCCGGGTGGCGTTGTTTTCAGACATGGTTGCTCCTCCATACAATACGGATATCTAACTTCGATGGACATGCGGGTTCTGCGCCCGCTAAGGGAATCGATGCGGCGTTGCTAACACTTGTGCGGCGGCAGGATGCCGAGCTTGGCAATGCGCCGGTACAGCGTCGCGCGTGACATGCCCAGCGCTTGCGCGGCTTGCTCCGCGCGCCACTTCGCATCGCCCAAGGCCGCGACGATGCGGTTGCGTTCGAGCGCGTCGCTTTCGGACATGGCGGAAGGCGGCGCGGGCGTGGCCGGTGACGCGGCGGCGGCGCCGCGCGGCGGCGGTGCTGGCCGCTTCGGCATACGCACGACGGGCGGCGGCCGCACGCGTGCATACAGCGTCGAACCGGTATCGTTCAATCTGAGCGAGACGAGACCGCGGCTCGCCTTGGCTTCGAACAGACGCTCCGCCGGGACGTCGAAAAGCTCGGTGACGTGGCGCGGCAACCGCGCGAGGGCCGGCACGCATTCGCGCGCGCGCCGGTTCGCGGCGATCGCGTTGCCGCACGCGTCGATCGCGATCAGGATTTCCGGCTGGGCCTCGACGTAGTGGCGATTGCGGTGCGCGAGCAGCACCCAGCAATCAGTCGCCGCGTTGAGGAAGTACGCGTCCTCGATCAACAGCGCGCTTTGCCGCACGATGTGATTGACGAGCCGCTGGCTCTCGCGCTCGTCGGGCGAGCGCACCGCCGACGCATCCAGCACGCCGAGCAATTCGCCGTGCAAGCCGAAGATTGGCGAGGCGCTGCAAGTCAGCGTGGCGAACGCCGCGCGAAAGTGATCCGTCCTGTGAACGGTGATCGGTTCCGCGTCGAGCAGCACGGCGGCGACGCCGCACGTGCCTTCTTCGCTCTCCGACCAGCACGAACCGAGGTAGAGGCCCGCGCGCTTGAAGTCGTGGCGACGATCACGATCGACACGATAGTCGATGGTCACGCCTTGCGCGTCGGTGAGCATCACGCAGTAGTCGGCTTCGCGCACCATTTCATGCAGCCGCGACAGACACTGGCCCGAGGCTCGCAGGAAGGTTTCTTCGCGATGCTGCACATCGCGCAATTCGGGAACCGTGAGCACGCGTGGACCGGCGGTTGCGCCGGGGTCGAGATGGTATTGCTCGAGCGAGCGCCGATACGACGACGCGAGCCGTTTGCCGTCGACGCCGGGCCGCACCGTCCGCCCTTCGATGACGTTGCAGACGCGGTCGATATGCTGGGTCGACGGAACATACGGCATGACGAACCTCCGGGCGAATTCAGCGCGAGCAAGGGTGCAGAAGGCATTGTGCGCCACTTGTGGCGCCGTATGTCTGCGCTGCTGAAACGTACAGACGTTTTTTAGCACGCGTGCCGCGAGAGATCACACTGCAGTGCACCATGGCCGTGTGTGAGATTTTTTTCTCAACGATTCACCCGCGCCGCGTCCTTGAATCGGGCGGCCTGCGTCTCCCAAAGCGCCTCGGGCTAGGTCACTGGAAGCGCGAGTATCGCGCTCGTGCTCACGATGCAGCGATTGAAATACTCGGCGGGGCGGGTGAGGATTGCGCCTTCGCGACGCATCTATTCAGAATGACCGGCCGCAGTGGCAGGAACGAACTCATCGGGCAACGCGGCACGTCGATCGCAGGATTTGCTCAAGGTGGACACGCATGGCGGCGATACAGGTCATGGTGGGCCGGTGCGCCTCGTCAGTTGCAAAGAATGTGAGCCGGCCAGCGCATGCAAAGCGAGCCGGGTCAGCTTCAAACGCGAGCCGCTACACCTGGCGGCGTCGCAGGTCTGATTCGAACGTTCGTGTCGCCACTGGGTGGCAGGCTCACGGACGGGATGAAGTGGCGCAAGCCGATGCGCTATGTGACCAGCGTAGCGCGCGTGCTGCGGCTTTACCCGTCTTCGCGTTAATGCTTCGGATTCCGATACGTCTCGCGATCACGTTGAGCGTAACCGTGATCGTCGGTCTTCGGGCAGTGGCCGATCCGACGAGTTTCCTTCTTCTGTTCGAGGGGGCGAATGACGGAGGAGTGTCGTTGAGCGGCAGCGTGCCCGAGGCGAGCCAGGTCGATCTCGCGATCAACGCGGCGAAGGGCGTGCCTGGTGTGCAGTCCGTCAATAGCCGGCTTGCGGTGCGCAGTGAAATCATCGGGCGCGGCGGTCAGTAGGGTCATGCAGACGTCTGACCGGCGCCACGAGCAACCTCGCGCTAATCATGAAAGACGGCAAGATCTTCGAGATACGCCAACTGGCATGACATGAGTGCCGCGCGTTCTCTCTCGCAGATTGCAACACTCGCTGCGAAACAGGTGTTGCAACGCATGGGCGGCTTTCCTTATGCCTGAATCGTGTTCTTATAGAATTTTCCGTCTTTCATAATGGCGCGTAGGTTCTGGTCCGGATTGGCGATTAGATCGATGTTCTCGAGCGGATTGCCATCGACGAGCAATAGATCCGCGTACGCGCCCTCTTCGAGCACACCCAGTTTCCGCGGATAAGGATTGCGCTTACCGGAGAGCGCAAGCAATTGGCCGTTCGTGCCCGTCGCCATCCCCAACGCCTGCGCAGTCGAATACCAGCGGGTCAAATGCGTCAACATCGTGCCCTGGCGCGTTGCAAGCGCCGCGGAAAAGATCAGGTCCGAACCGAATGCGGTTTTAAGCCCGTGCTTTTTCGCGAGCTTATAGGCGTTGTCCGTGCCGCCCAGAACCTCCTGCAGCTTTTCCTTGCTCGGTCCGGTGACCGGCGCGACATCGTCTTCGCTGAGGAACGGCTGGATGCTCAACCACGTACCGCTTTTTGCCATCAACTCGGCGGTCCGGTTGTCCATCAAATGGCCATGTTCGATGCACTGCACGCCGGCCGCAACGGAGCGCTGCACGGCTTCGGCTGTGTACGCATGCACCAGAACATACGTGCCCCAGTCCGCAGCGGTTTCGACGGCGGCATGCAACTGCTTTTCAGTGAACGTCAGCATGTCCAGGGGACTGCGCGGCGTGGAGACGCCGCCGCATCCCACGATCTTGATCTGGGATGCGCCTTGAAGGAATTGTTCGCGCACGCGCATCCGAACCTCGTCTTCCGAATCGGCGATGGCGCTGCCGCCGCCTCGTTCAGTGGCGCTGATCTGGCCGCCGGAGCGGGGCAGATCCGAGAGGGAGCGAAAGTCGGCGTGGCCACCCGTGGTGGTGATCATGGCGCCGGACGGATAAATGCGCGGCCCCGAGATCAAGCCGGCATCGACGGCCTGCTTCAGCGCGAAAGCCGGGCCGCCGGCATCACGCACGGTGGTGAAGCCGCGCAGCAACGTACGCTCGGCTTCGGCGCTCGCCGCAAGGTGAACGAAGGCCATGTCGGACTGGAGGATCGCCTGAATGGGCAGTGACGCGAGCAACGAGTGCCAGTGTATGTCGATCATGCCGGGCATCATGACCATGCCGCGGCAGTCGACCACCATCTTGCCCTCGGTCGACGCGGGTTGCCCCTGGCCCAATTGACCGATGCTATTTCCATCGATAACCATGTACAGCCCATCACGCAAGGTCGAGGATTTGCCGTCGAAGAGCCGGAAGTTCGTGAAGACTACCGGCTTCGGGGGGGTGCCCGGGGGGCTAGCGCTTTGCGCGTTGCTGAGGCCGGGCAGAACGAGGCTCAGCATCGAAGCCGCAAGACCGGCGACGAACCCCCGTCGCGACAGGTCGGCGCTGATACGGCGGTTGGCGTACTGCGCCTGCGACTTATCACAAAAGCATGAGTACGACGAACCGATTGTCTTGTTGTCACTGTACTTTCTTGAAGGCATAGATCACCCATAAGCGTAGATCACCGCGTGCCGAAAGCCGCCGCCGGAAGCCGACCGGCATCGAAGAGAAGTGAAGCTCATGCAGATTATCTGTTATGGAAAAGTCTGGCAATTCCGGCTTCATCAGGTACAAGAGGAACGTGTCGAAGACCAATGCAGTACTAATAGAAAGGAATGCTTGACTGTTGCAAAAGAGCACCTGGAAAAATTTGCTTGCGATAGCCCAAAAAAAAGGGCTATTCTCATGACACGCAACTGCGTCGGCAAATCTCTGGCAACAAGACAGAAAAATTCAACATTATCGGAGAGCGAGATGGACCGGATGAGTGCTCGAGTTGATCCATTCACAGGTGTTGGCGGCACTTGCCATCGCGGCTCCGAATGCAGCAGGACATGAACGATTTCATGTGATCGATGCGCTGGGTTGTCCGTCTTTCGAACAACCACAAGCCGTGCAGTAGCGAGTCTGAAATTCAGCATCAAAACTGCGTGTTGAACTTCATGACCGACGCCGCCGGATTCGATCCCTTCATTTGCCGACGGAGAAGCCGAAATGATCGAAGTGTCAATGCGGTGCATGACCAAGCTGCTTGCGGGCTCTGCGCTATCGCTGTGTGCCGTGACGGCCATGGCGGACGATACGCTGAGCCTTTCAGAGAGCCTCTTTGCCCTTGCCGCCCCGGAGATCCAACCCGGCCCGTCCGGTACGCCCAGTCCGTGGCGCTTTTCCGTGGGCGCCGGTGTCGTGAACCTGCCAAAATTTCCAGGCGCGAGCGGCACGAAATGGGAGGTCGTGCCGGCAGTGAGCGTCAGTTACGACCGCTTCTTCATTGGCGCCAATCCGGATGCCGCATCATTCCTGTCGCTCGGTGCTTACCTGTATCGCGACAATAACTGGCGCGTAGGCGCGGCCATCACTTACGACGTCATAGAGCCGCGTAACGAATCCGACGACTCGCGACTGCATGGCCTCGGCGATGTCAAGCGGACTGCGCATGCCGAGCTATTCGGTGTCTATTCCTATCAGTTCGTCACTGCGCGCGCGAGCGTGTTGACCGATATCGCCGGCAACGACCGCGGCACCGTGGTGACTTTCGATGTGCTGGGCAAATACGAGCCGATACCGGGATTGACGCTCAGCGCCGGACCCGGACTGACGTGGGCGAGCAGCGACTACAACGAAACCTATTTTGGTGTGAACGCGGAGCAGAGTGCCCGCTCTGGTTTGCCGGGCTTTTCGGCCAGTTCGGGGTTGAACCAGTTGCGCTTCTCGGTCGGCGGTATTTATCGGATTGGGAGGCACTGGAATGTCGGCGCCAATGCCGCATTCGCGTGGCTGCGGGGCGACGCAACCGACAGCCCGATCACCGAGAAGACGAGCCAGATATCGTATGGCATCTTCTGCACCTATCTCTTCTGAGTCGGGCGAAGCGTGCTGCCGGTTATCATGTGAATGCGCGTTGCGCGCAATGCCGTAGCGATCCGGCTCACCACGCCATGGGGTGAGCCGGGCCGACTTCACTGACCGTAGACGTCGAAGTCGAAATACTTTTTGGCGATCTTGTCGTAGGTGCCGTCCGCGCGCGTGTCGGCGATCGCCTTGTCGATCTTCTCCTTCAATTCGGTGTCGTCCTTGCGCAAACCGATCGCGGTGCCGCTGCCCAACGTCTTCGCGTCGTAGAGCGCATTGCCGGCGAATGCGAAGTCTTTGCCTCGCGGCGTCCGCAGGAAGCCGACTTCGGCCTGCACGGCGTTCTGCAACGATGCGTCGATACGGCCGGCAATCAGATCCGCGTAGACGAGATCCTGATCCTGGTAAGACACGATGACCGCGCCGGCCGGCTCCCAATACGTCTTGGCATACGTCTCCTGGATCGAGCCCTGCTCGACGCCGATGTGCTTGCCCTTCAGCGCTTCCGGTATCGGTGCGATCGGCGAGCCCTTCTTCGCTACGAGGCGCGTGGGGATACGGAATACCTTCGACGAGAACGCGATCTGCGCCTGGCGCGCCGGGGTCATCGACATCGTCGAGAGCACGCCGTCGAATTTACGGCCCTTCAGCGCGGGAATCATGCCGTCGAACGAGTTTTCGACCCACACGCATTTTGCGTTCAGGCGGCGGCAGATCTCGTTGCCCAGGTCGATATCGAAGCCAACGAGCTTGCCATCGGCGGCTTTCGATTCGAACGGTGGATAGCTCGCATCGACGCCGAAGCGCACGGTCGACCACTCCTTCGCGATGGCGCTGCCGGAAGATACGGCGAGTAGCGCCATCGTCAGCGTTGCAAGCATGGTCTTCATGTTTTTCCTTTTCATCACTCTTTAAAAACCGCACGACGCGAATGGACGACCGCTAACGGACGTCAGGCACGCTGCTGCGCCGGGACCCATTGGACGAGTTGCCAGCGGCGCGCAAACCTGCCATTCGAGCGCAAATTGCCCGAACAGACAAATGTATTGAATAAATCGATTCATGCGAATGGCGCATACGGGCGGCGACGCGGATTCTACCGGCATCGACGTGAATGTGCGGAAGTGATTGAACCCGCGATGCGCGTCGATGAGAGCGAGCAGCAAGATGAGGGACCGCGCGTTCCGCAGCGCCGCACGCATTCCCACCGCTTGACTTGTATATGCCTTGAGGAGTATATAAGAGATATGGAGTCGACATTTGCCATCATCGCCGAGCCGAACCGCCGCGCCATCCTGAGTCTGCTTGCAGCTTCCGAGCAGTCCGTGGGTGAAATCGAGGAGAAGCTCAATCTCTCGCAGCCCTCTGTCTCGAAGCACCTGCGGGTGCTCCGGGAGGCCGGCTTCGTGGAGGCGCGCGTTGATGCACAACGGCGTCTATACCGGCTCAATCCGGAACCGTTGATGGAGATAGACGCCTGGCTCGCTCCGTTCCGCCGATTCTGGTCGGTCCACCTCGACGCTCTCGAGCGCCACCTCGATCAGATCGATCCTGCACCGCGCAGCAAGGGGAAGAAACGATGAGCAATCGCGACGAATACATGCCGGGCCCTGCCGCCGGCGCCGAAGTCAGAAAGGATGGGGAGAAGTGGACGCTCGTTGTCGTCCGCGAGTTGCGCCATTCGCCCGAGAAAGTCTGGACGGCATTGACCGATCCGGCCAGTCTGCGCGAATGGGCGCCGTTCGATGCCGACCGGAGCCTTGCTTCGGTCGGTCCCGTCAAGCTTTCGACGGTCGGAACGCCGACGCCGCAGATCTCGGAGACCGAGGTGACGCGCGCCGACGCGCCGAACCTGCTCGAATATCGCTGGGGCGGCAATGATATGCGGTGGACCCTCGAGCCGCTCGGCGACGGCACGCGTCTCACGCTCTGGCACAACATCGATCGCAACTTCATCTCGATGGGCGCAGCTGGGTGGCACATTTGCCTCGACGTGCTCGAGAGGCTCGTGGCCGGTGATCCGATCGGGCGTATCGTTGGTGGCGACGCGATGCAATTCGGCTGGCCGCGCCTGAACACCGAGTACACGAAGCGCTTTGGTCTCTGATACGGGGAGCACGGTGAGGGGCAAAGCCGAGATGGAAGTCGTAGTTAATAAGAAGGCTCGCCCCAGATCAGCACAATGTCCGAAAGATCAGGAGGAGAAGATGAAAAAAACGGAGCCGACCGAAGGTCAGCCGGCATCTGAATTGATCGACAACAGAATTGCCGAACTCGGAGATTGGCGTGCAGAGACGTTGAGCAGGATGCGCAAGCTCATCAAGGAAGCGGACCCTGCGGTCGTGGAGGAATGGAAGTGGATGGGCACGCCCACGTGGTCGCATGATGGGATCATCTGCACCGGCGAGTCGTACAAATCAGTCGTGAAGCTTACTTTCGCCAAAGGGGCTTCGTTGGAGGACCCAGCCAGCCTCTTCAACGCGAGTCTCGACGGAAATGTTCGACGCGCGATCGACATCCACGAAGGAGAGCAGGTCGACGCGCGCGCGTTCAAGACGCTCATCCGTGCCGCCATCGCCCTCAATGCCGCCGCTGTAAAAGCAAAGGCCGCGAAAAAGCCGGCGCGCACGAAGTAGGCGTCAAAAACGCGAACGACGCGCCGCTGCCCGAAGCGTCTTATCGCCAGACGCACTCCGGGCAACGCGGCGCACGCTTGCCCGCCACACGCGCTCAGTCAGGTATCTCTGGCTCGACCAGCCTCGCCAGTTGAGCGAGCGATTCCTGCCAGCCGAGGTAGCACATCTCCACCGGAATGACCTCGGGCACGCCTTCCTGCACGATGGTGATGTCGGTGCCGCAGGACACCTGCCGCAATGAAATGGTGACGTGCATCTGGCCGGGCAGGTTCGAATCGTCGAAGCGGTCGAAGTAGCGGATTTTCTCGTTCGGCACCAGTTCGATGTACTCGCCGCCGAACGAGTGGCTATGGCCGGTGCCAAAGTTACGGAAAGACATCTTGTGGGTGCCGCCGACGCGGGCATCCATGTGGTGGACCTGGCAGGTAAAGCCGTAGGGAGGCAGCCACCGCACGATTGCATCGGGTTCGAGGAAGGCCCGGTAGATGCGCTCGGGCGTGGCGCGCAAGACGCGGTGAAGATGAATGGTTCCGGTAGTCATGGTGTGCTCGCCTTTCACTAGAGAAGTTGGACTTACTTCTACGACGAATCGGCAATGCGGCTATCGACATGGATTTGCTCAGGGAAAACCCATGGATGCCGTCAATCGTACTCGAAAAGGCAAGCCGCGCGGCGAGGGGCGCCGCTCACGGTGACGACGGTTGAATCCGCCCAGTGCACGAGGGTCGCGGCTGTGATCCGTATCGAGCAAGCGTGAGCGGCGGCGAGCGCAATGTGTTCAGATTCCTGCTTCAACGCGCGGCTTGCGGCCGGCTGAACCATGTGTCGAACCTGACCGAACCGAGACGCGGATTCGCACCGGGCACCAGCGTGTCGTCGTGCAGTTCGGCGCCGAAGTAGCGTGCGTGCGGATCCGCGACCACCTTGCGCGGATCGTGCGTCGCGCTCAGGAAATGCTCCGCGAGCTCGGGCAGCCGAATCCGTTCCGGACCCGCCACTTCGACGACGCCGTTCAGCGGTTTGCCGAGCGCGTAGTCCGCGACCGCGAGGGCGATGTCGTCCGAGGAGATCGGCTGGATGTACGCGCTCGGAAGCCGCACGGTGTCGCCTTCGGTGCCCGATTGCACGATGCCGCCGACGAACTCGAAAAATTGCGTCGACTGGATGATCGTGTACGGCACGCCTGACGCGCGAATCAGTTTCTCCTGCGCGATCTTGCCGCGGAAATAGCCACTTTCTGCGAGCCGCTCGGTGCCGACCACCGACAACGCGACGTGATGCGTGACGCCCGCGGCAATTTCGGCCGCGAACAGATTGCGGCCGGACGTTTCGAAGAATTCGAGCACGGCCTTGTCCTCGAACGACGGCGAGTTGGCCACGTCGACGACGACCTGCGCGCCGCGCAGTGCGTCTGCAAGTCCCTCGCCTGTGATCGTGTTGACACCCGACGCGGGCGATGCCGCGATCACGTCATGACCGCGTGTACGCAGGTCGTTGACGACTTTGCTGCCGATGAGTCCGCTACCGCCAATGACGACGATTTTCATGATGTCCTCTCGATGAGTGTTCGTGCGGCCGCACGGGCCACGGGATGTGTCTCGGAGTGTGGCGCGCGCATCGCACACGATGCGTCGCAGTTGGGCTGTATCGGAGACCTGATTTATCTGGTCGTCGTACGAGGTGAATAGTAGGCGTCGGACGCGGCGCCCAGTAGACTCGCGCCGGGACTCGCACTGTTGCCGTGACGACACCAATCAGCGCGCGTGCGCCGGGGGCAATGTGGAAAGTTCCGGGAATGCGGTCATGCAGTCGAGGTCAAGCGCGCGCGTGTGTTCTGTCATGTAATCGACGAATACACGGATACGCGCGGGAAGATGTTTGCGGCTCAGATAGCAGATGTAGTGGCCGCGATCGTCGGGTGCGTATTGCTCGAGGCAGGACCGCAGCCGCCCGTCGCGCAGCGCGTCGCAGACCTGGTACGCGGCGAGCTGCGCAATGCCCGAGCCGTCGTGCACGGCTTGCAGCACGAGATCCGGATCGTTGAACGTGTGCGGGGCGTTGGGCGTTATCCTGTGCGGCAGGCCGTTGACCTTGAACTCCCATTCGGCGATGCGTCCCGACGCCGCCCGCAAGTTGATGCAGCGATGCGCCGCCAGCTCCGCCACGCTGCGTGGCAAGCCGTGCTCGCGCGCGTAGGCGGGCGACGAGCAGACGATCATCTGCATCGGGATCAACTGCTTGGCGATGACCTGACTGTCCTCCATGCGTCCATCGCGGAAAGCGACGTCGACGCGGTCGGCCGTGAAATTGGCCGGGTTATCGTTGAGCAGCATGTCGAGCGCGATATCCGGGTAGCGCTCGTGAAAACCGCGCAACAGCGGCGCGACGATCGCACGGCCGAAGCCGCTTGTCGAACAGATGCGCAATTGCCCGCGCGGCGGTCCGCTGCGAAGCTCGCGCATTTCCTCCAACGCCTGCACGATGCGTTCCACACCCGGATGGCAGTTCTCGTAGAAAAGTTCGCCTTCGCGCGTGAGCGAGGTGCTGCGGGTGGTGCGCAGAAAGAGGCGCGCATCCAATTGCGCTTCGAGCTTCTGGATGTTGCGGCTCACGGCCGAGCGGCCGATGCCGAGCCGGTCGCCGGCCTTGGCGAAACTGCCTTCGCTGGCGACCGCCAGAAACGCGATGACGCCCGCGTAGCTGGTGGCGAAGCTGCTGGCGAGCGAATCCTCGCAAGCGGGGGCGGAACGGGGAGAGGGTGCCGATGGTCGGCGAAACGCGTGCGTGTCAGGCATGGCGGGTCGGGTCGAAGATGTGCATATCCTCAAGACGGGCGACGCGCGCGCGCTGTGACACGATCCGCCATTTTTTGTTCGGCGGACGATGTCACAGGCCGGTGGATCGCTTTACTTCACCGGCGTCAGCACCGGCGCGTTTTTATTCTTCAGCAGCAGGACGAGAAACTTGGCCGGCTGCGTGGCGCTGGCGTTCCGGCCGACCGTGTGAATGTCGTTCGGCCCTTCATAGAAGCTCTGCCCAGGCGTGAGCGTCACTTCCTTGCCGCCGTTGACACCCATCACGATCGACCCTTCCAGCACATAGATGAAGCCATGCGCATCGTGCCGATGGACTGGATCGGCGGCGCCGGGCGGGTAGACGACCGTGATCATCAGCGCTTCCTTGCCGGGATAGTCCGCAAGCGGCTGCTCCATCACAGGTGTGACGATCGCTTCGGGCGCGGCGCTGGCCGGCTCCGCAAACCACGCCGAGCACAGCAGCGGCATCAGCGACGCGAGTTTTTTCGAGCTCGACATGACGTTTCTCCTGTAAAGGCCGCGCGGGCGCGGCCGTCACTCATGCAAGGCCGGCCTTGTCGAGACCGAACGCTTTGTCCGACGAGCCCGGCACGGTCTTGAAGGCGACGTTCGCGCGGTTCCAACCATTGATCGCCATCACTTCATAAGTCAGATCCGACAGTTCCTTCTCCGAAAACTGCGTGCGGACACGCTCGTAAATGTCGTCGGGAACGCCTTGTTCGGGCAGGCGCGTGAGGATTTCAGTCCACGCGAGCGCGGCCCGTTCGCGCGGCGCAAACAGCGTCGATTCGCGCCAGGTGGCCAGATGATGCAGGCGCAACTCGCGCTCGCCGTGGATCTTCGCCTGCTTCACGTGCATGTCGACACAGAAGCCGCAGCCGTTCATCTGCGAAGCGCGGACCGCGACGAGATCGCGGACCGATTCTTCGATGGCGCTGTCGCCTAGCAGGTTGCTGAACTCGAGAAACCTCTTGAACAGTTCTGGCGATTGCTGAATGTAGTTGATGCGTTGGCTCATGATTTTCTCCTGGCGGGAATGAAGACGGCGCCCTTCGGCGACCGGGGCATCGGTGTCGGCGATGTGCCGTACGGAAACCATGGTAGGTTCCGCCGCCCGAGCCCGGTAGACACGCCAGGATGCTCACGCTGTTGCCTGCTCGACACCAATCGCGCCAGCGCCTCCCGCCAGGGAGAAAATCTTCAGCAAGCTCCGAATGCGGCCGCGAGACGCACGAGCTTGGCAGGATTGCGCTGTATCTGGATGCGCACGATCCGCTCGCCATCGGTCTCGTACGACTGTGCCGATTCCAACGTGCCTTCGATGAAGCGCAACAGTGCCCACTGTCCGTTGAGTACCGCGAGTTCGATGCGCAGGTCGTTGCCAAAGCGCCGGCTCGCGGCGTAGAACAGTTGCGCGATGCGCCTGCCGCCGACCATCGGTTTCGGGAAGCTCGGGACGCGGCCGCCACCATCGCCGATGAGCACGGCGTCTTCAGCGAGCATGCCGTTGATGGCCGCGAAGTCGCCGCGCTCCAACGCCTGTGCGAATACTTGCAGCAATCGCAGATGGCTTTCGCGCGACACCGCGAAACGCGGCCGTTCGTCGCGCAATTGCGTTTTCGCGCGGCTCACCAACTGGCGGCAAGCGGCTTCGCTTTTGCCGATGGCGTTTGCCACTTCGTCGTAATCGGCATCGAAAACTTCTCGCAGCAGGAATGCTGCGCGCGCCTCGGGCGTCAGTCGTTCGAGCAGCATCAGGAACGCAACCGATACGTCGTCCGCGCGCTCCTTGATCTCCTCGGGCGTGACCGGCGACTCGATGATGTGCGGCTCCGGAAGCCAGATACCCGCGTAGTGCTCGCGTTGCACCTTGGCGGCGCGCAAGCGGTCGATCGACAGACGCGTGGTGACCGATACGAGCCATGCTTCCGGATTGTCGATGGTGGCGCGCTCGGCGCCATGCCATCGCAGCCATGCGTCCTGGACGACATCTTCGGCTTCCGCAACCGACGCGAGCATGCGGTATGCGATGCCCTGCAGACGAGGGCGAAGCTTGTCGAAGATGCGGGTCGCGTCATCCATTGGGGTGGTGGGCTCTTGATGCGGCGTGTCGAGGGAGGGGGGAGTGCGCTTCATCGTCAAGCTCATAGGAGAGGATCATCAGCGACAGTTGCAAGTCCGCTGAGCAAAGAATTACGGCCGTTCAGACCAGTCGCTTTTCAAACCAGTGATGGGCATACGGTTCCGCGCTGAACGCATCGACTTCGACGTATCCAGATTGCCGGTATAGCGAAATCGCCTCACCCAGAGTTCGATTTGTCTCCAGGCGAATAACGCGCACTTTGGCCTGCCGAGCGCGTTTCTCCGCCTCAACCATCAGCCGGCGGCCTACACCCATACCGCGAGCGGAAGGGCTCACCCACATTCTTTTGAGCTCGGCCGGGGACTTCTTATGAAATTTCAACGCGACGCAGCCGATCGGCTTTCCTTGGAGTCTCGCGACGATCAATGCGCCCGCCGGTGCCTTGAGTTCATGCGCATCCGCCGACAGACTGCTGGACGGGTCGAATCCTCCTTCAAAGCGCTGATCAAGCTCGCCAAAATACTGTTCAAAGCACCATCGCGCGTCATCAGTATCGGGATCCTCTAGCGCGAAATTCACAAGGGATGCCTGTAGCAAACGCTCAACCTCAGACATGGCTGCGACCAGTCTTCGACGCTGCTCATCGCCGAGCGGTTCGAGCGCGCGCAAAGCGACCTCGTCAGAGAGCCGCTCGAGTTCGGCCCTTTCCATGAGGCCTCCCTGAGTGAGGCAAACCCGGCGTACCCGCCGGTCGCCCGAATGAGCAAGGACAGCAACAAGTTTTTGCCGTTCGAGAGATGCCAACGTCCGGCTGACATAGCCTGAATCAAGATTGAGCCGCGCGCGCAGAGCGCGAATATCCGCACCTTCGACACCAATCTCCCATAGCAGGCGTGATTCACCCATCGGGCGTCCCCTTCCGAGGAAATGATCATCGATAGCGCCAATGCTTTCGGCGACTATGCGGTTAAAGCGACGGATGTGGAGAATGTCGGATTCCATATTTCTGACTTTAGTCAGAGATATGGAATCCGTCAACATAAAGTCGAGCAATGCGGTGCCTTGCGCTGCGCCGAGCGGCGTGTGGTGCAGTTCGACGAATGTTCGTCGGCTTCCTCAGCGATTTCGACCAGGATGCGGCGCTCGGCGATCTGACGGATCCACGAGGCCCGGCTGTGGTCACTGGCTACCGGAGGAATGCGCAGGTCCCTTGAACGAGGCCGTGGCCGATTTTCTGAATGCACCTTGAGCCTAGGCCAACGTCAGGTTTCACCGATGTTTCCGACTGACCCGATATGTACTCGCCATCGCCATCGCGCCGGCTACCAATCCAGCCATGTGGGTCAAAGCCAGCATGGCCATGCTCGGCATGCGCGGACACGACGCCGGTTATCAGGCTTGCCGTCGAAATGATGCCGTCGTTTGCGCCAGGCACCGCAGCGCGCAGCCAGCCAATCGCCTTGATTCGATGCGGCTCTTTGTGAGCCTTGGGCGTTGACAGGCCCTAGCGGTCTCGACCCCGATCACGCGACGGCCCTGCGTGAGGCAGCATCCGTTGTAGCACATGGTCTTTCAGAACAAAGCGGTGGAACAACGCTGCGACGACATGCAGGCCAATCAATGCGAAGAGCACCCATGCGAGGATGCCGTGCACATCCCCCATCTCGTGGCCGAAGGCGGAGCCCGGTTCGCTCAGTGCCGGATAAGGCACGACGCCCAGCAAGCGGACCGTCCAGCCGCGCGAGGACGCGTTGATCCAGCCGAGTAGCGGGACGAGCACCAGGGCGACGTAGAGCAGAACATGCGTTATGCGTGAGACGACGCTGAGTGGCAGCGGCAGTTGGTCCGGCGTGGGCCAATGCGTCAATCGCCAGAACACCCGAAGTACCATCACGGCGACGAGCGTCGCGCCCACGCCAAGATGCCAGGCGATCAGGTTAACGGGCTGCGTGTCTTTGTGGACATCCGGCATCGTCCAGCCGATCACAAACTGCGTGGCGACCAACAGGACGGTCAGCCAGTGCAGCGTGCGCGCGACTGCGTCATATGCCGGACGCTTCATTTCGAAGACCTTGGCCATTCCTGCTCCTCAAGTTACCACGACTTGATGAATTGATGAGGCGCGCAGCCTGCGAATCTTGAACTGATACCCGAAAAAAGCACTGCACAAATCCGACCCATGCTAGCGACCTTAGCTTAAGGGAACCTGACGTTCGGCGGGGCGATCCGGACGCTCGACTCCGCTGCTGATTCCGCACAGCGCCAACGTAGCGTCAGCAAGACCGGCAAGTCGGGAGGCCGAGGTCTTCCGCTTGAATCACGGAGCAGTTTGCGCCTTTGCAGGCAACGTCACGGGCCGGCTTCTTGCTATTGCTCGCATGCATCATCAATCAACGCTCATCGTAGGGAACCCACATGTGCCTGCTAAATCGTCTGGCTGTTTCAATGGTTTTGCCGCTGGCCGCTTGCGCGATCGGACCATCGAGTTCAAGCGATGCGGGCTTAGGCACGTCGCCCGCCATGCCGGCCCCGGAAACGTCGTGGGTGCCGATGGTCAACATCGCGCCTGTTCAGGCGCGCCCCGACGGTTTCATCCCCACAGCTCCCGCCGGCTTTCTCGTCACCGAGTTTGCCGGTGGCCTCGCGCACCCGCGCTGGCTTTACACGCTGCCCAATGGTGACGTACTGGTAGCGGAAAGCGACGCGCCAAAAGAACACGATGAAGGCAGCGGCCTGTTCGGCTGGGTCAGAAAGCAGGTCATGAAGCGCGCAGGCGCCGGTGTGCCGAGCCCCGATCGTATTGTGCTGTTGCGCGACGTGGACGGCAGCGGCGTCGCGGGGATGCACACCGTGTTTCTGCGCGGCCTGCACTCGCCCTTCGGGATGGCGCTCATTGGCAATCAACTCTACGTTGCCGATACGGACGCTCTGCTGCGTTTTGACTATGTGACGGGCACCACCCAGATCACAAGCCCCGGCGTCAAGGTTGCCGACTTGCCGGCCGGGCCGATCAATCATCACTGGACTAAAAATATTTTGGCTGATCGCTCCGGCAAGCGTCTGTACATCACGGTGGGATCGAACAGCAACGCAGCGGAAAATGGAGTCGACGCCGAAGAAGGCCGAGCGCGAATTCTCGAGTTCGACGTGGACAGTGGGCGCCTCGCGCCCTACGCGACAGGGTTGCGTAACCCCAATGGGCTCTCGTGGCAACCGGACAGCGGCGCATTGTGGACGGCAGTCAACGAGCGGGACGATCTCGGCAACAACCTGGTGCCAGACTACATGACAGCAGTAAAAGACGGCGCGTTCTATGGTTTTCCGTACAGCTATTATGGCCAGCACATCGACACCCGCGTCAAACCGCAACGCCCTGATAGGGTTGCAAAGGCCGTCGTGCCTGACTATGCGCTCGGCAATCATACGGCTTCGCTAGGTCTGGTCTTTTACGACCGGACGCTGTTCCCGCCTCATTATCGTGGCGGCGCGTTTGTTGGCCAGCATGGATCATGGAACCGTAAACCGCGTACGGGCTACAAGGTGGTGTTCGTGCCATTTGTCGATGGAACACCTGTCGGCCTACCCGAGGATTTTCTGACTGGCTTTCTGACGGCAGACGGCTACGCCCTGGGTCGACCTGTCGGCGTCGCACTGGACGCGGACGGGGCCTTGCTCGTGGCTGACGACGTCGGTAACGCTGTATGGCGAGTAGCGCCGCGCAACAATCACGAATCGGCTGACACCGCGCCGGCAGGCAAATGACACAGCCGTGATTCGCGCTCGCCCGCGTTTGGCGACTAGCTGCCCGTCGTGAACGTCGAAATCGGCCGCAACGTGTCGATTCGACGGTCCTTCGTTCGTCGTGGTTCTGAAGCACCATTCAACTCAGGAGAATGACGATGCGATTCATCATCACAGCCCAAGCAAGTGCAGACAAGGAAGAGCCGGATGCAGGCGGCCGTTTGGACGAGGCCCTGCTCACGGCGTACATGAAGTTCAACGAAGAGATGCACAAGGCCGGTGTCCTGGTGGCTTCCGAAGGCTTGAACCCGGCAGCGCCCGGAGCGCGAATTGCGGTTAGCAAGGGCAAACGCTACATCGTTGATGGCCCGTTTGCCGAGTCCAAGGAACTGGTCGGTGGCTTTTACATCATCGAAGTTGGATCGCTTGAGGAGGCAATTTCCTGGGCATTGCGCGCGCCATCCGGTCTCGGCACGGACGATGTGCTGGAGGTGCGCCAACTCACCGGCGCGGGCGACGTCCCGCCGGATGTCCTCGACATCATCCGGGCAGCGGCACCGACCTGGAGCGAGTCGGTCTGGCAGGCGCGCAAGTGAAGCCCACATACCCAGTTCACTTGTCGCCCATTCCAAAAAACACTGCGAGTTCGTCGGCGACCACTCGCGGTTGTTCTTCCGGCAGAAAGTGTCCACAGTGACGAATGGTGCGGCCCTGCACATCGGCGAAGAAGGCGCGCAGAGGTGTTGCCATGTCGGGGATAGACCCTTGATCGGAACCAAGGGCCAGTAACGGAACCTTTAGCATGCCATGTCCGTTCAATTCGCGGTTCTGCTGCGCGGACACATGCGCGGCACGGTAATACGCAAGGCCGGCGCGTAAGCCACCGTCTTTCTTGAAGATGCGCAGATATTCATCGAGATCCGCGTCAGTAAAAGCATCGGGATTCGCCGTCTTTCGACGCAGAAACCAGTCGAGGTATTCGCGTTCCTTGCCGGTTATCAACGTCTCCGGCAGGTCCGGTAGCATGTGGAATGCAAAATGCCAGGTACGCCACGCACGCTCGGGAGCGATAGACAGGGCATCCGGCAGCGTGATGCCCGGAATACCCGCGTCCAGTAGCGCGAGTCTGCGGACTTCGTTGCTGAACAATGCCGCGTGAGGATAAGCAACCCACGCTCCTACGTCGTGCGCGGCGACGAAGTACCGGGTCACGTCGAGTTGCTGGAGCAAGCCATGGACATGGTTCGCGAGGGTCCGCGTGTCATAGCCGTCTACCGGTCGATCGGAATCACCTTGTCCAGGAAGGTCCGGCGCGACGATTCTGTAGGTCGTCGCGAGCATGCCCATTACTTTGCGCCAGGCGAACCAGCTCTCGGGAAATCCCGCGAGTAAAACAATCACATCACCGTCCGGGTTGCCTCCCGTGACGTAGTGCAGCCGAAGCCCGCTCACGGTCTCGAACCGATGCTCGAATCCTGCCAGTCCCGGAACGGGCCTTGATGCGGGCAATTCGTTTGCGATTGTGGGACTTCCTGATTGGGTGGGCGAATGATGCGCTGTCACGAATGGGACTCCTTGGATTTTGTGGTGACGAAAGCATTAACGGGTTTGCCTGTCGGCAAATTCCAATTGGGAAACATTCGTTTCCTATTTTGTCGAGCAGCTTTCATTTGATGAGGATCGTGCCTTCAGCGGTTTTTTAGCCAAGCAGCCGCATGGCCTGCTCTGCTGCGGCCATCATGTGCGCCCGGGATCGCCCCGTCTTGCCGACGACCCTGAAACCTTGCACCACACTCAACAGTGCACAGGCAGAGGCCTTTGAGTCCACAGCCGATGTGATGGAGCCGTCTGTCTGGCCAAGACTGATCAGACGGTTCAACATGGCTTCAATTCTCTGCAAGGCCGCTACGACACGACCGGCGACCTCGCTATCGAAGGTAGCGAGGTCTGTCGCGCTTCCAGCGACAAGACAGCCCCGCTTTCCCTCGACGCCATGCGCTGACTCTGCATAGAAATGCAGAACAGCTCGCACCTTGTCCCGTCCAGTTGGCTCCCGATCGATCAGGCTCTGTAACTGTGCATTTCGTAGGTGAATGTAGCGGTCCAGTGCGGCGACGAATACTGCGCGTTTATCGGCAAAGGCCTTATAGATACTGCCGGCCGTCAGTTCCATCGCCGACCCAAGGTCTCCGAGGGACGTCGCGTGATAGCCGCGTTCGCGAAAAATCTGAATTGCGCCGTCTAGCGCTACATCCATGTCAAATTCACGTGGGCGTCCCGGCGCGCGGGAGTGTCTGGCAGTAGGGTTGCGCGTAGTCATCCAGCATTATAGGAAATGGTCATTTCCTAATCAAGATGTTCTTATGCGTCGGTGCCGTGCCCGTTGTCTTGTGACGGGCGGCCCAGGCCCGGCCTCGGTCAGAAGCGGACATTCGGAAATACCAGGTTCAGCGACCGCTTCGGGCCGATACGACTCATTCGTCGCACGCTGGATTCCAACCGCCATCCAGAGACCGACGGTGGCCACGAAACGCCCGGGTGTTTCGGGTACGCAGTTCCTATCATTTCAACGCGATAGAGCAGGGCCATCGAGCGAGCAAACGCATCGTACGACCAATGCCAGAGTTGAGAATCTCTCGTTGCGCCCGTGTCATTTCAGGCGGTGTCGAACTCACGCACATGATCCGTAAAGGGAAGATGAAGAGTGACGGTGGTCGGCATAGTTCAGTCGCCTGGCAGTTCGACGATCTTGCTAAATAGGCATTCCTGTTCGTGTCGTCCCGATTTTTACTGATCTTCGTCTCGGCGACAGATCTGTTCATGGATGACGTGGCGTGGCGGGGCTCGGGCCTTATTCAGGCAGCCGACGGCGATGCAGATGCGGGCGTGGCTGTTTGTGTGCCCACTGGCGCGTTTGCTGTTGATGCAATTGCGACTGGCGCTGGCGGCAGTGTTGCTCATCGGTGTCTCGTAGAGCAGCTTGCTGGTGTGGCGTCCGGCACCGCTACATTTTTCAGTGGCGATCAACGTCGATCTTATTGACCATTGATTTGCGCGGTGCGATCAGGCAGTAACCGCTAGAATTGCGGTTTTAGCCCGGAATGCGCCCATGTCTTTTGCCTCGCTTGGCCTGATCGAGCCCTTGCTGCGTAATGTGCACGACCTCAATTACCAGACACCTACGCCGGTGCAGGCCAAGGCGATTCCTGCTGTGCTCAGTGGCAAGGACGTCATGGCTGCGGCACAGACCGGCACTGGCAAAACGGCGGGTTTTGCGCTGCCGCTGTTGCAACGGCTGGTGCAACACGGCCCGGCAGTGTCCAGCAACCGCGCGCGTGTTCTGGTGCTGGTGCCCACGCGTGAACTGGCCGAACAAGTGCTGCAAAGCTTTATCGTTTACGGCAAAGGCCTCGACTTACGATTTCTGGCCGCCTACGGCGGTGTGAGTATCAATCCGCAGATGATGAAGTTGCGCAAAGGCGTGGATGTGCTCGTTGCCACGCCGGGCCGTTTGCTGGATCTCAATCGCCAGAACGCAGTGCAGTTTGATCAAGTACAAACGCTGGTGCTGGATGAAGCCGACCGCATGCTGGATCTGGGCTTTGCGCGCGAACTCAACGCCGTCTTCGCTGCCTTGCCCGTTCAGCGCCAGACCCTGCTGTTCTCTGCCACGTTTACCGATGATATCCGCGCCATGGCGGCGGGCATTCTGCGCGGCCCGGTCAATATCAGCGTCAGCCCGCCCAATGCCACGGCCAGCAAGATCAGGCAGTGGGTGGTGACGGTGGATAAAAAGAACAAGCCTGACCTCTTCATGCACCTTGTGGCTGAGAACAACTGGAAGCACGCGCTGGTGTTCGTCAAAACCCGCAATGGCGTGGATTACCTGGCGGCCATGCTGGATGAAGCGGGCTATGCGGTCGACACCATCCATGGCGACAAACCGCAACCCGCGCGCCTGCGTGCGCTGGAGCGCTTCAAGACGGGCGAAGTACATATGCTGGTCGCCACCGATGTGGCCGCGCGCGGGCTGGATATCGACGACCTGCCGTTGGTGATCAACGTCGATCTGCCGATCGTGGCGCAAGACTATGTGCACCGTATTGGCCGTACCGGCCGCGCGGGCGCCAGCGGCGTGGCGGTGTCCCTTGTGTGTGCCGATGAAGCGCCGCAACTGGCCGCGATTGAAGCGCTGATCCGGCAAACGCTGTCCCGTAAGGAAGAGCCGGGTTTTGAAGCCGAACACCGCGTGCCGCAAACCAGCGCGACGGGCCAGATCATCAAGAAACCCAAAAAGCCCAAGAAGCCCAAAGCGCCGCAAGCTGCGCCGGGCGCCATGCAGGTGCTCAGCAAAAAAACGCGCCCGCAGCAAAGCGGCGAAAACAAACGCAAGCCTGCGGCGCAACGCGCTGTGGCCGCGAGTAAAGGCACCAGCTTGTCCAGCGGCAACCCATTCAGCGTGCAGAAGCCGCGCAGCAAACCGGCCGGCAAGCCAGTTGCGGGTTCACGTAAGCCGGCTGGCAAACTCGCTGCTGGCCGCGCCAAACGCCAACCCTGATCCGTGGGATGTAGCAATGCCAGCCCTGGAACAGGCCGGCGGTTTGCGGCCCGCTGGCAGGCAGCGGCGCGGCTTCGGCGTGCATCAGGTCGGCGGGCAACGGCGTTCCAAATCCAGGATTCGTAGCAACTTCGGGGCCGCGTTGAAATCACGTGCGGGGGTGTCATCGGCACGACGAACGCGCGGTTCTCTGCGTGGTGGTCCAGCCAATGCAATCGCTCGTCATCCATCTCGACCGCTATGGTGGAATACTGCGCCGCAGCCCAATCGGTCGTGACCTGAGCGGCTGACCCCTTGCCTGGGCGGCCTGCACGCCGCTGGCATTCCCCACTCAATCTCTCGACGCGCCAAGCCGCGTGGCGTCAGGCGCGCCAACGTCGCGCGAGAACGCCCGCGCCATGGCCGACCGATCCCGGACGACTCCCGTTCGACGGCCGATCACTCGAATCGCCGCAAATTCGAACATTTGTGAATCTTAAAGAACAAATACGCGCGTGATCACGTTTGTCATCAGACATCGGGGCCTCAGAGTTTTCTGAAATTTGATTAAAGATATCTCAATATAATCAATAGCATAAAACTAATACATGGTTTTCCCTACTGTGATGTCGATCGCCGAGTGATACGATGACTGAAGCGAAACGAACGAAAAATGTTCGAATTCGCGCACCGCTCGAGGCAACTCGCGGCATCGAAAATTCGGAGATACCTTGAAAACAATCGTTGGACTGCGCTGGTGGATCATCGCGCTCGTGTGTCTCGGCACGATCGTCAACTATCTCTCGCGCAATTCGCTCGGCGTAATGGCGCCACAGTTGATGCCGCTGCTGCACATGAGCACCCAGCAGTATTCGTACGTTGTCGGCGCCTTCCAGATCGGCTACACGGTGATGCAGCCGGTGTGCGGCGTGATCATCGATCTGATCGGCCTGCGGCTCGGCTTCGCGCTGTTCGCCTGCCTCTGGTCGCTGACCGGGGTATTCCACGGTCTCGCGAGCGGTTGGCTCTCGCTCGCGGCATTGCGCGGGCTCATGGGGCTGAGCGAAGCGGTCGCCATCCCCGCGGGCATGAAGGTGGTCGCCGAATGGTTTCCCGATCGCGAGAAATCCATTGCAGTGGGTTACTTCAACGCGGGCACCTCGCTCGGTTCGCTGCTCGCGCCGCCCCTCGTCGTCTTCCTCTCGTTGCGCTATGGCTGGCAAAGCGCGTTTGCCGCGACGGGCGCGCTCGGCTTCGTGTGGGCCGCCGCATGGTATCTGCTGTACCGCTCGCCGGCCGATCACTCGCGCATCAGCGAGGTGGAGCGCGACAAGATCGTCAGCGGACAGGCGCCTGCCGCGCCCCGCCGCCGCAGCGTTCGCGAGGTATTGCGCACGCGCCGCTTCTGGGCGATTGCGCAAGCGCGCTTTTTCGCGGAACCCGCGTGGCAGACCTTCAGTTTCTGGATTCCCCTTTATCTCGCCACCCAGCGTCACATGGATCTCAAGCAGATCGCGATGTTCGCGTGGCTGCCCTTTCTCGCCGCCGATCTGGGCGGGCTGTTCGGCGGCTATCTGTCGCCGTTCCTGATGAAACACCTGCGCGTGCCGCTGGTCTGGTCGCGCATCGCGGGCGTCGTGCTCGGCGCTTTCATGATGCTCGGGCCGGCGGCCATCGGCCTCGTCGCTTCGCCGTATCAGGCCATCGCGCTCTTCTGCGTGGGCGGTTTCGCGCATCAGATGATCTCGGCGCTCGTGAATACGCTCGCCGCCGACGTGTTCGACCCGAGCGAGGTCGGCACCGTGGCCGGCTTTGCGGGCATGGCCGCGTGGATCGGCGGCCTCGGCTTCTCGCTGCTCGTCGGCGCGCTGGCCGACTCGATCGGCTATACACCACTATTCGGCGCCCTCGGCGCTTTCGACCTGATCGGCGCAACGCTGCTGATCATCCTGATGCGCGGCGTCTCGCCCGACGGCCGTCCGCGTCCGATCGCCGACGGCGCCGGCACCCCTGCGTGACCTCATTCGAAGACCCATCATGCGTTCACTGACGAATCTGAAACACCCGCCACGTTTTGCGTTGTCGTCCCAGCTCGACAACCACCTTGTTCTGACCGCGCAGGAAAACTGCCGAATCGAACTGTTCGTTCTCGCGGAAGACATCATCCGTGTGCTCGTGCTGCCCGACGGCGAATTGCACGGCCCGCGCACCTGGGCGATCGCGCCGGGCACCGACGATGTCGCACTGGAAGGGCGCGAGCGTCGCGACCTCAGCGGCTTCACGCCGCCGCCGTTTGTGGTGTCGAACGACGCGCGGCACTTGGTGGTCGAGACGGCGCGCGTGCGCCTGACGGTCACGCTCGACGGCGGCCTGTGCGCGTGGGACATCCTGCACGACGGCGCCTGGCATCGCGTGATGAGCGATCGCAAGACGCAGTCCTACAACTTCGGCTGGTGGGACAAGCGCGTGTATCACTACATCGAGCGTCGCAAGGACGAAATGTATGTCGGCCTCGGCGAGCGCGCCGGTTCGCTCGACCGCGCGCATCAGAGCTACGAGATGCGCAATATCGACGCGATGGGCTACAGCGCGCGCACGACCGATCCGCTCTACAAACACATCCCGTTCTACGTGACGTGGCAGCCGCAAACGTCGACCGGCTTCGGCCTGTTCTACGACACGCTCGCCGATTGCCGCTTCGACATGGGCCGCGAGCTCGACAACTACCACGGCCACTACCGCCATTTCATCGCCGAGCATGGCGATCTCGACTATTACTTCATCGCGTCCGCGGGCACGCCGTTGAATGCGGTGCGCCGCTTCACGTGGCTGACGGGCCGCCCCGCCTGGATGCCGAAGTGGGGGCTGGGCTACTCCGGCTCGACCATGAGCTACACCGACGCACCCGACGCGCAGCAGCGCATGGGCGAATTCATCGAACGATGCAGCGAGCACGACGTGCTGTGCGATTCGTTCCATCTCTCGTCGGGCTATACGTCGATCGGTCCGAAGCGTTACGTGTTCACCTGGAATCACGAGAAGTTTCCGGATATCGACGGCTTCGTGCAGAGCTATCTCGATCACGGCGTGCGACTGTGCGCGAACATCAAGCCGTGTCTGCTGCAGGATCATCCGGCATTCGAAGACGCAGCCCGCGCGGGTCTGCTGATCGCGTCGCGCGACGGCGAGCCGGCATGGGTGCAGTACTGGGACGAAGTCGGCGCGTACCTGGACTTCACGAATCCCGACACCCTCGACTGGTGGAAGGCGTGCGTAAAAGAAAGCCTGCTGAAGCACGGCATTGCGGCGACGTGGAACGACAACAACGAGTTCGAGATCTGGTCGCCTGACGCGATGGCGCGCGGCTTCGGCAAACCGTATCCGGCGCTCCAGGCGAAGGTGCTGCAAACGCAAATGATGATGCGCGCGTCGCACGATGCGCAGCGCGAGCATGCGCCCGACCGGCGGCCGTTCCTCGTGTCGCGCTCGGGTGGCGTCGGCATGCACCGCTACGTGCAGACGTGGTCGGGCGACAACTACACGTCGTGGGAAACGTTGCGCTTCAACCTGAAAATGGGCCTTGGACTCGCGATGTCCGGCGTGTCGAACAGCGGCCATGACATCGGCGGCTTCTCGGGTCCGGCGCCGGGGCCGGAGTTGTTCGCGCGCTGGGTCGCGTTCGGCATCTTCCTGCCGCGCTTTAGCATCCACTCGTGGAATGACGACGGCACCGTCAACGAACCGTGGATGTACCCCGAGGTCACGCAGCAGGTGGCCGACCTGATCAAGCTGCGCTATCGGTTGATCCCATACTTGTACGAACTGCTGTGGCAATCGCACAGCGCCTATGAACCCGTTTTGCGGCCGATGTTCGCGGAGTTTCCGCACGACCCGCGCTGCCTCGAAGACGGCGACGACATGATGCTCGGTTCGTCGGTGCTGGTCGCGCCGGTGGTCGAGGCGGGGCAGTCGACGCGCGACGTGTATCTGCCTGCGGGCACGCGCTGGGTGTCGTACTGGAGCGGCGAAGCATTCGACGGTGGTCAGACGGTGACGCTGCCGGCGCCTTTCGAACAGCCTGTGTTCCTGCTGCGTGAAGGCAGCGTGGTGCCGTTGAATATCGCCGAACAGCACTTCGGCCGCCCGGCTGACGAACGCGCGTTCATCGCGGTGCCGCACGCCGGCGCCGGCGTGACGCGCGGCGGCTGCGTCGAGGACGACGGTGAAAGCGAAGCCTGGCGCACTGGCGAGCAAGGCCGCTGGAACGTCACGATGACGGGCGACGCGCATACGTTGCGCATTGCGGTCGAACGTGAAGGCTGGATGCAACAGCCGCAGACGCAAGTCCGCCTCTACGTGCCGATGCATGAAGCGCGAGCTATCGAGTGCATCGGCGCAGCGCTCGCAGCCGACCACACGGCCGAAGGCTGGCGCTGCCTGACGATCTCCCTGTCCCACTGAACCCCTCAAAAAACATCCAGCACCGGCCTGAGGGATCAGGCCGGATATTCAATCCGGAGACCAGCAAGCGATGAACACTTTGAAGCGCGCGCGAACCCGCGCGATCGTCCTTTCCTGCCTGCCGTTGGCGGGCGCAGTGGCGTCGAGCAGCGCATCGGCGCAAAGCAGCGTGACGTTGTACGGCGTCGTCGATAACGCGTTTGCCTATGTCAGCAATCAGAACGGCCACTCCAACGTCTACATGAGCCAGGGCAACCTGCAGGCGAGCAAGTTCGGCCTGCTCGGCGCGGAAGACATCGGCGGCGGCACGAAGGCGATTTTCCGGCTCGAAAGCGGCTTTAATTCGCTGACCGGCGCGCAAAGCAGCGCCGGCTACCTGTTCAATCGACAGGCTTATGTGGGCCTCGCGAATGACCGCTACGGCACGGTGACGCTCGGCCGCCAATACACGCCTTACTTCCAGATGGTCGGCGCACTCGGGCCGACCGGCGTGCTTACCGGCGCGACCGGCGCGCATCCCGGCGATATCGACGCGCTCGACACGACGTTGCGCCTCAATAATTCGGTAACCTATCTATCGCCGACTATTGCGGGCCTGCAGATGAGCGCGCAATACGGACTGGGTGGCGTGCCGGGCAGCATTGCCAACGGCAGCCATTTCAGCGCGGCGTTTCGCTACGACTACAGGCCGTTTGCGATTGCAGCGGGTTACGTGAAGCTGAAAGACATCGCGACGAGCGCGGCGCTCGGCAGCTTTGCAATCAACTCGCCGGTGAATAACGGCTACGCTACCGCGCGTAGCGCGCAACTGTTTGCTGCGGCGGCGCGCTATAGCTTGCAGGACCTGATGGTCGGCATCAACTATTCGAACGTGCAATACACGCCGGGCAATGGTTCTCTGTTTACGAGCAAGGCCGTGTTCAATACGTACGGCGTGATTTCGACCTACCGGGTCACGTCCAGTGTGACAGTCGGCGCGGGCTACAGCTATACGCAAGCCAGCAAGGCGAATGGCATCAGTGATCCCGCACGCTATCACCAGATTTCGCTCGAACAGACGTACAGCCTCTCCGCACGCACGACGCTCTATGCGCTGCAGGCGTATCAGCATGCACGTGGCAAGTCGCTGGTCGCAACGGGTGCCGGCGCGACGAGTATCGTCGATGCAGTCGCGGTGGTCGGCGACTCGCAGAATACGACGCCGTCGTCCGGACCTTCGCAATTCGTCGGGATGGTGGGGCTCAGGCACGCGTTTTAAGGGCCTGAAGGCCGTGGGATTGCGCGTTGCCGATGGCGGCGGGCGTCCCGCGCGAAATTACAATTCTTGACTCTTTCTCGGCTTTGGAAACAGTTATCCGGCATAGTCGCGTGCTAAATTACGCCCGCCAGTTTGACTGCGTCCAAGCGCATTGACGAAGACAAGTCGATGGAACGCAGGTTGCGTCTGGGCCGGGAAAACTGGCAAACATGCAGCAGCGCAAACAGACAGCCAGGAAAGCACTGGCACTGAAGCCGGCCTCGTAGAGAGGTCGGCTTCAACCATTTCGGCGACGATTCCGGCATCACTCCCCGAGCGCCAGAAACTGGTGCAGAGACTGAACCGCAGCAGCGCCTTCCCCGACAGCCGCCGCCACTCTCTTGACCGAGCCGCTGCGGACGTCACCCACCGCGAAGATGCCGGGCCGGCTCGTTTCGAGAAAGTGGGCGGGGCGCTCCGACGACCATGTGTTGATTGCATCGGGCCCCGTGAGCACAAAGCCGTTCCTGTCGAGTTCGACGCAATCGCCGAGCCATGCGGTATTGGGCTGTGCGCCGAGAAAAAGGAAGAGATGGCGGATCGCCTTTTCTTCGATCTGCCCTTGCCGGTCCCATTTGATCGATTCGAGTTGCGTGTCGCCGTTCAATTCCACGATCTGCGTTCGCGTATGAACGGTGATATTTGCGGCTGCCTCGATGCGCCTGATCAAATAGTTCGACATGCTCGCATTGAGTCCGTCACCGCGAATCACGACATGCACGTGACGGGCGAATCCCGCGAGAAAGACCGCGGCCTGGCCCGCCGAGTTGCCTCCGCCGACGATGACCAACTCCTGCTGCGCACAGAACGCGGCTTCCATATACGTCGCGCTGTAATAGATGCCGCGTCCCTCGAAATGTTCGAGGCGTTCGAGCAAGGGTTTGCGATAGCGTGCGCCGGTCGCGATCACGACCGAGCGGGCGTAGAGATGCTCGTCATAGTTGAGACGGAGGTGAAAGGGCGGCGCATTGTGACATTCGATGCCGAGTACTTCGATCGGCACGCCGACCTCGGCGCCGAATTTACGACATTGCGACAGGCCGCGCCCGGCAAGCGCCTGCCCCGAGATGCCAGTTGGGAAACCGAAATAATTTTCGATCTTCGAACTGGTACCCGCCTGGCCGCCCGGCGCCTTGGTGTCCAGCACGGCCACCCTCAATCCTTCGGAAGCCGCGTAAACCGCAGCCGCAAGACCGCCCGGTCCCGCGCCGACTACCACCACGTCGAATTGCTCGCCATTCAGGCGGTCGGGGCTCAGCCCGATCGCATCGGCGACGGCTCGATGGGTCGGCTGCTTCAGCACGTTGCCTTGCAACGTGATCACCACTGGCAAATCGGCTTCCGTCGCGCCATAGCGTTCAAGGAGTGCTTTCGCTTCTTCGTGTTCGACGATATCGAAGTAGGCAAAAGGATGAGCGTTGCGGCTCAGGAAATGCCGCAGCTTGAGCGTGTCCAGCGAGGCCGGGCTGCCGATGACCAGTACGCCGCCGTTCTGATCCTGAATGAAGGCGACTCGCCGCAGAATATAGGCGCGCATGATCGTTTCGCTCAACTCCGCTTCAGCGATGACGAGCGCGCGCAGCGACTCCTCGTCGATCACGATCACTTCGCAGTCGCTGGTCGCGCGGGCGCTCGCCACCGCGGCGCGACCCGCAAGCGTTCCCACTTCGCCGGTGAAACTGCCGGGGCCGTGCAGACCCAGCACGTGCAGATTCTCGCCCGTGCCCCTCGTTGCCTCGATGGTGCCGGAGACGATGGCGAACATGGGTATATGGCGCTCGCCTTCGGAGAACAGCACGTCGCCGGTGATCAGTTTGCGCCGTTCGCCGTATCGTTCCAGAAGCGCGAATTGCCGCTCATCCAACTTGGGAAAGACCTGGTAGTGGCGGCTGCCGCCTGCCAACAGATCTTCCAGTTTGCCTGAAGACTTATTGCTCATGGACGCGTTCCGAAGGGAGGTGCGCACTGTGCGTGCGGAAGTGAGTCTGTGGGCGGTTGCCGATCAAACTGGTGAGAGTATCGCGGGCCTCCATATCCGGACAGATTGTGCGCCCGAGTTCTGCCCAAGGTAAAGCGCGCGGGAGGTGGCGATGGGGCGCACGCGGGTGTGCGAGGAGAACGGGCGCTGAGTGGCGGGCGTGGGCAGTCGCCCTTGTGCAAGCGAACGGTCGGTCTCAAATGGCGGCGAGGAGGCGAGTCAGGCGCGCTTTGCTTGTACTTCTGGCATTCGCGCATGGTTCACGAGGTGCGGCCGGTGATTGGTGAACGGCGGGTCCGATTGCGCGGCCGCGTCGGCGTCCAGATAGAACTGTTGGAAACGACGGCAGACACTGAAGCGTGCCATGTCCGCCTGCACACGGCACGCTCAACGCGCGGCCCGCGGTCGGCGTTAGCTGAAGCGAGGGGCGCAAAGACGAGAGCGGTGCTCGGGCGAGCACACGCCGTACGGCCTACGCAAAGATGTGGGGATTTGGTCAGCGCGGCGGGCCGGCTAATATGACCGCGTGATGACTGACGACATTGACGGATGTCGCTGCGCGATCAGTGTGCAATCCGCCACGCCGACCAGTCCAACGGATCGGCGTGGCTATGCAGACAGGCTCCGGAATTACTGCGCAACGGGTTGGGTCACGTCGGTACCGAACCAATGAACGGATATCTTTTTCAGCGTACCGTCCTGCTTCAACTCGGTCAGCGCATCGTTGATGGCTTTCGCAAACTTGGGATTGTTCTGGCGGAACGGAATACCCATCTCCTGATTGGCTCCCTTGAGTACCGCACCGGGCCGCAGCGGCAACTGTGAGGTCTTGATGATGTACGGCAGCATCAGCCGGTCGTCGATCGTCGCATCAATACGCTTGCTGGCCAGGTCACGTAACTTTTCGGGCGCGCCGGGGTAGGTCTGCACGTTGATGCCCTGGACGGCTCGCGCCATCTGATCGTAGTTGGTCCCGAGCGTCACCCCCAGCTTCTTGTCCCCTTTGAATTCGTCCAGTGACTTGAATTCGCGCTTGTCGTCCGCGCGCTGAATCAATTGCGCGGCCGAGTAGGTGTAGGGCTGACTGAAGTCCAGGGCCTGCTTGCGTTGCGGCGTGATCGTCACCTGGTTCACGATGACGTCGAACTTCCCGGTCTGGAGCGCCGCGATGATACCGCTCCATTCGGTAGGAATGAACTGCGGCTTGACGCCGAGCTTGGCGGCAACCGCTTTCGCGACGTCGACATCGAAGCCTTCGAGTTGGCCGTCGTTGTTCCGATAGTCGAACGGAGGATAGGTGCCCTCCAGACCCACCTTGAGTACCCCGGCCTGCTTGACGGTGTCCAGCAAATCTTCAGCATGGGCGGCAACGGAGGCCAAGCCGGCGGCCGACAAAGCCAACAGGTTGATGAGCACGAGCTTCGACAATTTCATTGAACGTCTCCTTGTTATTCGAGTATTGAACGGCCTGACTACTCCACTACGAAAAAACGGGTTCAGCTCGCTTGAAGAAGGCGGGCTACTCCGGCGATGAAGTCTCCAAAGAATGCTGGTCGATGTCGCGACGCTTTTGCCGTCACCTATCACGATGGGCGCCCTTATCGTAGCACTCCTGGTAGTGCGTCAGAGGGGGATTCGACCAGAGGCCAAGTCAGGGTTTCTACGTCTTCATGCGCTCGCCCACGATAGGTCACGGCGTGAGCAATCCATTTGTATGCACATATCGTTTCGCGCCCCGGGACATATACCGCCAAAATTCCCCAGATCAATATGTTTTGGCGTTTTTGCAACACATCAATTTTCCTCTAATCCGCGATGCCAGCGTGGACGCGGCTCGCGGGGCAACACCCTAAGTTCAGACAAAAAACCGGATTGTTTCACGCGTTCGAGCATGAGACATTGACGTAACGTCAGCGCCTCATCGCGCGGCGTGTGTGTTCTGGCCGCAGCGCTGTCTGCGGCTTTTTTTATGGTGCCGAACCGAACGGAATTGAGCGGAATCGGCAGACAGCCGCACCCTTGCGCCGGTTGCCACACGGCTGCGCCACATGCGACCCAGCCCGGCGATACGCTGATCCTGTCGCGCCCTTTGCCGGAGGGCTCGGAATGGGCTCGCCATTCGGCACGATCTATTCATCGAATATCACGCCCGACCGCCATGCCGGTATCGGCCGCTATAGCTACGACGATTTCGCGCGCGCGTTGCGTGACGGCGTTGCGCCCCGGCGGCAAGCGCTTGTATCCGGCGATGCCTTACCCTCCTTTGCCCGAATCGCCGACGACGACATGCACACGCTGTACGCGTACTTCATGCACGGCGTGCAGCCGGTAGCCACGCCCGCACCCGAAACGGCACTGCCGTTCCCGTTCAACCAGCGCTGGGCGCTCATGTTCTGGGACTGGGTGTTTGCGCCGCGCGGCGTGTTCAAACCGGAAGCTGGGCGCGATGCGCAATGGAATCGCGGTGCGTATCTCGTGCAATCGCTCGGACATTGCGGCGCGTGCCACACGCCGCGCGGCCCCGCTTACGAGGAGCGCGGCTACAGCGAGTCGAGCGCGGCCTATCTGACAGGCGGCACGAACGACCACTGGTTGGCGCCGAACCTGACCGGCGATCCCGGCTCGGGGCTCGGCCGAAGCTCCGCCGCGGACATCGCCGCCGTCCTCAAGCACGGCCACGGCGGCGGACTGGTGACACTCGGCTCGATGGTGCAAGTCGTCGAAGACAGCACACAATATCTGGACGACGCCGACCTCGATGCGATTGCCGTTAATCTGAAGAGCCTGCCTGCGCGTGCGCCACGCGGCCATTTCAATGGCGAGTCACGCGCCGCGCAGCAGACTGCGCGGGCGCTCAAAACGGGCAACGTCGAACGGCCCGGCGCAGGCATTGACGCGACTTATTGCGCGCGTTGCCATCAGATGGATGGCGCGGGCGTGCCGCAAAAGTATCCGCGTCTGGCGGGCAATCCGGCGGTGTTGTCGCCCTCGACGACATCGCTCGTGCGACTGCTGGTGGAGGGGGGCGCGAGCCCGCATACTGACGGCGGCCCGGAGTCTCGCGAGATGCCGTCTTTCGCCGGCAAACTGAATGATCGCGAAATCGCGCATGTGCTGACGTTCATCCGCAATACGTGGGGCAACGCGGCGGCGCCGGTGACTGCGAGAGAGGTGGCGAGCGTACGCGCAGCCTTGCACAAATAGAACGGCGACAGCGTTCATTCCGGCGCGCTGTCGCATCGCGACCGGCATGGAACGGGTACGTGCGCAATCAAGCGGGTCGAAGAGCCGCGACCACCTTCACCGGAATCGCCTTGGCCGCAGGCACCTTACTCTCTTTCGCATGATGCGACAGCGGAATGAGCGGATTGCATTCCGGGTAGTAACCCGCGACGCAACCCTCGGGCAAGTCGAACGCAATGATGCGGAACCCGTCGATGCGGCGTTCCATTCCATCCGGAGATACCGCCTCCAGCGATACCTCGGCATCCGCTTCGAGCCCACGGCGCTCGATGTCGCGCGCATTCATCAACAGCACCATGCGCGAGCCCCGAACGCCGCGAAACCGGTCGTCCAGCGTGTAGATCGTCGTGTTGAACTGACTGTCGCTGCGCAGCGTGAAGAGACGCAGGTCGTCGGGCTGGCGAGCGGGCATGTCGGGGTCTTCATCGAGCGTGGCCGGTACCATGAATTCGGCCTTGCCGCTCTTCGTTTTCCATTGACGCTCGCATGCGGGCAGTGGGCGATGAAAGCCGCCCGGCGTCCACATCCGCGCGTTGAAGTCGTGGAAAATGTCCGGATACGTTTCGGCGATGGCGTCGCGAATCAGCGCATAGTCGTTGCTCCACGCGTCCCAGTTGACCCGTTGCGAATCGAGCGTGGCCTTCGCGATTCCCGCGACGATCGCCTGCTCGGACAACAGCCGGTCGCTTGCCGGCGGCGCGACGCCGTGCGATCCGTGCATGCAGCCGGTGCTGTCTTCCATCGAGACCGCCTGCGGCCGGCCCATGCGCTCGTCGATTTCAATGCGGCTCAAACAAGGCAGCAGATAGGACACTTCGCCATGCACGAGATGGCTGCGATTGAGTTTGGTTGCAATGTTGACGGTCAGCCGCAGCTTGCGCCACGCCGGCTCGATGACGTAGCGGTCGGGCACCGAGCGCACGAGGTTGCCGCCTAGCTGGAACACGGCGCGCACCTTGCCGTTTATCACGCCCTTGCACGCATCGACCGTCGCCATGCCTTGCGTGCGCGGCGGCTCGAAGTGGTACTGCTCGGCGAGCTTGTCGAGCGGCGCGAGTTCCGGTTTTTCCGTGACGCCCACCGTCCGCTGTCCCTGGACGTTCGAATGGCCGCGAATCGGCGACGGCCCCGCGCCGGGTTTGCCGATATTGCCGCGTAACAGCAGCAGATTCACGACCATCCGCACGTTCTGCACGCCCAGCCGATGCTGCGTGAGGCCCATGCCGTAGTGGATGATGACCGCCTTCGCGCGCATGTATTCGTCGGCCGCCGCAGTGAGCGCCGCGCGCGAGAGACCGCACAGGCGCTCGAGTTCGTCCCAGCTGGCGCGGCGCACATAGTCCGCGAACTCGTCGAAGCCGCTCGTATGCTGCGCGATGAACGCAGCGTCGACGATACGCGCGGCGCCGGTGGCTTGCGCGCGGTCGTCCGCCGCGATCACGGCCTTGCAGATGCCGACGATCGCTGCCGAATCGCCGCCCGTTTTCAACTGATGATATTGCGTACTGATTTGCGTCGCGCCCGGCTTGAGCATTTGCGTGGGCGACTGCGGATTCACGAAGCTCACGAGGCCCGGCTCGCGAATCGGATTGAACGTGATGATCGGCACGCCGCGCTCCCTCGCTTCCTGCAGGTCGTGCAGCATGCGTGGACTGTTCGTGCCGACGTTCTGGCCGAAGAAGAACATCAGATCGGTATGCTTGAAGTCCTCCAGTGTGATCGTGCCGACGCCCACGCCGATCGCTTCCTTGAGCCCGACACTCGTGCTTTCATGGCACATGTTCGAACTGTCCGGCAGGTTGTTGGTGCCGTACATGCGTGCGAAAAGCTGGTACATGTAGGCGGTTTCGAGCGACGCGCGGCCGGACGTGTAGAACACCGCTTCATCGGGCTGAAGGGCGCGCAGTTCGCGGCCGATTTCACCGAACGCATGCTCCCATGTCACTTCGACGTATTGGTCCAGCGCAGAGTCCCATCGCATCGGCGCGCAGAGGCGGCCGGCATCTTCCAGCGCGTGATCGTGCCATTGCTCCAGTTCCACCAGTGTGTGGGCTTTAAAGAAATCAGCGTCGACGCGGCGCGAGGTGATGTCCCATGCGGTGGCTTTCGCGCCACTCTCGCAGAATTCGAATGGATGCGGGTGCGCGGGTTTTGCCCACGAGCAGCTCACACACATGAAGCCGTCTGGCTTGTTCTGATGCACGAGCACACGGCTCGTGCCAACCGGCGCGCCTTCCTGGATCAGCGCGCCCGCGACCGCCTTGACCGATCCCCAGCCGCCGCTGGCGTGCTGATAGGCGTCCGTGTCCTTATGTGCCGAGCTCATGGCGGCCTCCCCGAGATGAACGACGTGTACGACTGTCCGCAATGAACGTGCCTTGCATTCGGCTTACCGGGCCGGCAACAGCCACCTGCCGTCGTGTGCCGCGCGGCTCCATTGGGATTGTTTTTTGCAGCGGAGCGTATACGGCTCAGACATTGAAGAACGCTCATGACTGCAGCGGTAGGGGATTTCGTCGTCGAACGGCTGGGCGACTGGGGTGTGCGACACATCTTCGGCTATCCGGGCGACGGCATCAACGGCGTGTTCGGCGCGCTCAACCGGGCTTCGAAGTCGAAGGAAGGCGGAATCGAATTCATTCAGTCGCGTACTGGAAGCAGTGCTGAACAATGAGGACCTGAATCAGGTGATATAGGAGCAGCGCGCGATGGAGGGCGACCCGAAGTACGAGGCATCGCAGACGACGATGAAAAACTTGGCGGACTGTGGGACGAAGCGCTGGCGTCGGATCGGCCCGTCGTGCTGGAGTGAAAAGCGATCCCAACGTGCCGCCATTGCCGCCTCACGTAACGCTCGCGCAAGCGAAGGCGTTTGCACCGATGCTTTTCGAGGGCGATCCTGACGAGGGGAGCGTCATTGTCGAGACGGCGAAGCAGGTGCTGGGTGCGGTGTTGCCGGGGAGTAAGCGCGATTGACCGCGCATGCGCGACTCCGCTACGACTTGCCGAGAAAGCCCGGTAGTCCGATCGCCAGTTCGCTGCGAGCGAGTTTGATCACCTTGCGAAGCGCGTCGTCAAACTCTTCATCGTTGGTCGGCGCAGGCAACAGACTACGCAGAAGATCGGCCCAACGAAACTCCGCCAGCGGCGTGTCGGTTTTTTCAAAGGCTCCCGCGTCGCGGGCTAAAGCGGCGAGACTGCGATATTCATCGTTCGGCAGTTCCCAGACATGTCGCGGCATGTCGCTGAACGGCTGACGGCGGCCGTGTTCGTCGTAGGGGTACGTCCAGCGCCGGTCTTCCATCGTCAGCCAGAACTTCTCGGGCGTCAGCGAGGAAAGGTCTTCGATCAGTACAACCGGCACGGCCGGTATCCGCAGTAGGTGGAGTGCGGCGACGACATGGTGGTGATCGGTCACATACGCCACTTCGTTTGGACCGAGCACGATCGGCACGGGCTTTTCAGCAATGGCCATTTGCCGGTCGTGCTCCGAAAGGCTTCGATATTGCTCGGCCTTCTTTGCGACTACCCGCATACCGTGCGTCATCTGTGAAGGCCGCAGCCGCTGCAGCGCGATTTGCTTCATGACGTACTCCCGGTGGTCTCAGCGCAGCTCCCAGCAAATGCTATTCCCGGGCGAGGCGGCGCCGGGCACATCGTATGCTCGCTTGCCTGTAGCGACGCGTGGTCACGTCGCTGCATTCCTGACTGACAGGATGAAAGGAGTAGATCATGCCACTGAAGAGAGGAACCTCGAAAGACACGGTATCGCGCAACATCAAGACCGAGACGAAGCACGGTAAGCCGCACAAGCAGGCCGTGGCGATTGCGTTGAATCAGGCGCGCAAGTCAGGCGCGAAGATCCCGAAGAAGAGCGACAAGTAACACGAGTGGATGGCGGGTACGGGGAATCCGCCAGGGAGAGGCCCATGGCGACCAATAGCGAACCGGTTGAGGAAACCGGAGGATGTGCGTGCGGTGCGTTGCGCTTTCGCGTCAACGCGTGCCCGCGGCGGGTGTCGCTCTGCCATTGCATGACTTGCCGGCGCATTCATGGCAACGTCTTTGGCGGATATGCCATGTTCGAACGCAGTGCGGTGGAATTCTCGGGAACTACTCAGGCGTGGCCGAGTTCGCCCGGCGCGCGCCGGCATTTTTGCCCGACGTGCGGGTCGGTCGCGTTCATGGAATGCGTCGGCAGCGACGAGCTCGATTTACCGTTGGGCGCTTTCGATCGCGTGGGCATCTACGAGCCGAGCTACGAATTGTGGTGCTGTCACAAGGAGCCTTGGCTGCCCGCTGGCGTACGGGAAGAATACGACGAGGGTAGACCGGAGTAGCGAACATCGCTTCACGACGCCGGAGCTTGCGGAACGACGCTTGCTGGACCTCGGTAGCTGCCGGCTTAACCGGCGAAAGGAGTGGGATATGACTGACACGAAGCAAGCGAATGCACAGCCCGGCAATCCGAAAAGCGCAGGCAAACAGCAGGGCCAGCAACAGCAGAACCAGCAGAAGACGCCGCAGCACCAAGGCGGTCAACGGCAGCCTTGAGGGCATGTCGCGATGGGGAACCGTGGACACCGCGCATAGGCGGCGTCCACGGATAGACCCAATGCGGAGCGTAGCCTGCCGCGACTGACTGCATTGCGCAGACCTGCCGACGTTCCGAACTCTATCCCGCGGAGGGCATGATGAAACCCGCAACAGACCATCCGGCGCAGAGCACTGTGGATGGCAACCCCAGTAAGCGCGCAAGCGCCGCCAATACGCCGCTCGATACCGCGCAAAACAAGCGGGATGTCGAGGAGAAGCGCAAACATAGCCGCTCGGAAAACGCGTTGCAGTCTTCGCAGGACAAAAACCCGATCCCACCGGACTCGACCCGCCATTCATAGGCATCGCGGACATGCCGGCCACGATAGACGACAAGCCCCCTCGGCGCACGCGCCGCGACACGCATACCGACGCGGATGTCGAACGCGATCAGCAGCCTGCGACACTCGACGAGTGCCGTCGCTGCGCGCTTTGGCGCAATGCGACCCAAGCGGTGCAGGGTGAAGGGCCGCGTCACGCCTCGATCGTATTGGTCGGCGAGCAGCCGGGCGAGGCGGAAGATCTTCAGGGCAGGCCTTTTGTCGGACCGGCCGGCGCGCTGCTGGACAAAGCGCTGGAAGAGGCGGGCCTCGCGCGCAACGAGGTCTACGTGACGAATGCGGTCAAACATTTCAAGTGGACCGCGCGAGGCAAGCGTCGTATGCACAAGACGCCGGGGCAAAGAGAGATCGATGCCTGTGAATACTGGCTCGAACAGGAGTTGAACCGCTCAGGGGCACGCGTGATCGTCGCACTGGGCGCTACCGCACTCAAAGCCGTGCTCGACGACGCTCACTCACGGCTGCAGGACGCGCTCGGCAAACCGATCGAGCACGGCGAGCATCTGGTGGTGGCGACCTATCATCCATCGTTTGCATTGCGCGCGCCTGATCCGGCGACCCGTCAGCGTGTCTATGCCACGATCGTCGACGCGCTTCGCAGCGCGGAGAAACTGGCTCATCAGCGCAAACGCGCCGGTTCGTGAGTTCCTGGCCTGTATCGGTCACGCTGCCGAACCCGCTCGCTGCAACCCCAGCCGTTTCATCAACCGCTGTGCGTCGAAAGGCGCGCGTGCCTTGACGTCGTTGTCGAAATAACAGTACACGTCACGCCGTTTGCGGCGGGGCGGATGCTCGTCCGCTGCGATCAGCCGCGCGTCGGCCGGCTGCGACCCGTGACGCCATGCTTCGATCCGCGCAGCCCAACGGTCCAGCTCCGCGTCGGAGTATGAGCCTGCATATCGGGATTCGGTGCCATGCAGCCGAATGTAGACGAAGTCCGCAGTGAGGTCTTCGGCGAGTGGCCAGGACTCGGTGGAATCGGACACCACCAGTGCGACATCGTATTGCCTGAGCAACGCAACGAAGGCGGGGTCGAGAAAACTCGCGTGACGTATCTCCACTGCGTGGCGCAATCGGTGCTCGTGGCAAATCTCGAGATAGGGCGTCTTTACCCGCTCGTCGTGGTGTCTCGCCAGCGAGAGCGCGGCCGATGTGTCGCGTGGCAGCAAGCGTAAAAAGCGTTCCATGCCGTCGGGTTCGAAGGAGAACGACGGCGGAAATTGCCACAGAATAGGGCCGAGTTTTTCATTCAGCGCCAGCAGTCCTTGCGCGAAGAAATTCGCGCATCCGGCCCGTGCGCTGTCATCACGAAAGCGCAACAGGTGCGTCAGATACCGCGCGCCTTTAATGCTGAACACAAAGTCGGGCGGAGTGTCGGCATACCAGTGTCGCCAGCTGTCGAGCGACTGGAGGCTGTAGTGCGTGCCATTGACCTCAATCGTCTGGAACAGGCGCGACGCGAATTGCAGTTCCGCCGCCTGTTTCAGGCCTTCAGGGTAGAAGTCGCCTCGCCATCCCTTATAGCGCCAGCCGGAAATGCCAACACGAACGTCGTCGATTTGTTCCATGGCGAGCGGGCCCACGAGTGCATGTGTGGATTGTCACGCAACGAGAAGTAGCAACCCCTGTTCCCCGAGGCGCTCGCCGTGCTCGGCAAGAGTGGCTCGAAGCAGACACCGGGCGCATGAGTGAGCGTGAGCAATCGAGAACTCATGTCAGTTAGCCCTGCCGTTGCCGACATGAGCGTGCCCTCGTGCAGGCCACAAGCCCTGGGCCCAAAGGTTGCTCATCTCGTCATGAAAGCCGACCGCAATGCTGTGCATTTTCCTGCACGCCATCCCTATCCGCCCGCACCTGGAGATTTGACATGAGCACTATCCAACGACCCAAACCGCCGTTTCCCGCCCAGCAGCAACAACGCACGCCGGGCACGACGGCTGAAATGAATCCGCAACCCGATCATGGCGAACGAACCTACAAGGGATCTGCACGCCTCGCGGGCAAAGCGGCGATCGTGACGGGTGGAGACAGCGGCATCGGCCGCGCCGTCGCTATCGCATTTGCGCGCGAGGGTGCGGACGTGCTGATCTCGTATCTCGACGAGGACGACGATGCACGCGAAACCGCTCGCTGGGTGGAGGAGGCGGGCCGCAAGGCGGTGCTGGTGCCGGGAGACATCACTTCGCCCGCGCACTGCGACGCTATCGTCGACAAGGCCATCGAGGCGTTCGGCCGGCTCGACGTGCTGGTCAACAACGCGGCGTATCAGATGAGCTACCCTTCGCTCGATGCCATCAGCGACGAAGAGTGGGACAAGACCTTCGATACCAACATCGGTGCGATGTTCAGGATCACGCGCGCGGCGGTCAGGCATATGAAGGCCGGTGCGGCGATCATCAACACGACGTCCATCAACGCCGACCATCCGAATCCCGGACTGATCGCCTATGCGACGACCAAAGGCGCGATTCAGAACTTTACCGGCGGGCTTGCGCAGCTGCTGGCCGAAAAGGGCATTCGCGCAAACTGTGTGGCTCCCGGCCCGATCTGGACGCCGCTGATTCCGTCCACGATGCCGCCGCAGAAGGTCGAAAAATTCGGTGAGCAGGTCCCGATGAAGCGACCCGGCCAACCCGCCGAATTGGCGGCGGCCTATGTGATGCTTGCCTCGGACGAAGCGAGTTACATCTCGGGCGCCACGATTGCGGTAACGGGCGGCGCGCCGATTATTTGAGGTGACTGGACTCCCCGGCCGGTTGGCACATGCTGCTGACCGGTCCTGATTGCGCCGGATGCACCGTGTAGTCTGACTTCCATAACGGCTCGACAATTCAGTTGCGTGGTCGAGCCCCGCGTTTTTTCGACATCCGGCTTTGGGTTCAACAATGCGGCCCCTTTTAGCGCCTGGGGCCGGCATTGACACGTCCACGCGTTGGGCAGCCACGGGCACGGGCCGCTTTGCATTCTTCTTCTCGCCCGAAGGGATTCAAGGGCTGGTGCAGCGCGTAATGAAGAGACCGCGCTGGACGCTCGTGCGTGACACGATTCCGGCACGTCCTGCTGTCATCGAGCCATATAAAAGCGCACGTATCGATGCCGATCCAGACAAGCCGATCCTGTCGGTACGTGGTTTGTCGAAGCAGTTCGGCTCGCTGGTCACCGCCGACAAGATCGATCTCGATGTGTTTCCGTATCGGTTGCACAGCTTTATCGGCCCAAACGGCGCGGGTAAGACGACCTTCTTCAACATGCTGACCGGTGTGCTGCAACCGACGGCAGGACGCATAGTGTTTGACGGTCAGGATGTGACGCGCATGGCGATGTTCACCAGAAGCGGCAAGGAGCCGGCCAGCCGAGTACTTGCAAACGACCCTTCATTTCTTAATTGTAATGTTATAACATACGGCGCCGTGACCTGAGGGAGAAACCACCCTTCAGGAATTTTGTCGATCACATGGCGCCTGCGATGTGCAATGTTATAGCGTTGCACTCGACATCGCCGCTGGTGTCGAAGTCAACCTTAGAAAAAAGATCGTGAACAGACAACCTACACGCTCCATCGCGCGGTGGCCCCGCCGGTTATCGCCGGTTCCGTTGGCCTTGCTCGCATTCTCCGCGCAAGCCCAGCAACAGAATGAGACACCGGATGCGTTGCCCGGGGGTGCGCTTGCGCCCGTCTTCGTCACCGCGAACCCGCTGGGCTCGACCAACCTCATCGCGCCGGCCACTGCGCTGTACGGCGACGCTCTCACCTTCAGACAGACCAATTCACTCGGGGAAACGCTCAATGGTCTGCCCGGCGTGTCCACCACGACGTATGGGCCGATGGTGGGCCGGCCGATCATCCGTGGCATGGACGGGGATCGCATCCGCATTCTGCAGAACGGGGTGGCGGCGTGGGACGCATCGTCGCTGTCGTACGACCACGCGGTACCGCAGGAGCCCCTGACGATCGAGCGCGTCGAGATCGTCCGAGGTCCTGCGGCGCTGCTCTATGGCGGCAACGCCATCGGTGGCGTCGTCAATACGATCGACAACCGCATTCCGCGCGAGCCGATCACGGGCGTCACGGGTGCAGTCGACGCGAGCTACGGCGGGGCCAACGACGCGCGCGCCGGCGCGGCCCTCGTCGAAGGAGGCAATGGGCGATTTGCGTTTCATGTTGACGCGTTCGATCGGGATACCGGCACGCAACGTATTCCTGGTTTCGCGCACTCCGATCGCCAGCGCGCGCTCGACGGCCCGGATGCCAACGAGGCCTACGGCAGCATTCCAAACAGCGACGGCCGGTGGCACGGCGGCGCGGTCGGCGGTGCGTATACCTGGGCCGATGGCTATGCAGGTCTGTCGTACAACGGCTACGACGGCAACTACGGCTCGGTCGCAGAAGACGACGTGCGGCTACGCATGCATCAGGACCACGTAGCATTCGCCTCGGAGTTACGCAATCTGAGCGGGCCGTTCTCGCAACTGAAGTTCGATTTCGGCTACACGGACTACGAACACAGGGAGATCGACAACGGCGAAACCAGCACGACCTTTCGCAACCATGGTTATGAAGCGCGTATCGAAGCGCGTCATCGACAGATCGGCCCGTTCGAGGGAGCCGTTGGCGTGCAGGTCAGCCAGAACACGTTTTCGGCGCTAGGCGACGAAGCACTCGTCCCAACCACGCAGACCACCAACGTGGCGCTGTTCGGGCTGGAAGAGTGGAACGTCACCGACGCCTTCAAGCTCAGCGCGGGCGCACGCTTCGAGCATGTAAAACAGGACCCCGTGGCCAACGGCAACGACAGGTTCGCGAGTGCGACCGACCGCGACTTCAATGCGGTCAGCGCGTCGCTCGGTGCGTTGTACAAACTGTCGCCAGTGTGGTCGGTGGCGGGCAATGCCGCCTATACGGAACGCGCGCCGGCGCTGTACGAACTCTATGCAAACGGGCCGCACGATGCGACGGGCCAATATCTGATCGGCAATCCGGCTGCACAGAAAGAGAGGGCCGTGTCGACCGATCTGTCATTGCGCTTTGCGAGCGGCCCGAACAAGGGCAGCGTTGGCGTGTTCTACAGCCGCTTCAAGAACTATCTGACCGAATTCAACACAGGGCGTCTCGTCAACGACGACGGCGAAGTCGTGCCGCGCGGTACCGATGGTGCGTTGAACGAGGCGGTATATCGCGGCGTGCGCGCGGAATTCTATGGCATCGAACTCGACGGCAGATGGCGCGTCTTTGAGAAGGGCGCGCATCAGGTGGACGTCGAACTCGTTGCCGACTACACGCATGCTCGCGACATCGACAACGGCGAGGCGCTGCCTCGGATTGCGCCGCTGCGTGCGACGCTCGCCGTCGACTATGACTACGGACCGTTCGGCGCGCGTGCGGAGATGGAGCATGCGTGGGCTCAGAATCGCGTACCCGACAACGATCTGCCGACTTCGAGCTATACGAAACTGGGCCTGATTCTCACGTACAAGTTCCATGTCGGCGCAACGAACTGGCTTGCATATGTTCGCGGGGATAACCTCACGAATCAGGAGATTCGCTATGCAAGTTCGGTGGTCCGGGATATCGCGCCAGAGGGGGGCCGCAGCGTGATGGTCGGCATGCGTACTACGTTCTAGTCGGATCATGCGGGCATGCGCGATGGGCGACACAGGATCGCTGCCCTGGGCGGCTTTCTTGCCAGTTAGCGCATGCCTCGAAGACACGCTCGTCCATCCGGCACCAGACCGTTGCTGCCGGCGGATCGTCGGCATGCAAAATCGGCGACGCAGTCACTGTCACGTGCACTACGCTCCCGGCCCTCAGCACACTGAATCCTCGACGACGCGCAGTTCAAACACGTTATGCTCCCCGCTCAGCGAACTCGCGGCAGGCGCGGCGAGCGCACGCCGATACCACGCATGAAAGTGGCGCATGCCATCTTCGAGCGGCGATTGATACGGCCCCGCGTCACTCACGCCGCGCCGGTGCAGACGCAGGCGCCCTGCATCCATGCGTTCGGCGATTTCATCGTCTTCGATCATTGTTTCCAGATACGCGGCGCGCTGCGCCTCGATGAATTCGCGCTCGAACGCCACGATTTCCTCCGGATAGAAAAACTCGACGACGTTCAGCGTTTCCTGCGGCCCTTTCGGATAGAGCGTGGACACCACGAGCACATGCGGATAAAGCTCGATCATCTGAGTCGGAAAATACGCAAGCCAGATTGCGCCGAACGAGGGCGCGTCGCCGCCGCGATACTCGAGCAGCCGGTCGTGCCACGCCCGATAGATATCCGAGCCCGGCTGCGCGAGTGCGTTATGTACGCCGACCCGCTGCATGCTGTACGTGTCGGCAAACTCCCAATCGAGGTCGTCGCAGGTCACGAATTTGCCCAGTCCCGGATGAAACGGAGCGACGTGATAGTCCTCCAGGTATACTTCGATAAAGGTCTTCCAGTTGTAATGACACGAGTGCGTTTCGGTATGGTCGAGCACATAGCCGGAAAAATCGAATTCGGGGCGTGCAAACACTTTGGCCATGTCTCTCGCAGGTTCACGCGGTCCTTCGTAGAGGAGTCCGTGGCAATTCTTCAGCGCGAAGCGTTCGAGATTGCGGCAAGGCTTGCGTTCGAACTCGGGCGCCCCGATCAGTTCGCCCTTGCCGTCATATGTCCAGCGATGCAGCGGGCAAACGATGTTGCCGCCGGTCGCGGCGAGGTTGCCGCTCGATTGCGCGGCGCCGCCCACGTCCCCCGTTTCGCCGCCCAGCATCAACGCCTGGCGATGACGGCAGATGTTGGAGAGCAACTGCACGCCGCTCGCGTTGCGCACGAGGACGCGGCCGCCTTCCTCCTGCGGCAGACGGCGCCAGTCGCCCAGCGCGGGCACTGACTGTTCGTGGCCCACGTACAGCGCGGCGTTCGTGAAGATGCGCGCCATCTCTCGCTCGAACAGCGCTTCGTCGAAATAGGCGCTTGCCGGCAGTTGCAGCTGCGCGTCTTCCGCATCGGACGGCGGAGCAAGATGCGTCATGTTGCTGATGTCGTTCATCGGTCGTTTCCATTTCGGTTAGATGCCACGTGCGCGTGCGTTCACGTTCACGCGGCGGGCATGGCATCCCGTTCCGCATTCAGGCGCACGATGCGCTCGCGTTGTGCCAGTCGCGGGCATGTGCTGCAAAGTTCGCCATCGCGTCGGCGATAGTGGTAGCAGCAGGTCCGGCGATCGAGCGCGAGCGCGCTCGCGCCGTCGCTGCGAGCGAAAACGAAAAAGCCGCCACGGCCTGCGAGTGCGAGCGCCCGCAGCCAACGTTCGCCGAGCGCTTCGATATGCGCGTGGGTCCAGCCGGGATGCGTGGGCCGCAAAGCGAGCAACGCCGCCAGCACGCAATCGGCCTGCATGCATCGCGCAGCGTGAGCATTGAGCCGGACGACGCTCGACAGTTCGTCGAAAATCTGCACGCAGCAGGCGGCAATCTCACTCGCGGCGCGATCGATCAGTGCATCGGGATCGCCGTGCTCCGGCACGTGATCGGGCAACCGCACTTCGCGGGTCCAGCCGTTCTCGATAGGCTGCTCGAAGCGATCGAGCAACAGCGCGCGCTGCGCTGTGTGGACGCCGATCACGCTCAGGTAAATCGGCTGCCAGATCAGAATGCCCCAGCAGCGCAACGACCAGTACGCACGTCCGGCTTCGGGATATCCCGTGGTCCAGAAACTGAGCAGCGCTTCCAGCGCGACACGATTGCCGTCGCAACGGGCAGGGCGAAAGTGCGTTGCGCGACGCGCGGATTCGTCGTTGCAGGACGGCGAAGAGCTTGCGCAGTCCGCGACGACTCCGCGCAGGCCAGGCACTACGCGCGCGGCGAGCCGCAGGAGATCTTCCAGTGTGCGGGTCGCCGTCATGCTTACGCGTCGACTGCTTCGGCGAGCGCGCCCGTTTCGGCTTCCTGCGAGGCGGCGCGTCGTCCCGCAAGCGGGTTCTGGAGGTTGCCCGCCATCTTCAGATTGCCAGCGGGGTCCGACAGATTGACCATCTGCAAATTGTTGCCGAGCTGCAGGCGATTGAGGCACGAATGCAGGAACTCCGGCGCGAACAGGTCGTAGTCGGCAAACTTCTGCGCGAGCTGCGGATGCTCTGACTGATAGCGCGCGACGCAGCCTGCCACGGCGTTCCAGAACACATCCTCGCTGCAGCAGCCGTGCTCGACGAGAATCTGGTTGACGTAGCGGAAGAAGCCGTCGAACACGTCGATGAAGATCGCCAGCAGCTTCACGTGTTCGGGCACGTCCATTGCGAGCCGCTTCACGTTATCGGGGAGCTTGGCGTCCTTGTTGAGGATCGCGGATTCTTCCGCGATGTCCTTCATGATCGCGCGCACCGGCACGTGGTTCTCCATCACGAGGATCAGGTTCTCGCCGTGCGGCATGAACACCAGGTCGTGCGTGTAGAAGCAATGCACGAGCGGTGCCAGATACGCGTTCAGGTAGCGCTCGAGCCATGCCTGCACGCTGAGCCCGGACGCTTCGATGAGCGCGGGCAGCAGCGCGCGGCCGTGGCGGTCGGTGTGCAGCAGCGCCGCCATCGTCATCAGGCGTTGGCCTTCGCCCGCGAGTGTCAGCGGGTTCTCGCGCCAGAGCGCCGAAAACATCTTCTTGTACGGACTGTCGACCTGCACGGCCATTTCGTAATAGCGATTGCGAAAGCCGAGCGACGCGACTTCGCGCAGGATCGTGAAGCCCTGCTGCTGCAAATAAGGATCGCTCGCGACGAGGTCCTTGATGTAGTCGTTGATCGCCGGCGTGCCCGACATGTAATACGGCGAAAGACCACGCATGAACCCCATGTTGAGAATCGACAGCGAGGTCTTCACGTAGCGCTTCGAGCGGTCCGAGAGGTTAAAGAACGTCCGGATCGATTGCTGAGCGAGATAGCGGTCGTCGCCATAGCCCAGGCAGATGATGCGATTCGTCGCGACGTACGACGCGAACGCGATCGACAGCTTGTTGAACCATTGCCACGGATGGGACGGCATCAGATGGTAGTCGTCGAAGTTACAGCCGCGGGCTTCCACGATTGCCCTGAATCGCGCCATGGTCGGCGCGCCGAGTTCCTCGTCCATGAGACGCGCGTAGTCGAGGTCCTCGCTGCAATGAAAGGCGGCGTTGTCCTGATGGACCGCAAGCCATACGACCTGAATCGGCGAACCGGCTTCCGGCGCGAACGCGCGGTAGTCGCCCGCGTCGAAGCCGAGGCGGCCATTGTTGGCGACGAAGCCCGGGTGACCTTCACTCATCGCGGTTTCGATCGCCTGGAAGTCGGCGCCCAACAGCTCGGGCGTGTCCGGGCCAACCTTGACCGCCTTGTACGCGGCGCCATACAGCGTGCTGCTGATTTCGTCGAGGTAGATCGGCAGCATCTCTTCCTTGATGCCGAGACGACCCTTGACGTCGAGGATGAAGGCGAGCGCGTCCAGCGGTTGCTGAACACCGTCCCGTGTGCACACGATCGACTCTGGACGAATGCTCCAGTGACGCAGCGCGAGTTGTCGCGCTTCGAAGCTGTAGATGCTCGTGCCGTCGTCGGACTTCACTTCGTAGCGCGCATGGTGTTCGCCGGGCGCGTCGCCGATACGCGTCGGCTCGACGATCAGCTCGTGCGCGTATTCGGCGAGCGCCTTGCGAACCAGCATGCGGTTGGCGTCGAGCCATACGTCGGGCGTGAGATGCGCGGTGGCCTGTTGCGGGGCGAGCGTCACGTGTTGCATCGAAGGTTGCGTCGTCGGTTGAGTCATGACTCGAGATCCTTTGCAGTGGTCTTTTGAAGGGTGGCGTAGAAGTCGGCTCGCGTGCAGAACGCGAGTGAGGCGGTTTTCTCACGGAACGCGACGTTCTTCGCATAGACGAAACCCATCGCGCGGTTGAGTGCGTGGATACGCGTGTTGCGCGCATCCGGTTCGACGACGATGCGCTCGGCGTCGAGTTGTTCGAACAGGAACCTCATCAGCGTCTGAAACACGCGGCGTGTATGACCGGGCACGGGCGTCGCAGCTGGCCCTACGAACAGATGCATGCCGAGATCTCCGTCGCGCACGTCGTAGTGCTCGCCCGCTTCGTCGTGCGCCGGGTCGTAGCTCTCGAAGAGAAAGACGCTCGCACCACGCTGGCTGCCGATCCATGCACGTGCGTGGCCGGAGTCTTCGATGGCCTGATAGAACGCGGCGACCTCGTTGACGCTCTTGTCCTGCATGTTCCAGAAGGCGGCGCGCTCTTCGATGAACCAGCGGTGCAGCGTGGGTGCGTCCCGTTTGACGTCGAGCGGTCGGATGTAAAAGCCGTTCACGGTTGCGCAGAGCGTTGCGTGTTGCGAGCTAGCCGGGTTATCGGCGAGCCGTGCGCCAGATAACGGCGCGGGCGCGCGTAGTGCGATTTCGTCGGAGGCGATGTCAGTTCGCATGGCCGGTGGCTCCTGTGTTGGCAAGGTCGTTGGAAAGCGCGGCATGTTCCGTGTCGCGAGCGGGCCGTCGCCCGAGCAGCCAGATGCTCATGAGCGCGCATAGCAAGAGGCCCGCAGAAGCGATGAAGAACGGCGCGCGCAAGCTGATTTCATTGACGATCGCGCCGGCGGCGAACGAAGCGAGCAGCACGCCGAGGTTCTGGAAGAAGTTGATCACGCTGAAGTCGGTGGCATACGAGGCGGGCCTACTGAGCGCGAACATCGTCACGTCGAGCTTGACGACGATCTGGAAGAACGCCCAGCCGAACAGCACGCGCCCGACGATGATCCACAGCGGCGCTTCGACGCCTTGCAGCAGCATGCCCACGGTGCAAAGCAGCAGATTCGGGATCATCTGATCCGGCAGACGCCGGCCTCGCCCCGCGGTGTGCTTGTTGATATACAACGCGACGAGTGCAACCATGCCGGGAATCGCGAAGACGAGCCCGGAGAGCAGCTCGCTCGGCGAACCACTCGTGTTCTGCCAGTAGGACGACATGAACGGCCGGATCAGGTACACGCAGAAGTCGAACGCAAGCATCAGCAACGCGAGCCGCAAAATCGGCAGCCGAGTGCGCAGCTTCGGACGCACGGTCGCAGCCTGCGCTGTCGCTTCGTCCGCGAAGCGGCAGCGCCGTGCGATGGCGTGTGAGCGGATCAGCCACATGCAGATCGCCATCTGCGCGAAATCGCCGGCGGCCATCGCGAAGATGCAGGTGTGCGCGCTCCAGACCTGCATCACGAAGCCGCCCGCCACAGCGCCCGCGATCGCGCCGAAGTGCACGACCACCGAGAGCAGGCCGATCGTATGCGCGTGGGACTCCTTCGGCTCGAGCCGCATCATGTACGGGTACATCAGCAGATAGCTGCTCTTGCACATGAACATCGCGAGCGACAACACCCAGAAGAGCGACAGCGTCGACGCCCAGTAGCTCGTCAGCGACAGGACGCCGGCTGCGCATTGCGTATAGACGAGCAGATGCATTGCGTCGAGCCGTTTGGCGATGCGTGCCCAGATGGGCAGCGTCAGCATCACGACGACCGAAATGAACGCCACGTAGGCGCCCGCGTGCACAGGACTCGTCACGCCGTAGCGCGCGGCGAAGAACTGCGGATAGAACGGAATCAGGATCGCGTCGCTGACGACCGCGAAGGTCGTCATGAGGATGATCATGTTGCGCAACTTCATCGCGCCTCCAGCGGCGCTTTGACGAACGCCTCCGTGTCGGGCACCGAGAAGTCTTGCAACGCGATGCGCCGCTCGATCTTGTAGTGCTCGAAGCCGGTCAGCTCGCGCAGAATGCACGAATTGCGGTAGCAGCTCATGCCGAGGTCGGGATTGGTCAGCCCGTGGCTCAGAAGCCCGGCGTTCTGCACGAAGATGTCGCGTTCGTTCACGTCGATCGCATAGTTTCGTGACAGGCGGTAATGTCCGTTGTCGTCCCAGCGGATGCGCTCGCGAATGCCGTCGATGAAGTCCGGCACGTTCTGCCGGTAACCGGTCGCGAAGATCGCGCCGTCTGTGATGTGCGTGTACTGCACGCCCTCGTCGCGCTGCACGAAGCGCAGATGGTAGCGGTCGTCGACGTGATCGTGATGGCAGCCGGTCAGCTCCGAGTTCGTGATGAGCCGTGCGTTGCGATGACCGCGGCTGCGGCGGTCATCGAGCAGATCATAGATCTGGTTGATCAACGAAGCATTCACGCCTTTATAGAGACTGTCCTGCTTCGCGATGATGCTTTCGCGCACATTGCCCGGCAGGTTATAGAAATAGTCGATGTAGTCGGGCGAGATCATTTCCAGCGTGAGCTTGGTGTTCTCCATCTGGAAGAAGCGCGGCGAACGCGTGATCCATGCGAGCGAATAGTTGTAGTTATCGCTTTCCTTGAGAAGATCGTGAAATATTTCGGCGGCGCTCTGGCCGCTGCCGATCACCGCGATCGACCGCTTCTGCTGCAATTCGTGTTTGCGCGCCACGTAATGCGCGCTGTGAATGCAGCGGTCGCGCACCGCGTCGCAACAGGCCGGCAGTTGCGGCACCGAACCCACGCCGACCACGAGCCGCTTCGCACGATGCACGAAGGTCTGGCCGGTTCGCACATGACGCCCGCTCACGACGTAATGGGCACGCTCGCGATCGTATTCGACATTCTCGACACTCGAGCCGAAAGCGATGCTGGAAAGCTGCCTGATCGCCCATTTGCAGTAACGGTTGTATTCCTCGCGGCTCAGATAGAAGCGCTCGCGGATGTAATACGCGTAGAGCTTGCCCTCCTGCTTGCAGTAGTTAAGGAAGCTGAACTTGCTCTTCGGATCGGCGAGGCTGACGAGGTCGGCCAGAAAGGGATTTTGCAGCGTGGTGTCGTCGATCAGCATGCCGGGATGCCAGTCGAAGTCTTCGTTGCGTTCGAGGAAGAGACCATGCAGATCGCGGATCGGGTCGGCGAGACACGCGAGGCTCAGGTTGAACGGGCCCAGACCGATCGCGATGAAATCGAGAATCACCGGGTTCGTCCCGGCATCGGAGCCCGCACCTGCAGTACGGGGCTCGCGCTCATGGAAGATATTAGTTCTACTCATGTTCGAGTTTCCTCTTTGACCGGGTAGGACCATGTTGGGATGCCATCAACGACGGATGGAAGTCACGAGAGTCACGCAACTGTCACAGCGAAACGCGGGCGAAGTGGCATGCGACTTATGTGTGAATGAGAGTGATTCGCGTTTGATGATCATAGAAATTTCCTCGACGTCTTGCAAGGCCGAATGACGAATGAAAAGGAATCCAAATCAATAGATTGACTCACTGCGCATGAACGGGTCATGCGTCGTAGCGGCCGCAAAGTCGCTGTGGATCGAAGAGGCGCCGGGTTGTGGCGGTGTGCGCACTGTGCGCCAGTCGGGACCGCGAAAAATGCGGTTCTCCGATTTCATCGAACTTCATAACCCTTCCGCATGTGGGGGTTCGTGCGAAGCGGGTATGTCGGGCCAGACAGAGCCGGGAACGCCGTCTGGCGCGCGATGCAGCGCTTTTAAGGGGCTGTAAGGCAATCGAATTGCCGCGTAAGGCTTTTAAATGGGTGCGCACTTTGCTAGTATCGCGTCTTTGCGAATGATTCCCATTCACAACTAGGGCGCAGACGCCTCGGTCCTGCCAGACATGAAAAATCAACAAACCAAACGCTGTACCCGGCTCATGCCTTACCGTCCTTTGCAGATCGCGGCATGGCTGACTTTTGCCGCCGCATCTCAGCACGCCTTCGCTCAGAGCAACGCCAGCGCCGAAGCCGCTGCGCCGGCTGCCGCCTCCGGCGTGACAGCGGGTGCGCCAGCGACTGGCCGCGGCGAACAGGCATTACCCGCCGTCAAAGTGACGGCGGCCGCCCAGGCAGACTCGCCGCTGCATCTGAATACGCCTGTTTCGGCTGGCGCGCTCGGCTCGCGCTCGCAGTTGGAGACTCCGTTCTCGACCACTGTCGTGACCGGTGAAGAACTCGCCGATCGGCAGGCCAACAAGCTCGGCGACGTGTTCGCGGGCGATGCTTCGGTGACCGACAGCAGCAACGCGTATAACGCGTGGGCGACGTACATCACGATTCGCGGTCTGCCGATCGACTGGCAAAACGGTTTTCGTATCGACGGCAATCCCTTCATTTCATATGGCATCACTATGCCTTATGAAAATCTGGAGCGGGTCGAGTTGCTCAAGGGCCTCGGTGGCTTCATGTATGGTTTCGCGCAGCCAGGCGGCATCGTCAATTACGTGACGAAGAAGCCGGGGGCCGAACCGGTGACGAGCGCCTCTCTCGGCTACCGGATGGACGGCGTGCTGAGCCAGCACGTGGACCTGAGCCGCCGTTTCAGTCCGGACGGGATGTTCGGCGCACGCATCAACTACACGCACGAGGCGGGCAAGACCTATAACGCCGGCGACATCAACCGCAATTCGGTGGCGTTGGCGCTGGACGGCCAGATCACGCGCGACCTCGCCGTCTACTTCAATGCGATCTATCAGCAAAGCCGCTCGAGCGGTGGCACGCCGGCGATCTACACGGGTAGCTATACGGCGGCGAATCTGCCCGCGACGATCAGCGGCGGCAGCAATCTGCTGGGCGGCACCGATCAGCATCTGAATACGAACCTTCAGCTCTACACGGGAGGCGTGCGCTACCAGATCACGCCGGACTGGTCGTTCAATACGTCCCTGAGCTACAGCAAGTCGACGCGCGACCGTAACGAGAGCACGCTCACGCTGCTCAACCAGGCGGGCGACTACACCGACAACCGCTGGAACGGCGACGAAGGCCACCAGGACATTTACTGGCAGGGGATGTTCGAAGGCAAGGTGAAGACCGGCCCGTTCATGCATCAACTGGTGCTCGGCGCGTCGTGGCAGCATCAGACCAACGACTACAGCGCCGTTTCGTACTCCTTCGAACTCGGCAACGGCAACCTCTTCCAGCCTAATCCGTGGCGCTATTACTCGGGCGCGGGTCTCGACAAGTATCGCGCGAGCGAGATCACGCAGAAATCGGTGTTTGCGAGCGACACGATCCAGTTGACGAGCCGCTGGTCGGTGCTCGCGGGCGTGCGCGTCACGAACTACGATCAGGAGACGTACAACGTGAACGGCTCGCTGGCGTCGTCGTATGGTCACAATGGTGTCGTCACGCCGACCTTCGCGCTCATGTACAAGCTCGAGCCGAACACGACGGTCTACGCGAGCTACGTGGAGTCGCTGGAGCAAGGGACGAGCGTCGCCAGCAATTACGCGAACGCCGGGGCGCTGCTGAACCCGCTGCGCTCGCGTCAGTATGAAGTCGGCATCAAGAGCGAGCACGGGCGCTGGAGCGCGAATGCCGCGCTGTTCCGTATCGAGCGCGGCGCCACGTACGAGAACGACCAGCACGTGTTGACGCAGGACGGCACGTCGATCTACCAGGGTATGGAAGCGGGCGGCAGCGTGCGTCTGGGTCGCAGCTGGCAGGTGGCGGGCGACGTCATGCTGCTCGACACGTGGTACGCGAAGGGGCAGACGTATAACGGCAACCGCGTCGCCGGTGCGCCGCGGTTCGTTGCCGCTGCGCGCGTGACCTACGATGTTCCGTTCGTGCCGGGCCTGCAGGTGGGCGCAGATACGAAGTACACAGGCAATATGGAAGTACGTCCGGCGGGCAATCTGCAGACGGGCGGCTATATGCTCGTGAACGTCGGTGCGAACTATATGACGCGCGTCGGCGGCCACGACGTGACGCTGCGCGCGGCGATCGATAACATCACGAATCGCCGCTACTGGATGTTCCAGTACGAAAACTACATTGCGCCGGGCGATCCGCGTACGGTCAGCCTGAATGCGAAGATCGATTTCTGATCGAAGGATGGAAGCCTGCTTGCCGGCCGAGTATCGGCAGCAGGCTTTTCCTTGTTACCCGGCCAAGGTATTCGGCCTGGCCTGAAATCGAGCGTACGTTCTCTCTCGGCATAGGCGTTGCGCGCCGCTTGCTTCCCTGCAGACGCCACACTTGCGCACGGCACTTTCCGGTGCGCATCATTGCTGAAGTGGTCGATCGAACGACGTCAGCCGAACCGGCTGCAACTTGGGCACGATTGACGGGGCACCCCTCGCGCTGTTCGCAAGCGCGAGGACGCGAGTGCCGCAACCTCACGAGACGTTCGTGCTTCGTTGCGCGTTGCGTTGCCACTCGATGACCCACCTCGCGAATCACGATAGCCCGCGTGCAGCAGCCACGAGCGCCATGTGGGAAAGACACCGAACTGCTCATCGAGGTGTCATCAATCAAAGGGAGATTCTTCAGATCGGACGGCTGCTTCAGGGCATTCGGACCTTCCACGAGCGACGGACCACAGACCGGGAAAAATTCGTCACGCAGCAAAAAGCTGGACATGAGATCCGGCCACATGCCCGCGCCATATCTGATGCCGACATCGATGCGCACGGAGGAAGGCATATCCGAGCGCCGCGCGGAGCTAACGTGCGGTAGCCCCTCGCGCGGCCTGCGTGCGTTACCCCTGCACGCAGGTAAATGAAGCTGCCCTGTTCACGTCGCCCGCGCCGTTATAGCTAGGCCAAGCCGGATACTGGCACAGTGGCCGCGTGCGTCCAGGTACGCCCGCGGTATCGGTGACCACCTGATGCACCGGCTGCTTGCCGTGTTCGACCCAGTTCTCAAGCGTCGTGAGCGAGTCCCACGATGCGTTGAACCCGGTGCCGACCCCGTGCTGCAGCCCCGGAATCTCGTAGAAGCGCACGAATGACTCCATGGCGCCAGAGCCCATGGTCAACAGCAAGCGCTGATAGTAGCTCTCGGTTGCCCGCGTGCTGACGGTCAGGTCCACAGTGCCGTGTGCCATCAGCACCTTGCCGCCGCGTCGCATGAAGGACGTCAGGTCTGCGTCGGTCGCGTCGAGTCCAGACAGCATGCTGATCCGCCCAGACCATTGACCGGCAAGCGCCGGGTTGAACGTCAGCGAGTTGGCGTTCGGGTTGCCCATTACGGTGTAGCGGACGAACTCGTCGCTGATCTGTCCGTCGAACATCGTGGTGATCTGCAGCGGGTACGACGGCTGCGTCGTACCGAGCGCGAGCAACGTGACCGTTTCCTCGAGCGGAGAACTGCTGCCCATGCCGAGATCTGCGCCATACACGTTAAAGCCAGGGTACTGCGTTTCGCCGCTTTCGAGCGGATACTCAAACACGAGGGGTGTGTTCATCGTATTGAGCGCCGCGATCTGCCGGTCCGACAGACACGTGTCGCCGCGCGCCGCACCGCCGGGGCAGCGCAGTCGCTTGCCGTCGACGTAAGCCGTCGCGGGATTGAACGTCGCATTGCACGCCTGCACGTTGCTGATCAGCCCGTCGGCGGCGCCGTCGAGCCCGTCGCACGCCTGCATCGCCGCTTTCAGGAGCAGCGCGCGCTGCGTGGTGTCGAGGTACGCGCCAGGCGCCGCGAAGCCTTCCGTCACGCGTAACAGCTGCAGGCTCAGCGTCGTGAAGTCGTACGCGGGATAAAACGCGATCACACCATCCCAGTCCTGCGGCCAGCGCTGCGCGACGGTCAGCGCCTCGCGCCCGCCAGTTGAGCCACCCGCGAAATACGCCTTGTAGGGATGCGTGCCGTAACGCTTGTCGATGATCACGAGCGCCGCGTCATGCGTCTTCTTCAGCGCTTCACCCATGAAGTTGTCGTACGCCTCGGCGTTGACGGAGAACGCGCCGTCTATCGAGCCACCCGTCGCCTCGTGCCCGGAATCACTCGCGAACACCGCGTAGCCACGCGACAGCGGTCCCGGCAGATCGGGCGGCGCGCTTGGCACGTTGTCGGTCACGGCAGGAATCGAGCCGTTGAAACCGCCGCCGCCGAGCATCAGGATCTTGCCGTTCCACTGGTCCGGCAACGCGATGTTGAACAGGATGTCTGGGGCGGACCGATCGATCGGATGAATTGCGCCGGCCACGAGACAGTACGGCCCGGTCGCCGTCGGCCCACTGCCGCTCGCTGCCACCTGTGTGGTCGATGTGACGACTGCGCCGTTTGTCGGCAGGTCGATCTCGCGGGCCCGGATGGTCAACCCGTTCAGGTGCTGACAGCTTGTTGTCGACGGCGGCGGCCTGTGCCGTCCGCATGCCGCGTCGCGACATGAACCGGCCACCGACTCGGCATGCGCGCCGCCGCTCCACATGGCGCACAGTACCAGCACAGGGAACACACCCAGCCACGACAGCACGCGTCCACGCGCGCGCCACAGCCCGCTGCTCGAGTTCATCGCTTTGCCTCCTTCCAATTAGGCCTGGAGACGGCGCTGGACATCGCGGCATCGGGCCTATATGCCGCAACGCACAGGTGACCCTTATCTCGCCCGGGTCAACCGCGCGGCCACCGCGTGCGCGACGATCACCAGCGTGTTGCGCGCGATACCCGCCCGACACCGCATACCTGAACTTGCTGTCAACTCATTAGAAGACTTTCGACGGCCTGTCTACGCAATATTCGAAGGTCGTCGCATTCGCGCTCGCATTGCCGTATGCCCAGTGCCACTGCGCTCCGCTATTGCAGGCGAAACGGCAGCGGCTCACCCGGCACGCTGGTCGTAACGCTCGAGAAGAGATGGTCCGATACATCATAGTCGCTAACGCACGCCGCAGACGCCGAATCGCTCCTTTACCACGAGACGTGCAAGACTACTCTCGCTGAGTGCGACGTGACGGGCCCATTCCGTCAACGTGCGACGGTCTGCGGGATTTTCCGCTAAGGCCGCGGCGATCCGCTTCAAGCGCGGTCCGGATAGCGTCGCGCGAACTCTTCTGCTGAAGCGGCCGTACTAAGATCGGCCGCAAATCCCTGAGCGTTGCGGCCCGTTGCCGCTTTCAGCCGTGCTGCCGCTCACCAGTGCGAGTTTGCCTGTCAGATTCAGGTCCATGAGTGATGTCCTTTCAATGGACGAAGTAGAAATGGCGGCATCGCGGCATGAACGTCGGATACCGCCAGGAACGTTCACGTACGTGTAATCGATGCGCCACCATCGACCAATGAGGCGGTGCCAGTCACGAAGGACGAATCGTCCGACGCGAGATACAGCACCGAACGCGCCAGTTCTTCCGGCTTTGCGACGCGCTTGAGCGCATGCAGCCCGGTGACGAACGCCTGCGATTCATCGCTGTCGTTCATGTCGCGATACATCTCCGTGTCCACCGCGCCCGGCAGCACCGCGTTGACGCGCACCCCTTGCGCGCCGTACTCGGCGGCGAGGGCCTGCGTCAAGCCGATCAGTCCGGCCTTGCTCGCCGCGTAGGCCGCGGTGCCGGGGAACGCGAACGAGTAACCGACGAACGTCGACGTGAAGATGATCGATCCGCCACCTTGCTTCAGCATTTCGGGAATCTGGTGCTTCGCTCCCAGGAAGGCACTCGTCAGGTTGGTCGCCAGCGCGGCGTTCCAGCCAGCTTCGGAAATGCCGGTGGTCGGGCCCATCTCGCCCAGCGTACCGGCGTTGTTGTACGCGATGTCCAGACGGCCGAAGCGGCTCACGGCGAGCGTGACCAGCGCCTTCGCGAAGTCCTCCGACTGCACGTCGCCGGCCAGATGCGCGGCTTCGCCGCCTTCGCCGACGATCTCCGCAGCGAGCGTTTCAAGTTCCGCCGCGCGGCGCGCCGCAATCACCACCTTGGCGCCTTCCTTCGCGAACAGCTTTGCAGTAGCGCGGCCAATTCCTGCGCTGGCACCTGTCACGATGGCGACTTTTCCCGTCAAGCGTTGCATGTTCTATCTCCCGATACATTTGGTCGGCCAGCGCCCGATGCATTGGCCTGTGAAGCAATATAGGCTTCAGTCCTGATGGCAGAAAGGGCTAAAACATGGTCCTATCATTCAGGCTTTGTGAATGATAGGAGTGTTGCATGGACCGCCTGCGTGCCTTCGAGGTTTTCGTGACGGTGGTGAGCCGTGGCGGCTTTGCGCGCGCAGCGCATGCGACATACTCGCCATGTACCCGAGCCGTCGACACCCGAGCGCCAGAGTGCGTGTCATGATCGATTTCCTGGTCGATGCGTTCAGTGGGGTGCCCCCATGGAATCGGGATGACGGAAACAGGTCAGGTGTCGCGCCGGGGACGAGTTGAAGGCGCGTCCAGAACATGCGTCCGATATATCCGACAAAGCTGGCGCGCATTCGCGAATTGAACTAACCAGATACATTGCTCAGAACTGCAAGCTCTACGATGCGCTGAGAGCGCATCTTTTCCATCCGGATCATCATCCTGTGTTGGTCGATACTCATCCGGCAATCGAGGTTGCTCGTCATCTAGAAAGACTAGGATGGGTAAAGAATCCGGCTCCCCACACATGGTTACCTGCGTGTGATGAGGAATGCAGGGTGTATCTCGCAGGCGGGTGGCTGGAGGAATACAGCTTTCTGGCGCATGAAGCGGCCGGAGTTGATGAAATCTACTTCGGTCAGGAAATAGTCTGGTCCTACAGCGCGGACGGGGCAGCCTGAGTGAGGAATCGAGTGCAGTAGAAAGCGGCTCAATCAGAAGTGAAATGAACTGACCCGCTGTTTTTCGCAGTAGTCGCAGCGTCGCGTGAGAAAACGACGCGCTGCCGCTCAGAGCAGCTTGCCAGGATTCATCCGGCCTTTCGGATCGAGCGCGCGCTTGACCGCCCGCATCATGTCCAGCTCGACGTCGCTCTTGTACTGCGACAGTTCTTCGCGATGCGCCCGGCCAATGCCGTGCTCCGCGCTGATGCTGCCCCCGTGCTGCACGGCCATGCCATTGACGATCGTGCCGATGGCATCCACACGCGCATCGCGATCGGCGACCTGCGCCCACACCGCATGCGGAAACAGCACGATCGAATGAATGTTGCCGTCGCCCACGTGGCCGACGTACAGAAAGCGCGCGCCTTCGACGAGGCCCGCGTCGAGCAGCTTCGCTTCGGTGTGCGCGAGGCACTGCGGGATCCGCGAAATGGGCACGGAGATGTCGTGCGTCACACTGGTGCCGAAGCGCACATTGGCTTCGGACACGACATGCCGGATATGCCACAGCGCGGCCGACTGGGCTTCGCTCGCGGGCAGCGCGGCATCGAGCGCGATGCCGTCTTCGAGCGCGGCGCCGATCACGTTCTCGAGCATCGCTTGCAGCGGCGCCTCGTGCGACGGGTCGGCGAGTTCGATCAGCACGACCCAGGGCGAACCGCCGTCGAGTGGGTCGCGCGTGTCGGGCACTTCCTGATAGACGACTTCGAGCTGGCTGCGCGACATCAGCTCGAACGAGGTCAACGCGTCGCCGCAGGCGGCGCGACAGCGCGCAAGCAGGTCGATCGCGGCATCGGCGGATTCGAGCGCGACCCAGGCCGTCGCGTGCGCGCGCAGCGCAGGAAAGAGCTTCAGCACCGCCGCGGTGACGACGCCGAGTGTGCCTTCCGCGCCGATGAACAGCTGCTTCATGTCATAGCCGGTGTTGTCCTTGCGCAGTCCGCGCAGGCCGTTCCAGATGCGCCCGTCGGGCAGTACGGCTTCGAGCCCGAGCACGAGCGCGCGCATGTTGCCGTAGCGCAGTACCGCGGTGCCGCCCGCATTGGTGGAGATATTGCCGCCGATCTGGCACGAGCCCTCGCTCGCGAGCGACAGCGGAAACAGACGGTCGACGGACGCCGCCAGCTCCTGAATCTGCTGCAGCGTGCAACCGGCTTCTACGGTGACGGTGTCGTTGCCGATGTCGATTTCGCGGACCTTCGCCATGCGCGCGAGGCTGATGATCACGGCATCGCCGGCTTCGGACGGCGTCGCGCCGCCCACGAGACCGGTATTGCCGCCTTGCGGCACCACGCAGATGTCGTGTTGGGCGCACAGCGCCATGACCTGTGCGACCTGTTCCGTGCTCGACGGTCTGACGATCGCGCGGGCCTTGCCGTGGTAGCGGCCGCGCCAGTCGCTAAGCAGCGGCTCTGCATCGGCAGCGTCGACGAGGCCGGCCGGCCCCACGATGTCGCGCAGTGATTCGACCAGATTCATGATTGGGCGGCTCTGGGAGCAACGGTGACATTCGGTTTGACGGCGGGCGCCGATGCGGCCCGCGACGTGCCGGGCTGCGCATCGGCAATGCGCTCGTGCAAGGTATCGATGGCTGTGCAACCGAGCAGGGTCATCGTGGTGATCATCTCCTCGTACAGCAGCTCAAGGACGTGATTGACGCCGGCCTCGCCACGAGCGGCGAGCCCATAGAGCGGCGCGCGGCCGAGCAGCACGCCGCGCGCGCCGAGCGCGACGGCCTTGACGATGTCGGCGCCGCGTCGCACGCCGGAATCGAGCAGGATGTGCAGCGAATCGCCGAGCGCGTCGGCCACCGCCGGCAGCACTTCGATCGGCGCGTGCGCGCCTTCGAGCTGACGGCCCCCGTGGTTGGAGAGCACGATGCCGTCGGCGCCGTGTTGGTGCGCAAGGCACGCGTCCTCGACGGACATGATGCCTTTGACGATGAGCGGTCCCTTCCAGTGCTTGCGCAGCCACGCCATGTCGGACCAGGCGAGCGAGAGATCCATCTGACGCGCGAGCGCCGCTGCCTGACGTTGCAGGTCCGGCGCTTCGCCGAGGCTCTTCGCGAGGTTGACGAGCTGCGGTGTGCCCTGGCGCGCCATCTGCAAGGACCAGTGCGGATGACGCAGCAGGTCCAGGATCAGCTGAGGCGTGATCGGCAGGGGCAGGCGGTAGTTGTTATGGATGTCGTGATCGCGCTTGCCGTGCACGGGCGTATCGACCGTGACGAGCAGTGCCGTGTAGCCCGCCTCGGACGCGCGCCGCATGATGCTCTCGGCGATGCGGCGGTCCTTCTGCACGTAGAGCTGCATCCATAGTTCGGCGTGCGGCGCGGCCTCGCGCACGTCTTCGAGCAGCGAAGTCGAGGCGCTCGACAGCGCGAACGGCACGCCGCGGGCCATCGCGGCGCGCGCGAGCAACTCGTCGGCTTTCGGCCAGAAGAGTCCGTTCAGTCCGGTCGGCCCGACGGTCATCGGCGCGGCTGCCGCATAACCGAAAAGCTGCGCGGCGGGCGAGACATGCGAGACGTCCACCAGCGCGCGCGGCGTGAAATGCACGTCGGCGAAAGCGGAGCAGTTGCGCGCCAGCGTGTGACCGTCCTCGGCGCCGCCGTCGAGATAGTCGAAGGCGATCTTCGCCAGCCGCCGGCGTGCGGCTTGCCGATAGTCGGCGACGTTGGCGAAGCCTCGCGTGGATGAATAGAGCAGACTCATTGCGCGATCAGTTGAAGACGGGCCTGTTCAACGGCGCTCAACGCAACACCCACTCGTTGAAGCGTTCGATGGCGACGTCCTGGTGCGCGGGCCAGTAAGCGGGGTCGATGCGCACGCCGCGGCGCAAGTTTTCGGCGTAGGTCGGCAGGTTCTTCGCACGCGTCGCGTCGATGAACTGGAAGGCGTCGGGATGCGTCGGGCCGACGGCGAGCGCGCTCGCGACTTCCGCCTGACGTTTCGGGTCGGCACAGAAGGCGACGAACTGGCGGCATGCATCGACGTTGTCGCCGCCCTTCAGGATGCCGAACCCTTGCGGGCCATAAATGTGGCCGCCCCAGGAAATGGCGAGCGGCGCGCCTGCGTCGATGGCGGGCAGCACGCGCGCGAGCCAGCTCGCGGCCATGGCCACTTCGCCTGAGCGCAGGATCTGCTCGCACTGGGCGCCGGTCGTCCACCAGATGTCGATGTTCGGCTTCACGCGATCGAGGCTCGCGAACGCCTTGTCGAGATCACATGGATATACGCTGCCTGTCGGCGTGCCGGCTGCCATCAGTGCCTGTTCGATGGTGTCGAACGGAAACTTGCGCAGCGCGCGCCGGCCGGGGAAGTTCTTCACGTCCCACAGATCGGCCCACGAGGACGGCGCCTTGCCGCCCTTGATCGCATCGGTGCGGTAGGTCATCACTGTCGTGTAGACGTTGTGTCCGACCGCGTAGGTGTCGACGAACTGCGCGGGAATCTTCGAGACCGCGGTGTTGCCTTCGAGCTTGACCGGCTCCAGGTACGTCTTGCCATTGCGCGACAACAGGTACACCGCCGGGAAGCTCAGTTCGGCCATGTCCCACGTCTTCGCCCCGGTATCGACGATGCTCCTGATCTGCGCGGTCGGCTCCGCGCCCGAAGCCACACCCACGACCTCGATGCCGGTGGCCTGCTGGAACGGCTTGTAGAGCGTGCGCGTGTAGATGTCGGTATAGACGCCGCCGGAATCGCGGACCACGAGCCTCCGGGCAGCGGCTTTCGCCGAGGTCCAGATGGCCGGCATCGCCAGCCCGGCGGCGCCGGCTACGCCAAGACGGATGAAGTCGCGGCGCGAAGCTGCGGACGGCCTGTTTCGTTCGTTTGCCATCGAAGACTCTTTCTGCGAGAAGTGGAACCGGCGCGTGCCGCAAGGCAGCGCGCTGCGAGAAGGGCGGGTGAATGAACCTTCGAGGCACGTCCGTGGGCCGTGCCTCGAAGGCTTCGTCCCATGTTCGGGCCGTGCGCGCGTTGGGCCAAACGAAATAACAACACCAGGTGATTCGGAAAACTCATGATGCCCCGCACAAAGGGCTCGACGTGTCGCCGATCGACTGCGCGTCATACTGGCTGGCCTGTTGCAGCAGCCACAGGCGAAACTGTTCGAGCGGCTTGCTGTGGCTCAACTCGGTGGGATAGACGAGGTAGTACGCGGAATCGACCTTGGTGGTGGCTTCGAACGGCACGATGAGTCCGAGTTGCCCGAGCTGTCCGTTCACGAAGAACTTCGGCACCAGCGCGATGCCCAGTCCCGCCGCGGCCGCGTTGATTGCCATGGTGTGCAGTTCGTAACGCGCGCCATGCATCGTGCTGGCGTCTTCGACACCGAGATCCGCGAACCATTGGGTCCAGCCGTCGGGGCGCGTGGTGGAATGCAGGAGCGGATAGGCCAGCAGTTCGTGGGCTTTCCTGATCGGCTGATCGAGCAGCGAAGCCTTGCACACCGGCACCACTTCCTCGCCGAACAGATAGTCCGCCGCCGTGCCGGGCCACGTCGGCTTGCCGTAGTGGATAGCCGCCTCGAAGTGCGAGTCCGTAAACGAAAAGGTTTCCGTGCGCACGCCCATGTTGACGCGCACGTGGGGCGTGCGGTCGTAGAAATCCTTGATGCGCGGAATCAGCCACTGCGACGCGAAGGTGGGCAGCACCGCGAGTTCCAGATAGCCGCCGCCGCTGCCGTGCGCAATGATGGACAACGTATCGCGGTCGAGCTGTTCGAGCGAGCGCCGCACCTGCGTGCCGTAGATGCGGCCGGCGCGCGTCAACACCACGCGCTGCCTGGCGCGAACGAACAGCCGCACACCGAGATTCGATTCGAGCGTCGCGATCTGGCGCGAGATCGCGCTCTCCGTGAGGAACAACTCTTTCGCCGCGTGAGTGAAGCTCTCATGCCGCGCGGCCGCTTCAAAAGCCAGCAGCGCACCCATGTTGGGGATCTTGAATTTGCGCATGGTGATTCTGAACATTCATTACGTGGCAATTTAATCGCGCTTCACGCGCAATACAACGATTCAAAATAATGTGGCCACGCTGACGCGCTCGCACCGGTGGCAGTGTGACGAAATATCAACACCTCGTGAATATTCATGGTTTGACGTTGCGCCTGCGTTTACAGATAGTTGCGTGCATTCCGTTCGGCCCGTTGACCGACCGGATACCATGCGCGGAAAAGAGACGTTAGAACCGATTGTGCGGACCCTCCGTGCATCCGCAATCACCACACGGCAGACAAGTAGGATCACGTAATGAAGAAGAGCTTCCTGAAGGTGGCCTCCGTGTCGTCACTCAAGGAGAAGACGGACAGGGCATTCGGAGCTGCCGACGCGAATGCTCAGGACGCCGATCTGTGGCGCTGGTTCACGCTCCTCGTGCAGGACCGGCGTTTGCGTTGGTGTCAGGCGCAGGACCGCTGGTTCGTCAGTGTCGACAACCGGCATGTCGCGACCGAATCATCGTTCGATCAAGCGATAAGAAGTGCGAAGGCTCGTGTTCAAAAGCCGGATCGCGAAGACCGTGCGGCGTGCGTGTCACCCTGAAACAGACTTCGCGCGGTCGCATGAATCAGCCACCTGATCGCCCTGCCGGCAAAATCATGGACCATCCAAGTTGCTGATTATGCGAAACAAGTTGGCAAAGTAAAAACCAACTAATCGCAATGCGATCGTTGTGATTTTATTACAATTTTGACGCTCGTATGCTTTGTTCGAACGGGGATGCATGCCCCGACTCATGGGGTCTGCCTTGACAGCTGAAACCGGATTGATTGGTCGTTTTCGAACTCTGCTAGGCGATGACGCGGTCATTGTCACCGCTGCGGAGATGGAAGGCTTCGTCGAAGATTTTCGCGGTCGTTATCGCGGCGCGGCGCTGTGTGTCGTGCATCCGTCGTCGACGGAACAGGTGGCGGCGGTGGCGCGCGCGTGTGCCGCCGAGGGCGTGCCGATGCTCGCGCAAGGCGGCAACACCAGCCTGTGCGGCGGGGCGGTTCCCGCTGCCGATGGGACGCCGCCGGTCATCATCAGTCTTGCGCGCATGCGCCGCATCCGCCGCATCGATGCGGCCAATGGTTCGATGGAAGTGGAAGCGGGCTGTGTGCTGGAAACCGTGCAGAACGCGGCGGCGGACATGGCGCGGCTCTATCCCGTCAGCCTGGGCGCCGAAGGGTCGTGTCAGATCGGCGGCACGCTCTCGACGAATGCGGGGGGCACCAGCGTGCTGCGCTACGGCAACACACGTGAGAACGTGCTGGGCCTCGAAGTGGTAATGGCCGACGGCACGATCTGGAACGGCCTGCGTGCGCTGCGCAAGGACAACACCGGCATCGATCTCAAGCAACTGTTTATTGGCGCGGAAGGCACGCTCGGCATCATCACCGCTGCGACGCTCAAGCTGCATCCGCTGCCGACTCATCACGCGCTGGCCTGGTTCGCGCCGACCGATCCACTAGCCGCGCAGCAAGTTCTCGGGCTGTTTCAGGCGAATTGCGGCGCTCGCCTGACGGCATTCGAATTGATGAACGCGCGGCAATTGCAGCTGGTGGTCGAACATGTGGCCGATCGCCGTCAGCCGCTCGAACGCGCGCACGACTGGCACGTCCTTGTGGAACTCGCGGACACGCAAGGCGCGGCCGACATGGAAGCGGCCCTGCAGGCCACCCTGGAACAGGCGGTGGAAGCCGGGCTCGTGGAGGACGCGATCGTCGCGAGCAGCGACCGGCAGCGCGCCGCGTTGTGGGACATCCGTCACAGCGTGACCGAAGCCAACAAGAAGGCGGGCGTCGGCCTGACGACGGATTGCGCAGTGCCGGTGTCCGCAGTGGCCGCGTTCATCGAACAGGCGACGCAGGCAGTGCGCGCGCTCGACCCGCAAATCGACGTCGTCATCGTCGGCCATATGGGTGACGGCAATATTCATTTCATCCCGATGTACCCGTTCGATGTCTGGCGCGCGCTTGCGGATGCAGCTGCGACGGGCGCCGCGATGCGCCGCAGCGTGAACGATGCCGCGCATGCGCTCGGTGGCACGTTCAGCGCGGAGCACGGCATCGGCCAGACCGGCTTGCCGGAGATGGCGCACTACAAGTCCGGCGCCGAACTGTCGATCATGCGCGCCGTGAAAGCGGCGCTCGATCCGCGCAACCTCATGAACCCGGGGCGTCTCATCCCCGATCCGCTCCATTGAGCCGCTTCGCCAGCCTACCGCGGCTATCCGCTTAACGCAGGAGATGACCATGAAGCCGAAGTACAAGAACGACAGCGAGAAGACGATCCTCAACCCCGCTCGCCGCTCCGCGATCAAAGCCGTCGGCGCGGGCGTCGCGGCGACGGCCTTTCCGTTCATCTGGACGCCTTCGCGCGCGGCCAGCAAGCGCATCGTCGTGCGTGATGACGGCGGCATCTACACGAAGGCCTATGGCGCCGTGTACTACAAGCCGTTCTTCGAGCAGACCGGCATCGAAGTGGTGGGCGTGCAGGCCAATGCCGAGCCGACCGCGCAGATCAAGAGCATGGTGGAGTCGGGAACCTATTCGTGGGACATGGCGAAGATCAGCCAGCCCGCCATCCTGCTGCTCACCTCGGGTGGCAAGGAGTATCTGGAAAAGCATAATCTCGAATCCGATCCGACCATCGCAAGGATTCCGAAGCAGTACATGTCGCCGTACGGAGTAGGCACCAACGTCTATTCGACGGTGCTCGCCTATCGCACCGATGCCTTCAAGGGCCGCAAAGCGCCCAGCTCGTGGGCGGACCTGTGGAACGTGAAGGACTTCCCCGGCCGCCGGGCGTTGCGCAAATATCCGTTCGATACGCTCGAAGAATCGATGATGGCCGACGGCGCCACGACCGCTCAGGTGTACCCGATCAACTTCGACCGCGCGTTCGCGAGCCTCGACAAGATCTCGAAGCATGTGGACGTATGGTGGAATACCGGCGCGCAGGTCGAGCAGATGCTGAATTCGGGCGAAGTCGCGATGGTCGCGACCTGGGCCTCGCGCGCGCAGTCGGCGATGGCATCGGGCGCGCCGGTGGGCATCGTCTGGAATCAGAACATCTGGGGTTGCGACAACTGGTCGATTCTCAAGGGCACGCCGAACGCCGCCGCCTGCCGGGAGTTCATCAAGTTCGCCAGCGATCCCAAGCGTCAGGCCGCGCTGCTCGAGTATTTCCCGGCCGGCCTCACGCAGCCGGAAGCCTTCAACTACGTGAAGCCGGAACAAGCCAGAAACTGCCCGACGTTCCCCGATAACATGAAGACCGGCGTGCAGATCAACGCGAAGTACTGGCAGGAGAATCAAAGCACGGCGCTCGAGCGTTTCAACCGCTGGATTCTCACCTAACGGTCGGCATCGTTCATCAAGGAAGTGATCCGTATGGCTAGCATCAATCTCCAGATCTCCGGCCTCGGCAAGCGCTACGGCGATTTCGTCGCACTGGCCCCGACCGAGCTCGACGTCAAGCAAGGCGAGTTCCTCACGCTGCTCGGGCCGAGCGGCTCGGGCAAGACCACGCTGCTCAGTCTGATCGCGGGGCTGGCGCAGGCCGACAGCGGTTCGATCCGCATCAATGGCGTCGACGTCACCGACGGCGCGCCGTATGACCGCGACATCGGCATGGTGTTCCAGAACTACGCGCTGTTTCCGCACATGACGGTGGCCGACAATATCGCGTTCCCGCTGCAGATGCGCAAGGTCGATGCGGCGAGCGTGAAGAAACGCGTGGCCGAAGCATTGGAGATGGTGCACCTGCCGCATGTGGCGGGCCGCTATGCGCGCGAGCTGTCGGGCGGGCAGCAGCAGCGCATCGCGCTCGCGCGCTGCATGGTCTACCGGCCGTCGATCATTCTGATGGACGAACCGCTGGGCGCGCTCGACAAGAAGCTGCGCGACCACATGCAGCTGGAGATCAAGCGCATTCACCGCGAGCTGGGCACGACGATCATCTACGTGACGCACGATCAGGAAGAGGCGATGACGATGTCGGATCGTATCTGCCTGATGAACGCGGGTTCGATCGCACAGCTCGGCACGCCAGGGGAGCTGTATTTCCGGCCGAAAAGCGTATTCGTCGCGGACTTCCTTGGCGAATCGAATCTGCTCGATGCGCGCGTCACGGAGCGCCAGGGCGACCAGGTGCGCGTCGCGATGCAAGGCATGGACAAGGGCGCGGCAATGGTCTACGACCCGCATGTGCAGTCGGGCAAGGACATCAAACTCATGCTGCGCCCGCAGAATCTGCGCGTGAATGCCCATGACGGTTCGGGCGCGGGGGTCGAATCGATGTCGGCGGAGCTGACCGACATCATGGTTACCGGCGGCATGACCCGGCTCTACATGCAGCGTCGGCAGGATGATGCGGATGCGTCGGCGCTGATCGCTTCGTTCCCGACCCAGCGCCTCGGCGCGCAGTACGAGATCGGTCAGACGCTCACGCTGTCATGGTCGCCCGCCGACGCAGTTGCGATTGCGGGGTGAGCACATGAACGATTCCGCCATTGCCGCGCAGACCGAAGCCAGGCCGGCACGACCCGCGCGCAGCCGGCGCTCGCGCGAGAAGCTGCGCGTCGCCGCGATGGCCGCGCCGGTCGTCGTGCTGCTCGCCGTGTTCCTGATCTATCCGGTTGGGCAACTGCTCCTGCTGAGCATTCACAACCAGAGCGGCTTCACGCTCGCCGAATACAAGCGACTGTTCGCTTCGTCGGTCTATGTGGATGTGTTGTGGGTGACGCTCAAGGTATCGCTGCTCACGACCTTCTTCTCCGTGCTGATCGGCTATCCGGTCGCGTACCTGATTTCGACGCTCACACGCGAGCGCAAGAACCGTCTGCTGTACTGGGTATTGCTGTCGTTCTGGACCAGCTTTCTGGTGCGCACCTTCGCCTGGGTCGTGCTGCTCGGCCGCAACGGCGTGATCAACTGGGCGCTCAGGCATCTAGGCCTCGCCGACTCGCCGCTCGGGTTGCTCTACAACCTGCCGGCGGTGATCGTAGGGATGACGCACGCGCTCATGCCGATCGCGATCATGACGATGCTCTCGGTGATGGAGAATATCGATCGCCGCCTGCCGAGCGCCGCGTCGACACTCGGCGCGCGACCGGGCACCGCGTTCTGGAAGGTGTATTTCCCGCTCTCGCTGCCGGGCGTATTCGCTTCGGCGCTGATGGTGTTCGTGACCGCGATCGGCTTCTTCATCACGCCGACGCTGCTCGGCGGCCGCCACGAAACGATGATCACGCAGCTCATCATCGATCAGGTGCTGCAGGCGCTGAACTGGGGTTTCGCGGGTGCGATCTCGGTGCTGCTGCTGGCGGTGGTGCTGGTGGTCTTCGTCGTATACGACCGCATGGTCGGCCTCTCGACGATGACGGGCGGCAGCAGCGCGGCGCGCGCTCCGAAACGCGGCGGCGGGCTGAGCCGCAAGCTCGGCGACGCGCTGCTCACGGTGCTCGGCAACGCCAGCGATGCGCTCATTGGTCTGCTGCCGAGGCGCCGCAAGCGTGCGGGCGACGGCGCGAGCCGCACCTTGCGCACCGTCGTGTTGCTGATCATCGTGTTCCTGAGCGCGCCGGCGTTCCTGATGATTCCTCTGTCGTTCGATTCCGCTTCGGGCCTCGCGTGGCCGCCGCATGGTGTATCGCTGCAGTGGTACCAGCAGGTGATCGACTCGCCGCTGTGGATGCAGGCCGCGACGCGCTCGCTCGTCGTTGGCGTCGGCACGGGCGTGCTGTCGATGGCCGTCGGCACGCCGGTCGCGTTTCTTCTGGTGCGCGGCGGCTTGCGCTGGAACGCGACGATGCTCGCGTTCGTGCTCGCGCCGATCGTGGTCCCGCGCATGATTCTCGCGGTGGGCATCTTCTACTTCTTCGCGAAGATCGGACTGGTGGGCTCGTCGCTCGGGCTGGTGCTGGCGCATACCGTGGTGGCGGTGCCGTATGTGGTGATCACCATGATGGCGGTGCTGCGCAATTACGACACGCGTCTGGATCTGGCCGCGCAAAGCATGGGCGCCGGGCCGTTCACGACGCTGCGGCGCGTCACGTTCCCGATTCTCAGTGCGGGGATGCTGTCTTCGTTCCTGTTCGCGTTTGCGACTTCGTTCGACGAACTGACGATTGCGCTGTTCTCGTCGGGCGGTCTCAGCACCACGCTGCCCAAGCAGTTCTGGGACGAAACCACGATGCAGATTTCGCCGGTTATCGCGGCGGTATCCACCTGCCTGTTCGTCTTCATTTCGATCCTGATCTCGGTCGCCGATCGCCTGCGGCGCCGGGGAATGGCCTCCTGAGCCTTTCAAACAAAGAGAAATCCGTATGTCGTTGACGTCTCAATCCTTGCACGGCATCTTGCCGGCTATTCCCACCCCGGTGCATCCGGACGACACGATCAACGTCGAAGCCACCCGCGCGCTGCTGGGCTATCTGCTCGCGCAGGGCACCGACGGAGTTCTACCGCTTGGCGGCACGGGCGAGTATGGCGCGCTCTCACGCGAGCAGCGCGTGCGCATGGTCGAAGTCACGGCGCGCGAAGCGGCAGGCCGCGTGCCTGTGATCGCGGGCGTGCTCGACCCGGGGTATCACGATGCGATCAAGGCGGCGAAAGACTTCGCCGCGGCCGGCGCCGATGGCTTGCTGGTCCTGACGCCGTACTACACCAACCCGACGCAGGCCGGCATCCGCGACTACTTCATGCGCTATGCCGACGAATCGCCGGTGCCGATCCTGCTGTACGAGATTCCGTACCGGACGCGCATTGCGATCACACCGGAAGTGATTCATGAACTCTCGCAGCATGAACGCATCATCGGCATGAAGGCGTGCAACACCGACATGTGGCATTTCCTGCGCGTAGTGGCGGGTGTCGATGAGAGCTTCTCGGTCCTGAGCGGCGAGGACACCTTGTTCCCGCTGCATATCGCGGCAGGCGCGCGTGGCGGTATCGTCGTGACTGCTTCTCTATTGCCGAGTGCGTGGCGCCGTATCTACGAACTCGCCAGCGCGGGAAAGACCCAGGAAGCGCTTGCTTTGCATCGCACGCTGATTCCGCTGATGAACCTGGCCTTCGCCGAAACGAACCCCGGTCCGATGAAGTCGGTGATGGATCTCATCGGCGTGCATGCCCCCGACGTGCTTGCGCCGCTCGTGCGTGCCGACGCGACGCTGGCGAATAACCTGCGCGCCGAGCTCAAGAAGCAGCTTGCTGTTTTCGAGGGACGCGAGTGACGCGCTGAGGTTTGCCCTAACGCGTCGCGTTAGCGATGGGAGATGGGCAGGCGCGACTTCGAGATCGAGGTCGCGGCCACCTGAACATGCTTGGCCAATTCCGCCTCGACGCGTTCCACTGTCCAGCGAGTCGTGGGCACGGAGATGTTGATCGCCGCAACCGCGGCGCCACCGTGATCCGTGATGGGTGCGGCAACGGAGATATCTCCCAACACCGTTTCGTTCTCGATGATGGCATAGCCCCGGCGCGATGCCTGCCGTATCCGTTCGAGCAGTTTCTTCGGATCGATCTCCGTATAGGGCGTCATCCGCTCGAGCTGTGTTTGCGCGATGATGGCCTTCAGTTGCTTCTCGGGCAGGCGCGAAAGAATGGCGGTGCCGGACGCGGTGAAGAGAGCTGGTAGCCTCGCCCCTAATGCAATGTCGACGTTGAAGAGATGGCGCCCAGGAAAGCGCGCGACGAACACGATTTCGCTCCCGTCGATTTCCTGCAGATTCGTCGTCTCGCCAAGATGGCGGCTGATGTCCAGCAGATAGGGCGATGCCTTGTCGACCAGTTCATTGGCGCGGATGTAGTTGTAAGTGAACTGGAGCACCTTGGTGGTGAGCCGGTAATTGCGCGTCTCCGGCACACGCAACAGGTAACCGAGCGCTTCCAGCGTATAGACGATGCGCTGCGTGGCGCTTCGGTCGAGCGCCGATGCTTTGGCGATGTCGGCAAGCGTCATGTGGCGACTCGCACCATCGAACGCGTGGAGCACCCGGAATGTCTTTTCGGTAGATCCGATGAACAGGGAGGAGCGTTCGGAAGACGCGTCACGCGACGCTGGCGCCGCTGCGGAAGAGGCCTTGGGCATTGAGTCGAACGATCGTATTGCGATACGTTTGATTGTAGTCCAATTGCAGTGCTAAAAAAATTCGCGGAATTTATTCCTTGGCGAGGAATGAAGGTGTCTTCGTTACCCAATTCGACTCTTGCGTTCGACCATGCGAGCAGACGGTGGCGCGGATGATTTCGGCATCAGGCCGGCGCAAAGAGTTCGATCACGTCGCGAATTTGAACCAATAGTCCGGGTGCGACAGCGTCTAACCATTCAGTCGAATTCTTCGTGCTGTGGCAGCTGATCGGTGATGGCATGCCACGCTGCCTTTGAACCCACAAAAATGTGAGCAGTGGGGCGAATGGTGGGGGTGTCGGTGAGCGTTCCCAAAGTGACGTGTACGAACTCTCCGTGACGAACCACTGAGAACATCAGGCTGCCGCATGTCTTGCAGTGCACATCGTGCGACGCTCGTTCGTCACCGAAAATCAACAGGTTGTCTTTGCCCTGAGTGATACACAACTTGTCGCGCTCGATCCCCGCGAATGGTTTGAACGCTGAACCGGTCGCACGCCGACAGTTTGAACAGTGGCAGTTCAACGCGTAGATGAACTCGTCTTTTACCGAGTAATGGACAGCACCGCAAAGGCATCCGCCGGCAAGCAATGGTTTCATGGCTGGTTTTCAGGCAGTACGCACGTCGCAAATGGATTGGGGAGTAGCACGTCCATGATTATTGATGGGTCCAAGGTCGATGTCCAATAGCCGAATTTTGAATTAGCTCACAATATGGCATATTTAATTTTTTCCGAGAAAACTGGCGGAATATTGGGCGTGAAATTGAGGCGAGCCTGATAAATCGTTTGTCGAGGGTGAAATTCGTGAACCGGCCCTTCTCTGCTTCATGCAAGGCAACGAAGCGGCCGTGCGGGAACTCGACGTTACGTGCGCTCCGACAGCAAAACCGCGAGCAGCCGTCGCAACTCAGCACTTTCCAGCGGAGAAAGCGCGGCGGTGAGGATACGATCGACATTGTCGACGCGAGGGCGCAAGGTGGCGAGCTGCTTTTTCCCTGCTGAAGTCAGGAACAGGATATAGCTGCGCTTGTCGGCGGGGTCGTCCTGCCGCTCGATCAGGCCGTTTCGCACCATGCGTGCAACCAGATCGGCAATCGTGGAACGGTCCACGTCCAGCTCGTCGCCGAGTTGTCGCTGGTTGACGCCCGGCGTCTCGTGAAGGACGACGAGCGCCGCGTATTGCACGCTCGTGACCTCAGCCGAAACCTCGCGAAGCCATACCGCCAGGTGTCGCTGCTGAGCGCGGCGTACCAGGCTGCCCGTGTGTCGGGCAAGCCCTTTGAGGTCATCGGATTTTGTTGGCAATTTCGCAGTGTTCCGCGCAGGTTAATTGATTCGGAAAATGGGCTGCAGAAAGGTGCTCAACTCCGCGTAGGCGTTCAGCGGTAGAACGTGAGCAACGTACTGGTCCGGGCGGACCACAACCACTGCGCCCCGCTCGCGGTCGATGCCGCGTTCGTCGAAGATATCAGTCACCGCGTCGCTCGTAAATGCTTTCTCGTAGTCGATCAGGCCGTAGCGTCCCTTGCATGGCAGCAGCAGACGAGGCAACGCTTCCAGACACACTTCCCGATGGTCTTGCTGAAGCACCGCACGCAGATCAAGCACGCTGTCCGGGTCGGTGTCGGTGGGCGTAATTTGCCGCAAGATGGAATCGGGCGAGTTGATGAGATGGTCGCACAAGGCATCGAACGCTCTTTGACTGGCATCGGCGAAAACATACAGGCGCCAGCGGCCGTCCGCCTGCGCGGCATGTCCGAGATGGACCGGCTTGGCGTCGGCGACGCGAACCACCGGTGAAGAGTGGAACCGGGTACCGATCGTAAAGCCGCTCGCGAGCGCCTGATAAGTCGACCCTCCCGTGAGCATGCCTGGGCGGTAGCGGGTCGCGACCCCCGCGGTGTACCTGCCGGCGCGCACGAAGTACGCCTGCAATTCAGCGGGATCGACTCCGCCTGCTTCCGGCCGGGCTGGATCCTTGGGTGGCGCCGCCATCATCGCCGACCACTCCTTGTCGAACTCGATCAACTCCTTCGCGATGGGTTGGCGCTCGCCGGAATACGTGCGTAACAGAGTGGGACTGCTGCGTCCCTGAAGAACCGCAGCGAGTTTCCAGCCGAGATTGAACCCGTCCTGCATGGAGACATTCATTCCCTGGCCCGCTTTGGCGCTATGCGTATGGCAGGCATCCCCGGCGATGAACACGCGAGGGTCACGATCGACTCCATCTGCGCTGACGGAATCGTCGAAACGGTCGGTTAGACGCTGTCCCACTTCGTACACCGAGAACCATGCGACCTCTTTCACGTCGAGCGTATAGGGATGCAGAATCCGTTGTGCGGTCGCGATGATGCGGTCAACCGTAATCTGTTTGATCGCGTCTCGCTTTTCAGGCGTTACGTCGCCGAGGTCGACATAGAAGCGCACGAGATGGCCACCTTCGCGCGGAATGATGAGCAGATTGCCTTCGCGGGCGGACTGAATGGCCACCTTCAGCCGGATGTCGGGGAAGTCGGTGACGGCAAGCGCGTCCATCACGCCCCATGCGTGATTGGCCGCGTCACCGCGCAACGTTTGTCCGATTGCGGCGCGCACTCGACTGCGCGCGCCGTCGCAGCCCACGACATAGCGGGCGCGCACGCATATTTCCTCGCCGAGCCGCGTTGCATCAGTGCGGCGCAACGTGACCCGCACCGGGTACTCGCCGACATCATCGCGTTCCACGGCCACGACTTCGAGATCGTAGTCCGGTTCCAGCCGCCGCGGGGACAGCCGCATCACATCCAGCAGATAGTCCTGGATACGGGCCTGATTGACGATGACGTGCGGAAACTCGGAAAGGCCTGGTTCGGTGTCCTGAACACGTCCGGTACGCCGGATCGCGCCTTGCTCATCGGCGTCAGGACGCCAGAAGACAGTTTCGTTGACCCAGTATGCTTCGCGCAGCAAGCGCTCGGCGAGACCGAACGCATTGAACATCTCAACGGTCCGGCACGCGACGCCGTCTGCCTGGCCCATCAAAAGCGGCCCTGACCGGCGTTCGACGATGCGGGTCGTGATGCCAGGGAATTTCGATAGCTGAGCGGCGAGGACGAGCCCCGCGGGTCCCGAACCGGCGATCAGAACGTCGACCTGGTCGGGCATCTCGGGGCCGTGCATGTTCTCGGCGGCGGGTTCGATCCCTGGGTCGCCGACACGAAAACCGTTGAGATGAAATTGCATGATGTCTTCCTCCATGTTGGTGCTTATCGCGTTGGAAGAAATATACTCCGTATGCCAACTATTTCAATAGTTTTGCGTGTTATAGCGGTTTACCCTTAGGAAACTAAGGGTGGCGTGGCGGTATTTGTCCGCGTCTTTGCCAGAAAATGTCTCACTTGTGGGAGGGGAAGGCGCGCTGATGCGCGGGGTCTGCCGCGATCAGGCGAGCAGCTCGAGCAAATCCCGGCAGTGCATGCCCCAGCCGCTTGTGTTCAACCACCACGCCCTGATCGATCTCGGCCAGCCGTCTGCAGGCGCTCGACGCGGAGGTTGAATTGCAGAAGCAGCGGATCGAATCGGTTGCGTTCACGCGGGACAGCGTCGAGGCACACTACCGGCGAGGTCTGACGAGCCGGCTCGCGGCGCTCGAAGCGCGCAAGCCGGTGATCGCCGAGCAGGTCGCATTGCTCACGCTTGACGGGCGGACGCTCAGCCAGGAAAGTACGCTGACGAAGGCGCTCGGCGACGGGTATCGCGCCGAGCGGCCGTCGAACTCAGGCCGCTTTGAACGGAACGTGAGCGGGTTTTATTCCAGCTGCGCGCGAAGCGATGCGAACTCCGCGCGGCATGCGTCACTAAAGTTGTTGAGGATGTCGATCGAACCGTCTGCGAGCATCTCGCGAATCTCGATAAACGACTTGTCTGGCGCGAGGTAGGTGTCGACGATCTTGCGTCCGATAACTTCGGCCTCATCCGCGACTTCGCTCGAAGACTGGACTCGCATGCGGCTGATTTTGGCGTAGATGCTGCCGATCGAGTTCAGATCCGGTTCATTGTGTTGCAGCGCGTCAACATAGCACTTCGTTGCTTCCTCGATGAACTCCTTATAGAGCTCCTGCCGCCGGACGCGGTCATGTGCCCGCCACTCGGCGCGAACCTGGGTGCGTTGGGTCAACCATGAAGCAAGCACCGAAGTGAGGCCGCCGATCGCGGCGCCGACTAGCGCAGCCAGAGCAGAGATAGCCGATGCATTCATGGAGCAGCCTCTCATTGCGGATCACGATCATCCATATTAGCGCCCGAACGAGCTTTTCCTGGGAGCTAGCCCGAAGCAGTGAACCAGCATGATGAAGAAGACCGCTATTGCAGCGTATGTGCAGGCAGGCGCATCCGGCAGTCTGACTCTCGGCTCGCAGCCGCCGGAAGGGCAAATCCAGTTCGATAGCTGCCGTTGGACTCTTGCGGGACCGAACGGCCGTTCAGGGTCCGGAGGCGGGCGTTCGCCAATTTCCAGCATCGTAGAACGTAAGTTCTGCATTGGACGGTGTCCATATAAGGGTGTGTCAAAACGTGCGGCTTCGACGTTGCGCGCGAAAGTTGACCCGCCAGGATGCTCTGTATAGGCTTTGCGGCACTTGGGGAGGGGTGAAGCGACACCCGAAAACCAGGCAACTTCGAGTCTTGACACGCCCTCGGTCGATTGCTGTCCGACGCGAAAGGGCGAGTCGGCGGTAGCGCGGTTCTTACGGACAACGGCATTGGCGTCCGTATAGAACGTGGCGATCCGACGGATAACCGTTAGCCGTTTAGACGTTGTCCTCCACCTGTACCGCGACGGTGCCGGAGTTGATCGTCACGCGCGTGCGCTTTGCGAGCGGCGATGCCGGTGCCGTGGCGTCCGGGTTGAGGCCTTTCACCTTGTTGAAGATCGCGACAAACTGCGTCGGCGTGACCGTTGCCGATGCATAACCGATGCCGTCGTGATCCGCATAGTGCATGTCGGGGTTGTTTTGCATGATAAACGCATCGAACACTGCCGACGAACTGATCAGCGACGCGAGCGGCATGCCTGCCGCGTAGACCTGCACATCCTCGAAGAACGGCCGGCTGCTAATGCCGGCCGACATCAGATCGACCATCACCGGGGTGCCTGTCGCGGGATCGGGCACGTCACGCACGACGCCTGCCTGAAAAGCGTGCAGGTCGCCCGTGACGGCGACAAGATTCTTAATGCCTTGCGTCTTCACGAACGACATCAAGTCCGCCTTGTGCGACGGATACCCGTCCCACGCATCGCAGTCGAGCACGAACACGACGTTGTCGGGCGCCGGCGCGATGGCGGACAGATCGAGCCACATCCGGTTCATCATCACTTCGTTGCCCCACACTTTCCATGTCGAGGTAGACGCCTGCAAAGTCTCCTTCCACCATTGTGTTTGTGTGGTGCCAAGGATCGAGGGCACACGGCCGAGTTGCTGGGTATCGAGCACCTCGGATTGCGCGAGTACGGGTTGCGGCACGAAGTAGCGTGAGCCTACGAGATCATTGCCGTTCACTGGATCATGTCCGAGCAAGGACGCGATCGCCGCTTCGCTTACGACGTGATCGTCACGATAGAGCCGCTCGTCGGTCATCACGAGGTGAATCAGCGAGCCGAAATGGAAGTCGCGATAGATGCGGATATTGTTGTAGGCAGGGTTGTTCAGATCGAACGACACGTCACCCCAGTCAACCGGCAGATACTCGGCCCATGCCTGATTGGCGTTGCGGCGGCGTGCGGTTTGCTGGAGGTTCGCGTTCGTGTAGGTCTGATGGTCTTGCCAGCAGTCGTCGGAGAACTCGTGATCATCCCAGATCGCGATTACCGGAAAGCGCGCATGCACTGTCTGCAACCGCTCATCGCCGCGATAGGTGCGATACAGCGTGCGGTAGTCGGCCAGCGTGTTCGCGTAGGTGCCGCCACCCGGCAGCGGCAGGCCGTCGGGTAGCGTGATCATCGGATGCGCGGGCTCAGCGGGACCTGGCTGCGCGGCCGCTCCAGTGGTCTCGTAGATGTAGTCGCCCAGGTGCACGATGAAGTCGAGATCCGTCTCTGCGGCCATCAGCGTCATTGCCTGCCAGTGATTGGCGCTCCAGTTCTGGCACACAAACCACGCGAAGCGCAGCTGCGGTAGCGCTTCAGTGGCAGCGGCTGCCGTCAGCGTAGTGCCCGTCGGGCTGACGTCGCTGCCCGCGACGAAACGATAGTAGTAGGTCGTCTTGGCCTGAAGTCCGGTGACCTTGGCGCGAACCGTGTAGTCGTAATCGGGGATCGCAGTGAGTTGTACCGTTGCGGCAAGCTGCCCAAAGTCCGGTCGTGCGGAGACCTGAAGCAGCAGAGGCACGTTAGACGGAGTCGACGCATTCGCCGTGTTGTTCGGATTCGCTATGCAACGAGTCCAGAACACGACAGACACGTCACGCGGATCACCGCTCGCCACGCCTTGCGGGAACGCATACATACCCACCGGGTTTGGCGCGGGTCCATTGTTGTCGTCGCCGGAATGGCAGGCGGCCAAAGAGCCAGCAGCGGCTGCGACGGTGTAGAACGCGGAAAGTGAGAGAAAGCGCCGACGGTCCATGGAACTCCTCAGTACGCGATACATGGCGAAGTCGATGCGCGGCTTTGGTGGGCGAGCATCAGTCGCCGACGTTAGGCAATTCCCGCGTCGCGCCTGGCGATGAATTCAGTGGTGCATCCGAGCGTTCGGCCGGTTCCTCTCGCGCCCAACGCTTTCATTTCTATAAACCGCTGGTAGGTCTGTCAAGCAACGTCTTTGGCGGCAACCGGGGCCATAGACGATTTACCGAAACGATTGGGCTGTTGGCCATCGCACTGGCAACTTTACACGGTGGCAACCGGGCGCTTGTCTCGCTGGCTGTGGCGGCCATGTGCGATTCCTTTTGTTCTTTTTGGCCTCTTTTTTAATTCCGAGCGTGTGGCTGGCGAGTCAAGGGCAAGCATTAGCCTGGAGAAGCGGACCGTTGCTGCGCCGTCAAACGATAAGCTGACGCATGGTTGGTTGCGAATGCAGCAACCAACAATTCTAGATGAGCGAAGAGGACGAGTTAGACGCCCTGTGAACCGACGCGGCGGCGGGCCGGTCTTGGTGTCGCCTATGTCACAGCGCCGATTCTCAGCGCTGTTTCGCTCTGGGGGAGTTCGGCCCAATTCAAGTCGTTCGTCCGCCACCGCGACGGTATATTCGAACGGCGGCGCCGCACGAGACAGGGGACGCTCGGCCGCCGCTCACTGTTATCGGGTCATCGACCGCAGCAAGGTGTTTTCGCCGACTCTGTTAGCGACGGGATTAACGCGTTGCGGAACGGGGTCGAGAGTGCAAGGGTCAAGGAGTGAATGCAGGAGCGTTTCCTGAATTCGATGACGTATCGGGGAGACGCGGATGCAAAAGCACCGCTTCCGAAAGAACTCTCGGACGCTTCTCGATCCAACCCGCGATAGCGTCCAGCAGCCTCGCATCATCCGGCTTAGGAGTCTTCTCTGTCGGATCAGGTTGGGCAGTGCTCCAGAGCATCTGCTCCAGCACCATGCCGATCAGAGCGCTTCGCAACAGGCGCGACGTCTGCCCCTCATGCCGAGATGCCGACACGGCACTCTTGGCGACCGTGTGCAGATAAAAGGCGCAAAACGCAGAGATATGGACAAGCGTCTGCGAAGCCAGCAGCTATTCTTCAGACACGACGGCTAACGCGTTTCACACCGGCTTTGCGGCCGTCGTCAGCCATTCCGTGTCCCACGCGGAAAGGAGAGGATGTGTGACCCCCACAACTACCTCCTACGCAACGCGCGCTGCGTCGTCGGCATTCAAGGGGACGCCTGTGGTTCATCATCGGCAGTTCCCTCACCGGCCTCGCCTTTGCGCATGCGACGCTCGCTGCGGGCACACCTCCACTAGGTGACACCTACGTGGCCGGCGCTCAGATGAGTACCCCCGCCGGCTTTGGCTCCACGTATAACTTTGGGCCTAACGGGATATGGGCCATGCCCGCCGTAGCGTCGCATGCCGTGCTGGTGGCAGCTTGCTCAGTAGATGGTGAACGCCTGGCGGAAAACGGATGACGCTCACCATAACCTGGATGATGTTGTGAGAGCCGATTGAGCGGGGATAACCTCGGGAGTTCAGCGATGAAACACTCCGTTTGTGCGGGCCTTTTCAAGTTCGCCCGGATCATTCTGTTGGTCGTGCCTCTTGCAGCAGCGGCTCAATCACAAACAATAGTCACGGTGGCCGGTACCGGAGAGCAAGGGTATGCCGGTGACGGAGGGTTGGCCACGTCAGCGCTCCTCGCTCCCGAGGGACTTTCTCTCGACCACGAGGGAAACCTGTTTATCGCCGAGCCCGTGAACCACGTGGTCCGGCGCATCGATCACGCGACAGGAATCATCACGACTTACGCGGGTACCGGTCAAACCGCCTATAACGGCGAAGGGCTGAAGGCAACAGCGACAAATCTCGACTATCCGACAGGGGTCGCAGTCGGACCGCACGGCGATGTCTATATCGCCGATTATGGATCGACCAGCCGGATCTGGCGCGTCGATCGTCACACGCTAACGATGCGCACGGTAGTCGGCGGAAGCGAGCGCGGATTTTCTGGAGATGGCGGGCCTGCAAGTGGTGCATTGATCAACGCGACGGACATCGCCTTCGACCGCCACGGGAACCTTGTCATCAGCGATTCTGGCAACGACCGCATTCGCCGCGTCGATCGTCGCACCGGTATCATCACGACTGTAGTGGGCGGCGGCATAAACGGAGCAGGTCCGGCCAGCGGGCCTGCAATGGCAGCCGGTTTCCTGTATTACATCACTACGGCGTTCAACCGGCAGAATGACATGTTCTTTGCCGACTCTGTTCTAAGCACCGTTCGTGAACTCGACGCACGACGTCAGACGTTCACGACCGTGGCGGGTGTCTATCCGGGCACGACAGGGGTTGCTTTCCTGGCGGGCTACAACGGCGATGGCCAGCCTGCGACGCAGGCGCTCCTCAACTATCCCTCGCATATTGCGGCCGATTGCGCAGGCAACCTGACCATTAGCGATAGCGCTAATTACCGCGTCCGGCAGGTGGACAGGGAGACAGGAGTCATTGAGACTATCGCTGGGACAGGTACGGCGGGATACTCCGGTGACAGAGGTCTGGCCGTGCAGGCAATGCTGATGCAACCAAGAGGGCTTGCGTTCGGGCGTGACGGTGCTCTGTATGTGGCCGACGGCGTCCGGATCCGCAAGATTGATGGGCTGCCCGGTCATCACCGATGGGACTGTCGGGACGAACGACGTTACCATCTCGACGACGATCGAGACGATGGTGGCAAAGATTGAGCTTAAGTATAAGTATGGCGTTTGATCGGTTGCGTGCCGGGAGTGCCGGCGTCGGCATTCTGCGCGCGTCATGTCGATCTCGCGACGTCGCCTACTCCCTTTTGGTTCAGCAGACGGTGGACGTCTGCCTAGGGTCGCGTTTTGTCGATCGACACCGAGGGAGGACGGGCCGCCGACGCTGTTTGCATGAGGCAGTGCGCGGTCTTGGAAGCCGCCATTAATGTTTCACGACCCCAGCGGCTGCTTAGGGTCCCCGCTGCCGCCGCCGAACACCGGCGGGACGCGGCGGCAGCTTTCAAGTCCGACAACGGCCACATGTCCTGCCGCATCGGGCGACAATAGGCAGGCCCTCGCGGGCATTGGAGTCCGCTCGCATCCTGGTCAGTCGCGCAGTCGATTTATTCGCTGATTTTGGGAATGGCCCGACGGTATCTTCGGCAAGAAGCACTGGTCACAGCGGACAGCTGGGAAATGCGCGCGGGCGACCGCGTCCCCGATGCCCGAATACGACGTGAATTTTTTTCACGCTCGGCTTTCTACGGCGGCTGAAGTCTCAGCCTGCACCGCCGGCGGATTCTGACTTTCGAGAATCGGTTCGTCTGCCAGTCATTTTCATGTCAACAAAATCCATATAAATCAATAAGATAGGCGGCCTCCACGTCCGGCGATCGTTGGCACGGGCCTTGCGTTGTTTAACGCATAGCGCATCCAACGCCATTAAAGCAGTCCGCACAGGACTCACCTTCGGAGACGACACCCATGATTCGATTTTGCCCCCCGCGCTCTAGCGCGCGGCGTTAGTAAGCCGCAACTCAACTTCCCCAGTCTGTCCTGATCACCGACTGCCTCCCGCGGCCGGCGGGACAGATGCGTCCGTCGATTGTTCGTCACTGTATCCGGCATGCCCGCCGATGCCACCGCGCAGTCCATTCAGGAAGCAACCCGCAAGGAGACGATATGCAAGTCACTGGTATGTTGTACGGCTCAAGACTGTTGAAATTCGGCGGTTTTCCCACTGCCGAAGTTCTCGGCCCTGACGCAAGCGAAGAGCAGATCAAGGCCCTGATCGATCGTCATGGCTCGGTATTCGTGAAGCCTATGTTCAAGGGTGGGATAGGCAAAAAGGGCAAGGCGGGACTCATCGGGCGAGCGAGCGACCTGAAAACCGCACTGAAGGAGAAGGAGCGCCTGTACTTCGCCGAACACCGGCATGGAAATCAGACCGCCAAGGCTAATGGCGTGACCTTCGAAGGCGCAGTGCCGGCGCAGCATGAAGTGTATTTCTCGATCACCGATTCGACGCGCTTCAGGGCGCCTACGATGACACTCACGCATCACGGCGGCGTCGACATCGAGGAACTGGACCCGAGCATGATCGTGCACGTGCCGTTTGATCCGCTCACCGGGCTGAAGGCGTTCGTCGTCGCCAACGCGCTGTCGCGCCTGAACGCGCCTAAGGAAATCATTTCGCCGCTGGTCCAACACCTGCCAAAACTGTGGGAGCTATATCACAACTTCGGCATGACGACGCTCGAGCTGAACCCGATCCGCATGCAGGCCGGTCGCGATGGCCGGCTGACGCCAGTCGCATGCGATTTCAAATGCGGCTTTGATCGCGACGACGTTCGCTGGCAGCGGCTCGACATACCCGCGCACGTGTTCTCGGTCGACTATTCCGATTTCGAATCAGAGATCAACCAGTTGCGAACCTACCAAGGTCAAAGCGACGTCTATGTGATCAACGAAGGCGGCACGATCCTCGCGCCGACTTTTGGCGGCGGCGCCAACTCGCTGGTGTCGGAGATCCTGGGCGACGACGCGATCATTTCCTCGGACTTCGGTGGGAATCCTCCCTACGAAAAGATGAAGGAAGTCGCTCGCATCTGTTTCAAGCACTGGCTGAAACAGACCAACGTGCTATTCATCATCGGCGGGAAGTCGAACAACACCGATATCTTCGAGACGCTGCGCGCAATGGCCGATGCGTTGCGCGAGCATTTCAGCAAGAACGGACCGACGCCGCTTTACGTGGTGATCGGGCGCGGCGGCCCTAACCTTGTCCGCGGCATGGGTGCAATGCGTGATACGTGCGATGCGCTCGGCCTGCCCTACAGCATTTTCGGGTTCGATTCGGATATCAGCGAAGTGATCCAGTACGCGAAGGCGGCGGACGCGTGGATGAAAGCAGGCGGCCGCGAGCTGGTCTGCGCGACGCTCAACAGTGCGCAAGGCTCGCCCGCCCAGGCCTGAACCGACATGACTTGAGCATCTAATCAATCTGGAGGAAGACCATGTACAGGCAAGGTGCAGGAGATTTCAAATACTACGTCGGCATCAGTTCGCTCGCGCAGGCCGCCTGCCGCGAGGACCGTGTGTGCGTGCTGAACATACTCGGGGGCGAGTCGCGACAAGTCACGCCGGTGGGCCACGCGTATTCGGGAGGTAACGTGGTTTTCGGCACGTCGCCCGGACGCCGCGGACAGGTGCTGGAGACTTCGCTTGGCAATATCCCCGTGTACAACAGCGTGCTGGAAGGGCTGCAGGACGGCCATCGTTTCAACTGCGGCGTGATCTATTTGCCGCCATCCGCTGCGCGCGACGGTGTGGCCGAACTGATTCGCGTCAATCCCGAACTCAAGAAAATCTTCATCGTCACGGAGAAATTGTCCGTGCACGATTCGCGCGAGATCCGCGCGATGGGGCAGCAAAACGGCATCGACATCTTCGGCGGCAATAGCCTTGGCATTGCCGATGCGTGGAACCGCGTGCGCATCGGCGGCGCACTCGGCGGCGATAGCCCTGACGAGGCACTCAGGAAAGGCTCGATCGCGATCTTCTCAAACTCGGGAAACTTCACGACAACAATCGCGACATACCTGCGAATGGCCGGCTGGGGAACGACTACGCTGATGTCGAGTGGGAAGGACGTTTATATCCATTTCGCGGCGCCGGAGTTCGCGTTCGCGCTCGCCAATGACGCGCGCAGCAAGGCGGCCGTGCTGTACTCGGAGCCGGGCGGGTATTACGAACTCGAAGCGAATTTCAGCAAGCCGGTGGTCGCCTGCGTGGTCGGCCGCTGGAAGCAGAAACTGACGCGCGCGGTCGGCCATGCGGGAGCATTGGCCGGCGGCAACGACGACGCTGCATCAAAAGAGCGCTGGTTCATGGAGAAGTTTGGCGTCGATCGACCGTTCACACCGGACGATCCGGTGTGTAGCGCAAAAGGCGCGCTTGTAACCAATATCGCCCACATTCCGGCGGCCCTGACGGCGGTGATGCATGAAAACGGTGCGCGGCCGGACTTCGCGCCAGAAGGCAGTCTCGCGCTCAAGCCATGGTTTCGCTCATCAATAGGGATTGCGTTGCCGCCCGAGCTCGACCTGCCGGTTGTCGCAGCGTTGCCGCCGTATGACGCACAGATCGCCGCGCTGAACCAACAGGTCGGCATCGTGTTGCCCCGCCAGAATATGAAGGACGCTTCGGGCGCATCGCAGATGGACCCGGGCACGCAGGTGACGAGTCTGCACGGCGTGCCGGTGCTACAGGCCGCGCAGTATTCGCTCGAGGGCAACCTTTGCCTAGCGCTGTTGCATGAACCGGGGGGCACAAACGACGCGAAACTCGTCAGTGTTGCGGTCGGCGCCGAACTCAACCTGCATGGCGACGCGACGCTTGCGGCGGCACAAGCCGCGCGCGACGCGGGCAACGCGCCGAATAGCGTCCTCGCGGCGGCGGCGAGCATTGTCGGGCCTCGTCGCGCGGACCGCGCGCGACGGGCTGCGCAAGCGTTCGTCGACCTCGGCACCGCGGCCGGCCTGCGTGATGCGCTCGACGAAGACTTCGAGTTGTCGTTGCTGCAGTCCGACGCCGAGACGCGCGCGCTGCTCACGTGTGAGGCGCCCGACGAAAAGGCCCAGGCGATGCTTGCAGGTCTGGCGAACCGAGAAGCGAAGTCCGTGTTCATCCGCTATTTACAGGGCCTCGACGGACACCCGAACGCCGATGCCGTGCTGGCTGCAATCACCACGACGCTCGCGTGGGGGCCGTTGATGCGCAAACGCGTATCGCGGATGACCGTCGAAAACCTGCCATGGTGGATGCGCCTGTTCGGAACGCTGATCGGCGCGTCGGTCGACGCCGGACAACATGAAGCGGGACGCTTCTGCGGTATCGCGATGGACGAGGTGCTAGGACAGCGCTCGCTGACCGATGTTGCGTGCGCCGCGTTGATTGGGGGCAAGCCGGATGAAGCTGAGCTGTTTGGATTTCAGACACTCGTTGGCCTGCTGCTCACGAACGGACCGGGCGCGATCTCCGCGCAGGGCGCGAAGGGCGCGGTATCGGCGGACGGTCCCGAAACGCCGGAACGCGTTCAACTCAACAAAGCGATGGTCGGCTTTCTCACCCACGCGGGCTACGCGCATGGCGGCAATGGCTTCGAGGGAGTGGCGTTCCTGCTTGAGCGTTTTAAGGAGGTCTCGATGACCGATCCCGGTGATCCGGCGCACGGTCTCGACCTGAAAGCGATGGCTGCCGGATTCGCACGTGCATATGGCGAGGAGCGGACACAACGCAAGGAGGTCGGCGCACAGCAAGCCACGGCACTGCCCTGCATCAACCATCCGGTGTTCAAGGGCAAGCCCATCAACGTCGATCCCCGTGAGGCGTTCGTGCGTCAACGCTTCGAGGCTCGCGGCGAGTACAACGTCTTTCACGACTACTACCGTGCGCTGGTGCAGGCGTTGTACGATGAAAACGTGACGCGCAACGTATTCGCGGTCAACGTGGATGCAGTGATTGCCTCGGTGTTGCTGAAGATGCTGTGGGCTCGCCATCGGGCGGGGGAGTTCTCCAGTCAGGCGCTGGAGACCGCGGCCTTTACCGTGTTCCTGTATGGCCGGATGATCGGCTGCGCTGCGGAGGTTGACGACCACTTGAATCGCGGTCGCAACCTGGACACTCGCACACCTCAGGCAAACGTGCGATTCGTCGCGTGAGAGCCGAAAGCTGTATTACGATCGACTGATCAGTCCGAAGACCGGGCCGCATTCGACTGCTTTATCGGAATGCAGCACCGGCTTCAAACGCCGAGGAGACACTTCGTGCAAGTCACTCAACACACATCACAGCCGGTACCGGCGCCGCAACCCGAAATCAAGCCCCGATTCTGGCCAGAGGGCTGGTGGAAACTGATGGAATACCGGATCGGTATTATTCCGCTGCCGGTCTACGTTATCCTGCTCGCGCTGATCGCAGGTTTCGCGATCACCGGAAAGGTGCCCGGCGAAATCTCGATGGCGATCGCTGTATTGGCCTTCTTCGGTTTCACCTGCGCGGAGATCGGCAAGCGCCTGCCGATCGTGCGAAATATCGGCGCTGCAGCGATCTTCGCGACCTTCATCCCATCCGCGCTGACTTACTACCATTTGCTGCCCAAGCCGATCCTCACGCTCACGACGGATTTCACGAAATCGACCAACTTCCTCTACCTGTTCATTGCGTCGATCATCGTGGGTAGCATTCTGAGCATGGACCGGCGTGTGTTGATCCAAGGGTTCATCAAGATCTTCGTTCCGCTCGCGCTCGGCTCGGTCGCGGCGGGCATCGTCGGGACGCTGGTCGGCATGGCACTCGGGCTCGGCGCGCGCCATACGTTCTTCTATGTCGTCGTGCCGATCATGGCGGGCGGCATTGGCGAAGGCGCGATACCTTTGTCGGTCGGCTATTCGGAAATCCTTCATCTGCCGCAGGGCGAACTGTTCGCCCAGGTGCTGCCGCCCGTGATGCTCGGCAGTCTCACCGCGATCATCTTCGCGGGCGCGCTCGATATGGTCGGAAAACGCTTTCCGCATCTCACGGGTCAGGGGCGTTTGCAAGCCGGCGAGGTGGACGAAATGAACCCGGTGGAGGAAGAAATTCGCGGACACGTCGACGTCTCCCACATCGCGGCGGCTGGAATCACTGCCATCACGCTGTACCTGCTCGGGCTGATGTGTCGCAACATGTTCGGGCTGCCCGCGCCGGTGGCCATGCTGTTTCTCGCGGTGCTGGTCAAGCTCGCCCGGGCGGTGTCGCCGCCATTGCAGGAAGGCGCGTTCGTCGTCTACAAGTTCTTCTCGACGGCCGTGACCTATCCGCTGCTGTTCGCGATCGGCGTGGCGATGACGCCGTGGGACAAACTGATGGCTGCGTTCACGCTGGTGAACATCGTCACCATCGTCGCAACGGTGGCCACACTGATGGGGACTGGCTTCCTGGTCGGTCGCATGATGAAGATGTACCCTATCGACACAGCGATCGTGAACGCCTGTCATAGTGGGCAGGGCGGGACCGGCGACATCGCCATCCTCACGGCGGCCAACCGCATGCAACTGATGCCGTTTGCGCAGATTGCCACCCGCATTGGCGGGGCGATTGTCGTAACGGTCACGCTGATCGTTCTAGCGCGCATGGGATGATGAGTTGCTATTGGCAAACGTCGGGACGCCGTTCCCCACGTCGGGATCGGCAGTCATTCTGCAATCGAGCGCCGCGGGGCGACCTTGAGCATGAAAATAAGCGGTATTCCGTTGTGGGGATGGGCGGCCGCCGCCGCGCTTTACGTCGGTGTGGCTGCCGCCGCGGTCGAGTTTGCGTGGAACCGTTCGATCGATGCGCTTGTGGAGGTCGGCGCACACCGGCTCGACCTGTATGCTGCCAGCCTCAGGAGCGAGCTCGGACGCTACGAGATGATGCCTTCGATCGTCGCCAGGCAGGAAAGCGTGCGCGCATTGTTGAGTGCGATGCCCCACCCACCGGCCGGACTTCTACAGACGGTCAATATCTATCTTGACGCAGTGAATCGCGAGGCCGGCAGCGTTGCCGTAGACGTGATCGACCAGCACGGCCTGGTCGTCGCCGCGAGCAACTGGAATCGGCCAGAAAGTTTCGTCGGCACCAACGTGTCTTATCGGCCGTATTTCCAGGACGCGCTCGCACATGGAGCGGGCCGGTTCTTCGGTATCGGCACGAACACCGGCATGCCTGGCCTCTATTTCGCGAGCGCGGTGCGAGAGGATGGCGGCCCGATCGGGGCCACGGCCGTCAAGGTCAGCGTAGACGCGCTTGAATCCGCGTGGAGAGTGCCGGGCGTCGCGGCGATGGTGATCGATAGTAACGGCGTGATTGTCATTTCCACGGTTCCGGCGTGGAAGTTCACGTCGCTTAGACCGATAACGGCACAGCAGCAACGCCAGATCCAGGCATCGCGGCAATATGCCGGCCGTAGCGTAGAAGCGCTGCCGTACCGGCGTCTCGGTGACTGGGACACCTCGGCGTGGTTTGCACGCTTTCCCGACTGGGGTCGCCCAGGCCACGAGCGGCGATATCTGGCAATGTCGCGAACCGCCCCCCAGGCCGGCGATTCGATCATGATTCTGCTCGACCTGTCCAGCGCGCGGCGCCAGCAACAAATCGCGCTTGCGTTCGTCACGGGGGGCTTCCTCATCATCGGACTGTATTGCCTCTATGCGATCCAGCGCCGCCGCGCCATAGCGGAAAAACTCAGGGCACAGGACGCGCTGCGCAGCGCCAATGATCGGCTGGAGATCACGGTTCGCGAGCGCACGGCGGCACTGACGCAGGCCAATGAAAGGATGCGGGAGGAGATTGTCGAGCGCACACGCACCGAGCAGCTACTACGGGATTCCCAGCAAGAGGTCGTGCATGCGGGCAAGCTCGCGGTGCTCGGACAAATGGCGGCCGGTCTGACGCATGAACTGAACCAGCCGCTCGTTGCCATCAAAACGCTCTGCGACAATGCACGGACGTTTTTCGAACGCAATCAGCCTGCGCCTGCCATCGGAAACCTCGAACGAATTTCGCGGCTCGTCGACGGCATGGCGATACTCACAAGCGAACTTAAGACCTTCGCCCGCAAGCCTCAATTCGAACGTGTCGCGGTGTCACTGAATGAAGCGGTCGCGCATGCGGTGCTGATCTACGAAGCACGGATTCGCGATGAGCAGGTGCAGCTCGATGTGCTGATCCCGGCCGGCACGACGATATGCGCAGAGCCGAGCCAACTGCAGCAGGTGATCGTCAACCTGCTCGGCAATGCGCTGGATGCCGTCGCGGATCAGGATAAGCGCGTGATCGCCATCGAAGCTTCCAGAACCGAACGGCCGAGCCGTGTGCGGTTCACCGTCAGCGACAGTGGCGCGGGCATCGCGCCGGAGATTCTGGCGCATCTATTCGAACCATTCGTGACGACGAAGCCGCGAGGCCGCGGCCTGGGTCTCGGGCTCGCGATTACCTCGCGTCTTGTGGACGGCTTTGGGGCGCGAATCTCCGCTGCAAACCGACCCAACGGCGGCGCACAATTCACTATTGAATTTTCCGTGGCGACGGAGCAGGAGGCAGCCAATGGGCGATGAGATTAGCGTTGTCGTGGTCGAAGACGATGAGAACGTGCGTCTCGGCGTCGAGCAGGCAGTTGCTTTGGCTGGCTTTCCAGTGCGGGCGTATGAGTCGGCGGCCGCGGCGCTGGCGGAGGTCGCACCGGGTGCACCGGTGGTGATCGTGTCCGATGTACGGATGCCGGGCATCGACGGTCTGAAATTGCTCGAACGTGTCCTTGCGATCGATCCACAGATCCCTGTTGTACTGATCAGCGGGCACGCGGACATCGCGACAGCGGTGGGGGCGATGCGAACGGGCGCCTATGATTTCATCGAGAAGCCCTTTTCGTCGGACCACATCGCGAGTCGTGTAACACGCGCTGTCGAGAAGCGCCGTTTGACGCTCGAAGTGCAGGGTTTGCGCGCGGCGCTGCACAACTGGCGGGGAATAGAGGCGCTTGTGCTCGGCAAGTCGCCCGCGATCGTCGAGGTTCGACGGAAAATCCTGCGGCTGGCGGATACCTCAGTGTCGGTGCTGATTACCGGCGAAACGGGCACGGGCAAGGAACTGATCGCCCGTGGACTGCACGATTTCGGTGGGCGCCGCGATCATCATTTCGTTGCGCTCAACTGTGGCGGCTTACCGGAGCAGCTATTCGAGAGTGAGCTATTCGGTCATGAGGCCGGTGCGTTCACGGGTGCAATCAAGAACCGCATCGGCAAGATCGAATGGGCCACCGGCGGCACGCTCTTTCTGGACGAGATCGAAACCATGCCGATCGCATTGCAAATCAAGATGCTGCGGGTATTGCAGGAACGCCAGATTGAGCGACTGGGCTCGAACGAGGCGATAGCTGTCGATTGCCGGATCGTGGCGGCATCGAAGGCAGATCTCGTCGAACTTGCGACAGACGGACGTTTCCGCGCTGACCTGCTGTATCGGTTGAACGTCGCGCTGATCGATTTACCCCCTCTGCGCGAACGTCGAGAAGACATACCGCTGCTATTCGAGCATTTCGTACTCGCTGCCGCACTTCGTTTTGGGCTGTCGGCTCCGATCGTGTCTGCATCCCAGGTCTCGGAGCTAATGACGCATCAGTGGCCGGGCAATGTGCGGGAATTGCAGAACGTCGCGGATCGCTTTGTCCTTGGGCTCGATGGCGACCGCCTGCTGCCGGCCGGCGGGCAGCGGATTAAAACCGGAACGCTTGCGGAGCAACTTGCCCATTTCGAACACATGCTGATCGCGGATATGCTGCGGCGGCACAACGGGAATATCGCCGAGGCCAGCGCTGAACTGGGAATGCCGAAAAAGACGCTCTATCACAAGGTGCGTCAACTGAAGTTTCCGGGCGGAGACGAGCAAAGCGAAGGATTCGACGCTTGAGGGAGCGCCCCGATCATGCAGCGCTCAATATCGCGAATCGTGGCTGTTTCCTGGGTGGAACGGACGTCTTTTGGACATCCGCCGATATGTGCGGATTCAACCCGTCGATGCAACACAATCGAAGCTGCGCGAGCAGCGGGAGTGTTGCAAATGAAGTATGGAACCCGGATCTATTACAGCGAGAGCCAGAAGGCGTTGATGTGGGAGCGCTGCCGAAGAGCGGCACGAGCCTAAGCCCCCAGTCCCGTCGGTCGAGCAACCGCCCATTCGAGCAGTTGGAGTAAGAGAAGGCGAACTTCCCACCAGGTCGAAGATATCCAGCGGCTTCATCAAAAAAGCGCCGGGTCGATAATTTCTGAACCGCCTTGCTTCCCGATCACGCTTCAGGCAGTGCGTAAGACCACGGACGCCGTGTAGAGTGCGAGCCCCGGAACCGAAAAAAGAGTACGGATCACGTGAAACCTGATCCATCGCGCGCGTATTTGGACCCATTCGCGCGGCGGGTTGTGAATAGGCCAGGACTGGATTTGATGATTAATGCGGACACATGTCGGTACGCCAATTATTATGATGAGCGCATAGCAGACTGCACCTGCCGCAGCAAGTTGCCCGGGAATGGAATGGACACCGTACATCACAGCAAGGGCTACGCCTCCTGCCAGGGCACCTATAACCACGATCGGCATATAGGGATCGAAAGTACGATTCGTATGCTGATGGAATTCAACATAGGCAGAAACCGAAAGCCGGGACATCGCGCGTCCTAACCCTATCCAGTTGACGACCAATCCACCGGTTGCAAGTGCGCCGAATAGAATAACGATTACTATGATTGAATTTTCCACGATTCGATTGTGTCTCCATCCATTGGTGAGCATCCTCAGCCGCATCGGGTATGGCTCCCCGACGCTGCTGGTGTTCGGATTGCCCGGCTCGACTAGCCAGCGGCGGTCTTCGGGACCAAGTCTTCCAGAAGCAGCCTGCCAACTGCCGCATAATTTCGTTGCTGGGCCACGACGTGCTGCGCCCCGGCGTGAAGGTCACGCAAGCGCCGCTGCAGCGGCGAGACGTCGTAGAGAGCGCTCCCGCCACCCAGCGCGAAGCACGCGTCGGCAATACGCACACAGGTCGAAGCGATCCACACGGCGTTCTGCGTGCTTTGCATGCGCAGCGCGTCGTCGTTGATTGTTCCCGCCTGCGCATGGCCCCAGTGGCTTGCGGCCTGTACCTCCATGAACGCCTGCGCCGCCCTCAGGTCGGCTTCGACTCGGCCGAGTTCTGCCTGGAACAGCTCCGAATCACGCATCGCAGTCACCGCGCGATGCTGCCTCCGGCCGGTATTCGCAAGCGCGACGAGTTCCCCCAACGCTCCTTCGGCCACACCTACGGAGAAGGCGCTGTGCATCACCGGAATGAGTTCCAGCACGCTCTGATAGAGCGGGCCCGGAAGACAAGGCACGCCGTTCTCGATATCAAAGAAGTTCCTTTCCGGCACGATCTTGTCGGCGATCGCGATGTGATGACTGCCGGAACCCTTGAGCCCTGCCACGTGCCACGTATCTTCGATCCGCCATTCGGACGCTGGGAGAATGAAGCCGCGCACCAGCGGCGGCCCGTCTTCGCCGGCGCAACCGGGAAGCGGCCTCCCGTCTTTCGTCATCGTGCAGAAACCCATCATCCATTCGGCTTGCTGACAACCGCTGGCGAACGGCCAGCGCCCGCTCACGCGCCAGCCGCCCGTCACCGCCTGCGCGGTGCCCGCAGGCTGGGACGAACCGGCAAGGATGACGTCCGGACCCGTCGCGTAGACCTGATCATATGTCCGAATGTGCAGCAAGGATGCAAACAGCGCGCCTCCGCTGGCAATCATCGCGAGCCAGCCCAACGCCCCATCGATCTTTGCGAGTTCGACGATCACCCTGAGCCCTTTCGGAAGATCAAGCTCCATTCCGCCGTGACTCCTGGGTACGAACATGCGATAGATGCCGATCGCCTTAAGCGTCTCCACCAGGTCTGGAGGCATTCGGCGTGCTGCTTCGATTTCGGCTGTGCGCGATGGAATGCTCGGCGCCAGTTTGCGGATTTCGTCAAGCATACGGTCGACTTCATGGGTCATGGCATGGGTCCTTTGATGTGAGTATCGCGGAGTGACTCTTTCACAACATCCTTGATCCACGAGTTATTCCACCCGATGGAACGCGTCACGCCGCATCAGACCGAATAATCGCCGGGCTTGCCCTGTTATTCTGGGCGAGGGGCTTTGCGCCGCCTCGAGACCGTCAGCAATCCTTCCGACGTTCATCGCATCTGTGTTTGCCATCCCACGGGGACACGCCGGACCCGGCGCAAACGGGTTCGATGGCACCGCAAGTGTCGCTTGCGGCGTACGCGCTGCGTCGTCTCCGTCGATGATCGGGGTTGCCCTTTCCAGGGCACGTCGATGAAATGCTGTAACTGGTTCGCGTAAATTTTCCCGTCCGCGCTTTCGATCGGGACAATCGGAGCGAGGCTCGCAATAGAGGTGGCCGCGCAAATTCGGACAGTCGAACAAGTGGTTTGGCGGGGGCCTGAGCACCGCGTCGCTGAGGCTTCGAAGACGATCTTCGATGGGCTCTGACATGATTGCTCCTTTAGCCGATTCTGGAGCTGGTTGGTGTGATTGACGGCAGGAAGGAAGCTGGTCGACTCACGGAGTGCGGAGAGTGTCCTCCACACACAGGCCCGAAGTTGCTCCGGACGTTGATCCGGCCCGGTGATCCGCCTGCCTATTCGGCTCAGGACTGGGACGCAGCTTCGATCCCGGCAACCGGTTTCCAGTTCGGCAGGGGCGTCACGTAGTGCAAATCGAATCTGCGCTCCGTGAATGCCCAGTGGCCGTCACGGCGCTCGAACCGGTCGTGATAAAGGCCGCTGATCTGGACCGGCCCCATCTCCGCATGGGTAACCAGCGCGTTGAGCGCCACCTTGCCCGTGGCGAGGTTGCCGTTAATGTCGATCAGTGGATTGGCCGTCCAGTGATGCATGTGCGGGATCTGCGCCCAGTTCCTGTGAGCTGACTCGATGATGGCATCGATACCGGTACAGTTGCCGAACGCGTCGCCCAGTAACAGACTCGCATCGCTATGCCAAATGCTGCGCAGCAGTGCCTCATCGCGATTGTCGAACGCCTGACTGTATGCGGCGATGAGCCGTTCCAGCGCGAATTGGCTTTCGAGTGCATCGATCCGTGCAGCGATATCCTGGGTAGTCGCCATGTGTTCTCCTTGAACGTTTCATTGGGTGGTGATACAAGCAGTTCTCTTCACGTCGGGCTCTCCCTCGACCTCCTTTCACTATCGCGATACGCCCAAGCGCCATGTCGATGCAGCTGACCACACGTCGGATCAGTGTTTGCAGAAAGCGAATGACATGTATCGGCACCCTTGATCGGAGCCGCGAATCCTTGATGCGTCTGATTGCCCCTACAAGGCGAACTTATCGGCGTGTGATGTGTTGGCCAGCAGGGACGGCGGCAGAGCGCATCCGGCGCTAAAATCTCATAGCGCCACCTCGCCTATACAAGTTCCACGTCGTACCTTTCCAGCCAGTCCGACATCGCGAGCGCGTGATCGAGGTCCCCTCGCTCCCAACCGATGCTAACTTCGTTCAGCGGTTGATCGATCAGCTTACGAATCGCGTCCACGTCGAAAGTCTGTGCCGTGCGCGGCGACGCCTTCGAGATCACGCTGCCCATGCAGGCACGCAAAGCGCGTTCATACGCTGGGTCTTGCGTGGCCGGATAGGGGCTTTTCACGCGTTTGAGAATCGCCTTGGGCACGACGTCGCCTGCCGCTGCGCGCAGCAGGCTCTTCTCGCGACCATCGAACGTCTTCATGCTCCACGGCGTGTTGAATACGTACTGCATCAGTTCGTGGTCGCAAAAGGGCACACGTACTTCGAGGCCCACCGCCATGCTCATCCTGTCCTTCCGGTCTAGCAGGATGGGGAGCCAGTTGATCAGATGGAGGTGGCATATCTCGCGCATACGCTTTTCGGCGCCCGTCTTGCCGACATGCGGTACTGCGCGGAGTGCCTGGGCGTAACAGTCGGCCTCATACTCCTTCAGGCGCAGTTCCTTTGATAGGTCCGGGGACAACAGCGTGTCGAGCTTCGACGGCGCAACCCGCATCCAGGGGAACGTGTCGAGGTTGACGGTTTCCGGCGTGTGAAACCATCTATAGCCGCCGAACACTTCGTCGGCGGCCTCGCCGGACAATGCGACCGTCGAATTCTCGCGCACTGCCTTGAAGAGTAGATAGAGCGATGGGAATAGGTCGCTGCCGACGAACCATGCCGAGTCGAGCGCGTCGACAACGGCACGCCGCACTTGCATGTTCGCGAGCTCGCGGTCGTTCAACACGACCTCGGTGTGCCGCGTATTCACCTGCTTGACGAACTCACGCACGAACGGCGTATCGGCGGTATCGCGGTACGGGTCCTTGGCGAAGGCCCGCCCATGGTCCGCAAAATCGACCGAATAGGAGTGCACTGCACTGCCGCTTCGTTGGCGCAATATCCGATCGGCCATCGCCGTGACCAACGACGAATCGAGCCCGCCCGATAGCAGGCTGCAAAGCGGAACGTCGGCAACGGTCTGCTGGCGCATGATCCGGTCTAGGTGTCCACGAATCGTTTCGATCGTGACACCCAGCGAATCGGTATGTTCGTAACCCTCGAGCTTCCAGTAGGACCGTTGCGCGATGCCACTGCGCGACACGCGCACCAAGTGTCCAGGCATCACTTCGCGCATGCCTTCGTATACCGCGTCGCCGGGCATGCGGAACATGCTGATTACGTGCCGCAACCCTTCCAGCCCCACTCGCGGCACAATATCCGGATGAGCCAGAATCGCTTTTGGCTCGGAACCGAACAGCACGCCGCTGCCGAAGGGTTGATAGAACAGCGGCTTCACGCCTACACGGTCGCGCACCAGCAGCAACTCCTCTTTGCGCGTATCCCAGATCGCGAACGCATAGATACCAACCAGACGATCGACAAATGACTCGCCCCACTCGAGGTAGCTGCGCAACACGACTTCGGTATCGCTGCGGCTCGTAAAGCGATGGCCGCGCTTCATCAACTCGTCGCGTAGTTTAACGAAGTTGTACACTTCGCCGCTGTAGGTCAGGCATGCAACCGCTTTACCTTCTTCAGCAGCTTGCATTGGTTGCGCTCCGCCTTCGAGATCGATGACGGAAAGCCTGCGGTGTCCCAGTGCTGCGTGGCGGTCGATCCAGATGCCCTGCGCGTCGGGCCCGCGCAGTGCCATCGTGCGTGTCATTGCCTCAATGATCGGCTTTTGCTCGCCCAGATCGCGTTCGTAGTCCACCCAGCCCACAATCCCACACATCACGTATCTCCTCTGACATTTGAAGGACGTGCAACGGACTGCCCTTCATCGAGCTCTCTAAAAAGCTCAATGAAGCCATTGCTTCCTCAGATAACACGTCACGAGAAGGAAAATTCCGTGATACTCAGTGGATAAGTGCACACCCTGCCGCAAGCTTCAGGATAGGAATCTGACGGTTTGTAATCACCTCTGGCTTCGACCATCATCGACCCGATAGGGTGAGCGGCTGTTGTACTTCGCCTGCTGTCAATCGCGGGCTTCGGAGATTCAACCGCCTCATGCTGTTTCATAAGGTGGCACGCGCCGCCCTGACGTGCCCCCATGCTGCGGAAAGGTTTATTTCGCTTTCTTGCGCGTTTTTTCGTCGACCTTAGCAACCTGGCCGCTTACCATGTGAGCACGTATTTGCGATGCAAGTGCGGGTATCCCTGAGTCGCGTGCCACGTAATGAGAAAGCTGGCGCGTGGTCAGGTCGACGGTCACCGAATCGTTGGGGGCCTTCGTGTGCGGGCCGTCGCTGGCCGAATGGTATTCGATCCGCAACTGTGCGCTATTGGCCACCAGACGCAGATAGCCGTAGTTCTGATCATCGTAGTTTTCGAACACGACTGCGTCAGTGTCGCCAGATGCCTGCTGGATCAGTTGTGGGGCGCGCAGCGGCGGCTGGCCGTTCGTTGTCAACAGCTGGACGTTGTGACCGCCGTTGCCGCATACGATATACGGAATATGCGTTCCGTCCGGTCGTGTCCTTGTGAACCGCTGATAGTTGTGCGCATGCCCTGCGAGATCCGCATGAGGCCAAACGCCGACTTCATTGCAGACGGCATCGATCTGCTGCTGCATCTCGATGCTCCATCCATGTTTCCCGCGTACGACATACGCCGGATGGTGATGAGCAAAGAGCAGGGCGCCCGTATAACGTTCCTTCTTGACGCGGGTTAGCGCAGCTCTCAAGAACTTGAGCTGGCTATTGCCGATGTCGGCATTCGCAATGACGCCTGGATCTTCCAGCGTGTTGCTGTATAGCGCGATGATCCGGACGAAGGGCGCTTCGAACGTGAAGAAGACGCCTGGCTGGATCTGCGCGGTGCGCGACAGATGCCCGGCATCGGGCGAAACCTTGAAGCAGTCAGCGCAGAAATTGCGGAGATACGCCTGAAGGCTCTTCTCATGCTGAAGCGGCGAAATCATTCCGTCATGGTTGCCGGCCACGGCAAGTATCGGCGCGTGATAGTCGCGATAAGGTTCATAGAACTGGTCGTAGTAATACTGCGACTCACCAAAGCTATAGACGATATCGCCGAGAAGAAAATTGAATTGGGGCACCTCGGCTGGATCGGTCTCATCGAAATCGCTCACCATCTTGTCGGAGACTTCGTTCTGCGTTTTCGGGGCTTTGGTGCTGCCGCAATCGCCCGTCGAATGGAAGACGATCTGACCGTTCGCGTTAATCTGTTCCAGCACTTGCTGATTCCTGTTGAGCACGTCGGCGAGCGAGAGACGCGGTTCGACGCCGCCACGCGGCGCGGGGAAGGGCAAGGGCTTGAGCTTATGCTCGCGGTTCAGCTCGTCGATGACCTTGTAGGCGGCGGCATCCGAAGCGTGTCTGACGACGAACGTCTGCGGGTCGGGCGTTGGCTGCGGTTGAGAGAATACGGGCGCGTCAAGAACTCGCCCATTATCCTTACGGCTCTTTGCTGAAGGAACGGCGCTGCGTTTGCCAGGCATTGTGCGATCTCCAAAACGAGAGTCACAGCAGGCTAGCACACGTATAAACGATGTTGGAAAGAAACGATTTGTTGCGAACTGTAAGATTATTTGAGCGCGTCTTGTGAGGAAGCCGAAAGCCTGATGCTCGCGCCGGCGAACGCGACGCACATGGAGACGATGTCCCGTACAAGCGATGTGGTGCTGGGGCACTTCTGGGCATCGTCGTACGTTGCGCAGCACGACTAGACAAGGGGCGACTTTCCCCAGGGGTTCCGAGACCCGCCATGAAGCGACATTCGCGCTAAGGATCGAGCGGATGTTCAGCCGTCTGCTCCACCCATCTTCGAAACAGCTCGCAAGGTTTCACGCACGCGCTTCGCCGCGAGCAGCGGCACGTAATCGAGAATCCTCGCGTCCTTACGGAAGACCTGCACCGTCTCCGCGTACATCTGCGATACGATCTCTTCTGGGGTCGCCGTTAGCACAGCTATTTCGCGAATCACTTCCTGCGCGTCCTGCGTCTTCATGGGCGCCTCACGATCACGGTCACTGTCACAGCGTAGCGCGACGAGCGCCGGGACGCTTCGGTCGACATGCGTCGGCCACATCGGGCAAAATCCGGCCATGAAGGGACAGTCGCGAAGCGCCGCCGAACGACCGTTGATTTGGCCATACCGGCCGGTCGCGGATAGCGAGCAAAGGTCGATCAGCACCGCGACGTGTCCGCCTCCGAAAGGGACGCCGACGGCGGCGATCAGGAATCGGTCTTCGAGGATTCCTTGCTGTCCTGTTCCGACTTCGGCACGCCCTTCTTGCTCGGCGGCTTGCCCTTTTTCTCCTTCGGCTTTGCTTCAGCTTCGACCGTCGTCAGCGTCACGTTGTCCGAGCCCTTGTCGAAGGCCACGTCCACGGTATCGCCGGACTTGACCTTGTCGCCCAGCATTTCCTTCGCGAGCCTCGTCTCGAGTTCCTGACGAATCTGGCGCTTCAGCTCGCGCGCACCGAATTCTGGTCGATAGCCCACGTCGGCGAGATGATCGATGAGCGAGTCGTGGACCCTGAGCGTAATGCCCTGCGCCGCCGCGGTCCGCACTACGCGATCGATCTGGATCTGCACAATCGCGCGGATGTTCGCGCGCGAAAGTCCGTGAAAAACGATGATCTCGTCGATGCGGTTCAGGAACTCGGGACGGAAGTGCCCCTTTAACACGTCCATCAGCTTCTCGCGGATTTCCTTCTCCGAATCGCGATCCTTGTCGCTCTTCTCGAGGTTGTCCATGATGATCGACGACCCCAGATTGCTGGTCGAAATGATGATCGTGTTGCTGAAGTCGACTACGCGGCCCTTGCCATCGGTGAGTCTGCCGTCGTCGAACACTTGCAGCAGCACGTTGTTCACATCCGGATGCGCCTTCTCGATTTCGTCGAGCAGGATCACGCAATACGGACGACGGCGCACGCGCTCGGTGAGCTGACCACCTTCGTCATACCCCACATAGCCCGGAGGCGCGCCAATCAATCGAGCGACCGCATGTCGCTCCATGTATTCCGACATGTCGATGCGAATCACGGCTTGCTCGTCGCCAAATACGGTTTCCGCCAGCGCCTTCGCAAGCTCCGTTTTGCCGACACCGGTCGGACCGAGGAACAGGAACGTCGCAATCGGCCGATGGACCTGACCCATGCCGGCGCGCGAGAGACGTACGGCATCGCTCACGGCGAGCACGGCTTCGTCCTGCCCGACAACCCGCTCGCGCAGCTTGTTCTCCATGTCGAGCAGCTTTTGCCGCTCCTCTTGGGTCAGCTCGGTGACGGGTATGCCGGTGAGACGCGATACGACTTCCGCGACTGCCTCGACCGTCACTTCGAGCGTCTCCGATCCGGTCTTGCGCTGCCACGCTTCGGTTAGCTCTTCGAGCTTCGCCTGCTTCTCCTTGATGCGCTCCTCGAAGCCCTTGGCCTCGTCGAAGCGCTTGCGCGACGATGCATAGTCCTGCTCGCGTTTCAACTGCGCGATCTCCGGTTTGAGTTCCTGGATGTCCGGCGGCCGGGAAGTTGAGCCAATGCGCACGCGCGCCGCTGCCTGATCGATGAGATCAATCGCCTTGTCCGGTAGATAGCGCGAGGTGATATAGCGATCGGAAAGCTCTGCCGCCGCGACGAACGCGTCGTCCGCGAAGGTCACCTGATGGTGCGCTTCGAGCTTGTCGCGCAGGCCGCGCAGAATCACGATGGTCTGCTCGACGGTCGGTTCGGGCACCAGGACGGGCTGGAAGCGCCGCTCGAGCGCCGCGTCCTTCTCGATGTACTTCTGATACTCGTTGAGGGTCGTCGCGCCGATCAGGCTCAGCTCGCCGCGCGCGAGCGCGGGCTTGAGCACGTTGGCGATATCGAGACCGCCTTCGCCGCCGCCCTGTCCCGCACCGACGATGGTATGCAATTCGTCGATGAAGACGATCAGCTCGCTCTGCTTCGCGGTGATTTCGTCAATCAGCTGCTTCGCGCGCTCTTCGAATTCGCCGCGATACTTCGCCCCAGCGACCATCGAATTGATGTTGATCTCGACGAGCCGCCTGCCGCGCAGATCCTCGGGCACGTCGTCGTTCACGATGCGCTGCGCCAATCCTTCCACGATCGCGGTCTTGCCCACGCCGGGTTCCCCGATCAGCACGGGATTGTTCTTCTTGCGCCGGGCGAGCACTTCAATCGTGCTCTCGATTTCCTGCGCGCGTCCCAGCACAGGGTCAAGCTTGCCCTGCCGCGCCATTGCGGTGAGATCGCGTCCGAACTTGTCCAGTGTCGGCGTGCCGCTGGGCGTGTCGACGCGTCCATCTTCCGCACCCTTGCCGACGACCTTCACCACTTTCTGCCGCAACGCCTCGGGCGTGACGCCGTATTTCCTGAGCAACGCGCCCGCGATGCTGTCCGGAACGGCGGCCAGGCCGATCAGCACGTGCTCGGGACCAACATAGGAATGCCCCAGTTCTTGCGACGCTTGGAACGAGTATTGAAACGCTTTCTTCAGCCGCGGCGAGACCGTCATCTTGTCGATGGGCGCGTCGGAGTCGGCGTGACCCTTTTGCGCGTGCTCGTCGATGTATCTTTTGATGTCCTCCGGCGAAAGCTTCAATTCCTTGAAGAGCGCCGCGACGACGTCGGTGTCGGCGAGGACGTACAGCACATGTTCCGTGTCGAGCTCGGTGCGCTGCAGTTCGTGAGCTTTTTCCGCCGCGCGCTGCAGCAGTTCCATTGTCTGCTCGCTGAATGCGTCGGTGGCATCGACGGACTCGCGCGGCACAGAAGCGACGAGTCCGGCGTCGGCGTCATGCTCGTCTCCGGCCGCGCCGGGAAGCTCGCCCAATAGACGCGAAAGACCGCCGCCGAGCAGGGAATCGAACGGATTCAGCATGCTTTGATGACGCATCAATTGACGGTAATCGTACTCACAGATCGACATCGATTTACGCTGGCCGTTTTGCACTACCGTCACTTGTGCAACCGCGGGCCGGGCATGACAAATTTCGCAAAGGGCAGGCATGGTCAACCTCTCCATTTACAGGGCGGCTCAAGTTGAAGCCGAACGATCCACGCGATTGCGCAACGATGCACGCGTGACGCTAAGCGAACGCTGGCTCGACCAGAGCAACCACCTTCATCCGGCGGACGGATGGCCCGTCAGCCCGTCGCGGAGCCAGCCCCGCGCGCTAAGGCCGAGCGCCAGCAGCAACACGCCGGTGAAAATGGCATACGCACCGACCATCCAGACGAGCGCGAGCGCGCCGGCGCCGGGCCAGGCGAGTACGAGCGCACCGAACACCAGGGAAAGAATGCCGCTCAGGTACAGCGACCAGGCGCCGCGAATAGGAACGCGCAGCCGGAATGCGGTGATAAGGTCGAACAAGCCCGTCGCGATGGCATTGACGCCCATCACGATGACGAGGATGAGGGCGGTGATCGTCGGCAGCAGGATCGCGATCACCCCGGCGGCGACGCTGCACAGTCCCAGCAGCAGCGGCGCCCACCAGCCAGGCGTATCACGGCGATGACGGACGGCCCCGCTGATCGCCCCAACGCCGCCGACGATTGCATACGCGGCGTACAACGCGACCAGAAAGGTGAGTGTAAGACCGGGCAGAGCCAACGCCAGCACGCCGAAGATGAAACCGGCCGCGCCGCGCAGCGCCAGCATCCACCACGCGTGTCCGAGCAGATTGTGCATCGTGGGCCTCGCGAGACCATGAACAGATGCCCGCTCAGCGCGCGGCGCGCGGCTGACGGAGCCATTGAAGCGATGTATTTCTACAGTTCGTCCCAAGACGTGTCGGATTTCTGCGCTCCTGCCGTGTCATTCGCTGCCGCAGTCTGTGCACCATGGGCGGCAAGGCGGAACACGCGCGGGGTCATGCCCGTTGGGGCGCTGCCAAAATCGCGTGTTCCATATTGCGCAATCGTCGGGGTGCAGTGCATGGACCCGTTGCTTCAAGCTTAGTACCTCTTCGCGTACATGACAGGTACCCTCGTAAAAGAAGCGCGAAATAGTTCGACCTCTGTTATCAATAACTGCGTACGTCAGTTCTGCTTTGGGCAGTTATCCGTAAAGAACCCGCGCAAACGCGAAAGACCGTAGCATATGCGTTGCGCGATCATCGAATGAACTGTGCACGGCGCGTGTGCAATCCATGCACGCGCGCGCTGCGTTCGCGGCGCAGCGACGGGCGCCCGGGAGCCAAATCATGGAAAGCAAGAAAAGCTGGCTGCGCAGGGATCTCGATGCGTTGCGTCTGCAGTGGGACATGCTCACCTTTTATGAACGCTTCGAGCAGCTTGTTGCGCATGTGCTGAGCGTGGTGATTTCCATCATCATCCTCGTGTCGCTCTGGCAGTTGATTCGCGCGGTGATTTCATTGCTGGTTTCGGACGCGCTGAACCCGCTGGATCATGCGGTGTTTCAGACCATCTTCGGCATGGTCATGACGCTGCTGATCGCAATGGAGTTCAAACATTCGATTACGCGCGTGATGGCGGGGCGCGATCACATCGTGCAGGTCAAAACGGTGCTTCTCGTTGCCCTGCTCGCTGTCGCCCGCAAATTCATCATTCTCGATCCGGCCAGTGCGCCCGCCCAGATCGCGGCGCTTGCGTTTGCGCTGGTGGCGCTGGGGATCGTCTACTGGCTGATGCGGCAGCGTGATGACCCGGTCGACGCGACGGCCGCCACGCAAGCGCTGCGCGATCGCACGGCGGACGCGCAGCGACAGGAAGAGGTACGGCCCGGCGAAGGCGGGCAGCGCGGCAAATGATTCGACTCGCCACGCTACGTCACGTAGTGGCAGCGTAAGCGTCAATCTAGCGGACATCGTCGATGGCCACGCGAAGTCGATGGTGGCGCATCTTCACTCGACCCACCAACGGCAAGTAGTTCAACACGTCATCTGCCATCGTCTCATAGCCGCTCGGGAGCCGACTTCGCGTGAAGGTGCAAGAAACGCGCTGGTCGTAGCCTTACGCCTCCATTAGACACGCGACCGTCAGCGCCACAGACAGTCGCTTGTTATCTCTACATACCCGCCCGCATAATCCGTCATGAATCGCACAAAAGAGCTTAATCTGGCGTAAAACGCAGCTGTGCTGATAGCTTGTCTGCGCGATGCATCTGCTAAGCTGAATCGAAGGTCTTCAAAATGGTGGTTCAAGAACCATTCCTGCCGACGTACTCGACCGGTCGGTTCTCGATGTCATGGCGAGGAGGCATGCATGCCATTTCAATCAGGACAACCATTCAATATCGATGCCAAAAGCAACTGCCGGCGCGCGCGTTGCAACTGGATCCTGGTCGGCGTGTCCGTGGCGGAATTTATCGCGTCGTCCGCTTCAATGGCAGGCGGCGTGTTACCTCAGGGCGGAAGGTACGTTAGCGGGCAGGGCTCGATCACAGCCAGCGGCAACGGCGTCGTCATCACACAGCCTGGCTCGACGCGCGGCGTGATCGAATGGGACAGTTTTTCGATCGGCAAACGCGACGGGGTGACTTTCGACAACGGTCGGGGCGGGACGCTCAACCACGTATCGGGCGGCTCGCCGTCTGCGATTCTCGGCAAACTCAGTGCGACCGGCGACGTGTTTCTGATCAATCCCCAAGGCATCGTAATAGGACGTTCGGGCGTGATCGCGACCGGCGGACGCTTCCTTGCTTCAACCCTCGACCTCTGCGACGACGCCTTCATGAAGGGCAACGCGCTCACGCTATCGGGCGAATCGGATACACGTGTGGTTAATCTCGGCAGAATCAATTCGAATGGAGGAGACGTATTCCTGATTGCGCGAAGGGCCGTTGTCAACGACGGTACGATTACGGCGCCGAATGGCACTGTTGAATTGGCCGTGGGCGAGCAGGTGCTATTGCAATATGCAAACGGCGGCCGGCAGGTATTCGTGCAAACCGGCAGCAAGGGTACGATCTTCGACAAGGGCTCGCTGGAAGCGGCGCAGATCAGCCTTCAGGCCGCGGACGGCAACATCTACGCGCTCGCCGGTGGTGGCGCACGGCTGCGCGCCAACGGCACAGCCAACCGGGACGGACATGTATGGCTGGTGGCTGATGGCGGGCAGGTCATACAACGTGGCGCGATCAAGGCGGCTAATGACGACGGCAACGGTGGCATCGTCGACATTCAGGCGGATCAGCTAACGTTCGGCAAAGATGCACAAGTGCGTGCCAGTCAGTGGAACATATCCACACCCGCGTGGACCATCGACGCTTCCGCAGCGAATTCATTGCGACGCAGCCTGAACGCAGGCACTTCGGTAAACGTAACGACGACGGGTGCTAACGGGACTACTGGCGATCTGGTGATCGGCTCCAGCCTGGGCTGGAATGGGTCTGCCGCACTCACCCTCGCGGCTTATCACAACCTCTCGATTGCTTTGGGCGTTGCGCTCGGGAACAAGGGCACGGGAAATCTGACCTTGCGCGCAGATGCGACGAGCATCGATAACGGCGGCAACGTGGCAAACCGTGGCACGATCGACTGGTCTGCGAGCACAGGCCTCGTGAGCGCGTTGTACGACATGAATGGCAGCTACAGTCCGGGCACGATTCTTACCAACGCCGCCTGGACTGCCGCGCGGTACAGTGGTCTGCTCACGCAGGTGAGCGCCTACAAGCTGGTCAATTCGCTGACTGATCTGCTTGACGTGCCGTTGGATCTCTCCGGCGTCTACGCACTTGGCAAGGACATCAACCTGGGCGGCGCGAACCCGTCTGTTTATAGTCTCGGCACGCCCGTTTCGATTGGAAACGGCACGATTGCTTTTACCGGCCAGTTCGACGGCATGGGACATGTGATTAGCGGCGTGACACCGGGCGGCGTGACATCCGAGTACGGCTACGCGACCTCCGGCCTGTTTGGCGTGATCGGAAAGCAGGGCGTAGTGCGTAATCTCGGCGTGACCAACGTCCATGTCGACGACAGTGGCGATGGCGTCTTCGGCATTGTCGCGGGCGTGAACCACGGTTTGATTACCTACACCTATGCGAGCGGCAGCATTGGCGGCGGCGGCATAATCGCGAATCCTTCCATCGGTGGACTGGTCGGGGACAACGAGGGAACCATCACGCGATCGTGGAGTACCGCGACGGTGGACAGCACTGGCGTCGCGGGAGGACTGGTTGGGTCGAACGAGGGGCTGATCAGCCAGTCTTACGCGACCGGCAGCACGGCCGGATCCGCGCATGGCGTACCGGGAGGACTGGTGGGTGTCAACGATGGCGTGATCTCGCAGTCTTACGCCACCGGAGCTGTGTCTTCCTACGCAACGTCTTGTTCGTTCTGCATGGTCGGCGGGGCGGGGTTGGTCAACGAGAACTACGGGCAAGGCATCATTGAGCAGTCGTTCGCAACCGGCCGGGTCACACAGTACAATTTCGGAACCGTTCCGATAGGCATCGCGTACTTTGCAGGTGGCACCATTAAGAACAACGTCTACTGGGACAAGGAAACCACCGGTGCGACGAAAGGCGGCGGCACACTGCCGGCAAGCAATGGCTTCACCACCGCACAGATGAGCAATCCGGCCAGCTTCGATACGTCCTGGGACTTCAGCGCGACCGGTGCGTGGGCAATGCCGGCCGGTGCGACACATCCGGTCTTGCGTTGGCAACTGACGCATTGATTGGATCGACGTGGGCGTGATCTTGAAGTTGGTCAGTAAGTCAGAAGCCGGCCATCAACGGTCGGTCGCACAAATTTTCACAGGGACATTCGAGCGGCGGCTTCGCCCCAGACAACGGACCGTCGTGCTTCCGCGGCGGTTGTCGCCTCGTCGGCACATCAGGGTGTTCACGGTAGCGGAAGGACACGCCGGCCACGCAGTATTGTAGTAGACGGCTGGAACGCCGGGTGGGCGGTGTTTGAAGCGGCGATGCACCCAGTAATACTGTTCCGGAAATCGCAAAATCTGAGCCTCAAGAAACCGCGAAGCGGATGTCAGCGTGCAGGCGGGAACGTCGAAGAATGGAACAAAAACAGAGTTGTCGATACCATGATCCATGTCCGCCGCGAGCATACTGGTTTGCCAGAACGAAGTAATCACACAATCTTTCTGGCGCTCGTAGAACGTTCGATCATCTCCGCGCCAAACCTGCCGCGCCGCCTTGCACTGACAACGGACCGCTTGAAAGCGGCGTTCGCGACAATCTCGCGCCGAACGGCGGAAGTCGGTCGGTCACGGAAGCTCAAGCCTAACGCGTCGAAGCGGGCCAGTCGAACGATTTCGAATTTCCGGGCTGGGCTCAGCTTGAGCCATTCGCTTCTGCATTCAATATGGACGGTGCGCATGGCACAATCGGCTTGGGCTGCTGCTCCTCGCTAGACTTTAGGTTCTGACGTGATGCGTACCAACCAACTATCAGGCTGTGTCGCTACCTTGGCTGTCGTCTTGTCGCCGGCTGTAATGCTGTCGATAAGAGGGGGCACCGGCTACTGCTTTTTCGTTATTTTCGCGCTCGCTTTGGTCTACCTTGGCAAAGCCGAGCATCGGCGTTGCGCGGCGGCGCTGTTTCGCGAGCACCGGCTCTTCGTGCTGGGTCTGATCGGCATGCCGGCGGTCGTGCTGTTCCAGCTAGCGGTTTTTCGAAGCAGCACGTTCCCAGCGCTCGATCCATTCCTGCGGCTGGCTCTCGTCGTCCCCAGCTTTTTCTATCTGACGTCGCTGGCGTACCGGCAACTCCGACTCGTGCAATGGGGATTTGTGGCGGGCGCACTGGGCGTCGGTACGTGGGCCATCTACGCGCACTTTCACCCAGTCGTCTGGGTCGCCTCCGGTCGCCTCGGCAATTCATTTACCAACCCGATCCCTTTCGGCGACACAGCATTGCTGCTCGGTTTCCTGTCGATTGTGTCGATTACGCGAGGCAGGCGCGCACGCATAGCTGAGGTGGCGATCAAGATTGCGGCGTTTCTGCTCGGCGGATATGCGTCATATCTGTCGGGCTCCCGCGGGGGCTGGATTGCGGTGGCGCTGCTCGTATGGACAACCGTCGGCGGCCGGCACTGGCTAGTCAGCAGGCGGGCACGCATGACATTGGGCTCTGCGATCGTGGCGTTTTTCCTGGCACTCGGATCCACCAGCATTGTTCGTCAGCGGGTCGACGCGACCGTGTCCGACATCAAGGAAATGCAGCAAGGCAACATCGATACGTCGCTTGGCCTGCGGCTTCAATTGTGGCGCGCGTCCGCGCTCCTGTACTCGCGCCATCCGGCGTTTGGCGTGGGGCGCGGCCGTCTGGAGGAGGCGCTGAACGAGCTTGCCCAACGCGCCGAGGCGCCGCGGGCGATCGTCAACGCGGGCGCACATAGCGAGTTCTTTTCGACGCTTTCCCAAATGGGAACGGTGGGCGTGGCCGCACTGCTGCTTCTGTACGTCGGGACCTTCACACCGTTCTGGCGGAACCGGCTCAGCGCGGACGGCGAAATCGCTACCGCATCGTATCTGGGACTCGCCGTGGTTGGCAGTACGATCATCTTCGGGTTGACGATCGACGCGTTGACGCTCGTGATGAGCGCAGCTTTTTTCGCGCTGAATGTAGCAACACTGCTTGCGTGCATCGAGGCGCGCAAGCGGGAAATCGGCGAAGTGGGCAACTCACGTGCGCTGAAGCGGGGACGATCTGCGCGAACGAAGGTGGACAACTCGCGTCCGCTGAAGCTGGCACGGCCTCCGCGAACGATTCTCGTGGCCTGCCCACGTCGCATAGGCGATGTGTTGATGGTGACACCGCTTGTCCGGTCGATGAAGACGCAATGGCCCGAAGCCATGATAGATATGATCGTGTTTCGGGGCACAGAGGGGGTACTTGAGCACAACCCGGACCTGCGCCGCGTCATTACGGTCGCTCAGCGCGTCCCGCTGCGTGAGCGAATTGCCGACGCGGCGGGGATCTGGCGGCGTTACGATCTGGCCTGTGCAGCCACCGACTCCGATCGCGCACTGATTTATACGTGGCTTGCCGGCCGCAAGCGGATCGGGCTCGTCAATGCCGATCGCGAGAAGTGGTTTGCTCGCCTCATGCTTCACCGTATCGCGCTCGACTGGCAACTGCAGGCACACGTGGTGTCGACCACCCTGGAACTGGCGCTGCTGGTGGGTGTGACGCCGCGTGCGGAGGTGGTCGCACCGGGCATCGGTCCCGATCTCGAGCGTAGAGCCCGGTTCGAGGCGCGGCTCAATGCGCCGCCCGGCGCGATGCCGGCGCAGCCCATGGTCGTGCTGCATCTGTGCCCCATGTACGGGTATAAGAAATGGACCGTCGATGGCTGGGCCGCAACGATCCGCTGGCTGCGCGCGCATGGCTTTGCCGTCGCGCTGAGTGGAGGACCGGCGCAGGCCGAGCGCGCGTATGCCGCGCAGCTGGTCGTGGCGGCTGGCGAGCCGATCCTGAATCTTGTCGGTGAGCTGACGTTCGGCGAAACGGCGGAAATGATCCGGCGCGCGAAGCTCTTCATTGGTCCCGATACGGGTACCACGCACGTTGCGGCCGCATGCGGCACGTTGACGATCGCGCTGTTCGGCCCAGGCGACCCGGTTCGCTGGGGCCCGTGGCCATGGAACTGGCCGGTGGGTGAGGCGCCATGGGCTCGACGCGGCTCAGGCCTGCGCGGCAACGTGTACCTGTTGCAGGGGGAGAACGAGTGCGTTCCGTGCCGGCAGGAAGGGTGCGGCCGGCACGAGGAAAGCACAAGCGATTGTCTGACCGGCCTGCGGGCAAGCCGCGTGATTGCTGTCGCTGCGCAACTGCTTGGTATTCAGGCGCCGACACAGGCCAGGATCGTCGACATCAGCCGATAGACGCGCCCTGTGGGCGTTGCCTGAAGGGTCGGACTTACAATGGGGTGCCAGATAAATAAATACACTTCGACGGCATAGCAGTTCAAGCGAAGACTATTCAACTGCATGCTCGTGGCCAGCGCGCTTTGCGACAACGCTATGCGCCTGTGTAGTAATAGTATGGGCTTTGAATAATCCGTAAAAGCAACGAAAGTTGCGACAGCGGACGTTGCTGCTCCGGTTTTGCGACGATTCGCGAGTGTCCGCCCCGTGAACTTGCCGGCCGACATGGCCGCACGAATGACGGTTGTACCTTGGGAACAGCCATTGACGGAGAGCCGACCCGAAGGGCCGCAGTGGGTCGGGAGTGCGCACTGCCGACTGGCTACTTTCAGGCAGCGGAATTCCACTGGCCGCTTTCGGGCGATGAGTTTGAAGAGCGGACTGACGCAGCCCGACCCTGTGCGGACTCAGGCGACTAAGCCACAAATGCCCGCGGCCCTTCGAAGATCGGCCGTTCGCATTTGCCCTGGAGCGGATAGAGGGCGCATTAATCAGACGCATTGAAAAAAATAGCTCCAGATACTATCCTCCATGCTGGCATCGTAATCCCGCGCGTTCGCCCCTGAGCGTGCCGCACCTGTGGCGCGAAGCCTCCCTTATAGTCATTCACGATGACACTTGCGAGATGATCAAGCGGCGGTCGCTAATTTCTGCTTCCATCGCACTGGGCTGCATAGTTACAGTTGCCCCAGTACTGACGAGCATCTATATCGCAGACGAGGATGCAGAACGTCGCGAGCAGGAAGATCTGCAGCAGTTCGCCGCGAAAGCTGTGATGCGTGTGGAACTTGTCACCTACCAGGCATTCGCTGCAATTGCCGACATGGAGGCGCTCCCCGGCAGTCCCTGCTCTCCCGCCCAGGTTGCACAGTTTGCCCGCGTGGTTTTCAATTACCGGTACGTGCAGGACGCTGGTGCTTACGGCGGCGGACAATATCTGTGCTCACCGCTTTTAGGCGACGTTCGGGCGCAGCGTCTGACGATGCCCGCGCCCGATTGGCAGAGCAAGGACGGCTATCTGCTCTGGTACAGGCAGAAGAACCCCCTCAGCGACGAGCGCCAGGATATTCAGATTGGCCGCCATGGAAATTACGTCTCGATCGACCCACAGTCCTACGTCGATATTATCGACCCCGCCGGGAGACCGGTCGCAGCGATCAATGTCGAGACAAACACAATCCTTGCGTCGTCACCTGGTGCGGACGCCGACGACATGCTCAACGCATGGAAGCTGGCTGGGCATGTGAACAATGAACAATGGCACTACGCTGTCGCCCGTTCGTCAAGCCGGCCCCTCGGAGTGGTAGTCAAGTCTCCACGTAGTAGCCTCGTGGGCCACTGGCCTGGTTTGCTCGTGATGTGGCTTTCGATTGGTCTCGTTGTCGGAGGTGGGCTTGGTTGGCTTGCGTTCAGGCGAATCTCGCGGCAACTCTCCTTCCCGGCGACGCTCGAATGGGCTATAGCACGCAAGAAACTCGATGTCGTTTTCCAGCCGATCGTCCGCCTCACGAGCGGCGAATGCGTTGGCGTAGAAGCGCTCGTCAGGTGGAACCTGAACGGACGCCACATCTCGCCGGAAATCTTTGTCGCGGTCGCGGAGCAAAGCGGCCTTATTCAGCAGTTGACTGACCTCGTACTGGACAAGACGCTTGACGAGTTGTCGAAGATCTTGCGCTCGCGTCCTTCGTTCTACGTTTCAATCAACGTGAGTAGCGAAGATTTGCGGACGCGCCGTTTCCTGAATGTTCTTGCGGCCCGGCTGCAGGAGACGGGTATTCGACCTGCTCAGGTCAGAATCGAAGCAACGGAGCGAAGCTTCATGGATGCCAAAGCGACGCGGCAAACAATAGCGGCATTCAGGGATGCTGGCCACCCTGTCTATATCGATGATTTTGGAACCGGGTATTCCAGCCTGTCGTATCTGCAAACCTTTACGATCGATGTCCTGAAAATTGACAAGTCATTTATCGACACCATTGCACAAGACGCAGCATCCAGCGTCGTCGCGCCTCATATCATCGACATGGCACACGAACTGGGGGTGGAAATCGTGGCGGAAGGGGTCGAGCGCGATGTCCAGGTCGAATATCTGGTGCAGAGAGGCGTCCAGTATGGACAGGGATGGTTGTTTGCGAAGGCCATGCGGGTTAATGAACTTGTCGTCTGGCTTAACGAAAGCAGATCGACGCTTCAGCCGATCCATCAACAATCCTAGTGCGCAATGCACTGCCACGCGTGCCAAATGCAGCTACGAACCGCAACTGCCCGACGACACCACTTTCCGGGGTATGCTGGAAACCGATCGTCTCTTGTACCCGCAACAGCAGACGCCTCCATGTCTGATCCGTGGGTCCGGAAATGGCCGGCAGTACGCGTTCATCCACGTCGCCGGAAAGCAGTCGTTGACGACTCCAACGTCGGCTCTGTAGAACGTTCACGGAACTGGTGCTCTCGGCCACAACCAGCCATTTATGGTGGCGGGAGACGTAGCATTGGATTGTCGGCTTTACATCCGATTGTGTTGAAAAAGTCGCCCGTGGTTCGGAATGTTCGGTATCCTGGAAGACATCGATCGACGGGAGTGATTCGTCATGATGGGTCAACTGGGCAGCGGACAGGACAAACTCTTCTACTCGTTCAACCTTGATAATCACGTCCCTCGCGAGCACCTGTTGAGAGGCATCGATCACTTCCTTGATCTGCGTGATCTACGCCAGCATCTCGCACCGTTTTACAGTCCGATGGGTCGGCCATCGATTGATCCAGAGCTCATGATCCGCATGTTGATTGTGGGCTACTGTTTCGGCATCCGATCCGAGCGCAGGCTATGCGAAGAGGTGCATCTGAATCTGGCATATCGATGGTTCTGCCGCCTGGGTCTGGAAGACGCCGTACCCGAACACTCGACATTCTCCAAGAATCGCCACGGTCGCTTCCGCGATAGCGATGTGCTGCGCCATGTGTTCGAGTCGGTGTTGGGTCGGTGCATGTCCGAAGGGCTCGTAAAGGGTGAAGGATTCGCGATTGACGCAGGCATCATCAGAGCCGACGCGAGCTCTGCACGCGGTGTTCCGGGTTCTGGGCCCATCGACTGGGGTTGCGTCAAGGGACAAAGCCGTGCAGTGGTGGAGTATCTGGAAGCATTGGAAGAAGCGAATCCAGCGGGCACCGAAGCGGCGGAGGTGGCAGAGACATCGGCCCCTCCAAAGAGGATGTCTCTGACGGATCCCGCTGCGAGCTGGACAGCCGCGAAGGGCGGCTTGCCGTTCTTCGCCTACTCGACCAATTATCTGATTGACCTGCAGGCAGGGATCATCGTGGACGTCGAGGCGACGCCCGCGAACCGTTCGCACGAAGTGGAATCAACCAGGACGATGATTGACCGCGTTGAGCGGCGGCATGATCTCAAACCTCGACGTCTTGCAGGCGACACCGCGTATGGCTCGGCAGCGATGCTTGCCTGGATGATCGAAGAGAAGGAGATTGCACCGCATGTTCCGGTCTGGGATAAAACGACGCGCAAGGACAATACATTGTCCAGCAGCGAGTTCCTATGGGATGAACTGGCCAATGAATATCGCTGTCCCACCGGGCACGCACTACGCAGTGATCGGCGCAAATTCAGGAATCCGCGCTCGCGCGTCACGAAGGCTGACACGATCATCTATCGGGCAAGTCAGCTCGACTGCGAGAGCTGTTCGATGAAGGATCGCTGCTGTCCGAATACACCATTTCGCAAGATCGGCCGCAGCATCCATGAAGCTGCACGCGACGAGGCCAGGCGTATTGCGAAGACGCCTGAATACAAGCGATCTTGCCGTGAGCGAAAGAAGGTGGAAATGCTCTTTGCCCATCTCAAACGCATCCTGAAACTGGACCGTTTGCGACTGCGAGGTCCAAGCGGTGCTCATGATGAGTTCCTGATGGCAGCGACTGCGCAAAACCTGCGAAGAATGGCCAAGCGGTTCATGTCAGGAAGCAAGCCGATGAACCAGGCAGTTGCATGACGAGAAATGAGGATCGTTGCCTTGCCCAAGTTCACCACTTCGCCGATCGTCACAACTCGATAACGTCGTGCCAACTCCCGCGCCCTGATCCAAAACAGGACTTTTTCAACGCAATCCGGCGCACAGATGACAATGAGTTCGGCGCACCTCGCCCTACCGCCGGCAGGTTCAGTCCGGGACGCTTCTATAGCCCGAGGTTATAGTAAGTGTCCTTGACGACGGAGGGGTCGCGAGTGGCCTCAATGAGCTTATACGGGCGAGAGGGGAACACAGTCGCGGCGAAGTCGCAAATCTGGAGGGAGACGCCCCGGCTCGACGGGGCCGTCGCTCACGTCACAGGTTGAGCCTCGTAATCCGTTGGCCTTGCACGCCGAGCCCGGCCATCAACCCCTGCTGGCCGAAGATAAATGCGTAGACATCTGCCTGCAGCGTTGTGGTGTTCATCGACCTGGCTGCGCCCGCGTCCACGACTACGATACTTGGGCCTACGCCAACGGACCATCCGCTGCTATCGAAGGGCTGGCGCGCGGCTGCGTCGCTCATCAGGAACAACGCCTCCGAGAGCGTCTGCGCACCAGCCTGCAGGCCCCACGAAACCCCTGTGGCTCGGAAGTGGCCCAGGACTTTGCCGTCGGGACCGAACAGCACGCCTCTTCCGCCTTGCCCGCCGACTCCGAGGCCCGCCCGGAAGATGTTCGGGAACACAAGAACTGCTTTCGCCCGGTCATGAAGGTCTCTAGCCCTGGGAGCCGTGTCAAACAGTTGCTGGAGCGCCGCGCGCGCTTGTGCCTCCAGTTCTGGATCACCCATGCCTGAGGGAGCATTCTGCTGCGTCGAACAGGCCATCGTGAACAACAGAATCGGGACTGTAAGAAAAAGCCGCAGATACCTGGTCATGACACGCGCTCCATTCGAAAATCGATCTGGCTAAAACGAACGCCCCGCCTCGGGATCTTCCCAAGTCATATCAATAACGGTACATGCTTGCCGTCAAGACAATTGGAGTTTGGCCTCATAGCGGCGTCACAGGTGTCTGAAGCCGGCTCGGTCCCTCTCTGCTCTACGCGACCTTTTATACCCCTACGGCAGCTTCGTGTCGAGTTTGAGACGCTGGGCGGATTAGTTCAAACGGCTGGACCGGATCGGTTTGGTGCGTTCGCCGTCGACCCGGGTACGGCCACTTTGAGACACTCGACGCCACCGCTTAAACTGTTGACAATCATCCTTCCTGACACGAACAAGACGATGACCGAAATTGAACTCTTGAGGCCTACAATTGCATTGCTGCCGAGCTACGTTTCGGCCCTTGAGGCGGGATGGTCACCTGACAATGCTCGCAAGGAGGTCGCGGCCCGCGAACAGTTGCACGCTATCGAATTGAACGCGGAGGCATTCGTCGATGGGCTGAATGATCCGACCGCAGCGGGCGGCCCGATTCCTTTGCCCGACGGATCGACGATCGCTCGCCTGCCAAGCATTGTTCGATGGATTTGGGACGGCGATGTCAGCGGCGCAATCGGATTTCGTTGGCAGGCTGGAACTGCCGAGTTGCCGCCGTGTGTACTCGGACATATCGGCTTCTCGGTCATGCCGTGGAAGAGAGGCAACGGCTACGCCAGGCAGGCGCTCAACTTGATGCTGGGCGAAGCGAGGCTACAAGGCCTGTCTTACGTTGAGCTAACGGTTGATCCCGAAAATATAGCCTCACAGCGGGTGATCGCAGCATGCAGCGGTGTCCTGATCGAACGGTTCAAAAAGACGGCCGCCTACGGATTCGCTGAAACTCTTCGTTATCGCATTGAGCTAGCCGACTGAGGAGCCTGTCGGACCCTGTTCGGCCAGGAAGCGTCATTCGCCAATCTCACCGTTCGGACGTTCGGATGTCGCATCCGCTCCGCAAACGGCCATTCGATGGGTCTGGGCGAACACATTTTCATCCGGTAATCGCAGACGAAAGCTGACCATTGACTAATGTGAACGACTGCCGGCGGTTGTGCGCCAGGGGAATTCCTTCTCGGCGGCCCACCCGATTGTCAATCAGCCGCGCTATGCGACTCGCGCCCGTCTGTCACGCTCGCGCGTGCAAATCGCATTCGATATTCGCTCGGCGAGAGACCCGTCTTTCGCTTGAACAGCTGTCGAAACGTACTGATGTCTCCATAGCCCACTCGCTGACTGACCATATCCAGGCCAATGGGCCTGGACTCCAGCAACTGTTTGGCTACCTCAATGCGCAGGTTTTGCAAATACGTCAACGGCGCAAGGCCGACTGCCTGCTTGAAACGCCGGTTGAGCGTCCGTTCGCTGACCGCGAGCCACGCGGCTAGCTCGCTCAGCCGAAACGCCTGCTGAAGTGTCGCCTCCATGCGCTGCTGAGCGCGTGCGACGAGTGAATCGAGATGACCGTGGTCCTCGACAAGCTTGGCATAGGACGCTTGGGAAGTCCGGTTCATATCGATCAGTAACGACTTGGCTGTCATGGCGGCAAGCTTCTCGCCGGCAAACATTTCGACCAGCCGCACCGCAAGATTGAGATAGGACGTCACCGAACCGCCCGAGATAATGCCGTCTTGCCAGGTCAGGACTTCGCGCGCCCGAAGTTCGACACGCGGATACCGTCGGGCGAAGTCAGTCGCACTGGCCCAGTGCGTGGTGGCGACCCGGCCATCCAGTAGGCCCGCCTCGGCAAGCAGATAGTTGCCGGTGCAGTATGCGGCCAGCACGGCGCCCGCTTTGCGTTGGCGCCGTAGCGCGGAAGACAGCGCATTTAACTGCTCCCGTCGGCCGATGAACACGCCCATGTCAGAAAAAAACGGCGCCGTTAGCAGAATGGCTTCTGCCCGTTTGCGTGGATCGATTTTGCCGTCCACCTGAATGCTCTGGCCCGAAGCAGCCGTGACCGGCTGTCCATCTAGCGATTCGACGCGCCACGTGAACATGGGTACAGGTTTGGACCCGCGCGCGGCTAACTTGCCGCTCAGATGATTGGCGGCGTTCAGGACGTCGATAGGGCCCGCGACGCCCGACGCCAGAATGCCGTCATACACCCAGATCCGAATCGTGGTCATGTGCGCACGTGTCTTATCTTCCTCGAACAATGGCGATGCTGCCACTTCCCGGTCCCCTCGTAAAGGCCGATGATCGCCCCACCGAAACGCCTCAATCCGCGAGACGGCAAGGATGCCGTGCTCGCTAACAGCTCCCATACCTCCGAAGGAGAATCCGAAATGAAATTCAACGATACGGCGCCGGTCCTGGCGCCTGCTGGCGGTCTGCCGTTCTGGCTCGCCAGACTGTCCGAAAATGCAACGCTTGAGGCCACGGTCCTGAAGCGTCCGGTCGAAGGTCGGGCCGATATCCTCGCAGTCATCAAGCACGCTGTTTCGCTCTATGAGTTCCAGCATCACAGCTACAAGGGCGAGATAGGCGAGGGGCTCTACATGGAGTCCTATCGCTCGCAAATTCAGGGCGTGCCGATCGAGACTCTGCTCGTGGCGCACCTGAACGAAAGGGGTGACGCCGATTCCGTGGTGATCAACCATCGCCCGCTGAATGCTGCGATGCTGTTTTCGAAGCTGATGTGGGAGCGGGTCGACGAGCGATTCCGTGAGCTCTATCTGAGCGGACCGGAAGCCGATGCGTTGAATGCCGCGTCGATGTAACAACGCATACACCGTATGCACTGACGCAGCTTGGTTTTGTATCGCAACGTATCTGCCCGTCGCTCTGACACGTCTAGTCACAAAACCCCCCTTCCCAGACACATACGGAATACGTCGACGCGCTCAAATACGTTCATCGCGCGGTGAGTCCGATTAGTCAGGCGGCTGCCCGACTAGCTGCGCTTGAATCGTACAGATCGTTCGTAGTCTGAAATTTGACCTTCAATATATTGCATATGCAACTTGAGCCGAACATGTCGTTAGACGTTCAACCCGAAGCAGGGCGTGTCATGAGTAGCGAGATCGCACTTAACTGTCTGCTCACGCGCACGCGGCAGATTTCCAGGGTCTTGACCGCGATTTACGACGAGGCGGTACGGCCGTTCGGCGTCAACGCGTCTCAATTCACACTGCTTGTGCTCATCGTCGAATTTGGGCCACTGAGCCGCTCGGACCTCGGGCGCCGCAATTGTCACGACCGCACGACGCTGACGAGAAATTTGCGGCCTCTCATCTCGCGCGGGTTGGTTTGCGAAGGTGTATCAGGAAGCAATGTCCGCAGTCGTCCTCTTTCGTTGACGGGACAAGGCAACGCATTGCTCTGCAACACGGCGCCTGCGTGGTCGGCTGCGCAGGCAAAAGCGAGGGCACTCGTCGGCGCAGTCGGTGCCGACGCGCTCATGGGTATCGCGGGCGACTTGCCGTACCGCACGAGCTCATTTTTTTAATCACCAATGTTGCATATGCAACACCATTAAGGCGCTCCGCGCCCATCCTTATCGATAACGGAGTTTGCAATGAAAGTCGTTAAAGCTGCCGCAGTCCAGATCAGCCCGGTGCTCTATAGCCGTGAGGCAACAGTCGCCAAGGTCGTGCGAAAGATTCACGATCTCGGTGAGAAGGGCGTGCAGTTCGCCACGTTTCCGGAAACCGTGGTGCCTTATTACCCTTACTTCGCTGCCGTCCAGACGGGCATTCAGCTTCTTTCCGGAACCGAGCATCTGAGGCTGCTCGACCAATCGGTAACCGTGCCGTCGCCTGCAACCGATGCGATCGGTGAGGCTGCGCGAAAGGCCGGCATGGTGGTCTCGATTGGCGTCAACGAGCGTGACGGTGGAACCATCTACAACACGCAATTACTCTTCGATGCAGACGGCACGCTGATCCAGCGCCGCCGCAAGATCACGCCCACGCATTTCGAACGGATGATCTGGGGTCAGGGCGACGGGTCGGGTCTGCGCGCCGTAGATAGCAAGGTCGGCCGCATTGGGCAACTCGCATGCTTCGAGCACAACAACCCGCTGGCGCGCTACGCGATGATGGCCGATGGCGAGCAGATCCACTCGGCCATGTATCCGGGTTCAGCTTTCGGCGAGGGCTTTGCCCAACGGATGGAAATCAATATCCGTCAGCATGCGCTGGAGTCGGGCTGTTTCGTCGTCAACGCTACGGCGTGGCTGGACGCCGACCAGCAGGCGCAAATCATGAAAGACACGGGCTGCGCGATCGGACCGATCTCGGGTGGCTGCTTCACCACCATCGTGACACCCGAAGGCATGCTGATCGGCGAACCGCTGCGGTCTGGCGAGGGCGAGGTCATTGCCGATCTCGACTTCACGATGATTGACCGACGCAAGTTGTTGATGGATTCGGTAGGCCATTACAACCGGCCAGAACTGCTGAGTCTGATGATCGATCGTACGCCGACCGCGCATATTCACGAACGCATCGATCACGACAATCCGATCGCAGAACAGGGCCTGGACGACATGCGCACCACGGTTGCCTAAGCTCCGGACTCGGTTCGTCCTTAAGTGTGCATATGCATAAATAGTCTTGTACTCATGAAGAGGTGAAGGATATGACAAGTCAATCTACACAGGATCGTTCGATTCTCGTAACCGGCGCTGCCGGCGCGATCGGTGGCATCGGGCGCAACGTCACGGAAATGCTGCTCGCCAGAGGGCATAAAGTACGCGCCCTGGTTCGCCGTGAAGATGAGCGTGCTGAAGATCTGCGTCGACTCGGCGCGCAAGTCATGGTGGGCGACCTGACCGATCTCGCCTCGATGCATCGTGCGATCGAGGGGTGCGCGCGCATTTATTTCGGCATGTCGATCTCGGCGAACTATCTGGAGGCCACGGTCAACGTGGCTGCCGTCGCGCGCCATCATGGGATCGAAGCCCTCGTGAACATGTCGCAGATGACAGTCACGGAAATGAGCATCACTGAGACCACCAACAGCCCTCAGCACAAGCTGCACTGGCTCGCCGAGCAGGTATTGGCATGGTCCGGGTTGCCGGTTGTCACAGTGCGGCCCACGGTCTTTCTCGAAGGTTTCTTTCTGCGGCTCGCCGATGTAGGCGTGCGTGATCGCGACGAACTGGCGTTGCCGTTAGGCACTAGCCGCACCTCGCCGATCTCGGCGGTCGACGTGGCGCACGCCGTGTCCGTCATTCTCGACGATCCGGCGCCGCATATCGGTCATGTCTATAACCTGACGGGACGCGAGTCGGCTGATCTCGAGCACTACGCGCGTGCTTTTTCCGACGCACTGGGCCGGACGATCCTTTACCGCGATGTGCCGCTTGCTGCGTGGACCAATACGCTGCGCAAAGCCGGCGTACCGGCGCATCTCGTCGATCACCTCGGCGTGATGGCTGAACTCCATACGCAAGGAAGATACGACCGTATGACCGACGATCTGTCCAGGCTCATCGGCAAGGCGCCGACTAGCATGCGCGAATTCGTGCAACTCCATGCTGCCGAGTTTACGCCCGGCAAGGGCACCGCTTAACGCCTTCGCGTTCCTGCACACACTGTTCTATCGCGATCGCCATCGATAACGCGTGAGACTACGCTGCTACTCATAGAGAACATCGCTTTTTCGACAATCGGAAAAATCATGTCAGACAGCATGCTTCCCCAGTCTCCCTCTCGCCGTCGCTTTGTTAGCGTGGCAGCGGCCGCCGTTGCCGCCGGCTCATTGAGTCAGCTCGCCTTTGCGGACCCGAATCTGGCCATCACCGACGTGACCCAACCAACTGGTGGCGACAAAACGGCCATTCGTCCGCTTCGCATCCATGTGCCTGAGTCGCAACTGATCGATTTGCGGCGACGCATCAAGGCGACGAGATGGCCAGATCGGGAAACGGTCACCGATGATTCGCAAGGCGTGCCGCTCGCGATGATTCAGGAACTCGCGCATCACTGGTCGACCGATTACGACTGGCGCAAGGTCGAAGCAAGGCTGAATTCGCTACCAAATTTTGTTACCGAGATCGATGGGGTGGACATCCATTTCATCCACGTCCGATCGAAACATGAAAACGCGATGCCGCTCGTGGTCACGCACGGCTGGCCCGGTTCGGTCATAGAGCAACTGAAGATCATCGACCCGCTGACCAACCCGACGGCCTATGGTGAGAGCGCATCGGACGCGTTCCATCTTGTCATTCCCTCGTTGCCGGGCTATGGGTTCTCAGGCAAGCCCAGGGAAATCGGCTGGGGTCCGGAGCGCACGGCGCGCGCCTGGGCGGTGCTGATGAAACGCCTGGGTTATGCGAAATTCGCGGCGCAAGGCGGTGACCTCGGCGGCATTCTGGCGAACGTGATGGCGAGGCAGGCGCCGCCTGAGCTGATCGGCATTCACGTCAATTTCCCCGCGACGATTCCACCCGAGATCGCAAAGGCGCTGCAAGTCAACGATCCGGCGCCAGCCGGCCTCTCGGCCGAAGAAAAGCTGGCCTACGACCAGCTGAGCGCGCTGTCGAAGCGGCGTGCCTACGCATTGGAGCAGGGTACGCGCCCGCAAACGCTCTACGGGCTGTCGGACTCGCCCGTTGCACTGGCGAGTTGGCTTCTCGATCATCCGGACGGCTATGGCCAGCCTGCGTCTGCACTCACCTCAGCCGTGTACGGGCGCACGATCAACGGACACTCATCGGGCGAGCTGACTCGAAACGATGTCCTCGACGACATCACGCTCTACTGGCTGACGAACACGGGGGTTTCTGCGGCCCGCTTCTACTGGGAGTCGCACTTCAACTTTTACGCTGCCGCCGACGTCTCCGTTCCGGCCGCCATCAGTGCTTTTCCCGGTGAGAACTATCAGGCCCCGCGCAGTTGGACACAGCGGGCATATCACAACCTCGTCTATTACAACCGGCCCGAAACAGGTGGTCACTTCGCGGCGTGGGAGCAGCCGCATCTGTTTGCGCAAGAGGTTCGCGCGGGATTGAGACCTGTGCGCGGGTAGCGGACGGGAAGGGACTTCGGCTTCTCTTTAACTGTCTCTTGAATGGCGAGAGATGCACTGCGGATCCGTCATCCACCGCCAAGTTCGCTGGCCCCGCAGCCGGAACGCCCGGTGCACCATGGCTTACCTCGCTTTGTTGCCGGTGGGCGCCGCAAAGCGCAAGCGGATCAGAAAAGAAACAGGCCTGCACGTCCGGTCGGCTATCATGCCAATCTTCTTCGAAGTGGCTCCTTATGATTTCTGTCCGTAATCTCACGCTGCGCCGCGGCGTTAATGTCGTACTCGACTGCGCGTCCATCACATTCGCCCCCGGCGAAAAGATTGGTCTTGTCGGCCGCAATGGCGCCGGTAAATCGTCCTTCTTTGGCCTTCTCAACGGCACGCTGCACGAAGACAGCGGCGAGTTCTCGATTCCCGCTGCGTGGAAGATGGGCCAGGTCGCCCAGGAGATGCCGGAGACCGAGCAGAGCGCGACGGACTTCGTAATCGAGGGTGACACCATGTTGTTGGCCGCGCAGGCCGAAGCAGCCGCCGCCGAAGCCAGCGACGACGGCATGCGCATGGCCCACGCCTATATGGCCCTGCACGACGCCGGTGCACACGATGCCCCCGCACGTGCCCAAGCGCTGATCCTGGGCCTTGGCTTCAGTGCTGCGCAGCTTGTCCAGCCGGTCAACAGCTTCTCCGGCGGCTGGCGCATGCGACTGCAACTGGCGCGCGCGCTCATGTGCCCGTCCGACCTGCTGCTGCTCGACGAGCCGACCAACCACCTTGACCTCGACGCGCTGGTCTGGCTGGAAGCCTGGCTCAAACGCTATCAAGGAACCCTGGTAGTGATCAGCCACGATCGCGAATTCCTCGACGCGGTGACGCAGGTGACGGTGCACGTCGACAACGCCAAGCTCGTGCGTTACGGCGGCAACTACAGCAAGTTCGAAGACATGCGCGCCGAGCAGCTCGTATTGCAGCAGGCTGCAGTGGCCAGGCAGGCGGACAAGATCGCTCACCTGCAGAAATTCATCGACCGATTCAAGGCCAAGGCCTCGAAGGCGAAACAGGCGCAGAGCAGGGTCAAGGCGCTCGAACGCATGGAAAAGATCGCACCGGTGCTGGCCGATGCGGAGTTCACCTTCGAGTTCAAGGAGCCCCTCAACGTCCCGAACCCGCTGTTGTCGATGCTGGACACGAGCTTCGGCTACCCCGCGCCGACCGGCGCACTGCCGGGCACGCCGCCCACGGTCATCGTGCGGGGCATCAACCGTTCCGTGCTGGCCGGACAGCGGATCGGCATTCTCGGTGCCAACGGCCAAGGCAAGTCCACGCTGGTGAAGACGGTAGCGCACGCGCTGGCGCCGATTGCCGGCGAAATCAGCGAAGGCAAAGGCCTGAACATCGGCTACTTCGCCCAGCAGGAGCTCGACGTGCTGCGCCCGCTCGACACGCCGATGGAACACATGATCCGCCTTGCCAGGGACACGCCGGCTCACATGCGCGCTCCCGGCCAGAGTGGAACCGAACAATCGCTTCGCACCTTCCTCGGCACTTTCAACTTCAGTGGCGACACGGTCCATCAGGCGGTTAGCACGATGAGCGGCGGCGAAAAGGCGCGGCTCGTGTTGTGCATGATCGTGTGGCAGCGCCCCAACCTGCTGCTGCTCGACGAGCCTACCAACCACCTCGACCTGGCCACACGCGAAGCGCTAGCCATGGCGCTCAACGAATTCGAGGGCACGGTGATGCTGGTCAGTCACGACCGGGCCCTGCTGCGCGCGGTATGTGATGAGTTCTGGCTGGTCACCAGGGGCGGCGTCGAGCCCTTCGACGGCGATCTGGACGATTACCAGCAGTTCCTGCGCGACGAAGCCCGTCGCATGCGCGAGCAGGCTGCCGCAGAGCAGAAGGCCATCGCCTGAGTTAGCTCCAGGCGGGCGGCGGGCGTTGCATGGCAGACGAAGCGCGGACGTTCGCCAACGTCTTCAGCATTGGTGCGGACAAGCGCGCTCCAATCAAGGTATCGGCCACAAAGAGCCGTTTGAAGCTTATAGGCAAAAGCCCGCTCTCGGTCGTTCAACGGATGTTCAATCACGCAGGGCAAAAGTCCTCGGGAATCGAGCGTCACTTATAAGCCGACGGGCATTGCCTCAGGAGCAATGTAGCCGAACGTGCGAATCCGGCGCTCAATTCGAGAGACTGTTCATTGCGGTCACACCTAATGCTGCACGAACGAGGTCGCCATGACGTGCAATCTTGCCCTCCCGTGCCGCGATCTTCGCGTGATGTTTGGCTCAGTCTGGCGCGCATCTCTTCGCCACATTGACGATTGACGCCTTCCGCGCTTCCGACGACTTTTGTGCCTCGCTCGCGCGGTTTCCGGCAAGCGAGCCACGTTCACGCCTGCGCCTGAAAAACCAGATTGAACGGCGTTTGCGTTGCGCGCCTGAAGCGCGTGAAGCCGCCGGCAGTCACGACTTCTCTGAGCCGCGCTTCGCCCGCCTGCGCGCCGAGCGCTCTTCTGCCTTCCTGTGATAACGATGCGCCTGTGCAGATCATCGTCGACGCAGAATAGAATACCCGTCCGACAGGATTGATATTGTCTTCGAGGCGGTCATTCGCGAACGGTTCCACGATCATCCACGATCCATCGGATCGCAGCGTTTGCAGGACGTGTGCTGCTGCGCCCGTCGGGTCGCCCATATCGTGCAGGCAATCGAAGAATGCGACGAGGTCGTAGTCCTTTCCAGGATATTGCTGCGCGGTTGCGACTTCAAACGTGACGCGGTCGCCGAGGCCCGCGGCGTCGGCAAGTTCACGTGCTCTCTGCACGGACGGTTCGTGATAATCGAAGCCGATGAAAGCCGCGTTTGGGTATGCCTGAGCCATCAGTATCGTGGATGCGCCGTGGCCACAGCCAACATCCGCGACTTTCGCGCCACGCCCCTTGAGAATCTCTTGTACTCCGTCGAGCGCGGGGATCCATTCATCGACGAGATGCGCTGCATAGCCCGGACGAAAGAATCGTTCAGTACCCCGGAACAGTGATGGATGATGCTGATGCCAACCGACGCCCAAACCCGTGCGAAACGCGGCTTCGAGTTTCGGCAAGCTGCGGAACATCGCTTCGGCGCAGTCGCAGAAGCCGGGGATAAAAGTCGGGCTCGTTTCTTCGGCAAAGCACATCGCCATTTCATTGGCGAGCTGATAGCGGGCGGTCGAAGGGTCATAGTCAATGAAACCGGATGCAGCTTGCGCTGCGAGCCATTCGCGCACGTATCGTTCGGCGAGACCGGCGCGTTCGGCGACCTGCTCCGAGGTCATCCAGCCCTGCTCGGTCATCGCTTTATAGAGGCCGAGCCGGTCGCCGAGCGCGATCAGCGGCGCGCACGCCACGGCGCCGAACTCTCCAACCATACGCCCCATGAAGTCTTCCACTTTCTGTTGGTCGTATTGCATGTGCCACCTCACGCTACGAAGGCAGAATACATCTGACGAAAAAGGGCTGTCGTTCCTTGTAGTAAAACTAACGACGCCCTTGCAGAGTATAGGTAGGCAATAGCAGAATGAAACGACAATGTATGGCCCATCAGGCCGCAGTGGTGAAGGACGACGATGGGTCGGGAAGACCCATTCATCCATGACACAGCCGACATTCACCGGCACCGGGTTGCGAAGGTCAGCAAAACGCCGGGTAATTGCTGCCGTTCCAACGGCAGATTTCTCCGCTCACTGAGCGACAGGTTGTGGCCCGAAGTGAGCCTGATGCCAAATTGCCGAGTTCGACCCTGCGCCCGGACGACCAAAAGCGTCCGCCCACTCTTCTCATGCCGCTTCACGGCCGGACCGGGTCCGACGACGACCGGCTCATGTCGACCCCACTCCAGCCGTTGAGCCTCAAGCAACGTCAATGGCAGCTTTCGAAGTCAAAAGGGGCACCTGTCGTTATCGCCATCCGGCAAGTCGTTGGCCATTTTCGCCGTTGGCGTTGTCAACGGCAATTCACCGCGTCCGCTTCAGTGATTCGCGACAAGCCATTGCCACGCGGTCCGCTGCAAATGATCGATGCAAATTATGACCCCTCTGAACCAAAAAAATACACTCCAAGGGAACAGCGCCCACTCTCACCGCGCGCGCGAAGCGAGGCGCGCAGCAAGCCGCTCAGCCAGCGCGCGGTCAATGACCTCGAACGACCGGCTCGCCCGCTCATAGGCATACATGTCGCCGGTCGCGATGTCGAACCACCAGCCACTCAATACCAACGCCCCGGCGGTGACCTGCTGGCGGACGATCGGGTAGGTCATCAGATGCTCGATTTGCACAAGGACATTGAGTTGGGACAATTGGTCGTGCGGCTTTAGCCTGTCGTCGAGCGGGCCTTCGTGTTCGAGACGAAACGCCGCAGTGTTGGCATGGTATAGCCATTTATCGAGGTTCGGCGCTTTCAGCTTCGGGTTGCGTGCATATACGGCTTTCATCGCGCCGCATTCGGAATGCCCACACACGACAATATTCGAGACTTTCAGGATCAACACTGCGTACTCGATCGCGCCTGCCTCGGAGAGGTCGCCGGTCGAGACCCCTTCCGCGGTCGCCGGCGGTATCAAGTTGCCGACATTGCGCATAGTGAAAAGATCGCCCGGGTGAGTAGATGCGAGCAGGTCCGGTACAACCCGACTGTCCGAGCACGTGATGAAGAGTGCGTCAGGTGTCTGGGCGAGCGCAAGCTTACTGAACTGCTCTGCATATTGCGGCAGCATTTTCTCGCGGAATTCGACAATGCCCATTATGAGTTTGCGCATGGCGTGCCTCCGAACCAAATAGTTGTGCGCCGTCGAGCCTGACGATCTGCCCGGTTCTCGCGCGTCGGGATACGGGCGAGCCTCAGTGCTCCGCAATCAGATTCCAGTCTGCTTGCGCGCGCAGGCGCAATCGTCGACTGCCTACGGCTCTTTGTCGTCGATATAACTCTCTCGCGGCGGATAAACCCCGGCCAAGCGGGCGATGAGTATCGCGACGAATAAAGCTCCGCTTATCTGCTCGATCATGCATAGGCCGCGCGCCTGGCGCGTGAGCGGCGTCACGTCTCCAAAGCCTGTACTGGTGAGCACGGTTATGCTCAGGTAAAGGGCATCAGCATAGACCAGTCGCCCCGGTTGCCCGACAATCATGTATGACTGCGGATAGAAGAATCCGACGATCGCGTAAAGGTACGCCCAGAGCACACCGATCAGGAGATACGCAGCCGCAGCGCCAAACAGCTTGTCCTGCGTCATGATCTTCGGTTGGAAAACGTAGCGGAGCAGATAGGCGGTGGTCATGAAATAAAGTGCGGCGCTGAACATCCACGACCATGTCAGGTCCATGTCGCTGTCGTGCCAGAGACCCAGATACTGGAACCACACTGCGGGAACGGCGAGTAACAGCCCGACGACGAACGACAGTGACGTGCGCCCGACAGCTGCGACCGTCGCGATGAGGAGAAACATGTTGACACTGCTTATCACCAAGCGGCCATGGTCGGTCGCAGGGACAAACGACACCCCGCCGATGAGAGCGAGGAGCACGGCAAACAGCCAGAAGCAACGCTGGAAAAAAATACGCGACAGGGCGTCGCGCGTGGCATCGACAGCCATATTGATCTCTCGCTCGGTTCGTAACATGTGCCAATTCGAGGCCGCCAAAGGCCAGTAACGCCGACAGGCGGACCGGGCAACGAGCCGCCGTTTGGCAAAAGCGGGAGCCCACGGTGACCGATCGGCGTGCTGTTTCGAGATATCACTTGCGCACCCAACGTATAAGTTGAAACGCAGCTCAAGGTCCGCCGAGGGATCTCGGCTTGAACGCCTGGCGACGCGCCTGATTGACCGCGAGGTTCTGCGCCGCCCGGTGGAGCCCGTGGGTCAGAACCTGCGCGATACCCGTTCCGCTAATCGGCACAGCGGCGTTGACGACGCCCGCCAGGTCGCTGGGGCGCCGGGGGAGCGGTCGATGCGGGAACGGTGCCAGTCGCCCGCTGTTGCGAATGCGCCCGTCCCTGCGTGTTCCGTCCAATGATATATAGGCCATGATGCCCCTCGTCGTCGACCAGTCGCCTCGGCACACAAGCGCAAACGTGGGGCATGCACAAGCCTCGACTCTGAGGGAGTCAAGACAATGACGTGGCGCGACCGGGTGTTCCAAATATAGATGGATATTTTCCGAATAGTTAGTTTGATCGTGGCCCGACGAACGGCCATTGTCATTCATGGCCGACCACTGCCCAGCGTCGACTCGATGGTGGCTGTCCGACGCAGAGAAGCCGCTAGATCGACATTGCCAGAGCGTTGACGACTGTCGTTTATTGGCCGGCAAGCCGCATTTGCATGCTCCTGGATCCAAATCCAGGACAAGCTCTCCCGACGAAAACGAGCATCTATTGCTGTCGTCCACGATGGCACAAATCAGAGCCACCGGGAGCGGATTCTCCCACGCAAGCCATTGACCGGTCACGTCTCCTCCAACGGCGTCGGACCGGCGTCGCCACGATGCTCCTTGACGGCACGACTGCCAAGATGGTCATCGACCGCACTGCCTATCGTGGGATGGAATTGCGTGTCCCCGAGAAGGTCCGTCATTTCGAAGCGCCTGAACTTGTCGCGCACAGGATCCTTAAGCTCGGCGAAGTGCAACTCGATGCCAAGCGCTTTCAGCTTGCGGACTAAGTCGCGAAGCATATCGGCCGATGTCACGTCCACGCTCGTCATCGGCTCTGCAGCCACGACCACTCTGCGAACGGGTGTCGGCGATTGCGCGATGACCTGTGACAGACGCTCCTGAAACAGCTCGGCGTTGGCGAAGAAGAGCGGTGCATCCCAACGGAACAGAACGAGACCGGAAATCGCCTCACCATGCGGATAGCGCTCCAGGTCGTGGTAGCCGCGCAAGCCAGGAACGCGCCCGAGAACCGCGAAATGCGGTCTCCAGCCGTCCCACAGAAATTCAATGATCGCTATTGCCACCGCAAGGCAGATACCGGGGATGGCGCCAAAGACAGCGACGCCCGCCAGACACGCAATGGATAGCCAGAACTCCCATTGCTGAATGCGAAAAATGCGCTTGAGGTCGTTGATCTCGAAGAGGCCAATGGCTGCCGCAATGACCACTGCGGCGAGCGCGCTGGTGGGCAGAAAGCGCAACAGGTTCGGTGCCACCAGCAGCAACGCTGCGACCGCCACGGCGCCTACGACGCCCGTCAACTGCGTCTTCGCGCCTGCTGCTTCCGCCACGGGGGTGCGAGAGGAACTGCTGCTGATCGGGAAGCCCTGGAAAAGTCCGGCCGCAAGGTTGGCGACGCCGAGGCCGATCATCTCCTGGTTCGGGTCGACCCGGCTGTTGGCGCGCGCAGCGAAGGTTCGCGACAGCACGCTGGTATCGGCGAATGCGATGAGCGCGACCGCGCTGCCGCCAAGGACGATCTTCGCCAGGTCCACGCCGCTTGCCCACGGCAGCGCGAACGCTGGCAGTCCCTGCGGAATCTTGCCGAGCACCTTGACGCCGAGATTGTCGAGGCCGAATACGCTGACAGCCAGCGTCGCCAGCACGACTGCGATGAGAATGCCCGGGAGCTTTTCAAAACGCTTCAGAAAGAGGATGAGCACGAGGCTTCCCGCGCCCACTGCGAAGCTGATCCAATTGGCCTTGCCCGCGGCGATGGCCTGCACAAGGCTGATGAGATCGCGAAGCGGTCCTTGTTCCTCGATGGAGATGGCGAACAGCTTGGGCAACTGGCTGATCAGCACCGCGAGCGCAATGCCGTTCATGTAGCCGTAACGGATGGGCTTGGACAGCAGTTCGGTAATGAAGCCCAGCCGCAAGATTCCCATCACGATGCAGACCACACCGGAGACGACGGCCATCATGCTGGCCACCGCAATCGCGCGAGAGGGATCGCCGGCGGCGAGCGGCGCAACCACCGCCAATATGGGTGCGGCGAGCGCGGAATCCGGCCCGAGCACCAATATTCGGCTGGGCCCAAATACCGCATAGGCGAGCAGCGGAACAATCGTCGCGTACAGGCCGCATACGCCCGGTACGCCCGAAGCCGCCGCGTAAGCGATGCCGACCGGCACTAACATCGTGGTCAGCACCAGCCCTGCGGCCAGATCCTTCGGTAGCCAGCTTGCCTGATATCCTTTGACGACCTGAATACCGGGCAACGAGCGAAGCCATCGTTGTGCGCTTCTTGTGTCGCGCTCCGGGCGAAAAGGGGTATCGGTCCGCATGGTTCGCACCTTCAGACGATTGAGAGGCGTGGATGGTGACAGTATGCTCTCGACTCTTCAAGCGTACCTGCTTGACCGGCCAGCTAAAGCCGCCCTGTGGCCGGGTAGCGTTCGCTTTGTTCTACGACGCGGCCGCCAAAGTCCGCTAACCAGTCACCTCGATGCCGGAGAACCTCATGACAGATATCGCACTTGCACGCAAAGATGCCTGCCTCGCAATGGTTCATGCGGTATTGACCGACTTGATTGACGACGGCAATCTGATCGACGGGGCTCTACGTGTTGCGGACTACCTGGCGGATGATCTTGAAGGCAAGATCACCGAGACTGACGCCGTACTGCTTGCTGTCGCCGCACTAACCAAAGTCAATCGTGCGGCTCGTGAGTGGTACGACGTGGACGGCAACCCGATGGACGCGGTGAGAATTGCAGACTTTGTCATCGATGAACAAGTGAACGGGTACGACTGCGCAACCAATCCACATGAAACGACTTCGTCCGCGGCAAGGATTCAGGCGCGGGCGGCCGCAGTGATTCGGCCAATGGGATCACCGGTTCGGCCCGTTCACCACTGAGGCGCGAGCCTTCGATGCGGGCAGGAGTCTCCACGGCGGGAAAACAAGAGCGGATGCGTCCAATGCTTGACGGTCGATGGCGTGCTTCGTCTTCGATCGGCAAGAATTGCGGCATTCCTCCATATTGAGTTCTATTTTCGCGTCCAGTTGGGCGCCTTCCCCCGGGACCGTGCAACTGCGGCCTTGTGCGAAATGACGTGCCCGCTGCATGGGAGTGTCTCAAGTTGGTTTATGCGTTTTAGCCGGATGATATGGCACATTGAGGAACTCAAGCAAATGCGGCGGTGAAGCGCGTGTGCGAGGGCCGCGACCCCATACCTTCACTGAGTCCGGAATTGCGGAAGGGGGCGGGAATATCACGTACTCCTTTCAAGGAAATGCGTGCCGCACACTTCGTTAAGCGAATAATACAAAAACTCGAACCGCACGTCAGAGCCCAACATAAAGACTGCATTCGTGCGGCGGAAAGTCCGGCCGTGCTTGCATTCTGCGCTCAGTAACATATGCTTTTTTTTCAGCGAGCTTCCAGAGTTCTTTTGGTAAATCCGATGTAAAGGGTCGTCGGTAGGGCGCGACGCGGCCCGGCAAAAACTACAGCGCCGCCGCAGCGCGCCCGACGCTTCTGCATTCATTCGGGTGGAGGCTGCAAGGACAGGAGACGCCAGCATGAGCGACGATCGCGCATCGGAGGCTTCGTATCGCGCTACGCTATCAGGCGACGAACTCAGACGCATCGACGACTGGTGGCGCGCGTGCAATTACCTGTCGGTCGGCATGATTTATCTCAGGGACAATCCGCTTTTGCGCGAGCCCTTGAAAGTCGAACACGTGAAGCACCGTCTGCTCGGACACTGGGGCGCAAGCCCCGCGTTGTCGTTCGTCTGGGCCCATCTGAACCGCGTGATCAAGCGTGACGACCTCGACGTTATTTTCATGGCTGGACCCGGACACGGTGCACCAGGTGTACTCGGCCCCGCGTATCTGGAAGGCACCTACTCGGAGGTGTACCCGGACAAGAGCGAAGACGCCGAGGGCATGCAGAAGTTCTTCAAGCAGTTCTCGTTTCCGGGGCATATCGGCTCGCATGTGACGCCCGAAACACCCGGCTCGATTCACGAAGGCGGTGAACTCGGCTACAGCCTCTCGCATGCCTACGGCGCGGCGCTCGACAATCCCGATCTGATCGTCGCGTGCGTGGTGGGCGACGGCGAGGCCGAGACCGGCCCACTTGCTACCGCATGGCATTCGAACAAGTTCATCAATCCGGTGCGCGACGGCACCGTTCTGCCGATCCTGAACCTGAATGGCTACAAGATCGCCAATCCGACGATCCTCTCGCGCATCAGCCACGGCGAGCTGAAAGCGCTATTCGAGGGCTATGGCTATACGCCGTATTTCGTCGAAGGATCGGAGCCGTCGGAAATGCATCAGAAGATGGCCGGCACGCTCGATACGGTCATCGCCGAAATCCGCGCGATTCACGAAAGAACACGTGCAAGCGGCACTCCCGAGCGGCCGCGCTGGCCAATGATCGTGTTGCGCACGCCGAAGGGCTGGACGGGGCCGAAGGAGATCAAAGGCCACAAGGTCGAGGGTTCGTGGCGCTCGCATCAGGTGCCGTTTTCCGATGTGAGCGGCAACCCCGCGAATCTCGAACTGCTGGAAAGCTGGCTGCGCAGCTACAAGGCCGACGAGTTGTTCGACGACAACGGCCGCTTGCTCGCCGAGCTGCGCGAGCTTGCGCCGCAAGGGCCACGCCGCATGAGCGCTAATCCACATGCGAACGGCGGCGTACTGCGCCGCGAGTTGAAGCTGCCGGACTTCCGCGACTACGCGGTCGACGTCACGCACGCCGGCAAGGTGCTGCGCGAGAACACGCTGCCGCTCGGCCAGTTCCTGCGCGACACGATGCGTTGCAACATGAACACGTTTCGCGTCTTCGGCCCTGACGAGACCGCGTCCAACCGCTTGCAGTCCATCTACGAAGTGAGCAAGAAAGTGTGGATGGCCGACATGCTGCCAGAGGATGACGACGGCGGCGAACTCGCCCGCGACGGCCGCGTGATGGAGATGCTCTCGGAACACACGTTGATGGGCTGGCTCGAAGGCTATCTGCTGTCCGGCCGTCATGGCTTCTTTCACACTTACGAAGCGTTCGCGCACGTGGTGGACTCGATGTTCAACCAGCACGCGAAGTGGCTGGACGTGTGCAAGAACCATGTGCCGTGGCGCGCTTCGGTGGCCTCGGAGAACATTCTGCTTTCGTCGACGGTATGGCGTCAGGATCACAATGGCTTCTCGCATCAGGACCCCGGTTTCATCGACCTCGTGACCAACAAGAGCCCGTCGGTCACGCGCGTCTATTTACCGCCTGACGCCAATACGCTGCTCGTCGTCGCGGATCAATGCCTGCGCTCGACCGACTGCATCAACGTGATCGTCGCCGATAAGCAGAAGCATCTGCAATTCACCACCATCGACGAAGCGGTCGTGCATTGCGCAAAGGGCATGGGCGTTTGGCGGCGCGCGAGCAATGACGAAGACATGGAGCCGGATGCGGTAATGGCTTCATGCGGCGATGTCGCCACGCAGGAAGCACTCGCGGCCACGGCTATCTTGCGCGAGCGTCTGCCCGAGTTGAGACTGCGCTTCGTGAACGTGGTCGATCTGTTCAGGATGCAGCCGGTGACCGAGCATCCGCACGGTTCGACCGAGCGAGAGTTCGACAGTCTGTTTACCGTCGACAAGCCCGTGATCTTCAACTTCCACGGCTATCCGTGGCTGATTCACAAGCTCGCGTATCGCTTTCGTAATCACGAGAATCTGCACGTTCGCGGCTACACCGAGAAGGGCAACATCAACACGCCGCTCGAACTCGCGATCCTCAACAAGGTGGATCGCTTCAACCTTGTGCTCGACGTGCTCGACCGCGTGCCGCGCTTGCAGGGCAGAACCGCACATCTGCGCGAGGACATGAGGAACGCCATCATCCTCAACATAAATTACGCGCACGAGCACGGCACCGATAGCCCGGAGATTTCCGAATGGGTGTGGCCATATTGAGCGGTTCGTAGTCGGCGCCGTGCCTCGCTCGCTCACTCGGCCCGGATCGAACGCATTCAGGCGAGCGTCAAAGCATGAGGAGTCGTCGCAATGAAAGCTCCTGAGCGCCCTCCGCGTATCGAGTTGATCGCGCCACTTTCGGGCGTGATGGTGCCGCTGGAGAGCGTGCCCGATCCGGTCTTCGCGCAGAAGATGGTCGGCGACGGTGTGTCGATCGATCCGACTTCGGACGAGTTGCTCGCGCCGCTTGCCGGAAAGGTCACGCAACTGCATAAGTCCAGCCACGCGGTGACGATCACGGGCGACAACGGGCTGCAAGTCCTGCTGCACATCGGACTCGACACCGTGCTGCTGCGCGGCGAGGGCTTCATGCCGCTGGTCAGCGAAGGCGGCACGGTCGCGGTCGGCACACCGCTGATCCGTTTCGATCCGGTGGCGGTCGGCGCGAAGGCGAGCAGCCTGCTCACGCAGATGGTGATCGCCAACGGCGAACTCGTCACGCGCTATGTGCCCGCGAAAGGCCTCGTCAACGCGGGCACCGACACGGCCCTGTACGTCGAGTTGGTCGGCAGCGTCCCGGACAAGGAGCCGGCCGGTGCGGCCGGCGCGATCCTCTCCGGCGAAATCACGCTGCCGAATCCGGCGGGCCTGCATGCGCGGCCCGCCGCCGTCGTCGCGGCGCAAGCAAAGAAATTCACGTCGGAGATCCGCCTGCTGCGCGGCAGCGACAGCGTCAATGCGAAGTCGATCGTGGCGATCATGGGGTTTGCCACCACGCTCGGCGACAAGCTACGCGTCGAGGCGCGTGGACCCGACGCGGCGGAAGCGGCGAGCGTGCTCGCGCGCGTGCTTGCCGAAGGTTCCGGCGAAAAGCCCGGCGACGCGCCTGCGCCTTCAACACCTTCAGTACCGATCGCCGCACAAGCCGCCACACCAATCGACGAGCCAGTTGCAACCCGCTCCCCGCTCACCGACGCCAACGAATTCACCGGCGTTTCCGCTTCACCAGGTCTTGCCGTCGGCAACGTCGTGCAGTTCCGCCAACAAGTGATCGACGTGAACGAAGCGGGCGAGTCGCCGCAACGCGAACGCGCGCAACTCGAAGCGGCGAGGCACCAGGCGCGCCAGCAGATCGAAGCGCTGAAGGCGACGCTTGCCGACGCGTCGAAGGCGCAGATTCTCGCCGCGCATCTCGAACTGCTGGACGACCCCGACCTGAACGATATGGCCATCGCCAGCATCAGCGAAGGCAAGGGCGCGGGCTTCGCGTGGCGCGCGGCGTTCCAGACGCAGGCGGACACGCTCGAAAAGCTCAGCAATCCGCTGCTGCGCGAACGCGCGGGCGACATCCGCGACGTCGGCCGCCGGGTGCTCGCGTTGCTCGCGGGCGTCAGGCAGGCGCAGATCGACGTGCCGCAGGACTCGATTCTGGTTGCGGAAGAACTCTCGCCGTCCGACACCACATCGCTCGATCGCAGCAAGGTGCTCGGCTTTTGCACGACGACCGGCGGCGCGACGAGTCACGTCGCGATCCTTGCGCGTTCGCTCGGCATTCCCGCGATTTGCGGCATCGACGCACGAGCGTTGCAACTCGCCGACGGCACCCCAGTCGTGCTCGACGGATCGCGCGGCAGCTTGCGGCGCAACCCGAGCGCCGACGAACTCGAACAGGCGCGCCAACGAATCGGCCGCCAGGCCGCCAAACGCGAAACCGAAAAGCTCGCGGCGAGCAAGCTCGCGATGACGGCCGACGGTCACCGCATCGAAGTCGTCGCGAACATCCGCAATGCACAGGAAGCGCGCGACGCGGTGGCGGCCGGCGCGGAGGGCGTGGGCCTGTTGCGCTCCGAATTCCTGTTCGATGCGCGCGACACCGCGCCATCCGAAGACGAGCAGGCCGCTGAGTACTGCGCGGTAGCCGAAGCGCTCGGCCGCGAACGTCCCCTCGTCGTGCGCACGCTGGATGTCGGCGGCGACAAACCGCTGTCGTATCTGCCGCTGCCGAAGGAAGACAATCCGTTCCTCGGCTTGCGCGGCGTGCGTGTGAGCCTCGCGCGTCCCGACATTTTCCGCACGCAACTGCGCGCGATCCTGCGCGCGGCGCCGCTCGGCAATCTGCACGTGATGTTCCCGATGATCGCGACGATCGAGGAAGTGCAGGCGGCGCGCAAGCTCCTGCTCGAAGAAGCCGGCGACCATGCCGCGAGCGTGAAGATCGGCGTGATGATCGAAGTGCCTGCCGCCGCGTTGATCGCCGAGCCGCTCGCGCGCGAAGTCGACTTCTTCTCGATCGGCACGAACGACCTGACGCAATACACGCTCGCAATGGACCGTGGCCATCCGCAACTCGCGAAGCAGGCCGACGCGCTTCACCCTGCGGTGCTGCGTCTGATCGGTATGACGGTCGAGGGCGCCCATCGGCACGGCAAATGGGTCGGCATTTGCGGCGGCATCGCGTCGGATGCGATGGCGGTGCCGGTGCTCGCGGGCCTCGGCATCGACGAGCTGTCGGTCAGTATTCCCGCGGTCGGCTCGGTGAAGGCCCAGCTTGCGCGGCTGACGATGGCCGAGGCCAGCAAACTCGCCGCCGACGTGCTGCGCCTGGGCACCGCCGCCGAAGTCCGCGCGCATCTTTCGCGCTTTGCCGATTGAGCGGCTCGAGAGGAGATCAGCCATGTTTTCGCATGCGTTCGGAGTCTTGCAGAAAATCGGTAAGTCGCTGATGTTGCCGGTCGCCGTGCTGCCGGTTGCCGGGCTGCTGCTTGGTCTCGGCGCGACCGACTTCCACGGTTACGTGCCGGCCATCGTGCTCGCGCTGATGAAGAACGCGGGCGACGTGATCTTCGGCAACCTGCCGCTCATCTTCGCCATTGGCGTCGCCCTCGGCTTCACCGAGAACGACGGCGTCTCGGGCATCGCCGCGACGATCGGCTATCTGGTGATGACCGCAACGCTTGGCGTGATCGCGAAGCTCGAAGGCATCGAGCCCGACATGATCATGGGCATCCCGTCGATCCAGACCGGCGTGTTCGGCGGCATCCTCGCCGGTGGCCTCGCGGCGTGGATGTTCAACCGCTACTACCGGATCACGTTGCCGGCATATCTCGGCTTCTTCGCCGGCAAGCGCTTCGTGCCGATCGTGACGGCGATCGGCGCCATCGTGCTCGGCGGCATCCTGTCGTTCGTGTGGCCGCCGATCGGCAGCGGCATCAAGGCCTTCTCGCACTGGGCGGCGGTGTCCGACCCGCGCACGGCGGCGACCATCTACGGTTTCATCGAGCGTCTGCTGATTCCGTTCGGCCTGCATCACATCTGGAACGTGCCGTTCTTCTTCGAAATGGGCAGTTACCTCGATCCGACCACCGGCAAGACGGTGCACGGCGACATCACCCGTTTCTTTGCGGGCGACCGCACCGCCGGCATCCTGGCAGGCGCGTTCCTGTTCAAGATGTTCGGCCTGCCGGCAGCCGCGATCGCGATCTGGCACTGCGCGAAGCCGGAGAAAAAGCTAGCCGTCGGCGGCATGATGATTTCGGCCGCGTTGACGTCGTTCCTGACCGGCATCACCGAGCCGATCGAATTCGCGTTCATGTTCGTCGCACCGGTCCTTTACATCATCCACGCGTGCCTCGCGGCGTCGGCGCAGTTCGTCGCGAACACGCTGGGCATGCGCATGGGCTTCACGTTCTCGCAAGGCGGCATCGACTTGCTGATGTTCAACCTGATCGGCGGCAAGGCCACGCATGCGTGGTACGTGTTCATTCTCGGCCCGATTTACGCGGCGATCTATTACGGCATATTCCGCTTCGTGATCACGCGCTTCAATCTGAAGACGCCCGGCCGCGAACTCGACACGGTTGAAAGCGCGCCGCTCGCCGCGAGTGGTACGGGCGGACGTTCGCGCGAACTGGTGCTGGCGTTCGGCGGCCGCTCGAATATCACGAGTCTCGATGCGTGCATCACGCGCTTGCGCATTTCCGTGAAAGACCCCGCGCGCGTCGACGAAGCCAAGCTGAAGGCGCTCGGCGCAGCGGGCGTGTTGCGCGTCGGCGATGGCGTGCAGGCGATCTTCGGGCCGTTGTCGGAGAACATGAAGACCGACATGCAGGAGTACATGAAGACGGCCGGCAGCGACGCCGAACTCGCGCCTGCCGGCACGCCGGTCGCGCCAGACGCGGCGACGGCCAGTGGCGTGGCCGTGGCGGCGACAGCCGCCACAGCCGCGGCGCAAAGCTCGGCGCAGCAGAGCGCGCGCGCGGAGAAGATTCGCGCGGCGCTCGGCGGCGCGGCCAACATCGTCAAGCTCGATGCGCTTGCCGCCACGCGCTTGCGCGTCGAGCTATCCGACGTCTCGCGGATCGACGCGGCGGCGCTCAAGGATGCGGGTGTGCCAGCCACGCAAGCGTTGAAGAACGGCGCGATCGACCTGCTGGTCGGACTCGGCGCGGAGGATCTCGCGAATGCGCTGCGCTGGACACCGGCAAGCCATCCAACCCCGGCATGACAGGCGAGGGCAGCGATCATGAACGATGTTTCCACAGCAGAGGCCGCGGCGAACGCGCAAGCCGCGTCGCAGGATGTGAGCGGCTACGCGTTTCAGCACGACGTGGTGAGGAATCTGATTTGCCGCGCGGGGCGCTATCCAGACATTGCGGGCCCGCGAGACTGGTACATGGCGCTTGCCTACAGCGTGCGCGATCGGATGCTCGCGCGCTGGGCCGCGTCGACGAAAGTCTATGCGGAGAAGGACGTCAAGGTCGCCTGCTATCTTTCCGCGGAGTTCCTGATCGGTCCGCAACTCGGCAATAACCTGCTCAATCTCGGCATGCAGGACGAAGCGCGCGAGGCGATGCACGCGCTCGGCCAGGATCTCGACGCGCTCCTCGCGATCGAGGAAGAACCCGGGCTTGGCAACGGCGGGCTCGGACGCCTGGCCGCCTGCTATATGGACTCGCTGTCGACGCTCGAAATTCCGGCGATCGGTTACGGCATCCACTACGAGTTCGGCATCTTCGATCAGGAAATTCGCGACGGCTGGCAGGTCGAGGTGACCGACAAGTGGTTGCAGAACGGCAGTCCCTGGGAAATCGTGCGGCCGGATGTGAGCCATTACGTCGGCTTTGGCGGACACACGCAACACCAGATCGACGACCAGGGACGCCTGCGCGTGAGCTGGATTGCCGCGCGGCAAGTGAAAGGCGTCGCGTGCGATCTGCCGGTGCAGGGCTATCGCGTCGATACCTGCAATGTGCTGCGCCTCTGGAAGAGCGAAGCGGTCGAATCGTTCGACTTTCAGGACTTCAACGCCGGCCAATACTACGAGGCGGTGCAGGAAAAAGTCGTGTCGGAAACCTTGTCGAAGGTGCTCTATCCGAACGACGAACCCGAAGCGGGCAAGCGCCTGCGGCTCGCACAGCAGTACTTTTTCGTTTCGTGTTCGCTGCAGGACATGCTGCGGCTAATGGCACTGAAGGGCACGTCGATCGAGCATTTCGCGGACCTGTTTGCCGCGCAGCTCAACGATACGCATCCATCGATCGCGGTGACCGAGCTGATGCGTCTGCTGATGGACGTGCACGGGCTTGCGTGGGATACCGCATGGGAGATCACGCAGCGCACCTTCGCGTACACCAATCACACGCTGTTGCCCGAGGCGCTCGAAACCTGGGGCCTGCCGCTCTTCCAGAGCCTGTTGCCGCGCCCGCTCGAAATCATCTACGAAATCAACCGCCGTTTTCTCGACGACGTTCGGCGCGTTTTTCCCGACGACGACGCGCGCGTGATGCGCATGTCGCTGATCGACGAACGCGGCGACAAGAAAGTGCGCATGGCGCATCTCGCGACGGTGGGCAGTCATGCGGTCAACGGTGTGGCCGCGTTGCATTCGGATCTGCTGCGCCAGACCGTGATGCACGATTTCGCCGAGATGTATCCGCAGCGCTTTCTCAACGTGACGAACGGCGTGACGCCCCGCCGCTTCCTGATGTTGAGCAACCCAGGCCTCGCGGGTCTTATCGATCAAACGATCGGCGCCGGCTGGCGCACCGATCTCACGCAGCTCGACAAGCTCGCCGCGCACGCCGACGATGCCGGCTTTCATGAAGCATGGCGCGCGATCAGGCGCGACAACAAGACCGCGCTCGCGGCGCGGATCGCGTGCGCAACGGGCATCGACGTCGATCCGAACGCGCTGTTCGACATTCAGGTCAAGCGCATTCACGAGTACAAGCGGCAGCATCTGAACGCGCTGTACATCATTAGTCTCTATCACCGGTTATGCCGCAATCCCGCGCTCGACGTCGCGCCGCGCTGCTTTATCTTCGGCGGCAAGGCCGCGCCGGGCTACGCGATGGCCAAGCTGATGATCCGCCTGATCACTGGCATCGCGGAAGTCGTCAACCATGATCCGGCGATCGAAGGCCGGCTGAAAGTGGTCTTCTATCCGGACTTCAACGTGAAGAACGGGCACTGGGTCTATCCCGCCGCGGACCTGTCGGAGCAGATTTCGACAGCGGGCAAGGAAGCATCCGGCACCGGCAACATGAAGTTCATGATGAACGGCGCGCTGACGATCGGCACGCTCGACGGCGCCAACGTGGAGATCCGCGAAGAAGCTGGCGAGGAAAACTTCTTCCTGTTCGGCTTGAGCGCGCAACAGGTCGATGAATTGAAACGCAACGGCTATCGCCCGTCCGACTACGTGCAGGCCAACGACGACTTGCGCGAAGCGCTCGCGCAGGTCGCGCAAGGCCGTTTTTCGCGCGGCGATCCAGATGTATTCAGGCCGCTCGTCGACAATCTGCTGCGCTCGGACCCGTTCCTCGTGCTGGCCGATTTCGCCGACTACGTCGAGTGTCAGGATCGCGTGAGCGACGCATGGCGCGACGCGCGGCGGTGGACGCGCATGTCGATCATCAACACGGCGCGCTCGGGCAAGTTCTCGTCGGATCGTGCGATCGGCGAGTATTGCGAGCGCATCTGGAACGCGCGTGCGGTGAGGATCGACCTTGCTCAGCCCTAATGTAGAAAGTACGCGCAGTTATCGGGCGCGCCCCGGTTCACGATTTCCGCTTGGTGCGTCGGTCGTGCCGGATGGCGTCAACTTCTGCGTTTTTTGTCGGCACGCGACTCACCTCGAACTGCTGCTTTACGCTTCGACGGATAGCATCGAGCCGTTTCAGATCATCGGACTCACGCCCAAAATAAACCGTACGTTCTATTTTTGGCATGTGTTGGTCGAAGACCTTCCGGTGCCGTGCTGGTACACGTGGCGCGCCTACGGCCATCATGGCGTGCCGCAGGTCGACGACGAAGCCGGCAGCCGTTACGAGTTGCTCGATCCCGCCGCGCGCGCGGTCAGCGACCGCCACTGGCATCGCCAGGCCGCTGCCGGTGTGCGCGAACCGGGGCATGCGTCCTTTCGAGCCATCGTCACCGAACCGCTGCCTGAACGCGACGACGTGGCCGTGCGCACGCTCGACGACGCGATCATCTACGAGCTGCATGTGGGCGGCTTCACGCGCGATCCATCGAGCGGCGTTCGAGATTCCGGCACGTTCGCGGCGCTGATCGAGAAGATCCCTTACCTGAAGGAGCTGGGCGTCACGCACGTCGAGCTGCTGCCGGTGATGGCCTTCGATGAGCAGGACGTGCCTGGGTCGGCGGCCGCCGAGGGGCTCGTCAATTACTGGGGTTACAGCACACATAGCTTCTACAGTCCGCATCCGCGCTACTGCGTCGAGCCTGAGCGCGCGCCGCAGGAGTTCCGTGCGTTGATCGACGCGATGCACGCGGCCGGCATCCGCGTGCTGCTCGACGTGGTGTTGAATCACACCGCGGAAGCGGGCCTGAGCGGGCCGGTGATCAATTTCAAGGTGCTCGCCAACGAATTCTTCTATCACATCGATCCGGCTGATGGCGGGCGCTATCTCGACTACACGGGCTGCGGTAACACGCTCAACTGCAATCATCCGCTGGTGTCGGCGTTCATCCTGCATTGCCTCGAGTACTGGGTGCAGGAACTTGGTGTGGACGGCTTTCGCTTCGATCTCGCGAGCGTCTTCACGCGCGGCGAAGGCGGCGCGTTGCTGCGCACGCCGCCGCTGCCGTGGGCGATGGAAGCGTCGCCGGTGCTCGCGCGCGTGCCGCTGATCGCAGAGGCGTGGGACGCGGCGGGCCTCTATCACGTTGGCGCGTTTCCGGGCATGGCGTGGGCCGAATGGAACGGCCGCTATCGCGATGTGATCCGGCGCTTCGTGCGCGGCGATTCCGGACTGATCGGCCAGATGTGCACGTGCGTCGCGGGTAGCGCAGATCTCTACCAGGCGGACGGCCGATTGCCTGTGAACAGCATCAACTTCGTGACCTGCCACGACGGCTTTACGTTGCGCGATCTCGTCAGCTACGACGCAAAGCGCAACGAAGCGAACGGCGACGACAACCGCGACGGCAGCAACGACAACCTGTCGTGGAACTGCGGGGCGGAAGGGGATACCGATGATCCGTCGATCGCCGGTCTGCGTTTGCGGCAGGCGCGCAACTTCATCGCGATCCTGCTGCTGAGCCAGGGCGTACCGATGCTGCTCGCCGGCGACGAAATCCTGCGAAGCCAGCGGGGCAACAACAACGCATACTGCCAGGACAACGCGCTGTCGTGGATGGACTGGCGTTTTTCCGGTGACGCGCTCGACATGCTGCGTTTCGTGCGCGAGATGATCGCGTTTCGCAAGCGTCACCCGAGCCTGCGCCGTCGCCGTTTCCTCACGGGAGCTACGGAGCCCGGGCAAACGCATCCCGATGTCGTCTGGCATGGCGAACGGCTCGGCGCGCCCGCATGGGGCGACCCAGGTGCCCGGCTGGTCGCGTTCACGCTCGCCGGACATGCGCCGGGCGCGCCCAGGTTACATGTCGTCCTCAACATGAATGTCGATGCGCGCAGTGCAGAGCTTCCCGCGCTCGACGACGACGCCAGCTGGCGGCGCGTTGTCGATACGGCTGCGCAGCCTCCGGGGGACATTGTGTCGACTGTTGAAACCGCGCGCCTCGAACGCGGTAGCTGCCGCGTAGAAGCACGCAGTGTCGTCGTGCTTGAATCGCGATGAATGTGTGCGATGGCGCTGGACGGTGCGCGGCAAAGCGACTTTAATATTGATGTACTGCGGTGTTGCTTTGTCCATCACCAGGGGGCGGCATGGATGCAGTCAGAACCTTCGTCGAAAGTCAGCCGCTGTTCGCGCTCTTTCTGACCATCGCGGTGGGCTACCTAGTCGGCGAAATCAATGTGAAAGGCGTGGCTCTGGGCTCCGGGGCCGTGCTGTTCGTTGGGCTGGCGGTCGGCGCGTTCGCGCCGAAATCCACGCCGCCGGCGTTGCTGGGCACGCTCGGATTGTTGATGTTTCTTTATGGCATCGGCATTCAGTATGGTGCGCAATTTTTCCGCGGGCTCACGAGCCGGGAGGGCATGAAGGCCAATGCGGCGGCATGTCTCGGCGTGATCGCTTCCGGTCTCGTCGCCTGCGGCTTCATTCATTTCGGCGTCACGCTCGCCGATGCCCTCGGCATGTTCGCGGGCAGCGGCACGAGCACGGCGAGCCTGCAGGTTGCCATCGCGTCGATGAAGAGCAGCGATGCCGCGGTGGCCTATAGCGTGGCCTATCCGTTCGGCGTGGCCGGGCCGATTCTATTTATCTACGCGCTGCAACTGGCCCTCAAAGTCAACATAGGCAAGCCGCCGGCCAAGTTGATGGAGACTGCGGAAGTCGCGCTGCGCAATGCCAGTCTCTTCGGTCTCAAGGTGTCGGAGCTATTGACACGCCTACCTGCCGGTGTGGCAATCGCAGCAGTGCGGCGCGCGCATCACAACCAGCTCACCATCGACGATTTCGCGCTGCGTGGTGACGACGTGCTCCTCCTCACCGCGACGGACCCCCGCCTGCTCGACGAAGCAACGGCACTGTGCGGCGAGTTGCAGCCCGGGCGCATATCGAGTCATCGGGAAGACCTGGACTACATGCGCGTGTTCGCCTCGAATCCTTCGGTCGTCGGAATGTCGCTCGGCAGTTTGCGCTACCCGGACGGCGTGAACTGCGCGGTCGCGCACGTGCGGCGCGGCGACACCGATCTGCTGTCCACTCCCGACCTCATTCTCGAAGCGGGCGACCGCGTCGGCCTGCTCGTCAATCGCGCGCATCAGGCGAGCGTTCGCGCGTTCTTCGGCGATTCGATCAAAAGCACGGCCGACCTCAGTTTCATTTGCCTCGGCATCGGCGCGGCCGCCGGGCTGTTGGTCGGCGCGATCCCGCTGCGTTTTCCCGGTCTCGGCGCGTTCAGCCTCGGTCTCGCGGCGTTGCTGCTGGTCGCGCTGTGCCTCGGCAAGGTCCGCCGCAGCGGACCGTTCGTCTGGGTGATGCCGCTGTCGGCGAATCTTGTGCTGCGCAATCTTGGGCTCACGATTTTCCTCGCACAGGTGGGCATCGCTTGCGGACCCAAGTTCGTCGCGACCGTGGGCACCGCCGGGCCGCTGCTGCTGCTTTATGGCGCGATAACGCTCCTGGTGCTCGTCGGCGTGACGGCTATCTGTTGCCTGTGGATCTTCAGGCTGTCGTTCGATACGTCGGTCGGCGTGATCTGCGGTGCGACCGGCAACCCGGCGATTCTCGCCTTCGCCAACCGCGTCGCGCCGACGGATCAGCCCGACATCATGTACGCGATGATTTTCCCGTCGATGACGATCGTCAAGGTGCTGTTCGTGCAGATCGCGATAGCGATTGCAGCGGGCTGAACGTACCGGCGCGCACCGGCGCGCACTTGCGCCACGGGCGAATGAACGTCCAACCGGATACAGAAGGAGTGCATCATGAAAGTGGCGATCTTCAGTTCGACGCGTTATGAACGCCGGTATCTCGACGAGGCCAACAAAAGCGGCAAGCACGAGCTGCATTACTTCGACGTTTTGCTAAATATGGACACCGTCGGTCTTGCCGCCGGCTACGGTGCGGTCTGCATCTTCGTCAACGACAAGGCGGACGCGCCAGTACTGAGCGCGCTGCACGAGGGTGGGACGCGTTTGCTCGCGTTGCGCTGCACGGGCTTCAACAACGTGGATCTCGAAGCGGCGGCCACGCTCGGCATGAAGGTGGTGCGCGTCGTGACGTATTCGCCGAACTCCGTGGCGGAGCACGCGGTAGCGCTACTGCTCGCGGTCAACCGCAAGGTGCACCGTGCCTACAATCGCACCCGCGACTCGAATTTTTCGCTCGACGGGCTGACTGGCTTCGACCTTTTCGGCAAGACGGTTGCGGTGGTTGGAACGGGCAAGATCGGATGCGTATTCGCCAGGATCATGCTCGGCTTCGGCTGCAGGGTGATTGGTTTTGACCCGTACCCCTCTGCGGAATTTGAAGCGCTCGGTCTGAGCTATGCAACGCCTGGCGAGATCGGGGAGAAAGCCGACATCATTTCGCTGCATTGTCCGCTCACCCCCGCGACACACCACGTCATCAATGCGCAAACGCTCAAACGCGCGAAGCCGGGTGCGATACTGATCAACACGAGCCGCGGCGGGCTGGTCGATACGGGGGCTGCCATCGACGCATTGAAGACCGGGCAGCTTGGCGGGCTCGGAATCGACGTGTACGAACAGGAGGGGAATCTCTTCTTTCGTGATCTCTCCAGTGAGATCATCACCGATGACGTTTTTCAGCGACTCGTTTCGTTTCCAAATGTAATCGTGACCGGACATCAGGCCTATCTGACGCATGAGGCATTGACGACCATCTGCGAAACCACGCTGGAGAGCGTCTCGGCGTTCGAGAAGAGTCTGCCTTTGCAGAATGAGGTGAAGGTGGGATAGAGGCAAAGCCGCGTTCATGCAGGGAGTGATCATGCCGTCCACTATTGCCGTTCGGCGTTGATCAAACAGGGAGTGGGATCATGAAACGGCTGAGCCTCCTTGTGTTGTCGTGCGTTGCGATCTCCGCAAGCGCTCTTTCCGCGGAGCCGCAAATCGACGTCGATATCGTGCACGACGCGAACGGCGCTACTGTACATGGCGTCGATCCCGCGATGCGCACTGTCACGCTGACAACCCGTTCGGGCAAAGTGATGGAGCTCGAAGTGACGAACGAGGCGCGCAACTTCGACCAGCTTGCGCTCGGCGATGTCGTGACGGCGCAGTATCGTGAATCGCTCACATTGAGCCTGCTCGACGAGAAGGCGCAGGCATCGCGCCGACCGTGCGCCGCATGGAGCGAAGCCAGGCGGCGAACTCGGCCGCGAAGTGACGATCCTCGCGGATGTCGTCGCCGTCAACCCGCACGCGAAGACCGTGACGTTGCGCGGCCGCGCGGCGAAATGGTGGATCTGCACATGCAGGATCCTGAACGTCTTAGGCGCATAAAGAAGGGAAATCAGGTGAAAGCGGTCTATACGGAGGCGCTCGCGATATCCGTGGAACCCGCCTCGACGAAATAGCCCCAACGCAAGCCGGGCAAAAACGCGGGAGACAACGATGAGAAAACCCATTGCATTCGCGTTGACGCATGGCGCGTGCGCCGTTGCGCTCGTGCTCGGCGCTTGCGCACAGCCGGAGCAGCGAGTGCAAATCGGCATGAATGAGCAGGCGATTATCGCGAAGCTCGGTCCGCCGAAGGAGACATACGATCTGCCCAACGGCGGCAAGCGCCTCATGTGGCCCACGCAGCCCATGGGAACGACGACCACCGCCGTCGATCTCGATGCGTCGGGCAATACGACCGGTGTGCGGCAAGTGCTTCAGGAAAACGAGTTCTATCGCGCCGAGGTCAACAAGTGGACGCGCAACGATGTTCTGGTCGCGTTCGGTCGACCGTTCGAAAGGGCGCATTTCAAGCGGATGGATCGCGAGGTATGGTCGTATCGGTACATGGAGAACAACATCTACCACATGATCTTCAACTTCTATTTCGACCCGCAGGGCGTGCTCAGGCAAACGCAAAAGCAGCCGGACCCGCAATTCGATCCGAGCATGCGCAACAGGCTTTGAACGGAGACCGACAGGCGGGCAGATGCCCTTGGACACACTAGCGCGGCGGGGGACCGCGTCATCCGAACGTGGCGGCGCGCCCGCGTGCCCCTTGCGCCCGCATCATCGTGTCGAGCATCGGAACTGATGCATGTGATCAGAAAGGATCAGATGAAAGATGCTGGCGCAGAGTGGACTTCTGCCGAGCAATTCGTTTCTCTCATCGGGCGGTACGGCGTAATACTGGCAGCCGGCCAATGGCAGCAACAATGCGCAGACGCTGATGAGCAGGAGGCCCTTGAAGATGATATCCACGCCTTTCGCAGACGCGGCTCGTATGACGTTGTCGCTGAGCGCATGATTGACGCTTACCCGATGGAGTCATCCCTGTTCTCCTCGATTGAATACGACGTCCGGCAACGCACAAATTCTTATCCCGGCATGCGACCTCCAGTGAATGGCGGCCGGTCTGTCGTTTGTGGCGTCGCGCGAGCAAGCAATGCGCAGTAGGTACACAATGCGCGGCGAGCAGAGCGGGGCCCGCGGGAACAGTGCGATCGCTGCGTTCGATTATGCAAAAAGCGCACGGCATGTTTTTCGCGACTGGCGCTCGCTACTCAATACTTGATATCGCGAGCTGTCTGACGCCCGTGCTGTTTTGTCTGCCGCTTATCCTGCCGACATTGCGAATTGCTTTTCTGATCTGTGGCGCGGCACTCCTGCTTGGTGTGTCGTGAACCCTGCCGTGTTTCCTGGCGGACGTCACGCCCAGCACGGCGTTGTTGCGCCTGCTCAGTGGCCCACGACTGCGCCGACAAGGTGGTGAGGATCATCGCGGTTACCGCGGTGGTGAACCGGGAGTTCCATACTGGCATGATGTGATCTCCGATGGGCTATGTCCCGAAACCTGCATCCAATCAAAACAATCCCGGTAACGATTGAATCTGCACCTGCCGTCGAGCGAGCACGCCGGCATTGCATGGCCAGCATCAGCTCGCTTCAGTTTCGTGCAACGTTGTCGGGGTTGCCCGCCGTGTTGACCGTCGGTCCCACTTCGGCGATCTGCCGCCGCTCACTGCCCCGCTAGGGCGCACCGTCGGCAGCGCGACCGCTCGCCGTAGTGCCGCGAAATGCGCTGGGCAAATCGCGTGACGAGTTGTACGGCAGTTTCTCCGTTCGCTTGCAGCAACGAACCCAGATGAGGCTGACATGCGCGAGCATGCAGCGTGCGTCATCGGCCATGGACGGCTGGATTGCGCGAGCGCGCCGCCCGGGCTTGTATCCGCGAGGGTTTGCCATTCGCGCGCGATGCGCTCGCCGGTCAGGGGTATCGCGTCGAGCCTGCGCAGAACATCCCGGTGCGGTATGCGCGACGGTACGAGCGGCTGCAACGCAAAACCTGCCCACGCACCGGGCGCGAGGGGCGCACATGCCGTATGTCAGCTTACCAGCAAGACAGGGAGCGACTATCGGACCTTGGTCCTACCGAAGCGCGCAGCGTGGGGGCTACCGCCTTCACCAACAACCTGAGCTTGTTGAAGGACACCCATTACCTGCATGACGCCAGGCAACAAGGCAGCGCTCAACCTCTCCTGGCAAACGACGCTCGAGATCGAACAGGAGGGGCATCGCTCGATGGAACAACAGTGGCAGGGGTAGCGGCATGCGTATCAACGGGGCCGTGCCGCGCAGAACCACCGCCAGCAATGGTGACGGGACCCTGCCGCAGCGTGACGCTCGTCGCGGTGGCGAAGGGGCGGACCCAGACCCAGACCCAGACGCAGACCCAGACGCAGACCCAGACGCAGACCCAGACGCAGACCTGAACGCCGACCGGCTGCAAGAAACGCAACGGCGACTGGAAAGTGCGAAAGCAATAGCGCGCTGCGGCGCGCCGCGCACGCCGCCCCGGCTGCTAGAAACTTATCGCGAAGCCGAACGACACGCCGTGCACGTTGCGGCCGAACACGTAGCGCACCATCGCCCGGGTTCTCGTGATGATGATCGGATACCTGCCGCTGTCGAGCTCCAGTCCAACGCCCACTGAAGTGAGGTCGTTGAAGCCAAGCACGCCCGCGCTTTCGCCAAAATAGTGCGAGTAGGCGGTTTCCAGCACATAGCGCAGCGGCCGCTCAAGCGCCGTGAGGCCCGTAGGCGCCCGCCATCGCGCCCACAGGCTGACCTGTTGCGCGGTCGCCGATCCCTGCACAGCCTGCGACGATCCGCCGAAGCTGCGCAAATAGATGTCGGTCGCGCGCAATTCGACATCGATCTCGTAGTGTTCGCGATAGTGTTCGAAGTCCAGCATCAGCGATCCGCCTGCACCATACGCATTGAGCGAACCGCCGTCGAGAAATTGCAGGTTCGCATCGTTCCTCTCGTTGATCACCGTTTGTCCGATGTGCAGATCGCTTGCCACGCGGCCGACCATGCCGTTCAGGATCGGCCGGAAACGCAGTTCGTCCGTGATCGGGAAATCCCAGCCGATGCCGACCGTCGTGCTCACAGTGTTCCATCGCGTCGGAATCGGGCGTTGCTGTGCGCCTTCCGTCGCGATAAAGGTCGGATCGTAACGGCTATAGGCGACCGTGCCTTCGAGATAGAGCGGGAACGACTTGCTGAGCGTAAAGCCGCCGCCGAGCTGCGTCTGACCGAAACCCGGGTTGCCGGTGCCCGCGTTATTGATCGACAGCGAACTGGTCGTCACGTCGGGCACGGCCGTGTACGACATGATCGCGAGCACGGCATCGGCGTAGTTCTTCACGTTGGCGCCGACAAAAGTTCGGGCCGGAGGCGGCGTTCCTTGTGCGCGCAGATCCCGAGACAGCGGGAACAGTACGAGTAGCACGAGGATCACCGGTGCCAGAGAGCGAGCCTGCCGCGCTAAAAGAATCGACTTCGGCATGTTCGGTGTCCATTTGAGGGGTGAACGTCTGATTTCTCGGCCGGGTTGTCTTCGACAAGTCATCGCAACGGTTTGTTGCTTCGCGCCGTTGCTGCTGGACTATCACGCTGTTTCGCTCAGGTGGGTGTTGTGCCGTAAGTCGAGGCCTCAACTAGATGGATGCTCGCAAGACATGTCGTAAACGATCAGTTCGAATGAATCATATGGGTTTTTTTTAGCATACGCACCATCATAGGAATTCCTAAACTATAGGTATCTCGTTTCCCGTCGGCGGGAGGCTGCGATGAAACGTTCCGAGCGTCGTATGGTTTGGGCGTCGATTGGTGTTTTCGTCTGGCTCGGCGGGCTTTACGCGACGATCCGCGGCTTGCTGTACGAGGTTCCGGTCGAATTTCGTTGGGGCATGCTGGCGCTCGTCGTGGGCATCGCGACGTTCGTTGTCGCGCTCAATCCGCTCGCGCAGCGGGAAGCGGGCAAGCGCGACCGCCTCGATTGAAACATGCGGCAGAGGACCTGACGCCGTTGCCTAAGCGGACTGGCGCTGCAACGTCGATTGGCTGAGCGGCTTGCTGCGCGCCTCCCCTTTCGCGTGCGGTGAGAGGCCAACGACTTGCCGGACGGCGATAACGCTTTTCTCTTCCATTAGTCGGCCAGTATCCGAGTGTCGTATGGATGGGCTTCCCGCAACTATGCGGTAGGCCGTTCATCCTGATATTTGATTGGACCAAGGTCCTATACCGTCCGTGCTACGCAACGCATAGAGTTAATACTCGCGCCTGATCGGGAGGTGTTCCGCTGACATTTTGCCCGCCGCCTAAACAGGCGCGATCTGTAGCCTATCCAACCAAGGGTCCAGGTCCGCCGCAAGAGCGGGCGTCGCATAGCCAGATCGCCCGCAGCCGCAGCCTTGGTCGAATCGGGCAAACCGTCTCTCGCGGTTGGCGACCAGATTCGATGGCTGGCCACAATGAGTTCTTCGCGACTTGTGATGTCGGTTCAGGAGGACAGCACGTGACGAAGTTGCTGATCGATGTGGTCATCTTTCTTGCGGCGGCGCTGGTCGCCGTGCCACTGGCAGTTCGCCTCGGTTTTGGGGCAGTGCTTGGCTATCTAGTGGCAGGCGTCATCATTGGTCCGTGGGCACTGAAGCTGGTGACGGACATAGACGCGATCCTCCACTTTTCCGAGTTGGGCATCGTGTTGATGATGTTCGTCATCGGACTCGAAATGAGGGTCGACACGCTATGGGCAATGCGCCGCACTATCTTTGGCTACGGCACAATGCAGATGACCGTTTGCGCTGCGGCGTTGTTGGGGATTTTCCTGATGTTAGGGTTGCCCTGGCGAATCGCATTGACGGGCGGACTTGCACTCTCGCTGTCATCGACGGCAATGGTTATGTCCGAACTTCAGGAACGCAAGTTAATGGACATGCCTACGGGCCGTGCCGGGTTCGGCATTCTCCTGTTCCAGGACATGGCAGCCATCCCGCTGATTGCTCTCCTGCCTTTGCTTGGACCGGCGGCACCCACTGCCGTAGCGGAACCGGGTTGGCTCGTCGCCTTGAAAGCACTCGCCATGCTTGCTGCGGTGGCTCTTGTCGGCCGCTACCTGTTACATGTCGCGCTGCGTTTGATCACCAGCATCGGTATCCCAGAGATTTTCACCGCGTTTGCGCTGCTCTGGATTGTAGGCATCGCATTGCTCATGGAGAGCGTTCATCTGTCGATGTCCCTGGGCGCCTTTGTCGCGGGTGTACTGCTTGCAGATTCGGATTATCGCCACCAGGTCGAAGTCGACATGATGCCCTTCAAGGGCTTGTTGCTTGGTTTGTTTTTCATTGCCGTGGGAATGTCAATCGACTTCGGTGTGTTGATGCGCGAGCCGGTACGGGTCGCGGTACTGGTCGTGGCACTCGTCGGTATCAAGACGATCGCGCAGTGGTTTCTTGCAAATAGATTTGGCGTGCCGGCGTCGCAACGCGCCTACTTTGCCATTCTGCTGTCACAAGGCGGCGAGTTCGCCTTTGTGGTGATGGCCGCTTCACTGGCTGCACGTGTCATCGATCAGCGCCAGTCGTCGCTTGTCACGTTGGTCGTCGCGCTCTCGATGGTTTCAACGCCTCTGCTGCTGCTCGTGCACCGCCGGCTCTTGCAGCCATTTACCGGTCGCGAGCCCGGATAGCTGTCGACCCCCGCTTGAGGCTGTCGTGCTTCATCTGTTCGCCGCGCTTCAGCGCTCATCGCAGTTTCGTCGTCGGTATAGTCTAATCCCCGCCCAGCGTTGCGGTGGTGGTGAGGCAGCGATGCCGGTGTCTAAAGTTGAGAACAACAAGGAGCGCCACTTAAAATGTCAAACGAACGCGAACCCCTGCTGCGCAGTGCCAGCAGCGCTGCACGCTCCGCGCGCATCGTCGCAAGGTTAGTCCGAAATTTCAGTGCTTCGGCCCGGCGCGCCACGTCAGCGGGATGGTTCCGTCGCAGTAAGGTAAGCGGGTCAGGCAAAGGCGATATGCGAAGGATCGCTTATGAAACCAACGAGTAAAATTGCCGGTCGACGACGAGTGGCGACATTACACCTAAAGTTGATTTTATCGTCAACGTTGATGTCGTTATTTGTTTTTAGCGGACGCTGAGTCGGTCCTGGCGCGAAAGAAGGCGCAGTCGTGGCGCCGCGGAGGACGGTAAATCACATCGGGCGCAAAGGCAAATTCATCGAGCTGGCCGGCCGTCAGCCGTTTGACTGCCTCGCCATTTAGTCCTCCCTGTTTGCCGTATCAGAACGCCCTCGATCGAAAGGATGTGCGCTGTGCGATGGCGCAACAGTTGCATGCGCTTGCGTGCCAGGTCGCGTGCGCCGCGTTCTTCGCGCGGATAGACATGCCCCTCGGGCAGCAGCCCGAGTCTCAGCAATTGCGCCAGATAGGCCGCATCGGAGAAATCGCCGCTGTGCTTCAGCCCATCGTATTTCCTGATGGCAGCGGGATGGGCCAGCTTACCCGCTAGCCGGTGTTCACCAGTCCATCCACCAGCCAGTACCAGTTGTACGTGCTCTCAACGACCACACCCGCCAGTTCGCGCCGGTACGGTTCAAGCGCCGCCGCGATCTGCGCGAGCTTGTTTGGCAGGCGTTTCCGGTACACGATCCTGTCGTTCTCGTCGCTGACGCTCACCACGTGGTTGTTCGAATGCAGGTCTACGCCACAATAGTTCATGTCGGTCTCCGCAGGGTCAAAGTATGTTTTTGCAAACTGACTTTAACCCTCGTCGCATAACCGCGGGAGGAGGCCGGCTACATGATCATCATTCGATTTGCACGATCGAATGGCGGAAGTCCGGCGTGGATTTGACGCTGAATATCTGTCCACTTCTATAAAGAATTCCGCTCAACCTCCGCAAACTGGATCGCGCTCGAACGTCGGTCGTAGCGTTGCGTGGTGCGCGTCGACGCGTGAGTTTCCGCGCTTGCAACGTCACCAGGCGTCTGTTCGCGCGAAGCGTTTGCGAACAACGAGGCCAAAACGTACTCTAACATCATAGTTGACTAATAAATCAATATTGGGTTTAATATCACAGTACGGCCAAAAAACAGGTCGACTGACAACATAGCTGGCTGGCCGTTGGCAGGCGGCGATACCTGAAAGGTTCCCTTGTAGCCTAAGGCGCCTGGTGGCTGCAGTTTCCGGACTCCTCGTTGGCTCTCGTTTAAATGGATTGAACGCAAAAATGAAGAAGATTTTGATCGCCGCCGCAGTTGTTTTCAGCACTAGCGTGTTTGCGGGCGAAGCCCTCGTACCGAAGGTCTATCGAGAAATCGCCGCGGCGCCGACGGATCAGCGCGAAGCTGAAATCGCGTCGCTGTTCGATCGGTGGAATGCGGCGCTCGCAACGGGCGACGCCGACTCGGTTGCCAGACTGTACGCACCCGATGCCGTACTGGAGCCAACGGTTTCCAATGAAGTCCGCACGACTCCCGCAAGCATCAAGGACTATTTCGTGAAGTTTCTGAAGCTGAAACCGCACGGTACGATCAACCTCCGCGAGATCCGCTTGCTGAACGACAACTCGGCGGTGGACACGGGCGTCTATACGTTCGACCTGACAAAGAACGGCAAGCATCAGAAGGTGCACGCGCGCTACACATTCGTATACAAGAAGGTTGATGGGGAGTGGAAGATCCTCAATCACCATTCGTCGGCGATGCCGGAGTAACACTCCATTGAACAACGGGTCCGTGCCAGGCGATCAGATGTGAATGGCTGAGCGCGTTAGACGCCTCACGCCAATTGCTGCCGCGCATGCTACACGCGCAGAATCGAGGGGAATTTCGGCCGCCAATGCTCATAGGACCAATGAAAGCTGTCAACTGGCGATTGGGTCCGACTAGCCCCTCGATAAGCGTTTGAGGTCAACGAATTTCAAGCGCCGGTCGGGCCCCTGCCGCCAGAACTCTGGATTGACCCAAATAATTCGCAGTGCAAACTTCATGGCGGCCTCCGGAAGCTTTCTCGAAGTCGACGCGCTCAGGATCGGCCTCCACACGGTCAGGCTGCGTGCCCGCGTCGGGACCGATACGCGGCACGATGTGGTGGCTACGCTGAGAGCCGCCTACAAGCGAGGCCAGCGATCCGGCTGGCGGCAACACCAACCGCGTGCGTTCCAGAGTCCGTTCCATCACCATTCAATGCGAACAGATGCCACATTCAGTTGAAATTGCCGGCGCAGTCATTTTCGGACTGGCCCTGCTCCATACGCTCCTCGCGAAACGCTTCGAGGTTCTGGCCCACCGGCACCCGCACCACGCGGGCCTGTTTCACTTTCTCGGCGAAGTGGAAGTCGTCTTCGGCCTCTGGGCCCTGATCCTGTGTCTGGCTATCGTCGCGCTGGCCGGTTCTGCGCAAGCTGTGGCCTATGCTGAATCGCGCTCCTTCACCGAAGCCCTGTTTGTCTTCGTGATCATGGTGATCGCCGCGAGCCGGCCCATTCTCGACGCGGTCACGACGCTCGTGTCGCACATCGCGCGCGTCCTTCCCGTCAAGACGGAAACAGGCGTCATCTGGCTTTCCCTGACCGTGGTTCCATTGCTCGGTTCGTTCATCACGGAGCCGGCCGCAATGACGCTGGCGGCGCTGATACTGCGAGACCGGCTTTTCAGGTTGCCGATCGCCGAACACTGGAAATATCTCACGCTCGCAGTGCTGTTTGTCAACGTGTCAGTCGGCGGCACGCTGACCGCCTATGCCGCACCTCCGGTGCTGATGGTTGCCGCCGCCTGGGGATGGGACAGCGCGTTTATGGCGGCGCAGTTTGGCTGGAAGGCGGCCATCGCCGTGCTGGTCAACGCAACAGGCCTGCTGCTATTCATGCACCGCAAGCTCCCGAAGCATGCAGAGCGCAACGACGCGCCCGCCGCCGCGGTTCCGGTTCCGACGGGCGTCACGCTGATACACACCGGCTTTCTCGTCGCGGTGGTGCTGTCTGCCCATCACCCGGTTATCTTCATCGGCCTCCTGCTTTTCTTTCTGGGCTTCACGCAGGCATACGAGCAGTACCAGTCGCCGCTGATGTTGCGCGAGAGCCTGCTGGTCGCGTTCTTTCTCGGCGGCCTGGTCGTGCTCGGAGGATTGCAGCAATGGTGGCTGCAGCCGGTCGTCGCATCGCTCGATGCTTACGCACTTTATGCCGGCGCGCTTGGCCTGACGGCGATCATGGACAACGCGGCGATTACCTATCTCGGCTCGCTGATCGCGGGCCTTCCGGACCAGGCGAAGTACATGCTGCTGGCCGGCGCAGTCGCTGGAGGCGGTCTCACGGTGATCGCCAACGCGCCGAATCCCGCAGGACTCGCCATCGTGCACAAGGGATTCCGTGATGAGTCAGTCAGCCTGCTCGGCCTGTTGATCGCTGCCATCGTGCCGACGTGCATCGTCTCGGCAACGCTGCTTTTGCTGTAGGCTGCCGCACCGCAGTCCGGCAGTGCGCCCAACCGGGTGCGATTCGATGGCGCGCAGTAGAAGGACGCCGGGCCAGGGTGAATTAAGTCTTGCGGCGATAACCAACACCGGCCTGAATTTGGCACGAGACCACCACGACTGCGCAGGTCGCGGCCAGCGGCATGACGAACGCGCGTGACGGCAGCCTGCACCTAGCCGCGCAGACCGGCATTCCATTCCCCTTCCAGTATTAGCGACAGTTTCATTGCATTCTTGCGCCGGGGCGAATTCGTTTCGCTCCGGCGTTTCGTCGTTCGTCGTTTGTAATTGCTTTGCGCCGCGAGGTACCCCGATGACGTTGCAGATGCCGAAAGTATCTGTTGGGTGAAGGGTAATTGTAATGGTGCGTTAAACCGATAGACTGGCTTCAACGACTAAGCACACAGGCTTCCGCCCCGGCGGTCGTTGTTTCGCTAACCCAGTATTTTCTGTTTCTGATGGAGGTCTCATGCAAGTCCTGTTCAAGTCCTGCGACATTGAAGCTGCACGCTTGCGCAGCTTCGCGCGCCAACGCACCCAGTTTGTGTTCCGCCGGATGGCGTGGCTGGTTTCCCGGGCCACCGTCAATCTCTCCGACGTCAACGGCCCGCGCCGCGGACTCGATAAGCGTTGCCAGGTGCAGGTGCAGGTGCCCGGTGCGACCCCGGTCGTGGTGACGTCGATCGCGAAAGACTGGCGCGGCGCCCTCGATCTCGCGCTTGGCCGCGCCGTTTCTTCGATCGTCCGCAGGCGCCAGGCGCGCGTCGCGAGGCGCCGCGCGAGTCAACGCGAGTGCACCTGGAGCGCTGAACCTGACGCCGTCTAAGCAAGCCATGCTTGCACGGCTACGGCGGCATCGTACGAGCGGTATTGCTCGCTATTTGCGGTCCGCGATGGAAAGACGCGTTCGGGCGACCTTCGCGAATTTCCGTCCTACACGAAAGAGATTCTTATGTATTTGCAAACAATCAATCAGCTGCGACGCCTTGCGCGTGTCGTGACGCGCGGTACCGCTGTACTGGCCATGGCGCTAGTGCTCGTCGCGGGCACTGTTGCATCCAACCATGCCGAAGCGAAGCGTATTGGCGGTGGTAGTAGCTTCGGCCGCCAGTCGCAGACGGCGTCGCCGTCCGGGCAAGGCCAACGGAGCCAGCAAGCTCAACCGGCGCAGCAGGCCGCGCCGGCGGCCGCTGCCGCGAAGCCAGGCAACCGCTGGATGGGCCCGCTCGCCGGCCTGGCCGCAGGACTCGGCATTGCCGCGCTGATGTCGTCGTCCGGGCTGGGTGAAGGGGTGGCCCAGATGCTGTCGAGCGTAGTGGTGATTGGCCTCGTGATTGTCGCCGGCATCATGCTGTTCCGCTTCATTGCCAACCGGCGCCGTCCAGATCTCGCTTATGGGCACGACGCGGCGAACGGGCAGCGCATGAACGGCTCCTTGCTCATGAATCAGAGCGGGCAGGCGGCGCCTGAGACGAATTTCGGTGCCTGGCCGCGCACAGCGATGAATCCCGCCGCAGCGGCACAAACAACGACGGTGCCGGGGCCGCCTGTCGGGCTCGATCAGGCGGTCTTGCTGGCATCGGCCAAGACCTTGTTCCTGCGTCTGCAACGCGCCTGGGACCAGAACGAACAAGGCGACCTTTTCGAGCTGACAACCCCGGAAATGTTCGCGGTGATCAAGCGGGACCTGGAAGATCGGGGCAACCAGCCGAGCCATACGGAAATCACGCAGCTGGACGTGGAATTGTTGGCCACGGAACACAACGGCAGCGAAACGCTGGTTAGCCTTCGCTTTCACGGCCAGATGCGGGAAGACGAGGACGCGCAGACGGCGCAACCGTTCGAGGAGGTTTGGAACATCGTGGGCGTCGGGCATGGCGACCAGGCCTGGCGACTGGCGGGGATACAGCAGATTGGCCGTTAGCATCGAGCGCGGTCGGAACCGGCAGCGGCTCGCTGCCGGTTAGCCCACAAGCGCTATTGCGCGACGCGCAAACGGCAAACAGACCAAAATCCGACATCACACAAATCCGGGACTCATTCTATGCGTCGAGACTACTTTTCTTTTTGCCTGGCCACTGTCACGATGACATGCTTGCTAAGCGCTTGCGCGGCCTCGCCGCCCAGCAGCCCGTTACCTGTTGCCGGTGCAGATCGCGATGCACATGGTTGTATCGGTTCGGCTGGGTATTCCTGGTGTGAATCCACGCACCAATGCGAACGTCCTTGGGAACTCGCCAAGCGGAAGGGTTTCGCGCTCTCCGCAGAGCAGTTTGCTCACTACTGCGCGCCTGGATCAGCCGACTAATCGATGACTTCCATGCGCGGACGCGTCAACGATGGCATCGGGCGAGCAGCGTGCCTGCTCGATAGCATCGGCTTGGCCCCACTTGTCGGCACGGCAGAGTTCCTTAGTATGCCGGCCGGACGCCGTGTCGCATCACCGTCTGAAGGCGGCCATCCGGCCGACGGACAAGCAAACGGCAGAGCAGGGTGGCTTGGAGCCTATTACATCGACAACGGTCTCACCGTCGAATGCCCTGGCGAGCCGCTCCCGGCCGCTCCACTGATCCTGCCGGTTTCAAACCCGTAATCGCCATTATCACGCCCGCCGCCATGAAAGCCCCAGCCATCATGACCGCCGCGTGCAGCCCGCTGACCGGGTTGCCGGCCGTTCCGATGGCGAGCGATCCGAAGACACCTACTCCGAGTGCGCCTCCAATTTGACGCGCCATGTTCAGCACGCCTGAAGCAATACCGACGGATCGCGGATCGACATTCGCAAGGACCGCAGTATTGATCGACGGAACCGCTAGCGCGATGCCGATACCGATCGCCAGCAATGGCGCCGTACTCGCCAGCTGGCATCCCTCGGTTTCGAAGGCACCACGCCGGCGATCACCGGGCGACCTTCTTACCACCCGGCAGTGCTGCTGAAGATCTATATATCAATCGTGTGCAGTCTAGTCGACGCTTGGAGCGGGAGTGCAAGCGCAATGCCGGATTAATGTGGCTGACCGGCCGGCTTGCCGCCGGACTTCAAGACCATCGCAGAGTTCAGACGGAGTAACGGACAAGGTGTCCGCAACGTATGCCGACGCTTCGTGATGATTTGTCGTGATCTGAAACTGTTCATAGAGGCTGTAGTCGCGATTGACGGCAGCAAGTTCAAGGCAGTCAACAGCCGCGACAACAACTTCACGCCTAACAAGATTGCACGGCGTCAGGAGCAGATCGAGCAAAGTATCCAGCGTTAGCTGGACGCAATGGAGACAGCCGACCGTATTCAGGCGGATGAGGTAAAAGCGAAGACCAAGCGCCTACGGAAGAAGATCGAAACCTTGCGAGAACAGATGCGCGATCTGGACCACGCAGCGAAGTTTCTGAACGACCTACCGGAAAGGCAGATCTCATTGGCCGATCCCGGTTCACGCTCGATGATCTCGCAAGCCAAGGGAACGGGTGTGGTTGGCTACAACGTCCAGGTAGCCATCGACACCCGACACCATCTCATCGTCACTCACGAAGTCACGAATGTTGGCAACGACCGGACGCAGTCGAGCCCGATGGCTAAAGCAGCGCGGGATGATGGGCAAGAAGAAACGCAAGGCATTGGCAGACCGCGGATACTTTAGCGCGCCGGAGATCAAGGCATGCGACGCCGCGGGCATCGCTGCACTGGTGCCAAAGAACCAAACCTCCGGCGCAAAGGCTGACGGCCGCTTTGAATCGGGCTGACTTCACCTATATCGCCAAAGACGACCAGTGCCTGTGCCCGGCGGGTCAGCGTGCGATTTACCCAACTTAAATACTGCACAGCCTAGTTATCTGCATCATCATCCACGTCCACATAAATAAACTGTACGGATCAGATATGATAGAATCATCACATTGAAAGTCGAGGGCCGGTCTAGGGCGTCGCCGTCGCCGGCCATGTCGTTGATCAGTCGCCGCCGACCAAAGGAGCGCATTGAAGATGAGGGTGAAAACAGAAGCAAAGCGGCAGGTGATCGTTGACGCCGCTTTTGAGGTGTTCAGTGAATTGGGGTTCGAGCTTGCGTCGATGTCCGAGATTGCGGCGCGGGCGGGCGTGTCAAAGGCCACGCTCTACAACTACTTCAAGTCGAAGGAAGAGATGTTCATTGAGTTCATGGGCACCGCCGCGCTACAGGGAACAGAAGCCGCACGCGCGCAACTGAAGACCACTGTGCCGGTTCGCGACGCACTGGTGAGCTTCGGCAAGCACTGTCTGGTTGCGATCCTGACACCGCAACTGCTCGCGGCGCGCCGTCTCGCGCATCTTGAAGGTGGCCGGTCGAACGTCGGCGTCCTGTTCTATGAGCGCGGGCCGAAGCCCGGCTGGGAAATGATGACTGACTTCCTGCAGCAATTGATTGACGGCGGGAAGCTGCGCCGCTCTAACGCAGCCATCGCGACAGCGCATCTGCGCGGGCTGTATGAAGCGGAGCTGCTGGAACTCTGCCTGCTGGGCGTGCCGGCGGATACGAGTGCGCGCAACATCGCCAAAGTCGTTCAAAGAGCGGCCGACGTGTTCCTGGCCGCATATGGGCCGACGGACGGGACTGACGCCGCTTAGGCAGGCGCGTGGACGCTCGCGCACCCTGGAAGACGGCAAGCGAACCGCCGCGGTGTCGCCAGGTGGACAGTTCAACCTGCACACAGCGTCGGCGAAATCCGTCGTTTGCAACGCCTGACATGGGTATCAGCCTGTTCCGGCGCCAATCGTCGCGGTGAATGGGCCAGTGGACGACTACTCCGGATCATGCCGGATCGCGGGGCACGCCAATGGCAGTCCATGCGATCGCCGAAACCCGCTGGCAGCCGGCGAAGACGGCAGCGCCTCGTCGAATTGCCGGGGGAGGCGTTGAGAGCAGTTCATTGCTCAAAAAACCAGGGTCTCGCGGCCAGCGATTTGCCGACGTCATGAACGAATCGCCACAAACGCCGTCGTGCATCGCACGCGCCTACGGCGATGAACAGAATCGGGTAGCCGCGACATTCGCCGGTCTCTAGGTATGGCTGCGCGGGATGCGCAGCCATACGGGGTTATTTCGGAAGCTGGGTCGGGACTTGCGTCGACGCCTGTGTCGGGATCTGGTTCGGAAGTTGTGTCGACGCTTGTGTCGGAAGTTGCGGAAGCTGTGGAGGTTGCGGAAGCTGCGGGCCGCCTTGTGAAAGCTGCTTCGTGGACGGTTGCCCGGCGGACGCTGCCTGCTGCGACGGCAATTGCTGCGGCAGGTTGCTTTGCGCAAGCACGGACGTGCTAGTAAGGAATGCGAACAGTACAAGGAAGGTCTTTTTCATTTCAATTCTCTACAGTTGGTTGTGTTGATTTTGATGCGATTGGCAGCTGCAGGCCGTATCAACGCGCGGCCAAGGTTGCCTTGTAACGCCAGGACGCTGTTGCGGTACTAAAGTCGACGGGTCTATCGGACGCTACGTTGTCTGACGGGAGGAAAGCGGACGAACTAGTCATCCCGCCGTAGTTGTTGAACGCCTGTCGTTGGGCTTCCACGCGGGCTAACACCGCCTGAAAGTCCATTGCATGTTGCGTATCGGCGCTCATGCGTTCGTGGTAGCCGACCGTTTGACGCTGAACCGGTTGCACAGCCGCTTGCTCATACGTTTGCGGACCATTGTTGTTAGCGAATGCGGCGGTCGAGAACGACAGGATCGACGCGACAACAGGGGCGGGGATGAATCTCTTCGACTTTGGCATGATCAGACTCCATATCGAGCGTCGGGTGCAGGAGACGCGGTATTTGGGAAACAACGGTCTGGCGAGGCCTTGAGTGCTGTTTGCCAGTTCGTTGAGTGCCAGTTTAGTCGCTTACCGTCTGCTTACAAGCATCCCCGGGACAACGGATAGTTGCCGTCGCTGCAAGGTCGTAGCCGATTGCGCTAAAGCGGTGCGCGCTTCTTTACTGTGTCTGGAGGCAGGGGCGGTGCGGACCGTCTGAATGACACGCAGCACATTCGCTTCGACGGCATCCGCTGGGCATCGGAATACGTTCCGCTTGCTGTTCTTATGTCAGCGATTCGCGATTCACGCAAACCGTGTATTGAAGATCTCGCAACTCATAATTGCGCGCGTCGAATGGCGGCGCGCTTTGCTTATACTGCGTCCACCTGAAAACACGCTTCGCTTTTACGCAGGAATACTTATGGCACACCAACTAACGTTCCACGCCGGATCATCGAACACAGACGTCATTCACGACATCGTTCAGCACGCGTTGCGCAGCGCTGCTACGGCCTCCACCACGAATGGAGCTATCGATGTGCTTGGTCAGGCGCTACTCGAGGTCGAGCGCCTCGCCGCGCACCCGAGCGTCATGACGCACTGAGCCCTCCTGCGCGTCTGCGAACTGACCGGGAATCAGACCGGCAGCGCAGCGCACGGCGTACCGGCGATGGCGGATGCAGCGCGGTTCGATCTGTAGAATCAATATTGACTGATCACGCGAACATGATAATATCATCAACATAATGGCCCGTCCGCGAAGTTGCTGTAGGCGAGTCGCCGCAATGCCAGCGCACGCTGCATCAACCGTGGAAATGTCACCCATGACTGCTCAACCAGACCTCAACGATTCGCTGCATCGGTGGCACGAATGACGCGACGACCGCGCTTCTTTTTCGCCTTGCTGTGCTCGTTCCCGGTTGCTGCGGCGGTCTGCGGTTGTTCCACGACCGTGATGCCCGCGCCTCGCGTCATCGCGATTGTCGTTCCCGCGACGCCAGCACCGGCAATGATGTCGCCGCCCGATCCGATGACGCATCCATTGTGGATCGAAGTCGCCGGCCAACCCGGCGGCCAATCGCAGACAGGCACCAGCAAGCCGGCGACGCCGCAAGACCCGTCGCGCCAGCAGGGTGATACCAGGCGGACCCACAGCGCGGCTAGCGGCGCGACGCCGATCTGACGGATGCGGCGCGCGGGGACCTCGGCATCGCCGGCTCCCGCGGTTAAGACGGATGCATCCGCCGATGCTTCGACCCAACGAAGAAAGCCACTCGATCACTCGCCCAGTGGGCGCGCTTATGACTGTATACCATCGTCAATCTCTGTTTTGGGGCGCCGTTGCGTTAGCGGCCGGCGTGTTGCTGTGGAACCTGCGTGCCGTGCTTACGCCGTTTCTGCTCGGTGCGCTCGCAGCATACATTTTGCAGCCGGGCGTGGAGTGGCTGGTACGCCATCGCATTCCGCGCGGCCTTGCGGCGCTGGTGATGATGTCTTTGTTTGCTCTGTCCGTCGCACTCGTCATGCTGCTCATGTGCGTAGTTGTCCAGAAGGAAGGGCCGGAACTCATCAGGCAAATTCCATTTATCGTCGCAAAACTCGATGGATGGCTGAAGCCGCGTCTGGCTTTTCTGGGACTCGATTATTCGCTCGACGTGACGAATATCCGCGAGGTGCTGACGGCCCGTCTCAAAGCGGACGGGCAGGGCGCAGTGCTTGCCGTATGGCAGTACCTGCGCACCAGCAGCAACGTCATGATCAATGTCGTGAGCAATGCGGTGCTGATGCCGCTCGTCCTGTTCTATCTGCTCTACGACAGGCACGAGGCGTTCGCGCGCATGGCGAGCTTTGTGCCGCGGCGCTGGCTCGGCAAGACACGGGAATTCGTCGGAGAGATCGATTGCATGATGTCGCAGTATCTGCGCGGGCAACTGCTGGTGATTGCAGTGCTCGCCGTGTTCTACCCGGCTGTGCTGACGATTGCAGGGTTGGATCTGGCGGTGCCCGTCGGCCTGTTTAGCGCGCTTGCGGTATTCGTTCCCTACATCGGCTTTGCGACCGGCCTCGCGTTCGCGCTCCTCGCGGCGCTGCTGCAATTCGGTGACTGGTATGGGCTGGCCGTGGTGGTCGCGGTGTATGGCGTCGGCCAGATTCTCGAAAGCTTTGTGCTGACGCCGAGACTGGTTGGCGAGCGCATCGGCCTTCATCCGCTCGCGGTCATCTTTGCGTTGCTGGCTTTTGGGCGGCTGTTCGGATTCTTCGGCGTGCTGCTCGCGTTGCCGGTCAGCGCCATCCTCGCATCGGCGTTGCGGGAACTGCGCCACCGCTATCTCGCGAGTGCGTTTTACCAGAGTTGACCGCCGTCGCGATCGCCCGATTCGATGTCGCGGCACCCGCCCCGCCCACCCACCAATCCGACACCGCACTGGCGGCCGCACCTGCGACGGTGCGCAAACGCCGCGCTAGTTGCACTGTCACTGCAAGGTGGGAGCATCGGGAACGGTGGGCAGTGGACGTCGCGCGATCCGCTCCGCCTCTACACGTGTGAGACCGAACGCCTGCAACACAATGGCGGCGGTTCGCTGGGCAAACTTCTCCTCCTTCGAGCGAAGCAGCTTTCGCGCACGAACGGTCCGCTTCGACGAGACGGCCAATTGCAGTTCGGCGGCAATTCCCGCGAGCACCGTGCCAATCACGGAGATAACGGACATGAGTCGGTCCGCGATCACAAAGCGCCTTTCTGAAATGCCCTTCTCGCTATCGCGCAGCAGGCGCAGGCCGAGGCCCCTGTTGAGCAGGCGCGGTGACAAACCTTCGCGAATGAGAAGTTGCCCCCAAACCGGCTCGCGGTAGGCCCGCAGGAGCGTGTGACGGACCGAGACGGCGATCACTTCCGCTGGATCGGACAACCCCGCGGCGAGGCGATCGAGCGTATCCGCAAATTCCTCGAACAGCCATTCGATGAGCGCCGTGAAGATGCCTTCCTTGGATTCGAAGTGGTTGTAGAAGGAGCCGAACCCGACGTCGGCTGCCTCGGTGATTTCGTTAATGGTGACGGAGCTCAAACCCTTGGCCGCCACCAGTTTCAGCGCAGCGTTGAGCAGGCGCGCGCGCGTCTCGCGTTTGCGACGGGCACCACGCGGATAGCTTCGATTGATCGCATCGCGGGACGCGCTTGGCGCCTTGAGAGAGCGTGCGCGGCTCGCGCGCGGTTTGGGGGCTTGCGGCATGTCGGCTTCGTAGTCGTGATTATTCAATATTTGGATTCTAGATTTTTATGTCATAGTTGACAAGATACTCAGTATTGGGTCTAATCTCACCCGAGCCGCCGACAACCGGACGTACGAAGGACCCAACGATGCCGACTGAGCGAAAAAATTTCGTTAGCGGTCGATCCCAAGTCCTCGGCCGGAGCTGACAGACCAGCAGATCACCGGGCGGTAGGCATGAACGGGCGCTGCTCCCCACGTACTGGTTGCGTGGAGCCACATCGAGATGGCAAGTACCGCCATGCACGCCGATAAGTACAACTAACGTATCAACGAAGCTTGTTTTATACGTCCGCGCTGATAGCGAACCGTGCTTGCTGGCACTCGGGTTTGCACGGCATCGGGAAACTTTCTTACCAGGGTTATCACCCGTCTTGTGAACATCGTGAAACATTCCGGCCCTATTGCGCAGGCGCAGGCGCCTGCGCGTCGCTTCTTACCTTCCCTCATCCAATCTCCGCAGTGCGCACGCGTGGTGCTGGCGGCTTGCTGCGCGGTCATGCTCGCGGCATGCCACCAGCGCGAAGCCGCCGCTCCAGAGCCGAAGCCCGTGGTCGCCCTGGCCGTCCACGCTGACGGGCGCACGGCAAGTGCGTCGCTGCCGGCTCAGGTGCAGGCGCGCTACTCCACGGCGCTTTCGTTCCGGGTGGGCGGCAAGATCATCGAACGGCGCGTTCGCCTCGGCGACGCCGTCAAGGCGGGGCAGGTTGTTGCGCTGCTCGACCCGACCGATCTGCGCAGTAACCTGGCCAACGCGCGAGCGCAGCTCGATGCCGCCGAACACCGGGTCGTCTACGCGAAGCAGCAGCTCGATCGCGATCAGGCGCAGGCGCAGGCAAAACTGATTGCACCGGCGCAGCTCGAACAGACGCAGGATGCGTACGCATCCGCTGTTGCGCAGCGCGACTCGGCGCTCGCCCAGATGGCGCTCGCTTCGGACAATCTGCGCTATGCGACGCTGACAGCGGACCACGACGGCGTGATTACCTCGGAGGACGCCGACACGGGCCAGAACGTTCAGGCAACCCAATCCATCTATCACCTCGACTGGACGGGCGACGTGGATATCGTCTGCGACGCGTCCGAGCGCACGCTGAGCTCGCTCGCAGTCGGCAGCATGGCGCGCGTGAGCCTGCCCGCGTTGCCCGGCAAGATTTTCGAGGCCCGCGTGCGCGAGGTGTCGCCTGGCGCGGATCCGCAAAGCCGCACCTGGCGCGTCAAGCTCACCCTGAACGCGCCCAGCCCTGCAGTGCGCCTCGGCATGACGGCCACCGTTGCGTTCGATGTCGCCGGTGACGCGTCGGGCGCAAAGGCATTCACGGTGCCGGTGACGGCGCTCTTTCATCAGGGCGAGCACCCCGCTGTCTGGGTGGTGCGTACCGGCACCGACACACTCGAGCTGCGTCCTGTGACGGTGCAGCGATACGACGAGCGCACGGTCTCCATCGCATCGGGCCTCCACGACGGCGATCGCGTCGTGGTGCAGGGCGTACACGCCGTGAGCACGGGCCAGCACGTGCAGGTGGTGGCGCCCCTGCATCCGGAGGATTTCCCGTCATGAACTCCCGCGACGATGAATCCGTGCGCGAGAGCGCGCCTGTCCCGTCTTCCGGGGCAGACAAATCTGGCGAAGGCGGCTTTAATCTTTCCGCCTGGGCGTTGCGTCATCAGCAGCTCGTGATCTTTCTGATCGGGCTCGCCACGCTTTTCGGCGTGATCGGCTATACGAAACTCGCGCAGTCGGAGGACCCGCCGTTCACCTTCCGCACGATGGTGATCAAGACCTACTGGCCTGGTGCGACTGCGCGCGAGGTGCAGGAACAGATCACGGACCGGATCGGCCGCCAGCTACAGGCCGCGCCGTATATTGACAACATCAAGAGCTACTCGCGGCCTGGCGAGTCGATGATCTTCTTCGCCATGAAGGACTCGGCGCCCGTCAAGGAAGTGCCGGAAACCTGGTATCAGGTACGCAAGAAGGTCGGCGACATTGCCGCTACGCTGCCGAAGGGAACCGTCGGTCCGTTCTTCAACGACGAATTCGGCGACGTCTACACCAACATCTACGCGCTCGAAGGCGACGGTTTCTCCCCGGCGCAGTTGCACGACTACGCCGACAAGCTGCGCACGGTCCTGCTGCGCATACCCGGTGTGGCGAAGGTCGACTATTTCGGCGACCCCGACCAGCGCATCTTCGTCGAAATTTCTAATGCGCAGCTCACGCGGCTCTCTATTTCGCCGCAACAGCTCGCGCAGGCGATCGACGCGCAGAACACCGTGGCGCCCGTCGGCACCATCACGACCGCCGACGACCGCGTGTTCGTGCGTCCGAGCGGCGCGTTCAAGGACGTGCAGGCGCTCTCGGACATGATGATCACCATCAACAAGCGCACGTTCCGGCTGGGCGACATCGCGAAGGTCACGCGCGGTTATGACGACCCGCCGGCGACCCAGATGCGCGTCGGCGGCCAGGCGGTGCTCGGCATCGGCGTGACGATGCAAAAGGGCGGAGACGTGATCGACCTCGGCAAGGCGCTCGACGCAAAAGCCGCCGAACTGCAGGCCACGCTGCCGGCGGGTCTGAAACTCGCGCCGGTGTCGAGCATGCCGCACGCGGTCAAGCACTCGGTGGACGAGTTCGTGAAATCGGTTGGCGAAGCGGTGGCGATCGTGCTGGTCGTGAGCCTCGTCTCGCTCGGCCTGCGCACCGGCATGGTCGTCGTGATCACGATTCCGATCGTGCTGGCGGTGACGGCGCTTTGCATGCACATCTTCAATATCGGCCTGGACAAGGTTTCGCTCGGTACGCTCGTGCTCGCGCTAGGCCTGCTCGTCGACGACGCGATCATCGCCGTCGAAATGATGGCGGTGAAGCTGGAGCAGGGCTGGAGCCGGGCGCGCTCGGCAGCGTTCGCGTATACCAGCACGGCATTCCCGATGCTGACAGGCACGCTCGTCACCGTATGCGGCTTCCTGCCGATTGCGCTCGCCAAATCGAGCACGGGCGAATACACGCGTTCGATCTTCGAAGTGTCGGCCATCGCGCTGATCGTTTCGTGGTTCGCGGCCGTCGTGCTGGTGCCGTTGCTGGGTTATTACCTGCTGCCGGAACGCAAGCCTCAACCCGGCGGTGCACACCATGATCCGCATGAAATCGGCAACACCGGCTTCTACCGGCACCTGTCGGGATGGGTTGCGTGGTGCGTCGAGCGTCGATGGGTCGTGCTCGGCATCACCGTCGTGCTTTTCGCGATTTCCATGCTGGCCTTCACGCGCGTGCCGCAGCAGTTCTTCCCGAACTCGGAACGGCCGGAACTGCTGGTCGATCTGCGGTTGCCGGAAGGCGCCTCGTTCGAAGCGACGCTGCGTGAAGCGAAGCGCCTGGAAAAGGTACTCGACGGCAAAGCCGAAATCGACCACTTCGTCGACTTCGTCGGCACCGGCGCGCCGCGTTTTTACCTGACGCTCGACCAGCAGCTTCAACAGCCGAATTTCGCGCAGTTCGTGATTACCGCAAAAAGCGTGGAAAACCGCGAGGAACTGATGCGTTGGCTCGACGGCAAGCTCGAGAAGGATTTCTCCGGCGTGCGAGCGCGCGTCGCCCGGCTCGAGAACGGTCCGCCGGTCGGCTTCCCGATCAAATTCCGGGTGAGCGGCGACGATATCGCGACCGTCCGATCGATTGCGCAGACGGTGGCGGACAAGACCCGCGCCGATCCCCGCACGCGCAACGTCCAGTTCGACTGGGACGAGCCGGCGGAGCGCTCGATCTCGTTCGAGATCGATCAGAACCGCGCGCGCCAGCTTGGTGTCACGTCGGAAGACGTGTCGAACTTCCTCGCGATGACGCTATCGGGCTACACGGTGACGCAGTACCGCGAGCGCGACAAGCTGATCAACGTCGATCTGCGTGCGCCAAAGAGCGAACGTGTCAATCCGGCGCAGCTGACCAGTCTCGCGATTCCGACACCCAACGGCCCGGTGCCGCTCGGTTCGCTCGGACACGTGCGCAATACGCTCGAGTACGGCGTCATCTGGCAACGTGACCGCCAGCCGACTATCACGGTGCAGGCGGACGTGCGCGGCGACGCGCAGGGCATCGACGTGACCCACGACATCGAACGTGCGCTCGCGGCGGAAACCGCCAGGCTGCCGGTCGGCTATCGCATTCAGGTGGGCGGCGCGGTCGAAGAAAGCGTGAAGGGCCAGACGTCGATCAATGCCGAAATGCCGTTGATGATCATCGCCGTGCTGCTGTTGTTGATGATCCAGCTCAAGAACTTCGCGCGGACCTTCATCGTCGTGCTGACGGCGCCGCTCGGCCTGATTGGCGTCGTGGCCGCGCTGCTGCTGTTCGGCAAGCCCTTCGGCTTCGTCGCGCTGCTGGGCGTGATTGCCATGTTCGGCATCATCATGCGCAACTCCGTGATTCTGGTCGACCAGATCGATCAGGATATCGCGGCAGGGCAGCCGCGCTTCGACGCGATTATCGGCGCAACGATAAGGCGTTTCAGGCCGATCATGCTGACTGCCGCCGCCGCCGTCCTCGCGCTGATTCCGCTGCTGCGCTCGGGCTTCTTCGGTCCGATGGCGACCGCACTGATGGGCGGTATCACGATTGCGACGGTACTGACCGTGTTCTTCCTGCCCGCGCTGTACGCGGCGTGCTTCAGGGTCCGGCACGACGAGCGCGGAACGCAACCGGTCGTCGCCGAGCAGATGGAGGTTTGATGATGAGCTTCGCCTACAAGACATCCGTGATGGCCGTGGCTGTGGCCATCACACTGACGGCCTGCACGTTCGGCCCCAACGGCGCGCCCCCGGCGATGCCTTCGCCTGCGCACTACGGTGCCGACGCACAGCCGGCGAAGACCGTCGCAGCGGGCGGCGTGGCGCAGCAGTTCGATATCGGCGCAGTGGGCGTTCCGCAATGGTGGCAGCTTTACCGGTCGGACGCGCTGAGTGCACTGGTCGAGGAAGGCTTGCGCAACAGCCCCACGCTCGGGGCTGCGCAGCGGACGCTCGCAGCCGCGCAGCAGGAGCTGCGCGCCCAGGTCGGCGCATCGACGCTGCCTTCAATCGATGCTGCCGCACAAGTCGATCGCGGGCGTTCACCGCTTGTGCCCGGCATTGGCCCCAGCGAGGTTCGCTATAACTTTTTTGCCGGACAGGTTTTCTCGTCCTACACCTTTGACCTGTTCGGTGCGACGCGTTCGGCGAATGCGGCCAGCGCCGCTCGCGTCAACGTGCAGGCGTATCAACTGGAGGCGGCGCGGCGCGCGCTGGCGGCAAACATCGTCGGTACGACGATCAGCGTAGCGGCACTCGATCGCCAGATCGCGCTCACCGAACGGCTCGTCGCCGTGGCCAGGACGGCCGCGGACGAGGACCAGCAACGCTACGCACTCGGCTCGGTCTCGCGTGCGCAGGCGCTTGCGTCGACGCAGGATGCGGCTTCGGCCGCGGCGAGTCTTCCTGCGTTACGCCAGCAGCGCGCCACAGCCATCCATGCGCTCGCGGTGCTGATGGGTCGCACGCCGGACAATGCCCCGGCCGTTCCCGATCTCGCCAGCCTGACGTTGCCCGAACACGTGCCGGTCGTGGTGCCGTCGGACCTGCTGCGTTCGCGCCCCGACGTTCAGGCAGCCGACGCCGCCGTGAAGGCCGCCGCCGCCGATGTCGGCGCTGCGACCGCGCAGCTCTTTCCGAGCCTGTCGCTGACGGCCTCGATGGGCCGCGGCGGCTTTAGCTGGCCGGCGGTTCTCTCGGGCGCGGGCGGGCTGTGGGCGATCGGTGCGGGACTGTCGCAGCCGATTTTCCATGGCGGCGCGCTGTTCGCACACCGCAAGGCGTCTATCGATGCTTACGACGCGGCGGTGCTGAACTACAAGTCCACCGTTCTGTCGGCGTTCCAGAATGTCGCGGATTCGCTTGCCGCGCTGGATAACGACGCACAGACACTCGCGTCGACTGAAGCAGCGGCACAGGCAGCGCACGCGGGGTACGACGATACCGCGTCGCGCCGCCGCATGGGTTCGCTGCCGTCAACGGCAGAGCATGCCAGCGAGCAGCGGCTTCTCGGTGCGCAGATCAGCTCGGTTCGCGCGGCAAGCCAGCGCATGAACGATACCGTCGCACTGTTCCAGGCGATGGGTGAACTGCCGCCGGGCCAGCCGCAAACGGCGTCGGCGCAATGATCGCGTGTCGATGAAGACGGCAAGAGCGACCTGCCGATCAGGCCGCTCTTCCTCGACTGTACCGGCGGGTATCGGAGCAGTCGTTTCCTATCTCAAATAAGAATGCGCCCACGCACAGGAAGGTCAAGCCGGACTTCGTGTGCATCCAACGCGCCAGAACTTCAGGTTGTCCGGTTCCCCGTATGGAATATAAGAAACTGATCGCCTGTCGCGAGTGCGATCTGCTGTTTCGCAAGCCTCTGCTGCGGGGCGGGCTGACCGCGAGTTGCTCGCGCTGCCGTGCAGGCCTCGAAGGAACGCAGGGCGCGAGCGTGCCGCTGGACCGGATTTGTGCGGTCACCGTTGCAGCTTTGATCACATTCTGTATTGCGCAGGCTTTCCCGGTCATACAACTGCAGACCAACGGTATGACGTCGGAGGCGACGCTATTCGGCGCGGTGCGCTCGTTGTGGACGGGACACATGCGCATCGTCGCAATGATGGTCTTGTGTTCGGCGATCCTGTTTCCGCTGATCGAACTCCTCGCCCTTCTCTATGTGCTGGTTCCGCTGCGCTTTGGCAAGGTAGTACGTCATTTCAACGGAATGCTTCGCGTCGTGCAGTTCATTCGGCCATGGGGCATGGTCGAAGTGTTCATGCTCGGCGTGGTCATCACGATCGTGAAAATGGTCAGCATGGCGCAGGTGATCCCTGGGCCAGGACTGTTTGCATTCGGTGCACTCACGTTGATGTTGGCGTTTCTCGCCACTTTCGACCCGCGCGTGCTCTGGTCAAGGCGGGACGAAATAACGTTTCGACGACCCGCTGAGATCCGCTGGACCAGACTGAAGCATAGGTGTGCCCCGCGAGCCCTGACGTTCTTCGGGCGGAAGCCCGCGCCGGCGGTGCATATGACGGCGCGGCGCGCCGGGCTCATAGCCTGTCATACCTGTGGACTGGTGCAGAAGCACATCGCGGCGTCGTCAGAGCAGCGCTGTTCGCGGTGCGAATCGATGCTGCACACGCGCCATCCCGATAGCGTGACGCGCACGTCGAGTCTGGTTCTTGCCGCCGCGCTCGCCTACATACCTGCGAATCTGTTGCCGATCATGCACACGTCATCCCTCGGCCACTCGGAGGACGACACGATCCTCGGCGGCGTGGCGTACTTCTGGACTTCTGGCGACTGGCCACTCGCCGTCGTCGTGTTCGTAGCCAGCGTCGTGGTGCCGATGCTCAAACTCGCCATTCTCACGCTGCAGATCGTAGCGGCCCGTCGCAGTCCGGACTGGCAGCCGCTCGAACGCGCGAGGCTGCATCGGCTCGTCGAGTGCGTTGGCCGGTGGTCGATGCTCGATATCTTCGTTGTCGCGCTGACGGTCGCGCTGGTGCATTTCGGTTCGTTTGCCGTTGTCACTGCCGGTCCGGGCGCGCTGGCTTTCGGCGCGGTGGTGATTCTCACCATGCTCGCGTCGCATCAGTTCGATCCGCGGCTGATCTGGGACAACGTTCGCTGCGGGCCAGCGCGCGATTCACGGCCATGAACCAATACCGTTTCAGCGGCTTGCGCACTCCTCAATCAACTCATATTTTCGAACTACTCTCCGAGCGATGCATCTTCCCACGCCACCCAGACCTGACATCAAGCCGCGAAAACGCTGGATTCCCTCCCTCATCTGGTTAGTGCCGCTCATCTGTGCGCTGATCGGTGTTGCGCTGGTAGTCAAATCCGTCACCGACAAGGGACCGACAGTGACGGTCACGTTCAGCAACGCTGAGGGCATGGAGGCGGGCAAAACGAAGGTCAAATACAAGGACGTGGAAATCGGTTCGGTACAGGCGGTCGCGCTGTCAAAGGATCTGCAGCACGTCATTGTCACGATCGAGCTGACCAAACAGGCAGAAAAGTTCGCGAGCCGAGGCACGCGCTTCTGGGTGGTTCGCCCGCGCGTGGGCGCTAATGGCATCTCGGGCCTCGGTACGCTGCTGTCCGGTCCGTTTATTGGTGTCGACGTTGGGCAGTCTTCGGAAAGGCAAACTGCATTTGTCGGCCTCGAAAGTCCACCGATCGTTACGTCCGGGCAGCCGGGGCATCAATACACGCTAAGAGGCGACTCATTGGGGTCCGTCGATATCGGTGCGCCGATCTTCTACCATCGCATCCAGGTAGGCCAGGTGGTCGGCTTCTCACTCGATCCGAACGGCGCGGGCGTGATTGTCAATGTTTTCGTCAATGCCCCGTTTGACCGGTATGTCGGCACTAATACACGGTGGTGGCACGCAAGCGGTGTCGACCTCCGTCTGGATTCGAACGGATTGAAGCTCAACACACAATCTCTGGCGACGGTGGTCATCGGAGGCCTCGCGTTCCAGTCGCCGCCGGGTCAGGACGCCGGACAACCGGCCGCTGACAAGGCGGCGTTCCGACTCGCATCGGACGAGTCGGACGCGATGCGCGAGCCCGATGGCGCGCCGCTCAATGTCGTGATGCGGTTCAACCAGTCGCTGCGCGGTCTGTCTGTCGGCGCTCCTGTCGACCTTCGAGGCATCGCGCTGGGGCAGGTGACGGACATCGGTATCGAATATAACGAAAAGGAGAAGAGTTTCAGCATGAAAGTATCGCTGGCGCTGTATCCCGACCGGCTCAGCCGGCGCTCCAGCGAAGCGCTACCGGCTCCGAACTCGCAGGGTGGTCATGAGTTGCTGGAAAACCTCGTCATGGAGGGAATGCGCGGTCAGTTGCGAACCGGCAACCTGCTGACAGGCCAGCTATTCGTGGCGCTCGACATGTTTCCGAAAGCGCCTCGGGCGAGCGTCGATGTACATCGCAATCCTATTGAACTGCCGACTGTGCCTAACACCCTTGACGAACTTCAGGTGCAGATTGCCGATATTGCGAGGAAGCTGAATCAGGTGCCGTTCGACAAGATCGGAGCCAATCTTAACGGTGCACTGGAAAACGCCAACAAGCTGTTCGGGCACATGGACACAGAGGTCGTTCCACAAGCCCGCGACACGCTGGCGGCCGCGCAGAAAACCTTCAGTACCGCCGAAACGACGCTCCGGCAGACCGCGCCCCTGCAGTCGGACGTTCAGGATGCGATGCAGGAACTGACACGCACGCTGCAATCCCTCAATGCGCTCGCCGATTATCTGGAACGTCATCCTCAGGCGCTCCTGTTCGGCAAGAAAGGAGACCAACGGTGAAACTGATCCAATCCCGCGCGTGGTGCGCAATCGCCCGTATCGCGACCGTCATGGGTCTGGCCGCGCTGAGCGCCTGTGCTTCCCCGCCGGCCCGCTTCTATACACTCGCCACTGACAGCGAACCGACGCGCGCAAATGTTTCGGTCAGTCCGGCCTTCTGGATCGACATGCGCACGGTGAAGGTGCCGGCTTCAGTCGCAAGGAGCCAGTTCGTCGTACAGGTCGATGCGGCGCGCGTCAGGATTCTGGAAAACGAGCGCTGGGCATCGCCGCTTGCAGACGAGATCCGTAATGCGCTGCTCGCGGCCGCGACTCGACAGGCGAGTGGCCCCGACACGTACCAGCCTGGTCACGCCGAGGACGCTCGCACGTATCAGGTCTCCGTCGACGTGCAGCGTTTTGAATCGTGGCCGGGCTCACACGCGCTGCTTGACGTCACCTGGAGTGTACGCAAGTCGAACGACTCACGAACATTGACCTGCCGCAGCATAGTCAGCCAGCGCGTATCGGCCGGCTACGATGCACTCGTCAACGGCCATCGAGTCGCAGTGCGAAGGATAGGCACTCAAATTGGCGAAGCCGTCCGGGAATTTTCGGCGGCGCCGTTCGTGTCCGCCGTTGCACCGGCGCGCATGCCCGCGGGTATGAGAAATTCGGCGTTGACGTGCCCGGCTCTGGCGGGCTGAGCCGATACAGGAATTGATGCGCAACGCACCGGGAGGGAAATGGAACCATACCGTCGCCGCAACTATGCCGGCACATTTACGCTATTCGTTCCCGATGCTTGCAGCCGCAGTGGGAACGACGATCCCTGCTTGCGCAAGGAGGTCGATGACCTGTGCATCGCGCTCTTTGATCGCTCGTGCGAACGCCGCGAGATCACGCCACTCATCTACCTGCTCCATGCGTGGCCATTTTTGCCATCGGCGCCTCATCCGGTCAGAGTTGTGTCGCGACCGCTTCACAGTCTTTCGAGGTTCCACAGCGAAGCTCTCGACGATAACGAGCGCGAGCTGATTGCTCGGCTGACTTCAGGCCGATCAGACCGATGGCACCGATCGGACCGGACCTCTGAACTCAATCGGCGTCGACAGTCTCCTCCACGACCGGCAGCGGACGCGCTGCAATTTTCTCCGCCTCCGCGCGCTTGAGCCCGAGTGTCTGCAGCAGCATTGCAGCCGTACGCTCAGCCAAGTGCTCCCCGCTAAAGCCAAGTTCCTTGAGTACGGCTGCGGCGGGTGCGCCCGGAGCGACGTAGTTCAGCTCGGCGGCAATCACACAGAGGACTGTGCCGCCGACCGAAAGAAGTCCGATGAACGGGTCGGCGACCACGAAGCGCTTCGCGGCAATACCTTTAGCGATGTCGCGCATCAGCCGCTGGCCGAGCCCGCGGCTGAAAGCGCGCGCTGAAAACCCCTCACGTATCAGGAAACGTCCCCACACGGGGTCGACCCGGGCGCGCATCACGGTATGGCGCACGGCGACGGAAATTACCTCGGCCGGATCGGAAACGCCACCGGCGAGCCGATCCACCATGTTCCCGAAATCCTCGAACACGTTGTCGACAAGCGTCGCGTAAATCGCCTCTTTCGATTCGAAGTGATTGTAGAACGAGCCAAAGCCGACATCGGCGGCTTCAGTGATTTCATTGATCGCGACGCCCTCCATGCCCTTTTCGGCCATCAGCCTGAGGGCGGCGTCGAGCAGGCGCGTGCGCGTCTCGCGCTTGCGACGCGCACCGCGCGGCTCCGGTCCTTCGGCAACGGCAACCGGGGCGACCGGCGCGGCACGGGTGGGACGCTTTGCTGTCTTGGGATTTGTAGTTTTCGGCATGATGGATCCAAGCTTGGTTATGCCTAAGTATAGATCGTAATGTCTAGGTTGACAAAACGCTCAGGAATGATTTTAATGTCACTAAAGGCCGCCCGAAGGCGAGCTTCTTACACAAATACAACAGACAACAGCCGGAGTGACTGTGGAGATAGCAGCAAAGGACGGCGCCGCGCCGTCGAACCGGCATGGCCGGGTTCGTCCGCACGGGCGCCCTCATCTAGTCCGTGCCCCCTACCTGGTTGGCGTGGACGGCGCGAGCTCACTGGTTCGGCGGCTCATTGGGCAGGCATTCAAAGGCAAGACGCTCGCCGAGGACTGGCTGATCGTCGATGCGCGGCACGTTCCGCGCCCCGTTGACCAGGTGGAGTTCATCTGCGATCACCGTCGGGCGACCGCGCATAGGGTCGCGCCTGGCGGCCGTGAACGTTGGGAATTCATGCTGAGGCCTGGCGAACGTCACAAAGATATGGAATCGGAGACGCGCATCCGGGAGTGGCTCTCTCCCTGGGGCAATGTCGACGACATGATCATCGGGCGCAAGTCCGTGTATCACTTCCATGCACGCACCGTTGATGCATTCAGCAACGCTCGGGTGTTTCTCGCAGGCGACGCGGCCCACATCACGCCCCCGTTGGTCGGGCAGGGCCTGGCTGCAGGACTTCGGGACGCCGCCAATCTTTGCTGGAAGCTCGCATGGGTGGTGCAGGGACGCGCCGACCCAAGGATTCTTGATAGCTATGACGAGGAGCGGCGCCCCCATGCGAAGGCAATGATCGACCTCGCAAAGTTCATGGGCAAGCTCGTCATGCCGCGAAGCGGCGCAGTCGCGCAGTTGACTCACAGATTGATGCGCGACGGTCCGGCCACCGACGTGAACCGTATCGCGCGGAAGAGTCTTGCGTTGCTGTGTAGTCCCATCAGCGCGCCGACGCTGGAAACCCAATACGCAGTCCGAACTGTCTGAATCCTTTTTCGCCATGAAACTGACTACTGCACAACCGGCCCGTCATCCCGATCCCACTACTAGAGCGTCAGCATTAGCCTATCTGATGTTCGACCGGCCGGATCTCGAGAAAGCCGAGCAATTTCTCAATGATTTCGGGCTTCGAACCGTATCACGCAGCGACGCGCTCCTTCTACTGCGGGGAACGGGTGCTTCACACTTTTGCTATGTCGTCCGGAAGGCGCCGAAATCCCGATTCGTTGGCTTTGGGCTACAGGTCGGCAACAGGGTCGATCTTGATGCACTTGCAAAACTACCTGGCGCTTCGGAGGTCGAACGCTCGCCCTTGCCCGGCGGCGGCTATACGGTGCGACTGACCGACCCTTCGGGCTTTCGCGTCGATGCGATATGGGGCCAAACGCCAGCCGCAACGTTGTCCCATCGGCCGCCCTTGCCGTTCAACTCCGCTGATGCGACGGTCCGGATCAACGGGACGCAGCGACCGCCCGAAGGCGCGCCGGAAATCATCCGGCTCGGACACGTCGTGCTCGAACTCGTCGACTTCCAGGCAACCTGCGCGTGGTATACGCGGCATTTCGGCCTCATCCCCAGCGACGTCCAGGTGCTTCCCGATGGCTCGCCGGCCGTCGCGTTCATGCGGCTCGATCTCGGCGACAAGCCGGCCGATCATCATACGCTCGCGCTTGCACAAGGCTTCGTGCCCACCTACAGCCATAGCGCGTACGAAGTCGTCGACGCCGACGCGGTTGGCATGGGCCAACGCATTCTGCGCGACAAAGGTTGGACGCACGCGTGGGGGATCGGCCGGCATAAGCTGGGCAGCCAGATCTTCGATTACTGGCAGGACCCATTGGGCGACAAGCACGAGCACTATTGCGACGGCGACCTCTTTACGGCGGACGCGCCGACGGGTGTCCATGCGGTGAGCCGCGAGGCGATGGCCCAATGGGGGCCGACGATGCCGCGCAGCTTCACGAAGCCCAGGTTCACACCCGCGAGCGTCGTGGCACTTTTCAGAAACCTGCGCCGCAGCCCCGACCTGACGTTGAGCAAGCTGCGCACGTTGGCGAAGCTTTTCGCCTGAACCACCCCACTTTCATAGAATCCGGAGATCGATAAATGGCAGTTCACGTTCTGCATTACCTTCATGATGGCCGCGCCCAGTGGGGCGTAGTCGCCAATGGCGCCATCACGCCGATTGCTGGCGAATTCAAGTCGACCGCCGAGTTTATCGAGGCCAATCCGGTCGAACGGCTGCTCCAGCTAGTCGGTCCGACGATTCCCGAATCGGAAGTGCAATGGCTGTCGCCCGTGACCGCCAACCAGCAGTTCATCTGCCAGGGCGCGAACTATCGCCAGCATATGATCGAATCGGGCATGGACCCGGATGTGAAGAAATTCAACATGATTTTCACGAAGGCGACGAGCTGCATCGTTCCTGCCGACTCCACCGTCGTGAAGCCCAAGGAAGTGCAGTTCCTCGACTACGAGATCGAACTGGGTCTTGTCCTCAAACGCGACGTCACGTCCCAAGAAACGGTCACCGACGAGAACCTGCATGACTACATTGCTGGCGTCGTGATCGTCAACGACTACTCTGCGCGCGATATCCAGATTCCGCAGATGCAGTTTTACAAGGGCAAGAGCTACCGCACGTTTGGCCCTGTCGGCCCTTACCTTTGCCTCCTTGAGAAACACGATATCGCGAAGTTGAAGGAGCTCGTGCTGACACTGACGGTCAATGGAATCGTCCGCCAGAATGACACGACTGCGGGTCTTGTCTATGGACCGGCAGAGACCTTGACCGAGCTTTCAGGCGTGCATGATCTGCGCACGGGCGACCTGCTGGCGACGGGCACGCCGTCTGGCTGTGCACTGAGCATTCCATCGCCCGAAAAGCAGCGCGCCGCGGCGCAGCTGCCTGACGCGGAAAAATGGCGTCTTTTCCTGAAAATGCAGGAGGAAAGGCCGCAGTATCTGAAGGTCGGAGACGTCGTGGAGGCGCATATCGCCAGCTACGATCGCTCGATCAATCTGGGCGTGCAGCATAACGTCGTTGTGGAACAGGCAGCATGAAAGGCATCGCAAACATGGACGAAGTCCTTGCCATCGAAAAGCAGGGCTTGCCGGCGGATCTGCCGTCGAGCACTTACGAGATGATCTGCCGGGGCGCGGCGATTAATCCGTCGGCACCCGCACTTTCGTTCTTTGCAACCGCCGACGACCACCGCAACGCAGAGTGCTGGACGTACAGTGATCTCGTGCGCGATGTCACGCGAACCGCGAACATGTTTGCGCGCCTGGGCGTACATCGCGACTCAGTTATCGCATACGTTCTGCCCAATCTTCCTGAGACGCACTTTGTGATCTGGGGCGGAGAAGCCGCCGGGATTGTCTGCGCGATCAATCCGCTGCTTGAGAGTGAAGCCATCGGCGAACTGCTCAACGCCTCATGCGCGAGCGTGCTCGTCACGCTGGCGCCGTTTCCCGGAACTGACCTCTGGCAGAAGGTGCAGGCAGTGCTGCGCAAGCTCCCTTGCCTGCAGCATCTGGTGCTTGTGAACCCGGCCGACCGCATGCCTGAGGAAAAGGGCCTTGCGGCCCGGATGCTTGAACGTGGCGAGTGCGCACATCCTGATGGGTCTGGCGTCGTTCACGGCGCAGTTCCTGCGCATGTCTGCATTCACGATTTCCATACCGCCATTGCAAGGGAATCCGAGGAGGCGGTCAGCAGCACGCGTCGAATCAGCATCGCTGATGTTTCATCCTTATTCTGCACGGGCGGCACCACGGGGCTGCCGAAGATTGCGATTCGACGGCATGGCAACGAAGTGGCCAATGCGTGGAGCGCGGGGCAACTCTTCGGCGAAAGCATTGGTCCGGGGAAAACGATTTTTTGCGGCTTGCCACTCTTCCACGTCAACGCCGTGATGGTGACAGGCTTGCTGGCGTTCTCGCGCGGTGCCCACGTCGTGCTCGGCACACCGCAAGGGTACCGGGGCAAGGGCGTGGTAAATCGTTTCTGGGAAATTGTCGAACATTACCGTGTCAACTTCTTCAGCGGTGTGCCGACACTTTACGGGTCCCTGCTGGACGTGCCTGTTGGCGAGCACGATATCAGTTCACTCGAGTATGGCCTGTGCGGCGCCGCCCCCATGCCGGTGGAACTACTTCGCACTTTCCAGGATCGCACAGGAATAAGAATCCTTGAGGGCTACGGCCTCACCGAAGGCACCTGCGTTAGCAGCGTCAACCCTCCGCTTGGCGAGCGCAGAATCGGTTCGATTGGTCTGCGTCTTCCAGGGCAGGCAATGAAAGCCGTAGTGGTCGATGGAACTGGCCGCTATGTGCGGGATTGCGTTGCGGATGAGGTGGGCCAGCTGGTTATCTCCGGGCCGAATGTGTTCGCCGGCTATACGCGGCCAGAGCAGAACAATGGCATCTGGATGGAAAGTGGCGACGGCGAGCGCTGGCTCAATACCGGCGACCTCGGACGCTGTGACCCTGACGGTTACTTCTGGCTCACCGGCCGGAAGAAGGAGCTGATTATCCGGGGCGGACACAACGTCGATCCTGCGGCAATCGAGGAACCACTGCATCGTCATCCCTCAGTCCAGATCGCCGCGGCTGTAGGGCGCCCCGATATGCACGCGGGTGAGTTGCCGGTCGCCTACGTCCAACTGAAGCCAGGCACAACCGCAACCGAAGCAGAACTGGTTGAGTTTCTGCGTCACGAGATCAACGAACGCGCCGCGTTACCAAAGGGGATACGGATCATTGATGCGATGCCGCTGACGGGCGTCGGCAAGATTTTCAAGCCGGCGCTGAAACGGCGCGAAACGGCAGACGCCCTGGAGTGGGCACTCGCGGAGGCTGGCGTCGAGCATGCAACCGTTCACATCATTGATGAAACCTCGCGCGGACTGTCGCTGGAGGTCGAACTTGCCGACCCCGGGTTTGAAGCATTGGCGACGTCCACGCTCGGGCGCTTTGCGTTCGCATTTTCGATCTCGGCCGCCGCAAGGCCATCACGGGCGGAGCAATCGGTAGCGGGGGACGGCCCGGCAGCGACAGACTCGCTGGGCAGCCCAACGTGACACGTGCCACGAGATCAGAGGGGCGCATTCGGTCATGCACCCGGATTAAAGGTTAGTCAGGCGTAGGCGCGACGATGCTGCGGTTCAATACCTGTCAGTGTCTTTACGTTAGTAGTGCTACTGGTGTGAAGGAAAAGAGAATGAGCGTTGCGTCAGAGAGGACTTTGCGTTCGCAGGTGGAAAAATGGCTCGGGCTGACTTCGTCGACATCGGTTCGCGTCACCCGGTTCAGGCGTGCGCGCTCGAATCAGAGACCCTGCGTGCGTGTTGAGCTACTGCTACCGGCAGGCCCGCTCGGATTTTTTTTCTTCCGGCATCGCGACGGCGCGTGGTGCGTGTTCCCGCCTGAGATCGAACGCCTGGTGATGCAGGCTTACTAGAGTGCAGGGACATGCGAACGTCCGCCAATCGTGGCTACGAAAGGCGGAAAACGAGCAATTGAGCGGTTCCAAGGGCAACACCGCTGATTTATAAAAATTCCAGACAAAGAGACAGGAGACGACACGTGAGAAATTACGTGCGAGTGATCAATACAGTTGGGATGGCGGCTTGCATCTGCTCGGCTGCACTTACCGAGCATGCAAACGCCCAGTCCGCGGGAAGCATTACGCTCTCCACAGGATGGCTTCACATCGCGCCACAGGGTAACGCAACGCCGCTCACCGTGGAGAGTGTTGGCGGCGAAACGGTGAATCGCCAGCTAGCCGGCACCGGGGCGCATGCGACGTCAACGAATACGGTGGGAATTACCACCGAGTACTACGTCACGGACAACATTGGCGTCGCTATGCTTTTTGGACTGCCATTGACAGTAAATCTGGTTGGCGATGGGACACTGGCGAAGTATGGCAACCTCGGCTCGACGAGGCCGATGCCGCCCGCCATTGAACTTCGATACCACCTCTTTTCGGCCGGCTCGAAGCTGCGTCCATTCATCGGTTTGGGCGTGAACTATACCTGGTTCACCCAGGTTCGGACAACTAATAGCCAGTTTGTCATGGATAGCGTGGGTCCGGGTGGCTCGGCACACGCAACACTCAGTTCATCGTGGAATCCGGTATTCGAGATCGGGGCGAATTACGCGATTGCAAAGCACTGGTCGGTGGGAACCTCCGTCAACTACATGCCGGTAAAAACCAAGCTGACGTTAGACGGACAGACCGCGACTGGAACGCAGATCGTTTCGCAGTCGACGCTCCGGCTAAATCCACTTAGCGTCTTCGTGAACGTCGCCTACACGTTCTAGCGCGTACGGATCTTCAATGGGTCAATTGACATTTGAGCGCACTTTTTGAAGACATGCACCTTTATTTTTTTCGCCCGGACCTGACTGCGGTTCGCGCTTTTACAGTCGGGTACGGCATGTGGCAACACGCGCTGCTGCAAAGGGGCCGGCGTTGCCGGGTTTCTGACTCACAGCCTGGCATGACCGCGCTGACCCGCGCTGTTCGCACGCTCGGGGAAGTGGTCATACCGTCGTGCCGCCGCCTGCGCAACAAAGCTTCTCTTTGGATCGAAATATGAAACGACAGGTCCTCAAGACCATTCTGTTCGCCTTGCCCAAGGTCCTTGACCTGACGGCACGCCGCTTTCCCGCTTATCGCGATCGCCTGAAGGAGCGCAATCTCGTGGCCTGGATCGGACTCGCGGATCAAAGCATCGGTCGGGTCATCACGTTCAGGAACGGGCGCGTTCGGTCGCACGCCGGCAAGCATCCGCGGGCCGACGTGCGCATGGTCTTCAAGGATGTGGCCACCGCGCTGAAGTTTCTTTCCCCCAATTCGGACCAGGGCGAAATCATCCACGCTGCCAAGAACTTCAAGGTGGTGACCGAGGGTGAGGACGAACTGCTGGTTTGGCTCATGCAAACCCTAAGCATGATGCGCACCGTCGGCCTACCGATGGGCACGCCCATGCGCGACGGCACCCGCCGCTACACGACCTGCACAAACGGCGGCCCTCTGTTTGTCTACGTCAAGGGCGACCGCGTCGTTCGGGTGACCCCAATCGATCTGGACAGCACGGATGCGCCAAGTTATGTGATCGAGGCGCGCGGCCGCCGTTTCACCCCGCCACGGCGTGGCCTGGTCGCGCCCCACGCCTTGACGCTCAAGTCGCTTGTCTATTCCGACAAGCGCATCCTTCACCCCATGAAGCGGGTCGACTTCGACCCCGATGGCGAACGCAATCCCCAGAACCGGGGCAAATCCGGCTATGTGCGTATCACCTGGGACGAGGCGCTGGACATTGTCGCCAGGGAAATCAACCGGCAAAAGCGCGTTCACGGTCCCGGTTCCATCACCTTCCCGATGTCGTCCCATCACCAGTGGGGCAACGTGGGCTACTACCTCAGCGCGCTGACGCGCTTTGCCAACCAGATCGGCTTCACCCGGGTCGCGGCCAATCCGGATAGCTGGGAAGGCTGGTACTGGGGCGCCATGCATCATTTCGGCAACTCGATGCGCATCGGCGTGCCATCCGGCTATGGCGGCGTCGAAGATTGCCTCAAGGAAGCCGAGATGATCGTCTTCTGGTCCTGCGACCCGGAAAGCACCAATGGGGCCTACGCGGGATTCGAAGGGACGCCGCGGCGCATGTGGGCCAAGGAGCTCGGCATCGAGTTCGTCCATATCGACCCGCACTGCAACCCAACCGCCCAATTGCTGGGCGGGCGCTGGATGCCGATCCGACCGCAAACCGATGCCGCTCTCGCCACCGCCATCATGTATGTGTGGGCCGTGGAGAACCTGTACGACAAGGATTACGTCGCCACGCGCACCACCGGGTTCGACGAGTGGAGGGCCTATCTTCTGGGCGAAACCGACGGCATTCCGAAGACTCCCGAGTGGCAGGAGAGCGAGACCGGCGTGCCGGCCAAGGACGTCCGTGCGCTTGCCCGCCGATGGGGGAACAGAAAGGTTCATCTGGCAGTCGGGATGACTGGCGCAGGATTCGGTGGCGCGGCCCGCGGCGCGACGGGAGCGCAATGGGCGCGCTGCATGATCATGATGATGGCGATGCAGGGCTGGGGGAAGCCAGGGGTCAATTTCGGCTGCCTGGAAGTCGGTGCTCCCCATGACCTCCATTTCTACTTCCCCGGCTATGCGGACGGCGGCATTTCCGGCGACCTGGCGTGGACCGCCAATGCGGTGAACAATTACCAGCGCATGCCGCACATCCTGTCCATGAATCCGGTCAAGCAAATGGTCCCGCGGCAGCAACTGCCCGACGCCATCATCAACGGCCATGCGACCGGCTATCTCTGGGATGGTATGTCGCAGGAAGCCCAGTTCGCGCCGTTCAGCTACCCCATGCCCGGGTACTCGCCGATCCACATGATCTATCGCTATGGCGGATCTGCCTTCAGCACGGTGACGAAATCCGGGCGCTGGGCCGACGCCTACCGGCACTCGAGTATCGAGTTCGTGGTCAACCAGTCGATCTGGATGGAGGGCGAGGCCCAGTTCGCCGACATCATCCTGCCTGCGTGCACGCCGCTGGAACGCTGGGACATCGGCGAATGGTCGAATGCCGGTGGCTACGCCCACCATGGGCATGGCACCGTCAATCATCGCCTGATCACGCTGCAGCACAAGTGCATCGAGCCTTTGGGCGACTCACGTTCCGACTACGACATCTTCACCGCCATCCTGACCCGGCTCGGCCTGGGCGGCGTGTTCACCGAGGGATGCAGCGACCTCGATTGGGTCAGACGGGTCTTCGACTCGTCGGACCTGCCCGATCACATTTCGTGGCGCGAGTTCTGCCGCAAGGGCTATTTCGTCGTGCCAGCCGAAAAGCCCGAGTTGCGCCATCCGGTGGACATGCGCTGGTTCGCGGAAGGCAGGCGCAAGGATCTGCAGGAACCCCATCCGCTGCCGTCCCAGTTCGCCGAAAAATTCGGCATGGGCCTGCAGACGCCGAGCGGCAAGCTGGAGTTCGTGCCCGAGTTGCTGAAGCGGCACACGGCGGACAATCCCGAGCGGCCACCGCTCAACAGGTATATCCCCTCCTGGGAAGGGAGACGCTCGGACCTGGCTCAGCGTTATCCGCTGCAGTTGATTGCCACCCACAGTCGCTACAGTTTCCATACCCACTGTGACGGCAAGAACTCCTCGGTCAACAGTCTCGAGGACCATCGCGCGCTGATTGGCGGGCACCGCTTCTGGCTACTGAGGCTTGGTCCGGCCGATGCGGCCATGCGAGGCATTGCACATCGCGACCTCGTGAAGGTGTACAACGACCGCGGCGCTGTGATCTGCGCGGCCGACGTCTCGGCGCTGGTCACTCCGGGAGTGGTCAAGTCGTACGAGGCGAGCGCCGAGTTTCAGATGATCGAAATAGATGGCGAGCGAGTCGAGATAGGCGGTTGTATGAACGTGCTCACCCCTGACCGGCCGCAAACCGCCGGAACCAGCAGTATGAGCCCAAACTCCTGCCTGGTGCAGGTCGAGAAGTGGCGAAGCGCCGAGGCGTTCGTGCTCGGTCGCGCAGCGTAAGGACTACAAAATGAGCAAATTGAACCTGGTTATCAAAGTGGGGCATTGCGAGAATTGCCAGAACTGCGTGATCGCCGCGCGGGATGAGCACGTCGGCAACGACTTCCCCGGTTATGCCGCGCCTGCCGCGGCCAGTGCCGACAGCCCCGTGCGCATCCTGCGGCGCGTTCAGGGCGACGCGCATATGGTCGAGACCACTTATCTGCCGGTCATGTGCAACCACTGCGACGAAGCGCCTTGCATGCGGGTGGGCGGCGACGCCGTTCGCAAGCGCGCCGACGGCATCGTCATCATCGATCCGGACAAGGCGCGGGGCCGCAAGGACATCGTGAAGTCCTGTCCGTACAAGGCGATCGTCTGGAACGATGAGCTGCAGCTGCCGCAGACCTGGATTTTCGATGCTCATCTGCTCGACCAGGGCTGGCGCCAGCCACGTTGCCAGCAGTCATGCCCCACCGACGTTTTCGAGACGGTCAGGCTCGATGACGCAGCGATGGCCGAGAAGGCCCAGCGCGAAGGACTCAAGGTACTGCGGCCAAACCTGGGCACGAAGCCGCGCGTGTGGTACAGCGGCCTCGAGCGTTGGGAAACCTGCTTCATCGGGGGCAGCGTCAGCGCCCGGGTGGCAGACGTGGTCGAGTGCGTCACGGATGCGGTCGTCGCACTTTACGTCGGCGATCAGAAGGTAGGCGAAACCGTGTCAGACCACTTCGGCGATTTCCGGTTCGACGGTCTCGCCAGGGACAGTGGCGGCTACCGGGTCGAAATCCATCACGCCCTCGGCAACGCGTGGCGCAAGTGCGAATTGGGCGAAAGCGTTTATCTGGGTGAGGTTAGCCTCGCCCAGTCGACAAACAGTATGGAAGTTGCCTGATTACGAGCACCGCGACGAAGCTGCTTGGCATGAGACAGGCGGACCGCTCACGCTTTGGACGGGCGACGTATGCAGTCGCCGGCCGACTCAGGGGCGCACGCTATCGCCTGAAGATCTTCCAACCGGACGAAGGAAGCTCACGACGGCCTCGCGAAGCGCGCCTCTGCGCTTTTTCCGAAGGGTTTCTGGATGCCTTGTTCCGGAATGCCAGTGCGCGGTATGACGGTTCCGATTTCCTCTCGCGTTGGCCAGATTTCGCTGCCATAATTGACTATTAAATCATAGGTGAGTTTAATGTCATACGAGTCGCGAGGCAGCCGAGTTCGGCGTCGACGGAGTCATTGCGAAATCCGTCATCTGACAAGCTCGCCGATCTGGCGGCACCGCAGATGCCGGCCTGACCGGTACTTTATGTCATGAAGCGGGAACGCCTGACACGGGCGCAGCGCAAAGAGCAGACGCGCGAATGCCTGCTTGAGGCTGCGCGGAAGATGTTCGTTAAAAAGGGTTTGGCCGCAACAAGCGTGGAGGACATCGCTGAGGCTGCTGGCTATACGCGCGGCGCGTTCTACTCAAACTTCGGCGGCAAGCCGGACCTGCTGATCAGGTTGTTGCGCCGCGACGACGAGAGGGCTCGGGCGAATCTCCTGGCGATCATGGAGAAGGGCGGAACTGCCGATGAAATGAAGGAGCGCGCCATTGCGTACTACAGCCAATCTTTTGTTGAACACGATTGCTTTCCACTTTGGGTCGAGGCCCAGTTGCTCGCGTGCCGGGACACCCGGTTTCGGGAGCGCATTGACGCCTTCCAGCAGCAAAAGCTGGAACAGATCGGCGCGTACATCCGCATGCTTTCGGAGCGCAACGGCAGGCCGTCGCCCCTGCAGGCCGAGACTCTCGCGGTTGGCCTGATGTGCCTGTGCGATGGCGCGAAGTTCTTCAGGATGTGCAGTCCGCAAACGGTGAGCGACAAGGTGCTTCAGACAGTGCTTGCCGGATTTTTTTCGTCCGCGTTGTTGCGACAGCCGGAAGAAAGAGTCTCCGACATTCATCGCCCGGACGTACCCGGCTGAACTGCGAAAGTCAGAGAACCACCGCGTACGAGGGCCAGTTCCGCTACGAAGGCCTGACACGATAAAGGTGAAGCGGCAACCGCTCGGTAAGGGCTATATGAGTTCGTTCACCATTGCAACTGTCCCTAGAGAACACGCCGGTCTCTAGCGGTTGGCGCGGATACGCATGTATTTGGAACTGTTAAAGGAGATGGCCATGTATTGCGACCACACGAATTCCCTAAATGCCACGGTCGGGAGCAACACAAATGACCGGAATGAACCGGGTTCGGTGTCGAACCACCTCGTTGAGGCAACCAGTACCCTTACAGCAAGGAACTGGGCATGGGCGCACCATAGCGACTCATATGACTGGATGGACTGGCACAGCCCATTTCCCGCCGCAACCCCTCTTGAGTGAACGCGGCATGGCGGCGCCGAGCTGTCGCTAAGGCGAAGCGACCGCTCGATAAATTGCCGCGGGCATCAGTCGGAGGCATCGACAGGTGCCACTCGCCCCCCTCACCACAACAGGACATTGGCCGCACCCCCAGGCACCTTCGCCTGTTGATCGAGGCGACCCCAAAGGCACGGCGTCAAGCCTTGCTGCAGCCGGCTAGACGTACCGCTACCGCCATTTTCAGGCAGCGCTCAGCATTTCAATTCCCGACGTGCAAGAAAGAACCGGATGAGCTCGGGGGCCGACCGCCGATCGCGCTTCTTTCATCTGGCGCTCATATTTGACATGCAAAACATGTCTGATTGCATTGTCAACATTGACACAAAGGCGTACAATTCACACGTGGATGAAGCGAGCGATGGGCGCGTCGTTATGACTGACGGCGCGCGGGTAGTCAACGCTACGCGTGATGGGCGCGCAGGTCTCGATACGTGGGAAATCAGTGAAGGATACAGTCTCCGGACAAGCGCTCGGGTTGCGCGAGATGTTCGCCAAAAGTACCGCGCGTGTGGTCGCTGTCACAGGCGGCTCTGAAAGATCGGGCTGCACGGCTGCCGTCGTCCATCTCGCGATAGCGCTGGGCAAGCAAGGGATGGACGTGCTCGTGGTGGACGAGTGTCCTGGCGACGGATCGGCGAGCGCGGTGCTCGGCGCGATCCGGGCAGCGGGCGAGTCCGCTTCCATGCCGAATGGCAGGCTGCCGCGTGTGCTGCCGGTAGAAAATAGTCGATTGCCGCTCGACATCACGGGCCCCGGCCATACGAATGAACAACGCTACGGTGCAATCGAATACGACGCGGTGCCCGCCACCGCCCCTGATGTCGTACTGATCGACGCTGCGCTTAGCGACGATGGCGCACTTTCACCGCTTGCCTCGCAAGCTCACGATGTGGCGCTCGTCACGACGATGACGGCGGATGCAGCGGCAAACACGTACGTTCGCATGAAGCGCCTGCATCTCAAGCAGGGAATCTCGCAGTTCCGCATCGTTATGAATCGGGTCGAGAATCAAGCGGACGCTCGCGCGGTTCTGGAGAGCCTCAGCAGAATTGCTCGCGATTATCTCGCCGCCTCGGTTCTTGATGGAGGCTGTATCAGAGCCGATCCCCGCATTGGGCGAGCCGCCGAGCTGCCGTGCGCTACCGCAGATGCGTTCCGTCCTTCCCCCGCCGCGGAAGATTTTGCGCGTCTCGCTACCGATCTCCACTCGTGGCCGCGGCGGCCGGCAGGATCGTGGCGGGAACCCGTGTCAACGCTGCCGAGCGTCTGCGCCACGCGCCCGTGGGCTTGCTCGCCGTTTATTAACGCTCAACCATTGGTGCCTGCGCGAGAGACATCGAAAACTATGTGCCGCATCTATAAGCCGCGCTTCGATCGACAAGTATAGTCTGAGCACCTGTTTTCAGATCGGTCTTTAGTATAACGAAACATCTACCTTTATCTTGTCCGGTCGCAATGTTCTGGCCGCGGGCGAGACGCTAAAACCATGGAATATATCGAAAGCTTGCGCCTATTTCGCGCCATTGTAGAGGTCAAGAATTTCCGGCGTGCTGGCGAAATAATGGACTTATCGCCATCGGTCGTTTCGCGGGCGATCGCATCGTTGGAGGAGCGGCTCGGAACTCGGCTTTTTCACCGCTCCACCCGACAATTTTCGCTGACGGAAGCGGCAGAGCGCTTTTACAACGGCTGCACGCGGATCCTGGACGATCTCGACTGTCTGGAAGCCGATGCGGCAAGTCAAGGTCGACTGCCTGCGGGCGTCCTCAGGCTGGTCGCACACACGACAGCCGCGCTGACATGGCTCGCGCCACTCATTGCGTCGTACAAACTCAAATATCCGAGCATTAGCGTGGACGCCACGTTAACCGAGCGGCCAGTCGACCTGACAGCGGATGGTTACGACGTCGGTATCGTTATGCCTTTCATGCTGGCGACGGATTTGGCCGTGACGCGACTTCTCCACAGGCTGCCGTTGGTGATCGTCACCACGGAGACTTATCTGGGCAGGCGCCCTCGACCTCGGCATCCGGCTGACCTGGCAGAGCATGTATTCGTCACTGTTCCGCCTTCGATGCACAAGCCATTCGTCACCTTTCGCACGGAGCATGAAAGCGTCGCGGTCCCAATCCACTACGAAATTACGTCGAACAACCCGATCTTTAATCGTGACATCGTGCTCCAGGGATTTGGTGTTGCTCTGCTTCCGATTACGCTGGTAGAGCACGATATCAAGGCCGGACGGCTGATTCGCCTGCTTGAGCAGTTCGAGATCGCAGATACGGCGGCGGAGGTCCGCCTGGCTTACATGGGACGCACGCTGTTACCCCCGAAGGTGAGGGCGTTTATCGACCACGCGTCGCAGTTCTTTGAGGACGGCGCCGAAACGCCTCCTCAAGCTCGTTAGGTCGTGCGACGACCGTAGCTAGAAAATCGGATATTCGGCGGGTAAAACTCAGATGCCCACGAGTGCCCGGTGCCATCGGATGTCGCAATTGTCCGGACGCGTGACGCTGGACATAGGCATCCTGTCGGCCCAGCCGCAAGCACCTCGCGCTGGGAACGCAACTGAAAAAGAAAGGGCTATGAGGGTGGCAGCACATAGAGACCGATTCATAGGCAACGTCCTCGGCAGTTGGGTGATCGCCTGCTGTGCGATGGATGCAGTCTGCTACATCCTGCCCGGCACGCAGCAACTGGCACCGCTGTCGCCGGTTTTTGAGCTGATGGTAGCGACAGGCGTGGCGGCATTGGCCGCACTGTTCGTGCCATCGCTATGTGGTCGTTTCGCGGCACGCCACGCAGGCTTGCTTGATCATGAGGGCACGCATTACGCGGCATGGTGTGGGCGCCTGGCCGGGCTGCTTCTCGGTGTATTGGGCGATATCGCGTTGCAGTGGATCTGAGAGAAGAGGCATGCACTTGCAGTTTGCAAGATCGTCATCCAGTTCGCAGACGCTTGCGGGCACAGCGGTTGACCAGAAGCCTCATGGTGACATCTCGGCTCGAGTCTCACTTCGGCGATAACAATACTTTAAAAAAGAGGTGGGTTTTATGCCCAGCCAGCCGCTTCTTGCGTCCGCCCTTATTTCCGCGTGTGCGGGCGGCCGACAGACCGGCGCGGGTACGCGCGCGGATAAGATTGCGCTCGAAGTCAGCCCACCGAACAGGTGAACAGGTGGCGGCAATCGATCGGCGCAGTATCGATGCTCTGCTGCAAGCTGCGCAGGCCAACGCAGGCGGCGTCGAGCCGCTCGACCAGATGATCAGATCCTTCAGCGAACGCCCGAGCCGGTCCGGCCGCCATAGCACTACCGCGTCACCGGGTCGCAATGCGGCGAGCAGCCCGGTCAATCCCGTGCGTTCGGCTTTCGCCCCGCTCGGTGTCTTCGAAGACGCGTTCACACCCGGCCCTGGCCAACGCGTCGCGTTGCAGGTCCAGACCCTGGTCGTCCCTTGAGACGCGAGCGTATCCGGTTAAGATACGATTTCCAGTTTGCCGACGGGAAATTAAGTATAGTCGGACATTGAAAGGTGGAAGCTGCTATTGGATGCTTTTTGCGTGGATTCTCGTGATGCCGGCCTTTCATGCGAACAGCGTCCATCGAACTATCGTTTATTGGAAAGGCACTTTCTCTCTGGCCTTGGCACCAAGTCCGCCGCCCTGATACCCCGATGATCAGCTAGCAATGACCGCATGACGTTTCGCTCCCGAAGGAGAAGCCCATGCCCACATTCAATCCTGCCCACAAAACGAAACTCGATGCGCTCCTATCGCGTGTCTCTCACGTCCGTGCGGGCAAGATGTTCGTTGTAGTCAAGCTACAGAAGGCGTCGGCCGAGAAGCTGCTGAACGCGGACAGGAAGGCCGGGTCATTTCAAACCATGAGGCGGCCGAAGATGCGAGAGTGCGTCCAGCTCAACGTCAGCAAGCTGGAGAACTATCGGGTCTACCAACCCGTTTTCGAAGAATCCATCCGCTACGTGCTGGCGCAACAGGGCGGCGCGACATCATGACCTGGATCGATGTGCGGGAATATCCGTTCGAATCGCGGTACTTCGACCTGCCGGCGGGCCGGATGCACTACATTGACGAGGGCGCCGGGCGCCCGGTTCTGATGCTGCATGGCAATCCGACATGGTCGTTTCTCTATCGCCGTCTCCTCAAACGGCTGCGCGACAACTACCGCTGCGTCGCTCCTGACCACATCGGCTTCGGGCTGTCGGACAAGCCCGCTGGCTGGAGCTACCGGCCAGAGGATCACGCCGATCACCTTGGCGCATTCATTGACGGCCTCGGGCTGAACGACATCACGCTCATCGGGCAGGACTGGGGCGGCCCGATTGGGCTCGCCTATGCAATCGCCCATCCCGAACGGGTGTCCCGCATTATTCTGATGAACACCTGGGCGTGGCCGGTAAACCGCGACCCTCACTTTTTCGCCTTCAGTGCGTTCATGGGCGGCCCGATCGGACGTCTCCTGATCCGGCGCTACAACTTCTTTGCCCGCACGTTCATGCGTCAAGAATTTGCCGATAAGCGCAAATTGACACCCGCGCTGCACGCGCATTATCTGCGACCGCTGGCGTCGCCGGAAGACCGTACCGGCTGCCTTGTGTTTCCGAAACACATCGTCGCCTCGACGCCATGGCTGGGCGAGCTATGGACAGGCATCCCCGTCCTGAGCACGAAGCCAGCTCTGTTCGTCTGGGGCATGAAGGACGTCGCATTTCGAGATAAGGAACTGAGGCGCTGGGAACGCGCGTTCTCAAATGCCCACACGGTTCGCCTGGCGGAAGTCGGGCATTTCGTGCAAGAAGAAGCACCCGACGAACTAGCGAATGCTGTGATCACTTTTCTCAGCAAGACGGACCCAGCTTAGATGAGTGATCGGAATATCTGCCAATCACGGGGCGCTTGGTCAGTTGCAGATAATCCCGGTTTTGCGCGTCGGGCTGAGCGCAAACGGCGCTCATTGCAGATTCGGCCTGTTTGGATTGCAGGTCGTCACAGCTAGGGAGTTCCAGGCGGACAAAGAGGCGGCGTCGCCTGACACAAAAACATGATCTGGCTGTCGCCCTCGTGAAGGTGTCAGTCTATTCGCCTCTTGGGCCGCTATCCGTAAGCACCATATCAACGAACTCGCAGAAGGGTGCTTATCGCGCAGCCGGGCGCCCTGCAGACACACCTCTTTGAAACCAGGTATGCCACTCTCTCAACTGACGAAGGCTCTATCAAGTTGGTGCGGAGGCGACGATAGAACGAGTCGATGACGAAGACAAAATCGCTTTGTCACGACCACCGCTTCTCCGCTGTCGTCATCAGCTGCGCGGTTCGCTGGTATTGATATGACTTTGCATGTCAATCACGACATTGGTTTTCAGGTTGTTGCATCGACGCATGAATTTCCTGAGGGCGGCGCAGCAGTAAGTCTCGACGGTGGATCACACTGATATCCGCGGGTTGGATACCGCATTACAGAGGTCCGCCTCATGAGCCTGCCGTTAACTTCCGCCGCAAGTTGGCGATGCCCGTTGCGTAATACCATCGCGGGTTGCTCGGATGCCGGGCTGCGTCGCCTTCAGGAAACTCCGTCCGTTGTTCGGGGAATCACACATAGGCCGCGGGCAGTTTTCTGCGAGGTATTGCAAGCGACATGGCCAGTCGCCGAGGTGCCCGCTCCTGTCGACAACGCGAGCGTGGTCGGCGTGCCAAGGTGCTAAGGTCAGTAACCTGGCGGAGGCGGCGTATCGTAGGCTGGCAGAGGCGGCGTATTGTAGGCCGGTTGCAATCGCGTCGCTTCGTCTTGCGTCCGATACACATCGGCGGCGCTGCGCGGCAGAGGCACGCGCTCGCCATTTGCGTACATGCACTGAACGTACGCCTGGTCGTAGCGATGTTGAAGGCTGGTGGCGGAGCTTTGCGCCATGCCGCCGCCGATCATGCTGCCGCCGAGCAGACCTGCGCCTGCGCCGACCGCTGCACCACGGCGGCCGTTGAACGCCGCACCGGCCGCCGCGCCGAGCGCGGTGCCGACGGCCGTACCGCCGAGGGCGCCGGTCGCTGCGGCCTGTTGGGTACTCACACCGCCGGTCTGCTGGGAAGCAAATTGCTGGCACGTTGCGTCATCGGCGCGGAATTGATCGAAGGACTTGCCGGTGCCGGGCAGGGCCATCACTGTGGGGCCCGTCGGCACGCCAGCACAGCCGGCGAGGGCGATGATGCCGGCCAGGCTGACCGCGGCGGCGACTACCGCAGACGCGCCCCGCTTCGCGCGCGATGGCGGGGAGATGGAATTCATTTGGCTCATAATCATTTCGGCCCGGTTGGCCTCACGGGCACTTCCACCCAGCCGCTCGAACATCCCTTCACGTATGGGTAATATTTTTTTGTCACCGGGCAATACCACCAGGTACCTGCCGGCGGACTCGTTTGCGTTTTCTCGACATAGACGGTGGTCGGGGCTGGCTGGACCGACTGGACGACGACGGGGGCAGGTGCAGCGTAGACGATGGGGGGCGGCGCGACGTAGATAGGGGGCGGCATACCCAATAAAACCCCGACCCTCACATGCGCTTGCGCGGTGCTACTCAGGCATACGGCTATCGTCGCGATCAGGGCGAGCACAACTATCCTCAACCTCACAAACTTTCTCCTATTCGATGAAAAGCGGCACCGTCGCCATCGGCGCCTGATGGAAGGCTCTGTTGCACAAGCCGAAGAATGAAAACAAGCCGTGCGCCGTGCATGCACCGCCTGACGACGGGCAGCGCCCACGTGCCGTACGAGTTTGCAGACAAGGTGTCGATCACAACCTTCGGATGATCCTGAGGAACCTACGCCTTCCGCCGAGCCTCGCGTGCGGAGGTGGTACGCCGGCGTCGCAATAGTCAATCCGGCACAAGTCTGCGACTTGCCCACCTTGATGCCCAATCAACCTTCGCTGTAGATGGATCGATACGAGGCCAACTGAGCGGGAGTCGTTGCCACCGGAACTGCGGAGCCCAATTTCACGCCACCGTAGCCACTGAACGCCTGCTGTTGAGCCGCCGCGCTCGCCAGGGCGGCGTGGATATTCGCCGCATAGGGCGCGTCAGCGTTGGTCCCGTCGTAGCTCGCTTGCTGCAGTCGGATGACTTCTTCGTGCACTAGCTCACGCGTGAAAGGACCGTTGCCCTGAGCGGACGCGCCCGTGGGCAGGGCGATGACTGACACGACGGTGAGAACAGGCATGAACCCTTTAGCCATGATGGAGCTTCCAATCTTGAGCGCCGGGAACAGCAGACGCGGGGTTAGCGAAACAACGACCAGGCGATGTCTTGAGCCCGAGTGCCGGTGGCGTTGAAGTCCGGCATCTTCTTATAAATTGATCACAAATAGCTCTCGTCAATACATTGTTTCCGAACTTGCAACCTCGCGAGACGTCTATTGGGATCGTGATTGATTTGACTATCAACTCTTATATAAGACATAAGACATTTGACCATACAGGGGTGTTGCAATTAGAATCGCGCTAGAGCAGCGTCCGGCACGGCCTTTGGCGTGCCGTAAAAGCCTTTCCCTGAAACGCAAATACCAGCAGGTCCCCATGCTTGAAAATTTTCGTACTCACGTGGCCGCCCGCGCCGCGCTTGGCATTCCTCCCCTGCCGCTGACGGCTCAGCAGACCGCCGAGCTGGTTGAACTCCTGACGAATCCGCCGGCCGGCGAAGAGCAGACCCTGCTCGACCTGATCACTAACCGCGTGCCCGCCGGCGTGGACGAAGCCGCTCGCGTGAAGGCCGGCTTCCTCGCCGCCGTGGCCAAAGGCCAGACCGCCTGCGCGCTGATCTCGCGCGCTCGCGCCACCGAATTGCTCGGCACGATGCTGGGCGGCTACAACATCCAGCCGCTGATCGAGCTGCTGTCCGACGCTGATGTGGCCACCGTGGCCGCCGAGGCGCTGAAGAAGACCCTCCTGATGTTCGACCAGTTCCACGACGTCAAGGAACTGGCGGAGAAGGGCAACGGCAACGCCCAGGCCGTGCTGCAAAGCTGGGCCGACGCCGAATGGTTCACCAGCCGTCCGGAAGTGCCGCAGAGCCTGACCATCACCGTTTTCAAGGTGACGGGTGAAACCAACACCGACGACCTGTCGCCGGCCCCGGATGCGACCACCCGTCCGGACATCCCGCTGCACGCGCTGGCGATGCTGAAGAACGCCCGTCCCGGTATCACTCCGGAAGAGGACGGCAAGCGTGGCCCGGTCAAGTTCATCGAGTCGCTGAAGGAAAAGGGCCACCTGGTCGCGTATGTGGGCGACGTGGTCGGCACCGGCTCCTCGCGCAAGTCGGCCACCAACTCGGTGCTGTGGTTCACGGGTGAAGACATCCCCTTCATCCCCAACAAGCGCTTCGGCGGCGTGTGCCTGGGCAGCAAGATCGCCCCGATTTTCTACAACACGATGGAAGACGCCGGCGCCTTGCCGATCGAACTCGACGTGTCGAAGATGGATATGGGCGACGTGGTCGAACTGCGCCCGTACGAAGGCAAAGCCCTGAAGAACGGCGAAGTGATCGCCGAGTTTCAGGTCAAGTCCGACGTGCTGTTCGATGAAGTGCGCGCCGGCGGCCGCATTCCCCTGATCATCGGCCGTGGTTTGACCGCCAAGGCACGTGAAGCGCTGGGCCTGGCTCCGTCGACCCTGTTCCGCCTGCCGCAGCAGCCGGCCAACAGCGGCAAGGGCTTCTCGCTGGCCCAGAAGATGGTCGGCCGCGCCTGCGGCCTGCCGGAAGGCGAGGGCGTGCGCCCCGGCACATACTGCGAACCGAAGATGACCTCGGTCGGCTCGCAGGACACGACGGGCCCGATGACCCGCGACGAACTCAAGGACCTGGCGTGCCTGGGTTTTTCGGCCGACCTCGTCATGCAGTCGTTCTGCCACACCGCTGCCTATCCGAAGCCGGTGGACGTCAAGACCCACCAGACCTTGCCGAACTTCATCAGCACCCGTGGCGGCATTGCGCTGCGCCCGGGTGACGGCGTGATCCACTCGTGGCTGAACCGCATGCTGCTGCCCGACACCGTGGGCACCGGCGGCGATTCGCACACTCGCTTCCCGATCGGCATCAGTTTCCCGGCCGGCTCAGGCCTCGTCGCCTTTGCGGCCGCCACCGGCACGATGCCGCTGGACATGCCGGAATCGGTGCTGGTCCGCTTCAAGGGCAAAATGCAGCCGGGCGTGACCCTGCGCGACCTGGTCAATGCAATTCCCTTGTACGCCATCAAGCAAGGCATGCTGACGGTTGCCAAACAAGGCAAGAAGAACATCTTCTCGGGCCGTATTCTCGAAATCGAAGGCCTGCCCGAGCTGAAGGTCGAGCAAGCGTTCGAATTGTCGGATGCTTCCGCAGAACGCTCGGCCGCCGGTTGTACGGTGCACCTGAACAAGGAGCCGATCATCGAGTATCTCAACAGCAACGTCACGCTGCTGAAGTGGATGATCGCCGAAGGCTACCAGGACCCGCGCAGCCTGGAGCGCCGCATCAAGGCGATGGAGCAGTGGCTGGCCGACCCGCAACTGCTGTCGCCGGATGCCGACGCCGAGTACGCCGCGGTCATCGAGATCGACCTGGCCGACATCCACGAGCCGATCGTGGCCTGCCCGAATGATCCGGACGACGTGAAGACGCTCTCGGACGTGGCCGGTGCCAAGATCGACGAAGTGTTCATTGGCTCGTGCATGACCAACATCGGACACTTCCGTGCCGCGTCGAAGCTGCTCGAAGGTAAGCGCGACATCCCGGTCAAGCTGTGGGTGGCCCCGCCGACCAAGATGGACCAGAAGCAGCTGACCGAGGAAGGCCACTACGGCGTGTTCGGCACAGCCGGTGCCCGTACCGAAATGCCGGGCTGCTCGCTGTGCATGGGCAACCAGGCACAGGTGCGTGAAGGCGCGACGGTCATGTCGACCTCGACCCGTAACTTCCCGAACCGCCTGGGCAAGAACACGAACGTGTACCTCGGCTCGGCGGAACTGGCGGCGATCTGCTCGCGTCTGGGCAAGATTCCGACCCGCGAGGAGTACATGGCCGACATGGGCGTGCTCAACGCCAACAGCGACAAGATCTACCAGTACATGAACTTCGACCAGATCGAAGACTTCAAGGAAGTGGCCGACACCGTCGAGATGTAAGCGTGCTGTCGGGCTACGGCGTGTCGGTCGCGTCGTAGCACCACAGAATGGCGCTGCAGGCTGAACGTCTGCAGCGCCATTTTTTGTTGCGGCGCCGAAGTGGTATCTCTAGGCAGGCTTTCGAGAAGGAATATCGCCGCCGTGCCGTTCCTGATTTCTTGTGATGTCAATCTGCACCCGGCCTCGCGCCGGGACTTGGGTGTTGCGATAGATCGCCTGCAGGGACTGAAGTGGGCTCGTGGATGTCAAGCCGCATGGCCGCAATGTCAGATCATGAACTCGACTTTCCCGTTGTTCAGGTGATACATCGCACCTACCATCTTTATCTTTCCATCCCTTTCCATTGACGCCAGGATTTCGCTGCGTTTGCGTAGGTCGTTGATCGTGTTCTGGACATTCGCTCTTGCAACCTTGTCGACGAATTCAATGTTACTGCCCGTGCGCTTCCCTTCATATTGTGTGGCATCAATGGCAGGCTTTATCTTCGCCAGCAAGCCGGTCAGATTGCCGAGCTGGACGTTGTCGATAGCGCCCTTGATCGCGCCGCAATCCGTATGACCCATGACCAGCACGAGCTTGGCTCCGGCTGCGGCGCACGCGAATTCGAGGCTTCCGGCCAGATCCTCATTGGCAATATTGCCCGCGATACGTGCATTGAAGGTATCGCCGATGCCGGAATCGAGGATGAGTTCTGCGGGGGTGCGGGAGTCGATACAACTGAGAATGACAGCGGCGGGAAACTGGCCACCGGCGCTTGCCCGTTTCTGCGCGAGATAGTCGTGCTGATGCGCGGTTCCCGCGCGAAAACGTTCGTTGCCTTTCTTAATGCTTTCGATGATCTGATCGGGCGTCAGACTGTCACGCTCTTTTTGCGTGAGTGCCGCGGCCAGCGAGACAGACGACACCGAGAGCGCGGCGGTGCCAACCGCTCCGGCAAGTGCGATGCCGAGGCCAGTTTTCAGCGCTGTACGTCGGCCTCTTTGAATGGAATGTGAGGAATCGGGACAGGTGCAGTGACGAAACTCGCAAGCCATGATCTGTTCTCCATTGGACTAACTACTGGGTGTTCAGTCTATGTTGTGTTCCTGACAATTCACAGGCGCTACTGCGGGGGGCGGCGGCGGGCGGGGCGCACCCCGGGCTCGACGGTTTCCCGGTCCCAAGCCGCGAAGGATGCCTTCAAGCAACGCAGCAGCGAAAATCGAGGCTCGGCGTGACAAGCCGGTGCGCCAAGGCACCGCGCACTATCGCGGCACACTAACCGTCATGTGCGGCGCTTGCAAAAAATCGAAATCGCAACCTTCATCCGCCTGAGTGACCGAGTGCAAAAACAGCTTGCGATAGCCCCGTTCGTTCGTCCCGGTCGCGACGGGCGGCAACGCGGCGAGACGTTCGGCGATCTGCGCGTCGTCCAGTTCGAGCGCGACGACGCGTTGCGCCACGCTCAGACGGATGCGGTCACCGTTACGCACGATCGCGAGCGGGCCGCCGACGGCTGCCTCGGGCGTGACATGCAGCACGATCGTCCCCGCGGCGGTGCCGCTCATGCGGCCATCCGAGATTCGCACCATGTCCTTCACACCCTGCCGCGCCAGCTTCTTCGGAATCGGAATGTACCCGGCCTCCGGCATGCCGGGTGCGCCGACCGGCCCGATCCGCTTGAGCACGAGCACGTCGTCGGCATGCACGTCGAGGTCGGGATCGTCGATGCGGCGCGCGAGATCCTCGGCATCTTCGAAGACGACCGCCCGCCCGCTATGTTCCATCAGCGCCGGATTGGCCGCGGACTGCTTGATGATCGCGCCACGCGGCGCCAGATTGCCGTTCAGTACCGCAATGCCGCCTTCGGGGTAGATCGGGTTCTGCATCGAACGCACGATGTCCTGCGGGAAGTCCGCGGGCGCGGCGTCCAGTTCCTCGCCCAAGGTGCGTCCGGTCACGGTGAGCGCATCGAGATGCAGCAGATGGCGCATGCGCCGCATCACCGTCGTCAGGCCGCCCGCGCGATGCAGGTCCTCCATGTAGTGCTGTCCAGAGGGCTTCAGATCGACGAGTACGGGCGTCTCCCGTGCAATATGGTCGAGCCGTTGCAGATCGAGACGAATGCCGAGCCTGCCGGCGATGGCCGTCAAATGGATGATGCCGTTGGTCGAACCGCCGGTAGCCAGCAGCACGCGCAATGCGTTTTCGACGGCTTGCGGCGTCAGGATTTTTTGCGGCGTAAGCTGCGCGCCGATCATCGCGACGGCCTGCTGACCGGTTTTTTCGGCGATCCGCATGCGGTCGGCGCTCACCGCCGGCGGCGTCGCGCCGCCCGGCAGCATGATCCCCATTGCTTCGGCGATGCAGGCCATGGTGCTCGCCGTGCCCATCACCGAGCAGGTGCCGACCGTCGCGACCAGCTGGTTGTTCACCGCGTCGATCTCGGCCGCATCGATCTGGTCGCCGCGAAAGTTAGCCCAGAAGCGGCGGCAATCGGTGCAGGCGCCGACCCGCTCGCCGCGATGCGAGCCGGTGAGCATCGGGCCGGTGACGAGCTGGATCGCCGGCACATTCGCGGCGGCGGCACCCATCAGCTGCGCGGGCACCGTCTTGTCGCAGCCGCCGATCAGCACGACCGCGTCCATCGGCTGCGCGCGGATCATCTCTTCGGTGTCCATCGACATCAGATTGCGCAGATACATGCTGGTCGGATGCGAGAAGCTTTCCGCGATCGAGATGGTCGGAAATTCGACGGGCAGACCGCCGGCAAGCATGACGCCGCGCTTGATCGCCTCGATCAGTTGAGGCGCGTTGCCGTGACACGGGTTGTACGCGCTCCCTGTATTGGCGATTGCGACGATCGGGCGTGAGAGGACGTCGTCCGTGTAGCCGGCGCCTTTGATGAAAGCTTTGCGAAGGAATAGCGCGAAGCCCTCGTCACCGTAGTTCGTGAGGCCCTGGCGCAGGCCGCTGGACGAACGCGCGGCTGCGGGCGTATCGGGTTGATCGGCGGACGGATCGGACTGGCTGTTGTGCGTCATGGTGGGCGTCATTCACGGAGTAAGGTTGCCACTCGGCGGCAACGGGTTGGGACGGCAACGCGACGGGCGTCAGCGCATGACCGGCGGAGAAAAGCGCAGTACATTGTCGCGCGTCAGTTCCGCCATCTTCAAGTGTGTTTCATGCGTCGCGCTCGCGCTCGCGATGTACGGTGTGAGCACGACGTTGTCGAACGACAGGAGCGGCGATGCGGCATCGGGCGGCTCCGTGCATATACGTCGAGTGCCGCTGCGCCGAGGCGCGCGTCCCGCAGCGCGGCCACGAGCGCGGTTTCGTCGACCGCCGAACCGCGCGCGACGTTGACCAGCGTGCCGCGCGGACCCAGCGCTTCGAGCACGGTTTTGCCGATCATATGCCGGGTTGCCGGGTTACCACCCGGAGCAGGTGTTGCTGGGACATTTAATTGAACAAGCCGACCTCGTCTGCGTCGCTCCTATCGTCCCAGCAAGCAGGGGGGGCCGATTCCAGTAGACGCCGCGGACGCATACGACGCGGAGCCGCGGCCGTGCAGCGCCGGGACAAACGCTCTGGAGGCTCAGTCGTTGGTCGCGGTAAATCGGGTAGGGAGAGTCTTCTTGCCAGCGGAGACGTCGGTGACAAAGCCGCATCATCGATCAGATGAGGCTCAGATGAAGTGGCGACTGCATAAAGCGCCGCGCAGGGCTGGAAGCGAACTCTTGCCCCGGGCGATTTGTAATATCCAGCAACGATACTACGTCTTGGCGTGCTTACGAATTGTGCGCGTGCCCCTCGGCTTCCCAGACGGCGTACATTGCTGGACCACGCGCTGGAGGTGGTCCGGACCGGCCATAATGGCACCGAGTAACGACATCAGCACAAAATCGATCAACTTCGGTATAGCGACTTTGGTGTCCGCCCGCGGCGCACGGTTCGCGAGGATCAGCGTGGCGAGACCATGTTCCATGCTCCACGCCGCATGGGTCACCAGCTTGAGATCGGCCTGTGCCCAGCCGGCCTCAATGGCCAGCGTCTCGATTGTCTCCGAAAACAACCCAAAAGATCTGTTACTTTCCTCGATCAGTTCTGGATAGGCTTGATGCGCCACGATGCGAGGCCCGATCATCAGGCCGAACAGACCTTTGTGGCGCTGCGCGAACTCCACATATACGCGCATCATCCGATACGCTTTGGCAAGCGCGGTATCCTCGCTGTCGCGGATTGCAACCCGCAGCGCGGCGAGATCACGATAGCCACTTGCCGCGATCGTGGCCAGCAGTTCGTCGATACCTGAAAAATGTCGCGAGGGTGCCGCTTCCGATACGCCCACCATGCGCGCGAGGTAGCGCAGGCTCAGGTCTTGAGCCGATAAATCCATGAGCGCGCTGCGCCCCGCTTCGATAAGCGCGTTACGCAGATTGCCATGGTGGTAATCCGCATTCTTCGCGATAGATGATTTAGGACTCACGTGGCCTTCGTTCGTGGAGAAAAAAGGAAATCGATTATAAATTCTGCGCAAACCGGCTTGCAATATCGCAGATCACTCGCTAACCGGCGCGTGACCGTGCACGCATTCTAGCCGCGTGACGGGGCACCTGGTGCGTCCACGTTGGCCTCGGCCGATCATGTTGGCAATCGAGCCGATACATCGTCAACGGGCGATCGCCTCCTGATAACGCGTTGCACGCCAAAAAGAAGAACCACAACGCCAAGTGCCTGGATACAGGCAATCGTAATAAACCCGCTCGCGTAGGTCCCCGTTGCGTCGCGGACGTACCCGATCAACAAAGGTGTGACGAACCCGGCGACGTTGGCGATGGAACTGATCAACGGGACGCCGAGCACTATAGACTTGCTGCTGAGCAGGCCGACGGACATTTGCCAGAAAAGCGTTATTCCAGCTCCGGTTCCCGCGAAGCCAAGAACAAGGAGCAAAAACGTCGCTGCAGCACTGCGGTGCAATACGAAAACCAGCGCCGAAAGGCTCACCGCGGTAAAGACCGATGCCAGTGCACAAAAGACTCGCCGACGCTGCGCGCTGCCCCCGATGCTACAGATGAGAACATTGCCCAAGGCTCCGAGGACACAGGCACCAGCGACTGCACGGCCAATCTCGTTGTATCCGCCGAACCCTGCCTCACGAAGTAGCGTCGGGGAGAAGAAGAACAGAGCTGCGGTGGCGGCCAGAAGGCAAAAGTAGGCGGCGCTCAAGATCCAGACGGTGGGATTGAGTAACAGACGTCGTCCGTCTTCGTCGGCATTTTCCATCGTTTCGGCGTTCTGCCGGAGATCATCCTCGACGAGCTTGCGTTGCCGCGCGGAAAGCCACCTGGCGTCGCGAGGCAGAGCAGGCAGTACCATGAACGCAACGCACGCCAACACGACCGTAGGGATGGCCTGAGCGAAGAACATCCACCGCCAGCCCTCAACTCCGTTCAGTCCGTTCATGTGTTCGAGCACGAATCCTCCCGTTAAGCCAATCGCGACCGTCGAGAAGAGCGACCCTGAGTGAAAAATGCTGAAGTTGCGCGTGCGCCTTTTCGTGGGGAACCACGCATTGAAGTACAACACAACGCCAGGGTAGAAGCCGGCTTCGAACACACCAAGCAGGAACCTCAGCGCGTAGAAGGTCGGCGCGCTATTGACGAACGTCATCGTGACACTCGTCAGCCCCCACGCGCCAGCGATTCCCGCAAGCACGACGCGGGCACCGAACTTTTTTTGCAGCATCGTGGTAGGGATGCCGAACAACACATAGCCGACAAAGAACAGGCCTGCGCCCAATCCATAGACCGTTTCGCTGAACCGCAAATCCACAACCATTTGCAATTTCGCAAAAGCAACGTTCGACCGACCGACCCACGCGAGCATCCATAAGCCGAACAATACCGGCAGTATCCTCCACTGCGCCGACGTGTAGGCCTTCCGAAGCAGCGTGCTGTCATCTAACGTTGAGCCTTGTGGGCCCTCTACCCGTGCTTGATCCACGACTTCCATTCCGTCCTCCGACGAGTTGTGGTGACATCGTTAATGCGAGGCGCCCCCCGGTGATCAAAGACCGTCTGGGACTTCCTGAAGAACACTCGCTTGCGCAAGAACGGAAGCGCCGATCGCCTTTGGAGCCGGTTGTGGTCCACCAACCAGAATCCCCGTGTCGATGGCATGGCGGATTTCGGTATCCGCCATGCCCGCTTCACGGAATACCTGCTCGTTGTGTTCCCCCCTGAATGCGGGCGCGTTGCGCATTGCAAGCTCGTCATCGGAAAAGCGCCATGGATACCCGTGGATCAGATACGAGCCGCCACGGCGATCCGGGACCTCGTGCACCGCACCCCATTGCTTCGCCCAATCGGTTTCGGCAAGTTGCTTCAACGTACGGATCTGGCCAATCGCAATCTTCGCCTCGTCGAGTTGCGCATCGAGCGTCTTGAGATCGCGGAAGGAGAGGATCCATGTCTGGATCACTGCGTGCAGTGTTTTGTAGTTCCGCAGGCGGCACTCGGCGTTGCTGAAGCGCGGATCCCGCGCAAGGTCCATACGGCGCATGGCGCGCAAGTAATTCGGGAAGGTAAGGCTGCCAACAATGCTTTGCGCCGCCACGAACTCTTCGCCGCCGGGGCCAACGAAATGCGGGCCGTCGGAGGCGCCGAGGATGCCGGGCTCGGCGCCTGTGTCGACCCCCGCGATGTCAAGGTGAGCGCGTTCGTTGATCGACAGCATCACGGCGGCCATCGCGACGTCGATGTATTGGCCACGCCCGGTTACTTCACGTTTGCGCACGGCCGCAAGTACGGCGATGGTCGCCTGCAGGCCCGCATAGACGTCTGCGTGCGACAGCGGATCGGTCCATTTGCGCCCGTCGCCCGTGCCGTCGAAATGACGCAATGTGTTGTGCGTAAAGCCTGCTTCGGCCTGCACAGTCGGCGCATACGCCATGCGTGACGCCCACGGGCCGCGCTGACCGTAGCCGGTGATCGAAACATAGACCAGTTTTGGATTGCGCCTGGACAAAGTTTCATAGTCGAGACCGAATCCCTTGAGCGTACCCGCTCGAAAATTCTCGACGATGATGTCCGCTTCGTCGCACAACCGCAGCACGAGTTCGCGTGCGCGCGGCAGGTTCAAGTCGATGCTGACGTTGCGCTTGCCACTATTCTGCTGTGCGTAGTAGCCCGACATTCCGTCGTGATTCGGAAACGCGGCACGCGTGACGTCGGGCCGCGGCGGTTCGATCTTGATTACGTCCGCGCCGAGATCCGCGAGCGTCCTGGCGCAGAGAGGGCCGGCAAGCACCCGCGAAAAATCGACGACTTTGAGTCCCTCGAGCGGTCCGGCCATGTCAATTCCCTTCGAAAATGGCGGTGCCGGGGCCAGTCTTTTCGAAGGCCTCCAGTCCACGTTTCAGATCCTGCGACGCCCAGATCGGCTTTTGCAGTTCGAACATCGCCTCGTCGGCTGCGGCGATGCCCTCGTTGACCGCGACCCGCACGAGCTGCTTGGTGGCGGTGTGCGCGATGGTCGGACCGGCGGCCAGTTCTTGCGCAACCGACAGGGCTACTTCATCGAGCTTGTCGTCCGGCACAACGAGATTGATCAAGCCCCAGCGCTCGAGCGTGGCCGCGTCGTACCGCCGCCCGAGCAACGCAAGTTCTTTCGCACGTGCCGGCCCGGCACGCATCACCTGACGCTGGATGCCGCCGAGCAACGGATGCAAACCGAGTGCGACCTCGACCGAGCCAATCTTCGCTGATTCCGCGACTACGCTGAAGTCGCAGGCGAGCGCGACTTCGAAGCCCCCGCCGAGACATGTGCCGTTCACCGCGACAACGATCGGTATCGGTAGAGTCTCGAAGCCGCGAAGCACCTCGAGCGGGTCCATCAGCGCTTTGCCTTGCCTGGCAATGCGGTCCGGAAAGAGCGCTACTTCAGCGCCGGCAGAAAAGTGCCGCAGGCCACTGCGCAGCAGGATGGCTCGCGAGCCGCGTTTCACTGCGTTGTCGAATTCATCAAGTAGCGCCCGATAAAGCGTGGGGCCCATCAGGTTGTGCGGGCGACGATTCATCGTAAGGACCGTCACATCGCCTTCGATTTCCTTCTGAACAATTGCTTCATCCATTTTTTTGCTCCATTTCGTTAATTCAGGTGTGGGCCGACTCTGTTGTTAATATTGATAACATTTGACGTCGCGAGCATGTCAATCGTCGATGCCTGCCACGACGCGCGCATCCCTTTCGGCGCCGTCTCCCAGTACCGCCAGCGCTTCCTGATAAGCGTCGCTTCGAAACGTGGCGAGAGCCTGTTCAAAGCTCGGGAATTCGACCACGACGGTCCGTTCCTTGAGACCGGCCTGGAATGCAACGACTTCGCCGCCCCGTACCAGAAATTTTCCGCCCGCCGCCTTCACCACTTCTGTTGCGAGGACGCCGTAAGCCGCGAGCTTGCTGGCGTCATTGACCGCCCGATACGCCGCCACCCAATATCCCTTTGCCATTTCGCTTCCCCAGTTGAGACACATGCGACAATAGTAACGGCGTTAACATTTATATCAATGCGGGTTTTTCCTGGCCTAAAAAAGCTGGTCTCGAGAAGTGTTAACGGTGTTAGCATATGTCAACGCAATGATGCAATGCCAACCTTTTTGGGAGTCCTCCATGCCATACACGACTATCAATCCTGCGACCGGCGAATTGCTTGCCACCTATGACGACATCTCCGACGACGTGCTCGAAACGAGGCTCGCAGCCGCGCAGAACGCTTTTGAATCGGATTGGCGCCGTCGTCCGGTCAGCGACCGGGCTCGCATCGTGTCGCGCGCGGCGGCGCTGTTGCGTGAGAGGGCCGACGAATACGCCGGCTATCTGACATTGGAAATGGGCAAACGCAGCGGAGAAGCGCGCAAGGAAGTGGAATCATCGGCGAACATTCTCGACTACTACGCAAAGCATGCACACGCATATCTGCGACCGCGCCCACTTGCAGAAGCGCCTGGAGCGGCTGTGCACATCGAGCCGATCGGCGTGCTGTTCGGCATCGAGCCATGGAATTTTCCCTATTACCAGATTGCGCGCGTAGCCGGTCCGCAACTGATGGTGGGAAATGTCCTACTGCTCAAGCATGCGGAAAGCGTGCCGCAATCCGCGCTTGCCTTCGCGCGGCTGTTCGACGAAGCGGGCGCGCCCGAAGGCGTCTATACGAATCTGTTCATCTCGATCGAACAGGCTGGCCGCGTGATCGACGACCCGCGCGTTCAAGGCGTGACGCTAACGGGCAGCGAGCGCGCCGGCGCCGCCGTGGCCGAGCGTGCGGGCCGTAATCTGAAGAAGGTTGTGCTCGAGCTCGGTGGCAGCGATCCGTTCATCGTGCTCGAGGATGCGCCGCTCGAGTGGGCGATCGACAGCGCGGTCGCGGGCCGCATGCTCAATGCGGGGCAATGCTGCGTAGGCTCCAAGCGAATCATCGTGGTCGGCAAGGCGCGTGGCGACGCATTCCTCGATGGCTTTGCAGAGCGGATGGCAGCGTTCGCGACGGGTGATCCAGCTGACCCCACGACCGCCGTCGCGCCGCTTTCGTCCGAGCGCGCGTTGAATCTACTGCTTGAGCAGATCGATCGCGCGACCGTGCACGGTGCACGCGTCGTGTGTGGGGGAAAGCGCGTCGAGCGCCCTGGTTTCTATCTGCAGCCGACCGTCCTGACCAACATTTCGCCACAGAATCCGGTCTTCGCAGAAGAGCTGTTCGGTCCAGTCGCCGCCTTCCACGTCGTCGCGGACGAGGCCGCAGCGATAGCGCTCGCGAATGGCACGCCGTACGGTCTCGGTGCGTCGGTGTTCACTGCGAATACCGAGCGCGGCGAGCGGGTCGCGGCGCAAATCGACAGCGGCATGGTGTTCATCAATCAGCCGTTCGGCACGGCGGCGGAACTGCCGTTCGGTGGCGTGAAGCGTTCAGGTTTCGGCCGGGAGCTTTCTCAACTAGGCTTCGACGAATTCGTCAACAAGAAGCTGATCAGGGTTGCGCCCGCGGGGACCGCACCGTTCGGCCCTGCGCGGGCCGCCTGATGTTGAGCGGAGTTCCGTCCGCCGATTGCCATGAGCGTCGACGCGTAAGTGGCGCTGGTCACATGCGAGGCGCGTGAGTGTGGCGCTTCATTCATATTTTCTTGAAGGAAAACCATGACAAGCAAGACCATCATCAGTTGCGCGCTCACGGGCAGCGACGATACTGCGCGACTGAGCCCTGCAGTGCCTGTTACGCCCGAGCAAATCGCAAATGAAGCGATCGCTGCATGCGGAGCCGGCGCGAGCATCGCGCACATTCATGTTCGCGATCCCAAAACCGGTGTTCCAAGCACTGAGTTGTCGCTCTACGGAGAGGTCGTTTCTCGTATCCGCGATAGCGGATGCCCGATATTGATCAATCTGACGACAGGTCCAGGCGCTCGTTTCGTTCCCAGCGAAGAAGACCCGAACCGGGGAAGCGAACTCAGTACGATGATGACGCCCGAGGCGCGCGTGCGGCATGTGCTCGAGTTGCGTCCGGAAATCTGCACCCTCGACGTCGCGACCATGAACTTCGGTAGTCACGCATTCGTGAATGTGCCGGACCACCTGATCAAAATGGCAACCCTGGTCGAGGAAGCAGGCGTGAAGCCCGAAATCGAGGTATTCGATCTGGGGCACGTGCGTCTTGCGCGACACCTGATCGAAACACGGGGTATTTTGCGGGCCCCATTGTTTCAGTTATGTCTTGGCGTGCCATGGGGCGCGTCCGCCGATACCGAAAGCCTTCTACAGATGAAGCGCTATCTACCTGAAAACGCCCGCTGGTCAGCGTTCGGCATCTCGCGCGCCCAATTTCCGATTGTCGCGCAAAGCGTGATTCTCGGCGGGCATGTCCGCGTCGGCCTGGAGGACAACCTTTATCTTGCAAAAGGGGAACTTGCGCCGGGCAACGCATCGCTGGTCAAGCGCGCGGTCACTATTGTCAGGAGCATCGGCGGGAACGTGGCAACGCCTGAGGAGGCTCGCAGCATACTCGGCCTTTCCAGCCGCCAATAGGAGGAACGACGATGTCATTGCACCGCTTTCGGACAAGCCCCCATTGGTGGTTGAAAGGCCGGCCGGCTTCTTGGTGAAGTTGATCAGCAGGGCCAACGTTTTCCATAAAAATGGTGCGATGCGAAAGCAGAGTTTTCGAAGGGTGGCCTATTCTTTGGCTACCAGTACCGCCGCCTCACTCATGTCGGATTCATCTTTCTCTTTCAGAAATTCGGGATGTTCTGACTAGAGAGAGGCGGCATCTATTGATGCATGGAGACAAAAATGCCTTTGTGGAATATCTATCATCCCGTCGGTGCCTACTCGTCGGAAGACAAGCAGGAGATGGCGAAGCGAATTGCCGACATTTACATCATCCCTCGCTTCTATGTGGGCGTTCTGTTTCATGAACAGCCCAAAGACTCCTTTTTCATGGGAGGTGAGTCGCGGGGCGATTTTGTCAGGATCAGACTAGATCAATTCGCCAGACACATTTCGAAGGACGTGGCGTGGACGGAGTCGTGGTTGCGCAAGGCGAACGCGGCTATTGCGCCGTTTGTCCAGGAGCGGGGCTATCACTTCGAGCTGCATGTCGGCGAGACGCCGCGAGAACTGTGGTTGATCGATGGCATTCGACCACCTCGGCCTGATACGGAGGCTGAGAAGAGATGGAAGCTTGAAAACCGGGCTTCGGCATATGATCCGAGCGAAGGCTAAATCGAACGTTTAGGTCTGGTCTGTTCAGAGGCTGAACCGGACCGACGGCGGTGAAGAGCCTGGTTTTCACCGCTGTCGCTCCCAATCGTCTGGCGGTCTCTCTCTGACGTACCGTTTAGTAGCAAGACGGATACGTAATGGCGACCATCACCCGAGCTGGGAGTCCGACAATGCGTGGATCCGTAGCCGTGGCACGACGTCGCGCCCGCGGGATCATGATTGAAGACAGTAGTTCAAGAGAAGGAGAAGGCGTATGAAAGCTCTGATAATCGAACGCAATGGCGATCCGTCAGAAGTGGTTCGCTGCCTTGATGTGCCAGAGCCCACGCCCGGTCCCGCTGAAGTCCGCGTAAAGATGCTCCTCGCGCCCGTGCACCCGTCTGACCTGCACGTCATTCGTGGACGTTTCGCCCGTCAGCGTCAGCCGGAACTGCCTGCCTCGCCCGGGTCCGAGGGCGTCGGAATCATCGACTCCGTGGGCAGCGACGTGCCACGCGCGCGGGTAGGAGAGCGCGTTGTTTTGCTGGATGTGCCCGGAACGTGGAGAGAACAGGTCATCAGTCCAGCCGATCGCGCGATACCTGTACCGGCGGCGATCTCCGATGAGGACGCTGCGCAGGCGCTGATCAATCCGATGACGGCATGGGCAATGACGATCTGCGAGCACCGGCTCGAACGGGGCGACTGGCTGGTCCAGAGCGCAGCCGGCTCGACGGTCGGTCGCCTCGTATTGCAGATCGCGAAAGCGGAGGGGTTCCGTACCATCAACCTTGTACGCCGCGATGAGCAGGTCGCCGAGATTCAGGCGCTTGGCGGCGACGTCGTGCTTTGCACCGCTGACGAACGCTGGGTCGAGCAGTTGGCTAAGGCCACTGGCGGCAATGGCATCGTGAGCGCGATTGACTGCGTCGCGGGCCGCACGGGTGCCGCGCTTGCGCGTCAGCTGGCCCCGAACGGACGCCTGCTTGTGTATGGAGCCTTGTCGTCGCATCGTCAGACCGACGAGGCGGCGTTCGAGATGCCGATCTTCGCGCCAGCGCTGGTCTACTCCGCTGCCGAGGTGCGCGGCTGGTTCATCTTCTCGTGGCTCGCACGCAAGGGCGTCAATGAAGGCAGCCAGACGCTCCGCAGCCTGCTCGATCGTATTGCCAACGGCTCCCTGAAGCCGCCGGCAGCTCACTGCTACCGCCTGGATCGTGCACGAGACGCATTCACGGCCGCCGAGCGCGCCGCACACGACGCCAAGCCATTGCTGGTGTTCGCCGAGCGTTGAGCTTCGGCCCGTCCATGTTCAAGGGCGTTTCGTACGGCAGGGCAGCGAGATCGCGTCCGCCATAAGTCTGGAGCATCTTCCCGGTCAGCATGGTGATCGGATAGCTGTCGCGCGGCACGGATGTTAGCGGCTGTTCCGTGCGGGCGGCTCGGTCAGTAGCGAGGCGAGTCTAGGCGAGTCACGCAAGGTGCTCGCCTGTCCGCTGCAAACCGCGTTTTTCAGGTGGCGTTCTATGGCTTTGTGCGGGTACGCCAACGACCACGGCTGGCAAGTTCGTCCTCGCGGCTAGCTTGATCCATCCAGCGGAGCGGTAGACGGCACGCGAGATCTGGGTACGACGAGACGCGCAACCAGTCGCTGGAATACATCGCCATGCTGGTTCCGCGTTTCGCTCTGTACGGTCACCATGCCACGGTCGGGTTTTGACCTCGATGGCTGCACGCTCAGGATCGTGCTGACGACTCGCAGAACATCGCCAGGTCGCGTAGGGCGCGGCCATGCGATATCGCCGCCGGCCCCGATGATGCCGCCGGCCAGTGGCAAGCTCTGCACGAGCAGCTTCATCGTGATGGCGGCCGTATGCCAGCCGCTCGCGGCCAGTCCGCCAAACAAGGTATCGCGCGCCGCGACGTCATCGAGATGGAATGGCTGCGGATCGAACTCGCGTGCAAACGCGTGGATATCCGCAGCCTCCAGTTTGAAGCCGGAACTCTCATAGACCATACCTTCGGACAGATCTTCCAGGTAAACCTTTCCGGTCGTCGTGCCAATGCTATTGCTCATCTCTTTGCTCCTGGGTCCAGCCGGACTCTTCGCGGACACCTATGCATCCGGGCTTCCGACCTTCAGTGTAAGTAACCGGACACGCCATCCCACAACAATTTGATCGAGCTCACTACCAGCAAGCCATAGCACGCGCGATACATCTGGCGTTGGTCCAGCTTGCCATGCAGGCGCCAGCCCAGCCCGACGCCTGACGGGACGGCCAGAAGGCATATCGCCATCAACGTCCAGACCGCGCCGGCCGGCTTTGCCAGCGCGAGCCATGGCGCTGCCTTGAGAATGTTTCCCACTGTGAAGAACATGCTCGTCGTGCCGGCATAAAGCTGTTTGCTAAGGCCAAGGGGCAGCAGATACATTGCCAGCGGCGGTCCGCCGGAGTGGGCGACCATGGTGGTGATCCCAGAGGTCAGCCCAGCAGTGACGGCTTTGGGCGATGAGCGCGGCTGCACGAGGACTTCGCCGCCGCGCAAAAACCACAGGCCGACGAAGAGCAGCGTGATCGCTGCCATCACGATGGCGATAGCGCGGTGGTCCAGCACTCGAAACAGCACGTAGCCGACCCCTATGCCCACCGCGAGACCGGGCACAAGCGATAACAGATCGGGTCTGGACCACGTGGAGGGCTTCCAGTAGCGCAGGCTGAAAAGGTCCATTGCGACGAAGAGGGGCGCAAGCAGGCCGCCCGCTGTCACCGGGTCCATCACAAGCGACAGCAGGGGGATACCTACGATCGCGAAGCCGCCTCCAAAGGCTCCCTTCATGAAGCAGATCAGGAACACACCGGCGAAAGTGACGAGGACGATGGTGGCGTTCAGGTGCATATTGTCATTTCCTCGTCGGGCCAGCGCCACGTAGATCAGCCGCCGCAAAGGTGCCGACAGCAAGCGCGACGGCTTGCCGCGCACTTGGTCGTCGGCCTGCGAAGTCGGGCGCATTGTAGGCCCGCATGTCAGTAAATCCGATCATGGTGATGGACAGCCTCGATGACTCCGCCGCGCTACACGTTCGCGGTCGTTCGCAGCGCACGGAAGCTCGTGCGAAGCTCTTCGGAAAACACCTTGGGTTGCTCCCATGCGGCGAAGTGGCCGCCTTTCTCGAGCCGGTTAAAGTGGATGAGATTCGGATAGGCCTGCTCCGTCCAGCTTCGAGGCGCCGCGTAGATTTCGTCGGGGAAGACGCTCACCGCAACCGGAATCTGCACTCTCTTGATGTCAAAGAAGGGCAACTTGTTCTCCCAGTACAAACGTGCCGACGAGGTTGCCGTTCCGGTGAGCCAGTACAGCGTGACGTTATCGAGGATGTCGTCACGCGTGAGCCCTTCGCTTTGACCGTCGAATACCCGGGCGATCAGCGCCTGGCTGGCCGCGTCGTGGTCGAGCATCCAGGCAGCCAGACCGATCGGCGAGTCTTCAAGGCCATAAAGCGTCTGCGGGCGATTCGCCATCTCGATCGCATAGCCGAGCCCGTGCTTGTAGAAGGTATCGAGTTGCTGATATGCGTGCTGTTCATCAGCCGACAGGCCAGCCGGCGCCGGTTCGTTGTACTTCAACGCCTTCGAAATAGGGGCGGGCAGGGTAGCGGGCATGTTGACGTGGATGCCAAGCAGTGCCGGCGGCGCGATTAGCGCCATCTGCTCGGTGATCGCATCGCCCCAATCGCCGCCTTGCGCGACGTATTGCTTGTACCGGAGCCGGTTCATCAACACGATCCACGCGCGGGCGATCCGCACCGGGTCCCAGCCGGTGGCCGTCGGTTTGCCGGAGAATCCATGGCCGGGGATCGACGGAATCACCACGTCGAACGCATCGGACGCCTGACCGCCGAAGGCCGTGGGATCCGTTAACGGACCGATAATTTTCAGTTGCTCGATTACGGAGCCGGGCCACCCGTGCGTGATGATGACTGGCAGCGCATTCGGGTGCTTCGAGCGCACATGGACGAAATGGATATCCACACCGTCGATGTTCGTTGTGAATTGCGGCAGGGCATTCAGCCTGCCCTCGACCTTGCGCCAATCGTACTGTGTCGCCCAATAGCGGGCCAATTGCTGAATGGTCGCGAGGCGTACACCCTGTGATTCGTCGGTGACCGTTTCCCGGGTTGGCCAGCGAGTGGCACCGATACGTCGGCGCAGGTCGACCAGCGCTTCCTGCGAAAACGAGACGCGGAACGGATGAATTTCCTCGGTTGCACCCGCCGCATTTGAAGAGGTTTGTGCCGCCGCCGCCTCGTTGACGAAGGGCGCGACGCCCAAGCCGTAGCTCACCGCGACGGCAGCAACGCCGAGAAAATGACGTCGACTCAATCGGCTCGCATCTTCGTTCTGGTCTTTCAGCGTATTCATTGCAACTTCCTTCGGAGTAGTTTCATTCGAATGACGTACATGCCCTGTGGCGTCAGATCTGATGCCACGGATCGATGTCGTGCCGCGGCAGGCCGCCACTGTCGCCGAAGCTGCGGTGATCGTGTAGCAGCACGGCAAAGCCCGCTTGCGCGAACGTTTCAGCGAATGATTCGATGTCATGGGAGCGAGTACCCGCGAACCGATGCGCCGTGGTGATAGCCGGCAGCGGTCCGCTACGATGCTTCGGCAGGAGCAGCCACGCCGACAGGTGGATGCCGCCTTCGACGGGGAAACTCACATCTTGCTTCTGAAACATCAGTCCACTCCCGGATTGTCATGCGTCGAGATCGCCTAGCACATGAGCAAGATCCAGTTCTGCCTCGCGCGTCTGAAAGCCGCGCGCCATGGCGGCTTCCATGCGGCGTTGCACCGACGCAGACCGCACGTTATTTCCAAATAGATCGGAGTCGCGCCGGAAGTCGTCGGCGGATGCGAGCGCAATCGCATTGACGCGTTCCTTGACAATCGCGTGGCCCGTCGCAGGAAAACGCGCGATGCGCCGCGAGAGCGATGCGACGAATTCTGCGAGCGACTTGCCGGGAAGCGCCCGGTTGATCCAGCCATACCGTTCCGCAGTGTCCGCGTCGTAGTCCATCGCGCCCAGCATCACTTCGAGTGCCCGACCGCGTCCCATCAGGCGGGTGAGGGACTGCGCCGCGCCACCGCCCGGAATCAACCCGAATGCGGCTTCCATCTGGCTGAAGACCGCTGATTCGCGCGCGGCGAAGCGCATGTCGCACCCCAGGACAAATTCGCTGCCCGCACCACGCACTCGGCCTTCGATCTGTGCGATGGACACGAGCCGACTGGCGCTCAGATGGCGAAACAGCAGTGCAATCGATGGCTCGCCAGTCAGCTTTGCAGCTTCCGCCCGATATTCGTTCACTTTCGTCACATCGACGTGGGAGATGAAATAGTCGGGGTCCGCGCTGCTGAAAACGAGCACCTTGGTCTCGTCGTCCGCTTCAGCGCCCCGAATCAGCGAGACGAGGTCGCGCATGAGTTCCGGGCCGAGCAGGTTCATAGGTGGCGCGCATATCTCGACAAACAGAACTGCGCCATCGCGATTCACTTTGAGGGTGTCGGACATTTCGGCTGGCTCTCCTGGGCAACTTCAGATGTCAATCTAGGCCCCTTCTGATCCAATGAGTAGCCGGTAAAATTGGAAACTATCTTTTCATTGGTGGAAGGCTATGGACCGACTGGAAGCGATGGCCATTCTGTTGGCGGCGACAGACACCGGCAGCCTTTCCGCCGCAAGCCGGAAACTGCGCATTCCGCTGGCGACCGTTAGCCGGCGCATCTCCGAACTGGAGGCTCACCTCGACGTACGGCTGCTCGTTCGCAGTACCCGCAAGCTGTCATTGACAGAGGCCGGGCGTGGGTATGTGACGGCATGCCGCCGCGTCCTCGACGAGATCGTGGAGATCGAGCGCACGGCATCGGGCGAATATCATGCCCCGCAAGGAGAACTGATCATCAGCGTGCCACCGGTGCTCGCGCGCATCCACGTTATGCCGGTGATAGTCGGGTTTTTGCGCGAGTTTCCGGAGATTCGGGTGTGCGCGCAATTGACTGACCGGCTCGTGAATCTGCTGGAAGAACCCGTCGATCTGGTACTGAGGATCGGCGAGCAGCCCAGTAGCAACCTGATCTGCACACGTGTCGGCCAGTTGCGTCAGGTGATCTGCGCAAGCCCCGCCTATCTGAAGAAGCGCGGGGTTCCCGAAAAGCCCGATGACCTTCTGTCGCACGACTGCGTGACGTATGAGGGATATTCGATGGGCAGCAACTGGGAATTCGTGTCCAAGGGGCGGTCACGGCGAATCGAAGTGCCGTCGCGCCTCGTGCTCAATTCTATCGAAGCCGCCGTGGTTGCCGCGGTGGAAGCTGCCGGCATTGCCCGCGTCGCGTCCTACCAGATTGAAGATCTGGTGCGGGCCGGCAAGCTGGTGCTGCTGCTGGAGGGGTACGAACCGCGCCCGGTGCCGATCAGTCTGATGTACACCGGCCCGGGCAGGATTCCGCTTAAGGTTCGTGCGTTCATCGACTATGCAGTGCCCACGTTGAGAGACAGACTTGAACTGGTGCGTGGGGCGGATTCCGGGGAGCAGCGCCGTCCTCGACGCGGACGCGCGGCTCTGTCAAAAGACGTTTAAAGGGTGGCAAAAGCCGGTTAGGTGGTCAGGGTTAGAGCGATTCGGTCGCGTGCCGTCTCGCCGCGATCATTCGAACAAAGGCTGCGGTCATGCTGAGCTTCGAGGTAGCCGGTGCAGGCATCGGAACCGATTGTTCCGGCGCTGTTCGGATCAAAGGACCGCAACGAGGCCAGTGCACGGATAATGAGCCAGTCGCCGTATAGTTGTATACAGCATGATCCAATTTGGCTTCAGTTCTAAGTAATTACCCTCGGAAACGGCGATAAAACGTGTGTGAGTGCCTCGCGGTCCAAAAGGTGTGTATACAATTGACTCGTGCAAGTTACTGAATCCTCCTCATGACCGAGCGCCGCTTCATACCCGTTTCGCCGTCTGACCTCGACGCAAATGCAGCCGTCGGCGATGCCGCGGCAAGAGAACCTGCCGGCGAAGATGGGCCGCACGAGACGAACGCACATCGCGCCCGAGCGCCCGGCGCGGCGTCGCAAACGGAACGCGCGCTGCTCGGCTTGCGCGAACTGATCGTCGAAGGTCACCTGGTTGCTGGTGCGCGTATTTCGGAACTGTGGGTGGTCGACCGTCTTGGCGTGTCGCGCACGCCGGTGCGCGCCGCATTGAATCGGCTGGAAGAAGAAGGCCTGCTCGAACCGATCGCGTCGGGCGGCTTCGCGGTTCGTTCGTTCACGGTCGAAGACATCGGCGATTCGATCGAATTGCGCGGCACGCTGGAAGGCCTGGCCGCGCGGCTCGCGGCCGAACGCGGCGTGGATGCCGTCCAACTGCAAAAACTGCATGCCTGTATCGATGAAATCGACGTGATCCTCGCCGGCGAACTCACCGACGACGCGTTCTCGGCCTACGTCGATGCGAACCGGCGCCTGCACGCGCTACTCGCCGCGGCGAGCAACAGCAGTGTGATCGAACGTCAGATCGAGCGGGTCATGACGATGCCGTTCGCCTCGCCGAGCGCCTTCGTCATGGCGCAATCGATCGATGCCAGCGCGCGCGACATGCTGCGAATCGCGCAGTCGCAGCATCGCGCGGTCGTCGAGTCGATCGAACGGCGTGAGGGCGCACGTGCCGAGGCGCTCATGCGCGAGCATGCCCGTATTGCACAGCGCAACCTGCATGCGGCGCTCGAAAACCAGAATGTGATGACGCAGGTTCCTGGCGGAAAGTTGATCCGCCTGCCGATCGGGCGTTAGACGCTCCGCCGGAACACGGCGGATAGATTTCACATCCCGGATCATGAAATCAGTATAACTAAGGAGATAAGAATGTTTTTGAAGAATGCGTGGTACGTCGCCTGCACGCCCGATGAAATCGACGGTAAGCCGCTGGGTCGGACGATCTGCAACGAGAAAATGGTGCTGTTCCGCGGCGACGAAGGCAAGGTCGCGGCACTCGAAGACTTCTGCCCGCATCGGGGCGCGGCGCTGTCGCTGGGGTTTGTGCGCGACGGCCAGCTCGTTTGCGGCTACCACGGTCTCGTGATGGGCACCGATGGCAAATGCAAAGCGATGCCCGCGCAGCGCGTGGGTGGTATTCCGGCGATTCGCCGCTATCCGGCCGTCGAGCGCTACGGCTTCATCTGGGTTTGGCCGGGCGACGAGGCGCTCGCCGATCCGGCAAAGATCCATCATCTCGAATGGGCCGACAATCCTGAGTGGGCCTATGGCGGCGGCCTGTATCACATCAACTGCGATTACCGGCTGATGATCGATAACCTGATGGACCTGACGCACGAGACCTATGTGCACGCAAGCAGCATTGGTCAGCCCGAGATCGAGGAAGCGCCGCCCGCCACACGCGTGGAAGGCGATACGGTAGTCACCGGACGCCACATGCAGAACATCATGCCGCCACCGTTCTGGGCTGCGGCACTGCGCGGCAACGGCCTCGCGGACAACGTGCCGTGCGACCGCTGGCAGATCTGCCGCTTCACACCGCCGAGTCATGTGCTGATCGAAGTCGGCGTCGCGCACGCGGGGCACGGCGGCTACGACGCGTCGGCGGAATATCGCGCCGGCAGTATCGTCGTCGATTTCATCACGCCGGAAACCGACACGTCGATCTGGTATTTCTGGGGTATGGCACGCAACTTTGCGCCGCAGGACGCAACGCTCACCCAAACGATTCGCGAAGGGCAGGGCAAGATTTTCTCGGAAGACCTCGCCGTGCTCGAGGCGCAGCAGCGCAATCTGGTCGCCAATCCGCATCGAAAGATTCTCAGCCTGAACATCGACGCGGGTGGCGTGCAGTCGCGCAAGATCATCGAACGTCTGCTGAAAGAAGAGCGCGACGCCACGCAGGAGGTGAGCGCGTCATGAAGGTTCAGCTTATCCGCAAGACTGAAGTGGCGCGGGACATCGTGTCGTTAGAATTCGCTGATCCCGCCGGCGCGGCTTTGCCCGCGTTTTCGGCCGGCGCTCATATTGACGTCATGCCCGCCGACGGCTTCGTGCGTCAGTATTCGCTGTGCAACGATCCGCGCGAAACGCACCGCTACGTGTTGGGCGTGCTGCGTGAGCCGTCCTCGCGTGGCGGCTCCACGGCGATGCATGCATTGCGCGAAGGCGCGCTCCTCGATATCAGCGAGCCCAGGAATCACTTTCCGCTCGCGCTTGATGCCGCTCATTCGATTCTGTTGGCGGGCGGCATCGGCGTGACACCGATTCTATGCATGGCCGAGCGGCTCGCGCATGCGGGCGCCTCGTTCGAGCTGCACTACTGCACGCGCGAGCCCGAACGAGCGGCGTTTCGCGAGCGTTTCGCCGCGCCGCATCTGAAGCCGCACAGCCGGTTGTATTTCGACACTGCGCCGGCCACCGGGCGGCTCGATCTCGAACGCGTGTTGGCGGCGCCCGCCGCCGACCGGCATGTCTACGTGTGCGGTCCCGCAGGTTTCATCGACTTCGTGCTCGATGCGGCGCGGCGGCTCGGCTGGCACAGCGAGAACGTGCATCGCGAGTATTTCGGCGCGCCCGCGGCGAATGCGGCGGCGCGCGACAGCGACGGTCCGTTCCAGGTGCGGCTCGCAAGCAGTGGCCGTGTCGTCGACGTGGCCGCGACGCAGACTATCGCCGGAGCGTTGGAACAGGCCGGCGTCGCCATCGCGACCTCCTGCGAGCAGGGTGTCTGCGGCACGTGTCTGACGCGCGTGCTGGAGGGCGAGCCGGATCATCGCGACGTGTATCTGACCGATGAAGAACGCGCCGAGAACGATCAACTGCTGCCCTGTTGTTCGCGTTCGAAGTCGCCGTTGCTGGTGCTCGATTTATAACGTCACTTCAACGTCATGGCGGCGCCACGGCCGCCGATACCGAGTGAGTGGGCGACGCATGCAAATTTGACCGGAAAAATACCACTGCAAGCGTTCGACATCAAAGCACGTGAGGAACGGCCCGAGACCGGTGTCAGGCGCTGGCGCCCAGGAGCGTAATTTGCCGAGCGCGGGTTTGGCCCCATTGTCAGGCCCAACCGGTCCGCCTCTACAATCAGTCCTCGTCGCCGCGCCTTTCAGAATTTGTTGAATACGGCATGGATCACCCACCTGCAATTCGAGAGGAGCCAAAAAAATGAAGTTCCTTTTGCGCTTCTTTACGATCGTCCATGGGCTGATGGCTGTTCTCTTCACCGGCGCGGCGCTGATGTTGATTGCAATTGCTGCTCGCATCGGATCGATTGCATTTGCGAGTCGATGGGACCAGACAAGCGCGCAATCCATCATAGAAGCTTTGGGACTGCTGGCTGGGGCCGTTGTCGCCTTGCAGATCGCCGAGACCATCATAGAGGAAGAGGTCATACGCGAGGCCGACGTTAGCGCGCCGACGCGGGTACGACGTTTCATGTCGCGATTCCTGGTGGTTGTCGTCGTCGCGCTTGCCATCGAAGGGCTCGTGGCAACGTTCAAAGCGCTACATCAGGATCCATCGCAGCTTTGGTATGCTGCGGGGCTGATTGCTTCGACAGCCTTGCTTCTTGCCTCCTGGGGGCTGTTCGTCCGCCTGAATCGGTCTGCGGAAGAGTTAGAGCCGGAGGCCATGGCGGACGCGAAACGCGAAGACACGAAACTGCAATAGTTCAGTGCCGAATGTGGTGCCCGAATGCCCGCCGTGACACGAAGCGCCTGATCCGTACCGACACGTGGATCCTTCGGCTGGTACAACAATCGAAGAACTGGTTAAAGAGCGCCCGGCGAGCTTGGAACTGGATGACCGCACGAAGTCCGCCGTGCGCGCCCGCGGCCGCTTCCTGGCAGAAGCACGCCTTGCCACTGACCGCGGCTTCGCGCAGCGCTCCGGCGAGCGCTGCCACTAATGCATTCAGCCCCGAACGAGCCTCGATCTTCTTCGCCAATTCAAAGTCGCCAAGCTTTCTGGTTTGGAGCCCGCCAGCTAGGCGGCACAGGCATGCGTTCGTTTGCCATCGCCCGAGGTTTTCCCGTTGTTTTTGAGTTCGCACTTCAAATAACTCTACGTGGAATTCGCGTTTGCCTTCGCAGATTCCGGGCGTGCTGTGTCTATCGCACCGCTGCCGATCGAGCGTTACCCGTGCTGCCTTCGCAACCGGAAAACTCACTGACCGCTGAGGGGTCGCTTGCTACCGATCGCCGCCTTACGCGCTGTTAGAAAGCATGCCCCATGCATGAGACAGCAGGCGGCCAACAGGAAGGAGATCGAGCTTCGTGCAAAGACAGCAATGCGCGTCCGCATGCAAAGTCGCGATGCGCCTTGCAAACGCGCCAAGAGTTGCATATGTTCATACGTAAGCCACCGATCATGATTTGGCATCTCGCTGGCCGACCCTTCACGTGAATGATCAATACTCCCTGGAGAGCCACAGTCATGGTCGAGCAAAAGAGGATTCATGCAGCATTCCTCGCCGCAGTGATCGCCTCGATTGCGCCGACGTGTCGGTCGGAAAACACCACCGACTGGCTGGCGAACACCTATGGCACCCTTGCCGCCCACGTGGGTAACACCGCGCGTTCCATGTGGGTCGCGCCCGAAGGTGTTATTTACACGGCCTCGATGTGGGACGAGTACGAGGGTGGCGTCGCTGTCTATCAGGCCGGCAAGAGCCTCGGCTCGATCGGCGCGCACGGAGAGTTTCAGGGCGGCGCGATCACGGGCAGCGCGACGTCGATCTTCGCGGCACTGCAGCCCGGCGGAACATACGGAAGTGGTGCGGTAGGCCGATACAACCGCACCACCAGGACTCGCGATCTTTTGATTCAGGTCAGTGCATTTAACAACCTGCCCCGGGTCGACGTCGTCACTGGACTGGCCACGGCGGCGTCGCTTCTCTATGCGAGCGACTTCTATGGCAACCGCGTCCGCATATTCACCACCGACGGTATCTGGAAGCGGGATATCAACGTCACGGGCCCGGGTGCCCTTGCGGTGGATGGCGCGGGCGACGTCTGGGTCGCACAGAAGGGTGAGGGCTCGGTCGTCGAGTTCAGTCCAACTGGCGCGTTGTTGAACACCATCCAGATGCCGAGTGGGGCGCGGCCATCGGCACTTTATTTCGATGCGTCATCGGGGCAGCTCATGGTGGGGGACGAGGGCCCCGACATGAACATCAAGCGCTACACGCTCTCGGGCACGCCGACGCTGGCCAGTACATTCGGCATTCAGGGCGGCTATCTCGATACCACAACGGGAATCAAAGGGCAGGTTGGCGACAAGCGCTTTACCCGCGTCACCGGCATCGGCAAGGACACCGCAGGCAACCTTTATGTGCTCAACAATCCGTGGGGCGGAAGCTGGGATCTCGGCCGCGACGGCGGAACCGACATTCACGCTTACAACAGTTCTGGTCGGCTGCAGTGGAAGCTTCAGTCTCTGAACTTTGAGGGGATCGCCGCAGCGGACCCGGGTACCGACGGCGTCTACTTCTATGGAGGTACCAACATCTACAGCGGCACAGCCGGGGGAGCCTTCGTAGCGAACACTGTCGATCCGTTCGACTATCCATCCGATCCACGCATCAACATCAACGATCGCTCACGGGACGAGCATTTCGGTCAGCTTGCCACCGTCGGAGCAAACCGGATCCTCGTGGCATCGGGCCAGAATCCCGATACCTACTACTTCTTTCACTTCAACGCGGCGAATGGCTACATCGCAATACCGGACGCCACGCTTCCTGGTCCGGCGTTCAAAACGACCGTGGCAGTCAGGAATGGATTCTGCATCGACAGCAAGGGGGGCGTATGGGCCGGCCTGGACAAGACCGGTTACATCTACCACTATCCACTGATCGGCTTCGACGCCAGCGGCAAGCCAACATGGGGCGCCGGTGTCCCCATCCGCATTCCCGAGAGCATCAAGCCGTTGACGCGCATCGTGTACCTCGCGGACAGCGACACCATGATTCTCGGACAGGGAATTGTTGGGAGTACGGACTGGACGTCGATAGGTACGCGCATTGAGGTGTATCACGGCTGGAGCGCGGGCAATACCACGACACCCAATCCGGTGATCAACCTCAGCCACGCTGGCGCCAAGTCGATTGACGCGGCGGGCAGCTATCTATTTGTCGGTTACTGGTTCGGCAGCGGGCAAGCTTTGCCGAACATCGACGCCATCAATCTCGCTACAGGCAACCTCGATACCACACTGGTCAATACCAGCACCGGTACCGTTGACGCCAGCAGCGCCATCGATTCGATGTACGGCGTCAGGGCATACCATCGGTCGACGGGCGAGTACGTGGTCACGAAGAACAACGTCAAAGGTTCCAGCATTACTGTTTATCGCTGGACGCCTTGATTCTGCTTTTCGTCAGCGAGAGATCGGTCGTTATGACCGTTTCTGCTCCGCGGAGCATACTCACGTGTGAACGGCTACGCTGGGGGCCGCCCTGCGGCGCTCATCATCTGGATGAGTGCGACCACGAAGCGTCACTCGATAGCGCGATCGCTTAAACAGTCTGACGTCGGCTACAAGCTGCAAGCTATCGTTCAGACAGCGTCAACGCCCCTACTTCAGCAAATACGCGTCATAAATCACCGCATTCCCCAACCTCATGGCATATCCCACAGCCATCGCGCGATTTAGCCACGCATACTTCGCGGAGATCGTCTCGAACGTCATATACAGCCGAAAGTAGTACTTGTTCGGATCCACCGGTTTGCCTTTCGCCACATCTGCCATCACATCAGCGGGACCGTATCGCAATCCCCTCGTTTTCAGGTAGACCAGCTCACCGTCGTCCATCTTCAGCAGATAACGCGTGTCGATCACAGCAAGTCCATCCGACGTAACCACCTGCCAGCGACGCATCGCAGCGGTGATGCCCTGTCGGCGCCTAAAGTATCCTCCCCGGAGGATCATCGCTCGACGACTGCTCCCGCAGGTTCATGTCGAGCTATGCGCGGGCGGAGCGGCGAAGCTTGCGACAGCGTCGGGTAACTTCGCGCGGCCCGCTTCGATGCGCGCGCGGAAATAGCGCGCGGTCGCGGCAAGGCCGTCGTCGAGAGAAGTTCGCGGCTGCCAGCCGAGCCACTCGCGCGCACGCGTGATATCCGGCTGGCGATGCCAAGGGTCGTCGGTCGGCAGAGGATGCAGTTCAAGCGGCGAGTTCGAGCCGGTGATCACCACGATCCGCTGCGCGATCTCGCGCATGCTTACTTCGTGCGGATTACCCAGATTGACCGGGCCGTTGGGATCATCCGCTGTGTTCATCAGCCGGATAAAGCCGTCGATCATATCGTCCACGTAGCAGAACGAGCGCGTCTGCGCGCCGTCGCCATAGAGCGTGAGCGGCTCGCCTTGCAGTGCCTGCATCATGAAGTTCGACACGACGCGGCCATCGGCGGGATGCATGCGCGGCCCATACGTGTTGAAGATCCGCGCAATCCGGATCGACAATCCATGTTGCCGCCGGTAATCCATGAATAGCGTCTCGGCGCACCGTTTGCCCTCGTCGTAGCAGGAGCGCGGGCCGATCGGGTTCACGTGCCCCCAGTATTCCTCCGTTTGTGGATGCATCAGTGCGTCGCCATACACTTCGCTCGTCGACGCCTGAAAGATTTTCGCCTTCACGCGTTTGGCGAGCCCTAGCATGTTGATGGCGCCGTGCACGCTGGTTTTGGTGGTCTGCACCGGGTCGTGTTGATAATGGACCGGCGATGCGGGACAGGCGAGGTTATAGATCTCGTCGACCTCCACGTACAAAGGGAACGTCACGTCATGACGCATCAGCTCGAAATTCGCGCAGTCGAGCAGATGCGCGATGTTGTCTTTCGTGCCGGTGTAGAAATTGTCGACGCACAGAACATCGTGCCCTTCTGTCACGAGCCGTTCGCACAGATGCGAGCCGAGAAAGCCTGCGCCGCCGGTAACCAGAATCCGCTTGCGGGTGAGTTCTTTCATGACATGTCGTCCTTGCTCAAAGGCACGGTTCGCGGCCGCTCAGGCAGTGACGTGCAGCAGCGCGTCGTGCCAGTCCTGCGCGAAACGGTCGATATGAAAACGCTCCAGCGCCGTGCGCCGCGCGCCTTCGCCGAGACGCCGCGCTTCGGCGGGGTCGCGCAGCAGACTACCCATCGCATCGACGAGGGCGTCGACATCGGTATGAATAAAGCCGTTTTCGCCATTGCGGATCACCGTGGCGAGTTCAGTCGTAGCGAGACCGACGATCGGCATGCCGATCGTCATCGCTTCGATGATCGCGAGGCCGAGACTGGTCCAGCGAATCGGATTGAAGAAGAAGCGGTAACGCGCCGTGAAGGCGGCCAGATCGAGATTGCCAATCTCGCCGATACCGCCGAGCCGCCCGGCGTCCATGCCGACGAGATCGAGAGGCACACGCGTGCGCGTCGCGCTGAAGATATCCGCGCCGAGTCGACGTCCGCGTTGCGCGAGATGATTCACCACCACGATGCCGCGCTCCAGTTCGCCGCTATAGCGCACACCCTCGGGCACGACGACGCCGTGTTCGATCACCCGAGTCGGCGTGACGCCACAATCCCACATCAACTGATTGAAATGCGTGACGTGGACCAGCAAGGTGTAGGGGTCGTCGACCCAATGCCATTGCTGAAACGGATTGTCCTGCGGCGGATCATGCTCGATATAGACGCGCGGCAAGCGCTGCTGCGCCGGGCTCAGCAGATGTTCGCGATCGTATTCCCAGTGGCTCTTGTGCTGATACAGGACGACGTCAAACGCTTCGTCGGGCACATCGTCCGCGTTGATTTCGTGGACGTTGTCGCCCCACGGCAGCACGCCGACCTTGCCGGCGTAGCCGGGCGGATGGCCGGGTTTCGTGACGAGATAGAAATCGTGCGGCGCTTGCGTCAGGTAATACAGATAGTTGCCGTGTACATGCCAGGTCAGCACGCGCAGGCGGCGGCAGTTACGCAGCATGATGCATCTCCTCGAAAGTGCGAGCGTTCGCATGCAACGTGTTCGGCGCGCCGGGTTGCGCGCCGTCTACTCGCGCGAGTTGCGCACGCGCCGATTCCACGACCTGTTCCACGCTGACATTCAACGCGCACGGATGACCATACGGGCATTCGCGGAACATGCAAGGGCGGCAGGGGGGATAGTCGGCGAGCACGCGGTGCAGCGCATGGTCGGGCGGCGCCCAGCGGCGCGTGTCGCTGCCGGAAGCGATCACCACCGACGCCGTCGACACGGCCGCTGCGATGTGCGAAATGCCGGTGTCGTTGCAGACTACGAGACGCGCGTGCGCGACGAGTGCAGCGAGGCCGCCGAGCGAAGTCGCGCCCGCGAGATGCAGCGCGGGAGACCTCATCGAGCCCAACACGGCGCCGGTCAACGAGGCTTCGGCGGCGGTTCCGGTAATCGCGATCTGCCAGCCTTCGGCTGCGAGGTTGTCGGCCACCTCGGAGAAACGCTCGGCGGGCCAGCGCCGCGACGGCAATTGCGCGCCGGGATGGATCAGCACGAGCCGCTGCGCTTGCACACCATGCACGGCGGCCAGCGCCTCATATTCTTCGTGATCCTGATGATGAAGCGGAAATGCCGATTGCCGCTCGATCGTCGGTGCGCCGAGCGCGTGCGCCAACGCGAGATAGCGGTCGGCCTCGGGCAGATCGTCGGGCCAGCCGATAAAGCAGCCTTGGCGCGCCGGCTCGTCAGGCTGTACGAAACCAGCCAGAGCCTGGGCACCCAGCTCGAGCAGCAGATCGTTGGCGGGCCCGCCACTGCCGTGCATCTGGATCGCCAGATCGAAATGCCGCGCGCGCATGCGCGAGAAAAATTCGGGCAGCCCGGCGTTCGTTTCCGGCTGCTCCGGAAATCCGATTGCACCGGGGAACACGATCAGTTCATCGATAAGGCCCGCATAGCGCTCGACGAACGTGCAAGCCCACGGTAACCCGATCAGCGCGATGTGTGCGTGCGGCGTCGCGTGGCGCAACGCTCGCAGCGCGGGGACGGCGCACAGCATGTCGCCGAGTTGCAGTGCGCGAAACACGACAATGCGGCGCGGCGCGAGCGCGCTCAGGAACGAGGGTGCAGTCATGGAAAGAACACCTTGAAACGGAAGGCGCCATAGAGCCGCCAATAGATCGAGAGAAACGGAATCGGGACAGACGTCCACGCCATTTCGGCGACGTGCCGCCAGCTGCGATCACGGCCGTGCAAACGCATGACGCAGAAGTAGCCAGTCAACGCTAGCCACACGATCAGCGCCGTTAGCGCGATAGTCATGTGGCTGGCCGGCACGGCGAACAACGCAGTCAGTGCCGCGCACAGGATCGCGTAGTAAAGCAGTGGCGGTGTCGCGCGGATGCGCGTCCTGAACAGATGCGGGTGCTTCTTGTAGAGCAGCGCATCGAACTGGCTCTTCTTCTGCTGCGCGATGCTGACGCCCCAATGTGCGGGCCGCACGGGATGCACGACCACGGCATCGGTCGCACGCACGATCTCGCCGCCCGCTCGCATCAGCGTAAATTCCAGATCGGAGTCTTCCCGCCACGCCGACGTGAAGCGCTCGTCGAACCCGCCCGTCGAAACCAGAAACTTGCGCGCGACGAAGGCGTTGGCGGTGGCGAATTCCGCGCGTTCGAGTCCGCTCGCGTCGGCTTCGTAATCGGTCGGCAAGTCGGGCAGCGGCACGAGGATCTTTCCCGAGGCGGCCGCGACGCCGGGTGCGAGCGCCGCAACACCGGCCGTAAGCCAATGTCGATCGGGGAGCGTGTCGTCGTCCGTGAAGGCGATCAACGGCGAGTGCGCCTGTTGCCAGCCCGCATTGCGCGCGCCTGCCGGGCCCTGGCTACCCGTGACCGGTACGTAGCGCACGGTCAGTCCTCGCGCCGCCTGTGCGGCTGCGAAGCGCGCCACGCAGGCGCGGGTGGCTTCATCAGGGCCGTCGTCGCAAACGATAATCTCGTAGCGATCCGCAGGGTAGTCCTGCTCGCACAGTGCGCGCAGACACGCGGCCAGCAGCGCGGGACGGCGATAGGTCGGCACCACGACGGAGACATCCATGCGATCGGGTAGCGCGCCTGCGTAACCCGCGGCAACCGCTTCTTCGGCGCGAGACGGGCTTGCCGGCATCCCGCCGGCTTCGATTGGAGCCGCTGCGGACGAACTCATGCGCGGCCCCCCGTTTTGTCGACGACGAACGGCCCGATCACCAGCGCGTCGAGCGGCGAGGTCCAGAACGACTCCACCGCGTCGCGCGGCGAATTCACCATCGGTTCTCCGCGCGTATTGAACGACGTGTTGACCAGAATCGGCACACCCGTGCGTTGTCTGAACGCGTTCAGCAAGTCGTAATACAGCGGATGCTGCGCGCGATTGACGGTCTGCACGCGCGCCGTGCCGTCGACGTGGCGCACGGCCGGAATGCGCGCTGCCTTGTCCGCGCGCACGTCGAACACGAACAGCATGAACGGTGCGACCTTGCCATCCACGAACCATTCGTTCGCATACTCTTCCATCACGACCGGCGCGACCGGGCGGAAGTCTTCGCGGTCCTTGATCTCGTTGAGCTTCGCCTGCATCTGCGCATCTACCGGCGAGGCGAGGATCGAACGCGCGCCGAGCGCACGCGGGCCGAATTCCGTGCGCCCCTGATACCAGCCGATCACCTTGCCATTTGCGAGCAGATCGGCGGTCTCGGCGGCAATATTGTCCATGCGGCGGTAGGGCAGCTTCGACCAACTCAGGAATTGTTCGATTTCCGCTTCGCTGTATTCGGGGCCGAGGTACGCGTGGTCCATCGTCCAGCGACGCGCACGGTCACCGTGCGCTGCTCGCTCGCGGTAATCGATCCACAGCGCCGCGCCGAGTGCGGTGCCAGCGTCGCCAGCGGCGGGCTGGACCCAAACGTCGTCGAACGGACCGGCATCACGTAGCTTCGAATTCATCACACAGTTCAACGCGACGCCGCCGGCCATCGCGAGCTTGCTCAGACCCGTCTGCCGATGCAACCAGTCCGCGAGTCGCAGCACCGTTTCCTCGAGCACGCGCTGCAACGAATGCGCGATATCGAAGTGCCGCTGCTCCAGCGGCCCGCCGCGTTCCCGTGCCGGGCCGAAGCGCTCGACGAGGCGTGGCGCATCCACGGTATAGGTTCCATCGCCGCGGTAGCGCACGATCTCGCGGAATACATCGAGGTAGAGCGGCTTGCCGTAAGAGGCGAGCGCCATCACCTTGTACTCATCCGACGAGTGCAGGAAGCCGAGCCAATCCGTCACGGCTTCGTAAAGCAGGCCCAGCGAATGCGGCAGTTCGACCTGCTTCAGCCGCGTGTATTCGCCGCCGACAAACCGGGCCATGCTCGTCGTCACGCCTTCGCCGCGGCCGTCCATCGTCAGCACGGCGGCATCGTCGAACGGCGCGGCGAGAAAGGCGCTGGCTTCGTGCGCGAGGTGATGCTCGACGAAGTGCCACTGGAAGCCCTGGTCACGATCAACGCCCTGAAAGCGTTTCTTCAGGTGATGCGGCGCGCCATCCAGCAGTTGCCCTTTGGCATTCGCGATATAGCTCAGGAACAGCGGGTCCCACGGCGATGTCGACGGGTCGGATACATGCGCATTGGCCGGATCGAACGGCAATTCTATGGTCGCGCCCGGACGGCTCGGCATGCCGCCGAACAGCGTGGGATCATAGGAGTAGGCCACATGATCGACCTCGGCAAGCGTGATGCCGGCGGCCTTCAGGCAGTAGTCGATGGCATCGAAGGGCAGTTGCCAGGTCGCAAACGGCACGGGCCGTTTCGCGTGTTTGACGTGCGTGAAGCGTTCGTCTTCGGCGGCGGCGAGCACGACGCCGTCGCGCAGCAGGGCTGCGGCGCTGTCGTGATAGACGGCATTGATTCCGAGTGTGTACATGGTCGTTCGCAAGAGAAAGGTTTCAGGGAGCGATGGCTTCACCGGAGAGGGGCGCCGTGATGGCGTGATCGGCCTGCTTCGCCGCGTCGCCAGCCGTCGCACAGGCCGCGTCGCGCGCCGCTGCCTCGTTGCGCAACTCGAGCACCGCCTGCACCACTTCGCCCGGCGCGACGCCCAGCAGACAGGCGTGATGCTGTTGCGGACACACGCTGCGATAACACCAGCGGCATTCCACGTCTCGAAACAGCACGCGCTGCGCCGTTTGCCAGGGCGCGTGCTGCGGATTGGTCAGCGCATAGAGATCGACCACCGGTGTATTCAGTGCGGACGCGAGATGCACCGGTCCGCTGTTGTTGGACACGAGCACGCTGGCGCGCTCGATCAATGCGCCGAGTTCGCCGAGCGTGAGCGCGCCGCTCAGATCGTGCAGATGCGAGCGCACGCCGGGCGCGGCCGCGCGAATCACTGCTTCGACCAATGGCCGTTCGCCAGAGGAGCCGGTAATCAGCAAGGGCACGCCGGTTTCGCGTACGAGCCGAGCCGCGACCTCGCCAAAACGCTCGGGCGGGTAGCGGCGCGAAGCGGCCGTGGCGCCAGGATGCAGCACGATGCACCCGGCTTCGCATGCGACGCCGCGCGCGGCGAGTTGCGCTTGGAGTGTGCGACGGTCGGAAGCGTCGACGCGAAAGCGCATGCGCGTATCCTGCGCGTGCGCGCCGACGTGGCGCACGAGGTCGAGTTGCCGTTCCACTTCGTGGCGCGTGCGCTGCTGCGGTTCGGGTTCGCGCAGCCAGTCGGTCAGCAGCGCATAAGGATTTTCGCGGCAATGCGCGAGACGGCGCGGAATGCCGGCCAGATAGCAGAGCATCGCGGCGGGCAACGGGCTTTGACTATAGACCGTGAAAATGACCGCGGCGTCGAAGGCGCCGCAGCGCAAACGGTCCTGCATACGTTGATCGTCCAGCAGCGTGCGTGCGCCGTTCGACAAAGGCGCGACCCAAGGCGCGCCGTATTCGATCACGTCGTCCACGTCGTCGAGAAAAGGCGCGAGCGCCGCGCCGCTGCGCGATGCGAGCATCGTGATGTGCCGATCCGGCCCGCCGTGACGCAGCGCGTGCAGCGCGGGTGTAGTCATCAGCACGTCGCCGAGATTGTCGACGCGTATGCAGAGAATCCGCTTGACGTCCTCACCCCAGCGAGTGGGCGGCGACGTATCGGCTACCCGTGCATGCGCGAGTGTCGGTTGAGCGAGCTGCAGCGGGGCGTTCATCGCGCGGCTTCCTCGCGCACTGGCGCATCGAGTCCGCCGTTGGCCCTGCTGCCGCCAACCACGATTTGCGCGGCTTCATGCAGATCGGCGGCGCGCGCGGTCGGCACGCGGTGTTCGCTGTCGAGCCACCGGGTTTCATGGCCGTTGTCGAGCAGCACCGTTCGGCAGCCCGCGCGGTTGCCCGCTTCGACGTCGTCGAGAATATCGCCGATGAACCAGCTCCGCGCGAGGTCGAGCCGGTGTTCGTGCGCGGCGCGCAGCAGCATGCCGGGCGCGGGTTTGCGGCAGCCGCACACGCAGGCGTAGCGCGCGACGCTGCCGCCTGGAAGATGCGGGCACCAGTACACGCCGCCCAGCGTCGCGCCGCACGTGGCGAACATGCGATGCAGTTCGGCTTCGACCGCATGCAACGCGTCGTAGCCGAACTTTCCGAGCGCGACGCCGGACTGATTGCTGATGACGAACAGCGCGACCGGATGCGCGGCGAGCAGTCGCAAAGCGTCGCGTGCGCCCGGCGCGAAACGCATCGACGATGGGTCGACGTTGTAGGGCACATCGTCGAGCAGCGTGCCGTCCTTATCGAGGAATACAGCGGCTTGCATCATGAAACGTCCAGGCGGAAAGCGTGAGCAGGAAATGAATGGCCGTGGCAGGGAAGGGGCAACGACGCAAGTGCGCTTCGCATTCGCTGCCTTATCCGTAAGCCCCGCCCACCGCCGCGCGTTTCGGCACTTCCACCTGCTCTGAAGCGCTTGTCGCCGGCGCGAGGCACGCCGCGCGCGCGTAGATCTGCGCCAGCGAATCGCCGACGCCTTTCCATGTGAACCGCGCGTGTGCGCGCGCAAGGCCTGCCTCACCCATGCGACGGGCAAGCTCGGGGTCCCGTCGCAACTGGTCGAGGCGCGCGGCAAGCGCGGCCGGATCTCGCGGCGGAACGAGGAAGCCGGTCTGGCCGTGCGCGACCGAATGGCGGATGCCGCCTACGTCGGCGCCAATCACTGGCGTCCCGCAGGCCATTGCCTCGACCGGCGTGATGCCGAACGGCTCGTACCACGGCGTGGTCACGAACACGTCGGCGGCACTGTAGAAATGACGCAGTTGCGCACGTCCGCGCCGGCCGACAAAGGTAGTCTGGTCCGCCACGCCGCACTCGCGCGCGATGCTGCGCAGCCGTGCGATCTCTGGCGTCGCAAGTTCGTTCGGCGAGTTCGAATTGCCGCCCACTACGTAGAGCCGCGCGAATGCCCCGAACGCCTGCTTGAGAACGCCAACGCCGCGCACCACGTTGTCGATGCCCTTGCGTTGCACGAGCCGGCCCAGTTGCAGCACCGTGAATTCGTCCTTGCGCCAGCCGAGCGCTTCACGTGCGGCAGCGCGGTCCATCGGCCGGAATTCCGCAGCGTCGAAGCCGCATGGCACGATCTCGATGCGCGACAGGTCGGCGCGATAGTGCTCGATCAGGTCCGCCTGGTCCTGCGGGCATTCTGCGACCACGACGTCCGAGCGCGCCACCAGTTCGTCCTCGATCGCGAAACGTTCATCAGGAAAGCCGTCGTCCGCGCCCTGATGAATCCGGCGTACCCGGCCGAGCGCATGAAAGGTAGTGACAAGCGGCACGCCAAGCGCCGCCTTGACCTTCAGCGCGGCAAGACCGGACATGAAGAAGTTTGCGTGGATGACCTCATACGGCTCGCGTTCGCGTCGGAAGAATTCGACCAGGAACGTGGCGAATTCGTCCATGAACGGCAAGAGCTGCTCCTTCGGCAACTGCTTTGGCGGCCCCGCCGGCACATGAATGACCCGCACGCCGTCCATGTCCGAGACGAGCGGCAGCAGCGCGCGGTCCCGGCGCGTGAAGACATCGACCTGATGTCCCATCGTCACGAGTTCGCGCGCGACATTGGCGACGTAGATGTTCTGTCCGCCGCTGTCGACTCCGCCGGCAATAGCGAGTGGCGAGGCGTGTTCACTGACGAGAGCGATTTTCATGGCGTTCCTTTGCAGGGTGGGCACAAACGGATTTGGCGCGCGGCGGTTGTAGTACGCACAGCATGGGGTGTGCCAAACGTTCTACCCGCCGACGCGGGCAGATGCACTGCTCTGCGGACGGACGAAGCGTCGTGACTGATTTTCGATTTGGCGGGAGAGAAGCGCTGTGGCGCTCCCTGTTTTTACACGCGGCATGTAACATTGCGCGCGTGGAAAATTGTTCCGTTGTGCGATGCGTATAAGAGAATGCGATGGACTTTTTGCTAAAGGCGCCACCTGTATGCCACTTTCTGCATACGCCGGGACCGCTGCTTGCTGTTCCAACGCATCACAAGGCAGGGTGGGTCGCTTTCCGATTTTTTCGACACCCGGCCGGTAGATAGTTGTGGTCGCGTTAGCAGCCGCGCGTAGAAGCAGTCGACATCCATGCCGAATTCATCGACTTCGCCCCCGCAATCGCCGTCGGCGCGTCCGCGACTCATTGGCCGGATCGCCGCCGACCTTGCGCAAGCCGTGTGGGGTTATCGCAAGCAGACCGTGCTGTCGCTTTTACTGATGGTGGCGGCCAAGCTGTCGATCGTACTGATTCCGCTCGTCCTGAAACACATCGTCGACGAACTCGGCCGACCCGTCGCGCAGGCGCTGTTTCCCGTGTTCCTGGTGCTTGCTTACGCGCTGTTGCGCTTTCTCGGCGACGCGCTCAACGAAGCGCGCGACGTAGCGTTCAGCGTCGTCACGCAGCGCACGGTGGCCGCCTTCACCGAACGGACGTTCGCGCATCTGCATGGAATGAGCGCGCGGTTTCATACGCGCCGCGAAACCGGCGCAATCGCGCGCGACGTGCAGAAAGGGGCGGACGGTATCGGTTTTCTGCTCGGCGTCGCGTTGTTCACCATCGTGCCGACCGGCTTCGAGATCGCGACGATCGTCACGATCATGGTGCGCGCCTATGCGCGCGAATTCACGCTGGCGATCGCGCTTACCTTCGTTTGTTACGCGGTCTATACGTTTTTATTCACACGGCGGCGGGTTGCCTTTCAGCGCGCTGTGAATCTGCTCGAGGCGCAATCCGATGGACGTCTCGTCGATAGCCTGCTGAATTACGACACGGTCAAATACTTCGCGACCGAAGCGGCTGAAACGCGCCGCCTCAGCGAAGTGCTGGAAAAATGGGTCCACGCAAGAATGGCAAATCAGCGCGCGCTGACCGCCTTGCATGTCGGGCAGAGCGCGGTGATCGCGCTCGGCATCGCTGCAATCATGCTGCTCGCCGCGCAGCATGTGATCGCCGGCTCGATGAGTGTCGGCGATCTGATTCTGGTGAATGCCTATCTGATCCAGATTTGCATGCCGTTGAATACGCTCGGCTTTGTATTCCGCGAGACCAATGACGCGATGGTCAACGTCGAGCGCATGTTTGCGATTCTCGCGACGCAAGGTCGAGTGGGCGAGGATATCGACGATCCCGCAGCCCAGCCGCTGATCGTGAACGCGGGAAAAATCGACTTCGAACACGTGGACTTCGGCTATGACCCGGCGCGGCCGATTTTGCGCGGCGTCGATTTCCATGCATATGCGGGCAAGACGCTAGCGGTGGTCGGCGGCAGCGGCTCAGGCAAGTCGACGATCGTAAAACTGTTGTTCCGGCTTTACCAGCCCGAAAGTGGCGCGATCCGCATCGACGGTCAGGACATCGGCAAGGTGACGCAGCGAAGCCTGCGCGAAGCCATCGGCATCGTGCCGCAAGATACCGTGCTGTTCAACGAGACGATCGCTTACAACATCGCTTATGGCCGGCCCTCCGCGACGCGTGCGGACGTCGTGCGCGCGGCGCGCGCTGCGCAACTGGACGAGTTCATCGAGCGGCTGCCCGACCATTACGATACGCGCGTCGGCGAGCGCGGCGTGCGTCTGTCGGGCGGTGAGCGTCAGCGCATTGCGATTGCGCGCGCCATTCTGAAGGACCCGCGCATTATCGTGTTCGATGAAGCGACGTCGGCGCTCGATACGCGCTCCGAACGGGCAATCCAGACCGAGCTGACGCGCCTCGCGCAGGGCCGTACGTCGATCGTGATCGCTCATCGGCTTTCCACTGTGGTGGACGCCGACTGGATTCTCGTGATGGAGCATGGTCGCGTGGTCGAACAGGGCATGCATCGGGAATTGCTGTCGCGCGATGGCGTCTACGCGAAGATGTGGTCGCTGCAATGGCAGCAGGGCGAACTTGAGCATGCGCAGCGCAAACTCACCGCGCAGTCGGTGAGCCTCGCCACGTTGACCTCCGGTGCGGTCGACGCATTGCATGACGAAATCGCGGCACAGCGCGTGGCTGTGCACGTGGGGCTTGGCGACAACGACTTGCGCGTGACCGGGGATCCGAGTGTTCTGCAACCGGTGATCGCAGAATTGTGCCTCAATGAAATCCTGCAGGCGGCAGCCGGCGAGCGGATCGCACTGCGGGTCGAACGACATAACAATCATGCGTGGGTCAGTGTGCTCGGCGCGGGCGGTAAGCCGGCCGAGCTTGAGGAGTCGGCCGCGCGGCGCATGGAAGCGAGGCTCACAGCGGCGGGCGGTGGCTTGACGTTGATGCCGCTGCACGGCCAGCTCGCGTATGTCGCGATGCTGCCGCTGCATGCCGTCGCCGATGTGCGCGAAGACGATGGCGCGAGGCAGATCGACGATCTGCTGGTCATGGCCATCGACGATCAGGAGGAAGCGCGCGACGCGCTCGAAGCGGTGTTAAGCGCGAGTGGCGCGCGAGTGCAGCTTGCATCCTCCGGTGCGCAGGCGCTGGAGTGGCTCGGGCGCACGCAGAGGAACGAATGGCCGCAGGTGCTGTTATGTGACATTGTGCTAGCCGACGTAGACGGTTACGAAGTGCTACGTCGTATACGCGCACTCGAAAGCGAACGCATGAGCGCGGCGCATGCACCGCTGCCGGCGATCGCGCTAACCGGCTATGCCGAAACGGAAGACCCACGGCGCGCACAGGTAGCCGGCTTCGACGCACATCTGACGAAGCCGGTGCCGCCGCAAGAGTTGATCCTCGCCATCACGAAGCTGACGGGCGGGAAGTCGCGGGCGAATACCGCGAATTAGTGCATGCGAAGCTGCTCGCGGGAGAGCGTTGGAGCGCTGCGCTTAGGTGCAGCTTGCACGACGGCCCTCGCGTCATATACGACGCCGGGTGAATAAACTCACGTGCGCGCGTCGATCTCTCCGCCGGTTGGCTTCTGGTGGCTGTCCGCCGGTGTCGCGCCGATGGACCGTTCAGCCGCGTGGACACGTGCGCGCAAATGCAATACGTTGACCGGTACGACGCGGCGGCGCGAGAGTGCCCAGGCGAGTCCGCGCATGAGCGCGGCGCCGTCGCGCATCAGGCTGCCCTCCCGCGCAAGCATGCCGAGCGCGCGCAGCGTCGCACGGCATGCTTGCAGCCATGGCAGACGCAGCCACGCGATCCACGCGGCGTTGCGCGCGAGTGTGCGACGCCGCAAGCGGTTATCGCGTGCCGGCGATGGATGATGGTGTACGGTCAACTGCTCACAATAGACAATCGACCGGTTCGCCGCCAGCACGTCTAGCGCCACTAACTCTTCCTCACCGCCGACGAACAGCCGCGGTTCGTAGCCGCCCACTTCGCGAAACAGTGACGTGCGGAACACGCACGCGCCCGCCATGTAGCCGATCAATGCGGGGCCGGGCAGGCCGTTGCTGCCGAGCGGACTCGCGCGCATCACGGCGCACGTCGGGTCCAGCGCCTGGTTCTCGCCGACGACGACGCGCGCACTCAACACCCCGACGTTCGGCCATGCGTCGAGCAGTTGCACCGCGCGTTCGAGCGAACCCGGCTCCCACCACGTGTCGTCATCGCAGAAGGCGACATAGTCAGTGCCGACGCAGGCAGCCGCACGATTGCGGCCAGCCGCGCCGAGATTTTCGTCGCACTCGATCAGGCAGACCGTCGGAAACAGCGTTTTGACGAGCGCGACGGTGTTGTCGGTCGAAGCGTTGTCGGCGACAAAAATGGGTGGGCGTTCGGGAAGGGCGAGCAGGCGTGTAAGTGTGACGCTCAGTTCGTCCGCGCGGTTATGTGTCAGCACGACAACGGAAATGCGCCGGGCCAGCGTTTTGTTTTCCATGCTGTTGACGTTCTTCTAACGATGCGATGCAGGTGTCGAGCAAGCGTTGTGCCGATGCGCTCAATCACGGCTACTGCCGCTTTCGTTCGCGGCGCGAAGGACCCAGTAGCGTTCCGGCGAATCGAGGGCGGCACGCCCTTCGGGACCGAATGCTCGTAGCTGGCTTCCGTATCTGCCGAGCGCTGCCTGCTTCAACTGGAGGTATCGCGCGTGCGCCCCGGCGTCTGCCATGTCGATTGGACTTACCTTGATGCGTTGTTCGAGCAGAGCGCCCAGACGCTCCTGGAGGATGCCTGGAATATTCCGGTAGGGGACGTCTTCGTACGCGTAGGCCGCTAGCTCTTTGAGTGACCGCAGGGCGGCGAGGCAAGCGTCTGACGCCATCGTGTGATCGGAATGGAATAGTCCAAGTGGGAACAGCACAGTCGCCGGTTTCACTTCGAGGAGCGTTGCGCGCAACGCCGCGACAAGTGCTTCGTGCGAAGGCGATGACAGATATTGCGCGTCGCAGAAAGGCAAATGAATGGGTGAAGCGCGCAGCACGCTCAAAGCGCACACGTCCTCTGTTCTGCGCGCGCGCGTCGCCTCGAACGCGCCTGCGAAGCCCGAGGCGCGGTCCCAGTCGGTCATCATGTCGCCTGCCGGCGCGGACGTGAAAATCGTACATACGGTTGCGGCCGGATGCGCGGCGAGCAACAGGCCGCAACTAAGCACCGCGTCGTCCAGATGCGGAGAGACGACAAGCAGTGGGCCATCGAACTTCATGAGATCTTTCTGCGCTGCGTGCGGCGGGACATGGAAATTCATGGCGAGCAAGCTGCATTCCACGTTGGCTCGCGTTTGTTGCCGCGCAAGCCTTCCCATCGCGCCCTTGAGGAACATTGCTTGCGTAACGGAACAACCTGCCGCTTTCGCCTGTTAGACCCGCGGCACGAAAAGTGCGGCGGACCCGCAAACTCATACGCTGACCTACGTAAATGATCGCTGACGTCGGAGCTCAGATTCGCGCGATTGCGCGGTCCTGCGGCGGTGCTGCGCGTGCCGGCTGGAAACGCGCGGCCTACACCGTCGCCGGCTCGCTGCTCGCGATGTGGCACGTGGCGCAGTCCGCCGCGCAGCCGCAGCAAAACGTGTTGCAGCCGGCAGGCGTGCAGGCTGCGCACATTGCGAAGCTATGGAACCTCTCGCTGATCGTATGCGGGATCGTTTTTGCACTCGTGCTGCTGGCGACTCTCGTTGCGCTGATCCGCAATGGGCGCGGCCTTGCCGCGCAACCGCCGGCGACTCGCCCGCCTGAGCTTGGCTCGCTGACGCAGCCGGAAAACCGCACGCGGCGTGTCGTGATCGGCGCAAGCGTGCTATCGGTGATCGTCCTCGTCGGACTGATCGTCGCCGACGTGCTGACGGATCGCGCGCTCTCGAGGATGCCGGTAACAGACCCCGTGCGCATCGACATGATCGGCGCGCAATGGTGGTGGCAGGTGTCATATCCTCCGCAGGGCGGTCAGCCTGGCTTCGTTACCGCAAACGAATTGCACGTGCCGGTTGGCCGGCCGGTTGTCGTGTCGCTACAGGCGGGAGATGTGATCCACAGCTTCTGGGTGCCCAGTCTGCACGGCAAAAAAGACATGCTGCCGGGTATCGACACGACGATCGAGTTCCGCGCGGACCGGCCAGGAACCTATCGCGGACAGTGCGCCGAATATTGCGGCGCAGAACATGCATTGATGGCAATGCTCGTCGTCGCCGAGCCGGCCGAGGGCTACGCGGCCTGGGTGGCGCGGCAGGCGCAGCCGCTCGCGCAAACCACCGACGCCGTCGCGCTTCATGGCCGCGACGTGTTCGAGCACGCGAGTTGCGCAGGTTGCCACACGGTGCGCGGCACTTCCGCGACGGGCACGCCCGGCCCCGACCTCACTCATCTGATGAGCAGGGAGACGATCGCCGCGGGCGTGCTTGCCAATACGCCTGAAAATCTTGCCGCGTGGATAAAGGATCCGAATGCACTGAAGCCCGGCGCGACGATGCCGGCTGTGCCGCTTTCGGATGCCGATCGCCTCGCGGTCGTCCGATGGCTAACCACATTGCAATGAGCACGACCGAAAAGCCGCCGGGCGCCGACGCTGTCGCGCAGATAAAGGACGGGCCGGATGCCGATACCGGTACGCTGGCCGCGCTGGCGCGCACGTGGAGCGATCGCCCGGGGATCATCGGCTGGTTCAGCGCGATCGATCACAAAACCATCGCGCGCCGCTTCATGTGCACGACGTTCGTGTTTTTCCTGCTCGCGGGGATCATGGCACTGGTGATGCGCACTCAGCTCGCGCGGCCGACCAACCATGTAGTCGGCCCTGACATGTACAACCAGCTCTTCACGATCCATGGCACGGCCATGATGTTCCTGTTCGCGGTTCCTGTGATGCAGGCGGTGGCGATGTACCTGATTCCGCTGCTGATCGGCGCACGCAGCGTCGCGTTTCCGCGGATGAACGCGTACGCATACTGGGTCTTTTTGTTCGGCGGTTTCACGCTCTTCATCGCATTTCTGCTAGGTGCGGGCCCGCGTTCCGGCTGGTTCAGCTATGTGCCGCTGGCCGGCCCCGACTATGCGACCGGCAAGGGCAGCGATATCTGGGCGCAAATGATCACGTTTAGCGAGCTGTCCGCGTTACTCGTCGCTGTCATATTGATCGCGACGATCCTCAAGATGCGCGCGCCAGGCATGTCGCTGAACCGGATGCCTCTTTTCGTGTGGGCCACACTTGTCACGCAATTCATGGTGCTCTTCGCGATGCCCGCAGTCATGCTGGCGAGCACTGCGCTGATTCTCGACCGACTGGTAGGGACGCAGTTCTATAACCCGGCGCTCGGCGGCGACGTGCTGTTGTGGCAGCATCTGTTCTGGTTCTTCGGTCATCCCGAGGTCTATCTGATCTTCATTCCGGCGCTCGGGTTTATGTCATCGATCATCGAGACATTCTCGCGCCGCCCGATTTTCGGTTACTCCGCGATGGTGCTCGCGCTGATCGCGACGGCGTTTCTTGCGTTCGGCTTATGGGTGCACCACATGTTTGCGACGGCCGTCCCTGATCTCGGCAAGACATTCTTCACCGCGGCGAGCGTGATGATTGCGGTTCCGTCCGGTATCCAGATCTATTGCTGGCTAGCGACGCTGCTCACCGGACGTCTCAGTGTGAAGCCGCCACTGCTGTTCGTGCTCGCGTTCTTCTTCATTCTCGTGCTCGGCGGGATGACCGGCATCATGCTCGGCTCCGTACCGCTCGACCTGCAGGTACATGACACCTATTTCGTCGTGGCGCATCTGCATTACGTGCTGCTCGGCGGCGCGGTGTTTCCGCTCTTTGGCGCCTTCCACTACTGGTTTCCGAAATTCACCGGACGCATGCTTGGTGAGCGCCTCGCGCATTGGCAGTTCTGGCTGTTCTTCGTCGGCTTCAACGTCACTTTCTTTCCGATGCACCTGCTAGGCCTCCATGGAATGCCGCGGCGCGTGTGGACGTACCCCGCCGCCATGGGCTGGGACGGCATGAATCTCATCGCGACGCTGGGGGCGTACCTGATCGCTGTGAGCGTGCTGCTGTTCATCGTCAACGTGATATGGAGTGTGCGGCGGGGCGCGCGGGCCGACGCGAACCCTTGGGGTGCGGGCACACTCGAATGGAGCGTCCCGAGCGCGCCGCCGCCGCACAACTTCGATGTGCTGCCGGTCGTGCACGGCCGCGCGCCGCTGTGGGAGCCGGGGCGCGCGCCGCGCGCGGTGGCGGGCCTCGCCGCGCTCGCGCGCGAGGTGTTGACCACGACAGCCCTCGATGCGCGGCCGGACACGCGCCCGCTCTTTCCGCAACCGTCGATCTGGCCGTTCCTCAGTGCGATCGCGACCACAGTCTTCTTCATCGGTTCGATCTTCACGCCGTCGGCCGTATGGTGGGGCACGGTGCCGGTCGCCGTGGCGATGATTGCCTGGTTCTGGCCGGGGCGGCGCGAGAACCGGGTCGCGCGCGCGCTCGAGCGCTGGCCAGATTCGCCTGCCGCGAATAAGGCGGCGCGCCATGTGAACGCGAACCCGCCGTCGCGCAAAGCGGCCAGCCATGGCGCGTCGCAGAGGGCCGCGGTGCTCGACGTGCGCGCGTTGCCGAGCTTCGGTTTCAGTCATCGCAGCCTCATGTGGTGGGCGACGGCGGGCTTGATGCTGATCGAAGGAACCCTGTTCGCGATGACCGTCGGTATGTACTTCTATCTGCGCGCGGTCAACACGGCGTGGCCCCTGCATGCACCGCCGCCCTCGCTGGTGTGGGGATCGGTCAATACGGCGGTATTGGTCGCGAGTCTTTGGCCGAACCAGCTTGCCAAGCGCGCGGCAGAGCGTGGCGAACGCAATCGGGCGCGCCTATGGCTTGCAATATGTCTAGCGTTCGCGCTGGTGTTCCTTGTCCTGCGTGGCGCTGAATTCGGCGCGCTCAACGTGATGTGGTACGCGAACGCATACGGTTCTATCGTGTGGCTGCTGCTCGGCCTGCACACGACCCACCTGATCACCGATACCGTCGATACCGCGGTGCTGGCAACGCTGCTCTACACCGGACCGTTCGAGAAAAAGCGCCTGCTCGACACGAGCGAGAACGCGGTCTACTGGTACTTCGTCGTCCTGAGCTGGCTGCCCATCTACGCAGTCATCTACCTTGTCCCGCGGATGCATCAATGAAGCACAGTGGAATCTCGATCTGGCTTGGCCTGCTGGTGGCCCCGGCGGTAGTACTCGGCGCGCAGAGCCTCAACTACGCGCTGGTGCAGGTCGCCTGCGCGTCCGGCCGGCACACCGCGCTCGACGCGGTGAGCGCGCTTGCGTTCGGCTTCTCGGTCATCGCGGCGTGGCTTGCCTACCGGCGCTGGCGCGCCACAGTCGGGCGCTTCCACGGCAGCTACGTGCCGCGCGGCGCGCGTCGGCCGTTTCTTGCCCTGATGGCGATGCTCGTCGCCGCTTTGTGTGCGGTTATCCAGTTGACGATGTGGTTCCCGCAATGGCTGCTTTCACCCTGCCGATGATCGCGTGGCTTTCTGCACTCTGCTGCTTCGCGGTCCTTGCCCGAAAGCGGCGACTCGCGCTCGGGTGGGCGGGCGCCGCGCTGGCACTGACCGCTGCGCCGCTCGCATGCGCGCACGTGCTTACCGATGGCGAACGCGGCGCGCCCACATTCGGCTGGTCGTTCGACGCGTGGGTCGTCGCGTTGATGCTCGCAAGCACGCTCGCGTATGCGATCGGTCACCTGCGGTTGCGCCGACGCGGCTCGTCGCACAGTCGAGCAATCCGTGCGAGGCATGCGAGTGCGTTTGCGGGTGGCATGGCCGCGCTCGTGATCGCGTTGTGCTCGCCGCTCGATGCATTGTCCGCGGCTCTGTTTTCCGCGCACATGGTTCAGCACGAAACTATGATGCTGATCGCCGCACCGCTCCTCGTGGCGGCACGGCCACTCGGCGTATGGATTTGGGCATTGCCACGCAGCGCCCGCCGGCGCGTCGGCCGGGCGGTGCGCGGGCCCGCATTCGTCCGCGCGTGGCGGGGGCTGACCGCGCCGCTCACCGGATGGATCCTCCACGCGGCAGCACTCTGGGGCTGGCACGCGCCGGTGATGTTCGAAGCCGCGCTCGCGCACCCGTGGGTGCACACGCTGCAGCACACCACTTTCCTGCTGACCGCGCTCATTTTCTGGTGGACCGTCTTTGGCGACGGTGCTTCGCGTCAGTCAGGCGGTCACGCGTTGTTGTCCGTATTCACGACGATGGTCCATACGAGCGCGCTCGGCGCCTTGATTTCGCTCGCGCCGGGCTTGTGGTATCCGTCCTATATCGAGCCGACGAGCGCGCTCGGCGTCGATGTGCTGCATGACCAGCAAGCCGGCGGCCTCATCATGTGGGTGCCGGCTGGGATCGTATACCTGGTCGGCGGATTGGCGATCGTGGCGCGCTGGTTGAGGAGCCCGACGCGAGCCGATCTCGCCAGCGATCCCACAGCGGCATTGCCGCAGGACGGTGCGCGATGATGCTGCAAACGTCACGCGCATTTGCGAGAGCGCGCCGTCATGCCGGGCTTGCCGCTTGCACCCTCGCGCTCGCGATAGCCGCCGCAGGCATCGCAATGCGCGACGCGCGCAGTGAAGATGCGTCGGCATCGGACTCGTCGCGCGCCGTCTCCGCGTCGTCTTCGGCAGGTGCTCCAGTAGGAGTCGCTGCGCCTCGACCAGACGCGGGGACGCTCGCGCGCGGCGAGTACGTCGCGAGAGCCAGCGATTGTGCAGGTTGCCACACGGCGGCGCAAGGCGGCGCGCCCTATGCAGGCGGACACGGCCTCGTTTCTCCGTTTGGCACGATCATGGCGACCAACATTACGCCCGATCCGCGCTACGGGATCGGCCGGTACACCTACGACGACTTCGCGCGTGCGCTGCGCCAAGGCATCGCGCGCGGCGGCAAGCGGCTCTATCCGGCGATGCCGTACAACGCGTTTGCGAAGCTCGATGACGCGGACATGCATGCGCTCTATACGTACATGATGCATGGCGTCGTGCCGGTCGCGAAGCCGAACGCCGAGTCGGATGTCGCATTCCCGTTCAACCAGCGTTGGGCGCTGCGGTTTTGGCAAATGGCGTTCGTGCCGCGCCGGCCGTATCGGCCGCGCGCCGACCGCGATGCGCAGTGGAATCGCGGTGCCTACCTCGTGCAATCGGCGGGCCATTGCGGCAGTTGCCATACGCCGCGCGGCGTCGCTTACCAGGAGAAGGGCACGGACGAAACGTCGTCGACCTTTCTCACCGGCGGCGTCAACGACCACTGGTTCGCGCCGGATCTAAGCGGGGATCCGGGCTCGGGGCTCGGCCGCTGGCGCGCACCCGAAATCGCCGCGTTCCTGAAGACGGGGCACGGCGCCGGCAACGTTGCATATGGGAGCATGGTCGAGCAGATCGAGGACAGCACGCAGTACCTGACCGACGACGACCTGCTCGCGATTGCCCGCTATCTGAAGTCGCTGCCGCCGCATAATCCCTCGGGAACCTATGCGCCGCAAGACAATGTTGCGCGCAAGCCGCTGAACGGCAGTCGCGTGCCCGATACGTTGTCGCTGGGATACAACGTCTATCGTTCGTTTTGCGCACAATGCCACGGTGACGCGGGTGAGGGCGTACCGAACGTGTTCCCCGCGCTCGCGGGCAACACGTCGGTGCTCGCGGAAGATACGACCTCGCTGATTCGCCTCATGGTCGAGGGTGGCAATAGTCCGTCGACGCTTACTGGACCGCCCCGTCAACAAATGCCGCGCTTCGCCGACACGCTCCCCGATGTGGCAATTGGCCAGGTACTGACCTACGTGCGCAGCGCGTGGGGCAACAACGCACAGCCGATAACCGCGAACGATGTAAGTTCATTACGGCAGAAGCTGCACAAATAGCGCTGCCCGCGCGCGTTGGCGTTCGCCGCGTTGAGGCCGTTCTCGCACCGGCCGGCTCCGTCCCGCGACGGACAGCGCGACAGCGTTTCGGCAATGCTGCAGTGCTTACCTGTCTACCGGAGATTGCACGCCTGACGATGACCGTTCAACCCGGCTCGGCAATCGGCGAAACTTGTTCTTTTGCAGCAGCGTCCGGTGCCTGCTGGACCGTCGATCACAACTGTGGATAGACCGGTGACACGGGAAGCGCGCGCTTGTGACGGGTTGCCGTATAAAAGCGATGAATCGTGATATACACTGCGTCGCCGACCGGCTTGCCTTCGAGGAAGTCGTCGATGTCTTCATAGCTGATGCCGTAGCTGTCCTCGTCCGGCTTTTGCGGCGTCAGCGATTCGAGGTCAGCCGTCGGCACCTTCCAGGCGAGGCGAGTTGTCGCGCCCAACGCCTGCGCCAATGTTCGTACGCGCCGCTTCGTGAGACCGGCGAGAGGCAGGATGTCCGCACCGCCGTCGCCGTATTTCGTGAAAAAGCCCATGAGTGACTCGGCCGCATGGTCGGTGCCGATCACGACGCCCACGCGTGCCCCGGCGATTGCATATTGCGCGATCATTCGTTGCCGGGCCTTGATGTTGCCGAGCACGAAGTCTTCCTGAAAGTCGTCGACGTACTGGACGCTCCCTCGCTTGAGCGAGAACAGCATCGCATCCGATGGATCCTTGATGTTGACCGTGAACGTCTCGTCGGGACGGACGAACTCGAGCGCGAGAGCGGCGTCTTCCTCGTCGCGCTGGCTGCCGTAGGGAAGTCGGACAGCCACGAACTTCGCCTCGTAGCCGCGTGCGCGAAGGCGCTCGACCGCGAGTTGCGCGAGACGGCCCGCGGTGGACGAATCCACGCCGCCGCTGATGCCGAGCACGTAAGTGCGAAGCCCCTGCGAGATGAGGTAGTCGGAAAGAAAGGCGATGCGTTGTTCCCGCTCCATGTCGACGTCGAAATCGCGAGCAACGCCGAGTTCGTGAATGACGGCCTGTTGCCAGGCGTCCCTTTCGGTAGAAGGTGGCAAAGTCATGGCGAAGTCCTCTGAGAGTGTTCCCGCTGAGTGCGCGGTAGTCGATCGAAGTAATGCTCGATGCGCGACAGCGCGTACAGCGCGGCTGCCGAACGTACCTCGTTTCGGTTGCCTGCAAAGAGGCGCGTTTCAGTGAACGTGAGCAGTTCGCCGTTGCGGGTCCGGAACGACCAGGCGAAGCACTGGGTACCCGCCGGCGGACCGCCTTCAGGGGCGGCGTCCGCGAGACCGGTGTTGGACACGGCCACATCGGCACAGCAGCCTTCCTGGCGAAGCGCGCCTTCCGCCATCTCGTGGGCGACTTCTTCGCTCGTCAGGCCGAACTGTTCCATCGTCGTTCTCCTGACGCCGAGGAAGCCGGCTTTGCCCGATGGCGAGTAACTCACAAAGCCGACGTCGAGGCATGCGCCGCTACCCGGCACGCTCGCGAGGTAGGACGCGATCTGGCCGCCGGTGCAGGATTCGGCAGTGGCCAGTTTCAGGCCTCGCGATGTGAGGAAAGAGACGGCTTGCATGGGGATATTCATCGTTTGTCTCCAGCAGTCACATAACGTTAGCCAAGGTCGTCGGACGGGTCACACTCACATCGCATCTCAAGGTGCTCGTCCAAAAACCGGGAATCTGTTGTTCTCCGCATAAATCCGCCGGTTCGCGTAGAAAGTCGTCCGCGGATTGACGGCGGTGACCTCCGCTAGCTGTCAAGGTGCGCTCTGCGCGAACTGCGCACAGCCCGCAGAGCGGCAGCCTGAGAACCATCGCGCGGTCGGTGTCGCCCGGGAAGTCACCCGCGGCACCGGTGCGCATGCGTGTGGTCGTCAGCCTCGACTCGAACTCCGCGTCGCTCGAGCCGAACAGATCAAGATGCTTGTCGCTGGTACTTATCCAGGTCGACTCTTGTTCTGCCGCGCGATTACGCAACGTCGCGCAGAAAAAAGTTCTCACGCCCGCCGGGTCGACAACATACAGCGGCGATGTTTCGACGCGGTTGCCGGCAAAGCCTGCGAGATAGCATCGAGGCGCGCAATACCGATTGCTCACCTGGGCGCTGTCATTGATTTCCATAGCGTGCCTGTGATCGTGGCTCGGACAGTGCCGCGTCGCGCGGACGACGCGTTCTAAGGCGCCGAGATCGACGGCAAGGGCATACGCCTCAAGCGCAGAACTGCAAACCGGAGCATCAGTGGCTCGGCTCCAATAAGCGAACAGCCCCGCATGCACTGCGCCCGATATCCGCGACGTAGAGACTACAGATCGGCCGGCGGGTCAATCCGGGTGAACGGGTCTCTTTCGACCACCTCGCGCGTCGCCTGCCAGTACGGTTCGCGGTCGTAGAACTGGTGGACGGCAGCACCCCACTGCGGATCAGCCATCGCGGGCCAATGGTCCTTGTCAAACCCGGGGGCGCTTTTTACACGTTCCGCGGTAGCATCGAGGCGGAAGCACTTTTCATCGGTGTCAAGCGTGAGCGCGCTCCACGGAATGGCATGGAGTGTTCCGCCGATGCCAAGAAAGCCGCCTGCCGTGAGCACGGCGTAAGCGATTCGGCCACCACGTAAATCGAGCATGATGTCCGAGATCTTGCCGAGATCTTCGCCATCGGAAGAGAGTACTTTGCTGCCATCTAGCGTGGCTGCCGCCATCACGTCGGGACCGGGGCCGTCGCCGACTCCGCTCCCGGTGATTCGTGCGCCGGCTGCTCCCGGCTGCGTGGACAACCTGACGGCGTTCGGGTCGAGGGGATCAAGCGGATCATTTGAGCCGAGCGGGTCCATGATGTCACTCCTCAGAGCGCTTTAGAGAACCTTTGTTGCGCAACCGCCGTACCTGATTCGTCGTTTCGCCGTTCTTTTAAAGGGCGGCCTCAAATCTGAAGTGCAACACCGTTCCGTATAAGGTGTTGCGATGCACGAAAGAACTCAGTACCAGCAACTTCAACCTGAAGAGCGCCTCATCATTGCAAGCCTGCATCTGCAGGGTTCGAGTATGCGGGCCATGGCCCGCATACTCGGGCGCTCGCCGGCCACCGTTAGCCGTGAACTGACGCGAAACAGCTCTCCCGCAGGCTACGCATCGGTGCCGGCTGAAGCGCTCAGCGCCTCACGCCGCACCGCGAGCCGCCGCCCCACAAAGCTTTGCCTGCAAAGCGTCTGCTGGCGTATCGTTCTCACCCTGCTGGAGTGGAAATGGTCACCCCAGCAGATATCGGGCACACTGAAGCGTATGTATCCGACTGACCCGACCCAGCAGGTTTCGCACGAAACCATCTACACGGCCATCTACGCCCAGCCGCGCGGCGAACTGCGCCGCCAGCTCATTGCCTGCCTGCGCCATGGCCACAGCACGCGCATACCGCGTACACGCGGCACAGACCGGCGCGGACAGATTCCCGACATGATCAGTATTCATGTGCGGCCGCCCGAAATCGAGGACCGGCTGCTGCCCGGACACTGGGAAGGCGACTTCATCAAGGGCGCTGGCAACCAGTCCTCGGTAGGCGTTCTGGTTGAACGGACCAGCCGCCTGGTGCTGCTCGCAAAGATGGAAGACGCCACCGCAGCTTCGGCGCTGGCGGGCTTCTCCGCCAAACTCAATTCGATTGTCGCGCCACTGCGCCAGAGCTTCACCTACGACCAGGGCAAAGAAATGTCGCGCCATAAAGAGCTCTCTGCCGCAACCGGCGTGAACGTGTACTTTTGCGACCCGCACAGTCCCTGGCAACGCGGCACTTGCGAAAACACCAACGGGCTGCTGCGGCAGTATCTGCCCAAAGGCACAGACCTTTCGGTCTACAGTCAGGACGAACTCGACGCCATCGCCGACAGCCTGAATAGCCGGCCTCGTGCAACTCACAACTTCCATTCACCATTCGAGGTCTTCGCCGCGACCCTCGCATCAGCAAGTCAACCTCAACGCTCTAAACATTAATCCCGCTGTTGCGCTTCACCCTTGAAACCGCCAAGGCTTTTTTGCGGCGAGGAGCGAGAGACAAACGAGATCGATCAGCGAAGTACGGCTTATCTCGCGCGCTCGTTCCAGGTATCGTACTTGTTCTTCGGTGATTTTCCGTGGCTGCGCCATTGACCTTCATTTGCAGGAGTTTTTCTATGCCGACCGACGACACTGCGACAGCGCGTGCGGCAATTCGGTTCGGCGGCATGGGCATTGCTCGCTCATACGGAGCCACTCCAACCAAACCAGAGGGATTGCCATGAAACTCTATTACTCGCCAGGTGCATGTAGCCTCGCCGACCATATCGCGCTGCACGAAGCCGACTTCAAGTTCGAGCGGGTCCGCGTGGACCTGAAGACGAAGCTCACCGAGTCGGGACAGAAATTCGACGAGATCAATGGTAAAAGCTACGTCCCTGTGCTCGAATTCGACGATGGCCAGATCCTTACGGAGAATGTCGCCATTCTCTCGTGGATTGCGCAACGCAAACCGTCGCTGGCACCGGACGGCGAACTGGGCGACACACGCTTGCTCGAAATGCTCGCCTTCATTTCGACGGAAATTCACAAGCAATTTGGTCGCGTATTCAAACCCACCAGCGACGCCGAAGCGAGTGCTGCACGAGAAAACTTGCTCAGCGTTTCAAATTGATCTCAGCGATGATGAAAGGCGATTACCTGTTTGGCGCCAACGCGAGTGTCGCCGACGCCTATCTGTTCACGATGCTGCTGTGGGCAAGCAAGGTAGACATCGACGTGCCGGAGCGGCTGACGCATTTCGCGCAGCGCATGCGCGCCCGGCCCGCCGTGCAACTGGCGTTGAAACACGAAAAGCTCGAATGATCGACCTGCAGAACGGCTGTAAATGTCTTTCAGCTTACGCATTGGCTCGCGCTCGTCAAAAACTCGAGCGTAACGGATCAAGGTATCCGAATTGCACCCTGCCTGGACGCGTAGCCTAAGCATCACACCTTCTGATAGCTGCCGACGGCCTCTCATGAGGTCAGTGCCATGGATCGTTCGGAATTCCTGCTGGTCCACCGGAAGCAGCAAAGGGATTGGCGAAGCCATAGCCAGGAAACTCGCGCTCGAGAAGGAACTCCTCATCGTTCACGGTCGCGATAAAGCTCAGGCAGAGAAAGTAGCCAATGACATCACCGCGCAGGGCGGCCACGCCTATGTGGTGGTTGGCGATCTGACGCACGACGATGATGCGCAGCGATTGGTCGAGGATGCGGTAAGCCTCGCAGGCCCTGTCGATATCCTGATCAACAATGCTGGAGGGTCGGGCGGCTCAAAAGAGAGCTGGGCAAACACACAGCCGGCCTCATGGGCGTCCGCCTATGATTGCAGTGTCCTGGCTACCCTTCTTGTCACTAAGCGCCTGCTGCCCGGCATGCAGCAAGCCAGATGGGGACGCGTGATCAATATTTCGAGCCTGGCCGCGACGATGCCACCACCAACTGCACCCGACTATTCGGCGTGCAAGGCCGCTATAAACGCCATGACCGCGTCATTGCGGATGCCATCGCCTTCCTCGCCAGTCCGCTTGCCGGATACATTACCGGCGTGAATCTGCGAGTCGACGGCGGCCTATCGCCCATTCTTTAAGCGCCTGTCCTGACAGCCTCTGTCGCTATGATGAATGCAGCTTCCGGGCTCTGGCCTACGGGTACGCACAGCGACTTCTAGCGCGGCAAGCGTCAGTCCAGTATCGATGTGTCGACCGATAGTGTCGCCGACCGATCGCGGAGGCGCCGCCGCATAGCAGGACGACGCCGACGTGAGCCATGCAAGGGGCCTCGCTTATCCGCTGCGAGCCGGCACGCACTCCATTCGATACCAGTAATCGACCAGACGTTGCGCGGCTTGCAGATCGTCGGGATAGTACGGGTCGTACCACGGCGACGGGTCATAGCCCGCGCGTCGCAACGCAGCCAGTTCGCTCGCGTTGCTCTGCCGCGTGGGCGGCGCGTGCGCCGCGATTGCCGTGAGGTCGCGACATTGCGCGTCGGTCAGGTTCCTGCCCGGATCAGGCATGGGGCCGGTTGCGCAGCCGTACGACAATGCAGCGACGATGAGCGCGGGCAATATGGGCCGGAAGGCAGATGCTTTCATGTCACGCCTCTTTTCAGAGTGGAGTGCGGCGGCAGCAGGCCTCGCAGGGCAATGGTCGCGCGGATTCGTGCGACGATTGATCGCCTGTCGCGCATCGAAAAATTCCGTCACAGGCGCTCGGACGTTGCGAGCTGGCGGCGATAACGTGCTTGTGACGCTATCTTGCGACGAGCGACGGGGGCTGCACCCAGCCCCTGGGCATTCGCATCTTCCAGATTCCCGTAGACGGGGCAACTCTGTCGATGTGCTATCGACGCATGTGGTCGAGGCCAATCGCCAGAACCGCGGTGCTGACAGCAGATACCATGATAAGCGCGAATTCGAGGCAGCGCGAACGCTGCGGCGTAAGGCTCCTTTGCGACCGAGGCGGCAACTGACTCACACGCTGTTGTCCATGCTGCTGAACTATCGAAGTCTCGTCGGTTTGCACAAATTTGTTCCTATCGAGCGAGCCTTAAATAAAGGCTAGGCGCGCTCTTAAGAACAATTCACCCGCAACGGGCTGTGCACAAAATTGTAGCTTTAGGGAGCGATTGCATAAATTTGTAGATTTACCCAGCACCTATGTTTCATGCGCACGCTTGAATTCTTCCAGAACAGCGCTATCGATGATTTCCAATCGTGCTCGAGCCGTGGACGTTCGCTCGCCCGAGATCGCTATGGATGTTGGACAAGGAAATCGCTCCCCCTTATTCCCGCCCGATTGTCGGACGACGGGCCTGCTGAAAAGTGGAACCGTGCATGCAAGCGCTGCCTGAAGCAGCGATCCGCACTCCTCACCGGAACATGCAAGTCTCTTCCGCGCAATGACAACCGTCTGCGCCACGCCGGTGGCCGCCCTGGGACGACGGTTCTCATATCTCTTTCGGAACGGCGCGCCATGCCCGACAGCTCTCACATCACTGCGGGCGATGTGCGGACGACTTATGGCTATCGCGATGCGCGTCGTGCTCGCCGCTGTTCATCATTCGCATCATCTCGACGCCGCCGGTGCGAAAGAAAGTAATTGTCAACGCTACCAAAACCAGTCCAAAGATAATGTTCAAAACTGCCGTGTAATTGAACGTGATCGTGGCGTCGGTGAACGCACCATGACGTTGCTTGGGCGCGAGACCCGTCAGCTGAAACAGAGCCTCTACGATAAGACCCGCGACGACCATCGCAAAATAGAAGGTCGCGACCATGAAAACGGTCATTTTTCCGCCGTAGTACTTTCGGTAGATACTAACGATGGGCGGGATGATCAGGTCACCGAATATAAACGAGGCAACGCCGCCAAAACTGAGGCCTCCCTTCCAGAGAACCGCCGCCAAAGGCACATTTCCGACCGAGCATGTGAAGGACGCAACCGCGACGAGCGGCCCGATGAACGAGCCCAGAAGCAATGAGGCGGTCGGCTGATTTGCCAAAAAGAATTTTTGCCAGAAGCTGTCTGGAACCCATGCCGATATGGCGCCGGCCACGAGCAGGCCAACGCCGATATCCCGCCATAGCATGATCCAGTTCATCACATAGGTGTGACTGATCGCCTTCCAGCCTTCTCTCGACATGATGCGGTCTTTCCAGGTGCCTTTCTGTTCGCTCATCGTCATCGAAGCATGTCCTTCCATGCTGCCTGCAGTCCCCTTCTTTGCCTGAGCGATCGCCTGTCGCTTCAGCGAATTCCTCAGCAGGAACCTGAAGATCAGAGCGAGCACCGCAATCATGACGAATCCGCCGATGAACTCCGCGGCCGCGAACTGCCACGCGATCAACACCCACATCAGTACGCCGAGTTCGAGCACGAGGTTGGTGGCGGCAAACTGGAATGCCACCGCGGCGGTAAAATCCGCTCCCTTACGAACCATGGAACGCGCCATGGCAACCGCTGCATAAGAGCAGGACGACGACGCAGCGCCGAACAGGCTCGCGAGGGCCAGTGATCGCGGGGAGTCGTCAGGCAACAGATTCGACATCTCGGACTTCGACACCGCTACTTCGATCACGGCGGAGAACAGAAACCCCAGACTGACTCCCCAGAATATCTGCCACAACATCATGAACGACATCCATACGGCGTGTCCCAGTGCGCCAAGAAGCTGCATCGCTATCTCCTGGTTTGGTGAGCTGGTAAGCAGGCCGCCCGGCCGCCGTTGACGACGAGACAGTCAGCACCTGCCGTGCCTGCCGCCCCGATGCATTGCCGCTCCCGACAAGGCAGGGTCGGCGGGGCATCACGCGCCGTCGGATGCCGACCGGGCCACGACCAGGCACGCTGCACCGGAGAAAGCCTGGGTACGGCCGTTGCGCCACTCCCGAAACATCCCTGATGCGGCGATGAATCCAGCGGGAGACGTATGAGTTCAGCCAGACAATCGGCAATATGGACCGCGAGACGGACGCGTATGCATCAGCCATTGCGGATACTGGTCGTCGACGATCATGAACTGGGGGCGCAGGCGGTGGCCCTTGCCATGACGTTCGCCGGTTATGAGGCGCAATTTGCATTTAGCGGCGAGGACGCTTTACGGCGGCTTGTGTCATGGACGCCGGATATCGCGATCCTCGACGTCAACATGCCGCCGCCCAACGGATTCCAGCTTGCCGCGACTTTGCGCGGCCGGCGTGACACTGAGGGTATCTATCTCATTGCCCATACTTCAATGGAAGAAAGCGAGGTGCAAAATCAGGGGGTGCAAGCCGGCTTCGATGCGTTCTGCCGCAAGGGCGCCGGTGCCGATCCGCTTATGGCTATCATTTCGGATGTTCAGGCACCCAATTGAGCAGAGGGCTTCGGCAGGGTTCCTGCCAAGCCCGCGAGCGCCCTGATTGCGCTACATTGCACACCGCACCTATCGGAGAAGAAATGACTAGCAAAACGCGTAATGGCGAAGGAGCGCATGGCGACGGGCCGAACTTTGCGGTCGTCGGCATCGGCGCGTCCGCAGGCGGAGTTCAAGCACTGTTGCGCCTTTTTCAGTCGGTGCCGCCCAAGCCAGGCGTCGCGTTTGTCGTCGTGCTGCATCTGTCGCCAAACCATACCAGCCATGCGCAGGCCGTGCTCCAGAACGTCACGGGTCTGAAAGTCAGACAGGTGACAGGGCCCGTTCCCCTTGAACCGGACAACGTGTATGTCATCCCGCCGGGCAAGCTTCTTTCGATGGTCGATGGCTATCTGCGCCTGAGCGAGCCGAATTTGCCCAGGCTGCCGCCGACGAGCATCGACGTCTTTTTCCGCAGTCTTGCCGATGCGCACGGCTCCCGTGCGATTTCCGTCATCCTTTCGGGAGCGGGATCTGACGGCTCGGTGGGGATCGCGCGCGTGCGGGAAAAGGGTGGCATAACGATCGCGCAGCAGCCCGAGGAAGCGGAATACAGCGAAATGCCCCGAAGCGCTATCGCGACGGGCGACGTCGACCTCGTGCTACCGGTGGACGAAATCGTCCCGAGATTGCTGACACTGGTCAGGAGCGCAGCCGATATCGTCCTGCCGTCGCCTTCGGACGAGGAGCCTGCCGGGAGCGCGGAAAAACTTTTGCTTGAAGGCGAGCCGCTCGAAGAAGTGCTCGATATCTTGCGTCAGCGGACCCACCATGATTTCGGCAACTACAAGCACGGCACGATTCTCCGCCGGCTCGAGCGACGCATGCAGGTCAACGGGCTGATCACCATTGCCGCCTATCGCGACTTCCTGATAGCGACCCCCGACGAGACGCCCAGACTACTTGCTGACATGCTCATCGGCGTAACCAATTTTTTCCGCGATCCCGAGGCGTTCGACGCGCTGGAGAAGGCGATCATCCCGGAACTGTCCAGAAGCCTGCAAGGGCGCGACGAAATCCGTGCGTGGGTGCCGGCCTGCGCGACGGGCGAAGAGGCATTTTCGATCGCGATCATGTTGAGCGAAGCGGCGCGGAAGCTGCCGCATCAGCCGCGCGTCACGGTGTACGCAACGGACATCGACGAGCGGGCAATTTCGATCGCCCGCAGCGGAAGCTATCCGGGCGCCGTCGCCAATGACATCCCGGCGTCTCGCCTCGCACAATACTTCTATGAAGACGGCGGCCGGTACAAACTCGTCAAATCGGTGCGCGACAGCGTGATTTTCGCAGCACATAATCTGCTGCGGGACCCGCCGTTCTCCCGCGTCGATCTCGTTTCATGCCGCAACGTGCTGATCTACCTGGATCGGCGCGCGCAGGCCCGCGTACTCGATACGTTTCATTTCGCGTTGCGGCCCGGCGGCTATCTTTTCCTGGGTAGCGCCGAGTCGGCCGACTTCGCAAGCGAACTGTTCGAGCCGGTCGACAAGCACAGGAAAATCTACCGGGCGTTGCCGGGTGCCCCGAAAAGCGGGTTGCCGCTTTTTCCGATCGCACCGGCGCAGACAGCCACATCGGGACAAACCTTTTTTGCGCTGGGGGGCAACGGCAAAGTGGCTAATGCACTTCCGCCCAATCATGCGCGCGCGCTCGACCTCTTTGGGCCGCCCGTGATCATCATGCGTGCCGATGGCGAGATCCTGCACCGGTCCGCGAATGCGAATGGCCTCACGCACGATCTTCGCCATACACGGGTCCACAACCTTTTCGATATCGTGCGCGCCGACGCACAGGCCTCCCTTCGACGCGCAATCGAGCGGTGTCTCGCCAATGGCCGGCGCGACGAAGAACTGGCGGTCCCGTTCGAATCGGCGACGGGCGCAATATCGGTCGATCTTTCACTGCGGCCTTATCACGATCCCGCTCACGACGAAAACCTGCTGTGGATCGTTTGCGACCCTGCTGCGCCTGTGCCCGGTATGCAGGTAAAACCGGCTGCGGAAAACGGCGGTGAAACGATCGACTCGCTGAAACATGCGTTGGCCGGCAGCGAGCACCGCCTGCGCAGTTCAATGCAGAATGTGCAGAACTCAACCGAAGAGCTGAGGGCATCCAACGAAGAATTGCAGGCAATGAATGAAGAACTGCGCTCGGCCACGGAAGAACTGGAGGCGAGCCGCGAGGAACTGCAGTCGCTCAACGAAGAACTGGTGACGGTCAACTCCGAACTGGTGATCAAGGTACAGGAATCCGCGCGGATCAGCGACGACCTTCAGAACCTCATTTCGCTGGTTGGCGTCGCAACGATCTTCGTTGACCGAATGCTCAACATCAAGCGATACACGTCACCGGCGGAGACACTCTTCAATATTCTGCCTGGCGACCGGGGCCGCCCGCTTCAGCATCTGACACATAACCTCGAGTACCCGGCGATGATCGAGGATCTGCGAACCGCATTCGAGCAACTGAAGAAAACCGAACGCGAAATAGGCAGCAAGGACGGCCGCAGTTTTCTCGCGCGTGTCCTTCCTTACCGCACCGACGACGACCGGATCGATGGCGCCGTGCTGGCATTCATCGACATTAGCGAAACAAAAACCGCTCAATCCCAGGCGCGCGCCAGCGTCGAAAAGCTCAGGCTGGCGGCACAGGCCACCCACGACTTCGCGATCATCGTGCTGGACGCCGATGGCACGATCGTCAACTGGAATGCAGGTGCGAGTCGCATTTTCGGCTTCGAAGCGCAAGACATGCTGGGCCGCCCCCTCGACGCCATTTTTACGCCCGAAGATCGCGCGAGCGGAGTGCCGGCCCATGAACGGCGCAAGGCGATGGAAAGCGGGCGCGCCGAAGACGAGCGCTGGCATCTCACGCAGACCGGCGAGCAGGTCTTCTGCAGCGGTTTTCTGAGCCGGATCGATGTGCCCGGGTTTGCCGGCTTCGTGAAGATTGTTCATGATGCGACGCAGCGCAAGCTGGCAGAAGGCCAGCAACAAGAGGCGCTGGCAGTAGAGCGCGCGCAGCACAGCGAAGTTCAGAAACTCAGCCGTATGAAGGACGAGTTCATCGCCGTGCTGTCGCACGAGCTAAAGAATCCGTTGAACCTGATTCATATGAAAGCGGAGATGCTGGTTCGGCTTCCCGAGGCGCGCCACATTGGCAGGATTCAGGAAGTCGCCGATGCGATACAGAAATCTGTCAATACCCAGGCGCAGATCATTGACGATCTCCTCGATTTTTCCCGAGTCAATACAGGGAAGCTGTCGTTGCGATTCGCGCCGACGGATGTGAGCGAGATCGTGCGTTCGATCGTCGACGCTCTGCAGAAGGATGCAACGGAAGCAGGCATCGAACTGCGGGTCGCAGTGCCCGAGACACCAGTACTGATTCGGGGTGACGCGATCCGCGTCGAACAGATCGTATGGAATCTGGTGAGCAACGCGCTGAAGTTCACCTTGCCAAAAGGTACCGTCACGGTCAGTTTGTCGCTCGAATCGGCACAGGCGCGGATCGAGGTAAGCGACACCGGCATTGGTATTGCGCCCGACGCAATCGAGTCGATCTTCGAAATGTTTCACCAGGAGCCGGTGGTTGCGCATCACGCCCGCAGAGGGGGGCTGGGTATCGGTCTCTCTCTGGTGCGACAGCTTGCCCGCTTGCATGGTGGCACGGTCGAGGCGCATTCGGATGGGCCGGGTCATGGCGCGCGCTTCGTCGTCTGGCTGCCTGCCGATGCGTCATCCGATCATCGGCAACCGGGCGACCGGCAGGCGGATCTCTCGGTTTTTCGGGGCACGAGCATCCTGCTGGTCGACGACGAGCGGGAATCGGTCGTGGCGATGTCGGACCTGTTCTCGCTCTATGAAGCGAAGGTCACGACAGCCGCCAATGCGTCCGACGCGCTGGAAATGGCGAAGCAGCGGAGTTTCGATCTGATCGTTACCGATGTGAACCTGCCGGATTTTGACGGGTACTGGCTGGTGAGGCATCTCAGAGCGGTGCCGTCGTGCGTGGCCAGTGCGATCGTTGCTGTCACGGGCCGCCCCGTCGCACAGGAAAAACAACCCGCACTGGAGGCGGGCTGTGATGCATGCCTCGCCAAGCCCTTCAACCTTCAGTCTCTCGCCGATCTCATGGCACGCCGGAAACAGCGCCCGCGCGGCTGAACGGCGCCGACGTAAGGGGGCTCGGGTGCCATGGCGGCCTTGTTGCTCGAAGAATATCCGCCTTGCCGAAGGAAAGGTGGCATTCCGCACGATGCCGCGGCTCGATCGTACGAATAGAAGCGTGCGGCGCGAGGCCTTGTCACTTAGCTACGCTGCTTTTCGCCATCCTGCCGCGCCTGATCAATCTCTGCCATGTCTGGCTGCCGTCGCGCTATCCGGTAGCGCGGCTTGAAAAGCTCGATTTCTGGCTGAACCTGCTGGGCATCATCGCGGCGATCTTCAACGCCTTCGTTCACAGCCGCGATGCTTACGCGATGGTGCCGCTGAACGTAATCCTCTCGGTGATCACCGTGGCGTCGCCAAGCATCGGACAGATCGTGCTTGCAGTGGGCAAGTCGGGATTTAGGGAGGCCGCTCGTGAATAGATCCATCCAGAGCGGCATCCTCCTTGTCACCTTCGCGGTGTTTGCCGGTGGATGCAACGAGCGAGCCCAATATGACGCAGAGCACCAGGCCGGATCGAATCCGCCGATGCCAGCCGCGCGGCTTCCTGCACCTGCAATGCGATGTATTTGTAGGCGTCCACCGCATGCGTTGGCGCTGCGGAACCGGAGCCGCCCGGCCACGCGAGGTTCAGGCGGAAGCGCGAGCCCGCATCGCCGGCGGCGGACCTGCTTGCCGAGACAACGCAGCCCGATCTCAGTTCGAGCACCGAGTCCGTGAGCGCGATGGCATCGAATTGCGGCAATCCAGCAAGAAAAGCAATGAGCGGATGACGACCAGCCATCTGTGCATCTCCTGTTGAGTGGCGATTCTCCAAGAATTCACCGAATGAATGTTTTGGACCGTTGCGCCCGGCTGCGGGTGTCGATAGCCCAGCAATAGCGGTGCCGCGGCAACGTTCAGATTATGTGCGCCGCAGCCGCAAAGCCTGCCGCGCATACTGCGCGGATCTTCAATCCGGCACGGACCGGTTTATATCTGCGTCCAGGCACAGCGCCGCATTGATGAGCGATACATGAGAAAGCGCCTGCGGAAAGTTGCCGACGAGACACTTCTCTTTTTCGTCGTACTTTTCAGAGAGCAGCCCGACGTCGTTGCGCAGGCTCAACAGCCGCTCGAACAGCGCATGCGCCTCGGCACAGCGCCCCTGCATTTTCCAGACGTGGACCAGCCAGAAACTGCACGCGAGAAACGGCCGTTCGCCAGACGACGGGGGCCCAGGCTCCCCGTCTACTTCCCGATAGCGCAGAACCAAGCCATCGCACATCAGGTTTGCCTCGATGGCTGCCACCGTGCCTGCGACGCGCGGATCGTCTATCGGAAGAAAGCCGACCACGGGTATGAGTAGACAGCTCGCGTCGAGGCGCTCGCTGCCATAGCTTTGCGTAAAGCTCTTCAAACGCTCGTCGTAGCCTCGCGCGAGCACGTCTTCCCGTATCTCATCGGCAAGCGCGAGCCATTGCGCGACAGGCGCCGGCTTACCGAATTCTTTCGCGGAACTCAGCGCGCGATCGACCGCCACCCATGCCATGACTTTCGAAAACGTGAATTGCCGCGCGCCATCGCGAACTTCCCAGATACCGTCGTCCGGCTCGCGCCACACTTTCTGGAGATGATCGATCAGACGCACCTCGAGTGACCACACGTCGTCATCGGGCGTCAAACCCGCGCGGCGCGATAGATAGAGCGCGTTCAGCACTTCTCCGTAGACGTCGAGTTGCGATTGCTGCACCGCTGCATTGCCAAAGCGCACTGGCGTCGAGTTGCGATAGCCAGGCAGCCACGGACATGTCCATTCGTCGAGCCGCCGTGAGCCGTCGAGAGCGTAGAGGACCTGCAACTGTGCCGGATGGCCCGCAATCGCGCGAACCAGCCAGTCGCGCCAGCGCGCTGCCTCGGCGTGATAACCGCACCCCAACAGCGCACTCATCGTGAAGGCTGCGTCGCGCAGCCAGCAGAACCGGTAATCCCAGTTGCTGGCACTGCCCGGGCGTTCCGGCAACGAGCTACTGGGCGCGGCTGCAATCCCGCCTGTGCGTGTGTCGGACAACGCTTCGAGGGTGATCAGCGAGCGCGACACGGCGTCGGCATACCTGCCTCGCGCCGTGCTCTGCGCAGACCAGCCAATCCAGAACTGCACCGTATCGGCCAGCAAACGGTCCGCGTCCGGCCGGGGCGGCGCTTCTTCGCACGAGTCGGCGCAGGTCAGCGAAAAGTGATGCCGGTCGCCCGCGGTCATCGTGAAGTCCGCGCGCGGGGTGTCTTCGCTGCATGCGCTTGCAACGGTGCCGTCGAGCCACAGCGACTGCGGTCCGCAGATCATGTTCACGCGGCCGTCCTGTGCGGCCGGGCTGCGGCACCACGGTATCGCACGGCCGTAATCGAAGCGGACCCGCACCTCGCTCGTTACGCGCACGATGCCCCGCACACATGCCAGATGCCGCAGCAGCACGGGGCGCTCTGAATGCCGCACCATGCAGTCGGTCACGACGAGCGTGCCTTCTAGCGTTTCCAGCGTGGTTTCGATGACCAGCGTCCCGGGCCGGTAGCGACGCCGCGCGCTGATGAGCGGCGCCTCGGTCGTGAGCGTCCAGCAGCCGTTCTCCTTGTCGCCTAGCAACGCCGCGAAACAGGTGTCCGAGTCGAAGGAGGGCCAGCAGAGCCAGTCGATCGAAGCGTGCAGACTGACGAGTGCTGCGCTCTGGCCATCGCCGATCATTGCGTAGTCCTCGATATGCATGGCCACGTTGCGCCTCCTATTTCCGCGCACGGCCGCGCCATGCGATGGCGGCCAGCGCCAAGGCGCCGGCGAATGCAATCGAGCGGTGCGTGTCCAGCCACAGCGCGGCGCTGCGGGCTTTGGCCATGTCGTCGAACGGGCCGTGAGTGCGATGCGCGCCCGGCACGGGCTGCCAGAGATTCGCGTGCGCATGCGGATCGGCGGGTTCCTCGCGTTGCTGTGACTGGTAGCCGGTACGCCCCAGATAGCGATCGAGCCAGCCGGGCGCAAGCTTGTTGGCGAGTATGGCCTTCATCGTCGAAGTGCCGACGTAGACTTCGCGCCTGCGGTGCGTCGCGGCCCATGCGATCGCCCGCGCCGCGACTTCGGGCTGGTACACGGGCGCGACAGGCTGTGGCGCATGCGGCATGTGGTTCTCCGCCCAATCGAATTGCGGCGTGTTGAGCGCGGGCATTTGCACCATCGTCAGATGGACCCGGCTGCGTTCGTGCAGCAACTCGCACCGCAATGCGTCGGTGAAGCCGTGGATCGCGTGTTTAGCGCCGCAATAAGCCGATTGCAGCGGGATAGATCGATACGCAAGTGCCGAGCCAACCTGCACGATCGTGCCGCGATTGCGCGGCAGCATGCGGCGCAGCGCGGCCATGGTGCCCCACACGTAGCCGAGGTAGGTGACTTGCGTCACGCGCTCGAACTCTGCCGGCGTGATCCGCGTGACGGGAGAAAATACGGTGAGCATCGCGTTGTTGATCCACACGTCGATGGGGCCGAGTTCCGACTCCACGCGTTGCGCGGCCGCTTCGAGGGCGTCGGCGTCGCTAACGTCCAGCGGCAATGACAATGCCTTGACATGGTGAGCACGCACTTGTGCCGCGACATCGTCGAGCGCGGCGGCGTCCCGCGCGATCAATGCGACATTCGCACCACGCTGCGCGAACTCGAGTGCGCTCGCGCGGCCAACGCCCGCGCTCGCGCCAGTGATGACCACGGTCTTGCCGGAGCAACTACAGCTGCCTGGATGCCACATTGGACCCTCCCGTCGGTTTCGCTAGAGTTCTCCGCGCGCGGCCAGCGCCACGATCCGATCCGCGGTGCGGCAGGCAATCGCCTGAATCGTGAGCGAGGGATTGACGCCACCGACGGTGGGAAAAACCGATCCATCGCAAATCCAGAGATTGGGGATGTCCCAACTCCGGCAGTCCGCATCGACCACGCTGGTCGCCGGATGATCGCCCATGCGCGCCGTGCCGTTCAGGTGGCACGTGTCGTCGGTTTCGCGCCATATCTGCTTGCCGCCAGCCGCGCCGAGTGCGTTCTCCATGAATCGTAGTGAATGCTCGATCAACCGCTTGTCGTTATCGCACAGCGAATAGGTGACGCGCGCCACGGGCAAGCCGTATTGGTCCTTCTCGTCTGCGAGCGTGACGCGGTTACGCTCCTGAGGCAGCATTTCGCCGACGATCTTCAGTCCGGCCTGATGGTTGTAGCGCCGCATTTCGGCGGCGAGCGCGTCGCCCCACAGTCCGCGTCCATTTTGCGCGGCGGCCCACGCATTCGGCAGCGGCCCCTGGCTCATATAGCTGTAGCCGCCGAAGAAGTCCTTGCCGGTGTCGGTGTAATTCCAGTGCTCGGTGATCGCGAGCGAGGGCGGCCCTTTGTACCAGCGGATTTCATCCTCGAAGCTGCCGTATACGGCCTGGTTCGCCTGCACCATCAGATTCTTGCCGACCAGTCCCGAACTATTGGCGAGGCCGTCCGGAAAGCGGCTGTTGGCCGACATCAGCAGCAGGCGCGGTGTTTCGATTGCATACCCGGCCACCACCACATGTTTGGCACGCTGAAACCGCCAGCGCCCTTCGCGTAAATAGTCGACTCCGGTGGCGCGGCCCGCGTCGTTGGTGACGATGCGCCCCACCATCGCGAGGTCGCGTATCTCCGCACCCGCGCGCACGGCCCGCGGAATCCAGGTCACCAGCGCGCTTTGCTTGGCATTGGTGGCGCACCCGGTGACGCAGAAGCCGCGATAGACGCACGGATGCGCCTTGCCCCGGGGCGCGGACAAGGTGGCCAGCGGCGTCGCGGTCCAGCCGATGCCGAGCGCCTCGCACCCGCGCGCGAGAATCATCGCCGCGGCATTCAACTCATGCGCGCGGCATGGGTAACGCGGCCGCTTCGGCCCCCACGGATAGTTGACCGGCCCGGATATTTTCAGCGCCTCCTCGACTTCGCCGTAGTATCGCCACATGTCGCGCCAGTCGAGCGGCCAGTCGGCGCCGTAACCCAACACGCTGCGTGACTTGAACCATTCAGGTCGAAAGCGCAGCGATACCATCGCAAAGTGGACGGTGCTGCCGCCGACCGCCTTGCCGCTATTGTTGTGGCCGAGCTTGAGAGGATTGTCACCGTCGCAGAGGCGCTCGTCGGTCCAGAAGAGTTTTTGCTGATGCGTTTCGTCGGAGGCGAATTCTTCCAGTGGACGCCACCATGCGCCCGCGTCAAAGCCCACCACGCGAAAGCCGCGCTCGGCCAGCCGGCATGCCAGGGTGCCGCCGCCCGCGCCGGTGCCGACAATCGCGAAGTCTACTTCGTCGTCGTCCGCATACTCGCGCATGGGCAGCCAGCCGCCGCGCTCGAAGACATCGGGCGCGCGGCCGTTCCTGCCTCGCGGCTGTTCCAGCGCCTCATCGAACACGGCGATTCTCCTTGCGGGCTTTTTCTTCGTTGCCGGGCGTGGCTTCCGCGGCTTCCCAAGGATCGCGCCGGTTGTAATAGAGGCGCACATAGCCGCGCGGATTGGCGGGGCCGCCGAAGCCGATTTCACTCCACGCATGAGGATGCGAATAGTAAAGTCCGCAAATGTCGTGCAGCACGCGCTCGCTGAAAAACAGTTTCGACGGCATGCCTTGCCACGCTTCGTGCTTCAGTTGGCCGCGCTGCATTTGCTCGAGGAGCGTGTCCTGCATGGCACGTTCGAGACTCGCAAAGGGAAGTTCGTGCGCGGCGCGGCTTTCCGCATCGAGTGCGGCAAGGCCAATTTGCCACGCGCGCTGCATGGGCGGCAGACCGGCGTGACGATAGCCATCGCCCTGATTCGAATGGACGCGCGTGTCGAGCATGCCGGCAATCGGCACCCTCGGCGCGGCGTCGGCCTGCGGCACGATGCGCGAGCAGAGGGCGCACACCGCCCGCCATTGCACGGCGTCGAAAAATCGCGGCTCGGCCGGTGTCGCAAGCCGCTGTGCGATGACCTCGCGCGTCGGTTCGTCCCACGACGGTGTATCGCGTTTGTCCAGAACATCGTAGCCGGGGTAGTCCGTGCCTCGGGTCTTTTTGTCGGTCACGTTTCGGTTCTCCTCAGCCGCAACGCGGCGAGTCCCGCGAGCGCCAGCGCCGAAAAACCCGGCGGAGCCGGTAGCGGCGGCCCCGCAAACAGGTTCTGGCTCCAGTTGCGCCAGCCGCCCTGGCGGCGCGCGATGCCACGAGCGTGGAATGCCATGCCGACGAAGCCGAGTGCCGCGGTCACACGCAACCATGCTCTGGCCAGCCAGCGCTCGCGCGGTGCGCCGAGCGCCGCTTGCGCGAGCAGCGCGGCGGCGACGGGTGGCACGCATACGGGCGCGTACATCGCACGGTGCTGGAAATTGCCGCGAAAATGCAGCAGCGCAGCTTCGCCGACGGTGCCGATCAAACCTGCGCTGACCAGCAGCGCGAGCGCCTGGCCTGCCGGCATGCCGAGCAGTTGCGGATCGTGCGCGGGTTCGTTGCGCAGTCTTTCGGCCACCGCGCCGAGCGCGCCGGAAAGCAGCAGCGCCATCGGCGCGCCGATGGGCGCTGCGTGAAACAGATTGTTCCAGCTCCAGCCGCCGGGCCGTTTCGTCACGTTGTAGACATGGAAGCCGGTGCCCGCGATACCCGCGGCCGCCGCGCCCAGATAGATGCCGTGACGGATCTGATGGGTGCGCTGCCGGTGGTCGCGTCCACCATGCAATCCGGCGCCAACCGATAGAGCGGCGCAGACTAGCGGCGTGTACATGGCCGGGTTGTCGAAGGAGCCGCGATAGTGCTCCATAGCGCTATCGGCCAGCACCGAGAGCGCCAGTAGCGCCGAGCTATGATTGAAACTGCGGGCGGCCTGAATGTGCATCTTGCGTGTGGGCATCAGCGCAGTGTGCACGGATGGAACATGAACCGCCGAACGGCCGTGCTGGGGACGACGGGCAAGACCGGCGACGGCGATTGCGCCGGTGGCAGCCAGTAGCAAACCTGCGATCGGGGATGAAGCCATTGTTGTCGTTATCCCTTGCTGGAAACTATTTCACCAGATATGGCGCGGCATCGGCGTGCCTGAATTCGAGCCCGCAGCCAGGTCGCGACAGATCGGGCGCGATCGCACCGTTCCGCGCGCGAGGCGCCCCGTCGAATAGCATGGACTCGATGCGCACGTGATCGTGGAACCACTCCTGATGCAGCAGACGCGGCACCGCGCAGGCGACGTGCAAATGCAGAGCGGGCGCGCAATGCGCCGAGAGCGGCACGTGAAACGCGTCGCATAGCGTGGCCGCCTGCATGAAGCCGGTCACGCCGCCGCAGCGGCTCGCATCCGCCTGCAGCACATCCACGGCGCCCATGGCGAGCAGGTGGCGAAAATCGTCGGCGGTGTAGCCGTACTCGCCCGCCGCGATCGCCATTCCGGCCGGGGCGTGCTCGCGCACGAAACGCAAACCCTCCCGGTCATCCGACGAAACCGGCTCTTCGAACCATTGCACGTCGTAGTCGGTGAAATGCTGGGCAAACCACGTGGCGCGCTGCGGTGAGAAAGCACCGTTCGCATCGACGAACAGACCCGCGTCATCGCCGATTGCAGTGCGGGCGACCTCGACTCTGCCCACGTCTTTCTCCGGTTCACTGCCGATCTTGATCTTCACCCAGCGGCAGCCGTCGCGCTCGATCCAGCCGGAAAGCTGCTCGCGCATCTGCGCGTCGCTGTAGGTGGTGAATCCACCGCTGCCATACAACGGCACGTGCTCGCGAACGGAGCCGAGCAGGCCGACGAGCGGCACATCGAAAAGCTTCGCCTTGAGGTCCCATGTTGCGCAGTCGAGCGCCGCGATCGCGCTTGCAGCGAGACCCGAGCGGCCGATATTGCGAACCTGCCGCCACAGGGTTTGCCAAAGGGCAGGGAGGTCCAGTGCGTCCTGCCGCAAGAGACATGGTGCGAGCGTGTCTTGAATCAGATCGACCGTGCAGGCATCGCTGTATGTGTATCCGAGCCCGCTCCGACCGGCGGCATGCACATCAACGACGATCAGCGTGGTGGCGTCCCACACGAACGTGCCATCGGCTTCCGGCGCGTCGGTCGGAATGCGATAGGCGTGCGCACTCACGTGATCGATAGGTGCCCGCGATGCGCCGGGATGAGACGGGTAAATCATCGCTCGCTCACTTGTCGTGATGACCTGGCAGCACGGCGCCGAGCACCTGTTTTGCCGTTTCGACGATCACGTTGCCTTCGTTGGGATCTCCCTTCATTAGCGTCGACGCGAATGCCTTGGCCTGCGCGAGCGTGATATGCGGCGGCAGCGGCGCGATATTCGGATCGGCCTTGACCTCGATCACCACGGGGCGGTCCGCCGCGAGCGCTTCGTCCCACGCCGCGCCCATCTGTTCAGCGTCGTCGACATAGATGCCCTTGAGGCCGATCAGCTCCGCGAACTTGTGATACGGCACGGAAGGAATGTCCTGCGACGCCGCGAATTTCGGATCGCCTTCCATCGCACGCTGCTCCCACGTCACCTGGTTAAGATCCTGGTTGTTCAGCACCATGCAGATCCAGCGCGGATCGGACCAGCCTTGCCAGTACTTCGACACCGTGATGAGCTCGGCCATGTTGTTCATCTGCATCGCGCCGTCTCCGACGAGAGCAATCACCGGCCGCTCCTGATACGCGAACTTGGCGGCGATTGCATACGGCACCGCCGCGCCCATCGAGGCGAGTCCGCCCGACAGCGAGCACATCATGCCGCGCTGCACTTTCAGGTCGCGCGCATACCAGTTCGCCACCGACCCGGAGTCGCTCGTGACGATCGCATTCGCGGGAATCCGTTTGGACAGTTCCCAGACGGTGCGCTGCGGATTGACGGCGTCCTTGCCTGGTTCATGCGCGCGTTTGTCGAGCGTTTTCCACCAGTCATCGGTCCAGCCTTCAATCCGCTTGCGCCAGGCGCGATCCTTCTTTTCTTCGAGCAGCGGCAGCAGGGCGCGCAAAGTTTCCACGCTATCGCCCACCAGGTTGACTTCCATCGGATAACGCAGGCTCAGCATGTCGGCCTTGATGTCGATCTGCACGCCGCGCGCAGCGCCTTCCTTCGGCAAAAATTCAGAGTACGGAAAACCCGAGCCGATCATCAGCAACGTGTCGCATTCGGCCATCAGGTCGTAACTGGGTTTGGTACCAAGTAGTCCGATCGAACCCGTCACCCATGGCAGATCGTCGGGCAGCACCGCCTTGCCGAGCAGCGCTTTGGCCACGCCCGCGCCGAGCTTTTCGGCGACGGCCATCACTTCGTCGGTGGCTTGCAAGGCGCCCGCGCCGACCAGAATCGCGACCTTCTTGCCAGCGTTCAGTACATCGGCGGCCTGTTGCAGATCGTCCTGATAAGGTACTAGCCGCGGCGCGCGATAACCGACGCCCGAATGCAGCGTGCCGTGCTTTCTACCAGGGGCTTCGTAAGGCAAGTCTTGCAGGTCATTGGGCAGGATCAGCGCGGTGACTTTGCGTTCGGAGATCGCGATACGCACCGCGCGATCGACCAGATGACGAACTTGCGCGGGCACCGTCGCCTGCTCGACGAAAGCGCCCGCGACGTCCTTGAACATCGAGACGAGATCGAGTTCCTGCTGATAGTGGCCGCCGAGCGCCGCGCGCGCCTGCTGGCCGGCGATCGCCAGCACCGGCATATGATCCATGCGCGCATCGTACAAGCCGGTAATCAGATGGGAAGCGCCCGGACCTGAGGTCGCGATGCAGACGCCCAGCTCGCCTGTAAATTTGGCATGTGCCGACGCCATGAACGCGGCCATCTCCTCATGGCGTACCTGGATGAATTCGATTGGCCCGGCTACGTCGCCGTTTTTGCGTTCGCGTTTGTCGCTCTTCCTTGCTTCCGCTTGTGCGCGGTTCAGCGCGCCGAATACGCCGTTGATGCCGTCGCCAGGATAGCCGTAGATGCGCCGGACGCCCCACTCGTGAAGTCGTTCAATGATGAAATCGCCGACAGTTTCGGACATTGCAGGCTCCTTTTGCTCGAATAGCGTGAGGGGAAGTGGCATCCTTCGGCGAGCAAATGTTGTTCCGCGTATTCGAAGGCTCGACGTAAGGCGGAGTGAAAGGGAATTGTTTTCGCTCTTGCGTGCAACGTAAGCGCCCGGCGTTGGAGCAGAACGTGCTGTTGCAGGGCGTCACGAGTTGTCTTCGACCGAATGAAGGCTTACTCTCATCTGCCCTTGAGCCGCGGCCGTTTTACGGCCATTGGTTGCTCGCTTTCTGCCTTTTGCTGAGGGCGCCTGTTGCGCCAGCGGCTCTTCTCGCGCCGCAGGATGCGCTTCACCCTGCCGGCGTTCGGGCACTCTGGGACCGGACCTCACTCATCTGATGAGCCACCAGACCATCGCATCTGGCGCGCTCGCGTGGGGACGGCGGACACCGAGCCGACGCGACAACGGACATTTCCGCGCTTTCCCGGCGCAGAGCGTCTTTCGACGCTTACGAACGGGCCGGCCACGTTGAGGTCGACAGGGCAACGTTTCAACGCAGATTTTCTGCGTGAGGTCGGGTGACAGTGAATACGTGGTCTTGCTATCTGAATCAACACCAGCAACTGATCGCCTGCAAAAACTTCCGGACTTTTGAGCTCAATGCAGTCACCGTGCGGCGCATCGATGCGGCCGAAAGGGCCGCGGTGCGTGTCTGAACCGGAAACTCGCAACGTATGCTGCACGTACTGATCGTCGCGCGCGGCCTCATAAAGCCCTCAAGGGCTCTGCCGCAGTGAGGTTACCGGGTCAAGCAGCGGCGATATAGACAAGACGCGGGGCTCGACGAGCGAAATAGCCATCGATATGGACCGGCCGGAGCCGTTGGTGCGTGGCGAACCGTCACGCTTCGCTTCAGCCTGACACCGCATTCGGTTGTCCTGGTTGCAGGGGAGAAGCTTCGTCTCGACATAGCCAAGCGGCACCAATCTACTGCGTAGCGACGTAAGCCGCGATTACAAACAGTTCGACATGGTCGTCCCGCCGTACTTCTTGCGCAACACCATTCACTATGATGAATAGAGCTATTTCGAGGTGGGGCTGGTGAGTTCAGCAGGCACTCGGCGGCCGACGCGGCGGCTGGGCGGTGGTCTTTCATTAAGGACCAGTGCGAGCCAGCGAGCGACCCTGTCGCCTGCCTTATTGTTCACCACGCATGGAAAAACGCACTGACTCGGTGCCGAAATGCGTCGTCTCCGTGCACTTGTCAGCCATGTCGCGACGTTGGCTTTACAGCTTTACCGTGGAAAGCGGTTGTGCGTAGGGCTTTTGCGATTCGCTTCACACCTGGCACGCACTTCGCTTAATAGGCAGCCAGAGTAGAAGCGGCTAGCGACCGGCGGATCTTGCCGGAAACGTGGGGCATTGCTCTTGGGGCGCACCGTGCGCCCGCGTCGATCTTCGTGTCGACGTTTGAACGGAACCGTCCGGTTTCGCCAACAAGGAGCGCGCGATGTATTGCCCCGATTTCTCACGAACGATGTGCCTCACCGCCTGCGCGGTTGCGCAACGGCGTGGGCATTCGTGCGTGCATCGCGCGATGCTCTTTGTTGCTCTATCTCGGCGATTCCGTTCCACACCATCCAAACCATCCACATGTTGTGTGTCCTCACACGGAGTTTTGTCATGCGTGTTCTGAGCCCTTTGCATTTGCTGTCCCGCGTATTCCGCTTTTTCGGTTCTCACCGCTCATTCGTCGCACGCAGCGTGTCTGCGGCGAGTCTGGCCGGTGGGCTGATTGCCGCGCCGTTTGCCCATGCTGCGGATCACGTCACTTTGCTCACCAACTGGTATGCACAGGCCGAGCATGGCGGTTTCTATCAGGCAGTCGCGGCCGGTATCTATCAGAAGTACGGGCTCGACGTCACGATCAAGATGGGCGGCCCCCAAGTGAACGGCATGCAGTTGCTTGCCGGCGGTCAGGCTGATTTCATGCTCGGTTACGATTTTCAGACGCTATCGAGCGTCGAGGCAGGGATTCCGGTAACGACCGTTGCGGCGGCGTTTCAGTACGATCCGCAAGGCATCCTCACGCACGCGGACGTGTCGAGTCTCGCGGGGCTGAAAGATAAAACCATTCTGGTGGCCGGTTCGGGGCGCACCAGCTGGTGGCCCTGGCTCAAAGCGAAGTACGGCTACGCGGACGCCCAATCGCGCCCGTACACCTTCAACCTGCAACCGTTCTTCGCGGACCCCAATGTGGCGATGCAGGCCTATCCGTCGTCGGAGACCTACCAGGCCGAACAGGCCCATGTTCCTGCGCATTTTTTCCTGTTCGCGGACGACGGCTATCCGCCGTACAACACGACCATCGTGACGATGCGCGACACGCTGAAGAACAAGCCCGATGTGGTGGCGCGCTTCGTGAAAGCGTCGATGGAAGGCTGGAAAAGCTATCTGAACGATCCGGCGCCGGGCAATGCGTTGATCAAGAAAGACAATCCGCAGATGACGGACGCGCAACTCGCGTATGGTGTCGCGCAATTGAAGAAGCTGAAGCTGGTCACAGGCGGTGACGCGGCAGCATTGGGCATTGGTGCGATGACCGACGCTCGCTGGAAGAAGACGTTTGAGTACATGGTCGGCGCAAAGCTGCTCAAGCCCGCTACTGACTACCACAGTGCGTACACGCTGCAGTTCATTCAAAACGCCAAGGTGATGCCCTAAGCGCAGGCTCATTATCACTTGACCACTCTTCTCTGATATCTCGCTGTATGACCGGGTGTTCCTCCCCCGCACACGCAGACAACCGAAACATGCTGTTGAAGGAGATTCGCGATGCTCGTCACCCGTCAAAAGGTTTTACGCCGCTTCTGGTACGCCATCATGCCGATGGCCAAACTCGATGAAGGTCCGCAACCGTTCACGCTGCTCGGTGAGCCGATCGTGCTTTGGAAAGGCGCGGGCGGCAAGCCGCATGCGTTGCGAGATCGCTGCTGTCATCGCACGGCAAGATTGTCGAAGGGTTTTGTCGATGGCGACGGCAACATTGCATGCGGCTATCACGGCTGGACCTATGACTGTTCCGGTCAATGCGTGAAGATTCCGCAGAACAACGGCACAGCGATTCCATCGCGCGCGGTAGTTCAGGCGTATCGCTGCGAAGAGCGCTACGGCTACGCGTGGGTCGCGCTCGACGAACCGTTGCAGCCTATCCCCGAGTTCCCCGAGGAAACAGCGCCCGGTTATCGCCGCATTCTGCAGTTTTACGAGCGCTGGGAAACGAGTCCGCTGCGGATGATGGAAAACTCGTTCGACAATTCGCATTTCAGCTTCGTGCATAAGTCGAACTTCGGTCTCTTCGACAATCCGAAGCCATCGAAATACGAATTCCGTCCTAACGAGTGGGGCTTCGAAGCGCAGACGCACGTTCCCGTGCGCAATCCGCCGGCGAGTCATCGCGTGACGGGCACGGTCGAGGAAGTCACCGAGCGGCATCTGACCAACCGCTGGTTCATGCCGTTTGCGCGGCGCTTTGGCTGCGTATATCCGGCAAGCGGCGTGCATCACATCATCTACAACTGCGCAACGCCGATCGACGATCGCACGCTGATGCTGTCGCAATGGCTCTTCCGCAACGACAGCGAAGAGGCCTGTTCGACGCAGGAACTGATCGACTGGGACCGTCCCATCACCGATGAAGACCGCGACATTCTCGAAGCCACGGACTACGACGCCTGCATCGACGTCCGGCGCCAGCAGGAATGCCATATGGAATCGGATCAACCGGGGCTGCTGATGCGTCGCATGCTGCTGAAGCTGCTGAACGATCACGGCGAGAGCGAAGTGTTTCGCGTCGAAACGGAGGCGTGACGATGGAAAGCATCAACAGGAATTCCGCTCGATCCGGCGAGCACGGCCAGCCTGAAATCATGCAGGCGGCCAAAGCGCCGTTACTCGCCGTACAGCGCGTCGACAAGTGCTATCCGAACGGTACCGTCGCGCTCGAAGACGTGCGGCTCACCATCGCGCCTGGCGAGTTCGTCTCCCTGCTCGGACCATCGGGATGCGGCAAGAGCACGCTGCTGAAGATGTTCGCCGGCATCGAATCGCCGACACATGGCCATCTGCGCTGGTGGGGGCAGCCGTTCGAAACGATCGGCTCGCCGGGGCGCCGTATGTCGATGGTCTTTCAGGAAGCGACCTTGATGCCATGGGCAACCGTGGCCGACAACGTGCGCTTGCCGCTCGATCTCGCGCAGGTTCCTCGCCGCGAGGCGGACGCGCGCGTTGCCGACGCATTGGCAGGCGTTGGGCTCGAGAAATTCGGCAAGGTGCTGCCGCGCGAACTTTCCGGCGGTATGCAGATGCGCGCCTCGCTGGCGCGCGCGCTCGTCACCGAGCCGGATCTGCTGCTGCTCGACGAGCCGTTTGGCGCGCTCGACGAATTCACCCGCAACCGGCTCGACAGCGACCTGCGCGCATTGTGGCAGCGGCGCGGCATGACCGTGGTGTTCGTCACCCACAGCATTTATGAGGCGGTGTATCTGTCGAGCCGCGTTGTCGTGATGCAGGCGCGGCCAGGACGCATCATCGCCGAGGTGCCGATTGAAGGACCGCTCGAACGGGACGATGCGTACCGCGTGTCCGCCCCCTTCATGCAGGACTGCAAGACGCTCTCCGAGCTGATCACCGATGCGCACCGCGCATCGATTTCGACCGGGCAAACAGAGGTGCAATCATGACAGGCGAAGTGCTGCGGGCTCATCCCACTCAACGCGCGGCGGCCGCGAAAGTCCCCACACGAACGCCGATATTGCAGCGGCCGGGTGTTGCGAAGGCGATCGCGCCGTGGCTGGTCGGCATGGTGTTTCTGGCGCTGTGGCAGGGCTGGTGCGTGCTGTTCAAGGTGCCTGCGTATCTGGTGCCGTCGCCGGTGGCGATTGTCGGGCAACTGATCCAGGATGCGCCGTTGTTGTTCGGCAGCCTGCTCATGACCTTGAAGATCACATTGCTGGCCTTCGCGCTCGCCACGGTGTTAGGCGTAGTGATTGCGCTGCTGTTCGTGCAAAGCCCGTTGATCGAAGCGAGCCTGTTTCCGTATGCCATCCTGCTGCAGGTCACGCCGGTGGTGGCGATCGCACCGTTGATCATTATCTGGGTGAAGGACACGACTGTCGCGCTCGTGGTGTGCGCAACGTTGGTCGCACTGTTCCCGATCATCTCGAACACGGCGCTCGGACTGCGTAGCGTGAACCCCGGTCTCATCAATCTGTTCAGGATCAACCGTGCCACGCGTTGGCAAACGCTGATGCGGCTACGCATACCTAGCGCGTTGCCGTATTTCTTCGGGGGACTGCGCATTTCCAGCGGTCTGTCGCTGATCGGCGCGGTGGTCGCCGAGTTTGTCGCCGGCACAGGCGGAAGCGGCGCGGGGCTGGCTTATCAAATCCTCCAGGCAGGCTTCCAGCTCAAGATTCCACGGCTGTTCGCCGCTTTGCTGCTGATAACGGTAACGGGCGTTCTACTGTTCGGCATCACGGCCTGGGTGTCGCGTATCGGGTTGCGCGGATGGCACGAGAGTCAACTTTGATTCGCTTTCGCTCCACGCACTACGCTACTGGTCTATTTATCGTTCAAACCCTATGCAAACTAACGAAACGCAAGGCTCTATCCTGATCCGCAATGCCGCTGCCATCATGACCGGCGGCAGTGGCGACGCGACCGATCCCGCGCGCGTGAGCGGCCCGGATATCCGCATTCGCGGCGAGACGATCGAAGCGATTGGCGCATTGTCCCCGCGCCCAGGCGAGGCGGTTGTCGATGCAACCGATTGCGTGATCTACCCGGCGTGGGTCAACACGCATCATCATCTGTTCCAGTCGCTGCTCAAAGGCGATAGGGCCGGTCTGGACGCCACGCTCACGCCCTGGCTCGCGGCGACGCCGTATCGCTTTCGCGCGCTCTTCGACGAGCAGCGCTTCCGTCTTGCGGCGCGCATCGGTCTGATTGAACTGGCACGTTCCGGTTGCGCGACCGTCGCCGACCACAACTACGTTTATTACCCGGACATGCCGTTCGACAGCTCGGCCATCCTGTTCGAAGAAGCGGAAAAGCTCGGTCTGCGATTTGTTCTGCTGCGAGGTGGTGCCACGCAAACGCGGCAACTTGAAGCGGATTTGCCTACCGCGCTACGTCCCGAAACGCTGGATGCCTATATCCGTGATATCGAACGTCTTGCCGCCACATATCACGCTGCTTCCCCACGGGCGATGCAGCGTGTCGTCATGGCACCTACTACCGTGCTGTATTCCATCTCGCCCACGCAGATGCGCGAGACCGCGGCGGTGGCACGCCGTCTCGGGCTGCGTCTGCATAGTCATCTCTCCGAGACAGTGGGCTACCAGGATAGCGCGCACGACCTTTACCGGCGTTCGCCGGTTGCGTTCTGCGGCGAGCACGACTGGCTCGGCAGCGACGTCTGGTACGCGCATCTCGTGAAGGTCGATGCCGACGAAATCGCCATGCTCGCGCAAACGGGTACAGGAGTCGCCCATTGTCCGCAAAGCAACGGTCGCCTTGGTAGCGGCATTTGCCCGGTTCGGGAGATGGCGGATGCGGGTGTGCCGGTGTCGATCGGCGTTGACGGCGCTGCGTCCAACGAAGCCGCCGACATGATTTCAGAAGTACACATGACGTGGCTCGCGCAACGCGCTCGGCTCGGAATGGCGGCCACACCGCAATTTCGCGGCGGCAGTTTCGAAGGCGGCGCGCATGCGGCGAGCGTGGAAGACGTCATTCATTGGGGCACCGCGGGCGGCGCGCAAATCATGGGCCTCGACGAAGTGGGCAAAATCGCGCCGGGATACTCCGCGGACATCGCCATCTATCGCCTCGACGACCCGCGTTACTTCGGCCTGCATGATCCCGCCATTGGACCGGTGGCCTCCGGTGGTCGGCCGTCTTTGGCCGCGCTGTTTTCGGCGGGGCGGCAGGTGGTCCGCAATGACGAGATCGACGGGGTGGACCTCGCGCAGCTAGGGCGCGAGGCGAGGGCGGCGGTCAAGGCCTTGCTCGCCGAGGTGGATGGCTGAGCGCTGGTTCGGTAGTACGCAGTTGATTGGCGAGCGTGATCGTCTCACCGATGAATCGGTGTGGTATCGGCGTCGCTTTACACGCCGTTCGCGGCCGCCTGCTCCTCACCGGCCTATGCGCAGGCGGCCGGCCGACGTGCCGCGCGAAGGCGACGCCGGCCGCGCGGTTGAAGCGTTCGAAAAAGGTCGAGCGCAACGGTGCGGCCTTCTTCGTGAGTTCGCCCACCCTCCATGCATTTGTCGGGTGTTCGTGCATCCCAAAAGACGGATCACCAGCAATTTCATCGGCCACATGTTCTGACGCGCTAGACTTCCGCCTGCACACATCTTATCCCCGACACGGACTTCACGGTCCTTCAAGGAGAAGCAGCGGCATGGACCGGATGGCAGCAATGGAAACGTATGTCAGCGTAGTGGAGGCGGGCTCGTTCTCGGCAGCCGCAAAACAGCTCAAACTCGGGCAACCGGCCGTCTCGAAGTCGATTGCGCAACTCGAAGAGCGTCTCGGCGTGAGACTCCTTTTGCGCTCGACACGCGGACTGACGCCCACCGATGCGGGACAGCGCTTCTATGAGCACGCAAGGCGCGCAATCGAAGAAGTGGACCTTGCAGAACATCTCGCGCGCGACGCGTCTACCGGATTGTCCGGCGTGCTGCGCATCAGCGCCGCCGTGACCTTCGCGCGGCTGCATATCCTCCCTGCGCTCAAGACGTTTCTCGATCGGCACCCTGATTTGCAGATCGATATCGTGCTGGACGATCGCACCATCGATCTGCTCGAGAAAGGCGTGGACGTTGCCCTACGCATGGGATCGCTCGACGATTCGACGATGACCGCACGCCGCATTGCGCAAAGCCGCCGGCTGGTTGTCGGCACGCCCGCGTATCTCGCCGAAGCGGGCGTGCCGACAACGCCTGCGGACCTCAGTCAGCATCAGGTGATCGTGTATTCGTTGCGAGGCGGCGGCGAATCGTGGGCGTTCAGCCAGCACGGCAAGGAAGTGGCGGTGGTCGTGTCCGGGCGCGTCAGCGTGAGCGCCGCCGAAGGCATGCGTACGACGGTGCTCGGTGGACTGGGCCTTGCGATCGCGTCCGAATGGATGTTCTCCCCGGAACTTGCCCAAGGCACGGTTCAGGCGGTATTGACCGACTGGGAATTGCCCTCGATCGACCTGTGGGCGGTCTTCCCGGCCGGACGTCTGGTGAGTGCGAAAGCGCGAGCGTTCGTCGCGTTCGTGGAAGAGATACTCGGTACCGCTGGCAGCAGCAACGGCGGCACGTCCTCAGAAAGCGAGCTTGCCGATTGACGCTCCGCCGTCGACATAGAGTGTCTGACCGGTCATGAAAGCGGCCGCGTCAGAAAGCAGAAATTCGATGGTCGCGGCAATCTCATGAGGCTGGCCGAAGCGACCCATGGGCACTGCGGACAGATAGCGCTTTTCGCCCTCGCTCCCCGGCGGATTGTTCGCGCGAAACAGCACGGTTTCGGTCGGACCGGGCGCGACGGCATTCACCGTGATGCCCGTGCCGGCCAGTTCTAGCGCCCACGAACGCGCAAAACTCACCAGCGCTGCTTTGGCCGCTGCATACGCCGTGCGCTGCGTCATGCCGAGAATCGTCAGGCTGGAAATGTTCACGACGCGTCCCCAGCCGCGTGCCCGCATACCGGGAAGCAGCGCCTGTACGGTCTGCACGGCAGGATGCAGATTCAGCGCGAGAACGTCGTCGAGATCGTTTAGTGCGATTTCACCCAGACGCTGCGGCCTGACTAGGGCGACATTGTTCACCACGCCATCGAATGGATGACGACGCACCAGATCATCGAGCACCGCACCCGTTGCGGAACGGTCGGCCAGATCGACGTGGACCAGTTCGCCCGGAAAATCGCATGCTTCGCGCGCGAGACCCACCACATGGTGGCCGTCGGCAATCAGCCGTTCTGTCAACGCAAGGCCAATGCCCTTGGTCGCGCCGGTTACGAGAAATGTACGCTGTGTCATCAAATGTCCTTTACGAACCGGAAAGAATCGAAAAGCCGCAACGGGTTCTCCGGCGCGGCGAGGTGATTGCTGAGCGTTGAGCGGGTAGGCTCAGGCGTTGGCCGTCGCTTTTTCCAGCACCGGGAACATGTCCGACGGGTCGGGACGACGCGTGTAATCCGGGTTGACCTCAGAATAGAGCACGATGCCATCCTGTCCGATGACGTAGCGCGCGGGCATTGGCAAGGTCCAGCTCGGGTCGTTATTGAACGCCGGCAGATCGTTCTTCAGGTTCTTGTACAGCTCGACCAGATAGTCGGGCAACGCGAAACGCAGGCCAAAATTGGCGCCCGTCTGACCGTTCACGTCGCTCAGCACCGGAAAACCCAGTTCGTTGGTGCGCACCGACTTGCGGCTGTTGACCGGCGTTTGCGGCGAGATCGCCACGACGTTCGCGCCGTAGGCCTGAATCGCCGGCAGCACTTCGTTGATCGCCTGCAGTTCAATATTGCAATACGGGCACCAGACGCCGCGATAGAACGTCACCACCAGCGGGCCCTTCACCAGCAACGCAGCGGAAGACACGTCATTGCCATCCTGATCTTTCAGGTTGAAATGCGGTGCGCGGTCGCCAGCCTTGATCGCGCGGCCCGCCTGCCCGCTCGCAATCAGCTCTGCCGTGGCGCGTTCCATCACCGGATGAATCTCCGGCGGCGCGCTGAATGGCGGCTTGCCCGCCTTGAAGTCGGCCCGGAATGCGTCGAGTTTGTCTTGCAGTGACATGAGTGTTCTCCGTCGAGAGGAATAGAGGAATTGAGAAACTAACGAGTCGGTGGATTCAGGCCGCCGTCCGGCGTGCGGGCCAGCGTAGCGTTGGAGTAAGCGTTTTTATAGCGGTCGAACGTGGACATCGCGGTTCCTCGGTACATTTCGGCATGGAACTGGACGGGAACCACCTGGGCTCCCGCAAACGACTTAGGCGGCGACAGCGACCGGTTTGGTCCACTCGTTACCGGCCATGAAGCCGTCGAGTTCAGTGTGGACGATGTGATTGGTGTAGTTGCTCATCACCTTGGTTGCTACGCCCAGGATTACTTCGAGGACGTTCTTACGGGTGTAGCCAGCGGCGAGAAACGCGTCGACATCGGCGTTCGGGACGAAGCCACGCTCACGGACCACGAGCGTCGTGAAGCGATGCAGCGCTTCGAGCTTTGCATCCGGCAGCGGCGTGCCGGCGCGCAGCGCGGCGATCACGCCTGCGTCCATCTTGATCATCTTTGCCAGCGTGCTGTGACCGGCCATGCAGTAGCGGCAGTTGTTCTCGAAGTTCGAGGTCAGGTAGACGACCTGCTGTTCGTGCGGAGTCAGCGTGCTCTTCGAGAACAGGTCCCACAGCGCCGAGTAACCGGCCAGCAGCGCCGGCGATTCCGCCATATGCGCCTGCAAGTTGGGGACAAAGCCGAAGGCGCGCTTCGTGTCTTCGAGGCTGGCCTTCGAGGCGGCCGGTGCGTTATCGATCGTGTACGTTTGGAAGTTGCTCATCGTTTTGCTCCTGTTGGTCGACGGTGAGCAAATGATGAAGGTCAGCGCCTTTTCGAAGAAGGCAGGCGCCGTTGATAACAGTCATTCCTGGGAGGCATAAAGCGAGGAGGGCATTGAACTGGACGAGCCGGAGAACGCTGAGAGTCCCCCCGTGCCGGGATGAATTCGTTGAGGGCTGGTCGACTGCTTTCGATCAGTCAACTTTGGGGCGGGACCGACCGCTTTAGGTTCGAAAGCGGGCACACAGGTCGCAGGGGAGCCATTGGCTGCTCAGCCCCAAGAGCGGCGACACCGTCTCCCATATCGGCATTGGAGCCGGGTATTACACCGCGATATTGTCTGCGCTCGTGGTTCCGGGAGGGCGTGTCGAAGCTTTTGAGATCGACCCCGCCCTAGCTGAGAAGGCGCGCGACAACTTGCGAGCGTTCGAAGGCGTGAGTGTGACGCATGGCGATGCGACAACGCTGCCAGTCCCTTCGTCCGACCTGATATACGTTAATGCTGGTATCAAAGTTTTGCCACGATCATGGCTGCTGGCGCTTCGACCGCAAGGGCGCCTGATTTTCCCCTGGCGCCCAGCTGAAAAAGTCGGCGTTGCTGTGCTGCTAACGCGAACTGACGCTGGCTTCGCGGCAAGACCTTTTATGCCCTCCTGGTTTATCCCATGTGTCGGAGGCGCGGGAACGTTTGATGACGCAGTGAAGGACCCAACTCTTGACGATGCCTGGGCTATTCAATCTGTTCGGCTTACCTCCAATAGAGCGCCCGATGAAACCTGCGTCGCGGCATACCGGCACCTTTGGTTCTCGTCGTCACCGTTGCATTAATCGTTGTAGCGATCCGTCGGCGCATACTAGGCGTCGAGATTCAGCAGGCGTCTGACTGTAGTGGTCTAATTTCCTCGGACAGGTCGATAGGGGGACAATCCGGAATCGACGAGGAAAAAGAGCAGGATGACAAGAAGGCGCCGACAATTTGACACCAGCTTCAAGCTGGAAGTGGTACGGATGGTACGGGACCAGGGGTTATCGGTCAGCGAAGTCTGCCGGTCGATGGACCTTGTTGAGACAGCCGTGCGGCGCTGGGTGGCCCAGTACGACGCAGAGCGTGCGGGCGGCCCCGGCGAGGGCAAGCCGTTGACGGCGGAACAGCAGCGCATCCGGCAACTTGAAGCGGAGAACCGGCAATTGCGCGAGGACAATGCGCTGCTAAAAAAAGCGTCGGCCTTCTTTGCCCGGGAACTGAAGTGAGTTACCGCGTGGTAACTCACTTGCAACAGGAGGCCGTATCGGTCAGTCACGCCTGCCGGGTGTTGGAGGTGAGTCGCTCTGGCTACTATGCGCACCAGCGCGCTAAGCCGAGTGCAAAGAGTCTGCAGGAGCGGACCCACGTCAAGGCAGCATTCGTCGCCAGTGGCGCGAGCTATGGCAGCCGCCGTGTGATGCATGCGCTGCGGGAGCATGGGCTGCATATTGGTCGCTACCGGGTGCGGACGCTGATGCGCGAAGCGGGCCTGCGCACGAGCTGGAAGCGCAAGTTCGTCTCGACGACCGACAGCAGGCATACGCTACCTGTCGCGGAGAACGTGCTCGACCGGAAATTTGAGGTCGCCGAGCCCAACCGCGCGTGGGTTTCGGACATCACGTATATCCGCACGGCGCAAGGCTGGCTGTATCTGGCGGTCGTACTGGACCTGTACTCACGCAAGGTGGTCGGCTGGTCCATGGCGCCGACCATGCCGGCCGCACTGGTCATTTCGGCACTGACCATGGCGCTGCAGCAGCGTCGGCCAGCGTCAGGCCTGCTCCTGCATTCGGACCGGGGCAGCCAGTACGCGAGCGATGAATACCAGGCCTTGCTCAAGCAGCATCACGTGGTTTGCAGTATGAGCCGCAAAGGAAATTGCTGGGACAATTCGGTAATGGAGCGGTTCTTCCTGAACCTGAAAATGGAGCGCGTGTGGCAGCGTCAGTACGCCAACCACGATGAAGCACGGCGCGACATCAACCAGTACATCGTCGGTTTTTACAACGCAGTACGCTTGCATTCGACTTTGGGCTATCTGTCGCCCGTTGCCTACGAGGCAAAACCGACAGTAAAAGAACCTATCAGCCTGTCCGAAATAACTTGACCACTACAGACGGTCCGTTTAGACATCAACGACTGGCTCTTCCGGGTCGCCTTATGCCGGTCGCATATCGGCATCGAGCGGCGGTAGATCGAGGTCCGCATCGGGCTGGGTTCGGCCCACAAGCAGCCTGTCGAAATGGCCACGCAGATCGTCGACAATATTCAGGTTAGCCGTAGAGCCCAACGCAATTTTCCCAAGGGTCGCGCAGCATGCACATCCGCGTTCCATCTTCCACTTGGCCTGGCCCACGATAAAGCGTGGCACCTATGTTCAAAAAATGCTTTAGCGATTCATCGAAGTCATCGACGGTCCAGTAGACGACTGTGCCCGCCGATCCCGCCGATAATTTTGCATCGGCGGGAACAATTTCGAGTCTGATGCCATTGAATTTGAGGTATGTCAGATTGAACTCTTCAAGAAAGCGCCTCTCAGCGCCTCGAAAAGCTGACTGGTACCAGTCCAATGCGGCCGGCACGTCTGGCACATACACAAGCACTGCACATATTTGCGAGTTCATGCGGGTTCTCTTTTGTGTCGTCGCTGAACGAGGTGGAGGAAGATCGCGATTCGCGATATTGGTCGAAAAATCTGCTTTAGCAAAGTGGGCAACCTAATTGTTGAACCGAGAGAGCGCTTTGTCGGTACCCATTTGTCCGCTATGGTCGAGGCATGAAAATCGCATAGGGCTGTGGCCGGCCAAAATCCGACGTCCATCGATGGAGAACGAATCGCCGACAATCGGTTCCCTCGTAGCAGGGCCGTTCTCGTGCGGCGGTTGCGCACTCGCACTTGCACTCGCACTCGCACCCGCCGCATGCCGCGCCTTATCAAACCGTACCTATCAGCGCTCGGGAACGACGTCGAACGGTGTAGCCAAGATTGCAATCGTCGCAATTTTTTTCTTCAAAACGTTGTGTAGACTCTTATCTCGGAAAAACTGCTTACGCGCCAATGGCATTATTTTTCTTTGATTTCGTTCAGGTGCGCGCAAAGGGACAGCAAATCAATGGACAAGAATACCCAGGCTGCCGCTCCGGACTCTATCGGCCAGAAAATCACAGAATTACTCGCTGCGATTAACTCAAACGACCGCCTTGCAGTTCGAGCGTTTCTGGATGAAAACGTCGTCTCCCCGCCGGCTTCGCAGGAACATCCTGCCCGAAACGATCTCGAATGGTTGCTTGGCCTTTTCCGAATTACGCAGGGCGTGGACTTACTGTCCGTCGCCGAAGATACGAGTAACCCGACGGTGGTGGTCACCGTCGAGGACCGAGTGTACGCGGGATGGCACGAAATTCGATTGATTATGGAATCTGGTGGGTCAGGACGCATATTCGAGATGACCGCGAGGCCAACTCTCACGCGAAACGCAACTCGGACACAATTGGCCACGACGGATTTGGCTGAGCAGGCACGCGAACTCTGCGTGAAAGGATTCAATGCCGGTGTGTTTTCCGGGGCGGTGCTCATTGCGCACGGGGGTGAGGTTCTGTTCGAATATGCATGTGGTCACGCAAACAAGCGCTTTCACATTAATAATGGTCCGGATACCAAATTCAACCTGGGGTCCGCGAACAAGATGTTCACTGCCGTTGCGCTCGCGCAGTTGACAGAGACCGGTCAGATCAGCTTTGAGGACTCTCTCGACAATTATTTGAGCGATGAGTGGCTTCCTGCCTCCGTGTCGAGTGGGGTAAAAATAAGACACCTTCTTACCCATACCTCTGGGTTGGGAAGTTACTTCAATGAGACATTTTTCAAGACTTCCCGCGATCTTTTCCGCAGCATAGACGACTTCAAAGTACTCGTTCGGGACGACAGCCCTGCGTTCGAGCCCGGAAGCGAGTTTCTATACAGCAACAGCGGTATGTTGCTGGCAGGTGCCGTTATTGAAAGGGTAACAGGTACGGACTACTTTAGTTATGTTCGCGATCGAATATTTGTTCCGTGCGCAATGTTTGACACCGACTGCTACGACATCGACGACCCCATCGAAAATCTCGCGATGGGCTATGTTCCCACATCGCAGAATCGGTCCGGGTGGCGCGAGAACATATTCGCCCACGTTGCCAAAGGCGGACCGGCAGGCGGCGGTTTCTCAACCGTTCGAGATCTTCACCGATTCGCCACGTCGCTCTTGTCCGATCGCCTGATCAGTCGCAAGACACGTGATTTGCTGTGGAGAGATCACATCGGGGCGCAGTATGGGTACGGATTTTTTGTAAGTGGTGAGGGGAGCGACTTAAAGGTCGGCCACGCTGGTGGTTTTCCGGGCATCAGTGCAGACTTCGAGATTCAACTGAATGGCGGTTTTGTTACAGTTGTGTTGTCTAACTACGACCTTGGAGCATTGGAACTATCACGGCGCCTACACGAGCTAGTTGACCAAATATATTTTTGAATTGTCTCGATTCTCGCAACCAGCTGCCCTCCGCTGAATCTGCTTCAGCGGCCGGCACGACCGTCGAAGATGAAGTTGAATGTCCGCTCTGGAATCCGTCGAAAGACCGCTGTGGGTCGACTACTGTCAATTACCCCCCCGGGCGCCACCGATCTTCTTCAATCGCCTGTCCTACGCCTGGATTGTTATTCGGGCTGCAACCGTGCGGACGAGAGTGGCGCGCCATTGTCAAGTCCGCTTTCACGGTCGAAAGGCTGCAGGCCGTCAGTCAGATAGATAGTCACTTTGGGCGTGGCGACCTTCGGGCCGACGCCCGGGCAGGCAATGTCGTCCGCGCGGGGGATGGTTATGGTCGAGGAGAATCGTTGTGCTGTGGCGATCACCGCTTGGTCAGCATGCGGACGATCTTCTGCACGATGAGCTCATGCTGCTCCAGCGCCTCATCGAGCGTACGTGCTCCGTAGCTCTTGTTGTCTCGCGCTTCCATTCCGGCGACGCGCGTCACGAACAGCGAACCCTCCCCGGTTTTCGGTTCGGACACACCGCGGAAGCGCGTGGTGACCGTCACACCGGATTCGTCCAGCAGCGTGCGGCGGAAGATCAGTTCGTTCTCTGTCATCCAGCGCGACCACTCGCCGCGATCGAACACCTCGACAGGTCTGTTCTTCGCATCGAGGACATAGAAGCGTTCCCTGCCGGACGGGACGGAGCGTGATTTCATATTTCAATGCGAAGGTGTGAGCAGGAAGCCGATCACCTCCCGCCACCAGGTTTCGTCGACGCGGCCGATCCAGTCGTTATGTTCAGCCGCCCTCACCACTATCAGTTGTCTCGGTTCGGCCAGCGAGTTGTAGAGTGCTTCGCCGAAGCGCGGGGGAACGATGCTGTCGCGCTCCGCAACCACGACGAGAACAGGGCGCCCGAACGACGCCATATGGGTCACGCTGTCGTATCGGTCGCGCAGCAGCCATTTCACGGGCAGCCACGGATAGTGATAAGCGGCGACGTGCTCAAGCCGATCCCATGGCGTGATGAGCAGCACGCCAGCGGTCTTGTCGCGTTCACGCGAGCCGGCGGCGGCCGCCACGCCGGCCCCGAGCGATTCGCCGAGGAGCAGCAGCGGCGCGCCATAGAGCCGATGCGCCAGCGCGATGGTCTGTTGGGCATCACCGACCAGACTCTCTTCGCCCGGCGTGCCGTCGCGCGGCCCGTAGCCTGGATATTCGGCGAGGATCACGCGCAGCCCGAGCCGCGTGAGCGGTGCGGCGTAGAACGAACGGTGTCCGGCATGCCCGGCATTGCCATGAAAGACGATGACGGTGGCGCGCGCGGATCCGAGGGGCTCGGCCACGAGGCCGCGGAACGCCTCAGGTGTCGGCCAGGCGCGAAGTACGCTGGAAACGACGTCCCCGGCTGCAGCCTTCTCAGGGAAGTAGATAAAACGATCCGGCAAAATGGCGACTCCTGCGAACACAATCAGGCACGCAACGGTGAGACACAACATCAACCCGGTGAATTTCATCGCCTTGAGCCCGATCCACGATCGGTTCAGTAACGAACCCAGTTTAGCGTGCATTGGCCACCGCTTAAGTCCATGCGTGTTGTCGCGAGCCACGCGCTGACGGCGCCGGGAGGGACGGCTCTAAGGCAACGGGCAGTCGGCAACGACGCCCCCCGCTTGCGCAGTGAACCGTGGACCAGTCTTGTGCTGCATACTTCAGTGAGTCACACCACCGAAAGCATCGACGGCGAGCGGCCTTGTCGTTTCAAGATTGGACCGGCCTCGGCCGCGAGGTGTCATTCATTCGACGCGTCGCTCGGACATTCAGACGTCGGCTCCCCTTGGCGAACGGCCATTCGCTGGGCCGCGTCTCTAAAATATTCCCATTGCGCCTTCCACACTGCGCACCATCGATACGAGGCGCGGTCCTACGTCGCCTTCCAGTTGTCCTTCTTTCAACAAATACGACGGTACACCACAATTGAACACGAGGATCTCACCGTCGGCGGCGGGTTTCATAGGCACGGCGACCGCATGGACTTCGCGCCGCAGATCGCCATATGACGCGCAAAAACCGTGCTCCCGAAAATAGTCGATGCTGCGCAGCACGCGCTCGCGGAACGTGGCCCAATCGTCGGGCGACTTGACTGCGATCTCGTTGAGTAAGGCTTCTCGCCGCTCCGTGGGCAGCGCGGCGAGAAGCGCGCGGCCCATCGCGGTGCGCACGATCGGATAGCTTAGCCCGATATCAGGTGGTAGGCCGAGCGGCGTGCTGCTGCGGCTGCTCTCCAGATAGACGACGCTTAGTCGGTCGCGCATACCAAGGGACACCGATCCCCGAACGTGATCCGCCAGTTCCTTCATCGACGGCCGGGCGATCTGCCGCACCGCAAGGCTCGCGAGCAGCGGATAGCCGAGCGTCAGCACGGCCGACCCAAGCTGGAACTTGCTGTTCATGCGGTTCACCCGCAGATAGCCGAGCCGGGTCAGGGTGTAGGTGAAGCGCGAGATCGTCGCCTTGGTCATGCCGGTGCGCGCGGCGAGTTCCGCATTGCCGAGTTGCGAGTCGCGCGGCGTGAAGCAGTGCAGGATGTCGAGGCCGCGCGCGAGCGTCGTGGCGAACTGGCGGTCGCCGTCGAACTCGTCGGGCGTGTAGCGCGCCTTCGAATCCAGGTAGTCGCTCGCGACCGGTGCGGTTTCCGGTGCGTCGTTGTGTGCCATGATGCCTCCTGTCGACTGCGTTCATTGTGACGCAAGCGTTCTGCATATCCAAACTGTGTTCAGCAGAGTCGAACAAAGCTGCCCGTCCGGACGAAAAAGTCCGATAGTAGGTCCATAAATCGACCTTTATCACGGAGACAGCTAATGAACAGCGGAAACACCGATTTCGACCAGATGCTCGCCGATGTCGCGCGTTTCGTGCACGAGGAAGCGATTCCGCGTGAGAACGAAATCGAGCAGACCGACGCCGTGCCGGACGATCTCGTGGAGCGCATGCGCACCCTTGGCTACTTCGGCTGGAGCATTCCGCGCGAATTCGGCGGCGCGGGGCTGACGACGGAACAGCTCGTGCGCGGTGCCTTCGCGTTGTCGCAGGCGTCGGTGGCGTTCCGGGCGCGGGTCGGCACAAATACCGGCATCGGCTCGGAGGCGCTCGTCGCAGACGGCACCGAAGCCCAGAAGCGGCGCTATTTGCCGCCGCTCGCGTCGGGCGCGCTGACGGGCGCGTTCGCGCTGACCGAGCCAGACGCGGGCTCCGACGCCACGGCGCTTCGCACCACCGCACGCCGCGACGGCGACCACTACGTCCTCGACGGCAGCAAATGCTTCATCACGAATGCGCCGATCGCGGGTCTCTTCACGGTGATGGCGCGCACCGATCCGTCGATGCCCGGCGCGGGCGGGATTTCCGCCTTCCTCGTCGAGCGCGGAACGCCCGGTCTCTCGACGAGCGAGCCCTACGCGAAGATGGGCCAGGCAGGTTCACCCGTCGGCGATGTCCATTTCGACGCTTGCCGCGTGCCGGCGGCTGGTCTGATCGGCGGCGCGGAGGGCCAAGGCTTTCGCACCGCGATGAAGGTGCTGAACAAGCAGCGCATCCATCTCGCGGCGCTGTGCACCGGCCCCGCGATCCGCATGCTCGACGAAGCCGTCGCCTACACGTCGCGCCGCGAGCAGTTCGGCAAGCCGGTGGCGGAATTCCAGCTCGTTCAGGCGTTGATCGCCGAGTGTCAGACAGAGATTTACGCAGCGCGCTCGATGATCCTCGAAAGCGCGCGCAAGCGCGATGCCGGCGAGGATGTCGCACTGGAGGCGTCGATGTGCAAGATGTTCGCCTCCGAGATGTGCGGACGGGTCGCAGATCGCGCGGTGCAGATGCTCGGCGGACGCGGCTATCTCAGGGGCAACGCGGTGGAGCGTTTCTATCGCGATGTGCGCGCTTTCCGTATCTATGAGGGCACGACGCAGATTCATCAGCTGAACATCGCGAAGATCACGCTGCGCCGCGCGGCGCAGACGCCCGCGGCACAATCCAGGGACGGCGTCGCTATGACCGCCGCGTGTGCCGCATGAGCGCCGCCATGAAGTATCAGCGCGGACTCGACATCGAGCGGCTTGTCGCGCCGCGTTCCATCGCGATCATCGGCGCGTCGAACGATCCGAAGTCGATCAGCGGCCAGCCGTTGCGCTTTCTCCTTCAGCACGGCTATCGCGGGGTGCTGTATCCGGTCAACCCGAAGTACGCGCACATCGAAGGCGTGGCCTGCCATCCGGCCGTCGCCAGTCTGCCGCAGACGCCCGATCTCGCGCTGATTCTCGTCGCCGCCCGCCGCGTGCCGGCCATGCTGCGCGAGTGCGGAGAAAAAGGCATTCGCCATGTGATCGTCTACAGTTCGGGCTTCGCCGAAGCGGGCGAGGCGGGCGCCGCATTGCAGCGCGAAATCGCCGATGTGGCCTGCGCATTCGGCATCCGCGTGCTCGGGCCGAACTGCCAGGGCGTCGTCAGCACCGGCGCGAACGTGTATGCGGGATTCGGCGCGCCGTTCGGCGTCGATTACCGTGCGGGCGGCCTCTCGCTGATTTCGCAAAGCGGCGGCTTTGGCTGCGCGCTCCTGCTGATGGCCGACGAACTCGGCATCGGTCTGCGCCACTTCATCACGACCGGCAACGAAGCCGACGTGAGCCTGCTCGATCTCGTCGATGCCTGTATCGACGATGAAAAAACATCGCTGATCGCCGCGTACATCGAGGGGCTAAAGGACGCGCGACGGCTCGTCGGGGTGGCGACGCGCGCCCTCGACGCGGGCAAGCCGCTCCTCGCGTGGAAGGTCGGCAACACGGCCGACGGCGCGACGGCCGCTGCGTCGCACACGGCCAATCTGGGCGGCGCGTCGGCGCTGTATCGCACGGCGTTCCGGCAGGCGGGCGTGATCGAAGTGACGGACGTCGCCGATCTCGGCGACTACGCGAAAGCGTTGCAAGCGAAGCGGCTGCCGCGTGGCAACCGGATCGCGGTCGTCACGCTGTCGGGCGGCGCGGGCATTCTGATCACCGATGCATGCAGCGAACGCGGCATGACAGTGCCGCCGCTCTCGCCCGCGACGCTCGATGCGCTCAGGCCGATCGTTCCGGCGTTCGCATCGCTCGCCAATCCCGTCGACCTGACGGCGGGCATCCTCGCCGAGCCGCAGATTTTCGCGGACGCGCTGCAAATCATCGCCAACGATCCGGGCATCGATTCGATCGCCATCATGGCGGCTGCGGCGAGCGGCGAGGTCGCGCTCGCGATGGCCGAGGCGATCGTGCGCGTGCATCGCGCAACCGACAAGCCGCTGATGCTCGCGTGGAATGCGCGCCGCGAGATGGCGGCGGAAGCGTATCGTGTGATCGAGGCGGCTGGCGTACCGCTCTACGCGACGCCGGTGCGCTGCGGCCGAGCCTTCGCGGTGCTGTCAGACTATGCGCAGGCGCGGCGCACGCGGGCGGCTGCTCGCGCCGACCGAGCGCTCGCATGCGACGGGGTTCGCGCCGACATGACGCGTGCGCTCGTTGCGCAGAGCCCCACCGAACTGACCGAGCACGCCGCTCAGCGTCTGCTCGAACACTACGGTATCGGAACGCCAAAGGGCGCGCTCGTGAAGAGCCATGACGAGGCCTGCGCGTTTGCGCGAACAGTGGGCTTTCCGCTCGTCGTCAAAGTGCAGTCGCCGGACATCCCGCACAAGACGGAAGCGGGCGCGGTGCGCGTCGGCATCTGCGACGAGGCGATGTTGTCGAAAGCGTTCGACGAGATCGTCGCGAACGCGCGGCGGCACGTTCCGGGCGCGCGTATCGACGGCGTGCTGGTGCAGGAAGAGATTCGCGACGCGGTGGAGATGATCGTCGGAATCGACAACGATCCGTCGTTCGGACCCGCGGTGATGTGCGGGCTTGGCGGCATCTACGCCGAAGTGCTGAAGGACGTGGCGTGGCGTCTCGCGCCGGTCACGCGCACCGAGGCGTGTGCGATGATCCGCGAACTGCGGGCTTTCGCAATGCTCGACGGTGCACGCGGCAAGCCGCATTGCGATGTCGACGCGCTTGCCGATGCGATCGTCGCGATGTCCGCGATGGCGCTTGATCTCGCGCCTGGCCTGAAGGAATTCGACATCAATCCGCTCTTTGTGCTTCCGGCGGGCAAGGGCGTGCGGGCGGGGGACGCGTTCGCACGCTGTGAGCCGAGGCCTGCGAGCAAGCGGGAAGCCGAGCCTCGCGCGCAGGCGATCATCGACGGATAGGGCCTCTCTGAAAGCCTGCACCGAGGCCACGCGCCGCGTGAAGGTTGCGGCGCCATCGAATATCGAATTCGTCTTCTTCGCGAGACCATCATGCACAGCTCTTCGATTCACAGTGCGACCGACGCGGGCGAGTACACGCCGGTTGAAATCGAGCGCACCTATCGCAAGGTGTTTTTCCGGCTGATTCCGCTGCTTTTTCTCTGCTATGTGATCAGCTACATCGACCGCGTGAACATCAGCTTCGCCAAATTGCAGTTCATGCACGACCTCGGCTTTTCTGAGTCGGCCTATGGGTTCGGCGCGGGATTGTTCTTCATTGGCTACGTGCTATTTGAGGTGCCGAGCAATCTCTGGATGCAACGCATCGGCGCACGCCGCACGCTGTTGCGGATCATGTTCGCGTGGGGCCTGGTGTCGAGCCTGATGATGTTTGTGCGCACGCCGATGCAGTTCTACGCCATGCGCTTTTTACTCGGCGTGACCGAAGCGGGCTTCTTTCCCGGCATCATCTATTACCTGAGCTGCTGGTTCCCGGGCGCCCGGCGCGCACGCGTTACCGCATTCCTGATGATGGCGACGGCGGTGGCGGGGATCGTCGGTGGGCCCCTTTCCGGGTTCATCATGACGCGCCTCGCGGGCGTCGGCGGGCTGCCCGGCTGGCAGTGGCTGTTTCTGCTAGAAGGTGTGCCTGCGGTAACGCTCGGCATCTTCGCGTTCTTCTTCCTCGGCGACACGCCTGCAGAGGTGAATTGGCTCGACGCGCGCGAGAAGGCGCTGCTCGCGCGCGAACTGCTCGCCGACGAAAAGTCGAAGCAGACCGGTCATCTCGACGGATTGCGCGGCGCGCTTGCCAACCCGCGTGTGTATCTCGCGGCGCTCGTGTACTTTGCCGTGATGATGCCGTTCAACGCGATCGGCTTCTGGGCGCCGACCATCATCCGCGATCTCGGCGTGGCGAGCGTGCTCGATGTCGGTTTGCTGTCCGCGCTGGTGTTCATCGCCGCCGCGCTGGGGACGTATGTCGTCGGCGCGAGTTCGGACCGGATGATGGAGCGGCGCTGGCATGTCGCGGGCAGCGCGGCAGTGACGGCGCTCGCATTCGCGCTGCTGCCGGCGGCGGGGCATAGCGTAGCGGTCGGTGTCGGACTGCTCGCGCTTGCGGCGGCATCGTCGTATGGCTGCTTCGTAGTGTTCTGGACGATTCCGCAGACGTTCCTGCCGCGCTCTTCGGCTGCCGGCGGCATCGCGATGATTACCAGTCTTGGCGGCACGGGCGGTTTCGTGAGTCCGGCGTTCGTCGGCTGGGTCAAGACGCAGACGGGCAGCGCGCAATACGGACTGATCGGGTTGGCCGTCGTGCTGCTGGCAGGCGTCGTGTTGCTGCTGTTGGTGTTTCCTTCACCCGGGCGCAACTCGGTCGCGGTGGCATCCGCCACTCGCCCTCCGCGAGGTCACCGGTTCAATCCGACGCAGCGGTAGCGTCGAATGGCACGGGGCTTGGATATGCCAGATATTAAGCAAGCGAGCTTGTGCGTCTGGGACTGATGTAGCGATGTACCTCTCGTTTCAGTGGGTTGATTCAGTCCAGGTGATCACACGCGTTTTTACACGGCCTCGGCCACAAGCCGTCACTCGACAGTGGCTCTCGAAAGCGGCCGCTCACTGACATTGACCTAAGGAGCGGCAGGCTCTAACATGCCTTTCATGCTCGCTTACGCCCATTACCCCTCGCGCCTCGTTCACGCATGCTGTCACGGCCTGCCAGGGGGAGCTTGCGTCTAGCGCGCCAATCTGCGTCACGTCCCAAGCCTCAACTGGCCACCCGTTGCGAAACCGGTGGCCTTTTTGTTTTTCACGATCGCTCCACCACGCGAAAATTCCAATGCCACTCGTCCTATATGACACCTGGTCGCGCGCCGTGCGCCCCTTCAAGCCGATACAACCCGATCACGTCGGCCTGTATTGCTGCGGGCCTACGGTGTACGACCACGCGCATATCGGCAATCTGCGGACCTATGTGTTCGAAGACGTGCTCCGACGCGTCCTGATGCTAAACGGCTACCCCGTACAGCACGTCGTCAATATCACCGATGTCGGTCACTTGGTCTCCGATGCCGATGAGGGCGAAGACAAGATGGAGAAAGGAAGCCGGCGAACAGGAGAGTCGGCATGGGCGATCGCCGAGCGTTATACACAGGCTTTCCTGGCCGACTGGCGAGCGCTCAACTTGCTGGAGCCTTCGGTCTGGTGCCGCGCAACCGACCATATCGCGGATCAGCTCGCCTTCATTGTCACGCTTGAACGCGCCGGTTACACGTACCGGACCGCAGATGGCGTGTACTTCGACACTAGCAAGCAGGACAACTACGGCTTTCTGGCTCGCCTGGACCACGAGGGCCTGCAAGCCGGCAAGCGGGTTGCACTAGGCGAGAAAAAGCGCGCCACGGATTTCGCGCTATGGAAATTCAGCCCGGCTGATTCCCGGCGCCAGATGGAATGGGACAGCCCTTGGGGACGCGGCTTTCCCGGCTGGCACATTGAGTGCTCGGCGATGTCGGCCAGGTACCTGGGGTCCTGGTTCGATATTCACTGCGGAGGTGAAGACCACATCGCCGTGCATCACAGCAACGAAATCGCGCAGACGCAAGCCGCGCACGGTACCCGGCTCGCCAACTTCTGGATGCACGGCCATTTCCTTACACTGGACGCTACGAAAATGTCCAAGGCGGGCGGTGACTTCCTCCGCCTGCAGACACTGGTCGACCGCGGAGTCGATCCGCTGGCGTATCGCTACCTGTGCTTGACGGCGCACTACAGAAGCTCCCTGCGTTTCAACTGGGATGCGCTTGAAGCCGCAAAGGTCGCGCTCGACCGGCTACGCAACGTCTATGCGAGTTGGCCCACCGGTGGTACGGCGGATGAGCGTTTTGTCGCCCGGTTCAACGCTGAGGTCAATCAGGATCTGAATCTACCGCGCGCACTAGCCGTGCTGTGGGATCTGGTGAGGAGCGATTTGCCTCCTGCCACGCGACGATCCACCGTTGACAGCTTCGATTCGGTACTTGGGTTACGACTGCCCGATTGGCAGCCGGACAAGCGGGATATCCCGGCAGACATTGCTGCGTTGGCCGAGCGGCGCGAAAAGGCGCGCGCCAACAGGGACTGGGACCAAGCGGACCGCCTACGTGACACATTGAGAGCCTTGGGATGGCAAATCGAAGACGGTGAGCGCGGGCAACGACTGATCCGGACTGTCAAAGGAACGACGATACTTGGGGACGGCTGCGTATGACGCTCGGAAGATCGGCGGCTGTGCGTCCTATGCGCTATGCGGGGCGCACAACCGCAGGCGAGATGGCAACGGCTCGGCGCGACCGGTTGAACGTCTGTTTCGCGTGCGATCGACGGCCCGCTCCCGGTCGCTTTGGTCATGCGAGGGTCCGGCCATCCTGCGGACATTACGGGTGCGAACCCAGCGCACGTTTTCACGGACTAGCCGCGCAATCTGTGTAGTATCGATTCGGGGCCGGAAAGACCCCGGTCAACACTTCGATCAGGAATGGACCGTTAAGTCGGGACGCATCGCTCAGTGCATCTGCCAGGTCATCGATCCGCTCGACCCTGCGCGCCGCGACACCGAGCGAAGCGGCAAAAGCTGTCCAGTCATGACGCGGGAGCTTGCTGAATTGCTCCGGAATGGAGCCATTGCTGATCGCGTCGATATGGATCGCGCCATGCGCAGAATTGTTCAGCACAACATAAAGTATCTTTACCCCGTATCGGGCTGCGGTCTGGATCTCCATTCCGTGCATCAGCATGCACCCATCTCCGGTCACTACGACACACGGGCGCTCCGGGGCCGCAAGCTTGATACCGATCCCGGCGGCGATTGCCCAACCCATCGGTGCGAGGGAGCTGGATGAAAAATAGTTGCCAATGCCCGACGAGAGCCAGTAATGAGCCATGAATATCCGGTGGGCGCCGGAATCCACGACAACATTGGTGTCCTTCGGCAGGAGGTGACACAGACGCTTGACGACGTCTCCTGTATAAAGCGATCGATCGCTGCCTGAACCCCGCACACCTGTTTGCTCGAACTGATGGTCGTACAACGGGGTTTGGTTGACCTCGGCGACCCATGTTTTTCTTCTTTCCAAAACAGTGCGAAAGTCAGCACCCCGGTTCGTGTCCGTCAGGGACAGCAAGCGGAATGTGGCGCCAATTCCGGAGAAAATTCTTCCGTGCGCCACATGCCCCATCGCGGGCGCGTCAAAGCTGTCATCGAAGATGATCACCTCCTTCTGGGCAGTCAGCTTCTCAGTCCAATTCATGCTGTCGCGCTGATTCAAGTCGCTGCCAAACACGACGAGGACGTCAAGTTCGTCCGAGTTGATCACGCGAACGGCCCGCGAGTGGCTCGAGAATCCGTAAACGCCGAGCGAGAGGACGTGATCCTCAGGAAACGCGCCCTTTCCCGATAGCGTGGTCGCAACAGGAATGCAAAATCTTTCGGCCACGTCGAGCAGGACCTTTGCGGTTTCCGCGTCATTGCCTCGACTGCCGATCAGGAAAGCGACTCTCTTCGATCTGAGCAAATACTGGTCGCGCAATGCATCCAACGCCGTGTGGTTCGCGGGGACCTCGGATGCATTGAACTCACCGTGATCGTACAGTTGCCGTGATACTTCCTGACCGGCCAGAACTTCCTGCCGTTGAACGTCGACAGGAATGCTGATGAAAGACTGCGCTCGACGCATCCAGTTCAACCCGTCAGTCGCACGGCGCATTTCGGCTTGAAGATTGTCCTTGTTCTTTAGTTCGACGACATTTTGCACCAGGCTTCTCACCACGCCGCTTTCGAAGATGCCACTCAGCGTAGCGTCCTGGAACGCACCTTTGCCTTCCGCGCGCGACGAGACACCCCCGGCAATATAGAGCACGGGAATCCGGTCTGCGTGAGCGGCCGCCATACCGGGCACGAAATTCATGGTGCCCGGTCCAGATATCCCCACGCATACGCCAAATTTCCGGCTGGCTCGCGCATAACCGTCAGCCATGAAAGCACTGCTGGTCTCATGAGCGCAAACGATTCCGCGAATCAACGGCGACTTGTCGATTGCGTCCAGCAGGGGGTAGATCATCTTCCCCGGCACGAGGAAGACGTGGTCGATTTTCGCTACTTCCAACGACTTCACGACCGTTTTCGATACATTCAATGGAGCGTGTGATTCCATATTTTCGAGTACGATCCGAGCAGAAAACTTTAATCGGATCTCACTATCCCTCATCCGGTCGTCGCGTATGGCCCTCGAAACGGCAATGTGACGAAGGCGGCGGCGACGGCATCTGGAGACGGCGAGACGGCCTTGAACGCGCTGCACGCCGGCTGCAGTCGCGTCTCGTGCTGCTTCATCGAGCCCGCCTGAAACGGGCCCGTGTCTCCATCCGTGAGTAGTCGTCCTCGGCTACGACGTCGCTCGCATGCATTGCCTCAATGGATGAGGCGAGAGCTGCGAGGTGGTATCGACCGTACGGCGCGCGTGGATCGCGACCCTCGGTCCGTTCGACTAAAGGTTGTCGTCCAGCTTGAATGCTCTGACCCGTTCAGAATGTCTGCCAGTCGGGAGTCTCACTGGCGCTGGTCGTGACCACGGTGCTTCCGCCAGTCGGAAGGCGTGGCGTCGTCGTGGGCTTTGTCAACCGCGCAGGGGAAGACGCGTGAATTGTCGGCGGTGCCCGATGTGATTCCTTCCGGGGTGTGTTTGCTTGTGACACAGGTACTCGCCTGTCGGCGACCTTGAAAAAGGCTACCGCTGCCTGCAGGCCCTTGGCCTGCTGCGCCATTGACTGGGCCGCCGCCGATGCTTCTTCCACCAGCGCAGCATTCTGCTGGGTGACCTGGTCCATCTGGTTGACTGCCTGGTTGACCTGCTCGATGCCGGTGCTCTGTTCTTGCGACGCCGACGAGATTTCACCCACGATGTCAGTTACACGCTTCACCGACGCGACGATCTCATTGATCGTGCCGCCCGCCTGCTCGACAAGAGTCGAGCCCGCCTCCACCCGGTTGACCGAATCGGCGATCAAATCCTTGATTTCCTTTGCGGCGCTGGCACTGCGCTGCGCGAGCGCGCGGACTTCACCGGCCACGACAGCGAATCCCCGCCCCTGTTCGCCGGCACGAGCCGCCTCGACTGCCGCGTTGAGTGCGAGGATGTTGGTCTGGAAGGCAATACCCTCGATCACACTGATGATCTCGGACATTTTGGTCGAACTGGTGAAGATCTCGCGCATCGTCTCGACCACCCGCCCGACGACCTCGCCGCCTTGCTGTGCGATGCCGGAGGCCGTGCCGGCGAGCGTTGCTGCCTGCTTCGCGTTGTCCGTGTTGTGACGGACCGCCGCGGTCAGTTCTTCGATGCTCGATGCGGTTTCTTCGAGTGATGCTGCCTGCTCCTCCGTGCGGCTCGACAGATCCAGATTCCCTTGCGCGATCTGCGCACTCGCGGTCGCCACCTGTTCGGCGTTCTCGCGGACTTCCGCCACGACCTGCGAGAGGGCATCGCGCATCGTCTTCAGCGATGCCATCAGGCTGTTCGTGTCGCCGGGCCGCAGGTCGATGCTTACGCTGAGATCGCCGGCTGCCACGCTTCTGGCCAGGTCGGCGGCTGTCACCGGCTCAGTCCCCAGCTGCCGTGTCAGACTACGCGCCATCCAGACGCCGATTCCCAAACCGATCAACAGAGACGAGACCACCAGCACAAGCATCAGATTGCGGCCTTCTTCGTACACCGTGTCGTTAGATCCGGCCGTCCTTTGTGCGTCGCCCTGTTTCACATCAACCAGGGTGCCCATCAGGACCAAGGTCTTGAAACCCTTCTGGTGGTATTCGCCCAACAGATAGTCAGTCAGGCTAGCTTGATCCTGTAACCCAGCGGCGTTAATCCTGCCTTTCATTCCATCGAAGGCCTGTATGTAATCGTGCCAGCCCTGATCGAGATCGGCGAAGGTAGCCTTCCCTTTCTCGGTATAGACGAGGGGCTCAGCTTGATCGAGGTGCTCGCGCGCCGAGGCCAGGGCTTTTTCAGCCTGGGCCAGAGAGGCAGTCCGCCGCTCGGCAGTGGAAGCCAGAATGGCGTTGCGTAGATACGTGCCGACCCTCAGCACATCGGCGTTCGCCTGCTGGATCAGGTTCAGCCCCACGAGATCCAATCGATAAGTCTTGTCTGCGTTCGAGCTAATCTGCGCCATGTTGCGGACACCGACCACGCTGACGATGGCACTGATGGCCGATACCAGGATAAAGGCGCTGATTAGTTTGGCGCCGAGTTTCATATTGCGGATGTTCATAGCTCGCTTCTTCGACGTGAAAAAAACCGGAACTGAGAAATAGATCCCACCAACGCTCGCGCTTCGCCGGATAGTCGGCAATGCCGGTCGCGATGTACCTTGAATAACCAGTGTCTCGGCTGAGGTGGCCGAGACTGGAGCGCGGAGGTCCGCCAACATCTGCAGGCTTCTGCGCACGCCAGGCACCCGTTGTCGCGGCACCCGTCCATGCAGGCATTGTCACCGCGCATATCGACGAGGTTTCAGTCACCCGCTCTGACGAGAAGAACTATGACGGCCGGAAAGCCCAGGACGAGCTGGGTAGCCCTTACCCCTTCAGACATTGCACGGCGAATCTTCCCCTACGGTTGACATCTGACCCCGCGTCCAGACCTCGACGGCCGGGGACGCGACAAGTGGTTCATGTATTGAGTTAACGGCAGTGAGAATTTATTCTTCATACTAATTATCGTTTACGCACAGATTCGCTTTACCTCGGGCTTTCAAGTAATTAATTTGTAAGGTTGCGGGTGAAGATGAAGGCGGCAAAGCCGGCGACTAAAAGTGGCCGATGAGGTGACGTCCGGTTCAACGTCTGGAGAGGCTCGGCCATTGCCCGCCGCGGTCAGCGCAGACTGGCACCCCTCGAAAGGAGATCGTCATGGAACGACTGCCGTTGTCAGCACGGCACGTGTGCCTTGGAATAAAAGGCAAGTTGACGGGCAGAAGCCGCCGCTGAAACTGAAAGGGATCTGAGCGATCCGAATTCATCTCCAAACCGGCAGCCAGAACACGCGATCTTGCGATGTTCAACCTCGCCATCGACAGCAAGTTGAGAGCGCGCGACTTGACCAAACTGCGAGTGCGTGATATTTGCCTTGGTCAGCGCGTTGCGTCACGCGCAACGGTGATGCAGCAGAAGACGCAACGGCCGGTTCAGTTCGAAATCACTGAGCCAAACCCGAGATAGTGTGGAAGCCTGGATCAAGGTAGCGAGACTGTCGCCTCCAGACTTTCTATTCCCGTGCCGCATTCACCGGTTGCCCCACCTTCCAACACGTCAATATGCTCTCGCATGGTGCATCGCTGGATAGGGTCAATCGGGCTTGACGATACGGCATATGGGACGCACAGCATGCGTCGAACCAAAGCGTCGCTGATTTAGCGCGGCACGAAAAACCTGCGGGCAGTGCAGCTGCTACTCGGCCACACGAAATTGGAAAGCACAGTGCGGTACCTTGGCATCGAGGTCGACAATGCGCTTGAGATGGCGGAACAGACCGAAGTCTAGAGGGTGTTAGGCACTTTTTGTCGGACCTGGTATCCTGGTGGGATGAAAAAACGCACGCCTTACCCAACGGATGTATCGGATGAAGAGTGGTACTTCGCCGCTCCGTACCTGACCTTGATGAACAAGGACGCACCGCAGCGCCGCTACGAACTGCGCGAGATGTTCAACGCGCTGCGCTGGATCGTACGCGCGGGTGCACCGTGGCGTTTGTTGCCCAATGACTTTCCACCTTGGGAACTGGTCTACCAGCAGACGCAACGCTGGATTCAGGCCGGCTGTTTCGAGGCCATGGTGAATGACCTGCGTTCGATCATCCGGATCGCCCAGAAGCGTCGTGGTCAACCCAGCGCGGTCATTCTCGATGGGCGGACCCTGCAGTCGACCTGCGAGAGTGGACCTCGCGCCGGTTACGACGGCTACAAACGCAAACGTGGCAGCAAGGTCCACATGGCGGTTGATACCTTGGGGCAATTGCTTGCTGTGCGTGTTACGCCGGCCAACGAACAGGAACGTGCGCAGGTCGGAGAACTGGCGCGTCAGGTTCAGCAGGCCACGGGCCAGACGGTGAAGGTGGCGTTCGCCGATCAGGGATATACCGGCGAAGAGCCTGCGCAGGCAGCACTCGACGAAGGGATCGAGCTTCAGGTAATCAAGCTGTCGGAGGCGAAAAAGGGCTTCGTGCTGTTGCCGCGCCGCTGGGTGGTCGAGCGCAGCTTCGGCTGGCTCAACCGCTTCCGCCGGCTGGCCAGAGACTACGAGCGATTGCCCGAAACCTTGGCTGGTTTGCACTTCGTCGTATTCTCCGTGCTTATGCTTGTCCACTTTGCAGCCCTTAACAAAAGTGCCTAACACCCTCTAGACAGAGGTCCCTTGGGACAGCGATTGGGCATCGGTCGCTGTTCGGGCCATCAAGGGTCATTCGTCAGAATCATTCTCCGGACGTACAGGGAACTGCGTCCTCCGCCAAAAGCTGTCTCTCGCACAGGGCGTCCGCGTGACTGCTGGTGCTGATCAGACGTTCGGCGAAGTGTCAAAAAGTCTCCTGTGACAAGCCGAGCTACACAAAGCGGTTCGCCGGCGCCTACGGCTCGAAGGATCGATCCATCACGCCGATGCACGCATTCAGGCTATGTCCGGCGCATGAATGGCAATGTAGGCGTTTCATGTCTCACCAGCCCGCCCCCCGCGCCCTCATCCAAACCGAACACAATATACCGGCGGCAAATGCGCTGAAATCAAATGCCAGCTTTCGCCGCCGTCGTCGGACGTCCATAGCGCGCCGGTGGTCGACGCCATTGCGAGGCGCGTGCCGGAGTCATCTACAGCGAGCCCGTGCCGATACACGAGGTCATACGCCGGTGCAGGCGGCAACCCGTTCGAGAAACGCTCGAACGTGCGGCCGCCGTCGCGTGTGCGCGTGACGACGAACTGGCCGTCCACCGGGATCCGGCATTGGTCTTTCACGGCGGGCACAAACCACGCGGTGTCCGGCTCGCGCGGATGCACGGCAACCGCGAAGCCGAAGCTCGATGGCTGCGCTTCGATCCGCTGCCAGTGTGCCGCGCCGTCGGTCGAGCGGAAGATCGCGCAGTGATGCTGCGTCCACAGCGCATCTGGATTTGCGGCGCATTGCACGACGCGGTGCGGGTCTTGCACGTTGGCATCGCCGCGCCGCTCGGGCGGCATGTAGTCGGCCTCCATGCCTTCGGCACTAACGCGCCAGGTCGCGCCGCCGTCGGCGGTTTGCCAGACGCCGCCACACGACACGCCGATCGTCACGTGCCGGCTGTCGCGCGGATCGACCATCACGGAATGGATGCCCGGCGCGTCGTAGCCGCCTCCAAACCATTCTCGGCGCTCCGGGCGATCCCACAGCGCCCGGTTGAGCAGCCATGTGTCGCCGCCGTCGTCGGAACGGAAGAGCCCGCCGGGAATCGTGCCGGCCCACAGGACGCCCGGCTCGTCCGGGCCGCCGGTTTCGAGCGACCAGATTTGCTGGAGCGTCCAGGGAGGAGCCGGCGGGCTGGGCACGGCCGCGCTCGCATTGTCCGCGCTCGTGTCCGCGCCGTCACCGGTATGCGTCTCGTCGGCAGGCTGCGGCGGGTAGACGGGGACCGCGCACTCTTCCCAATCCTCCATGTCCGCGCGCCGGCGATGCAGCTTCACGCCGAAGTGGCCGAGATTGAGCGCGGCATACAGCGAACCGTCGCGCGGATCAGGCAGCACCATGCTCACCGGCTCGCCGACGAAATACGGCTCACCGAGCGTCCAGCCGCCCGCGCCGTCGGCTTGCAGAACGAACAATCCCTTGCGGGTTGCAACAAGCAATCGATCGCTCATGTGGAGTGTCTCCTGTCGACCAGAGTTGGCGCTTTAGCGCTTACTCTGGTCCCATGCAAAGCTCGAGTAAGAGTGGAACCTTCTTATCCGCCCGACAACGCCTGTATGACGTAAACCCGGCTTTCCTCGCCGAGCGCATCGGACAGATGTTGTCGGTCGCGCACCGGCCGGCCGTCGACAAACACGGTGAGATGCCTTCGCAGTGAGCCCTGATCGTCAAGGATGTAGCCGCGCAGTCGAGGTTGCGCGGCGAAGACGGCCTCCAGTGCTTCACCGAGCGTGCGCGCGTCGATCTCGCGCTCGGGCGTTGCGATATGCCGTTGAATCGAAGCAGCGAAGAAGATGTGCGCCATGGCGGGATAGCCGAGCGGGAATGGCCTGTTCGTCGATTCTGCAGTTTAGACGATTCGCCGGGTGCTTCGGGGCATCGCCATACAACAGACGACAGGTTGTGCCTCCGAAGCGGCCGTTGCGGTGTCGCGAGTCCGAAAGGCGGCTCAGGGTCGACAAGACTCATTCGCCAGTAACGAAAGCTGACCTTCGCCAACACCTTGTTGCGACCAGCTGATGAACGCAAAAAGCTGCGCGCAAAGAAACAGCCCCCGATCGTGGCCTAACCGCGAATTCTCTGCTACGAAGCCGTGCTTCCCGATGCTAGATCCGACAGCCCATTCTCCTATCTTTCGTTGTGACGTTCGTAAAAATGAACATCGTTCTGAAATGTATTGCTTTATGTTCAGAGCGTCAAGACGGCAACACGATCCAGAATGCAGCAGATCTGATCGTTGACGGTAGGTTGATCTATACGAACGACGGCTTACCGAGCTCGGTGAGTGAAGCCGTGGTCAAGGTTCACTGCACATGACTTGGTTTGTCATCTCTGTGGATATGAGGACATGTCATTCCGATCAAGCGTCTCAGCAAGCGGAACATGGAGGGTTAGCTGTGATAGTTTAAAAAGGATATTCTGTCGAGATCGAGTCATATCAAAGCGATATCACGCCATGGAATTGCGTCACCTCAGGCACTTTATCGCGGTCGCCGAAACTCAACATTTCGGCCGTGCTGCAGCGCGACTCGGCATGGCGCAACCGCCGCTGAGTCAATCCATCATGCGCCTCGAAGAGTCGCTCGGGACCAAGCTATTGGAACGTACTCCGCGTGGCGTCTCGTTAACGAGTGCAGGCGCGGCGCTACTGGCAGAAGCGAAACCTTTGATCGCACAAGCGGAAATGGCGGAGCGCCGCGTGCGCCAGGCGGCGGATGAATTAGCCAGCCTTAGCATTGCGTTTGTGCCGATGTGCGCGATGCGCATCATGCCGCTCGCCATACAGACGCTGCGTCGGCAGTGGCCCGGCGTCGACGTCCGTTTGATCGAGCGCGGCAGTGCGCTCACGGTGGCCAGCGTGAAGAACGGCAGCATCGATCTTGGCGTGGTCGTCACCAGTGCGGCCGACGTGTCAGGTCTGGAAAGCTCCACAATCGAACGCATGAGGTTGGTTGCTGCTGTTCCAGCGAGTTGGCCGTTGGCACAGCAAGCCAGTATCCGGGTCGCCGACCTCGCGGCGTATCCGCTGATCATGTTTCCGCAACAAATGTCCCAGCCCGTGTTCGCGGCGTTCGAAGCCGCTCGGCGGGAAGCAGGCTTGTCTCCCAAAGTCACCCAGCAGGCACGGCATCCTTACACGATGCTCAATCTCGTCGCAAACGGGCTTGGCGTCGGACTAATGCTGGATTCGGCACGGCACCTTCCCGTGGAAGGCGTTGTCTTCGTCGACATAGACGACATTCCGACATCGTTCGATACTGAAGTTTCCCTGGTCTGGACCGATCGCCCACACAAGGCCTACCACCGGGCCATGCTCGATATCATTCGCGAACTCGCGGCAGCCACGCCCGACTGAGCCGCTCAAACGACGGGCCGCTTGCAACTGTCGATCGCGAGTCGGCGCGGCGGGCGAACGCTGTTGAGCCTTCGCGCGGACTGCTTTACTCGTCTTTGTCACACTGTGCAACGCAGCGTGTTCTCCTGTCATTTTTCCTTCCTTCTGCTTCCTGCCGCTCATCGCCGCCTTGACACTACTTGCCCAAGAGTTTATGTTTCCGAATGACGTTCATAAAATAACCGTTCGCATTGCGAGCATCCGGAGGAGCAATGAGTACATCGAAGTTAGCGGGCCTGTTCAATCTCGATGGGCGCGTCGCAGTCGTCACTGGTGCAGGGTCGGGCATTGGACGCGAGACAGCACTGCTGCTGGCGTCAGCGGGCGCGGTTGTCGTCGCCGCCGATCTTAACGAGGAGGGCGCTCTGCAAACAGTCGCGCAGATCGAAGATGCGTCGGGCAAGGCAATCGCGGTCAAAGTCGATATTGGCGACGAAGCTTCGATCACCGGGATGTTCGATACGACGCATGCCAAGCTCGGCCGGCTCGACATCCTCGTCAACAATGCCGGGATCTATCCGAAAACGAGCTTCGTCGATACGTCGGCCGAGAAGTGGGACCGCGTGCTGAGGGTCAATCTGCGTGGCACTTTCCTGTGCATGCGCGAAGCCATCAAACGGATGCAAGCCGGCAAGGCGGGCGGATCGATCATTAATATTTCTTCAGTGGCCTCGCTGCAGCCCGTGATTTTTGATAACGGTGACTATGGCGCGTCCAAAGCCGGCGTGAACAATCTGACGAAAGTTGCCGCGCTCGAATTCGCTGCGGACCGGATTCGGGTCAATGCAGTGCTTCCCGGCGGCGTTGCAACCGAGGGCGCAGCGGCATCGACGAAAGTCCATCAAGCACACGGACCGATCACCCAACCGGGGCGTATGCCTTTGGGTCGGATCGGGAGCGCTGCGGATATCGCGAGCGCGGTGCTGTTCTTTGCCTCTCCGGCTGCCGACTATGTGACAGGCCAATTGCTCGCTGTCGACGGAGGATTTCAGGTTTCCTGAAGAGTACGTAAATTATCGATCACGAACACCGCCCCAGGCCGGACGGTGTTCACTCGTGTTGTAAGCAGCATGCGAAGCCTATGCATGGTGTCCTTTTGTCCCTGGTGCCGATAGGTCGGTGCCGGGGATTTTTTATGCAGCAGCGCCGCATAGATAGCGCGCTTCTCGAGCGACCACGCGACGCTGAATCCCCTTGCGTCGTGCATTTGCGGGCTGCCCTCCCCAGAATTTCATGCTATGTTGCAGCGGCAGAAAAAACTGGCTGGTAGTGAAAATACCGATCCGAATAATTGAACGGATAGTTGCATAACCGAACGTCCTCGCCTACGATGTTCATCAAGAGGTGTCCACGAGCACCCATCAGGCCTCGGCCGATCGGAGACAAGTTATGTACCTCATCTACAGCGATCTGAACGGCGATCTCGCCGACTATTCGCTTCGTTCCGAAGTGCCGTGCGCGGACGTACCTCCGCCGCAAGAGAAGAACGCGCGCGAGTCGGCCTCTCTCAAAGCTGCCGCAGCGCCTTCGCAACGGACTACGCTGCTTCGCAGGGTCGGTTCGATGTGGCCCGTACACGGTCTGCTGAATCGCGCCGCACTGCACCCAACAGATATGTCCGAGGGAGAGCGTTGATGAGTCGAATCACGCACAAACTTTCCGGCGACGAACGCCGGATCATGCTCCCGCTCCTGCTGCTGTCGATCATTGCAGTAGCGGCGTATTTTCTAGTACGGGATTGGCGGATGGAAGAACTCGGCCTCTCGGCAATTTTCGACATTGTGATGATTTTCGTCGTGCTCGGTGCTGCCGCGTTCTTCGGTGTCGTAAGTTGCATTGCTCGACGCGGCGGGGCGGGCGAGGACGGGCAGAACGAGGGGTATTGTTTCCTCGGTGCATTGATCGGTGCGATCGTGTTTTTTGTGGCCATTCTTAATTGAGCGGGGAAAATGAGACCGGAACTGGAAAAGCGCCTCGAGGAATTGCTTGATAGACAGGCGATTCTTGACTGCATACACCGCTATTGCCGTGGCGTCGACCGGATGGATCGGGAGTTGACCCTGTCGGCCTATCATCCTGATGCAATTGACGATCATGGCGCTTTCGTTGGCAATCCAGAAGAATTTGTGAGCTGGGCATTCGACTACCATGGCGAGCACCAACTATCGCACCATCACATGGTGTTCAATCATAGTGTCGATTTGCAGGGCGACGTCGCGCATACGGAAACATATTGGCTTTTTTTCGGCGAGAATCGCGTCAAGCCTGACACGCTAGCGTTTGGCCGCTATATCGACCGCTTTGAAAAGAGGGACGGAAAGTGGGCAATCGCTGCGCGGGTATGCATTTCCGAGGCGGTTAACGAGTCGACTCCTGCCAACTTGCCTGATGCATGGCGCGAGGTGTTGATGGGCAACGGCAACAGAACGCGCGACAGAAGCGATATATCGTTTGACCGACCTTTGAAGGCGCGTGATCCGGACCGCTTGCGAGAATACAGTAAGGGGTAGTAAGACTGGACGTGGACGATGCAAGTTGCGGACCCTCTCCAACGAATGACAAAGTCGACCCGGTCCGGTCGACTTTGTCATTCAGGTGTTAGGTAGCTGTCCGATTGCGCCGTTGCCAATGATCGACAGGAATTCCCGACGGGTGGATGGGTCGTCCCTGAATGAGCCGAGCATCCTGCTCGTGACCAACGACGTTCCAGGTTTGTGTACGCCGCGCGTGCTCATGCACTGATGCGCCGCTTCCAGAATCACTCCGACGCCTTTAGGCTGCAGTACCGTGTTCAATGCGTCGGCGATCTGCACAGTCATCTTCTCCTGAATCTGCAGTCGCTTCGCATACGTGTCGACGAGTCGCGCCAGTTTGGAAATGCCCACCACGCGATGATCTGGAAGATAGGCGACATGGGCGCGGCCAATGATCGGCACCATGTGGTGCTCACAATAGCTTTCGAAGCGGATGTCCTTCAGCACAACCATTTCGTCGTAGCCATCGACCTCCGAGAAGGTTGTAGCGAGGATCTGCATGGGGTCGGACAAATAACCCGAAAAGAACTCCGTATAGGCGCGCGCAACTCTGGCGGGCGTTTCTGCGAGTCCTTCACGAAGCGGATCATCTCCCGCCCATCTGATAAGCGTTCGAACTGCCTCTTCCGCCTCTGCTTTCGTGGGACGTTCTGTAATAAACAGATTGTCGTTGCTGTCGCGCTGATTCACTTAGCCTCCTTAAAGCCGTGCGCTGCTTTCCGTTTCCCGATCTGACCTATGCGTCGCTACGAGAAAGATCTAAACCTGGATTACGTCTAGCCGCCGAGGTGGCGGCGTGTTGACTGATACGAATGTTGGTGACACGCATAAAAGTGTATATAATTGCACGGTGTTCGTAAATAAGAACGTCGCAATATGGCCGAGGCGGCAATTCCCTGTAATCGACTATGACTGCGGCGCGAGCAATGCTTCGCTCCACGGAGGTCAAAGGATGAAGACACGCATCACCGAGCTACTGGGTATCCGCTATCCGATTGTGCAGGGAGGCATGATGTGGGTGGGTCGTGCGGAACTGGCCTCAGCGGTGTCGAACGCCGGCGCCCTTGGCACCATTACTGCATTGACGCAGCCGACGCCCGAAGCGCTGGGCGTTGAAATCGATCGCGTGAGGTCGATGACGAGCGAGCCGTTTGCCGTGAATCTCACCATTCTGCCTACGATCAAGCCGGTTCCTTATCAGGAATACGTGCAGGTCATCGTCGAGAGCGGCGTCAAGATTGTCGAAACCGCGGGGCGCAATCCCGAGCCGTATCTGCCTGCTTTCAAGGCGGCGGGTATCAAGGTGATTCACAAGTGCACGTCGGTACGTCATGCATTGAAGGCGGAGGCGATTGGTTGCGACGCGGTCAGTGTCGACGGATTCGAATGCGCCGGCCACCCGGGCGAAGACGACGTGCCCAATCTAGTTTTGCTACCGGCTGCCGCCGCGCAATTGCGCATCCCAATGCTGGCATCGGGTGGCATTGCCGACGCACGTGGCATGGTAGCGGCGCTCGCTCTCGGCGCTGATGGCATCAATATGGGCACACGCTTTATGGCAACTCGTGAGGCGCCCATCCATGACAACGTCAAGCGCCAATTGCTCGAACATGATGAGCGAAATACCGCGCTGATTTTTCGTACGCTCAAGAATACGTCGCGGATCTTTCGGAATGTTGTGGCGGAGCAAGTACTCGAGCTGGAGCGCCAGGAGGGAACGACATTTGCGGACCTGAAGCCGCTCGTGAGCGGCGAACGTGGAAAGCGCATTTATGAAACCGGTGACACGGACGACGGTACGTTTCCCGCAGGCCTCGCGATCGGCCTGATTCACGATATACCCACCTGCGACGAGCTTGTGAGCCGCATGGTCGAAGAGGCGCGCGAACTGATTCACCGAAGGCTGGCAACGATGATGGACAAGGCAGGCAACGAAACAGCCTGCGTGGCTTGAATGGCAATTGAGTACAAATGTCGATGACGAACAAGGAGCATACCGTGTCAGAAAGTCGTGAGAAGGGACGTCAGGTTGTTCGCGAAATGTTGGGTGAGGAGTTTCTAGGCGCAATGGACGCAGCGGCGGCATCCGGCGGATTTGGTGCAGATGCGGCTTCGCTCGCCCTTGAGAACGCGTTTGGCGACGCGTGGGCGCGTCCGGGCCTCGATCGTCGTTCGAGAAGTCTCGTTACGCTGGGCATGCTGATCGCACAGCGTACGCCGTGGGAATTCAGCAATCATGTCCGCATCGGACTAGCGAATGGTCTGACCGAGAAGGAAATGGAAGAGGTCGTCCTGCATGCGATTCCGTATGTGGGTTTTCCGGCCGTCAGCGTCGCGCTAAAAGCTTGCAAGGAAGTATTGGGCGAGAAGGTTGCCACCGTTCAGGAGTAGTCTGTGTCGGCATTGGCGAAGCGAGGGCGGTTGACTCCGCCCCTCGCTTCGATTGGATCGTTCTCGGACGGGAGAGGCAGTCAACCGCGGCGAAGGCGACTTCGCCTTCTCAGCAAAAAATGCCGGGCAGGCCAAGATGTTCGCGAGCTTCAATACGCGCGAGATGAGCGAGCAGAGATCGCGTCGCGGCTGGCCACAACTTGCGCGGCACATCGTCGTATGCACGTTCTACCCACTCGTCGAGCGTTCCCCGCGGCAAGTTTCGCACTACCGCGGCAATTTTCGCTTCGCGTTCAAGCCGGTGTGTTTTGATGCGGGCGATTTGGGCGCGCGCGGAGCCGAGTACGTGCCCGTGCGCCGGCAAGACAAATTCGACTCCGTGCTGGTTGCACAGCATGTCAAGCTGATCGAGGGATTCGAGATATGCGGTCATATTCCCGTCAGGGGGATCAATGATCGTGGTGCTGCCGTTCAGAATATGGTCTCCGCTGAATAGCAACCCATCCTCCATCAACAATAGGCACACGTGATTGGACGCATGCCCCGGCGTATAGACGACGATCAACCGATGCGTCGTGTCGTCCGCTGTCAACGCAAGAATTTCCCTGTCTCGCAACGTCCGGTCGGGCGCGAAGTAGCTGGACGATCCGGCGAGAGGCCCGGACGGCAGTCCAAGGACCGGCGGTGCGCCTGCGCACAGCGCTTGCAGAAGCCGCGCCGCTGGCGAGTGATCGGCATGCGAATGTGTGCAAACGATCATGCGTATTTCGCCACCCGTTGCCTCGTAAAGCCGCCGGATGTGTTGGTCATCGGCGGGTCCCGGGTCGATGACAATGAAGCCGGTACCGACGTCGCCGACTACATAGCTGTTGGTTCCCGGGCCCGTCATCATGCCGCCATTGGGGGCCGTCAAGCGCTTGACGTTCTTGAGTAGCGGGACGAGTGCCAGCGATTGCCAATCGAGCGAGTGGCGCATCTGTCCATCGGGGCAGACCAACGCAAGTTCTCCGAATGGCGCGTCATGCTCCATAAAGCGGACTTGCGCGCCGGCTAGCAGTCCGCCGCGTGGGCAACTCGTCCATTGTGGGATTTCGGTGCTGCATGCCGCCAGCAATGTATCGGCCGACTCGAACTCGCGCAGCCTCTCGAGGGTGCGAATGGTTGGAAAGATCATCGCGAAATTGCCAGCGGCGTGACGGGTCAACGCGTCGACGGGGCGCACCCATACCGGCTCGAACTGCTCGGTCTCGTCGGCATCGGGCGTCTGGTGCGGGGGCATGCGGGCGACGAAGAATGACACGTCGAAACGACGTGGCAGATCGCGGTCGGTAATCCAGTGCGCCAACATGAAGACATTATCGACAGCCGGTCTCAGGCCGCATTGCCTGCACTGTTCCGCGAACGGCGCCTTGCGATCGAGTGCAGCGATATCGACGCTATTCACTGCGCTGCCATCGGCTCTCCGGGCCAGCAACACGCCCAGCTCCTCAAAAGTTTCACGGATGGAAGCAAAGGCGAGTACAGCATGAGCATCGGTCTGTGTCTCGCGGCGCGTTGCGACGTCCAGTGCGAGCGCATCTGCCGGATCGACGGCGCCCCCGGGGAACACAAAGACGCCCGGCGCGAAACTCGCGTGCATTGACCGGCGGGTCATCAGCACCTCGATTCCGGGCACACCGTCCGCTGTTGGCGCATCGCGCACCAGTAACATGGTGGCGGCCGGCCGTGTCGGCGCCGGCTCCCGTTGTTCATACAACAGCTGTTCGGGACGTGTCACACCGCTTCCTTCATGTGATCAGTATGAGCTAGCCTGCTGGGATCAGATGCGCTCGAAGATGGCTGCAATCCCTTGACCGCCCCCAATGCACATCGTTACGAGCGCATATCGACCGCCTATCCGTTGCAGTTCATGAAGAGCTTTGACCGCGATGATTGCGCCGGTCGCGCCAATCGGATGACCGAGCGATATACCAGAGCCATTCGGGTTGACACGCACTGGATCGAACTGCAGTTCTTTGCTAACGGCACAGGCCTGTGCAGCGAACGCTTCGTTAGCCTCGATGACATCGAGATCCGCAACGGTCAGCCCTGCCCTTTCCAGTGCCTTGCGGGTCGCGGGAACGGGCCCGATACCCATGTATTGTGGCTCAACGCCGGCATGAGCGTAGGCAACCAGTCGTGCGAGTGGCCGGATACCTCTAGTTTCGGCCTCGCGGCGCTCCATCAGAAGCACGGCCGCCGCGCCGTCGTTCAGGCCCGAGGCGTTGCCTGCTGTCACCGTGCCGTCCTTCTGAAACGCCGGGCGCAACTTGGCCAATTCATCGACTGTCGTGGTGGGGCGGACATGTTCGTCCAGTTCGAACATCGTCGCGCCCTTTTTGCTGTGCACCGCGACAGGAACGATTTGCTCCTTGAAATACCCTTCTTCGACCGCGCGTCCAGCCCGGCGATGCGATTCCACCGCCAGTGCATCCTGGTCCTCACGCGATATGCCATATTTCGCCGCAACATTTTCCGCTGTCACGCCCATGTGGCATGCGCCGAAGGGATCGGTCAGCGCACCCACCATCATATCGGTCAGCCGGATGTCGCCCATTCGCGCGCCCCAGCGTGCGCCTGTGGCCAAATAGGCTGCGCGCGTCATATTCTCAGCACCGCCGCCGATCGCGATGTCCGTGTCGCCAAGCCAGATTGCCTGCGCTGCGGAAATGATGGCCTGCAGGCCTGAGCCGCACAACCGGTTCAGCGTCAGCGCCGGCGTATCTGTACCGACGCCGCCTTCGATCGCCGCGACGCGGGCGAGATACATATCTTTCGGCTCAGTGTGGATGACATTGCCGAACACAATGTGTCCGACTGCGTCGCCTTCCACATGCGCCCGCGACAGGATTTCACGGACAACCGTCGCACCGAGTTGCGTTGGCGCGACGGAAGCAAGCGCGCCTCCGAAATCGCCAATCGCAGTGCGAACGCCGGTGGCAACTACGACTTCTCTCTGCATTACGCTCTCCCGAACAAGCTGATACGTCTGTCTAGCGTTTGAAATATAGAACGATGTTCATAAAGTAGCCCAACTTTGGGCAAATGTCCATGCGCGGTTCAGGATCGTGCCGTCAGAATGTTTACTGGGTAGGGCACGCGCACTTGCACGGTCGGCGGATGCTTTCTGCGCCGCGCTGGTAAGCGTTCCACATCGGGTGATGCTGGATAGACGCATACGAAATTTCGCGATATTCTTGTTCTTGTTTTTGATCGCTGTTCATTTATTGGTTCGCGTGTCTGTCGCGGCGATGGTCGGTAAAGGCGCTCGAAGTGGCAGGTATATGAACGGAAAAAGCTAACGACAGGATGACAGAGATGAACGCAGGTCCGCTTTCGCACGACCCTTTGATGGATGTGCCGTTTCGGCCGCTGCGCCTTGGCGGTATGAAGGCCACTGTTGAACAGCGCCCTGACGGTAGCGTCGTCTATGAGCTGGACGAACCGCTGGATCCCTACCCCGCGCGGCTGACTGAGCGTCTTGTGAAGTGGGCCGCGGTCGCACCAGATCGGCCGTTGCTCGCACGGCGAACGGCCGATGGCGCCAGTTGGGAGCATTTGACGTATCGGCAAGCGCTCGACGGCGCTCGTGCACTAGGCGAGGCTATGCTTGCCCGAGGACTGTCGCCCGCGAGGCCGCTGATGATCCTCTCGGACCGCAGCTTCGAACATGCGTTGCTGGCGCTGGCGGCGCTGCACGTCGGCGTCCCCTATGTTCCGGTTACCTCTGCGTATTCGTTGCTGTCCGAGGACTTTGCGAAGCTGAAACATCTGGCGTCGGTGTGCACGCCAGGGCTCGTGTTCGCGGATGACGGCGCGCTTTACGGTCGCGCGTTGCGCGACGTGTTCGGCGATGTCGAATGTGTGGTGAGCGGGAGGTTGCCAGAAGGGCGTATGGCCTCTTGGTTTTTCGACTGGCTTGACACGCCGGTCACCGCCGCGGTCGATGAGGCATTCGATAACGTTGGTCCCGATACGATCGGCAAGATCATGTTTACGTCCGGGACGACCGGGGCACCGAAGGGTGTGATTTACTCGCAGCGGATGCTGTGCAGTAACCGGCAACAGGTCGCGCAGACTTTCGCTTTTCTTCAGGATGCACCGCCGGTGCTGGTGGACTGGCTCCCGTGGCATCACACGTTTGGCGGGACCCATAACTTCGGCATGGTGCTCTATGGCGGAGGGACGTATTACCTGGACCCGGGTAAGCCCACGCCGGAGCAAATCGGTCCGACATTAGATGCGTTGCGCGAAATCGCGCCGGTCATCTACCTGAATACGCCTCAAGGACTGGCGGCGCTGGTTCCACATCTCCGCTCGGACAAAGCGCTACGCGAGAATTTCTTCAGTAAGCTGGCACTGATCTACTACGGCGGAGCCAGTCTGCCTGAATACATCTGGGCAGCACTCGATGAACTCGCGGTGAAGACGATCGGACAGCGCGTGTTGATCATGTCCGGGCTCGGCGGCACCGAAGCCGGGCCGACGCCGATGTCGGCGGCGTGGGATCCGCGGCGGCAAGCCATTGCCGGGCTGCCGGTACCCGGCGTGAAGGTCAAGGTCGTGCCGGTTGGAGAGAAGCTGGAAATTCGTTATGCGGGCGACTGCGTGACACCGGGCTATTGGAAGGACCCGGAGCGGACGCGCGCATCTTTCGACGAAGAGGGCTATTTCTGCTCTGGCGATGCCGGTGCATTCATCGATCCAGAGCATCGTGAGCTCGGCTTGCGCTTCGATGGTCGCCTCGCTGAGAACTTCAAATTGTCCTCGGGCACCTGGGTGAATGTGGCTGAACTGCGACTCGCCGCATTGGACGCATTTTCACCTTATGCACGCGACGTCGTCATCGCCGGCCATGATCAGGGCTTTCTTACCGCGCTGGTTTTTCCTGATCTGCAAGCGTGTCGCGCATTGTGCGACGACCTGCTTGAGCCCATGCCGGACGCTGACCAGATCCTGGCCAGCGCTGGCGTGCGCGAGCACTTCCAGCGCGGGCTCGATCTGCTGGCCACGCGCCCCGGCGGTAGTTCGAGCCGAATCGAGCGGATCGTACTGGAAAGCGCGCAACCGACGCTTGACAACGGCGAGTTGAGCGCGAAAGGCGCCATCAGTCAGGCCAACGTTCTCGCGCGAAGAAGCGCTGTGGTCGCGGAACTGTACGAAGCGGTTCCCACGCGTCGCACGCTGCTTGCCCGAAGGGGCTCTCTTGCGAATGCCTCCAGCCCGATCCGATGAATTGAAACCCAGGAAACCACCCGATGGATTTTCATGTCGATTCCGCGGACAAAGCCTTCCGCAAAGAGGTACAGGATTTTCTTAAGGCGCACCTGCCTCCTGAGCTCGCCTGGCGCGGTCAGCAAGGTTTTCTCGCAGGCGACGACGATGCGCTGCGCTGGACCCGCATCCTGCACGAAGCGCGCGGCTGGTCCGTGCCACATTGGCCGGCCGATCTCGGAGGAACGGGATGGACTGCGGCGCAACGGTATATCTTTGAAGAGGAGTGCTATCTGGCGGGCGCGCCCACGCAAAATCAGGCCGGAGTGTCGCTCGTGGGGCCGGTGATTTGTGAGTTCGGCAACGACGAGCAGAAGCGCCGCTTTCTGCCACCTATTCAGCGCGGCGAAGTGTTCTGGGCTCAGGGCTTCTCCGAGCCCGGAGCGGGCTCCGATCTCGCCTCGCTGCGTACGACGGCGGTCCGCGACGGCGATCATTACGTCGTGAACGGTCAGAAAATATGGACCAGCTTCGGAAGTTATGGACAGTGGAACTTCGTGCTTGTCCGGACCGATTCGGAAGCCAAGCCACAAAAGGGCATTTCCTTTCTCCTGCTCGATATGAAGTCGCCGGGCGTGACCGTGCGGCCGATTGCGACGCTTGACGGTTGCAACCATCTCGCCGAAGTGTTTTACGACAATGTTCGCGTGCCGGTCGACAATCTGATCGGCGAGGAAAATAAGGGCTGGGGCTATACGAAATTTCTTTTGTTCAATGAGCGAGCGTTCCTTGGTGCGGAAGCCCCGGCGCTAAAACGCTACCTGCGCAAGATTCGTCACTACGCGATGAAGGAACGTGCCGGTGATACGCCCCTGATCGAAGATGCGACGTTTGCGGCAAGACTGGCCCAATACGAACTCGAAGTGCTCGCCATCGACATGGCAGTGCAGAAAATCCTCCATCAAGGTTTGGACGAGCGCAGTGGTGGCATGGCCATTGGCTCGATGCTCAAGGTCCGAGGTTCCGAGTTACATCAGAAGCTCACTGAAATGCTGCTCGAAGTGGTTGGCGACTACGGCGCTGTATTTTATGGCGATCCGAACGAAGACCGCGCACTCCGGGGCCAGACTTTCGCGGGACCGGATTACGCGCCGGGTCTCGCCGCCGAAGTGTTCTACCGGCGAGCATGCACGATCTACGGCGGCACGGCGGAAATTCAGCGGAACATTATCGCCAAGGCGCTGTTCGGACTGTGACGGGCGATATCACCGATGGCGTGAGTCAGTCCGATTGATATGGCATCACTTCTCCCGCGGGCACGAAAGGACGCTGCATGAACTTTGATCTAAGCGACGAACAGCAGATGTTGCAGGACAGCGCGCAGCGCTTCGTGCAGAAAAATTATACGTTCGAGCACCGCCGTACGCTGGTTGCTCATGGAGACGGCTTCTCGCGCGATATGTGGCGCATGTTTGGCGAAATGGGATGGCTCGGCGTGGCGGTGCCGGAAGCATTCGGCGGCCTGGGTTTTACTCCTGTTGAAAGCGCGCTGATCGCTGAGCAACTGGGACGGGCGCTGGTGCTCGAGCCCTATGTCATGTGCGGCGTGTTCCCCGCCGCGCTGGTGACCTATTGCGCGAGCGGCGCACAACGAGACGATTTGCTCGCGGAAATTATCTCGGGCGAAGCGGTGGTTGCCGTCGCGCACAGCGAGCGCGACGCACGAGGCGTCGTGTCACATGTGTCGGCAACTGCCAGCCAGATGGGAGACGGCAACTGGAGGCTCGACGGTCGCAAGACGCTGGTTGTGGGCGCGCCGGTAGCTGATCGCGTCATTGTCGTCGCGCGTGTCGCCGGCGGTGTGCGTGATGATGCGGGGCTCGCGCTCTTCGTGATCGATCCACGCGCTCGCGGCGTGACGCTCGAGCCATACAGATTGCTCGACGGCACGCCTGCGGCGGACCTGGTGCTTGCAGGCCTGACGCTCGATGCGAGCGCGGTGATCGGCACGCCCGGTGAGGCGTTGCAGGGTCTGCAGGCTGCAGTCGACGAATCCATCGTCGCGAGTTGCGCGGAGTTGTTGGGCGATATCGACGACACAATCGAGCTGACGTCCGAGTACCTGAAGACGCGCAAGCAGTTCGGCGTGCCCATCGGCAGCTTTCAGGCGCTGCAGCGCCGCATCGCCGATATGGCAATTGAGGCGATGCAGGCCAGAGCCACGTTGCACCGGGCGCTGCGTGCGCTCACCGAAGGCGATGCGACGCGCAGCGTTCAGGTGTCGGGTTGCAAAGCTCAAACTATCCGAAGCAGTAAATTTGTTTCGCAGCAGGGTATCCAGTTGCACGGTGGCTACGGCATCACGGACGAGTATAAGGTTGGTCATCACTACCGGCGCACGTTAATCTCCGATGTGCTGTTCGGCAATATGGAGTACCACCTGAAATGTTACGCGCAGCAGATTCAGGCGGACGCACGCGCTTTGGCTGCGTGACTCGAGGACGGAGAACATGGCGCAATCACAGGTACTGCTAACTGATCTGAACAATGGCGTTTTGACGTTGACGCTGAACCGGCCCGATGTCCGCAACGCCTTGAACCTTGCATTGACGAGAGCGCTTGTCGATGCCTTGACGCACTTCGAGGGCGATGACAGCCTCCGTGTTTTGATCGTCACCGGTGCCGATCCGGCGTTCTGCGCAGGGCTAGACCTTGCTGAATTTTCTGCTCCGGACGCGCCACGCAGCGAAGTCGCCGCCATGATCGACATGTGGCCACGACTGAGCAAGCCAGTCATTGCCGCGTGCAATGGGGCTGCGGTGACTGGCGGCCTCGAACTGGCGATGGGGTGCGATTTCATCATCGCTTCGGAGCTCGCTCGTTTTGCCGACACCCATACAAAGATCGGCGCGCTCGCGGGTGGTGGGATGACGGCGCGCCTGCCGCACATTGTGGGCTCACGCTGGGCCAAGCAGATCAGTTTCACCAGTGAGCCGTTCAATGCCGTTACAGCCCTGCGGATCGGTCTCGTCAACGAGGTGACTTCGCACGCGACATTGCTCGAACGGTCTCGTGCGCTTGCCGCAACCATAGCGAGCCGTTCGCCGGAATTGATCGGTACCGTCAAGCACGTTATCGACGCCGGAGCGCTCGCTTCGCTGAGCGAAGCGCTGAAAATAGAGAAGGCTGCGCTGGCCGAACGCAAGGCAAAGACGCCCATGGCGTGGCAGACAGAGCGATAGTTTAAAAGAGCGGGAAACTTGTCTGTACGCGCCGCGCAGAAAGGGGAAAGAGGGAGGCGTCGTTGACGCCTCCTTTGTGTCAGGCGAGCTTACTTAACGTATTTCCGGAATTCCGGTTTCCGTTTTTCACGAAACGCATTACCGCCTTCCTTCGACTCATCCGTTTCGTAGTAGAGCGCGAGCGCCTGCATCGCGAATGCACCGATGCCCCGGATATTTTCGCTATCCACGTTGAACGAACGTTTGGCGAGCGCGATCGCGGTCGGGCTCATCTGCAGGATCTCGTCACACCACTTCTTCGTCTCGGCGTCCAACTGGTCGGCCGGGACCGCAGCGTTGATCAAGCCCCACTCGAGCGCTTCTTTGGCGGTGTATTTACGGCACAGATACCAGATCTCCCGTGCACGTTTTTCGCCGATGATGCGAGCAAGATACGCCGTGCCGAAACCCGGGTCGACCGAGCCCACTTTGGGGCCGACCTGGCCAAAAATCGCTATCTCCGAAGCGATGGCAAGGTCACAGAGGGTGACGAGCACGTTGCCGCCACCGATCGCGTAGCCGTTCACCCGAGCGATGACCGGTTTCGGAATGTCACGGATAACGCTCTGCAGTTCTTCGATCGGCAGCCCCACCGTGCCGCGGCCACCGTAGCCGTCGCCGGACTGATCGCCGCCTGTGCAAAAAGCCTTTTCGCCGGCGCCCGTCAGCACGACGACGCCGATGGCCTTATTCCAGCCGGCCTTGCTAAATGCCTTGATCAGTTCTTCGCAGGTGTTCGCGTTGAATGCGTTGTGTACCTTCGGGCGATTGATCGTGATCGTCGCGACTCCGTCGGCTTCGCTATAAAGAATGTCCTGAAATTCCATGGTTATATTCCAGTTGCAGATTGAATGAGCGGGAGCGGGGCGTTAACCTGCCATCGTGAGGCCACCGGAGATGCTGATAACCTGGCCAGTGATGAACGCGGCGTCGTCGCTTGCAAGGAACGCCACGGTGCCGGCAATGTCGTCGGGTTCGCCCATGCGCCCAAACGGCACCGCCTTGACCAGCGCTGCCTTGATACGGTCGCCTTTTTCACCCTGCGCGAGGTTGTCGAGCAAGGCTGTAGCGGTGGGGCCGGGGCAGACGACATTGATGGGAATCTGCTGCCGCGCCATTTCACGCGCCATCGTCTTCGAGAATGCGATGATGCCGCCCTTGCAGAACGAGTACACCGCTTCCATCGACGAACCGACACGACCGGCATCCGACGAGATGTTCACCACTTTTCCGCGGCCGCGTTCGGCCATCCGCTTCAGTACGGCGTGATGCATGTTCAACGGACCGTACAGGTTGATGGCGACCACTTTGTCCCAAAACGGCTTCTCGGTCTGAAGGAAAAATGCCCCCATGTCCCAGCCCGCGTTGTTGACGAGCATCTCGATTGGACCGAGCTCTTCCTCTACTTGCGCGACAGCGCTATTCACGCCCTCGTGATCGGTGATGTCGACGCGATAGGCTCGCGCCTTGCCACCGGCCGATTCGATTTCTGCCACCACGCGGGCAGCATTGTCTGCATTCAGGTCGAATAGCGCGACGGTTGAGCCTTCTTCGCCGAAACGTTTGCTGATGGCTGTGCCGATACCGCCCGCAGCTCCCGTAACGACGACGACTTTGTTCTTGAGACCTTTCATTTTTGAATTCCTCGCATGATGTAGTGGGGCGCGGGGACGCCCGTCAAGCTTTGGTGACTGTTTCAGGGGGGCGCATTTTCTCGGCCGACGCGTGGCCGCTCAGCTGGGCTGCCTCTGTTTCTGTGTATCCAGCCTCGATTAGCACTTCGATGGTGTGCTCGCCGAGATTAGGCGGCAGGTACCGAACATTGCCTGGCGACTCGGAGAAGTGCACCGGGATGGACGTCATGACCATGTCTCCTTCAGTCGGATGCTCGTAGTGCTGGAAGAAACCGGTTTCCTTGATGTAGTGGTCCTGCATCAGGTCGTTCAACTCGCGGACAGGACCGTGCGGAACGTCGGCGGCTGCGAAAATGGCGTTCCACTCGGCCGTTGTTCGGGTCTTGATCGCTTCGCTCACGATGCGGTACAGCTCGTTGATGTTGCGCATGCGATCGGCAATGTGGCAGAAGCGTGGGTCGTCGAGCAGATGGGCCGCTTCGATCGCGCATAACACCCGCCGCCATTGTTCGTTGTTGACCGCGAGCAAACAGATGTGGCCGTCCTTTGTCGCGTAGGGGCGGCGGTGGGGCGAAAACATCCGTGTATAACCGAGCCCCGTTCCGTCCGATGAGCCAAGCGAGCCCTCCCACAGATGTTCGAAGAGGTTGAACTGAAGCATCGTTTCGAACATCGGCACCTGCACGCACTGGCCGAGCCCAGTGCGCTCCCGGTGATAGAGCGCCATGCTGACAGACGAGGCGAGCACGTATCCACAGAACTTGTCGACGATGACCGTGGGAAAGTAGCGGGGCGAGCCGTCGGCATCACGATTCATCGCAGCAATCCCGGTCTCGCCCTGGATCACGTCGTCGAAGGCCGGCCGATCCTTGTAGGGGCCGTCCGGGCGATAGCCGGGGCCCGATGCATAAATGATGCGGGGATTGCGGGCCTTGATACTCTCGTAGTCGATGCCCAGACGCCGTGCCGCGCTGGGGCGCATGCTGTGAATGAAGACATCCGCGGTTTCCGCCAGTCGAAGAACGGCTTCACGGCATTCGGCCAGTTTGAGGTTCAACGACACGCTCCGCTTGTTGCGGTTCATGATCGTATAAAACACCGCCATGTCGGGGTTGCGACCGGGGCCGTTCTTCCGGTTCTGGTCACCTTCGGGCGGCTCGACCTTGATAATGTCTGCGCCCATATCGCCGAGAAGTTGCGTGGCGACCGGCCCCAGCACATTGATGGTTAGGTCGATCACGCGCACGCCGGTCAGTGGGCCGGTTGGCTGATGCAGAGGTTGCTGTGGGGTGTGCATGGTCACGCCTTGTATTTTTTTCCTTTCACCAGCCGCAACGGCGTATACACCATGACTTCCGAGCCGTCCTGCTTAATCACGCGGTTGCGCGTGCGCACAAGTCCGAGGCCGGGGCGACCGTTGCTGGGACGGCATTCGATGACTTCACATTCGACATGGATGGTGTCCCCGACAAAGGTCGGACCTTTGATGTCGAGTTCCATGTTCAAGAAGGCGAAGCCGACCCCTTGCATCGTTGCCTGGGTCAACAGGCCTTCCATGAAGGTAAATACCAGGGCGCCTGGTGCGACCCGTCCCTTGATTGCGGACGTCTCTTTCAGAAACTCGGTGTTAGTAAACAGCACTTCGAGCATGCCGGTAACCGAGACGAAATTGACGACATCCGCCTCCGTGACAGTACGTCCCACTGTCTTGAACTTGCGGCCGACGGGCAGGTCTTCCCAATGAACTCCCAAGCCAACTGTTTCGATCTCTTCCATATTTGTTCTCTCTCCCTTGTTGTCACGCGTCTGTAGGTCGGGCACAGTGCTCAGTCTTCTTGACACGTCCGAAGACGCTGTCGGCGACGATGTTCCGCTGGATCTGATTGGTTCCTTCGATGATCTGAACCACCTTGGCGTCGCGGAAATAGCGGTTGATCGGATATTCGTTCGAGATACCGGCGGCGCCGAACAGCTGCACTGCGTCGGTAGCCACCTTCATCGCGACGTCCGAGGCAAACATCTTTGCCATCGCAGCCATCGGAGCGAGCTCGCGTCCTGTCGCGCCGGAGTCGACCAGTGAGGCGGTGCGGTAGACGAGCTGACGCGCGGCCTCCGTCTGCGTGATCATGTCGGCCACCATCCAGCGCACACCTTGAAAATGACTAACCGTCTGCCCAAAGGCGACGCGGTCCTGAATGAAGCGAATGGTGTGGTCGATCGCACCCTGTGCGATGCCGACAGCGCGTGCCGCCACGATCGGGCGGCTGGTATTGAGCGCTTCCATCGCGACTTTGAATCCCTGTCCCCCCTCGGGGCCAAGCCGGTTATCGGCGTTGATCATTGCGTCGTCGAAAAATAGCGGGCATGACGCCACGCCGCGCGCGCCCATCTTGTCTTCCTCTCGGCCGATCGTGAGCCCCGGCGTGCCACGGTCAACGACGAAGAGGTTTATTCCTAAATGATTGCCTGCTTCATCAAGCGTTTTAGCGGCGACCAGCATGAAATCGGCAATGTGTGAATTCGTGCACCAGATCTTCGAGCCATTCAACACGTAACCGTCCCCGTGGCGGCGTGCGGTGGTGCGGATTCCCGACACGTCCGAGCCACTTTGCGATTCCGTAATGGAAAGCGCGCCGCGCAAGTCGCCTGACGCAAGTCCTGGCAACAGCCGGGCCTTCTGCTGTTCAGTGCCGCCCGCCAGAATCGCGCCGAACGGCGTCCATTGCACGACCAACAGGTATCCCGTGTTGTAGCAAACGCGCCCCAATTCCTCGACCGCGATGCAGGCGGACATCACGCTGCCGGCGCCGCCATATGTCTCTGGGAAAGGAAGAGTGAAAAGACCCAGTTCTTTAAGCAACGCGTACATATCGTGCGGATATTCGGCTGTCCGATCGATCTCGTCCGCTCGAGGCGCCACTCTTTCCATTGCGACGCGCCTTACCAGGTCGCGGATCTGGATTTGGTCGTCTGTCAGTTGATAGGTCACGTTGAAAGTCTCTTGCTAATGATCCGGGCCTGATAGGTAAATGGCGTTCGGACCTATGTATAGATGGCCCGTACGGTCAAGCCGCCCTGGAAAGCTGCTGATCTTCATAAAAATGAACACTGTTCGATAAAGTAAACGATGGCTTTGGGCTCGTCAAGCGCGATGTCGGGCGAACGGGGGTTTGCCCGTAGTGCGCCCCGCGCACTGTTCGGATGTAGTGAGAGCCTTGCCGGACGGCGCATGAGTACTATTCGCCGCGGTTGACATGTTATCGGCTGCGTGTTTAGAATATAGAACAGCGTTCGGGTATTTGATTGATTCAGGTCGGGAACTAGCGCGACGGCCGGGTTCGGTGCCGAGACCCGTAGGGGAATGCATTGGGAGGAGCGGGAAATGGAGTCTGTTTGTCCTGAAGTCGACTATCAGAAGTTTCTGGCCGAAGGCCGTTTGATGATCCAGCGTAGCCGCGGCAGCGGCCGCCACGTGTTTTATCCGCGGGTGGCCGAGCCGGTTACGGGCGCGCGCGATCTCGAGTGGGTCGAAGCGTGTGGCCGGGGTACGGTTTATTCCACCACCGTGGTGAGGCAGAAGGCGCCCACGCCGAGTTACAACGTGGCGTTGATTGACCTCGACGAAGGAGTGAGGATGATCAGCTGTGTCGAAGGCATAGAGCCGGACGCGGTGCGCATCGGCATGCCGGTGCAGGCGAGGATCGTATTCAGGAACGACGCGCCGTTGCTCGTGTTCGAGCCCGCCTGACGCCAGCTAACCGGCAGCATACGCGCAAGGCATCTGCTGCACCGATAAGAGACATCGCATGGAATTCAACTTACGTGGGCGTACCGCGCTGGTGGCAGGCGCGACATACGGAATTGGCGAAGCGCCGGGAATGTCGTCGCTGGATCTCGCCGCGCGTGCATCGGTCGACGCACTGGCACAGGTCGGGCTGTCTCCGGCCGATGTCGACGGCCTGTTCGTCTGCACCCCGGACGACATGTTGTCCGGCCTGACATTCGCAGAGTACCTCGGTATTCACCCGAAGTTCACCGACAACAACCGCAGCGGCGGCTCGGCATTCGAGGTCTATGCGCACACGGCGGCGATGGCGCTGGTCACGGGCCAGATCGACGTCGCGCTGATCGCCTATGGCAGCAACCAGCGCAGTGCATCGGGCAAATTGGTGCAGTCGTCGCGCCCTTCTCCGTGGGAAAGCCCTTATAAGCCGATGAATCCCGTGTCGTCGTATGCGTTTGCCGCTGCAAGGCATATGCACCAGTACGGAACGACACGCCGGGATCTTGCCGAAGTCGCGGTGGCGGCCCGCAAGTGGGCCCAGCTCAATCCGGATGCGTACGTGCGTACGCCGCTAACTGTCGACGACGTGCTGGGCGCGCGTCTGGTATCCGATCCGCTATCCGTGCGCGACTGTTGTCTCGTGACTGATGGCGCGGCGGCCGTCGTGATGGTGCGCGCGGATCGCGCTCGCGATCTGACGGATAAACCGATCTATCTGCTCGGTGCAGCATCGGCCACGTCGCATCGGGAGATTGCGAACATGCCCGATCTTACCGTGACCGCCGCAAAGGAATCAGGGCAGCGCGCCTACGAGATGGCCGGCGTAAGCGCGAGCGAGATCGACGTTGCGATGCTGTACGACGCGTTCACGATCAACACGATCCTGTTCCTTGAAGATCTTGGGTTTTGCCCGAAGGGCGAGGGCGGCCGTTTTGTGTCCGACGGCGGGATTGCGCCGGGAGGCCGTCTTGCCGTCAATACCAACGGTGGCGGATTGTCCTGCGTGCATCCGGGCATGTACGGCTTGTTCCTGATGGAGGAAGCGATGCGGCAACTCACAGGACGTGCCGGTGAACGGCAGGTTCCTGGTGCGCGGCTTGCCATCGCGCATGGCAATGGCGGCGTATTGTCGAGTCAGGCAACCGTCATTCTCGGCACCGAAGAGACGTTGTGACGTGTGCCGGCCGGTGCCACGCGGCATGGAAGTCGCGCACCGCTCCGGCGGACCCGGTCAACAGGAGACAGACAGATGAGCGAAGAGACTACCGCCGACGCGACGCAGATCGTGCAGGTCCAATATGAAGGCGCGACGGCCATCGTCACGCTGAATTATCCCGAGCGGCGCAACGCGTTTTCGCTGAAGATGCGCGAAACCTTGTATGCGCGTCTGTACCACCTGATGCATCACGACGAAGCTTGCAGGGCAATCGTACTGACGGGCGCCGCCAACACGTTCTGCGCAGGTGGCGACATCTCCGAGATGAAACCGCGCAAGGTGCTCGAGTATCGCGAGCGCAATCAGTTGCCGCTGGAAGTATTCAAGCTGATGGTGTCCGGGCCCAAGGCCATCGTCGCGGCCGTCGAAGGTTTCGCGTTTGGCGCGGGTCTTTCGCTTGCTGCCGCGTGCGACATGGTGGTCACTTCATCGACGGCGCGCTACGCCAGTGCCTTCGTCAAAGTGGGATTGATGCCGGATACAGGCCTTTATTGGTCTCTCGCGCAGCGCGTGGGCGGCGGGCGCGCACGTGAGCTGATGCTAAGCGCGCGCGAATTCAATGGTGTCGAAGCGTTGCAGATCGGCTTTGCCAATCAGGTCGTCGAACCTGGTCGCGCGTTGGCCGCAGCGCTGGAAATCGCCAGCCAATATGCTGCGTTGCCGGCGGTCGCTACGGCGCATCTAAAAGCGGCGCTGGCCACAGGCATCCGTACGCTCGACGAGGCGATCGAAACGGAAGTCAACCTGCAGCCCATCCTGCGCCGTAGCCGCGAACACCAGGAGGCGGTCAGCGCCTTCATGGAAAAGCGCAAGCCGGTATTCGTGGCCGACTAGGAAAGCACATCATGAGCGAAAAGCACACGGACGAGAACACCGCGCCTGCATTGATCGAGGTCACTCGGGAAGGCACCGTGGCCGTCGTCACACTGAATAACCCCGGCCGCCGCAACGCGATGGGTAGGCAGATGCGCCAGCTACTGCGCGACACGATGCACCGCCTGATCTCGGCCGACCCCGAATCACGCGCGATCGTGCTGACGGGTGCGGGCGAGCACTTTTGCGCCGGCGCCGATATCTCCGAAATGACGAAGCGGACCATCCTGCAAAGCCGCGAGATTCTGGCCGAGTCATGTGTGGTGGTACGCGACATGCTGGCGGGAGCGAAGCCGGTGGTGGCCGCCGTCGAAGGGGTAGCGTTCGGCGCGGGGTTGTCGCTGGCAGTGGCCACTGATTACGTGGTGGCGGCATCGAACGCGCGCTTCTGTGCGGCATTCATGCGTGTTGGGCTGATTCCCGACACCGGCATTCTGTGGACACTCCCGGAAAAGATCGGCATGGCGCGCGCCAGAGAGATGCTGACGCTCGCAATGGAAATCGATGGCACCAAAGCGGGCGAGTTCGGCTTGGCAAACCAGGTGGTCGAGCCGGGCGCTGCGCTCGCTGCTGCTATCGAATTGGCCCGCAACCTCGGTGAACAACCGCCGCTGGGCGTTGCGTTGCTCAAGGCCGCTTTGACCGAGAGTGCCAACACCATGGAGTCAGCGCTGCGTGCCGAAATCGATTATCAGCCGGTACTGCGTCTGTCCAAAGATCATCAGGCCGCATGTCAGGCGTTTTTCGACAAGACCACGCCGGTTTTCACCGGTCAATGAACGTTGGGGAATCTCCGATGAGTGTCGAGCGAAATGAAGCGCCGCATGGCGCGGACGACGGGAACGATATCGTGCAGGTGCGCCACGAAGGGGATGTGGCTGTCGTCACGATGAACTACCCCCAACGCCGCAATGCCTTTTCGATGAAGATGCGCGTTGCGCTGACGGAGATCTTCCAGCGCCTTTTTCACGAGGACGCGGTTACCCGCGCGATCGTGCTCACCGGCGCGGGCGGCCACTTCTGCGCGGGCGGCGACCTGTCCGAAATGCAGACAGTCACACCGCCATTGCTTGAACTGCGCGAACGCATCGCCGTGGGCGTGCGTCTTTTCCGCTTGATCTACACCGGCACCAAGCCGGTCGTTGCTGCAGTCGAGGGGACCTGTTTCGGCGCCGGGCTGTCATTGGCAGCCGCTTGCGATTTCGCGGTGAGCTCCAGTGCAGCGAAATATTGTTGTGCCTTCACCAAGGTCGGTTTGCTGCCTGACACCGGCCTTCTATGGACGCTGCCGCAGAAGGTCGGTGGCGGCAAGGCGCGCGAACTCATGTTGAAAGCGGATTTGATCGACGCCGCTACCGCGCAGCGCATCGGCCTCGTCAATCAGACTACGGCGGCGGGCGAGTCGCTCGATGCCGCTCTGCAGCAGGCGGCCCGTTTCGCCAGCTACCCGCCGGTGACGCTGGCGCTGCTGAAGGCGAGCCTCGTCAACGCAGGCAATTCGATTGAAGACGCATGGCGCCTGGAAGTTGATCTGAATCCGCTAACCCGCCAAACCAGCGACCATGCGGAAGCGGTTGCCGCGTTCATGGAGAAGCGCAAGCCGGTCTTTACCGGCACCTGAGCAAGTTCACGCCCAGCTCATTTTGCTTTTTTCAGCCACTGGATTTAAGAACGCACATAGACCATGTTCACGACCGATTTGCTGAAGGATAAAAAGATTCTGATCACCGGCGGCGGCACCGGTCTCGGGAAGAGTATTGGCCGGCGTTATCTGGAACTCGGCGCGGAACTTGTCATTTGCGGCCGTCGCAAGGAAGTGCTCGACGCGACGGCCGACGAATTTCGCGCAGCTATCAACAACGCCCGTGTGACGACGATCACTGCCGACGTGCGCAACGCCGATTCGGTCGAATCGATGATGGACACAATTTGGCGCGAAGGTCCGCTGGACGTACTGCTCAACAATGCCGCGGCCAACTTTATCGCGCGTACCGAGACACTGTCGGCGCGCGCGGTCGACGCGGTGCTGGACATCGTGCTGCACGGCAGCTTCTATTGCACGATCGCCGCGGGCAAGCGCTGGATCGACGCCGCCCGCAAAGGCAACGTGATCAGCACCGTGTCGACGCCTACCATGACCGGTTCCGCTTTCACCGCGCCGTCGGCGGCGGCGAAGGCCGGGGTGCTCGCGATGACCCGTAGTCTCGCCGTCGAATGGGGACCGAAAGGCATTCGGCTGAACGCCGTGGCGCCAGGTCTGTTTCCGACAGAAGGCGCGTGGGAACAACTTTACCCACCGGGTTCACAGGTTGAATCGCAGGATCGCAGTGTTCCGTTGCGGCGTTTTGGCGACCATCAGGAACTGGCTGATCTGTACGCGTATCTCGCTTCAGATGGGTCCGGTTACATCACCGGTGACATGATCGTGATCGACGGCGGCCGCTGGATGCAGGGCGTGGGCGGCCCCACATTTCGCGCGATGCAGGACTGGAGCGACGAACAGTGGGACGCTATGCGTGCCCACGCGCGCAAGAGCTGAGCATGGGACCGCTCGCTGGCGTCAAGGTCATCGAACTGGCCGGTATCGGCCCCGGTCCGATGTGCGCAATGTTGCTCGCCGACCTTGGCGCAACCGTGCTCCGAATCGACCGGCGGCAACCGGTCAAACTCGGTATCGAGCGACCGTTGCGTTACAACCTGCTGCTGCGCAATCGCAGGACGATCGCACTGGATCTCAAGGACCCGGCCGCGATCGAACTTGTGCTAACCCTCGTGGAGGGCGCCGACGCGTTGATAGAAGGTTTTCGTCCGGGTGTGACCGAACGCCTTGGACTCGGCCCGCAAACGTGTCTGGAGCGCAATCCCAAGCTCGCCTATGGGCGGATCACCGGCTGGGGGCAGGACGGTCCTCTCGCACAATATGCCGGCCACGATCTGAACTACATCGCGATCACCGGCGTGCTGAATGCGATCGGCCGATTAAACCAGCCGCCGTCGATCCCGCTGAATCTGATCGGCGATTACGCGGGCGGTTCTCTGTACCTGGCAATGGGGCTGCTCTCGGCGATCCTTCATGCCCGCGGTGGCGGCGCGGGGCAGGTGGTGGACGCGGCGATTGTCGACGGCACGGCGAATCTGGCGACGACCTTTTTCGGCATGCACGCGGCAGGCATCTGGCGCGACGAGCGCGGCGCCAATATCACCGATTCGGGTTCGCATTTCTATGACGTCTACGAGTGCGCAGACGGCAATTGGATTACGGTGGGCCCAATCGAGGACAAGTTTTATCTGGAGCTCCTGCGACTGCTTGATATATCGCCGGACACGCTTGGCGCCCAGCTCGACCACCGCAACTGGCCGGCTGCACGAGCCTTGTTCGCGCTCAGGTTCAAGACCCGCAGCCGTGCCCAATGGACCACGCTGCTGGAACACTCGGATGCGTGCTTCGCTCCTGTCCTGTCGTGGTGTGAAGCGCCTGACCATCCGCATCTGAAAGCGCGCGGGACGTTTGTGGAAATCGATGGGATCGTGCAGCCGGCGCCTGCGCCGCGTTTTTCGTCGACGGTGCCCGCGATGCCGACGCCACCCGAAGCGCCGAATCCGGCCACTATCGAGGCAGCGCTGTCGGTCTGGCTGGATTTGCAAAGTATCAACCAACTGAAACGAGCAGGGACGCTGGCCTGAGAGGCCGCTGAGCGGGACAAAAACAATGGACGGCCGTCAGCGCCGCGGCAACGAATCGAGACGAGACACCATGGACCTGCGATATACCGACGAAGAACTGGCGTTCCGCGATGAAGTGCGAGCCTTTTTCAAGGAAGCGCTGCCTGAAGACATCCGCGCCAAGGCAGCGCTGGGACAGCGCTACTCGGCGGATGATCTGCGCCGCTGGCAGCGCATCCTGTACGAACGCGGCTGGGCGACGCCGGCGTGGGATAAGGCGTGGGGTGGAACTGGCTGGAGCGCGGTGCAGCAATACATCTTCAAGGAAGAGCTGCACATGGCGCCCGCGCCGGAAACGCTTTCGTTCAATGTCAACATGATCGGTCCGGTGCTGATCGCGTTCGGCAGTGAGGACCAGAAACGCGACTTCCTGCCACGTATTGCGAGTCTCGAATACTGGTTCTGCCAGGGTTTTTCGGAGCCGGGTGCCGGCTCGGACCTGGCGGCGCTGAGGACCCAGGCGCTCCGGGAAGGCGATCACTATGTGATCAACGGGCAGAAGCTGTGGACCTCGACGGCCCATCACGCGGACTGGATGTTCTGTCTCGTGCGTACCGACGCGAGTGGGAAGAAACAGCAGGGCATTACTTATCTGCTGATCGATATGAAAACACCTGGCTTGACGGTGCGGCCGATCATCACTATCGACGGTCATCATGAAACCAATGAAGTGTTTTTCGATAACGTACGGGTGCCTGTAGCAAACCGGATCGGCGAAGAAAACAAGGGGTGGGATTACGCCAAGTATTTGCTCGGCAACGAGCGCAGCGGCATTGCGCGTGTCGGCGTGTCGAAGATGCGCATCCGCCATGCCAAAGATCTTGCGAAGCGCGTTCCGTGCGGCGACGGTGTGCTTTGGGACAGCCCTCAATTCCGGGAGCGTGTCGCGTCTATCGAAGTCGAGTTGAAGGCGCTGGAAATCACGCAGATGCGAGTGATTGCTGAAAGCACCGCACGCGGTAGTCACACGCCGGACCCGAAGACGTCGATTTTGAAGATCAAGGGGTCGGAGCTTCAGCAACTCGCGGCCGAGCTGCTTCTGGAAGTGGCCGGGCCTGACGCGCTGCCCCTCGACCTCGATTTCCTGCGCGGCGTAGGCGAGCCGATCCGGAACCCCGACTGGGCACTGACTATCGCGCCGAATCACTACTTCGCGCGCCACGTTTCGATTGTGGGCGGATCGAACGAAATCCAGAAAAACATCCTCGCCAAGTCCGTTCTCGGACTTTGAGCAGCAATCGAAACGCGGAGAAGCAAGGGCCATGGACTTTGATTTTACCGACGAGCAACGCATGCTCAAGGACAGTGTCGACCGGCTTGTTAAGGACGAGTACAGCTTCGAGCAGCGTGCGCGCTACCTGGCTGAGCCCGATGGGTTCAGTCGCAAACAGTGGGCCCGCTACGCCAACATGGGCTTACTGGGCCTGACCTTCGCCGATGACTTCGGCGGCAGCGGCTGCGGCCCGGTCGAAACGATGATCGTGATGGAGGCGTTCGGGCGGGGACTCGTCGTCGAACCCTATCTGGCGACCGTGGTGCTCAGCGGTGGCTGCATCCGTCTTGGTGGCAGTGTCGCGCAGCGCGAGGCGATTCTGCCGCTCATTGCCGATGGTTCGTTGCTGATGGCCTTCGCACATGCGGAGCCGCAGTCACGGTACGACCTGGCCGACGTTGCCACCACCGCGCGACGCGACGGCGATGGTTGGGTGCTGGATGGAGCAAAACGCGTGGTGATACATGGCGGCAGTGCGGACAGGCTGATCGTGTCGGCGCGCGTTTCAGGCGGCCGCCGCGACCGCGACGGCATTGCGCTATTTCTCGTCGATGCGCATGCGCCTGGTTTAACGCGCCGAGAGTATCTGACTCAGGATCGGTTGCGCGCAGCGGATGTCGAGCTGTCGGGCGTACGCGTGAACAACGCGGATGTGATCGGCGAAGCAGGGAAGGCCCTTCCGCTAGTCGAATCGGTCGTCGCGCAGGCCATTGCAGCGCTGTGCGCCGAAGCCGTCGGCTCGATGGCGGCTGCGCACGAAGAAACGGTCGAATACCTTAAGGTGCGCAAGCAATTTGGCGTCGCCATCGGGTCGTTCCAGGCATTGCAACATCGCGCGGTTGACATGCTGGTGATGGTTGAGCAGGCCCGCAGCATGGCGCTGTTTGCCACCATGATGAGCGAGGAGCCGGACGTGAAAGAGCGCGAGCGCAGCATTGCAGCGGCCAAGGTGCAGATCGGCCGCGCTGGGCGGTTTGTCGCTCAGCAGGGCGTGCAACTTCACGGCGGCATCGGTATGACAGAGGAATGCAAGGTCGGCCATTATCTCCGTCGCCTGAGTGTGATCGACATTCTGTTCGGCGCCGCCGAACACCACTTGACCCAGCTCGCCAATGCGGGCGGACTGATCGACGCAGCGGCGTGAGTCCGCGGCTTCTTCATGTGAACGGAACCATTCAGATGAGCAGACTTTCTACCTCCGATTCGTATCAGGAACTGCGCGATGCGTTGCGCGATCTGTCGAATGAATATCCTGACGAATATTGGCGCCGCATCGACCACGAGCGCGTTTATCCGGAAGCGTTCGTCGACGCGTTGACGCGCGCTGGGTGGATGGCTGCGCTGATCCCTCAGGAATACGGCGGCTCGGGTCTCGGACTGAGCGAAGCTTCCGTCATTATGGAAGAGATCAATCGCAATGGCGGCAACTCCGGGTTTTGCCACGGCCAGATGTATAACATGAACACGCTGTTACGCAACGGCTCAGAGGCTCAAAAGAGGGCCTATCTGCCGAAGATCGCCAGCGGCGAACTGCGTCTTCAGTCAATGGCCGTGACGGAGCCGACCACCGGCACGGACACCACCAAACTGAAAACCATGGCGGTGAAGAAAGATGGCCGCTACGTCGTGAATGGTCAGAAAGTGTGGATCTCCCGTGTGCAGCATTCGGACCTGATGATTCTGCTGGCCCGTACCACGCCGCTCGCCGACGTCAAGAAAAAATCCGAGGGGCTTTCCTGCTTTCTGGTCGACTTGCATCAGGCGATCGGCAACGGTTTGACAGTGCGTCCGATTCCCAACATGGTCAACCATGAAACCAACGAACTGTTTTTTGACAACCTTGAGATTCCCGAAGAGAACCTGATCGGCGAGGAAGGCAAGGGCTTCAAGTATATCCTCGATGGACTGAACGCCGAGCGTGCATTGATTGCCGCCGAATGTATCGGCGATGGCTACTGGTTCGTCGATCGCGCGCGCAGGTACGCCACCGAGCGGCAGGTGTTCGACCGCCCCATCGGTATGAATCAGGGCGTGCAGTTTCCTATCGCTGAATCGTATATCGACGTGAGAGCGGCGGATCTGATGCGGTACAGGGCATGTGAATTGTTCGACGCTCACCAGCCATGTGGTGCCGAAGCGAACATGGCTAAACATCTGGCCGCCACGGCCTCGTGGAAGGCCGCTAATGCCTGTTTGCAGACGCACGGCGGCTTTGGCTTTGCCTGCGAATACGACGTGGAGCGGAAATTCCGCGAAACCCGCCTTTATCAGGTGGCGCCGATCTCGACCAATCTGATTCTGTCTTACGTGGCCGAGCATGTGCTGGACATGCCACGCTCTTTCTAGACGACCTGGCCACCGACGGAGACATCCATGGGCTACGAGACCATCCTGTACGACGTGAAGGACCGGATCGCCACGATCACGCTGAACCGTCCCGAACACTTGAACAGCTGGAACGACAAGGTGGCCACAGAAGTTTATGAGGCCATGCAGGCGGCAGGGGCCGACCGCGGTGTGCGCGTCATCGTGTTCACCGGAGCGGGCAAGGCGTTCTGCGCCGGCGGCGATATTCATAGCTTTGGCGGCGATCCCGCCGCGCTGATGACCAAGCTGCCGCGTCCTTTCGACATGCGCAAGCGCGCCGACTGGCAAACGCGCTGCTCGTACTACCCCGCGATACCGAAGCCGGTCATCGCCATGCTCAACGGCGCGACGGTGGGCATCGGCCTGATTCACGCGCTGTTTTGCGACATCCGCTTCGCTGCCGAGGACGCCACGATTACCACTGCTTTCGCGCGGCGCGGACTCACCGCCGAATACGGCATGGCCTGGATACTCTCGCACCATGTCGGGCATGCCAGGGCACTCGACCTGCTCCTGTCGGCGCGCAAGATCAAGGGGCTCGAAGCGGAACGAATGGGGCTTGTCAACCGCGCGTTTCCGTCGAGCACGTTGGCCGAAGAGACCTATGCCTATGCGCGCGACCTCGCTGAGAACTGCTCGCCACGCTCGATGCGCGTGATGAAGGCGCAACTTTGGGAAGTGCCGTTTCAGACGCCGCATGAAGCCATCATGTCCGCCGGCCTCGACATGCCGATTGCGAATCAGTGCGACGACTACAAGGAAGGCATCGCGAGCTTCCTCGAAAAGCGCAAGCCGAATTTCACCGACGATTGAAATCATACGGGGCAAAGTCATGCTGAAGTACGAAGTCATCAGGAACTGGCCAATTGAAGATGTGACCCAGAGTTACTCTGAGCGCGATGTGATGCTCTACGCGCTCGGTCTCGGCATCGGCAGCGATCCGCTCGACGCCGCGCAATTGCGCTATGTCTACGAGAAGGAGCTGCAAGCGATGCCGACGTGCGCCGCAGCATTCGCCTGGCCGAAATCATGGATGCGTGATCCGCGTGCCGGCGTTGACTATCTGAAGCTCGTGCATGGCGAGCAGGACGTCCGCTTCCTCCGTCCGATGCCGACAGCCGCGACCATCGTCAGCAAGACACGCGTGAGCCTTGTGTCAGACAAGGGAGCGGGTAAGGGAGCCATCGTCGAACTCAAGCGTGATCTGATCGAGCAGGGCAGTGGCGAACGGCTCGCCGAGGTGCGGCAAGTGTCTTTTCTGCGCGGCGACGGTGGCTTTAGTGCGGAAACCGGCATCACCGACCCGCCTCCGGAGGCGCTGCCGTCGGTTCCCGAGCGCGCCCCGGATAGCGAATTCGAATTTGCGACTTCGCCCCAGGCTGCGCTGATCTACCGACTTTCGGGCGATTCGAATCCGCTGCATGCCGACCCGGAGGTGGCAACGAAAGCCGGCTTCAAGCAGCCAATTCTGCACGGACTTGCGACGTACGGGATCGCAGGCTATGCCGCGATCAGAACCTGCGCTGGTAACGACGCCTCCCGCCTGAAGCGCCTTGCGCTTCGCCTTACGTCGCCGGTCTATCCTGGCGAAACTATCCGTTTTCAATTGTGGCGCGAGAGTGACGCACGTTTCCATTTGCGGGCCCGAGTCGATGCACGCGATGTGGTGGTGCTGAATAACGGCATCGTGGAGATTGGCTGAACACCGGACCGGAATGGTTGTCCTGGGCAAGTGTGGTCGAAGGAGTGTGTTTATGGATTTGCGAGAAAGTCTGGAAGACAAGGCCTTTCGCGCATCGGTTCGGGAATTTGTGGCGGCCCGGTTGCCGCCGGATATCCGCGAGCGAGTGCTCAATTTCCGTCATGTGCCGCGCGAAGATTACGTTCGCTGGCAGCGCATCCTCGCCGCGAACGGTTGGGGCGCGGCTGCGTGGCCGCTCGAATACGGCGGCGCGGGGTGGAACGCTACACAACGCAATATCTTCGACGAAGAGTGCTTTACCGCCGGCGCGCCTCGGCAGATGCCGTTCGGCCTGTCAATGGTCGGACCAGTACTGCAGAAGTTCGGGACGGCTGCGCAGCGCGCTTACTTTCTTCCTCGCATCGTGTCGATGGAGGATTGGTGGTGTCAAGGCTATTCCGAGCCCGGCGCCGGCTCAGATCTGGCTTCACTCAAAACGCGCGCTGAATGCGTTCCGCGCGATGGCGAACCGTTCTATATCGTCAACGGCCAGAAGACATGGACTTCGTTTGCCCAGTGGGCCAACTGGATTTTCTGTCTGGTGCGCACGCAGAGCGGCGATCGTCCGCAGGAGGGCATTTCCTTCCTGCTGATCGACATGAAAACGCCCGGCATCACCGTGCGGCCAATCAAGACGCTCGATGGCGGACATGACGTCAACGAAGTTTTCTTTGAGGATGTTGAGGTGCCGATCCGAAATCTGGTCGGCGAGGAAAATCATGGCTGGTCGATCGCAAAGTATCTGCTCGGCCATGAACGCACCAATATTGCCGGACTGGGCAACTGCAAACGCTTCATGTGCCGATTGAAGGAAATTGCACGCACGGAACGCAAACACGGCAAGCCATTGATCGACGATGTCCGCTTTCGCGACAGGATCGCGAAGGTCGAGATCGATCTGATCGCGCACGAGTGGTCGCTGCTGCGTGTGGCCTCCGCTGAATCGGCGGGACGGACGATTGGGCCCGAAGCGTCCGTGCTCAAGATTCGTGGCTCGGAAATCCAGCAGGAATTGACAGAGCTCATTATGGAATGCGCTGGTCCTTATGCGGTGCCATTCGTCGCCGACGCATTGGACGGGGAGTGGAGCGGAGAAACTGCGAACGGTGAACTGCTGAACGCGCTCGCCGCGCACTACCTCGACTGGCGCAAGATCTCGATCTACGGCGGTTCGACCGAGGTGCAGAAAAACATTATCGCCAAACTGGCGCTCGGCATCTGAGGAGACGTCATGGACTTTACGCTCGTCGAAGAGCAACAGATGCTGGCCGACGTGGTCGGCCGTTTCGTCGACAACGAATATGCTTTCGAAGCGCGGCGGCGACTGGCGACAACAACCCAAGGCTGGTCGTCCACGCACTGGTCCACGCTCGCTGACATGGGGCTGCTGGCATTGAACGTGCCGGAGGAACACGGTGGTCTTGGTGCTTCGCCGGTGGAAACCATGATCGTCATGGAGGCATTTGGCCGGGGGCTTGTGCTCGAGCCATTCCTTTCGTCGGCCGTGCTGGGTGCAAGACTGATTGGCGTTGCAGGCCACGAGGCGCGCAAGGCGTCGTGGCTCACCAGTCTCGCCGACGGCAATCTAAAGACCGCGCTCGCGACGCTTGAGCCGGGCGCGCGCTTTGACCTGTGGAATGTGACCACGACCGCGAAAGCGTCCGGTGCAGGCTATGTGCTCAATGGGCGCAAGGGTGTGGTCCTGCATGGTGACAGCGCAGACCTGCTGTTTGTCTCCGCACGAACGTCGGGCGAGCCGACGGACACGGCGGGCATCACGCTGTTCGCTGTAGACGCAAAAACACCTGGTGTCACGGTGAAGGGATTTCCGGCGCTCGATGGCCAGCGCGTCGCGGAGATTACGCTAGATGAGGTGCATGTCAATGCGGACGCTGTGCTCGGTACGGTAGACGGCGGGTTCGCGCTGTTGGAGTGGACGGTCGATCACGGCATCTTTGCGCTTTGCGCGGAGGCGGTGGGGACGATGGCAAAGCTGGCCGATCTCACCTACGACTATTTGCGCACACGCAAGCAGTTCGGCACGCCGATCGGCAAGTTTCAGGCTTTGCAACATCGCGCCGCCGATATCCTGACCGCCGTCGAGCAGGCCCGTTCAATGGTTTACTTCGCCGCCGCAAAACTTGCGGATGACGATAGGCGCGAAAGCCATCGCGCGGTCTGTGCTGCCAAGGCGATGATCGGGCGTAGCGGCCGCTTCGTTGGACAACAGGCTGTGCAATTGCATGGCGGTATGGGAATGACCGACGAACTGTCAGTCGGATGGTACGTGAAACGCCTGACCTGCATCGATATGACTTGGGGCAACACCGAACATCACGTTGAGTTGTACGGGGCCTATCTGTAGGCATCATTCATCTAATAGCCAGTGCGATAACCGCTATGTCGGTGCGCTTGGCCACGTCGCCAAAAGGAGACACCGAATGTCAGCAACCGGTCACGCAGCGCCGCCCGAGTCGGCGCCGATTCCCGCACACGTGCCGCCGGAGTTGGTTGTGGATGTGGATATCTACAATCCTCCCGGCGCCGAGGACGACTACCATCTCGCGCTGAAGAGGCTGCACGACGACGGCATTCCCGATATCTTCTGGACACCGAGAAACGGTGGTCACTGGATTGCGACGCGCGGAGATGACATCTACCAGATATTCAAAGACTACGAGAATTTTTCATCGAAGCAGCTGACCGTGCCGCTGGTCGAACATGCGCCGCTGCCGCCGATCTTCTTCGATCCGCCGCTGCATACGAATTATCGTGCGCTGATTGCTCCGGCTTTCATGCCCCAGGCAATCAGCAAACTCGAAGAGAAGGCCCGCGAGATGACGATCGAGCTGATCGAGGGCTTTTACCAAAAGGGTGAGGTGGAGTTTGTGTCGGGCTTCGCCCAACACTTGCCGATCGGTATTTTCATGAATATGGTCGCGTTGCCCGCAGAAGATCGCGACTTTTTACTTGGCCTCGCCGACAAGATGGTCCGCCCTGACTCCGCGGAGCAAAAGCTGGCCGCGCTCGGTTCGATTTTCGAGTATCTCGGCGTCAAAATTGCGGAGCGACGTGCCAACCCGGGCGACGACCTTATCAGCCGGATCGTTCAATCCAGGATCGACGGTCGAGCGCTCACGGATCAGGAACTGAAGGGGCTTTGCGGACTCGTGCTGATCGGCGGGTTGGACACGGTCGCATCGGCGATGGGTTTTATTGCGAATTTTCTCGCGAAAAGCCCGGCGCATCGCAAGGAGTTGATCGAACACCCGGAGCTCACGCAAAAGGCGGTCGACGAGCTACTGCGACGCTTTCCGGTGGTCAATCAGGGACGCCGCATCACGCACGACTTTGAATACAAGGGCGTGCAGATGAAGGAAGGTGACATGATCATTATTCCGACCACGCTGCACGGACTGGACGACCGTAAGTTCAATGATCCGCTTACGGTGGACTTTTCTCGCCCGACGCCTATTCACTCCACTTTCGGCAATGGCGCGCATCGCTGTCCAGGGTCGTTTCTCGCGCGCGTGGAACTCAAGGTGTTCCTGCAGGAATGGCTCAAGCGAATCCCTGAGTTCCGGGTCAAGCCGGGCGAAAAGGCGGGCGTGCATGGCGGCGTCAACGGCACGCTCTATCATTTGCCGCTGGAGTGGGATGTGCGTTAAGAAGAAAACAGGGGACTTCGGTGCCCTGCGTGCGGTTGGATAAGAGTCAGTGCGCGTCTCTCTGCTTAGCCGCAACCTGGATGCGCTTTACGTCATCGTACTGATTTGCCGCATCCCGTTACTCTGCTCATAGTGCCCGTGCGCTTACGAGGCAGTCGACAAGCGCGTGCGAGATTCGGAGAATTCGGCCAATCGTTACGACGGGTGGGTGAGGGGAGGCCATCCGAGATGGCCGGGTAGGGCGAGATCAGGAAGTATCGCCCAATGTTGTCGGCCAAGCGGCCAGGCGCGTTCGCTTCTCGCGCCTGGCCGCTTGGCCGTTGGTCAGCCGCGCGTGGTCTGTTTAGTAGTAGCGCTGCCCGTCGCGGCGAGATTCTCTGTGCGCACGGAGGGCACAACCAGCTTGGACACGTCGGCCTTAACTGGCATCCCTGCCGCTTTGCTTGCCGAATCGGAGATGCCACGGAGCAGGAAATGCGACAGTGCGGGAATCAGGATCAGCGCGCCGATCATGTTCCATAAGAACATGAACGTCAGCAAAATGCCCATGTCGGCTTGGAACTTGATTGGTGAAAACGCCCATGTAACAACACCCGCCGCCAGTGTTACCCCAACCAGTGCAACGACCTTGCCGGTGAATTGCACGGCCCGGCGGTACGCTTCGGCTAACGGCAGTCCTGCTCGCTGGTAAGACAACTGGACGCTCAACAGGTAGAGTGCGTAGTCAACACCGATGCCGACGCCCAGCGCGATCACCGGCAATGTCGAGACTTTCACGCCAATGCCGAGCATTACCATCAACGCTTCGCAGAGAATCGAAGTGACCGCGAGAGGCACGACAGCGACAATCACCGCGCGCCAGCTGCGGAAGGTGATGAAGCACAAAAGTATGACCGCACCGTACACCATGAGCAGCATTAACCGGTTGGCCTTCGCGACGACTACGTTCGTCACTGCATCGATGCCGGCCGAGCCAGCCACCATCAGAAACTGATGGTCCTTGTCATTGTGCGTTTTCGCAAAGTCTTCGGCAGCCGCCATGACGCGCGACAAAGTCGCCGCCTTGTGATCAGTCAGGTACACAATGATCGGCGCGGTCGTGCACGTCGCATTCAACAGGTCCGGATGGTCGAGCACAATCTGCGAAACGGTCTTGTTCTGGATCGACGGCACGCGGTCGATCGTGTACCACTTCGGGTAGCCTTCGTAGAAACCTGAGGTGACCCAGCGGGAAAGCGCGCCGATCGAGGTGGTCGTCTGGACGCCGGGCACTGTACGCATCATGGTCTCGAGTCGATCGGCCTCGACAGCAAGCGGAAAGTTGTTGCCGTCGCAACTCGTCTGCGAGGACTTGCCGATCACTACGAACAGGTCACTCGAAAGCCCGTAATGCGCGTTGATATAAGCGTTGTCGATGTTATAGCGCGAATCCGGCCGGAGTTCCGGTGCGCCCGCATCGAGGTCGCCGATCTGCAACTTCTGACTGACGCTCCAGCCGCCCAGGGCGAGAAGCGCTGCACAGGTAATTGCAGCAGTAGCCCATCGGCGTTCAGTGAAACGGTCAAGCACGTTCCACACTGAACCCACCGCATTATGTCCGGCGTTTTCTTCTCTCTCGGCCCTGACGCTACGTCGGGCGGCCGACGGGCTGACGCCGATGTACGACAGCAGAACCGGCAGCAGCAGCAAGTTCGTGAACACCAGCACGCCAACGCCGACGCTGGCGGTGAACGCGAGATCCTTGATCACGGGAATGTCGATCACCATCAGCACGGCAAACCCGACTACGTCGGCGAGCAGGGCAGTGAGGCCGGCGAGGAACAACCGCCGGAACGTGTAGCGTGCGGCGACATACTTGTGCGTGCCGCGGCCGACGTCTTGCGTAATGCCGTTCATTTTCTGGGCGCCGTGCGACACACCGATCGCGAAGACCAGAAACGGCACCAGAATCGAGTACGGATCAAGCACAAATCCCAGCGTCTTGATGATGCCGAGCTGCCAGATCACGGCAATCAGCGAGCAACTCACTACCAGTAAAGTGCTGCGAATGCAGCGCGTGTAGAGAAAGATCACTACGAGGGCGATCAGCGCTGCCATGCCGAAGTACATCGTGATGAGGTTGAGCCCCGAGATCAGATCGCCGATCAGCTTGGCAAATCCAACGACGTGTACGCGCACTTCGCCATGCGACTCGCGCTGTAAAACGTCTTCGATCTGGCGAGTGAGCTTGGCGTAATCGAGGGGCTTGCCAGTGTCGGGATAAGTGTCGAGCAGGGGTATCTGGATCATGCTCGATTTCAGGTCGTTCGCGACAAGGCTGCCAACGATGTTGGCACGCGCGACATTGGTACGGAGCCGATCGATCTGCGCCGGTGAGCCGTCGTAGCTTTCGGGCATGACAGGGCCGCCCGCAAAACCGTTTTCCGTCACAGTATTCCAGCGTACGATCGGCATCCACAACGACTTGACGCCGGGGCGGTCGACGCCAGGGATCAGGAACAATGCATCGTTGATCCGTTTGAGCGCGTTCAGATACGTAGGATCGTACACGTTGCCATTTTTAGCTTCGACGACGACCCTGATCGAGTTCCCGAGTCCCTTGAGATCCGCCTTGTTCGTCAGATAGTTGCGGATATACGGGTGCGACAGCGGGATCATCTTCTCGAAGCTAGCGTTGACTTCGAGACGCGACGCCTGAACGCCCAGAATCGCCGTCACTAATGCGCAGATCAACATAAGCCATGGGCGACGGTTGAATATGAGCCGTTCGAGCATGTTTCCGGATCGCCTGTCGAACGTAGTGGGATCAGTCACTACCGGCATTTTGTCGAATTGGGCGTTGCTACCTGCCGCCATGTCTGACTCCTGGAATCCGATGGAAAAACACTTTCACTTTGCGTTGCCCGCGGCGGGAAGCTCGATGCGGGAAAGCCCTGCCGCGCCGGTCACGATAGCCTCGCTGCCATGCGTCATCAGGCCGAAGACCGCGCCGGGCACGGGCGTGGCGACGCGGCTGAATGTCTCGCCGTGATCGGTACTCACCAGCAGTTCGCCTGCCTGCGTGCCGAGCAGCAGCCGGCCATCGGCAAGTTGCCCACTGGCCAGCACGCTCGCGCCCGTCGGCAAGGCGATCTTCTGCCATGTCTGGCCGTTGTCGACTGTGCGGAATGCGTTACCCAGTAGACCGTAGGCAATCAGCGTCGACCCGCTCGAGGCCATGCCAAAAAAGCTGCTTTTCGACGGCGTCTTGAGCGCAACAAAGCGCTCCGCGCCCTCGTCGAGTTTGAGAAGAAGGCCCTGCTCGCCGGCAATGTACAGCGTCGACCCGATGCGCCGGATGGTGTGTAGGTTCAGCGCATTCGGGTTGTCAACGCGGTCGAACCATGGCTCCCAGGTTTTGCCGCCGTCCTTGGTATGGAAAATAATATTGAAGGAACCGACCACCCAGCCGGAATGGTCGTTGTCGAACCATACGTCGAGGAATGGTCGGCCTCCCATGTCAGCCAGAAAGCGTGCGGCTTCGTCCTGTGCTGTCTTTAAATCCGGTGAATTGCCCGTCTGGTGGGAGTAGAAGCTCTGCATCAGCTTGGCCGCCTGGATGCCGTCGAGCTGCTTGTGCCACGTGGCTCCGCCGTCTGCACTGTGCAAGACCTGGCCATCGTGTCCCACTGCCCAACCTTGCTGCGGCGTTGCAAACATGACTGAGACCAAATCCGAACTCACCGGGCTTGGCGCCTGCCGCCAATGTGCGGCGTCGTCGTCAGACAGAAGAATCACGCCACGCGGTCCGACGGCAACCAGCCGCTTGCCTGCCAGCGCGACCGACATCATGGGTTCGTGGGCAGCGTTTGGAGCTGCCGCGGCGGGGGTATTGATCGGGTCGTGAAAGGCTGCGTTGGCGTTGCCGGTTACGAGACACGCAGCGGCCACTAGCGCGAGCGTGACGACCGGGATAACCGAGACAAACGCGCGAGCTGTTCTAGGGCTCATTTAATCTCCTTGCACCGTCACGGCAAACAAGGTGCCATGACGGTCTGTCTCATCTTATTTGTTCTGGTGGTGCGCGGTGATGGCGGCCCAATCATCGCGCGCCGTCCATTGCCCTGCCTTAACGGACACCAGTCGACTGCATCCGATCCGGCGTGAAGTAATCCCTGGGGAAGGTCACGTTGAAGAAGATGCCCGGCGACTCCGCAGGATGGCTGCCGAAGATATAGATGCCACTGCCGAAGTCATAGAACCAGTTGCCCAGCGAGTATGGCACTTTGTAATCGTAGGCGGGGACCGTGGTTTCGAATCCGCCGCGGTAGAGCTTGCCGGATTGGTCGTAGGCATCCATCGCACCGCCACCGCCATCTTCATCCATGTACATCATTTTCTTGCTGTACACGTGACGGACATTGGGCTTCAGCTTCAATTCCACGACCCACACCCGGTGCAACTCCCAACGCGTCGTATCGGGATTGACGAACTTTGGCGTGAGAATCTTGCTGGCGGGTGTTTCATACTGCTGCTTGTAGTCGTTGTACGGAATGTACATCTCCTTCTTGCCAACAAGCGTCATATTCCAACGGTCCAGCTTGCCGTAGAACAACTGGATGTCATCCATGGTGATGGCGCCGGAATACCCCGGGTTCGGCGTGTCATAGGCGAGATCCGGTGCGACACGCACGCGACGCTGGCCAGGACTGTACATCCACGACTGCTGGTCATGGTCCGCGGTATCCATGAAGTACCAGAAGAGCGTCGTTTCGCCGATCAGTCGTGCAGGGGCGGCATAGTCGTTGAACACCTGGTACCAGATTGCTTCGCCGCCTTTCTTCTTAAATTCGTCTTCGTTCTTGATGTCGAAGTACGGGTAGCTCAATGAACTCTTGAATTGAGCCGCAAGCGTCGAGTTCCCGGCGGTGTCGACCAGGTAGGTCTTGACCGTATTCCTCTGAAAGGTGCCTACGTAGCGCAGTTCCCAGTCCCAGATTGCTTCCTGACCGGTCTTGGGCACAGGGAACGGTTTGCCGCCGAAAGCTCCGGTGAGAAACAGGCCGTTTTTCTCCAGCTTCGCGGTCGACGCGTTCTTCTCCGAATTTGCCAGATACCAGTCCGGATAAGACGCGCTGCGATGCGTCGGGTAAATGTCCATCCGGTAGGTTGGATAGCGTTTGAAAAGCTCCTGCGCGCTAGCGCTCAGTTTGTCCGCGTACTGCTGATAATTTTGCGCCGTGATTTGCAGTACCGGCTTCTCATCGGGGTAGGGATCGGCCCACTTGCCGCTGTTGGCCTTGAAGCCCGCCGGCATCGTCGTGAGGCCACCGGAATAGGCGGGGATGGTGCCGTCCTTGTTACCCGCAATCTCGGCTCCGAATGGCGTCATACCTGATTCTGCCGCGAGTGCTGTAACGCCAGCGAAGGGAACCGCGCAAAGCGGTACGGCAACTGCGAGTGCCTTGACGAGTCTTGATATACGTTTCACAACTGTCTCCATCTGTTTTAGAACGTAGTCTGGTAGGTAATCCCAAGCCAGGATTTGTCGCTATACGGTGCGCCGACGGCCGTCGCCGCACCGCTGCTCGAGAATCCCTTCTTGTTCGTATAGTACGTGTACGTGATATCTATCTCGTGCTTGTTGTGGATGTTGAAGTCCAGCCCAATCAGGAACGTATTGAAACCCTGCGATTCCCCGGCGTTGTTGATCACCGGTGAGTAGCCCTTCAGGTTCAAGTTGATGAAGAGGGGCATGGTGAGGTCGACACCTGGAAACACCTGGTACCACTGCGGGCTTGCACCGATACCCATACCCATCCAGAATCGCGACGCGCAGTTGTTGTACGGATTGTTGCCACTGCCCGAGCATTGTGCTGACGTATCGTAGCCAGACAATGCGAGATTGCCCGGATTGCTCTGTACAGACATCAATCGATTGAACGCGAACTCACCCTGTATAAACATGTTGTCCCAGAAGGGCGTCTTGCCGACAGACTCCGTCAGGTTGAACAGCCCGTGCAACGTGCGACCCGTCGGGGCATTGTTGATCGTCGTCGTGCTCGTGGGGCTCAGCGGCATATTCCAGCGATAGGAAATTTCAGCCGCATACGCGGCATTGCCAAGAGGACCGTTGATACCGGCGCCGACCAGGTTGACGTTGTTACCGTATTGCGCCTGGATACCGGGCAGCGTGACCGGACCTAGATTCACGCCACGGCCGGGCGCCACCAGCGCGGCCCACGGGAATTTCATGGCGAAATGCCGGAAGGCAACTTCCGCCGTGCTGCCGATCGCGTCGATGCGCCACTTTCCGTCGACGCCTATGTCACCCTGCTGGCCCTTGATCGGGGCAACCCGGTTCAGCGGCACGGGCCCGAGTCCAGGGATCTCTGTATAAGCGGCCACCGGCGGTCCGTACAAAACAGCGTCCGCGCCACCGAAATATGTGCCGCCTTCGGGAATGCGGTCGTAGTCCCACTCGAACGTGTACTGAGCCGCCAAGGTAATGGTGTCGGTCAGCTTGGTCGACACGACAGTTTGAGTGGTTGGCAAAACCACTTCTTTCAGCGACGCGCTGGGGCTAATCGTTGTTTTGTAGAGATCGATCGGTTGCTGGGCGAATGCAATTGAGTTTGTGCCACCGATCGTCGCGAAAGAAGCCTGGCCCCAGGTAATGGCGGTGCGGCCTAGCTTGACGTCGACGGGGTGGTCGCCGAGATTGAACGAGCCAAAGGCAAATGCGTCGCGCAACTCGCCGCTGGGACCCCCGTAGTATTTGTCGATATAGCTCGTGTAGGTATTACCCGGGTAGTTCGGCAGATTGTTGGGCGAAGGCAAGGACGTGTTGTTGCTGACGTGGCTCCTGTAGCTTGGGTCGTACCACGCGGCCGCACTCACGCGGAAACCCCAGTTGTCCTTGTACTTGAAGTCGAACTCGCTGTATAGGTTCAATCGAGCTTGAATCGTGCCGAATTTTGAGGTCGAGAGGTCGCTTTCGTCGTAGGTCGGGCTGTTCGTGTAGAAGCCGTCGCGGCCTTGCAGACGCATGCCGTAATCGCCACGCACGGTGTTGTCCCAGTGCATATCAATGTCTGGGTTCGGCGTAGTGATCTCGAAAGCCAAACCGCTTGTGCTGTAGAGCCCGCACACAGCCGCCAGGCAGGTGGTCCATACGGCAACGCTGATTTTCGTGGGCCGCGGCCGGTAGTGTTTCATGTTGTCTCCTCTACGTTGAATTTTCGGCCTACTGCTCAGATGTCCGTTTAAGCCTGCGGAACTTCGTCCGCTCTTTTTCAACTTTCGATGGAGTGAGGTCCACCGTTGACCGCTGCTTTTGGCTAACTGCGTCGTCTCTGTTTCCGGACATGCCTATCGACTGCCCTGAATCGAAATATGTGAATACTGTTCGTAAATATAAACACGCATTTTGGGGTTGTCAACGTCGTTCATGGCGGTAGTTTCACTACTGCGGGCCATGCGGCTCGTCAGATCAGCAGGTAACCGCCGTCCACGGTGACGAACGCGCCAGTCATGTAATCAGCCAGTCCGGTGCTAAGGAAGTAGACAACTTTTGCGATGTCGTCGGGTTCGGCGTAACGGCCAAGGGTGGATCGAACGGGAACGTCGGCAATGGCTTCGGGGGCGATGCCCAGCACGGCCATGATCCCGGGCGCCGCTTCGTTTGCGCCCGGAGTGGCAACGCCGCCCGGCGCGACCGCATTCACGGTTATGCCGTATTTGCCGAGTTCCTTCGCGAGTGACTTTGTCATCATCGCGACGCCGCCTTTCGCCGAATCGTAGGGAACCAGGCCGCCGACCGGCAGCACTGCATCGACCGAAGAAATATTAATGATCTTGCCGCCACGTCCGGCGGCGATCATCTGGCGAGCCGCTGCCTGCGCCTGAAAGAACACCCCCTTGAGGTCAATATCGAGCACGGAATTCCACAGTTGTTCGTCGATCTCCATGACAGGGCGCGGGGCGACCAGCGCGGCGTTGTTCACGAGGATGTCGAGTGTGCCGAACTGATTGAGTGCGGTGTCGACCGCCATCTGAGTGTCTGCAACGCGGGCGACGTCGGCTTTGACAGCCAACGCCCGCGCGCCCGTATCCCGGATCGACTGCGCGGTCTTTTCTGCAAGGTTGCCGTTGATATCGCAGATGACGACGGCAGCGCCGGCTTCGGCGAGACGTCTTGCAATCGCCTCGCCGATTCCCTGTGCCGCGCCGGTTATGAGGGCGGTTTTGCCATCGAGATCGAGGAGGGAAGTCAACGTCTTTGTATTCATATATGCACTCTCTGAAGTGTGGACGGCGCGCGTTCCGCTGCGTGGCTTCGCAAGCGACATCCGCGCAAAGGAAAGGCTAGACCACTGACATCGGGAAGCAGAGGATCTCCGACACACCGCCGTCGACCATTAGCATTTGGCCGTTCATATAAGAGCTGGCTTCGGACGCGAGGAATACGGCCGCGCCGCCAAGTTCTTCGGGGCGCCCCCACCGTCCAACGGAAATGTGCGAACGCACGATTTCCTTCATTTGAGGGTTCGACGTGACGGGCTCGGCCATATCGGTCATGAAGTAGCCTGGGCAAATGCCGTTGCAGCGAATGCCGTGGCGGCCCAGTTCGGCGCCGAGCGACTTGGTGAGGCCGGCCACTGCGTGCTTGCTTGCCACGTAGGCCTGCAGTTTTTCCCGTCCAAGGACCGAAACGTACGAACCGACATTGATGATGCGCCCGTGTCCGTGCGCGATCATCGCTGGAGATATCTGCTGCGCGAGCAGATAGGCCGCCGTGACATTGGTGTCCATCGTGCGCTGCCACATGGCCGGTGTTGATTGCAGAAAATCGGACCACTCGCAGATACCGGCATTGTTCAGCAGTATGTCTATCCTTCCGTGACGCGCGAGGACGTTCTGTACGGCGGCCGCGATGCCGGCTTGATCGGTGAGATCGAACGGCTCGAAGTCGACTTGTTCGCTACCGGCCCCAGTGGTGCCGTGAATGGACCCGGCGGCAGTTTCCAGGCTGTCGCGGGAGCGGGCGGCAAGCACGACGGTCGCGCCCGCGGACGCGAGTGCGCTCGCCATCGCGAAACCCAGACCACGTGACGCACCGGTGACGAGTGCAACCTGACCATCGAGAGAGAATAGTTTCATTGGCACGTCTTCCCCGGGAACGAGCGCCGATCCGATGGCTGGCTTTGCGTAGGCATCGGTCAACGGGAAATTGGAACATACGAACGATGTTCTACATTATGAACAAAATGGAGCGGTTCGCGAAATGGGGTATACGCGAGGGCAACCGGCTCGGAAGCGCACGATTCGAGCATGGCGATCCGGTTGCAACCGACCGGCAAGCGCTAGGCGTGCTGAATCACGATTTTGCCGAAGTGGCGCTGACTCTCCAGGTGACGTAGAGCGTCGGGCACGTCGGCAAAGGCAAAGGTTGAATCGATCACGGGTTTTAGCCGATGGAAATCGATTGCGCGGTTCATGCTCTCGAAATCCTGGCGGGACCCTACGTGAATCGGGGCGATAGCAAGGCCGCGCATGAAGAAACCATCACCGGGCGAGGGGGCGCCGGTGAGCATTCCCACCACACTGATGCGGCCTCCTTTCCGTGCGGCGGCGACCGATTCGGCGAAGGTCGCCGCGCCCCCAACCTCGACGACGAGGTCGGCGCCATCGCCGTCTGTCTGTTCCAGCACGGCATCCGCCCAGCGTGGCGTGTCGCGGTAATTGATGGTCGCATCGGCGCCCAGTTCCGCAAGCCGTGCGAGCTTCGCGTCGCTCGACGAGGTGGCGATGACTCGTGCGCCGAAAAGCTTGGCGAATTGCAGTGCAAAGAGCGAGACGCCGCCGGTTCCCTGCACCACCACGGTTTGCCCCGGCAGCAGCGGCCCATGCTCGCACAGCGCGTTCCAGGCAGTCAGGGCCGCGCATGGCAGCGTTGCCGCTTCTTCGTCCGAGAGGTGCTTCGGTATTGCAACGAGATCTTCTTCGCCCAGCAGCACCGTGTCGCGCAGCATGCCTTCGACGATTGCACCGCGTCCCAGCGTGTCCGAGTGTTGCGGCAGCGTGCCGCCAACCCAGTTCTCGTAGAAGGTTGCTGCAACCCGGTCTCCGGGCTTCACGCGGCGCACGCCCGGGCCGACGGCGATGACCGTGCCCGCACCGTCAGAGACGGGAATGTAGTTCGGCTGCAGCCAGGCGCCGAGCGCACCACGCATAAAGAGCAGTTCGCGAAAATTGAGCGAACTGGCATTCACTTTCATTATCACCTGATGTGGCCCCGGTGGCGGCAGATCCGGTTCCTCGCAGAATTCCAGCCCCGTAATGCCTTCAATGCGAGCGCAGCGATAAAGCTTCATGGTTGCCTCCATAGCCGTCCATCGCTGCTTGGGATTGCTTCGATGGACCTTTGTTGTCGTTGACAGTAGCGAAAGATGTGGTTCAGAATATAGAACATTGTTCATAAAAGCGTCTGGAGCGTCAATTGAAAATTCTTGTCGCGGTGAAGCGGGTGATCGATTACAACGTGAAGCCCCGTGTCAAAACCGACGGATCTGGCGTTGATCTGGCCAACGTCAAAATGGCCATGAATCCGTTCGATGAAATCGCGGTGGAAGAGGCTGTGCGGCTAAAGGAAACTGGGGTCGCAACCGAGGTCGTTGTGATTTCGGCTGGCACTTCGCAGTCGCAAGACGTCTTGCGCACAGCGCTGGCGATGGGCGCCGATCGGGCAATTCTGGTAGAGACGGCGACGGATCTGCAGCCGCTCGCCGTCGCGAAGCTCATGGCGGGAATCGTCGAACGCGAAGGGCCGCAACTGGTGCTGCTCGGCAAGCAGGCGATCGACAACGACGCCGGCCAAACCGGTCAGAAACTCGCCGGATTGCTTGGCTGGCCGCAAGCCACGTTCGCCTTTAAAACGGAGGTCGCGGACGGCGTGCTGAGCGTGACGCGCGAAATCGACGGCGGGCTCGAGCGCGTCGCTCTCGATCTGCCCGCAGTCGTCACCACGGATTTGCGCTTGAACAGTCCCCGCTATGTGACGTTGCCCAACATCATGAAAGCGAAGAAGAAGCCGCTCGATACGCTGACGCCTGAAGCACTCGGCGTGGACGTGACGCCGCGTCTGACGGTACTGGAAGTGACCGAACCGCCGCCGCGCAAGAGCGGAATCATGGTGTCCGACGTCGAGACGTTGATCGAAAAACTTCGCAATGAAGCCAAGGTGATCTGACCATGTCCATTCTTGTTATTGCAGAACACAACAACGCGTCGCTGCACCGCGCGACGCTCAATGCGGTCGCTGCCGCGACGCAGATCGGCGGCGATGTTCATCTGCTGATTGCCGGCCACGAAGCGACTGGCGCCGCGGCCGACGCTACGAAAGTAAGCGGCGTGACCAAAGTTTTGTACGTGGACGCCGAAGCATATGCGCACGCGTTGCCGGAAAACCTTGCGGCGCTGGTGGTGTCGCTGGCGCAGCCATACAGCCACGTGATCGCCGCATCGACGGCCGTCGGCAAGAATTTCATGCCGCGGGTCGCCGCGCTGCTTGACTGCGCCCAGATCTCTGAAGTCGTTGCCATCAAGGCAGCGGATACCTTTGTGCGGCCAATTTACGCCGGCAACGCGCTCGCCACGGTCAGGTCTGTCGATCAGGTCAAAGTGTTGACCGTCCGCACGACGGCCTTCGACGCCGCTTCGTTGGAGGGCAGCGCGCCGCTCGAATCCGTGCCGGCCGCAGCGCCCTATGAACGCGCGCGTTTTGTCGACCAGGAACTGACTAAATCGAGCAGGCCCGAACTGGCGGCTGCCAATATCGTCGTGTCTGGCGGGCGCGGCATGCAGAACGGCGATAACTTCAAGCTCCTCGACGCGCTCGCCGACAAACTCGGCGCGGCAGTCGGCGCTTCGCGCGCCGCGGTTGATGCGGGATTCGTGCCGAACGACTATCAGGTCGGGCAAACGGGGAAAATCGTCGCGCCTCAGCTTTACATTGCTGTGGGCATCTCCGGGGCGATCCAGCATCTGGCCGGCATGAAGGATTCAAAGGTCATCGTTGCGATCAACAAGGATAACGAGGCGCCGATTTTCCAGGTCGCCGACTACGGCCTTGCGGCCGATCTTTTCGATGCAGTGCCCGCGCTCACGGAGGCGCTGGACTGACGTTGGACCGGATTGACAATGTTCTTCCCGTCGGCCTAGTATTTTGAACGACGTTCATATATACCCACCGCTGCGCGCCGAAGCCTCAATCGGCCGGGGCGCCAGAAACGAAGAATCCAGGATCGGCATGCAAGCCGGCGACACCATGAAGGAGATATCAATGGGTGACACGAGTATCAGTTCGGTTGAGCAAGCTGTCCGCCTCGATTTTGTGCCCAAGGATAGCTACCTCTCGAAGCAGTTCCTCGACGAGGAGACGCGAAATTTGTGGCCGCGCGTGTGGCAGGTAGCCTGTCGGCTTGAAGAGATTCCGGGCATCGGCGACTACGTCACGTTTGACGTAATCGGTGAGTCGATCATCGTGGTGCGCACTGCTGCCGACCAGATCAAGGCCTATTACAACGTCTGTCAGCATCGCGGCCGGCGTCTGACGAACGGCTGCGGCAAGGCGGCGAAGTTTCATTGCAACTACCATGGGTGGCAATGGAACCTTGACGGAAGCGTCGCACGCGTGCTCGATCGCAGCGATTGGGAGGGCTGCCCCGACATGGCCGACGACGATCTGCACTTGCAGGAAGTCCAGGTGGATACATGGGGGGGATTCGTGTTCATCAACATGGATACCAACGCCGAGCCGCTTGCAAAATTCCTTGAGCCGGTTCCGGAAATCACGAACTGCTTCGAGTTCGAAAAAATGCGTTACCGCTGGTACAAGTCGATCCGGCTGCCGTGCAACTGGAAGGTCGCGCTTGAGGCGTTCAACGAGGGCTATCACGTCTCGGCAACGCACCCGCAATTGCTCGACGTCGCCGGCGATGATGTCACCCGCAGTTTTGCCTATGGACGCCACGGAATGTTCGGCTATGCGACAGCGACGCGCTTCATTGGCGCTCCGTCCTCGCGTACCGGCAAACCGATGCCGGAAGACGTGCGGCAAGGGCTGGTCAATTTCTTCAAGGTGATGGAAGACACCCTGAAGGCCATCAATTCCGCGCGTGACTACGAAGCGTCCAAACGTCTGCTGACCGACATGGCGCCCAGTGGCAATCAGTTTGAAGTTCTGGCGAAAGCCATGGAATTCCAGCGCGAGGCCGCCGTCGCGGAAGGTGCGGGTTGGCCCGACATCTCTTTCGAGCAGATGGGGCGAGCGGGTGCCGACTGGCACGTGTTCCCAAATCTTATTTTCCTGCCTTACCCGGACGGTGCGCTGTTCTATCGTGCGCGTCCCGACGGCGACAATCCCGATTCCTGCATTTACGACATCTGGTCGCTGGTTCGCTACGCGCCGGGCGCTGAGCCGCCGCTCAAGCGTGAGTTTTACTACGGGGTCGACGACTGGAAGCAGAACGCGTTGGAGAATTTCGGCCTGATCCTGTGGCAGGACTTCCAGAATATGACGAACGTGCAGCAAGGGATGAAATCGCGTGGCTTCAAAGGATCGCGCACGAATCCGCTGCAGGAGACCTCGGTGTCCAATTTCCACCGCGCGCTGCGGGAATTCATCGCGCAGGGGAATTGAGCATGAGTGCCTGGGATGCAACCTATGACTTCGTCGTTGTCGGCAGCGGCGGCGGCTCGATGTGCGCCGCGCTCGCGTGCAAGACAGCGGGCAAAGAGGCGCTAATCATTGAAAAGCAGTCGAAGGTAGGTGGCTCGACGGGGTATTCCGGCGGTGTCTGGTGGTTGCCGAACAATCATGTGATGCGACGGCACGGCGTGCGTGACTCATACGAGCGCGCGCGGGAATACTTCGATGCGGCAGTCACCTATCAAGGGCCCGGCACATCGCCGGCTCGTCGGGAAGCCTATTTGCGCACGGGTCCGAAGATGGCTGAATTCCTCGAACAGCAGGGCATGCAGTTCGTCTATGCGGACGGATGGTCCGACTACTACGACACATTGCCTGGTGGCGAGCCTCGTGGGCGCTCACTGCTCGCAAAGTTATTCGACGTTAAGGAACTGGGTGAATGGGCGCCGAGGCTTTCGCGCTACAAAGGCGTGTCGATTCCCGCCAATTCGAACGAATTTCCAGAGCTTTTCCTCCTCAAGCGCACATGGGGTGGCAAACGCAAAGCGATGCAGCTCGCGGGCCGCATGCTGTATCAGAAGCTGACCGGTAAAGAGTTGGTTTCGAACGGCGCGGCGATCCAGGGCCGCATGCTGCAAATAGCGCTGCGTGAAAACATTCCTATCTGGACCGAAACACCGGTGCGCGATCTCATCGTAGAGAATGGGCGCGTGGCGGGTGTGATTGCGATGCGCAGCGGACGTGAAATGCGTGTGCGTGCTCGCGAAGGCGTGCTGTTGAATACCGGCGGGTTTTCACACAATGCCGAAATGCGCCGTAAGTATCAGCCGCAGCCGTCATCGAGCGACTGGACAAACGCCAATCCCGGCGACACCGGCGAGGTTCTCGAAGCCGCTGTCGCGATTGGCGGTGCGGTGGATTGCATGGAAGAGGCCTGGTGGGTCGTGACGTCGCTTGGGCCCAACGAAACGCTGCCCGAAGGCGCGCGCGCGCCCGACGGCTCGCCGCTGCCGTTCATGCACCACCTCGATCTTTCGCTGCCGTTCTCCATCATGGTCGACCAGGACGGCCGCCGCTTTTGCGACGAAGCCGGTGCCTATATGGAGATCGGGCAACGCATGTATCAACGTCAGAAGGAAACCGGTAAGGCTGTACCGAGCTGGGTGGTGATGGACAGCCGTCAGCGCAAGTACTACCCCTGGGGCACGGCGATGCAAGGTCAGATCCCGCAGCAATGGCTGGACAGTGGCTACATGATCAAGGCCGGCTCGATTAGCGAGCTGGCGCAGAAGTGCGGTATCGACGCTGCCGGCTTACAGGACACCGTGACGCGCTTCAACGGCTTTTGCAAATCGGGCGTGGACAGCGATTACGGACGCGGTTCACGTGCTTTCGATCGCTGCCACGGCGACCCTACGATCAAGCCGAATCCCAACCTCGGGCCCATCGAGCAGGCGCCCTTTTACGCAGTCCGTATGTATCCGGGCGATGTTGGTACGGCGGGCGGGCTTGTCACGGATGAATATGCTCGCGTGCTGAAAGAAGACGGTTCGCTGATTCCCGGGCTGTATGCGACAGGCAACTGCACTGCGTCCGTTGTCGGCCGTTGTTATCCTGGCGCGGGCAGCAGTATCGGCGCGTCGTTCGTTTTCGGTTACATCGCCGCGCTGCATGCCAGCGGCACACAAACGATCTGGTGATCGAAGGAGACCTTCGCATGAAAGTCCATCAGCCGCCCAGCAGTGAAGTACTGGTCGATATCTATCGGCGTATGACACTTATCAAGCAGAACGACGAGCGGTTTCGCGCAGTCATCAAATCCGGCAAGCTCGTCATGCCGTATTACTCGCCGCGCGGGCAGGAGGCGATTCCATCGGCCGTGTCGGTGTGTCTCACCGACGAGGACTACATCTGCACGATCTATCGCGGCGTGCACGACATGATCGCGAAGGGAGTGCCACTCAAGGATTTGTGGGCCGAGTTCGGTGGCCGCGTCACTGGCACCTGCAAGGGCAAGGGCGGCCCCATGCACGTTACCCATCCGGCTTCCGGCGTGATGGTGACGACGGGAATTGTCGGCAGCTCCATGCCTATTGCGAATGGTCTCGCGCTGGCCGCGCAGATTCGTGGCGAACCACGCGTGGCAGTCGCCTATTTTGGCGACGGCGCCGCCAACATCGGCGCGTTCCACGAGTCGCTGAATATGGCGTCGGTCTGGAAGCTGCCGGTTGTTTTCGTGTGCCAGAACAACGGTTATGCCGAGCATACGAAATACGCGTATGGAACCTCGGTGCCGAACATCGCGCAGCGCGCCGTGGCGTATCAGATGCCGGGCATCACCGTCGATGGTAACGACCCGATCACGATGCATCGCGTGGCGCGCGAGGCGATCGACCGCGCCCGTGAGGGCGGCGGTCCGACGTTGATCGAAGCCAATACATTCCGCTTTCACGGCCACGTGTTTGGCGACCCGGATGCCTATATGGACCAGAATGAAAAGGCGGCGTGGGTGGCAAAAGATCCGGTGCCGCTCTTCCGGGCATGGCTGATCGCCGCGAAACATGCGACCGAAGTCCAACTGGCGGAGATGGAGGCGAACCACAACGCGGAAATCGACGCGGCTGTCGAGTTCGCGCTGGCGAGCGACTATCCGGACGTCGCCGAACTGCGGCGCGATATCTTTAAAGACGAGGTGCTGGCATGAACCAGGCGCAGACTGACATCAATACGATCCAGGCCGTCAATCTTGCGCTTGACGACGCGATGGCCGCCGACGCCAATGTCATCGTGCTCGGCGAAGACGTGGCCGACGGGCAGGAAGGCGGCATTGTCGGCGTGACCAAAGGGCTGTCGACGAAGTACGGCACTTCGCGCGTTCGATCGACGCCAATCTCGGAGCAGGCCATCATCGGCGCGGCGATTGGCGCGTCGATCGTCGGAATGCGTCCAGTCGCCGAAATCATGCTGATGAACTTTACGACGGTCGCGATGGACATGATTGTCAACCACGCCGCCAAGTTGCGCTTCATGTCGGGCGGCCAAACCCATGTGCCGCTCGTGATCCGCACGATGACGGGTGCAGGGTTCGGCACTGGCGGCCAGCACGCCGACTATCTGGAAGCATGGTTCGCGCACGTCGCGGGCATCAAGGTAGTGGCGCCGTCCACGCCCGCCGACGCTTACGGCCTGATGCTTTCGTGCATCGAAGACGACGATCCGTGTCTCTTCATCGAGAACATGCCGACCTATTGGAATCCGGGCAAGGCGCCCGAGCGCGGCGTGCGAATTCCGCTCGGCAAAGCGAACGTGGTCCGCAGTGGCACGGATGTGACCGTCATCACCTATAGCCGCCGCGTGCACGACGTGATGGCTGTGGCCGAACAGCTTGGTGCAGCAGGTATCTCGTGCGAGGTGATCGATTTGCGGACGATTTCGCCGCTCGACACCGAGACTATCCTGACCTCAGTAGCAAAAACGGGCCGCGCCGTCGTTGTGCACGAGGCGGTCAAGCCATTTGGAGTCGGCGCGGAAATCGCGTCGCGCATCTATGAATCGCTGTTTCGTGAACTGAAGGCGCCTGTGCAGCGGGTCGGCTCGCAGTTTTGCCCAGTCCCATTTTCCAAGCCGTTGGAAGATGCCTTCGTGCCAGGGGCCGCTGAGATCGAAGCAGCGATCCGCGCGACACTCGATGACACAGGTTCGAAGTCTCCATCCCGGTTTTCCCAATCTTAAAGAGAGCACTTATGTCCACGCAGGTTTTGCTTCCGAAACTGGGCTTTTCGATGAACGAAGGCACGCTGACTGAATGGCTGTTGGAAGACGGTGCGAGCGTCACTGAAGGGCAGGCGCTCTATGCGCTGGAAAGCGACAAGTCAGTGCAGGAAGTGGAGTCGCCGGCTTCGGGGACGCTGCGGATCGTTGCGCAGATAGGCGAGGTGTATCCGGTCGGTACGGTGCTGGCGGAGATCGTCTGATTCGTCGGTTCTCCTTTACGTTGATTGAACCAGTCTAGCGAGGCATCCGAAATGAGCGTCGAATCCGTTTCCGCCCCACCACCCGTGGCTGCGCCCGCAGTTGTCAATGGTTCGGCGCCGGCCGGTATCGGCGCGAATCTTCCCCCGTGGCCGCAGGTTGACTTCGCCGAGTTTGGCGAAGTCGAGGTCAAGCCGGTCTCACGCATACAGAAACTGACGGGCGCGTTCCTGTCGCGCAACTGGCTGACGATTCCGCACGTCACGCATCACGACGACGCCGATATTACGACGCTTGAGGCCTTCCGCAAGGCGTATAACGATGGCGGACCCGCAATAAAGCTGACACCGCTGGTGTTTCTCATCAAGGCAGCGGTTCGTGCGTTGCAGGAGTTCCCGCAATTCAATGCATCACTGGACGGTGACGGCAAAAACCTCGTGCTGAAAAAGTATTTTCACATTGGGGTCGCGGTGGACACGCGTTTTGGTCTTCTGGTGCCGGTCTTGCGCGACTGTGACAAAAAGAGCGTTCTGGAACTGGCGGCCGAGCTAACGGCGGTGTCGCTCAAGGCGCGTGAGAAAGGCCTTTCGATGGCGGAAATGTCGGGCGGCTGCTTCTCGATCAGCTCACTGGGAGGGTTTGGCGGCACCGGCTTCACGCCGATCATCAACGCCCCTGAAGTTGCCATTCTCGGGGTGACGAAAACCCGGCTGACGCCCCAGCCCTCCGACGACGGCGGTGTCGACTGGCGGAAGATGTTGCCGCTTTCGCTGAGCTACGATCATCGGGTGATCAACGGTGCGGACGCAGCTCGCTTCACGGCGTTCATAGCTGCGATGCTGGCAGATCCGCAGGCGCTTGCGGCCTGACATTCGAGCGTCAAACATACGAAGACAGGATCGAGATGAAAACGATTGGGGAGATGATAGAGCGCAATGCCCGTTTCTACGCGGACAGGGAAGCGCTGGTTTTCGATAGCCGGCGCGTGACTCATGGCGAGATGGCAGAGCGAGCCCGCCGATTCTCGGCTGCGCTTTACCAGCAGGGGCTTCGGCGTCAGGACCGGGTCGCGGTGCTGGCGATGAATTGCGCGGAATACTACGAGACTTACCGGGCATGCGAATGGGCCGGCTTTCTGCTCGCCACAATCAACTTCCGGCTTGCGCCAGCGGAAATTTCGCACATCCTGAAGGATGCAGCGCCGAAAGCCCTTGTCTTCGAAGCGCAATATTCGGAGGTCGTGGACGGTCTGCGCGCGCAGATGCCGGACATCGAACAATATATTTGTATCGGCGACGCACCGTCGTGGGCGATATCTTTCGAGTCCGTCATGGAAGCCGGTTCGCCGGATGGACCGCCGATCCGGTCACAGCCCGACGACTACGCTTATCTCATCTACACCAGCGGCACGACGGGCCGCCCAAAGGGAGTGGTTCGTACTCACCGTGCGATGTGCGCGACCGCGGAGAGCTGTGCGCTCGTGACGGAATTCTCCGGACATTCACGCGTGTTGCAGACCACACCGGCATTTCACGTGGGCGGTATCGGTTACGTGAACGCGGTCGCGTGGATGGGCGGTACGACCGTGTTGCACCGCGGTTTCGAGCCGAAGGCGATGCTCGAGACGATTCAGGCAGAGCGCATCACGTTCACGTTTCTCGTCTCGGCGATGCTTCAGGCGTTGCTCGACGTGCCGGAACTGGCGTCGTACGATCTGTCGAGCATCGAGAACATCACCACGGCGGCCGCGCCGGTTCCTGTACCACTGCTCCAACGGGGTATCAAAGTGCTCGGTCCCGTGTTCGCGGTCCAGTACGGCATGACTGAGAGTAATGCCTGCTGGCTGCCGGCACACGAAGTTCGGCCGCATGGCACGTCTGATGAAATTCGGCGTTTGGCGTCGGTGGGTCATCCGTGTCCGGGCATTGAATTGCGCATCGTCGACGATAACGGGGCGGACCTTCCGCAGGGACAGACCGGCGAAGTGTGGCTGCGCTCGGCCACCCAGTTGACCGGTTACTGGAACAACAGCGTTGCAACGGTCGAAGCGCTGCGGGATGGCTGGTATCGCAGTGGTGACATGGGCTATCAGGACAGTTGTGGTTATGTGTTTCTCGTCGACCGTAAGAAGGACATGATCATCTCGGGCGGTGAAAACATTTACAGCCGCGAAGTCGAAGACGCGTTGCTTCAGCATCCCGCGGTGATCGATGCGGCAGCGATCGGTGTGCCGCACGAGAAATGGGGCGAATGCGTAAAGGCGATTGTCGTGCTGCGCCCAGGCGAAGCGAGGCAGGAGGCCGAACTGATCGCGTTTTGCCGTGAGCTGATCGCAAGCTACAAATGTCCGAAGTCGATCCAGTTCGTCGACGAACTCCCGCGTCTGCCTACTGGGAAAATCAGCAAGGTCGTGTTGCGCCAGCGTTTCAGCCGCTGAACTTTTGGCGCGCGAGTACCTTCTTCGAATGAGAGTGAATCATGGGCAAATGGCTCAAAAGCACGGAATGCATTCAGTTCGATGTGGCTGAACGAGTTGCGCGAATCACGCTGAATCGCCCGGACAAGCGCAATGCGATTAACGGTGTTCTTCTGCGTGAACTGAAAGAGGCGCTGCTCGAAGCCGATGATCTGAAGTCGGTCAATGTGATTGTACTCAGTGGAGCCGGCAAAGATTTTTGCGCCGGTTACGACCTCGTCACGACGTATTCGGACCGTGCGGCTGAACAGACCGATCCGGGCGAATATCGCGGCACGGTACGCAGCTTCGATGACGATTGCTGGTCGATGGAGCGGCAGTCGGAAACCGTCAATCTGATGGCCGAAATTCACAAGCCGATCATTGCTCAGGTGCACGGCAACTGCCTCGCGGGTGGCACGGACCTCGCGTTGGCCTGCGATATGGTGCTGGCGGCGGACAACGCGCGGATCGGTTTTCCGGCGACGCGCGCGAATGGCTCGCCGCCGGCGCACATGTGGTTCTATCACGTTGGGCCGCAGTGGGCGAAGCGCCTTTTGCTGTCGGGCGACTCGCTGACGGGCCGAGATGCCGCGAAAATCGGTCTGGTGATGGATGCTGTGCCCGTCGAGGAACTCGACGCTGAAGTATCGGAATTGGCGCGCCGGTTGTCTTTCGTCGACGCCGACCTGCTTTCGGCCAACAAGCGGATTGTGAACCTCGGTCTTGAACTCGCGGGTGCGCGCACGCTGCAGCGCCTCGCTGTCGAGAACGATGCGCGCGCGCATCAGAGTCAGGGACCGCGCCGAGCGCAGTTCAAGGCCGACATGGAAGCCGTCGGTCTGAAGGATGCGCTTAAGCGTCGCGATGAGCCGTTCGGCAACGGCATGATCAAACTGCGTGCGCGCGGTGAATGATGCTCCCGCGCATGATGCAGGGAGCTTCCGAGCCGTCCGACTCACCCACTGAAGACCGTCAAACCATGGATGTCGAACTTTCACTACAGGGTGCGATTGCTACCCTATCGCTGAACCGGCCCGAGAAGCTCAACGCGTTGACGCCGGACATGCTGACCATGCTGATCGAACATCTCGATCGCATCGAGCGGGATCCTGCAATCCGTGCGGTGATCCTGACGGGCGCAGGGCGTGCATTTTGCGCGGGTGCCGATATCAAGGGCAGCGGCGCAGCGCCGCCGCAGATGAACGTGTCGCACGCGCGCCAGTCGATGGCCGTCTACCAGCAGATTGCATTGCGGCTCTATAACCTCGACAAGCCGGTGATTGCGGCGGTACGAGGCGTGGCGGTTGGCATCGCATGGAGCTATGCGCTTTGTGCCGACTTGCTGCTTGTGTCGGACACAGCCCAGTTCATCCCCGCGTTTCTTATGCGAGCGACGCTGCCCGAAGGCGGCATGGTGCATCTTCTCGCGCGTCACTGCGGCGAATTCCGGGCAAAAGAGATCATGTACCTCAACCGCAACCTGACCGGCCAAGAGGCATTTGAGTGCGGTTTGGCGAATCGCGTCGTCGAAGATGAGAAGCTCATGCAAGTCGCCGAGGATCTCGCTGCCGAACTGGCAGCAATGCCGACCTTCTCGGTCGGACTGACGAAGCAACTGTTCCGTTCGAACGCCGGCACGATGGAAGAGTTTCTCGTCCAGGAGCTGAACGCTGTCGCTCTGGCTGTGAATTCCGAGGATGCGGCCGAGGGACGACTGGCCGCGCGCGAAAAACGCACGCCAGCTTTCAAGGGGCGCTAGTCGATCACCTGATCCGATGCAAGCAGTCGGACAAGCAAGGCAGCGAGCGGTATCGGGTGTTCGCTGGCGGGGAAATTGCAGGAGGAGCCAGACATGCAGTTCGAGTACAGCCCAGAAGACGAAGCGTTTCGCCAAGAAGTGAGACAGTTCTTCACGGAGCAGTTGCCGGCCGGGATCTCCCACCGCTGGACGATTGGCGCTCACCCCCCGGCTAGAGAGGACATCCGTACGTGGCAAGGCATTCTTCATCGGCGCGGGTGGGGTGCGCCGCATTGGCCGGTGGAGCACGGCGGAACGGGGTGGTCCGGCTTTCGCAAGCATATTTTCATGGAAGAACTGTACAACGCTGATGCGATGGACTACGGCTGGCAGGGAACGCACATGGTTGCGCCCGTCATCATCGCGTTCGGCTCGGACTGGCAGAAGCAGCGCTTTCTGCCCGCCATTCTCTCGGGGGACGAGTTCTGGTGTCAGGGCTTCTCTGAGCCGAATGCGGGCTCGGACCTGGCGGGGCTCAGAACTACGGCGGTGCTCGACGGCGACGAATACGTGATCAACGGTCAGAAGATATGGACCAGCGACGCCACGATTGCTGATTGGGGATTCTTTCTCGTCAAGACGGATACGACGGTTAAGCCGCAGCGCGGCATCTCGTTTCTGCTCGTGAAGATGGACACGCCAGGCATCACAGTGCGCCCGATCGTTTCAATCGAAGGTGGAACTGGTCTCAACGAAGTCTTTCTCGAGAACGTCCGCGTGCCGAGCGCGCATCTGGTCGGTGAGGCCGGGATGGGGTGGACCTACGCGAAATATCTGCTGGAAAAGGAGCGCACGGCGAGCGCATTCCTTTACTTCAACAAGCGTGAATTGCAGCGTGCGAAGAGCATCGCCGAGCAGGAAACGATCGACGGAGTTCGTCTGATCGACACCCCGGAATTTGCCAGAAAGGTGGCGGCGGTTGAAGTGGACCTGCTGGCGCTCGAATGGTCGGTATTGAGAATCCTCGCGGAGGAAAAGACCACGCGCAATCTCGATGCGGTGATTTCGGCGCTTAAGATCAGCGGCTCGGAAATGCAGCAACGCGTCACGGAGTTGCAGATCGACGCACTCGGTCCTCGCAGCATGCGCTTCCAGGAGCACGGCGATTGGGATGTCGAGAATCCGTTAGCCGACGAGGCATGGCCTGGCTATGTGGCTGGCCGGACGACCGGTTATCTCTTCGGCCGGGCATCGACCATTTACGGCGGCGCGCGGGAAGTGCAGAAAAATATTATTGCCCGGCTCGCCTTTGGACTTTGACCACCATGGACTTCAATCTTTCCGACGAACAATTGATGCTGAAGGACGGCGTAGAGCGATTCGTCCAGCAGGAATATGGATTCGAAACGCGCCGGGAGATCGCCGCGAGCGAAGAAGGCTTTAGCCGTGCACGCTGGCAGGCCTACGCGGAGCTCGGCTGGCTCGGTCTGACACTACCCGAAGATGTGGGCGGCCTGGCTTGCTCATTTGTCGAGACGGCTGTGGTCATGGAAGCGTTCGGCCGCGGCATGGTGCTCGAGCCCATTGTGCAAACGGCGGTGCTGTGCGCGACGATCATCGATCGCAGTGGTTCGGAGGCGCAGCGGCAGGCTCTCTTGCCCGCCGTCATCGAGGGCCGGCTACTTCTTGCACTGGCCGACAGCGAGGCGGGCTCGCGCTTCAAGCTGGGCTGCCACGCGCATACCAGTGCCCGCAAGATGCAAGGCGGCTATTTGCTGAGCGGCGCCAAGACGCTGGTGATTGCAGGCGGGTCAGCGGACCAGTTACTCGTGACCGCGCGCCTCGAGGACGCGGCGGAAGGTCCCGCGATTTTCGTCGTCGATCGCCTCGCAGCGGGCGTGAGTTGTCGTACGTATCGCCTGCTTGATGGATCCCGTGCCGCGGACATCGAGTTTCGTCACGTCGAACTGGATGAGTCGGCGTTGCTGAGCGCTCCTGAAACTGCGCCAGAATTGCTTGAGACTGCGGCGGGGCTCGCCACGCTCGCGAGCGTGGCCGAGATCCTTGGCGTGATGGAAGGCGTGATGGACATCACGGCCGACTATATCAAGGCACGGGTGCAGTTCGGTCAGCCGATCGGCAAGTTCCAGGCGCTGCAACACCGGATGGCCGAAATGTTTGTTGCCGTAGAGGAGACGCGCTCGATGCTCTATTGCGGCATTGCGCATCTAGATCGGCCGGCAACGGAGCGCAGCCGCGTGCTATCGGCTGCCAAGGCGGTCGCCGGACGCGCGAGCCGTTTCGTCTGCGCGCAAGGCATCCAGTTGCACGGCGGCATGGGGATGACCGAGGAATATCAGGTGGGCCACTATTTCCGCAAAATGACGATGATGGAAAAGATGTTCGGCGACATCGACTTCCACCTCGCGCGTTTTGCCGCCAGGCATTGAATCGCAGCGGCTGCAATCATGGGGAAAATGACATATGTCGCGACTTAAAGGAAAGATTGCCATTGTCACCGGCGCAGCGTCGGGAATTGGCGCAGCCTGTGCCGCGATGCTCGCCGCTCAAGGCGCACAGGTGGTTGTGGCGGACCGCAATGTCGACGGAGCAAAGGCGCAAGTCCAGCGCATTGAGCAGAACGGTGGTCAGGCGATTGCCGCGCAGGTCGATATTGGCGACGAGGCTTCGATCGCTGCGCTGTTCGCGCTGACATACGAAACATGGGGTGGCGTCGACGTGTTGCACAACAACGCGGCGGCAACTTCGATTTCGAGCACCGTCGATGATGTCGTGGAAGCAGTCGATGTTTCCGTCTGGGATGACACCATGCGGATCAACCTGCGCGGCACCATGCTGGCGTCGCGCTACGCGATCCCGTTTATGCGCGCTCGCGGAGGCGGTTCGATCATCAACACGTCGTCGGGCGCGGCGCAGGCTGGTGCGCTTGGTTATAGCGCTTATGGCGTCTGCAAGGCAGGCATCGAAGCATTGACGCGTTACCTTGCTACGCAGCATGGCAAGGAGGGGATTCGCTGCAACGCGATCGCGCCGGGTCTGATCGTGACGCCAGCGACGGTGGGGCACTATGCGGGACCGGCGGGCGAGATGATGCTCAGCCATCATCTGACGCCGCGGCTCGGGCAGCCCGAAGATGTGGCGCATGCCGTGGTGTATCTCGCGTCCGATGAGGCTGCTTTCGTCACAGGGCAAATCATCAACGTGGACGGTGGTCTGCTGTCTCATCAGCCCTATTATGCGGACGAGATCCGGGCTAGAGCTTCGGCCGGTCAGACGGTAGACGCGGGGAGGACAACGTGATGACGGATACCCATCTTGTCGCCCGAATCGAGCGCGTCGAAGCGCAACTGGCGATTCAGCAGTTGCCGGTTCGCTATGCGATTGCTGTCGATTCTCGCGATCTCGATACCCTTGTTGGGCTCTTCACCGACGACGTCAATTGCGGCCGCTGGGGCACCGGCCGGGCAGCCCTAAAAACGTTTTACGGATCCGGGCAGATCCTTCGTTCCTTCTACCGTAGCATTCACCAGATATGTGGACATGCCATCGACCTGGTCGACGAGGACCACGCATCCGGTCAGGTGTATTGTCGCGCGGAGCACGAGGATAACGGCAAATGGGTAGTCATGGCGATCTGCTATTTCGATCACTATGTGCGCCGTGACGGCGCCTGGTATTTTGAGCGCCGCGACGAGCGCCACTGGTATTCGACCGACTGGCTGGAGCGGCCGGGAACGCCGCGCTTTCAGAACTGGCCCGGAAAGTACGAGAGTGATAAATACCAGCCGCGCCTGCCGCACACCTTCCCGACCTGGGCGTCGTTCTGGGAGGCCGGCGAGGCCGCCACGATCGACACGCTCACGCGCTCGCCCTGACTCTCCTCGTGGCGCGACGACTGCGGGAGTGAGTCGCGGGCCGGGGCAGCGTCCATCCTCTTATGACGCACTGGGCAGGCGAATCACCAGTCCGTCGAGTTCTGGCGTGACATTGATCTGGCATGTGAGGCGGCTATTTTCCCGCACATCCATGGCGCAGGTCAGCATGTCGGTCTCGTACGACTCAGCCGGCGGCATGTGGCTAACCCATGCATCATCCACATAGGCATGGCAGGTAGCGCAACTGCAACTGCCGCCGCAGTCTCCCAGGATGCCCGCCACCTGATTGCTGACGGCGGTCTGCATGACAGATTCGCCAAGCTTGGCGGTCGTGACGGTTTCGGTGCCGTCCGGTTGAATGAATCGAATGATAGGCATGATGTCGTTGGATGTGGAAAGGTCAATCAGACTGCAGGAAGTAGGCTTTTAAGCGGGATCGAATCGTCGGCGAGTTCGGTTGCCTTGACGGGAATCTTTTCGCCGACAAAACGCTTCGCCAGCATGAATTCCTGTGGGCGGCTGACCGTGTCGGCGGCGAGCATCACGCCTTCTTTCAGATAGAACGCGGAGAACGAACGGCTTTCCGGCGCACCGCGCAGCACGAGTTCGTCATATCCCTGCGACAAGCCCACCATCTTCAGCTTGAGATCGTATTGGTCGGACCAGAACCATGGCACGCTGTTGTACACCCGTTCCTTGCCGCAAAGAGTGGCCGCTGCCGTGCGCGCCTGTTCCATCGCGTTTGGCACGGACTCGAGCCGCAAGCGCCGGCCGAACAGTCCATTGGGATGATTGGTGCAGTCGCCTATGGCAAAGATGTCGGGGTCGGACGTGCGGGTGTGCTCGTCGACGACGATACCGTTGTCCACGGAGAGCCCCGCTGTCTCTGCGAGTTCGGTGGCCGGTTGCAGGCCGACGCCGACGATGACGAGATCTGCCGGAATGCGTGAACCGTCGGCGCATCTAACCGCTGCAACGGCGTCGCCGGACGCATCGAGTTCGAAGCCGCTAACCGCCGTGCCGGTGCGGACGTCAACGCCAGCCTCCCGATGCACCTGCTCATAGAACGCCGAGAGTTCAGGCGCCGTGACTCTCGCGAGTACACGCGGCAATGCCTCCAGAACGGTGACATGCAGGCCTCGCCTGACAGCGATTGCCGCTACTTCAAGGCCAATATATCCGCCGCCTATGATGACGAGACGCACCCCCGAATGAAACTGTGCACGGATGCGCGTGACGTGATCGAGCGTGCGCAGATAGTGAAAGTTCGGCTGCTTTTCAATCTGTTCGATGCCCGGCAGTTCGAGCCTCCGCGCGTGCCCGCCGGTGGCGATGACAAGCTTCGTATAGCCGGTTTCGCGTCCGTCCGACAGAGTAACCGTGTGGGCGGCGCGGTCGATGCGACCGACCCGGGTATTCGGAATAAATTCGATCTTGGCCTTGTCGTAAGTAGCTTGAGGCTTGAGGTAAAGCTGCTCGGCTGTGAGCTCGCCGGATAGAAAGGCTTTGGATAGCGGCGGCCGCTGATATGGCAGATGTGACTCCTCGCCAATCAACACAATGCGGCCCGCCCAGCCTTGGTCACGAATGCTGGTTGCGCATTCGCCGGCTGCGTGGCCGGCGCCGACGACTAGCACGGTGTCTTGGGGAGCTGCAGCGGTCATGAAGGCAAACTCCTGTCTCGCGTCGCCATTGTGCGTTTCATGACGCAACAACGGCAATCCATATTGTGAATATTGTTCTCAATTGTGAACGTGCTGGTAGGTGACTGTCAATGCTCGCTAATCCGGGGACGAATGGGCCGGCCGGGCAAGTGCATCGATGCCGCCTGTGGCGAAGCGCACGAGGTACGAATGCATGCTTTCAATCTCCACTGACGACAGCTGCGAAGCGCCGGCGGTTGAGCCTGCTTTCGCGGCGCGCGCGTACAGCTCGTTCAGCACCAGATGGAATACCGATTCGACGAAGCTCTGCATCAGCCTGATCGTGTCGGGATCCGCCTTGGGTAGTGCGATCGCGAATGCTTCGCGATAACGCGCCGCGGTCGCCGCATATTGGTCGTAGAAAGGTGCCGTCAGATCGGGCCGTTCGAGCAAACAACTGTTCTGGGTCAGGAGACGAAGGTAGTTGTGCCAGCCTCGGTCGCCGCTTTTCAAGTGTGTGAACGCCGGTGTCGACAGGGCAGTGACGATCGCACCGATGCTGGGCGGCGCGTCACGAGTGCCGTCCAGCAATTCATCGAGCGATTCAGTCACCTGCTGGCTGATGACCGCCGCACGCCGTCCAATCGCTTCGCGGAAAAGGGCATCCTTGCTCCCGAAATGATAGCGCGCAAGACTGAATTCCAGTCCACAGGCTTGCATGATGTCGCGGATCGATGTGCCGAAGTAACCATGTAGTGCGAATAATTCTTCGGCGGTGTCGAGGATGCGCCCGGCTGTCGTACGTCGCGTGATCGCAGCAGGGGCGCTCGCTGCGACAGGCGTGGCCATAGTTGGGGCACATACGGAACTGTTGCTGTGACGCGCCATGACTTGCTTCCCTGTAGCAAAAAAGCGGGGCAGCGATGGTACCCGATGCCGCTGACTCACGCGATCCGCAGGTAAAAATTCTCTCTTGCACAATCGTGCAAATTCGAACATAGTTCACATATTAGCACTCCGGTGGGGCTCTTGCGCGCGAGTTTTTCGTGCCCCTAAAACTTCAATGACAGGAGACAGCATCATGGGCGATCACATGAGACTTCAGGATTTCGACGATCCAGCGTTCAATCCCTTCTTCGAGGATTCGTTGGCCTACGGCGCAGATACCGATCCTTATCCGCGCATTGCCGCATTGCGCGAGCAGGGTTCGGTGCAGAAGGGGGATTATCGTGTGCTCATGGGCACGCATGCCGACCTGACGATGTCCGACGTCGAGCACTATTGTGTGTTTGGTTATGCCGAGGTTGCGCAAGTGTTGGGCGATCCAGCGACCTTTTCGAACCGATCCTACGAACGCAATATCGGGATCAGTTTTGGCCGTAGCATTTCGACGATGGATGCGCCGGAGCATCCGAGGTATCGGCGGATTTTCCAGAAGGCGTTCTTACCCAACACTGTGGCCGCATGGGGCGATACGCTGGTCGACCCGGTAGTGAACGAGCTGATGGAGAAATTTGTCGGTCGCGGCCATGCCGACCTCGTGCAGGAATTCACACTTCATTACCCGTTCAACATCATTTACCGTCAGTTGGCGCTGCCGCCAGAGCACGTCAAGGTATTTCACAAGCTCGCTATCGCACAGACCCTCGTCTCGGTCGATATCGAGCACGGGGTCGAAGCCTCTACCAAGCTCGGCAAGTACTTCTCGCAACTCGTCGCGCAACGTCGGGAGAGCCCTGGCGATGACCTCGTCAGTATGCTGGCGACGGCTGAGGTCGACGGCGAACGCTTGCCCGAAGAGGTCGTCATTTCATTCCTCCGGCAATTGGTGAACGCAGGCGGCGATACGACTTATCGTGCGACGAGCGTATTGTTGCTTGGCTTGTTGCGGAATCCGGATCAACTCGACGCCGTGCGCGCCGACCGCACACTTGTGCCGCGCGCCATTGAAGAGGCGCTGCGTTGGGATGGGCCGGTGCTGATGCAATCGCGCATGGCGGCGCGCGATGTGACACTGGGAAGCGTCGATATTCCCGCAGGGGCGTTCCTCGACGTGGTGGCCGGCGGCGCCAATCGAGATCCCAGCCGTTTCGCAGATCCCGACCGATTCGATATTTTCCGCACCAGCACGCATCGGCATTTCGCTTTCGCGTATGGGCCACACGTCTGCATTGGCCAGCATTTGGCGCGCGTCGAGATGACACGTGCACTCAACTCGATTCTTGACCGGTTGCCTAACCTGCGTCTCGATCCGGCGGCACCTGCTCCGCTGATCAATGGAATCATGATGCGCGTCCCGCATTCGATTCCGGTCGTATTTGACTGAGCACCCAGGGCGTAAGGGGCCAGCAAGCCATTGCTGCCGGGTCTTGACGCTACAGGTACAACAACACGCGGCCCGGAACGTTGGTAGATCGCCCGAAGCGAGACCGTTCGAAAAGCCGTCGGAGACTGAACTGATGACCGAGTTCGACTATATCGTCGTGGGGGCGGGGGCAGCCGGATGCGTGCTGGCCAACCGCTTGTCAGCGAGCGGACGCCATGAAGTTTTGCTGATAGAGGCGGGTCCGGAGGACACCGATCCGTTGATCAGGATGCCAAAAGGGTTCGGAAAGTTGCTTGGTGATCCCGCTCACGCATGGTTCATTCCTGTGCAACCGGACAACGGCAATGGACATAGAAATGAGGTGTGGTTGCGCGGCAAGATGCTCGGCGGTTCAAGCAGTATCAATGGCATGGTCTACATGCGCGGCCATCCAGAAGATTATGACGGTTGGGCGGCGCAAGGAGTTGAAGGCTGGAGCTGGCGAGACGTAGCGCCCTGCTTCAGGCGCATCGAAGATCACGCGCTCGGTGCCGATGAACTGCGCGGCGAAGGCGGTCCGCTGAAGGTGTCGCTGTACGCGCAACGCAACCGTCTCGGCGAAGCGGTCCTCGAGGCCTGTCGGTCGCTTGGCGTGCGACGCGTCGAGGACCTCAACCGGCTCGATCACGAAGGCGTCGCGTACCTGACCTACACGATCCGCAACGGACGGAGGCAGAGTTCGGCCGAAGCGTTTCTCAAGCCCGCGAGGAAGCGCAAGAACCTGACGGTAGTCACAGGTACCGAAGTCAGCCGCATCGTATTCAAGGGCACGCGTGCCGTGGGCGTGCAATGCCAACGCGGTGGTGTCGACACCGCGTACGGGGCACGCCGCGAGGTTGTGCTTTCAGCGGGTGCGCTGGAGTCGCCGCGGCTGTTGCAGCTGTCGGGCGTGGGCGACCCACTGCATTTGCAGTCGCTGGGTATCCGTGTGGTCGCAGAAAGTCCTGGAGTGGGCCGGAACATGCGCGAACACTTGCTGTATATGATTCAAGCGCGTCTCAAGCATTGGCGCGATTCGCAGAACCGGCAGTTCGCTGGCGTGCGTTTGTGGCGCAACGCGCTGCGGTATTTTCTGTTCCACAGCGGCGTACTGGCATTGGGTTCGTATCAAGTGGGCGGTTTCGTCAAAACCGCGCCTGGTGCAACCCGGCCCGACGTGCAACTGATGATGGCACCGTACTCGTTGGATTTCGATGCGGCCGGCTACGGTTTCGAATCGTTCCCCGGCATGCAGCTGTTCAGCTATCCGCTCAGGCCCGAGAGCCAGGGGCACGTGAAAATTGTTTCGGCTGATCGCACTACGCCGCCCGAAGTGACCGGCAACTATCTTGCCGATCCATACGATCAGCGCATGGCGGTCAACGCATTCCGTCTGATGCGCAAAGTCTTTGCCGCAGAGCCCTTGGCGAGCCTGCTGGATGGCGAGACGCGACCTGGTTCCGCCATTCAATCTGACGGCGAAATTCTCGAATTGTACCGGCGCGAAGGCCAGTCGGGTTATCACGCTTGCGGTACTTGCAAGATGGGTACGGACAGCCTGGCTGTACTTGATTCGCGGCTGCGCGTTCGCGGCGTTGACGGTCTTCGCGTGATGGATCTGTCGGTTACGCCGACGATGATTTCCGGCAATACCAACGGCCCGATGATGGCAATGGCGTGGCGGGCTGCCGATCTGATTCTGGAGGACGCACGATGACCAGGTTTGACCAGTATCGCGACCGATATGCAAACATTCGCTTCGACAGACGCGATGGCATTCTTCTGATCCAACTGCATACCGATGGTGGCCCGCTCAAATGGGGGGCGCTAGACGGAAGCATCCATACGCAACTCGGCGAGGCGTTTTACCAGGTTGCGCGCGATCTTGATAACCGGGTCGTCATCCTGACGGGTACGGGCGATGTCTTTTGCGACAGTATGAATTACGCCGAGTTACCGTCAGAGCCGTTGGCGAAGATCTGGCCGCGGCTACAGCGAGAGGGGCTGGACCTCCTTATGCAGCTGCTCGATATTCCGGTTCCTGTGATCGGCGCAATCAACGGCCCGGCGCACATTCACGCGGAATTGCTCGCACTATCGGATATCGTGCTGGCCGCAGGCCATGCAGACATTGCCGATCAGGCGCATTTCGTACATGGCGTCGTGCCGGCAGACGGTGTTCAGATTGTCTGGCCGATGTTGCTCGGTTCCAACCGCGGTCGATATTTTCTGCTTACTGGCCAGCATCTTTCCGCGCAGCAAGCGCTCGAACTTGGTGTCGTCAGCGAAGTGCTTGCTTCCGAGCGCCTACTCGAACGCGCTTGGGAGCTGGCAAGAGAACTGGCTGCGAAGCCCATCGAAACGCTGCGTTACACGCGCACTGTTTTTTCCCAGCCCTTCAAGCGCCGCATGGTCGACGAACTCGGCTATGGACTCGCGCTGGAGGGATTGGCCGGTATCGCGGCAGCGGTTTGAACGTTGCGGCCTGAGGCCACGAAATCTTGATCAAGGAGACACGGCGTGAACAAATCGGTGCAAGAGTCGAACGGCGCAGAGATCGTCCAGCGGGCGCTGGACTATGCGACTCGCGAAGGCGGCGAGATCGGCGTCCAGGTCGCGGCTTATCTGGACGGCAAGCTGGTGATTGACGCCTGGAGCGGCTTGGCCGATCCGGCCACGGGGCGCCTCGTGGACGGCGAGACGCTTTTCAACGTCTATTCGGTCACCAAGGCCGTTGCAGCGACCGCGTTGCACATCTTGGCCGATCGCGGCCACATCGATTACGAAGCACCCGTTGCGCGCTACTGGCCGGAATATGCCGCACGTGGCAAGGCGCGCACGACGGTTCGAGACGTGTTGACGCATCGCGCGTGCGTGCCGCAAATGCCAGAAGACGTGACGCCAGAGCTGATGTGCGACTGGAATTGGATGACAGCCGCGATTGTCGACCTGGAGCCTCTAGCGGAACCGGGTACGAAGACGCTCTATCTGTCGATGACGTTCGGGTGGATCGTCGGTGAGCTGGTCAGACGGGCCGATCCGCAGGGGCGCTCGTTGGGGCGATTCGTGCGCGAAGAAATTGCGCAGCCGTTAGGCATTGCCGACTTGTGGATTGGCATCCCGGATGCAGTCGAGTCGCGCATAGCAAAGCTCACGGACGCGATGTTGCCGGTGCCGCCTGAATATCTACCGCCGCTTTTCCTGGCCTCGATGCCTGAGCAGGTTGCGTTGAACCCAACCGTATTCGAACGGCCCGACGTGCGTCGCGCGGAGGTGGCCGGCGTGGGAGGCATATTCAACGCGCGAAGCGAAGCGCGCTTTTGGGCGATGCTGGCGGGCGGTGGCGAAATCGACGGCGTGCGGTTGCTGTCGAAGGAACTTGTCGCGACCTTGAATACGCCGCGGGCGAACAGCGAGGAACCTGACCCGGTTATGTTCGGATTTCCGATTCCGATCACCATCGGCGGGTTCTGGTTCGGCGGGATGTACCCACCGGTGACCGCCGTTCAGTCGCCGCGCGCGTTGTGTCATCCAGGGCAGGGAAACTCGATCGGCTGGGCCGATCCGGACACCGGCCTTGCCGTCGCGATCTGCCACAACAAACTCTTCAACCCTTCTTCGCCGGACGAAGACCCTTTGCTGCCTATCGCGCAGGCGATACGTCAGGCTTTGAATTTGATTTAGGTTCTTGTCATGCCAATTGATCTCACCTATCTGCGACAATGGATCGGCAGGACCGAGACTGTCTCAGACACGCTTGCGCTCACACCGATGAACGCGCTTGCCGCGGCGCTTGACCACGACAGCCAACCTTTTGCGCCAGGAGATGCGTTGCCGCCTTTGTGGCACTGGCTCTATTTTCTGCCGGTGCACCGACAGTCGCTCGTGGGGCCAGACGGTCATCCTAAACGCGGCGGATTCCTGCCGCCGGTTGAGTTGCCTCGACGGATGTGGGCAGGCAGTCAGCTCCTCTTTTCGCGGCGCTTGCAAGCAGGGGACAAGATCACCCGATTCTCGACGATCGAGGATGTGACCTACAAAAACGGCCGCAGTGGCGATCTCGTATTCGTCAAGGTGCTGCACGAGGTTCATGATGCCGCGGGCTTGGCGATGACGGAGCGCCAGGATATCGTCTATCGGGATCATCCAGCCGCTAGCGAAGTGCCGCCGATACTGCGACCGGCACCGGAGAGTGCGCAATGGAAGCGTGAGATTCATCCAGACCCGGTTCTGCTGTTTCGCTATTCAGCGCTGACATTGAACGGCCATCGCATCCACTACGACCGGCCGTATGCGGTGGAGCAAGAGGGCTACCCGGGACTGGTCGTGCATGGCCCGCTGCTGGCCACGTTGCTGCTCGATCTTTTGCATCGTGAACTGCCAGAAGAGACGGTCAAGGCCTATTCGTTTCGTGCAATGAGCCCGGTAATTGATACGGCTCCGTTCTTCGTTTGCGGGCAAACTGATAGAGACCAAGGGAAGACGGTGAGGTTGTGGATCGCCGGCAACGACGGTACGTTGCGGATGGAAGCCGATGCGGTACTTGCCTAGCCGATCGTTCATACGGCGTTTCACGCTATTACTTTGCCAGGTAACTTTTTACTTTCCCGAGGCGTTATGCGCTCCTTTCTTTTTGTTCCGGCTATCCGGCCTGAGCGTTTCGTCAAGGCGCTTGCTTCTGGCGCCGATGCAGTGATAGTGGATCTCGAAGATGCGGTTAGTGAAGCCGACAAGGAGGAGGCTCGCCGACATGTCGCCGATGCGGTGACAACGTTTGGCGCATCGTCTGCGCGTGTGTTGCTGCGCGTTAATGGTTTCGCTACGCCGTGGTTTGAGGAGGACCTGGCGTTGCTGGCGCGAGACGGTATCGACGGCGTCGTACTGCCGAAGGCGGAAAGCGCCTCGGCCCTCGAAGCCGTCGCGCATATGACCGCGAAACCGATTTTGCCGATCATCGAATCGGCTTTGGGCGTGTGGCAGGTACTCGAGGTGGCGAAGATGCCTGGCGTAGAGCGCCTTGTGTTCGGCTCGGTCGATTTCGAACTCGATCTGGATTGCTTCGGTTCCCGGGAGGCGCTGCTCTATGCGCGTTCGCGGGTCGTCCTTGCAGCGCGGGTCGCGGGTTTGTTGCCGCCGGTGGATGGAGTGACCGTCGCACTCGATGACATGGACCAGCTTGCAAGCGATTCATCGAATGCGCGAGGCCTCGGTTTCGGCGGCAAGCTCTGCATCCATCCGAAGCAGGTCCCACATGTCAACGCGGCTTTCAGCCCAAGTGAAGAAGATCTCGCGCAGGCTCGTGAGGTGGTTGAAGCGTTCGCGCGTGCAGGTGGCGGTGCGGTCTCGGTGAACGGCCGGATGGTGGATTTGCCTGTTCTCCTTAAAGCTCAGCGCCAGTTAGCGATGGTCCGGAACCCACCGGCAGGCAAGTAGAGCGTACACGCCTGATTCAACGACCGTGAGCGCCGCGCAGGACTGCTTCCTTTTCTGACGTGTTATGGCAGCCCTTGATGTAGGCCGCAATAATGGCTAGACCAATCGGTACTGTCAGGGCGAGGAACAATTCACCGAAACTCCACTTAAAGCTGAGAAGTACAGCACCGATGGATACGCCAAAGATCCCACCGAAGCGGCCGATTCCCGTCATCCAGCTCGTGCCTGTCGCCCGCATTTCGGTGCGGTAGTAGGTCGTGGCCATGACCGTCCAGCCCGTGTTCGCCGAGACGATGCAAAAGCCGAGCAGAAAGACGAGCGACATCATTGAGTACAGGCCTTGATCGACGTTCCCCAGCAGAACGGTGAAGACGCCCGCGGCCGCAAGCGCGGCCATCATCGCCTTGTGAGAACTGAACCGGTCCATTGCCCGTCCGATGGCAATGCTGCCGACGGCTCCTCCCACTTGAAACATGGCAATGGCCAGAGCCGCGTTAGCCAGACTGAAGTGGTTGTCTTTCATGATAAGCGGCAACCAACTGTTAAGGAAGTACACCGTCATCAGGTTCATGAACATGCCGACCCAAAGAGAGAACGTCGCGGCGGTGTGCGGCTTGCCGACGACGAGTCGGAGTGCCGCTTTGTTGGTCTGTTGGTGCTCGTGCACGATGAAGACCGTCGACGCGTCGGCTGTGCCCGTGGTAATGGCGTTGACAATGCGGATCAATTTCTTTTTGTCGTCTTGTTTGACCGCGACGAACCTGGCCGATTCCGGTAACAGAAAGAAGAGCAACGCTGCGAAGACAATCGGCACGATGCCGCCGGCGATCAGGATAGAAGTCCAGCCGTAATGCGGGATAAGCCAGTTGGCTAGAAAGCCCGCACTAGCAGCCCCGAGTGTGAATCCGCAGTAGACCACCATCACCGTCAACGACCGGTATTTTTTCGGCGCGTACTCAGCGGCGAGCGTGGCCGCGTTCGGCTGCGACGCCCCCAGACCCAGTCCTGTCAGAAAGCGGAGGATGGAGAGAGTCACGATGTTTGGCGAAAGCGCGGACGCGAGGGTCATTACGCCGAAAAAAAATACTGCGCCCATAATGACTTTGCGACGGCCAAGCTTGTCCGACAGCGGTCCTACGATCAGGGCGCCAACGGCGAGTCCGAGCAGACACATGCCGAAAACCGGGCCCATCGCTGCAGGCGAGATTTTCCATTCATCTACGACTACTGGGGCGATGAAGCCCATTACAACGACGTCGAAACCATCGAAAACGAGGATCGCGAAGCACAACAGCAATATCTTCCAGTGGAAGCCGCCGAAGGGTCGCGAGTCCAGAAACTCCTGTATGTCGAGTTGGTTGCCGCGTTTCAATTTTGTCTCAAAGTTATAGTTGTCAGCTATGCGCGCTCCAGACGATGCTTATAAGTACGCTACGGCCAGCCGCAGGTGCGGCCGGCCGTGGTGATTGCTCCGCCTGGAACGGCCGGGAGCATGAGACTTTAACTTAAACCGGATCCCAAGGCGTAAGTGTGAGCGACGGCACGTTCGGGAAGAAGCTCGATTCGAAGGCAGGCATGACCTGATCGGCGATCGATTCCGGTGTCCAGCCGGCTTCGCGGTGCAGAGAGCGCACCATCCGGATCTGATTGAAGAAATAGATCTCGTTCGCTCGAACACCGAAAATCTGCCCCGATACCTTTGCCGCACGGTCAGACGCCAGGTAGACGGCGAGCGGCGCGACCTTGCGGGACTCCATCTTTTTCATGATCTCGACACGGGCTTTCTGTTCCGGCGTTTCGGACGGAATCGAAGCGGTCATGGCAGTCCACGCCCACGGTGCAATGCAGTTCGATCGCACATTGAATTTCGCCATGTCGAGCGCTATCGACTTCGATAGACCCACGACCCCCATTTTGGCGGCCGAGTAGTTGGCCTGGCCGATATTGCCAATCAGACCGGAGGTGGATGTCATGTGGATGTAGCTGCCGCCGTTCTGCGCCTTGAAGTGCGGCGCGGCAGCTCTTGCCACAAAAAACGAGCCGTTCAGATGTACGTCCACGACGGCCTTCCATTCTTCCGGGCTCATGTTGAAGAACATCCGGTCGCGCACGATACCGGCGTTGTTGACCACGCAATCGATCCGCCCGAAAGTGTTCAGCGCGGCCTGCACGATTTTTTGTGCCGACTCCCATTCGGCGACGCTATCGGTAGCGGCCACGGCCTGCCCACCAGCTTCCTTGATTTCCGCCACGACTCGATCCGCCGCGAACTCGCCGCTCTGCGCGTGCCGCCCCAGATCGTTGACCACCACCTTCGCGCCAGCCGCCGCGAACTGAAGCGCGAAGTCGCGCCCGATGCCGGCTCCGGCTCCCGTCACGACCACAACCTTATCCTTCACGATATCGCTCACCGTCGTCTCCATTCGTTAGGCGTTGATGTAGAAAGTTAGTGCGCCTATAATAACAAAACTGAACATCGTTGCATATTATGAACGTAACGCGACTCGGGTACGAGCCGCAAGGAGACCCGCAAATGAGTTATCCAGAGAGCTGGAGCGTGCCGGACCACGTGCCGCATGAGCTGGTGGTGGATTTTGATTATATGAATCCGGCGGGCGCCACCGATGACGTTCATCTCGCATGGAAGGCTTTGCACCGGGGCCCCGACATAGTCTGGTCTCCCTACTATGGCGGGCACTGGATCGCGACGCGTGGGGAAGACATCGAGGCGATGCAGAAGGACCATACGCATTTCTCGCATCGCAGCGTCAATATTCCGTCTTTGGAGCAGACGCAGCTGGTGCCCCTTGAGCTCGATCCGCCCGAGCATACTGCTTACCGGAATCTGATTTCGCCTTCGTTTCTGCCCAAAGCAATCGCGTCCGTCGAAGAGGACGCACGAAGCCTCGCAGTGGAGTTGATTGAAAAGCTGGCGCCACGTGGTGAATGTGAGTTCGTTTCCGAGTTCGCAAAGATCTTGCCCATCGTGATTTTCCTGCGTCTTGCCGACCTTCCGCTGGGTGACCGCGAACGGCTGCTCGAATGGGCCGAGATGGCGGTGCGTGGCACGGTCGATGAGCGGCTCGAATCGCAGAATCTGCTCGGCGGCTACATCTCGAAGTGGGTGGCTGAACGGCAAGCCAACCCGAGCGCGGATCTGGTCAGTCTGATTGCGAATGGAAAGATCGACGGCGAGCCAATGCGCCCCGAGCGCATGTTCGGCATGTTCATCGTCGTGCTTTTCGGCGGCCTCGATACTGTCGCGTCTCTAATGGGTTTCGTGGCCCGTTTTCTGGCAGAAAGCCCGGGCCACCGGCGGCAACTCATCGAGCATCCTGAACTGATGATTTCATCTGTTGACGAACTGATTCGCCGGTTCGGTGTGGCGAATACGGCGAGGGTCGTCACTGAAGACATCGATTACAAGGGTGTTACGCTGAAGAAGGGCGATCAGATCCAGTTGCCCAACTCGTTGTTCGGCCTGGATGATCGCAAGTTTGCCAATCCGCTCCAGGTCGACCTGACGCGCAAACCGGTGCTGCACGCGGCATTCGGAAATGGGCCGCATCGGTGTCCCGGATCGTTTCTTGCGCGCACTGAGATCAAGGTATTTTTGCAGGAGTGGTTGAAGCGGATTCCCGATTTCAGTATTCGTGACGGTGACAAACCACGGTGTGGCTCGGGCGCGGTGAACGGCATGCTGTATCTGCCGCTGACCTGGAAAGTCGGAACCTGAGTCTCCTCAATCAATAGCAGATCGACAACTATGAAACAGTGGCAATGTATCTTCTGTGGCTTTTTCTATGACGAAGCGGTCGGGCTCCCTGCTGAAGGTTTTCCGGCTGGTACGCGCTGGGCTGACATTCCAGACGACTGGGCTTGCCCGGAATGCGGTGCGGGGAAGGGCGACTTCATCATGATCGAGGTTTGATTCGGGGCCGCGGCTAACACCAGATGCAGCCCTTAATGGCCGATATCGACACCGGTCCCGTGCGCTACGCTTGTGTCGACGGCGTTGCAACGATCACGATCGACTCTCCGCCAGTTAATGCGTTAAGCGTTGCGGTGCGATCGGATTTGTTGCGAGCCTTCACACAGGCTCGAGCGGATGAAAATGCGCGAGCTGTCATCTTTACCGGCCGTGGCAAAGGCTTTTGCGCGGGAGGCGATATCCGCGAATTTGGGACGCCTGCGGCGGCCGCACCGCCCGGACTGTCGATGCATGTTCACCCGATGATCGAGTCGATGAACAAACCTGTCATTGCCGCCATACACGGCATGGCGGTGGGTGGCGGGCTGGAGACGGCGCTGGTATGTCACTATCGCGTCGTCGAGGCCGACGCCAGGGTTGGTCTGCCAGAAGTCGGACTTGGCACCATTCCGCTGTCGGGCACGCAACGCATGCCGCGAGCGTTGGACCTCCGGCGCGCCATCGAGATGATTCTGTCGGCTCGCATGGAACCGGCGTCGGCATTTGCGGGAACCGCCTTGTTCGATCGGATCGTCGGACACGGTCAGGCTTTGACCTCGGCTGTGCAGCTGGCGCATGCGCTGGTCGAGTGCAATGACATTTCGCTACCGCTGATCCGCCATCTCCCGGTCGTTACAAACCAGACTGCAAAGGTGCTTGAAGAGGCACGCGCGTATCTCATCGGGCAAGGGGTTGGAAGCGCCGTGCATGCGCAGGCACTTGCGGCGATCGGCGCTGCCGTAGAAGGTGTCGACTTCGAAGCGGGGATGAAAACGGCGCGGGCCATTTACGACGCGTTAATGGCTTCGGATGAAGTGCGCATTCAACGCGAGCGCTTTCTCAATCGAAGGTGAGGCGCGCCCGTCAGGCGCCGTCAGAAAGAAATCACGCCAAACTTGGCTGACGCAGCAGCATCGAAGCGTAATGCGGACCCAGTCCGATGGATCGATCCGCATTACGGTAACCGGTGCAAGCCTATCGGCGAGCGCAGCTCAGGCCCGCTCGAACAGAGCGGCCAAACCCTGGCCACCACCGATGCACATCGCCTCGAGACCATAGCGGCCTTTGCGACGTTGCAACTCGAAGAGCAGAGTGGTCATCATCCGAACACCTGTCGCGCCGATCGGATGGCCCAGCGAGATGCCAGACCCATTGACGTTCAACCGGTCCGGATCGTTCCATTCCCATCCCTTGAGCACGGCAAGCACCTGGCAGGCGAATGCTTCATTCAGTTCGACCAGATCCATCTGATCGATCGACAACCCGGTCCGCGTCATCAGTTTCTGAACGGCGGCCACTGGACCAATGCCCATACGTGACGGCTCGCAACCCGCTGCGGCCCAGCCGTTGAACCAGGCCATCGGCTCCAGACCCAGTGCTTCGAGCTTGTCTTCGCTGACCACAAGACAGGCGGCTGCCGCATCGTTCTGCTGGCTGGAATTACCCGCTGTGACGGTGCCTCCGGGTATTAGCGTGCGCAGCTTGCCGAGGCTGTCCATGCTCGCGTCTTCGCGGAATCCTTCGTCTTTGTCGAAGAGCTGGGGGGCGCCTTTTTTTTGCGGGACCAAGACCGGTACGATTTCATCGGCCATGCAACCCGACGCCCACGCTTGGGCCGCGCGCCGATGGCTGCGCACCGCGTATTCGTCCGCCTGCTCTCGGCTGATGTGATAGTCGTTGGCGAGATTCTCGGCCGTTTCGATCATGCCCGAGATGTGACCGAAACGCTCCTCTGGCTGTGAGCGTTCGCGACCGCGCGCGAGCCGATCGTGAAACTGCACCGAACCCGCGCGTGCGCCCCAACGCATGTCGGTGCTGTAGTACTCGATATTGCTCATACTCTCTACCCCGCCTGCGAGCACAACGTCGGCGGCACCTGTCTGGACCATCATCGCTGCCGTAGCGAGCGCCTGGAGTCCGCCGCCGCATCGGCGGTCGAGTTGCATGCCGGGCACCTGCACCGGCAAGCCTGCCTGCAATGCGATCCAGCGCCCGACGCACGGCGTTTCGCTGTTGGCGTAAGACTGCGCGAACACTACGTCATCGATGCGAGCGGGATCGAGCCCGCTACGCTTCAAGACCTCTTTGGTAACCAGAGCGCCGAGCTCTTCGACCGCCACGCTGCGCAAACTGCCGCCGAAAGTGCCGACCGGCGTTCGTACTGGAGAGACAATCGCTGCGCGTTTCATAGGATTCTCTTCAAATGGGATGGAAGCCGCTGGCTGGCATCACGTCTGGCCGGTGGCTGCGGGTTGGACGATGGAAGTCAGCCGGACCCGCTGGTGGCATGTTCAAGGGTGGCCCGGTAGTCAGGATGAGCAATCGCCAGAAGGCGCTCGCGTCGCTGTTTCAGACTGAGTCCCCGCAAGTCGGCTACGCCATATTCGGTCACGATGATGCCGGCGTCGCTTCGCGGCGTGCTGACCGGCCCACTGAGTGCCGACACAATCCGGCTTGCGCCTTTGGCTGCCGTCGAAGGCAGGGCGATCACCGGCAGTCCGCCGTTGGCGAGCCGTGCTCCGCGCAGGAAGTCGAGCGCGCCGCCGACGGCGCCAACGTACCTGCCGCCGGCGACTTCCGCATTGATCTGCCCGCTCAGGTCAACTTCCAGTGCAGAATTGATCGCAACAAAGCGGTCGATGCGGGCTAGCACGTCGACATCGTGCGTATAGCTCGTCGAGCGAAATTGCACCTTGCGGTTGCGATGCGAAAAATCGTGAATGCGGCGGCTGCCCATCATGACGCCTGCAACCGTGACGCCTCTGTCCACGTCTTTTAGCGCATTATTGATAACGCCAGCCTCCATCAGATCGGCAACCTTGTCGCCTATCGTGCCGGAGTGGACACCCAGATTTCGGCGGTCCGACAGATGCCCCAGAACGGCTTCGGGAATCGCGCCGAGACCGAACTGAAGCGTTGAGCCGTCTTCAATCCAGCCGGCGATATGGCCGGCTATTGCCCGTTCGATGTCGCCCGCTTTGGCTGGTGCATTTTCGAGTGGCGCGCGCGAGGTCGGCAGGATGAAGTCGAGGTCGTCGTCGCGAAGATAACGCTCGCCGTACGTCCATGGTGCCTGTTCGTTGATCTCGGCGACGATCACACGGGCGGTATCGAGTGCCGGGATCAGATACTCATGCGCGATCGACAGACTATATCGGCCCTCGGCGTCGGGCGGCGCGAGTTGCAACAGCAGCACGTCTACCTTGAGCGCGCCCGAGCGGATCATTTGCGGAAACTGCGAGTAGTGGCACGGCAGCACATCGAGTGCGTCCGCGTGCGCCAGTGCCCGGTTCGCGCCGGCTCCGCAGTACGAAACGAAGTCGATGCAGTCGGCGTGGACCGGCTGGCAGGTGTCGGTGGTGCTCGCCCCCAGGAACACGCGGAAACGACCGATTTGCCGCCGCTGGGCGATGAGAGCCTGCGTCAACGGCACCGGTTCGGCGTTTGCCTGGCCCCACATGACGGTGTCGCCAGGGCGAACGATGGACGCGAAATCGATCGTGTCCGGTTGCAGGAGCGAGGGCATGACGTTACGCCTTGGTTCTTGGGTTCTGCGTGCGGACAGCACCGGCATGATCCAGCGCGGCGATGTATTCGGCGCTGTAACCCAGGGCCCCGAGAATCTCTGCCGTATGCTCACCGATGGCCGGGATCGACAGGGAGGGTTTTGCCGGATCGCGTTGGAATCGAATCGCGCTTGCGATGTGCTGGCGGCCCGCCGCGTCCATTCTCACCATCTGACGAGCGCGAGCCTGTGGATGGGAGAGCGCCTCACGCAGCGACAGCACCGGTGCGAAACTGACGCGACGTCCTTGTAACCACTCGAGCCATTCGTTCAACGTGCGCGTCAGGAAAACCTCGGTGAGGAACGCGCGCAGGCCGGCCTGCGCTTCGCCTGTCGGCCCGACTGCGACGGGGATCAGGTCGGGCCGGCCGAGGGGCGTCAGCAGGTTGGTTGCAAAGTCGAGTTCGCGCCCGCCTAGGCAAAGCCATTGCGAATCGGCTGTCCGGTACGCCGCAAGCAGTGCGATCGCATTGTCGCCATGCGCAGCCTCGACATCGTGTCCGTCGACAGGGTTGAGCGCGTGGCCAGTCAGGTGGGGTTGTGCCGTCAGCGCCGCGTCGTAGAGCGATATATCCACGAAGTCCCCACGACCCGTTTCGCGCGCATGTAACAACGCCATCAGCACTGCGGACAAGGCCGTCAATGAACCTGCCAGAGCGGCGAGCGATGCGCCCGACGTGACGGGCGCGCCGCGTTCGTCGCGCGGCAGCGTTCCCGCAATGGCCTGTATGACGGGGTCGTGCGCCGGTACCCGCGAAAGCGGGCCGGTTTGACCGAAAGCGGTCAAGGAGCAATAAACAAGGCGGGGATTTGTGCGGCAAACGGTGTCGTAGTCGATGCCAAGACGCGCCGCGACTCCGGGCCGCGACGATTCGATCACGATGTCGGCCTTGTCGATCAGTTTCAGCGCGATAGCGAGTCCGTCGGCATGTTTCAGATCCAGCGCGATGCTCCGCTTGCCGCGATTGAGCGCGACAAAAAACTCGCTGTCCGACTCTAACGAACCGCGCGCCGCATCTCCATTCAGCGGTTCTATCTTGATAACGTCGGCGCCATGATCGGCAAGGTTTGATGCGAGCATGGGCCCGGGCATGAATTGCGAGAGATCGACGACGCGAACCCCGGCAAGCTTCATGCTGCAGGCACCTCGAAGGGGAAGTTACGCTGCGCGATGTCAGCCGCCTGCCGCATGATTCTCGCGATCAGTTCGGCACAGGTCGGCAAATCGTGGATCAGGCCAGTCACCATCCCGGCCGGAAACGCGCCGCCTTCGATGTCGCCGCTTGCAAAGGCATCCATCCAACGGTTCGCACCGGTCAGTGCATACAGATCGGCGTGAGTGATACCACCGGCCCGCTCCAGTTCAACCGCAGCGAGGCTGACGCTGTTTTTTATCACGCGGCTCGAGTCGCCGAGCGTGCGTCCGACCAGCAAGGTGTCGCGCTCGGTCGCTTCCAGCAGGCGCTGCTTGATTGCCGCGTGGACATGCGATTCCTGCGTGAGCATAAAGCGTGTGCCCATGTTGATGCCGTCCGCGCCGAGCGCGAGCGCAGCCATCAGACCTCGGCCGTCGGCGAATCCACCCGACGCGAGCAAGGGAATCTTCAACTTGTCGGCAGCGGCGGGGATCAGGATCAGTCCGGGAATATCATCTTCCCCTGGATGCCCCGCACATTCGAAGCCGTCGATACTGACCGCGTCCGCGCCGAGCGACTCGGCTTTCAGTGCGTGCCGCACGGTGACGCACTTGTGGATCACCTTGACACCGCTAGCCTTGAACATGGCGATGTACTTCGCGGGGTTACTGCCAGCGGTTTCGACGACTGACACACCTCGCTCGACGATCGTGCGCACATAGCCGTCGTAGTCGAGCCCGGCGTTGCTGCCGAGCACGGTCAGATTCACGCCGAACGGCTTGTCGCTGAGTGCTCGCACCTGGTCGATTTCTCGAGCCAGTGCATCCGCGTTCGCATGCGTGTGGGCGGAAATGAAGCCGAGCCCGCCGGCATTGCCGACCGCCGCCGCGAGTTCCGCACGAGCTACCCAACGCATGCCACCCTGGATGATCGGGTAATCGATGCCAAGCAATTCGGTGATACGATTTTTCTGAGAGTTCATGGCGGCGAGCCGGGTTGGCGAATGACTGGTTAAGAACGAATCGATCGAAGCATGAGCCTCAGCCGACCCGCGCAAGGGCACTTTCAAACACGCGCATAGTTTTCAGCGATGGGTGAACACAGGCTTGCGTTTTTCCGCGAATGCGGCCATGCCTTCCTTGCGGTCTTCGGTTGCGAAGGTTGCATATGCCATGCGTCGTTCGAACAGGATGCCTTCGGCGAGACTCGATTCATACGCGCGATTGACGCATTCCTTCGCCATCGCAACCACGGGTTGCGAAAATCGGCTGATCGTTTCCGCCGTTTTCAACGCTTCGTCGAGCAACTCGTCGAGAGGCACAACGCGACTGACGAGGCCACAGCGTTCGGCTTCGATGGCGTCCATCTTGCGGCCCGTCAGTATCATCTCCATGGCCTTCGATTTACCGAGTGCGCGGGTGAGACGTTGTGTTCCGCCTGCGCCCGGAATGGTCGCTAGCGTAATTTCCGGCAACGCGAAGCGGGCATTGTCGGCAGCGAGAATGAAGTCGCACATCATGGCCAATTCGCAACCGCCGCCTAATGCGAGGCCGGCCACCGCGGCGATAACCGGCTTCCGGCAGCGCGCAGTGCGCTCCCAGTTGGACGTGATGAACTGTCTTTTGAATACGTCCATGTAAGTCCAGTCGCTCATCATCTTGATATCGGCGCCCGCGGCAAACGCCTTCTCGTTGCCGGTCAGCACGATCGCACCGATCGCTTCGTCAGCTTCGAATCCATCGAGTGCGGTGGTCAATTCGTCCATCAGGAGGTTGTTCAGCGCGTTGTACGCCTGCGGTCGGTTAAGCGTGATGAAGCCGACTGCGCCGCGCGTTTCGACGATGATAGTTTCGTAGCCCATAAGTCTTCCTTGCACGAATACAAACGAACACATACGCCGTCCGGTGACTGCCGGGCCACGGCGCGGTGGCTTTGCGCACCAGCTTGTGCGGCTGCATCGCCGTACCGAACTGTCGGCGCCGAGGTGAATCAGGCTTGTCCGTAAATTGAACGGTGTTTATAATTGTGAATGCGCGGCGAGGCTTTGTCAATTGAGCTTCGGGTCGGCGCTCCATCAAAAGACGCAAGGAGGCACAGAATGACCACACGCCATGAAGACGGGCAAATTCGCGTGGAGCAGCGCGGCCATGTTCTGTTGATCGGCATTGACCGTCCGGAAAAGCGCAATGGCTTTACCCCCAAGATGTTCGAGGAACTGGCCAAGGCGTACACGCTTCTCGAGACGAGTCCCGACATTTTCTGTGGACTGGTCTATGCCGAGGGCGATCATTTCACTGCCGGCCTCGATATGCCGAAGATCGCGCCGCTACGCCGCGAGGGTAAACCGCTACTTCCCATCGGCGAAGTCGACCCGTTCAATCTGCGCGAACCACTGCGCAAGAAGCCCGTCGTGATTGCGCTGAAGGGAATCTGCTTCACGGTGGCCGTTGAGCTGATGCTAGCATCTGAAGTGGCCGTGGCAGCAGACAACTGCCGCTTTTCGCAGCTCGAAGTCAAGCGCGGCATCATGGCTGGCTGCGGCGCGACGATACGGATGGTGGATCGCGCGGGGTGGGGCAACGCGATGAAAATCCTGCTTACGGGTGACGAATTTACGGCACAGGAAGCTTATCGTATGAACTTCGTTCAGGAAGTGGTGCCGGCGGGCGAAGAATTTAAGCAGGCGCTGGAGATCGCGGAACGCATTGCCGCGCAGGCACCGTTGGCCGTGCAGGCGACCATGGCAAATGCTCGGCTATCGCTAGGCTCGGGCTGGCAAGACGCCTATTCCACGATCCAGGTGACCCAGCAATTTCTTTACAACACGCAGGATGCTAAAGAGGGTGTCCAGTCGTTTGTCGAAAAGCGCGCTGCCAAATTCAGCGGGTGCTAGCGAAACGACCTGCGCGATACATGGCGCGCGATGGACCGGGCTTTCATGCGCCACGAGTTCTATAGGTAGCTACTCCCGGCGTCGCGTTTGGAATGAATTCAATGGAACGATTCGATATGAAGCAAGGTGCGTTGTCGGGGATTCGCGTGCTCGATCTGAGCCGCATCCTCGCAGGGCCATGGGGCGCGCAGATGCTGGCGGACTTGGGAGCAGATGTGATCAAGGTCGAACGACCGGGCAAGGGCGATGACTCACGCCAGTTCGGTCCTCCGTTCCTGAAGGACCGCGACGGTAACGACACGCGTGAATCGACTTTCTTTATCAGCGCGAACCGAGGTAAGAAGTCCATCACCTGCGACATTGCGACGCCCGAAGGGCAGGCGCTGATCCGGTCGCTTGCGGCAAAATGCGATGTGCTACTGGAGAACTACAAGGTTGGGGACCTGAAACGATATGGCCTCGATTATGAGAGTCTCAAGCCTGTCAATCCGCGCCTCGTCTACTGTTCGATCACGGGCTTTGGCCAGACGGGGCCCTACAGCCCGCGTCCGGGCTACGATTCGATTTTCCAGGCAATGGGCGGCCTGATGAGCATCACGGGTAATGGCGACGACGTGCCGGGTGGTGGCCCGATGAAGACGGGCCCAAGTCTCGCGGATATCATTTGCGGGCAATACGCAGCGTCAGCGATTGTGGCGGCGCTCTATCGGCGCGACGCCGGTGGCGCGCCAAGTGGAGAAGGGCAATACATCGACCTCTCCTTGCTGGATTCGATGATCGCCGCGACCTCGCACTATGCCAGCCAGTATCTGGTATCCGGCGAAATCCCGATCCGGCGCGGAACTGAAGGTAACGGCGGCATGCCCTCACGCATGTTTCGATGCGCGGACCGCGACATCATGATTGTCGCCGGCAATAACGAACAGTATGCGCGGCTATGCCAGGTGTTGGGTCGTCCGGAACTCGCTACAGATGCGCGTTTTGGCGAAATCGCGCTACGGGTGAGGAACCGCCGGGCACTCGGAGAGGTATTCGAGCCGCTGATCGCGCAGTGGCAGAGCGACGAGTTGCTGGTTGCGCTGGACGCCGCAGGCGTCCCGGCAGGCCCAATCAACAACCTGCAGCAGGTCTTCGCCGATCCGCACGTTCAGGCGCGAGGCATGTGCGTGGAAGCCACGCATCCGCTGTCGGACGACGCGGTGAGGATGGTCGCTAATCCGGTGAAGATGTCAGGTACGCCGATTGATTCTTATACCGCTCCTCCTACGCTCGGCCAGCATACCGATTCCGTGCTGAGCGAGCTGTTGGAGATGTCGCCTGCGGATATCGGCACATTGCGTGAGCGCAAGATCATTTAAGCCCAATGCCTGACGCTGCCATCAAGCGCTGGTGGCGGCTCTGAGCAGCTCAAAAAATGGCCCTGACTTCTTGCGGGAAGTCAGGGCCAAACTCATCGCACTCTCGCGAAGTTCGATGGAGGAGAACGCGGTGTCCTGATTGTGCGCTCATTCACGGCAGCGGCCTGGGACAAGCCGCGAATGCCTTCTTGGCCGCAGCTATGGCGCAAACCCCTGCGTGCCTTCGATACCGATGCGCCACGCAAAATCAACGATCCTTGCACTTTGCCGCTGCTTCATGTGTGGCAAGACAGCTTGCAGCGCATCTAAAGCATCGACTGCCCGCCATCGACATTGATGGTCTGACCCGTGACATAACCGGCACTCTCGCTGCATAGAAATGCAACTACACGTCCAATATCTTTCTCGGGATCGCCGAAACGACCCACTGCAATCTCCGACAGATAGCGCGCGCACTCAGTGGGGTTCGCCTCCAGATATGCACTCGCAGCGGGGGTCAGCGCGGCGGGGCACACCACGTTGATCGTGATGCCATGAACGCCCCATTCGCGGGCAGCGACCCGCGACAAGCCGCGAATGCCTTCTTTGGCCGCGGCGTATGGCGCAAACCCCTGCGTGCCTTCGATACCCGTGCGCGACGCGAAGTTGACGATCCTGCCACTTCGCTGCTGCTTCATGTGTGGCAAGACAGCCTGCATGAAGTACAGCGTGCCATAAAGGCCGGATTCGAGCGTCTCGCGCCAGTTTTCATCGGTGACTTCTTCCAGAGGCACGCCCGGAGTGCTGCTTTGCGCATTATTGACAAGCGCGTCGATACGCCCGAAATGCTTGATGGCAAGGGCGACTGTATTTTCTGCGTCAGCGCGTCTGCGCGTATCGCCAGGCACCACGAGCACCCCCACGCCAAGTGCCTCCAGTGTGCTTTGCGCGTCTCGAAGCTTCGTTTCGGTGCGCCCGGTCAGAACAAGGTTCGTGCTGTCCATTGCCAACGCACGCGCTATGCCGAGCCCTAACCCTTGTCCGCCGCCCGTTACGATGGCAACCCGGTCCTGTATTCCACTCATGAACGAACTCCTTGGTCTCGTATCGATTGAAAATGCGCTCACGGTGCGGATCGACCCGGCTAACCAGTCGCAGCATTGGTAAAACATGTTTGTGAACGTCGTTCAATTATATAATAAGTAGAGACAAGGCTTGCCAAAATTATTTCGGATCGTGGAAGAATAAACTGTGCTAAACCGGCGTCCGACGTGAGACTATGTGAATGGTTCATTTATAATGGACTCAAATTAAATGGAAGGGGAGTGATATGTCGAAAGAAATCCTGGCGCCAGCAGACAGAGATGTCACCGGACCGCGTTCGCTGACTCGCCTGCTTGGACTGTTCGACGTACTAGCGAAAGCGCCAGACGGGATGTCGCTGGCTGAACTGAACGTTGCGTTGGAGTCGCCGAAAAGCAGCTTGCTGAACTTGCTGCGCCCTCTTGTCGCCGAGGGGTTTCTGATGCACGACGTGGGCCGTTACCGGCTGGGACCGTCCATTTTCCGGCTTTCCGCGAACGTGATGGCGGTATGGAATTTTTCGAAAATGCTGCGTCCGTTTCTTGTCGAGTTGTCGGAGCGCACTCAGGAAACGGTCTATATCGGCGTGCTCGATGCGGAGCAAAAGGTCATAACGTATGTCGATGTCATTGAAAGTGCACAGTCTGTTCGGTATTCGATGATCGTCGGGATGCGTCGCCCGCTGTATTGCACGGCCGCCGGGCGCGTTCTGCTGGCCTACCAGTCCGAGGAGTTCCTTGCCGAGTATCTTCGGACGGTCAAGCTCGAGCGGCACACGGAACAAACGACAGTCAACAAGAAGGTTTTGCGCGAGGAGCTGCAAAGCATCGTTGAGACGGGATTGTCGGTCAGCCGCGGCGAACTGCTGCCTGACTCGGCAGGGTTGTCGGCACCGATTTTTGGACCCAACGGCAATGTGATTGCGGCAATGGCGGTCGGCGCGCCTCTGGAGCGGTTCGACCGGCAACGAAAGAGCCTGGAGGAACATATGCTCGCCGTTGCGCAACGCGCCTCGGCATTGAGCGGAGCGAACGAGGACGAGTAACCAGGCTCGCGCGAGACGTCTTTGGCGGATTCCTGTTGCGGCCGCCAATTTCAGTCAAGCATTTACCGAACGCGTGCCGGGCCACTCACCCCTGCGCCGTCAAGGGCGCGGGACCGACGGCCCGGTCCGCGACGGCGCGGCAACACGTAAGCAATGGCGAGTCCCGCCAGCGCACTGCCTGCGACGTACCCAAACACTGCAACGTAGCTTTGCGCAGTTGGAAACGACGCACCGCCTTCGTTCACGGATGCGCCCTGCAGCAGCGTGAATACAGCTTGGGCACCGACCGCGAAAAAACACGAAAAGAATACGTAGAGCAGACCAGTCGCCTCGCCGGTCTGTTCGGCTGGAGCTGCTTCAATAATCAGGTTGTAGACAGCGGTGTGCGCGAAGGCCAGGCCAAACGAGCACAGCATTGCGCCGGGAACGAACAGCAATAGATTGCTGCGAAGCAGGATCAGGCTGGTCCAGGTAATCACTAGCATGGTCATGCCGATCAATGCAGCACGACGGGCTTCGTGGTGAGCGGCGATGCGTCCACTCCACGGGCTGGCAATCATCGCGCCAGAGTTGATGGTGAACATCAGTAGTCCCGCCTGGGTTGCGGTCAGCCCGAAGCCAGCATGCGTCCAGGCTGGTTGCTGTAATAGCATGGAGAAGACTTGACCCAGTTGCATCGCTCCGATGGCGATGCACATCATGCAGACGTTTGCGAGAATCACCTGGCGTTTCGCCAAAATGCGGATATTGATAAGTGGATTCGTCACCCTGCGCTGGTCTCTCGCCCAAAGCCACAGCACCACCAGGCTTGCTATCAGGATGCCCCAGATACGCGGATCCATGATTCCCCATACGTGGACCTGCTGAACGGCGAACAGAATCGCGCATAACGCCGGTGCGAAGGCAAGGCCTCGCACGAAATTGATTCTTTCGCTGACCCTGCGCGACGATTCTGGCACCCATAGACGTACCGCTGCGATCGTGATCGCACACAAAGCCACTTTGAGCCAGAAGCCACCCTGCCACGAGTAGTGATCGACCACAATGCCGGCACAAATATAGACCAATCCGGCCGACACCATACCTGCCGCGCTGATCAACCCAACGGCAGACGGTATTTGTCGGGAAGGCAGGTTTTCTCGGACGAGTCCCATAGAAAGCGGCGTGATGCCGGATGCGATCGACTGCATGACGCAGCCCGCGATCAACACGGCGATGCTTTTTTGCGCGCACGCCGCCACCAAGCCCCCTGCGGCCGCGACAACCAGCACGATGAGCAGAACGCGCCGGTAGCCGAGCAGGTCGCCAAGCCGCCCACAGATCGCCGCGAAGACCGCCGCGCCGAGCCAGTAGGCTGTGACGGTCCAGCCCACCGAGGCCGACCCGGGAAAAACCCTGTAGAGAGTGACGAGCATCGTGTAGATCACCGTGATGCCGGACGATGCCGCGACTGCCGACATCAGCACTGCAACCATGAACCGGCGCCGCGTGCCCTCGGTAAGGGGCGCGCGCGGGAACGATTGCGGCGTTGTATCGGCGTGCATAAGGCGTCTCCCTGCGATCGAGTTTCACGTATCATCTCATAGTTGAACGGTGTGCGTATAATTGTTATTGCGGCGGATGGTCGAGCCGCCTTTGCGCTGCTACGGATTGTTTTTTGCCGATATCGATCCGGTATCACGATTTCTCGTTTCGATATGGAGGTTTGTGTGTCGATTGCGTGCGCCGATACTTCATTCAACGGCGCGGCTCTCATCGCTCGTTCCATAAACAGGAGACTTCTTCATGCAGACTTATCAAGGAAAGATCTACGACGCCGATACACACTTCTATGAAGTGGAGGATGCGTTCAGCCGCTATCTGCCGGAAAAATTCAAGAAAGAATGGGGATTCACAAGCCGTGTTACCCCCGAAGGCAATCGCTGCATGTACGTCGGCGATCGCAAGGTCGAGATCAGCGAAGGCTACACTTCGGCCGAAGGACTTGTACCGCCTCCGGGGAAGCTCCACGAATGGCTGCGAGCCATGAAGGACGGTAAGGATAACGTTGAAATGCGGGTTCAGCCCACGCCCGACATGTTCAATCGCGACGCGCGTCTGCAAAAGATGGATGAGTTCGGCGTTGAGGCCTGCACGATGTATGTCGGAGAAATGGTTGCATGCATCTCGTACCTGAGCGAACCGGTGGCAGCCAATGCCGTCTTGCACGCATACAACCGCTGGATGCTCGACGATTGGGGCTTCAGCTATAAAGAGCGCATCTACAGCACCCCGATCGTCACGCTCGACGATCTCGACGCGGCTGTTGCCGAGGCGAAATGGCTCGTGGCGAACGGCGTGCGCGTGATCCTGATGCCGATGGGGCCGTTCGGCGGACGCGCACCCGCCGATCCCTATTTTGATCCGTACTGGGCGATTCTTAACGAAGCAGGCGTGCGCGTCACGTTCCACGTTTCCGAAGCGATTTACATGAAGGACCACATGGCTGTGTGGGGCGAGCCGGTGCAGCAATCGCGTCAGCGCCAGACTGCATTCGTGTGGATGCACGGTTATGGTGAGCGCCCTGTAGTGGAAACGCTGTCGTCGTTCATCTTCTACAATTTCTTCGAGCGCTTTCCTAACGTAAAGCTGTGCAGTGCGGAAAATGGCGCTGAATGGGTGCCGTCGATGCTGGTGAAGATGGACAAATGCCGCGGAATGTCGAAAAACGGTTACTGGCCTTGCGGTCAACTGAAGAGCCGGCCGAGCCAGATATTCAAGGAGAACGTCTTCGTGGTAGCGTATCCGGAAGATGATCTTGCGCAGATCGTCGCGCAAACGGGGTCGGCGGACTATCTGCTGATGGGTTCCGACTATCCGCATGCAGAAGGCGTGCCCGAACCGAAGGATTTCGCGCGTGAGGCTTGCGAGCCGTTGTCCGCAACGGACACTCAAAAAATCATGTATGACAACGGACGCCGGTTCATCCCGGCCCGGGCCTAACCGTCCGGATGTTTCAGTAGTGAAGAGGCGCGTATCAGACGCGCCTCGAGCGGTTTTTTGTTCGACCCGTAACGACAGACGCGACAGCGGGTGAGCTTGCGACATCCCGCGCGTGCACGTCACTCTGGACAGGCTAGCCATGAACTTACTGGATTATCAGGCGTTGCTGCTCGAGCGCGATGGTGGGATTCTCACCGTCACGCTCAACCGGCCCGACACTTTGAACGCCTTCGACGAACAGATGGATATCGAAATGTCGCGGCTCTTCGGGGATGTTGCGGACGATCCGCAAACGCGGGTGGTCGTGCTCACCGGCGCGGGCCGCGCATTCAGTGCGGGCGGCGATATCGAACACATGCAGCAAGTCATTGACGATCAGTCGTTGTTTCTCGCCGGCATGCAGCGCGCCAAGAAAATCATCTTTTCGATGCTCGACTGCCCGAAACCGGTGATCGCGAAGATCAATGGCCATGCAGTTGGACTCGGGGCGACCATCGCGCTGTTCGCTGATCTGAGTTATGCAGCGAACCACGCGAAAATCGGCGATCCGCATGTGAAGGTCGGTTTCGTTGCCGGAGACGGCGGCGCTGTAATCTGGCCGCAACTGATCGGCTACGCGAAGGCCAAGGAGTACCTGCTGACCGGCGATCTGCTCGGAGCTGAAGAGGCGGCTCGTCTCGGATTGATCAATCGTGCCGTTCCCGCAGACGAGCTCGACGCGGTCGTCGATGCAATGGCGAAGCGCCTGGCGACGGGTGCGTCGCAAGCCATTCAGTGGACTAAGACATCGATCAATATCGGTCTGAAACAGCTTGCACATTCGATACTCGACGCGTCGATCGCATACGAGGCCTTGTCGAATCAGACCGAAGACCACCAGGAAGCGGTGAACGCGTTTCGCGAAAAGCGTGATCCGGTATTCAAGGGCCGCTAAGTCGTGTTCGCCCGGCTGTCGCGCACAGCCTGTTGAAAGAGGAGTGCTTAGATGCAACGCGTAGTTGTGGTTAGTGGAGGGTTCGGAACGCTCGGTCGGGCCGTCGGCAACGCATTTGCAGCCAACGGCTGGAGTGTCGCCCTGCTGGATCGGGCGCCGGCGCCTGACGCATTCACCCAGGACGGGCAATGGCTGCTCGGCGATGTCGATCTGACCGATCTGGGCAGTGCGCAAAAGGCCATGTTGTCGGTGGTCGAGCGTGTCGGACCTTTGAACGCATTGATCAACGTGGCCGGCGGTTTTCGCTGGGAAACATTGGCGGATAGCAACCTGGAGACATGGGATGTGATGTATCAGATGAATGTGCGTACGTCTGTGACCGCGTCCAGAGCGGCTTTAGAGCATTTCGCGAATGGAGCGCAAGGCGCACGCATCGTCAATATTGGTGCCGGCGCTGCACTGCGGGCCGGCACGGGCACGGGTGCCTATGCGGCGTCGAAGGCCGGCGTGCTGCGCTTCACCGAGGCACTCGCCGACGAAGTCAAGGATCGCGGTATGACTGTCAATGCAGTCCTTCCGGGTGTCATCGATACGCCGCAAAATCGTAAGGACATGCCCGATGCGGATTTCTCGCGCTGGGTGCAGCCGGCCGATATCGCAGCCGTCATTCTCTTCCTCACATCACCTGACGCATCCGCTGTGACTGGCGCATCGATTCCGGTTACCGGGCGTTTGTAAGTGAGTCGCCGCTGAACCGCCTTTACTATGGCATGTCTTGTCGTTGCAGCAAAGGCGCGTTCTATCGTCATCCGCCAGTGACTACCCCGACACATTCGACGGGCTGCGGCCTCGCGAGACAGGCAGTCAACCAGGCGCACTGCCGGAGTCTTCTGGACGCCGGCAGATTCGCGTCGGAGAGAGCACTGCTCGGATCAGGTCAGGTGGCCCAGTGAATCCGTGCTGAACCCGAGGAAGGGTTCGCCCAGACGTGCGCGACGGGCCCAGTTAGCATCGTGCAGCAATGACCGCCCCACGCCGACCAGATCGAACTCGTTGCGCATGAAGCGATCGAGCAATGGCGTAAGGTCGGGCTGCGCTACCGTTTCCGCGCCGGCCATGGAGTCATAGTAGCCCTTATTGATCCCAATGCCGCCTACGGTCATCGAGAGCTTGCCAGTCACCTTCTTTGCCCAGCCGGCAAGATTCATATCAGAGCCTTCGAACTCTGCGCGATTGAAATACCGTGTGCTCGCTTCGAAAATATCGACGCCGGCCTCGGCGAGCGGCGTGAGAATCCGTTCGAGTTCTTCGGGCGTGCTAGCGAGACGTGCCTTGAAATCCTGCTGTTTCCACTGTGAAAAGCGGAAACTTATAGGCATTGTTTCGCCGAGCTCCGCGCGGATTTCGCGGACGACCTCTGCAGCGAAGCGGCTCCTCGCGACCAGGTCCTTACCCCACGCATCTGCGCGTCTATTGGTCTCGCTCCACAGGAACGAATCGATCAGGTAACCGTGACCGCCATGAAGGGCAATTCCGTCGAATCCGGCGGTTTTTGCATACGACGCGCTTCGGCGATAGGCGGCAATGACGTCGGCGATCTCCTCATCAGTCATTGGGCGGGTGGCGGGCTGCACTCGATCGAGATAGCCAGCGTCGAGTGACGTCAGGCCTCCCCGTGGTCCCCATAGGCCGGACGGCCGCATTGGGGCAGCAGAGGGGACGGGGCCGGTATGAGCTTCTTTCATCGGACCCATGTGCCACAGTTGGGGAAAAATCACACCGCCGCACGCGTGAACCGCATCGGTCACAAGCCGCCATGCGTCGACCGATTCGGGCCCCGTCAGCGTGGGAATTGAATTCTCGCCGAGTCCGGCTTCGCCAAGCGCCGACGGATGATCGATCCCGACACCTTCAGTAATGATGAGTCCCGTCTCGCCCTCAGCGCGCCTCTGATAGTACGAAGCGACATCGGGCCCTGGCAGTCCGTCAGGAGAAAAGCCGCGTGTCATCGGTGACATGACGACGCGATTTGCCAGCGTGATTCCGCGGACCGACAGTGGCGCAAATAGTGGTGCTGTGATCACCTTTGTCTCCGTGCGTATAGTTGACTTGCATGCGGATAATGATACGCTACATTTTTATGGTGAAACAGCGTCTCGTGCCATGCACAAGACATGAAAAGACGACGCATATAGAGGACTATATCAATGCAAACCCACGTCACTGCGGTTGCCCAACTTGAGCAGGATGACGACGATCAGATTCCCGAGGGGTTCCAACTGATGCCGATGTTCGGCCCGTTCCATGAACTCGTCGGCGCGATCTGGTACAAGAAAAGCGAGCGTGGGCACGTCGTCGGGATGCGCATGCGCGAGAAACATCGCAACCTTGGGCAGATGATGCATGGCGGGATGGTCTGCATGTTGGCGGACACCGCCATCACATGGGCGAGCAAATATTCGCGCCAACCCCCACTCAAGGTGTTGACGACCAATCTGACGGTCAATTTTTTGGGTGGCGCTCAGCCCGGCGACTGGGTCGAAGCGCATGTGGATGTGCTTCGGTCCGGTAAGCGCGTGGTCTTTTCAGACTGTCTGATCTGGGCGAACGGTCAGCGTATCGCTCAGGCCTCAGCACAATTCCAGGTAATGGAGCAGATGGATGGGTAGAGCGGCTTCAGTCTCTAGGCCCGTGGCTGGTGGGCCTCGCCGGGCCCTGTGTACCTCCAGGCAGACAGCAGCAGCCGCTGGATGTGTGCGGCGCGCTGCTCGCGGTGTGCGCGCGTAGTCGGAATGCCCATCAACACTTCCGTGCTGCCGGCCACTAGCGTAAGCAGGTCACGGGCAGCAGCGGGTGCGTCCTGGACGCTGATCGTGCCACAGCGGGCGGCGCAGGCGAGGAAGTCCGCGACCGGTTCGAGCATCTCGTTCACGTATCGAACGAACCCATTCGCCACGTCCGGAAAGCGATTCGATTCTCCGACTACGACACGAGTGATTTCAATCGTGTCCGTGGTCGCCATATGCTCAGTCAATGTGCGCAAAAGGAGCGACAACGTCTTCTCGAACTCACGAGACGGTTTCAGCAACTGCTCGATCCTGCCGCGTAAATCCTCCATACCATGCGAGATCGCGGCGCGAAACAGATCCTCTTTCGTGCCGAATTGCCGGTAGACCGTTGTTTTGCTGATTCCCGCCCGAGCGGCTATTTCTTCCACTCTGGCTGCACCAAATCCTTCTGCGCGAAAAATCTGCGTCGCTGCGCTCAGCAGTCTTTCGCGCAGTTCGGCGGCGGCGTCCTGGGTAGGCCGGCCTGCAGCCCGTGGAGTGGCTGTAGCAGTCGCGGCGTCGACTGAAGGTGCGGGTGCAGCGTGGAGTGCCGGAGATTTAGCCATGGGCAGCTAGCGACCAGGGAGAAAGTGAAAGTGTACTCACCTCCCTGCCAGTTCGCCAGTAGGGCCGACCTAAGGCTATTCGAGCGCGACGTGCGGCATCTCCCCGGAAATGCGACGGTGCGTCGGGCGAATCAGGACAAGCAGCGGAATGACAGCCAGCGTGGCCCATAGCATCAGCTTGAACGCATCGATGTGCGCGATCATCGAAGCCTGTTGCGTGATGATTGCATCAAGCGTCGCCATCGAGGCTTGGGAAGAAACGTCGAACTGTTGCCGCAGCACCGGATTAAATGCCGTCACTTGTTCCGCAAGTGCAGCATGAGAAACTTGAGTATTGCGAGTCACGACCGACTGCACAAGGGAGATGCCGATGCTGCTGCCGAGGTTGCGCATCAGGCTGTAAATTGCCGTGCCGTCAGCACGGAGTTGCGGCGCCAATGTCGAGAACGATGCCGCACTCAGCGGCACAAACACCAAACCCAAACCGAAGCCTTGAATCAGCCCGGGCCAGACAATATCGGAGCGTGCCAGCACGATGGTGTATTGCGTCATCTGCCATAGCGAAAACGCGGATACGGCGAAGCCACATAGCAATGAAAGCCGCAGATCGACTTTGCCGACGAGGCGTCCGGCGATGAGCATCGCGATCATCGTACCGAAACCGCCTGGCGCGGTGACGAGACCGGTCGTCGCGACAGGATAGTTCATGAGATTTTGCAGCATGGGCGGAATCAGCGCACGGGTGGCGTAGAGCACCGCACCGATTACGAAGATGAAGCCGATGCCGGTGGCAAAGTTGCGATCCCACAGCAATTGGTAGCGAAAGAACGATCGCGGACCAGCGGTTGCAGTGTGCACGATGAAAAACGCAAATGCGATCGCTGCAATCAGGGCTTCGATGCGAATTTCCAGCGAGCCGAACCAGTCGAGCTGACCGCCGCGATCGAGCATTGCCTGGAAAGCGCCAATCGCCACCCCCAGCGTGATGAAACCGACGAAATCGAAGCTGCGCTTCTGGCGATCATCGCGAGCCGGGAGCGAGACCAGGATGCCGGCTAGAGCGAGTAAGCCAACGGGCAGGTTGATGAAGAATACCCAGCGCCAGTTATAGCTGTCCGTGAGCCATCCGCCGAGAGTCGGGCCGATGATTGGGCCGATCATTACGCCCATGCCCCACACAGACATCGCCTGACCCTGCTTTTCGCGTGGATTGATATCGAGCAGGATCGATTGCGCGAGGGGCACCAGCGCAGCCCCAAACACGCCTTGCAGCACGCGTGACAGGACGATCTGCTGAAGTGAAGCGGAGATGCCGCACAGTCCTGAGGCGATCGTGAACCCGGCAATGGAAACGACGAGCAGATGCTTCAAACCAAGGCGGTCGGTGAACCAGCCGGTGAGCGGCGTGGCGATCGCCGCCGCGACAATGTACGACGTAAGAACCCAGACGATCTCGTCCTGCGACGCCGCCAGTGCACCCTGCATGTGCGGCAGGGCGACGTTGGCAATCGTGCTGTCGAGCGTTTGCAGCAGCGTGGCCAGCATGATCGACACCGTGATAATGCGACGATTCTTTACGGGTCCTTTTTCAACGTTCACGGTGTCTGCTGGTATCGCGTCTACCGAAGGGTTGTGCATTGATCGTGGCGCGGCCGGTGCTGAGATAGGTGAGTGAATTTGCACTGGCTGAACCGTCAGACCTCGATCATGCCGCGAACGTATGATTCCATCGTGCCGGCACACGAAAGTTTGTCCTCACCTTCTTCGAGATCCGCGTAACGGCCGACCTGCCTGATGAGCGGTCCTCGCAAACCGTCTGTGTCGCCTTGGGGGGAGAAGTCGACTGTCACCTTGTCGCCCGTGATGAATCCGCCCCAGTACCCTTCGGCAAGCAGATCGAAGAACGCAAAGCGGCCTTCGACAACTCCAGTTCCATCGGCGGGATTGAGTAATTTTTCGCCTGCCTTATCGAGCACGAACGGAACGATCCACGGACAGATCGCGAAGCCTTGCGCCACGTCCGACCATGGGCCGGTGCCGATCATTTCCGACATGCCATAGCTGTTCTGGACGTTCTCCGACTTGATGCCGTAAAAGTCGATGATCTGCTGGCGGAAATCCGCAGGCGCTTGTGTGCCTTTCAATCCGCCGCCTGTGGTGATGACCGTTTCCGGATGACAGATGCCGTGCGCAACGCCACGCCGGCGCGCGAAATCGACCAGCGTCCAGTGCAGCGACCAGTTGCCCTGCACAAGCACAGGTGCATCGCGGTGAGCGAGCAGTTTGTCCAGAAAGCGGTCGATCATCGCGCCTGTGTGTCGCTGACGCTGTGCAGCCTGCTCCTGAAACGCCGCGATCGCACTCGGCTTCGCGCTGCCATCTGCGAGCGCGCGACGCATGCGGCCCATCTCGATCGTCGAGGATGCCAGCACCGGATCGTCAAACATCAACGTACTTTCACTGCCGAGTTGTGTAGCCGCGCTCAGGACTGGACCGATATGACGATGAGCACCACTTGGCGGCATCATCAGAAACACCGGACGCTTGCCAAAGTCCCGCTCGATCAGCTTGTTGCCGTACAAGCCAAGCTTCACGCACGTCGCCGTCACGCGGTCCATGTCCGCGCGGGTCTGGCTGATAAAACTGCATTTGCCGGAGGTGCCGCTAGAGCTGAACACATAGTGGCCGGCGCCGCGCAGACGTTCCATCCAGCTATCGACGTTGTCGACGCCATCCACATCGACGTCGACCACGGGGCGGCTCGTCAGTGTTTGCAGCCACGTATTCAAGTGTTTCCATCGGCCGCTCTCAACGAACTGCTCCGGGTAGCTCTTGTAAATCTGGTGCGCGAACAGCAGCGGGACCATATCCGCCTCAGTGCGGACGTCATCGATGCCCATGTCGGCTGCTCGACGGTTCAGAAGCTTGATCTGTTGCCGGCGCTCGGCAAAGCGCTCGCGCATGGCCGCCAGTTGAAGCGCTCGCAGATTGTCGGGGTGGTGGCGAAACGGATCGACATGCTGTTCAAGAAGGTCGTAAAAGCGGTCGACGGTAGACATGGCGTTTCCTAAGTGACGTGGCGCTATTGGGCGAAATCCGTGGCGGTCGAGACGTCGAGCCAAGCGTCGAGGTTTTCCTGCAGCGCCGCAAGTTTGTTGCGCACGACGCCGACCGCGTCGGGTCCAAGAGGCAACCTCAACGGCGGCTCGTCGGCATAGACCGCCTGGATGATCGCCGCAGCCGCCTTGGTCGGATCGCCCGACTGTGTGCCGTGATAGTGCGTCATCTGCTCACGCATTTTGCCGACTGTTTCCGCATAGGCGGGTGCCGCGACTTCGCTCCATCGCAGCGAGCTACCTGCAAAATTCGTACGGAAACCGCCGGGTTCGACCAGCGTGACGCGTACGCCGAACGGCTTGAGTTCTCGCGAAAGAGACTCGGACAAGCCCTCGACTGCGTGCTTGGAAGCGCAATAGAAGCTGCAGCCAGTGATGCCGATCAACCCTGCGACCGACGACAGGTTGACGATGTGTCCGCAGCCGCGCTGGCGCAAGTGCGGCAACACTGCCCGGATGGTGTTCACGGTGCCGAAGAAATTGGTGTCGAACAGTTGCCTGGCTTCGGCGTCGGACACCTCTTCGAGCGCGCCGAACAAACCGTATCCAGCGTTATTGACGAGCACGTCGATGCGCCCGGCGCGGGCAAGCGCCTGCTCGATTGCTTGCGGGACGGCTGACGCGTCGGTCACGTCGAGCACCATCCCGTACGCCAGACCGGCGGGAGACAACTGTTCGAACGCCGCAATCTGCGATGGGTTGCGCACGGTGCCGACGACCTGGTCACCGCGCGCGAGCACTGCTTCAGCGAGGGCCCGGCCGAGACCGGACGACACGCCCGTGATTAGCCAGACAGCGGCCGATGTCGATTTGGCTGTCATCAAAATTCTCTCTAACGAAATTAAAAAATCAGTATCAGGCGACGGGGCCGGCTTCGACCATGTCGCCTAGCTCACCGCGCACATAGGCATCGATGGTGCCGGCACACGATAGCTTGTCGTCGCCGCCCGCCAGGTCCTTGTAGCGCACGACATCGCGAATGACCGGTGTGCGCACACCATCGATGCCGTGCCCGAACTCCATCACGACCTTGTCGCCGCTGATTACGCCACCCCAGCGTCCATCGGCCAGCAAATCGATAATCGCGAGGCGGCCCTCGACGACCCCTTTTCCATCGGGTGGATTTAGCAACTGTTCGCCCGTCGGGTCGAGTACGAGCGGCACAAGCCATGGCGGAACAGCCCACGCGTTTGCTGCGTGGAACCATGGGCAGAATCCGGATACCTCGCCCATGCCATAGCCGTCATTGAAGTTGCTCGCGTTGAAATTGAAGAAGCGCGCACACTGTTGCTGGAAGTCGTGGGGAAGACTCGCCCCTTTTTTGCCGCCACCGATGCTGATGACCGTGTCCGGATGGAAGTCGCCATCGGGTATGCCCCGTTCGCGCGCGGTTGCCACAATCTGGTACAGCATGCCCATCATCCCCATGATGAACATCGGCTCGCGGCGCCGTTCCAGCAGCAGATCGATGAAGCGCCGGAAGTCGGCCTGCACGAGTTCGGCGCGTGCGCGGCTTTCGATCTGGAATTTGGCGATCTCGCTGGGCATGGCGGTACCGTCGGCAATAGCGCGACGCATGCGTGCCATACGGGTGGTCTGTTCCGCGCTTTGCGGCACATCGGACATGTAGTGGATGTCGCCCGGAATGGCGATCGTTTCCGCGAACCTGGACATTCGCTCGGTGCCAGTATACGAACCGGAGGAGGGCGTCAGCAGGAACACCGGAACGCGGCGCGATGGATCGCGCATGGCGCTTGCCGCCCAACGAATGCCCTGGTCCATCAGCCGCCAGGCGAGTTCCCGGTCGACGCCGCTTTGATAGATGAACGATTGTTTTCCCGATGTGCCACTGGAACTCATCACGTAATGGCCGTGTCGGCGCAGTTCGTTGATCCAGTCGTCCATGTTCGTCACGTTGGCGTAGTTTGGTCCTTCGATCTTCTGCGCCGTAATCGTTTGCAGCCAAGCGGTCAGTCGCGCCCACTTTCCCTGTTCGATAAAGGAGTCGGGATAGCTCTTGTAGACGGCGTCCGCAAACAGCAGTGGCACCGCGTCGTGGAGGCTTGAAAGTTCGCTAACGCCCGCATCCGTTGCACGCTTGTCGAGAATGCGGATCTGTTGACGCCGCTGCGCGAACCGATCGCGCAGGGCTTGCAACTGGACGGCCGGAAGATCGTTGGGAGCGTTGCGAAAGGGGTCCGGATGATCGGTCAGTCGCAGGAGGGTGTCGAGCGCCGACATCATGCTGTCTCCTTCGCGTTATCAGTGCCCGCTTCTTCGGATATCCACTTCATAAAGCGGTGAATCGGGAACATGCCGTCATGCGGGTAGCCGCCAACGCCGTCTGAAATTGATTCGCCAAGCGTCACCATGCGCTGGACTCCGGCACACGCGAGCGCATCACGAACCTCGACGACGCGGTGAGGAGGGTAGATGCCAACGGTCTGGGTGGCCACGGTTGCAAAGCGGGTTGCATCGCGCAGGCTTTTCACCGGGATGACGTTCACCGTCTTGCAGATGGGATGAAAGTCGACCAGCTCGTCCGACCGGATCACAAGGCCCTTTCCGTCATAACCACCGAACACGCGATAAATCGGCTCCATTTCGCGTAGCACGTCGACTGCCTCGCGGATGTCGCCTGGCACCACAGGGCCTTGCCCGTCGCCATAGCGGAAGTCTTCGCCGAGTGCTGTCGCAAGGTGTTCACAATAGCGGTCGACATCGTCCTCGTCGCCTTCAATGAACTGATAACGGCTCGCATTGCACGCGTCCTGATTGAACGACTGGACATCGGCCGCGCCGGCGCGCGCAACTTCTCTAAGCAGTTCATCCGAAGCAAATGCTTCCCGGCCAATCAGCGAGATCGACACCTTCGGGTCGAAAGCGACCAGTTCGAGGCCAGGACCCGCGTAACGCATCGCGTGGCGCACGGCGCTTTCGCCGCCCCACACTACGAGCTTGTCGAAATATTGCGGGCGATACAGGATTGACTCGACGTTCTCGTCTCCGCCGCGCCAATAAGCTGCCGAAAACGACTGCGTCAGCGGATGCTCCAGGTCGATTTCGGCCATCGTGCGCAAAATGGCCGTTGCGGTAAAAAGGTCGTTGGAAGGCAGTTTCAGCAGATGCACACCTTTGGTCAGGGCGGCGCGCATCACTGTCATGGCGGCGACCATCGGGGAATTTCCGGCGAGTATGTGAACGAGGCGCGGCGGAAACGCGCGCAGGCGGCTGGGGCGTCCGCGCAACATGCGCGGCATCCAGCCGTCGATCACACTGGCGTCGCCGAGGCTGATGCGCAACTCATCTTCGATCACGCTGCGTGCGAACAGGTTCGGAATGTCCCGATAGCAGTTTTCCAGAATGCGGCGACCGAGCGGGCTCACTTCGACCATTGATTCAAGCGCCTGCTGCATCAGCGGATTCTTATCCAGATGAAGCCGCGGACCGAGTTCCACGAGAAAGTCGATAACCTGAGCAATCGGTAAATCGAACGCCGGCCCAGCCTGCATGCGAGACCAGATAAGATCGTCCAGTTCTATAGCCGGCGTGCGGAATCCCTTGCCAAGATCGCGCGAGATATGCGTGACAGCCTCGCCCGAAACGGTACGGCCGCGATAAACATGCGGCACGAGCAGATGCGCGGGGGTGCCGCCATGCAGTGATGGCGGGCTATTCTGGGCGGCGGTGTCGACATGATCCATAAGTAATCCTTCTCGATTCGGTAAGGGTGCGACGCTCGCGCCCGGGTGAATGCGCGCGTGGAAATAATCCTTATCAGCCTAGATTGACAATCATGCGATCCATGAACAGCTTCAGCGCTTTCACTTCGTCTTGAGTGAAACCGCGCAATTGCCGATCGTGCATCTCGACGATCAGAGGAAGGGTTTCGCAAATCGCGACGCGTCCAGTATCGGTCAGCACCAGGTAAACGCTACGTCTGTCCAATTCATTGCGAACGCGATGGAGAAACCCACGTCTTTCAAGAAAATCGAGCTGGCGGGTCATTGCTCCGCTGTCGGACAGCAGGATGCGATATAGCTCGGACGGCGTTCTGGCGCGGCCGTCGAACAGTGCTTTCAAGACACCCCATTGGAACGCGGATAGACCATACGCCGAGAGCTGCGCGTCTACCGCGTTGCATAACAAAATGCGTACCTGGTTCATCCGGTAGGCCACACTTTCCTCTGATCGATAGGTATGCGTGCCTTCTACAGACGGGAGTTCGCGGTCCGACGAAGCGGCCTCAAACTGAAGCTCTGACGAATTGTCCACTGGATTTCTGCCAAAAAAGTATCTGCGTTTGAAGGCAACTATATGCACGTCATTCAAAAAACGCAACGTTTTTCGTCGTGTGGTTTTCCCCATGTTGTCAACGATAGACGCGGTGCGCGACGATGCGGCGACATGTTCGGGAATGTCCAGTCTGAGGAAGGCTTGCCGGTCTCCAACGAGATGACTACGCGAATGCCTTAGACAGCGCGATCTGTTTTCAATGCTGTATGCGGTCGCGCATGCCGGGCCGCTACAAGATAAATACATTCAGGAAACCAAATGGAATGCGAAGACCGCATCAAGCTGTCGCCGTTACCGGTGGACGTAAGCGAAGTGACTGAGAAATGGCTGACGCAGGCACTTCAGACCTATTGCGAAGGTGTCGAGATCACATCGCTGAAACTGGTGGATGTCATCTACGGAACAGCAACGAAGCTGCGCGTTCACCTCGAATACAATGCGCGGGGAAATGAAGCCGGCTTGCCGCGATCTCTGATCGTCAAGGGCGGCTTTGTCCCCGAATATCGGCATCTGAATGCGTATATCTACGAGTACGAGGCGCGCTTTTTCGAGGAAGTGCAGCCTGAATTGCCGGTGCATGTTCCTCGCGCATTCTTCTCGGCGACCGATCATTCGAATGGGCAATCGATTGTCATTCTGGAAGATCTTGCGGAACGCGACGTGATGTTCTGCCGTGTACAGAGCACGTTGTCGTACGCGCAGGCTGCCGCAAACCTCGACGCGCAAGCCCGATTGCACGCGCAATACTGGGGTGCGCCCGCTCTCGCTGCAGGCGGTAAGCTTGCCTGGCTGGCGGAACAGGACCCCTTGCCGGAAGGGGAGGCCGGCACCTATCACTGGGGGCAGCTAAAAGCAGATGTATTCGCCCACTACACCCAGTTGCCGCGAGGGGCTGCGATTCCCAAGCAGTTCCATGACCGTGACTGGATGGAGCGAGCGCTGCTGAATCTGCGTTCGTTCGATCGGCTGGGCCCGATGACGTTTTTGCACGGCGATGTGCACTTGGGAAATCTGTATTTCGAGCGCGATGGCACGCCGGGTTTTCTCGATTGGCAATCGTATCGGCGCGGACCATGGGCGCACGATTTCACATACTTTCTCGTGTCCGCACTTGATATCGCCGATCGTCCAAAATGGGAACGCTCGCTGCTTACGCACTATCTCGAGCGGCTCGCCGCATATGGGGTTGCGACACCGCCGTCCTTCGACGAAGCATGGGATGCGTATCGACGGCATCTCGTTTACGGGCTCTACTTCTGGTTGGTGAATCCCGTTGAATGGCAGGCCGAGGTCAATAACTGCGCGGTCGTACCTCGTTTCGCGATGGCCGCCCTCGACCACGACGTGTTCGTTTTGATGGGTTAGCTACTAAAAAATTCTAATTGGGGGTAAACCTTGTCCGCGCTAATTGTTGCAAGCGACATGAGACTGCCGGTGACGGTCGATGGGATTTCCGCGAAGTGGCTGACCGCAGCGCTTCGGTTTCGCTATCCAGGTGTCGAGGTCACCAGCTTGATACGCGAGGACGTCTTGTCGGGAACCTCGACGAAGGTGCGTGTTCTGCTCGAGTACAACGGTACGGGAGACGACCTCGGTCTGCCGGCGCGGATGATCGTCAAGGGGGGATTTGAAGAGCACAGCCCGTTGATGAAAGATATGTACCATAACGAGATGCGTTTCTATCGCGACGTACTGCCATTCATCGATATGAACACGCCTCGGTGCTTCTATGCGGGCACCGATCCTTCTGGCTGGCAATCGATTGTCGTGATGGAGGATCTGCGAGCGAGCGGAGTCACGTTTTGTCACGCACAGCGTTCAGCAGGCTATGACGACGTCGCCGCGCGGCTTGTCGCGATGGCGCGTTATCACGCTCAAACGTGGGACAGTCCGGAATTCGCCGAAAACGGGCGATACGGGTGGGTCGGGGAGCGTTTCTCGGGGTGGTCGCTCGACTATCTGCGTCGCTATCTGGTGCCTGACGTATGGCGGCACTATGTTGAACTACCGCGTGGAGCGGCGGTCAGTCGGCTGCTTCACGACCGTGATTGGATGGACGCGGCGCTAACACACCTTGGCGAGTCGCATCGAGGCAAGCCGGTGTGTCTGATTCACGGTGACACGCACCTGGGAAATCTTTACGTGACATCAGATGGAAAGCCGGGGTTTTTTGATGCGCAGGTCAGCCGTGCGCCGTGGAGTCTCGAAGTTTCCTACCATATCTGCTCCGCGCTCGATATTGCCGACCGGCGCAAGTGGGAGCGCCCATTGCTTACGCATTACCTGACCCATCTTGCCGCAAACGGCGTGGAAACGCCTGCGTTCGAGGTGGCGTGGGAGGACTACCGGCGAGACCTGATCTACGGCTACTTCATCTTTGCCATAAACGAGACGCGCTTTCAAACGGAGGCAGTGAACACAGCTTACGCTGCGCGTTTCGGGGCGGCTTTGCTCGACCACGCAACGGTCTCGCCGGCGCAGTGATGCTCGGCTGACGGGTTCAATACAGATCCGACCGATGCTCACGGCAATAATGGAACTACTAGTTGCATTATTGGGCAACGGGGATTAAGCTAAATCTCCAATCCACAGGTGGAAAGGTCGACCGCGCGGACGAACTGCGGCGAACAGAAAGGAGGCGAGATGAACGCGACATTGGATACCGGCGTACCGGCAATGCAGGAACTCCACGTGTCGAACGAGATTCTTGACGATCGCACGGCCCTCCAGGCGGCGTGGGACCGCGATGGGTACTGGTTCTTCCGGGATGTGCTCGACACCCAAGCGGTTGGCCGGTTGCGCAGAGTATTTCTGGACGAGCTGTCGCAACTTGGCGTGATTGCCCCAGACGATCCCGTTGCTCGATACAACGGCAAGAGCCTGGAAGACTTTCCATTTCGTATGGAGTCGCTCGCGTCGCGCAAGACGTGGAAACCTTTCGTCGCCGAGCCGTCAATTCATCGTTTTTTCAGCCGCCTGCTTGCCGACGACCCGTTCTGGATTCCGACAGTCGAGTATCGAGCTACGCCCCCGGCGCAAGATCGCACCCGAGCTCGCTTCGACTACGTCCATCAAGACGGTTTCTACAACGCGGGAATTCCGTTCTCTATCTGCTGGATTCCGCTGGCCGAGATCGACCCGGAGGTCGGAGGGCTGGTTCTCGCCGAAGGGATGCACAAGGGGCCCTATTTGCACGATCTCGCGCAGCCGCCGCTTTTTCCGATTCCTGATGGCGCGGTGCCAGCGCATGCATGGCGCCGCACTACGTATCGCCCCGGCGATGTTGTCATCATGCATCTGAACACTCCACATACTGGGGTGGCAAATTACTCGGACCGCTTTCGTCTTTCGATGGACATCCGTGTGATGGCCGCGTCCGGCGACACACCGATTATCGGCAACATCACCTCGCTTACGTCTCGTGAGGTGGCGGTGCAGGGCGATCACGGCCGCAGTGGAACATTCGTGCTCGATGAAAACACGTACTGCCGGGGGATCGATGGCAGGAAGGTGCCGCTCGACGAGATTCCATCGCACTTTCATGAAGGAAATGAGGTGATTCTGGCGGCGTGTGATGGCCGGGTAACGGTGCTGCGTCCACCACACTGACAGTTCGTCGAACACTCACATCGGGTAAAGCATGCCTTTTCCAAAGATTTTCTATCAGCGTCTCGCAGGCAAGGTCGCGATCGTGACTGGCGCGGGTTCGCAAGGCAATGGTGTCGGTACCGGCAAGGCCATTGCTTGCCTTTTCGCGCGTGAAGGCGCGTCGGTCTGCCTGGTCGATCATGACGAGGATCGGGCTGCCGAAACGCTTGCAATGATCGTTGAAGCGGGGGGTAGTGGGTTCGTGTGCGCTGCCAATGTCACCGACAGCGATGCATGTGCACGCGTCGTGGCCGCTACGGTCGAGCGTTATGGCGCATTGCACATCCTGGTCAACAATGTCGGTGTGGCAGGGGCTGGCGGCCGCTTTGAGAATATTGATGAAGCCTCGTGGGATTACATTATCAACGTCAATCTCAAGAGTGCCTTTTTGATGAGCCGAGCGGCGGCACCTCATCTGGTTGCGGGAGGGCGTGGCGCAGTGGTCAACGTCAGTTCGACTGCGGGTATCCGGAGTCACGGCGCGGCGGCATACGGGTCGTCGAAGGCGGGCATGATCGCATTGACGCGTGAACTGGCCGTCGTGTACGGCCGCGATGGGCTCCGTGCCAATGCAATCGCGCCGGGACATATTTTTACCCCAATGGTCGAGAGCATGCTGGACCAGCAGGCAAAAGAGCGGCGCCGCAAGGTCGCGCCACTCGGCATCGAAGGGGACGCATGGGACGTTGCGGCTGCTGCGTTGTTCCTCGCAAGCGATGAGGCGCGCTTCATTACCGGCGTCTGTCTGCCGGTGGACGGCGGCGTGACGGAGGTTGCGGCACTCTGCGCTTACGATCTGGTGCGGCAATAGCGTCGTCGTGGAGCAGATCAAGTTCATCTTCACAATCGCGACCTCTCCGCTATCGCGGGCTGTGAAATCGATCGACATCATGCTGCGGACATCTTTCGCAAGATGCTGCAGACTCCGAGATCTGCCCCCCCGGGGGCCGCATGATCGTTCACGACAGCGATGTATTCAAGGAACACCCGCCACCGCAGATCTGGTAAACATTCTTACCTCTCTGTTAAGACATGCTGGAGCGAACGCGCCGGCGCAGTTTCTTCGTGTTCCTGATTCGCATCGGCTACATGGTTAGCCCTCGTCCGGGCCGGTGTCTCGTCTACCAGCATCTAGCTGGCAGGGAAATGTCGATTGACGCAATGTCAATGCTTCCAGATACCGCGACCAGGAGCCTGCGAATCAAGCAGTCACGCTAACGCTCGCGTCTCGCGCGCTGATGTGATCTTCGAAGCAGGCAATCCTGCTCAGATGGCCGGCTAATTCAAAGTGACCGTGATCGATGAGCGTTCAGTCGATCCTTCCTGGGGATCGCTGGCGTTAAGAGAAGGACCACGTGACGGTAAATGTTACGTTCATATTGTCAAATGTCATTCACAAAAGTATACTTCGTTCATGATGATGATTGGGTTCTCTTTCGGGAAGGGAGTCCCACGCGCGTCTTTCCGCGCTTTTAATGCGGGTTAAAAACTTTAATTGCGGAGAAATGCATCCGCGAGACCGGCAGGGAGACTTTTTGCATGACCGCAGCATTGGTAGAACAGTACGGCCCCCGCGAGTCGATGGAATACGACGTGGTGATCGTCGGCGGCGGCCCGGCTGGCCTGTCCGCGGTGATCCGCCTGAAACAGCTGGCGGCTGAGAAAGGCGTCGAGCTGGGCGTGTGCGTACTGGAAAAGGGCTCGGAGATCGGGGCGCATATCCTGTCGGGCGCGGTGATGGACCCGCGCGCGATCACCGAACTGATGCCGGACTGGAAGGAAAAAGGCGCGCCGCTGACGGTCGACGTGACCGAAGACCGCTTCCTGTTCCTGACGGAAACCGGCTCGAAAAGCGTGCCGACCTGGGCGCTGCCGGACAACTTCAAGAATCACGGCAACTACGTGATCAGCCTCGCGAACGTCACGCGCTGGCTCGGCCAGCAGGCCGAGGCGCTCGGCGTCGAGATTTTTCCGGGCTTTCCGGCGGCCGAAGTGCTGTACAACAACGACGGCTCGGTCAAGGGCGTCGCGACCGGCAACCTCGGCATCGGCAAGGACGGCGAACCGACCGAAAACTTCCAGCTCGGCATGGAACTGCATGCGAAGTACACGCTGTTCTGCGAAGGCGCGCGCGGCCACCTCGGCCGCCAGCTGAACGAGAAGTTCAAGCTGCGCGAGGGCGTCGATCCGCAGGTCTACGGCATCGGCATCAAGGAACTGTGGGAAATCGATCCCGCGAAGCACAAGCCCGGTCTGGTGATGCACACGGCCGGCTGGCCGCTCGAAAACGACACCTACGGCGGCTCGTTCCTTTACCACATGGACAACAACCAGGTCGTGGTCGGCTTCGTGGTCGGCCTCGGCTATTCGAATCCGTATCTGTCGCCGTTCGAGGAATTCCAGCGCTACAAGACGCATCCGGCGATCCGCGCGGTGCTCGAAGGCGGCAAGCGCGTGTCGTACGGCGCGCGTGCGATTACCGCCGGCGGCCTGATGTCGCTGCCGAAGCTGGTGTTCCCCGGTGGCGCGCTGGTCGGTGACGACGCGGGCTTCCTGAACGCATCGCGGATCAAGGGCTCGCATGCGGCGATCAAGACCGGCATGCTGGCCGCCGACGCCGCGTTCGATGCCGTGCAGGCTGGGCGCACCAGCGACGAACTCACGGCCTATCCGGAGAGCTTCAAGGCGTCGTGGCTGCATACGGAGCTGTACCGCGCGCGCAACTTCAAGCAGTGGATGAGCAAGGGCCTGTACCTCGGCACGCTGATGGTCGGCATCGAGCAGAAGCTGCTGGGTGGCAACGTGCCGTGGACGCTGCATCACCAGCATTCCGATCACGAGATGCTCAAGCCGGCTTCGCAGTGCACGCCGATCACGTATCCGAAGCCGGACGGCAAGCTGACGTTCGACCGTTTGTCTTCGGTGTTCATCTCGAACACGAATCACGAGGAGAACCAGCCGGCGCATCTGACGCTGAAAGATCCGTCGGTGCCGGTGAACGTGAACTGGCAGACCTATGCCGGGCCGGAGGCGCGCTATTGCCCGGCGGCGGTGTATGAGTTCGTCAAGAACGACGACGGCAGCGAGCGGCTCGTGATCAACGCGCAGAACTGCGTGCATTGCAAAACCTGCGACATCAAGGACCCGACGCAGAATATCGTGTGGGTCACGCCGGAAGGTGGTGGCGGCCCGAATTACCCGAATATGTAATCAATCTCCCAGACTGAACATCACGCTGAAGACGCAGTATGAAAATTGTCCGATCTATCGAAGAAATGCGCGCCCAGTTGCGCGGGCAAAATCGAACCGCCTTTGTACCGACGATGGGTAACCTGCACGAAGGCCACCTGTCTTTGATGCGACTCGCGCGCCAGCACGGGGATCCGGTTGTCGCAAGCATCTTTGTGAACCCGCTGCAATTCGGCCCTAACGAGGACTTCGAGAAATATCCGCGTACCCTGGAAGCCGATATTGAAAAGCTGCAAAAGGAAAATGTCTACGTGTTGTTTGCTCCGACCGTACACGATATGTATCCGCAGCCGCAAGAGTATCGCGTTCATCCGCCGCACGCCCTCGGCGATATGCTCGAAGGCGAGTTTCGCCCCGGTTTTTTTCACGGCGTGTGCACGGTTGTGATGAAACTGATGTCTTGTGTACAACCGCGCGTAGCGGTGTTCGGGAAAAAGGACTATCAGCAGTTGATGATCGTTCGCCAGATGTGCACGCAGTTCGCGTTACCAGTCGACGTCGTCGGCGCTGAGACCGTGCGCGACGTTGACGGCTTGGCATTGTCGTCGCGTAACCGGTACCTGTCGCCGGCAGAGCGCGCCGAAGCGCCTGCTCTATACCGACTACTGAATCAGATTCGTGACAAGGTGTTGAGCGGAGAGCGAGATCTGAAGTCGATCGAGTACAAGGCGTTCAGCGCACTTGCCGAACGGGGATGGGTTCCGGACTACGTGTCTATCCGCAAGCGGTCGGATCTGCAGTCGCCGGGCGCGTGTGGATCCGTCGACGAGCCTCTTGTGGTGACGGCTGCGGCGAAGCTCGGCGCAACTCGCCTGATCGACAATCTCGAAATCTGAATACGCGACACCGTTGGATGAAACCATGAGCGTTCATGCGCAAGACGTCCGTTACAGCGATCAAGCAGGGAGTTTGGGCGGTCACCTCAACGTGCCGTTTCTCGACTACCTCGGAGTGGAGTTACTACGCGCTCGTCGCCGGGCTTGGTGGAGATAGCGCTGTCCCTCGCGAAAACTCACGGTGGCTATGCACTGATGGCACATGACGGTGTGGTTATGGCGCTGCTCGGTGCGACGATGTCGAGTGCTGAATCTGCGATCGATCCACAGGGTGGAGTGCATTCATATCAGCATCGGAAACGCGAGGTCCGAGGCCTCCACACAGTATGGGATGGCGGATACCTAGAAGATCGGTGATACGTGTTCTAAAAAGCTGGGGGCGCATGGTGTGTTCCGTTTGCGGGCAGCATTAGCCGAGTCGCCGTTTTTTCAGAAATGCGAGAGCTAGTTGATGGTGTTCATCACTTAGCGTTGCAGCACGCTGCGTTGCCGGTGTGGCGTCGAGCACATGCGATGCCCTCTGACGCAGGAGGGTGTTCATGAGCTTTTTGCTCTCCCGCAGAGGGTCGTCAGACGCAATCTGTAGTTCAGGAGGCATTGCGTACATGCTCATGGAGCTTGCGGTCATTTGAGTGTCTCCTTGTACGTTTGCCCGACGTCATGGGCTGCTCTTTAGCGCGTTAGCCCGAGCGCGCAGATCGCCTTTGCGCACTTTCCCTGATGCCGTGCGGGGCAATTCGTCGACGATAAGCAGACACTCAGGCGTTTTCTGACGCGCCACGCCGGCCTGGACGAAATGCCGTAGTACAGCGGCGAGATCGAGTTCAGCGCCGGACTGGAGCACGACGACAGCGCACACTTTCTCGCCGTATTGCGCATCGTGTTGGGCGACCACTGCGACGTCCCGTATTGCGTTGTGCGTGGCCAGCACACGTTCGACCTCTTGTGATGAGATGTTCTCGCCACCACGAATCACAATATCTTTCTTGCGATCGGTTATCGTCAGGCAGTTCGCCGAATCGAGCTTGCCGATGTCGCCTGTACGGAACCAGCCGTCCGGGTTGAAGGCGTTAGCATTGAGCGACGGGTCGGTGTAGCCGACAAACAACTCGGGACCCTTTGTCAGAATCTCGCCCTCACTTCCGGTCGGCAAGTCACGATCCAACTCATCGACGATGCGAACCTGACTACCGGGCTGAACGCGACCGTCTGTGCACGCGCGCTCGGAGAACGTGTTGGCGCGCCAGCCGATGCTTACCGTCGAGTGTTCTGTCAGGCCGTATGCGCGCGTGCCGGCGAACCCGGCACTGTCGGCTAGCGCCACATGCTCGGGGGTGACTCCGGTTCCTCCTAGTCCATAAGTGACCAGAGACGAGAGGTCGCGTCCGGCGTGCCGTGCGGCGTCAAGCAAACCTTGAAGATGAAACGGCGTCCCTCCCGACAGGCGAACGCGATAACGCTCGATCAGTTCGGCTGCGAGCGGAGCATCCCAGCGGTCCATGAACACCATGTCGGTGCCCGTCACGAAAGGCCGCAGCAGGAAATTGAAGCCAGCAATGTGTCCGGCGGGGAAGGGCGTGAGATAAGGCCCGGAGCCGTCTATGAATGGAATCGACCACTCGGCTCCGACAGTCTGATGCGTATGCTGAACGCCCTTCGGGGCGGCAGTGGTGCCTGAGGTATAGAGCAGCAGGCAAACGTCCTGTGGCTGCGGTGGCGACTCGTTTTTGATCTTGGCATGCTTCGAGATCGCGTCGACCTCTTTCAGCGTGATGCCGTTTTGTGGCGTGCGCTCGCCGACGACGATGACACGCTCCAGATCAGGCAGATCGCCGAGCGCTTCGACGCGTTCCAGAAAATCGATCCCGCGCCAGCGCTCAGGCACGCACAGGAATCGCGCGCGCGACTGACGCAGAATAAAGCCGACTTCGGCAGGGCCATAGATGTGCACAATCGGCACGAGTACCGCACCGACTTCGAGCGCGGCCAGATAGAGCATGGCGGTCTCTTGCTGCGTCGGCATCTGCATGGCAATAACGTCGCCGCGGCGCAGACCGATGGCACGCAACCCGCGCGCGAGTCGTTCCGCGGCGGTAGTCAACTCTAAGGTCGTGACGCTCGTCAGCCCCTGCTGGGTATGGAAGTGCATGCGCGTACCCGGATTGGCATGCGCAGCCTTCGACAACAATACGTTCAACGGTACGTTCGGAATCCAATTTCTATCGCTAACTGGCTCATTCATAACAATTGCCCCAGCAATTTCCGCAACTGATCGACAAGCGCTAGCGGCTTATCCAGCATGAGGTGGTGATGTGCGCCGGCCATGGTGATCAAGTTCCGCGCGGTAGGGATGGCATCGATGATTCTGTTGGCCCGTTCGGCGCTGACTACCGTGCTCATTTCCGCGTGTACATAGGTCACAGGAACTGTTATTCGGCCCAGCAATCCCTCGTCGCTCTCGACCGTCTGGATATGACGCAAAGCTGGGTCGAAGCGCCAGGTCCAGCCCATCTCTGTTTGACGCAGGGACGTCTTCGCAAGATGATCCATCAGCCATGGCTCACACTTCTGATCGGGAATAAGCCGAAAGTGCTTCCTGCCAGTCGCGGCATCGAGATACGGTCGAGGGGCGGGACGTCTTTCTATCACTGGAAGCGCGTCGCCAGGCAGCGCATAGAATGAATCGAGCACAATCGCATGGCGGATCAATTCAGGGAACGTCGCGCAAGTCTGCAGGAGGCGCGAGCCACCGAAGCTGTGTCCCACCACAAAGGCCGGTGCAATGGATGCGGCCTTGAGCACTGCAGAAAAATCGCGCACGAAACTGTCGGGGCGATACTCAGCGCGATAATCACTCTCTCCCATGCCGCTGAAGTCGAAGGCGTGCACGCGGAATCGTTCCGTAAAAAACGGTGCAATAAAGTCCCACCAATGGCTGTGACCTAGATAGCCATGCGCGAACAGCAAGCCTGGCTTGTGCGTGTCTTCAGCGTTCCAGGACACGTAATGGATGCGTGTGCCGCTGGCATCGGTGAAATGGGAGTGGCGTGGCCGTTGCAGAGCCCGTTCAAACCACGAAGGTGCCGCGCTCGTCATCACTTTGACTCCATCATTGATTGGCCTTTGACACGAAGCGGGGAGTCGGCGGCTCTGCAGACCATGACTTCTGCCCGGTCTCGTCAAGATATTCATGCAAGGGGGTATTGTTGGTCGGTAGCCGGTTATGGTGTTTCTGAGCCCATTCCCGCAGGGAAGTCAGCGGAAGACCGTACGACGCCACTTTGTCGATATCGACAAAGTAGCCCACCTCGTTGATCCACTCCTGTGCGTTCACCCAAGCCGGAAAGAGACCGCGCGCGATCGCCTCCTGCGGTCCTACGTGCACCGCTTTGATACTTGTCCTGAGCACAGCGGAGAGTGTCGCGGCTACCTGGGACATCGTAGGCGCTTCGGAAGCCAGCGGGATAGTCTGCTCATGAAAACGCAGAGGATCAACCATCGACGCCGCAGCAAATGTACCTACGTCATCGGCCGCAACGAAGTGCAGTTTGGTTTGGGGCAGCAGCGCGGATAGCAACTCGCCTGTTTGTAGATGCGGAAACATGGACGTGGCCTTGGGGAGTGCCAGATTGTCCATCATGAAGGCAGGTCGCAGCACGGTCCAGTTGGCGAATCCCGCATTGCGCACTGCGTTTTCAACGTCCCACTTGTCCGTCCAATATCTGGTCGACCAGCGGTTTCTATTCCAACCTGGAAAAGACGTGTGATTTCCCGATTGCGCCACTGAAGTGTGCACAAACTGGGCAACGCCAGCCGCTCGCGAAGCGTTGATAAGCGCAAACCCATGGCGGCGTTCACTGTCTTCGCCTTTGACGCTCGGCAATTGCACCGAAAAGACTGCATTGACGCCTTGTAGGGCGACTACGAGGGAATGAGTGTCATCGAGATCTCCCTTAAATGCGTACGCGCCGGCGGCTTCGAGTGCGCGTGCGGCAGCAGACTCCGGATCGCGTGTCAGGAATTGCACTCGGAACCCTCTGGCGAGCAAGTGACGAGCGGTGGCGCCCCCTTGCGCTCCGGTGGCGCCGATGACAAGGACTGTGCCCGATGGTTGAGTCATTGAGTCTCCTTAGCGGCCTTAGCGTCGCACTGGCGGGCATCGTTTCGACGGTCACACCGTGGGAATGCCCACGGGCGGACCATTTTTAATTTCGACTGACAGTATTGTTGAGTTCGCATTATCATACATCGTTCACATATTGCGTGTCCGAGTTATGATTCGTTCATTGAGGCCCGGCATGTCCGGTCCGGGTCTTCGGTTGTCCCGTGCTTGCAGAAGAGTCCATGTCTTCCACACTGTTTGATTTGAGCGGTAGGGTTGCCGTCGTCACAGGATCCAGTCGCGGTATCGGCTTTACGAGTGCGCGCCGGATGGCGGAGCACGGTGCAAAGATGGTGATCTGCGGCCGTAGAGCAGACGCTTGCGACTTGGAGGGCCTTGGCAGGAAATGGTGCCAATTTTGTGATGAGCTCATGCGATATCCGCCGGGCGGCAGCGCGATAGCGACCACGTTCCAGTTACCGATGTGCTCGTGGATGTCGCAAAAATGCCATTCGCAGTGCTATCGGACTCTTTTGTAAATTCAGACGATCTCTTATGAAAATGGGTTGTGTGCGCGTGGCAGGGGACAGGAAAGTGCCGTGCTCATAGTAATTCGGCAAACAGTCACACGGTCTCGCGGCTGAGGCCTTGCGCAGAGCCGGTGACAACCGCAGTCTTTCGCGTGAGATTGAAAATCTGCGCGAGGCGTGCGCCGATCTGGGTTTCGCTAAACATCGAATGCTCTGCTCTAGTGCGCGCATCTTGTTTATCTACTCGAGCCACGTCCTGATGCCCGCGATATAGTTCGCCATCTGCGTTCGCGCCCTCTCCCTGTCACGGGCAATGACTGCGTGCGCGATCTCCCGATGGCAATGCTTAATCCGCGCGACGACGCGGTCTTTATGCTCGCGACTTCGAGAGTGGAAGGTGGAATGCGCATCGGCCAGTTGCAGGACGATGCCGCCGAAGAGCCGCAGCGCCGGGTCGCCGCTCAATTCGGCCAGAAGAAAGTGAAATCGCAGTAGCTCGTCGGCGCCTGCGCGGCCGTCGAGTTGTGCCTCGGCCGCCACCTGCTCGCACAGCCGTTGTTCGCCTTCTTCGTCAAGCCGCTCGATGGCGAGATCCATCGTCGCCAGTTCGAGCGCGAGGCGCGTGGCGAGAATGTCGCGTGGCGCGACGCCTTCGTACTCCAGATAAATGCTGACCGTCCGCATTGTCACGCTGAGGTCCGGGTGTATAACGACCAGACTGCCACCCGTTCCGCGTTGCACGTGCACGATGGAATGGTGTTCGAGTAGGCGGACCGCCCTGCGCACGACGGCTCGGCTCACAGCGTGCATTTCCATCAGATCCTGCTCTGAGCCGAGAGGCAGCCCTTCAGGCCAACCCAGATCGATGATTTCCTTGAGTATAGATGCGAAGAGCGTCTCAGCGCGAGTGATCGGTGAGCCAAGCGAATTTCTTCTACGACGGGGCGCAGACGGCACAGCGACACGGGGCATCAGCGCCGCCAGCATAGACAGCCACTGCTGGCGCGGCGCGCCAGCAGGGTGCCTGCCTTCGAGATGCCTGTCACGGCGTTGCGCCGCGAACTGGTTGAACAGGCCGACGTCTGCCGCGGGGACGACAAGGGACAGCGTAGCCATGCCTTGGGCTTTCTTGCGGGCACGATATTCGGCAACTCGCTCTGCGGATGACTTCGGCATATCCCGACGCGATACGAGGTTAACTGGAGACGTGAAGATGAAATCGATAACTACAAACCGAACGATGTTCAGTATATCGCACAAGCGGCGTAACAGGTAACGAATTTGCGCCACTCGAAAAGTATGCAGCACCGCGCATCGAAAAGGATGCCGACAAATCAATGGATTGGCGGCCGATGGGGGTTTTTGGTTTCGTGGCGAGCGCGCTTTTGTTCAAGCCCACGAATCGATCGATTTTTCCCCAGACCAGGAGACACCTATAGTGAATCGCTCCAACAATTCCACCATCCTGACGAGTACCTCCATCATGAGCGACATAAACGCCAAACTCCCACGCCGCGGCGACTTCGGCTGGCAACCGCTGGTCAGCGCTTTCGAGCCCACCATCGAGGACATGATGTCCAGCCGGGCCTACTTCGGCATGCTTCCCGAAGCGCTCTACTTGTGGGGAACCTTTCGAGACGAGGATGGCGAGATCTACTGTCCGATGCGCCGGATACCCGCAGGGCTGTCGACGGACGCCAGGGACACACGTCGTCGCTTTTATCTTTGCTCGACGCTTGGTCACGACGACGGTATGCATATGCACTCGGTCGGCAAGGAATCCGCGCCGAACGACGGCTTCTCGAGAACGTTGGAAGGCGAGCGCATCCACTGGCGAAGCCATCCGCAGGCACCTGGCAACGGCTTTCACGTGACCTGGACGCCCAACGAATGCAGCTGGTACGAAGAGAATGGCATGAACATCAAGGGCAAGCTCGTCAAGCCGGGTATGCATTGGTATCTGCCAGGGCGCGACGCCGGCATGTATTACGTCGCCAACATCTTCGAGATGGAAGGCACCATCCTCGGCAAGAAAGTACGCGGCATGATTGGGTTCGATCCGATCTATATGTACGAGGGCGGCGAGATCTACAAGACGAAAGACGCACTCGTACAAGAGAAGCTGGAACTCGTCTGGTACACATGGGCCACGCGTTACAAGGACGGCAGCATCGATTTTGGCCACTTCACGCTCGGTAACGACATGTTCGGCTTTGCCATTCTCGGCAATGAGAAGGGCGAGGTGCGCTTCACGTATGACGTGACCGGCGAGGTTGATTTCGGCGCCAACGGTTATTGGCAAGAAGGTATCAAGTACTCGGCCTTCGGCGACGAATGGGAATTCATTCCCGATCCGAAAGGACGTTTTGTCGGTCTCGGGAAGCTTAAAAATCCACAGGTGGATGGTCGCTGGCGCCGTGTCGGCGACACGCGCGAGCCCGACGTTTGGTTCGCGTGGGGCGAGGCGGCGCCTGAGCATGGGAGTCGTCCCGTGAATCGTCTGCCAGAAATGGGTGCGCGCATTGGCGTGAACTTCCAGAAATATTGAAGCGGACGAAACGCGCCCCTTTGTAGCTGTTATGACCGACGTAATCAAGGGCTACGCGGCGGTGGCCTCAGACGCCGACCTCGCGCCCTTCCAGTTCATCGGGCGTCATGCGCGGGCCACGACGTAGTGATCGATGTCTAATACGGCAGCGTGTGCCACTCGGATCTTCATCAGGCACGTGATGACTGGGCAACACGCGTTGTCCGGGCATGATCGTCGTTGGCGAGGAGGGTGGTTGCGGACGAATACATGGCCTCGTCCCGTTCGCCAAATGGTTTGGTCGACTGCATGCAGGTACTGGATTGCATATATACATTCGGCGTGTTTGTGGCACATAGGTGCTTGGCCCAATGGATTTCGCTCGGCGACTCCTTTACATATCCTCGGCTTCGTGAGCCCTCTTCGTGAGCCCTAAGACCGCGCGGGTTTTGTCGCCGACAGCGCGTTGCTCTACCTTCGGAGCTCGGCCGCTTGTCCCGCGTGCACCGGTGTTCTCAACGACCTCGTTGCCCCAGGAAGCACATCCAGGGACGAAGCGTCCGCTACAGCATGCTCAGTTCGCGCAGCTGCTGGATTTCGATTTTCCGGCCTTCAGATGCGGTCGTATCAGTCTTCGGAAGTTGAAGCGTGAGCACTCTCCAATGTCGAACTGCGCGTCGATGTGATCGACGTCCCCACGGAATAATCCGCATAAATTGTCGGGGTGTCGATCCGGCCCAAATGCGAACTTCAACAGAATTCAAGATCACAAACCTGATGCAGCGCAGGGATGCTCATGCTGTCGTGCCACTGCTATTCAGGCTCTCTAGCGCCTTCCTCAGGCGTTCCTCCTGATCGTTCGTGAGAGACGTCTTCAAAACCTTTCCGCCGAAAGGCTTCAGCTCTGGCAGGACCTTGTCGAAATTCACGCGACGCACGAGGATGAAGAGCGCCGACGAACCCGGCTCAATGTTCTGGCCCGTCGAACGCATGAAATCGTCATCGATTCCATAGTCCGAGAGCGCGCCCGACAACGCGCCCGTGCCAGCACCGATGGCCATGCCTGTTGCCAGCCCGACGAGCGGATTGAGCAACATCAGCCCAACCAGCGAACCAAACAGACCACCCCAAGCCGCGCCACTGAGCGCGCCGATCTTGACAAGATCGACGGCTTGCTTGAGGTGTACCTTGCCCTTCGCGCTACGGACCACGATGCAGGCATCCTCAAGATCGATCAGGTGTTCCTTTTGCATCTGCTGGAGTTTGGTCAACACCTGGTCGGCCGTCTCTTCGCCTTTGAAGCTTACAACGACTAGATCGCTCATCGATTTGCTCCTTTTCTCTGGGAAATAAGCCGAGCCCCTTCCGCGGCAAGGCGGTTGAATTCATGCTCAGCGCCGCGCGCGAGCCGGTCGACCGCACCGCAAAGCAGCTGCGCTGCCAGCCAGTGCATGTCCCGCCCGGCGCGCACCTTGGGTCGTTAAAGGGGGCCATTGACGCGATGACGATGACATCAAGACTAGGTTCTTGCCGGTTGCACTTCTTCCTCATTCCTGCAAGACGTGTCGGATCTCTGCGCTTGTGCTGCGCGTCTTTCAGATGTGAACGTACGGCGGCATTTCGAAAAAACTACGCAGCAGTACGGAAGAAAATCGGCTCGGCGCGCCCTACCTTTGCCCTACCGTGGACGGATGCGTGTGGCACTGGGCGTGGCCCGCGTGCGCGCGTTAGTCCATCAACAAACTGACGAGGAGCGGCGATGAGAACCGACGAAGACATCAAGCGAGACGTGGAGTACGAACTGAATTGGGATCCGGACATCGATCCATCAGACATCGGGGTTGCGGTCAAGGACGGTGCGGTCACATTGTCCGGTTTCGCGCGCAGCTTCCGGCAAAGGCGCAAGGCCGAAGAGGACGCGACGCGTGTGCGCGGCGTGAGGGGGGTCGCAAACGATGTGGAGGTGCGGTTGCCTCTGATCAACAAGCCGCCCGATCCGGAGATCGTGCGCGAGATCATTGCCCAACTGAAGGCCGAGCTACCTTATGCGGCGGACACCATCAAGGCGGTCGTCAGGGACGGACACGTGACGCTGAAGGGCGAAGTCGAATGGGACTACCAGCGTCGCCGCGCGGCCGACGCGGCGTTGCGGGCGAGCGGCGTAACCGGCCTGACGAACGAGATCGAGATCAAGCCGAAGGTCAAGCCCGATGACCTCCAGCGCAAGATCGAGGACGCGTTCAAGCGCAACGCGGAAGTCGACGCACAGCACATCACGGTGGAGGCCGAAGGCAATACGGTCGTCCTGCGTGGTACGGTCCGCTCGTGGGCCGAGCGCGAGGAGGCCGAGCGGGTCGCATGGCTTGCCCCCGGTGTGATGCGGGTCGACAACCGGATCACCATCGATTACTGACAGGTTCGCGGCTCAGCAAAGCGGACCCGCATAATTCCCCCAGCTACGGGATTCGTCAAACGGGGGCAAGGTCAACGTGTCGGAATTATTGTTAAGGAATTCTTTCTGATCAACTCCGGGGGGCAGTATCTACTTCGAGAAACTCTTGTCGCTCTGTTCAATCGCGAGCGCGGAAGTCCCGCGGTCGTTGTTTCGCTCGCAACTTCGCTAAATGAATCAGCTACCGACGTTCCGGTGGGCAAGTCGGAATGCACGCGGCGTCACACCGGTATATCTATGAAACACGTCGGTGAAATGTTGCTGAGTCTGAAACCCCGCGCGCGCGCCAACGTCAACCAAGGGAATAGTCTCCTCGCACAACATCGTCCTGGCAAATTTTACTCGTTCGAGTGTCACGTACAGATGAGGCGGGTTACCTGTCGCCGTTTTGAAAACGCGTGCAAACTTTGATGCACTCATGTGCACCAGAACTGCGAGTTCCTCGACCAAAATGGTTTCAGCTATGTTTTCATGAACGAAGGCTTGAATGCGAGTGAGCATTTGACGCGTAAGAGGCATGTCCGGCTCGACCGCGCCAGCACAGTGCCCGTAGCGGAGAGCAATGTGCACCGAGATGACATCGGCAAAAGCGTCGGCGCAGGCAGCGTCGATGAGATCCGCATTATGCAAGGCACCCAATGTATCCGCGGCCTCGCGCAGGAACGGATCCCAAGACCTAGACCATTTCGGGACCGCGTCAAACGCGTCTTGCGAGACTTGCCCAAGTACGCCCGGTTTGAGTGCGATAACCCATCCGTTGGAATCGTTGTCAGCGACCGCGGCCAACTGCGCCCCCGCCGGAATAACTGCGACGAATGGTGCACTTATTAGGAGGGATTGACTCATTCCGAGGTCGTCGCAGCCCGCAGCCCGCGCAACAGTGCTACCTGTCGGTATAACGAGGCGAAGTACCTGCACAGAATTCAGCCCGCCATCGGTGAAAGCGACGTTCATCGGTTGGCAGCGTAACCCGTGATCCGGGGTCGATCTTGTTGCTTGCTTCATGATAAGCAGAAGTCTCCGCGTTGCCGCGTCGCACACCTAAGCTTACGTCGAATTCAAGGCTGCCTAAGGCGGATTCGTAATATGGGCAGAAACAACCCGACTTCGTTGATGGAGTTGCTGCTGAGCTATATTGCTGGGCAACTCGGGACGACGCTCGACACGCTATTAGCCGGGATTCAGAGCAATCCACGCTCCTGAAGGCATTCAGCAAGCTGACGCTTACGCCGGGTATTGCGCAGCGTTCGAAAGCGTTCAGGTTCGCGAAGCGGCATGTCGTGCGCACCGCACGCGCGTCCGCGATCTGGTAACACCGATCGGACGTGGCTTGGGCAAGGTGAGCGCGCTCGAATCGAGCCTACCGTTCATCGCGATACCGACCACGTATGCAGGCTCAGAGATGACACCGATCTATGGCCTGACCGAAGGCGGTCTGAAAGGTAGGGGGCGCGGCATGCGTGTCTTGCCTAAGACTGTGATCTACGACGCCGAACTGTCACGTGAATGGCCTCCCGGCTTGTCTTTCGTGAGCGGCCTCAATGCCATTGCGCATGCGGAGGAGGGGATCGGAGGAGGGGATGTATGCCCATGACGGCAAACCAGTCATGTCGATGATGGCTTAAGGCGGAATACGTGTGTTGGCGACCGGACTGCGCGGCATCAGGAACGGGCCCCAGAGCCAGTTAGCGCGCAGCGATAGTCTCTGCGGTGCATGACTATGCGGCCGTGCGCTGGGGCACGTGGGAATGGCGCTGCGTCACAAGCTTTGTCATACTCCTGGCGGAAGCACCAGGCTGCAGCTTGCGTAAACGCACGCGATCATGTTGCCTTACGCACGGGCACGCAACAGCGCGGCGTCGCCTGAGGCCATGACACGAATCTGTCACGCGCCAGGCGGCGAGAGGGCCGCGCATGGTGTCTTCGAGTTTGGACGGGGGCTCGGCGTTCCATCTGGTTTGCGAGACTGGCATGCAGGAATCTGACCTCGATAAAGCATGCGAAATAGCCATGTCGCGTCCCTGTTAGAATCCCCGACCTATCAACGTAGACCGCCTCAGGCGTTACTTCAGAACGCCTGGGACGGAAACGCGCCCCGCACCTGAGGGTCGAAAGTTTGGGCAGAGGGCTTGCTTGCCATGCGACCGACCGCGTGGGCGCGGGATGCCTTTCGCGCTTCAGCGGGGCTGCACGCGCGGTCAGATGTGCTGCCCGACAACATCATCGTCATCGGCTTCTCATAAGTAGTTGAAGTGTATTGATACTGAAAATCGTGCTCGACGAGGCAGTCACCACTTCGGGTCAATTGAGCTTGTGCAGCATCGGCTTACTATCACGCCACCCCACGGTATTACCGTCGCACGCTTTGCGGAGCAGTTCGCGAAGCTCGACCGCTGGCGCGAGTTGCTGCGCTACATCTGCGCGCGCATCATCGCATCTACGCCGCAGCAACGCCGACCGATCGCTGCGATCGTAAGAGGATAACTGCGGTTTTTAGGCTAAAGGGCTTCCTGAGCGACATTTGACGCTCAATCAGGTTGCTCCCCTCGACGCTAGACTGTAGTGAGCAGCCAGGTGCTCGCCGAGCGCGACGGTACCAGGAAACCTTAGCGGGGGTGCGGATGATTTCACACGTGCAATTGCTTGAGGCGATCTTGCGCATGGTCGCAGCAGTGCTGCTGGGTTGTATCGTCGGGCTCGATCGAAACCTGCATGGCAAGCCAACCGGCGTCAAGACGCTAGGCCTCGTTGCGCTTGGCTCCTGTCTCGTCACGATGGCTGGTATGTCCTTCGAACTACACGGTTTCACCGACGGCAGCAACGCCGGCCGTGCGATTCAAGGCGTCATTACAGGCATCGGCTTTCTCGGCGCCGGGGTGATCCTGCAGAACCGCGCGACCGGCAGGATCAGCGGCTTGACGACGGCGGCTTCGATCTGGGTTACCGCCGCGCTCGGCATTGTGTGCGGCATCGGCGCATGGCAGATTGCGGGTATTGCCACCGCCCTGCTCCTGCTGTTGCTCTCGGTGGGCGGCAGCATCGAACGTGCGTTGCACCAGCGCTGGTTAGGAAAGTCGCCTGAAGAGCAGGCGGCGATCATGCGGCACGACGAATAGTCACGCGGCGGCGCGCTCATCGGCGTACTGCCCATGGAACGAATGTGCCGCGCGCCAAATGCATCGATCACGGACGATGCGAGACATATGTCAGTGATGCTCGTCGTAGTCGGACCTTGCCTTAGGTGTCGCGCGCACCTTTGCGTATTGAAACTCGGGCAGCGCCTTGATCGCATCTTTCGTCGCGCCAGCAAGCACCAGTTTGCCATCGTTGAAATCGAGCTGCTCGATCGGAATGGCCACGTCGTGATGCGACACCCCCAGAAACTGGTTTGCGGCAACGATTGCAAACGATACCGACCGGTCGGGTGCCACGATAATGTCATGAATGACGCCGACGCGCTCACCCTTCTCGTTGAAGACCGGCTTGTCCATGATCGACTTTCTCACGCTCCAGCCTGCCACGATCGCGGCCGACTCTTCCACGCTGACACCAAGCGGCTGGGCGCCGGCCACCTGGGCGTGCGCGTCTAGCGGGAGTCCGAGCGACGATGCGAGCAGCCATACAAGCAGATTCGTTTTCATGAGATTCCCTTCGTTATGGTGTTGACGGTGCGACACCGGGCCGGCAATGATCACGCTAATGCCAGACCGTGCGCAGCATAGTTCATGTTAGAACGCCTCACGGCAAGCCGCTATAAAAAAGCGGAGAGGGATCGGCTTATTTTGGTGCATCTGGGATGCCAATCTGGATGCCATTCAGCACGCCTCATGAATGAACGCAGAATTGCGAAACGCACGGCAGAAACGTGAAAGAATCGCAGATGCGCGGAGCCTAGACTGAAGTTCATCACCTGACGGTACAGCCTGGAGTGCCACATGGATGAACTGCTTGGACGCGCTTGGTGGATGCTCATTCTGCGTGGCACGGTCGCGCTGCTGTTCGGCACTCTGGCGCTATTCTGGCCCGGTCTTACTCTGCTACTGCTCATCACCCTCTTCAGCGCCTACGCAATCGCCGGCGGCATTGTCGCGATTGTCGCGGCCATGCGCTACCGCGGGACGCACGATGGCTGGTGGGTGCCCTTGCTGCTCGGCATCTGCAGCATCGGCGCCGGTGTCATAGCCGCGTTAGTGCCGGGCATTACCACGCTCGTGCTGGTCGCCGTCATCGGCGCAAACGCGATTATCACCGGCGTATTCGATCTGATCGCAGCAACGCGGCTGCACAGGCGCCTGCGCAATGCGTGGATGCTGGTGCTAACCGGAGTGCTGTCCGTGCTGTTCGGCATCTTCGTGCTGCTCTTCCCGGGCGCCGGCGCACTAGCGCTCGTCTGGCTGATCGGCGTGTATGCGTTGTTCACGGGCGCGCTGCTGTTCGTACTCGGCATCACTGCGCGTGCCTGGCACCATGACGCGCTGACCGGCGAGCCACACGCGCCATTGCATCCGTAAACGCGCCACCGCATGGGCACACTCGTGGGTCACAAGATCAAGGCCGCGGCCAGGCCCGCGTCCGCACTCACGGCACGCCCGCGGGCGATGCTGTGCCGGCCGCGCTCCTCGCATCGGGAGGTCGAATGGATCGCCCGTCATCTTCACTGGTCCAGCCTCAGGTCTGGCACTGGCGTACCTCCCGTAAGGAGAATCACATGCCTCTCGATCTCGACAAATGGAATCCGTTCCGGTTCTTACGCACGCACCCCGCGCAAGAAAACGCATCGGGCCACGCCGGTGCACCGCGCACCAGTCAGCAAAGCGCGCGGCAAACTGGGCAACAGACTGGCGGCACGCAAACGGGTAGCGGGGCACCGATGGCAGCCGCTGCTGCGCCGGTAGCACTTGCGCCTGTCAGCTGGCCGCTGCCCGATCCGATTCATCTGTTTGCCGAATTGATCCGCGATCCGTTCGGCGGCCGTGGACCGCTCGGAAGCTGGTTCGGCGACTTCAGCGCCAGCGAGTTTCAACCGCGGATCGACGTCACCGACGAAGGCGACGCACTGCGTATCGTCGCCGAATTGCCGGGCATGACCCGCGACGACGTCGAACTCGAAGTGATTGAAGACATGCTGATCATCAGCGGCGAAAAGCGATTCGAATCGACGAGCGAAGAACAGGGATGCTATCGGGTCGAGCGGTCGTTTGGACACTTTCAGCGCGCGGTTCCGCTGCCCGCGGGCATCGATCTCGATCGGGCAGAGGCCAGATTTGAAAACGGCGTGCTGACGCTGCGCGTCCCCAAAGCGGCCGGAGAACCGGCAGCGAAGCGGCGCATCGAGATCAAATAGCAGCCCACGGTCAGGCCTATCGTGAAACAACCCGTCAGCTTCCGAGGTCTCGATGACTCGGCCCATGCCGGCATCGAGCAGCAGATTGGCGAACTGGCCGCGCACCATCTGAAGCTGGATCTGCACCCGTTTTCGACGGAACTGGTCAGTCTGCGGGCGCATGTCGAAAGCGACACGCTGTGCACTGGCGACGCTTATCGCGTGAAGCTGCGGGTAGTACTGTCCGCTACCACGCGAGCTGCCGAGGTAGAAGCCGAACACGTGACGGCCGCGCTCAAAACTGCGGTCGGCGAACTCGAACGGCAACTGGAGCGCCAGACCTCGCACCTACTCATGATGGATAGCTGCCGCCGCAAGGCGCGGCGCGACAGTCCGGGCCGCCTGAAGACCGTGGCGGCGGGTACACCCGAAGAATCAGCGCGCGTTCGCGAGCATCCCGGCATATCCATTGAAGAGGGCACGCTCAGCGCCTCGTGCTGTCGGTCCCGCACGACGAAGCAGTGCGCGGCCGACGCGACGGAGGACGATGGGTTTCGCTTGAGGCTCGCAGCGCCGCTACACTCGTTCGGACACCAGACAAAATCGGCGAGGCGATCAGCAGATTTTCGAATTCTGGCAATCGGACGAAACGCTCAAGGTCGAAGACGTGCTGCCCGGCAGCGACGAAGAACCGCAAGAGGCAGCGAGCGAGCTTGAAGTGCACTCGCTCCCGGGCGGGCGGTGAGCCAGTTGCCCAACGCGCGGCGGCACGCGGTGCTGCTGGTGCAAGTAGACGATGTGCCGCTCCGGGAAGTCGCGGTACGCCTCGGCACGGACGAAGCCACCGTGCAGCACAGGCTTGAGCAAGCCGATGCGATCCTGCGCACGGCTAGAGGAACTGGGTGTCGCGGGAACAACGGATCAATCGACGTGCCGTCCACCGGATCATCTCGTTTCGAGTACAGCGCGAGCCCAGCATGCAAACAAGGCGGCATCGATATAAGCAGCGGAACAGATATTTTCCACCCACCATTACCCGCCCGTGAAGCGATGCCCTCGCGGACGAAAAGGAGATCATCATGGCCGAGTGCAGTGTATGTGGAAAGCCCGCAACCTCGCAGATCACGATCACCGAAAACGGTCAACGCCGTCAGCTGATGCTGTGCAATGAGCACTACATGGAGTTCATGGCGCGCAATCAGCGCCGCCTGTCGCCGCTCGAGTCCCTCTTTCACGGCGGACTTTTCGACAGTCTGTTCGACGACATGTGGCCACAGACGGAAGGCGGCCGCGGCAACCGGTCACGCATCGGACGCGCGCCCGGACAATCCGTCGGAGCGGATCAGGGTACAGGCGCCGGTAGCGGGCAAATGGGCGATTCAGCGGGCGCACACCCAGGCGGCCGGACACGCCGGCATCGCCGGGCGCGTGAAGCGGTGGACCTGCAGACGTACCTGAGCCAGAGCGGTCTGGACCGCCTGCAAGCCGCAGCGCAGGCAGCGGTCGAATATGGCAAGAACGAAGTCGATACGGAACACCTGTTGCTGGCGCTCGCCGATAACAATGTGGTGCAGGAAATCCTGCGCGAATTCAAGCTTGATCCCGAAGAGATCAAGAAGACCATCGACCAGACTGCGCCGCGCGGCACCCGCAAGGAGCCGAGCGACAACGAGCAGATCGGCGTGTCGCCACGCGCCAAAAGTACGCTGGAAAACGCGTTGAAGTCGTCGCTGGAACTGGGTCACAGCTATGTCGGACCCGAACACATTCTGATTGGGCTCGTCGAGGAAGAAGACGGCTTTGCAGGTGAATTGCTGCGCAAGCTCGGTCTGTCGTCGCCATCGCTGCGGCAAAAAGCAGTCAAGGTGGTCGGCAAGGGTGCAGAAGACGGCAAGATGGAAGACCGCTCGACCACGCCCACGCTCGACAAGTACGCGCGCGATCTCAGCGCGCTTGCGCGTCAAGGCAAGCTCGATCCGGTGATCGGCCGAGACAAGGAAATCGAAACCACCATTGAAGTGCTCGCGCGGCGGCGCAAGAACAATCCGGTGCTGATCGGCGAACCGGGTGTGGGCAAGACCGCTATCGTCGAAGGCCTCGCGCAACGCATTGCTCAGGACCAGGTGCCGGAAGTGCTGCGTGGCAAGCGCGTGGTCGAACTGAATATCAATAGCGTCGTGGCAGGCGCGAAGTATCGTGGCGAGTTCGAGGAACGCGTCAAGCAGGTGCTGGACGAGATCATCGAGAACCAGGACCGTCTGGTCGTGTTTATCGACGAACTGCATACGATTGTCGGCGCCGGCCAGGGCGGCGGCGAAGGCGGCCTCGATATCGGCAACGTCTTCAAGCCGGCGCTCGCTCGCGGTGAGCTGCACCTCGTGGGTGCGACCACGTTGAACGAATACCAGAAGTACATTGAAAAGGACTCGGCATTGGAGCGGCGTTTTCAGCCCGTCATGGTGCCTGAGCCTAGCGTCGAGGAAACGATCGAGATTCTGCGTGGTCTGCGCGACCGGCTCGAAGCGCATCACAAGGTGAAAATCACCGAAGAGGCGATCGCTGCCGCGGCCAAGCTCTCGGACCGCTACATCGCCGCACGCTTTTTGCCAGACAAGGCAATCGATTTGCTAGATCAGGCCGCCGCCCGCGTGCGCATTTCGTCGAATTCGCGCCCGCAGCCATTGCACGATGTCGAGGCGAACATCCGCCGCATCAAGCAGGAACAGGACGCGGCCAGCGCTGCTAAGGAATTCGATAAAGCCAAGGAACTGGAAGAACAGCTCGTCGCGGAACAAAAACGCCTGCACGAAGCCACTGAAACGTGGAAGAAGGAGCGCGGCACCAGTTCGCAGGAAGTGACGGCGGAAGACATTGCGCAGATCGTTTCGTCGCTCACGGGCGTACCGTTATCTGAACTCACGGCTGAGGACCGTGAAAAGCTGTTGCGACTGGAAGACCGCCTGAAGGAGCGCGTGGTCGGCCAGGATGAAGCCGTCTCCGCGGTCGCCAAAGCAGTGCGGCTTTCGCGCGCCGGTTTGACGGAGGCCGGCAAGCCGACCGCGAGCTTCCTCTTTCTTGGACCTACAGGTGTGGGCAAAACCGAACTCGCGAAGGCGCTTGCCGCTTCGGTGTTCGGCGACGAGAACGCGCTGGTGCGCATCGACATGAGCGAGTATTCCGAGCGTCATACGGTGGCACGGCTGGTTGGCGCGCCGCCCGGATATGTCGGCTACGAGGAAGGCGGGCAACTGACCGAGCGCGTGCGGCGCAGGCCTTATTGCGTGGTGCTGCTCGACGAAATCGAAAAGGCGAACTCGGAGGTGCACAACCTCCTGCTGCAACTGTTCGACGAAGGGCGGCTCACCGACGGCAAGGGACGTCTGGTCGATTTCACCAACACGATCATCATCGCGACCAGCAACGTCGGCTCACAGCTGATCCAGGACAACATGAAGGCCGACTCGAAACAGCTCGACTATCCTGAACTGCGCGACCGGTTGATGGAAATCCTGCGGCATCATTTCAGGCCGGAGTTTCTCAATCGCGTCGACGAGGTGGTTGTGTTTCGTGCGCTCGGCAAGGAGCAGATTCGCAGGATCGTCGATCTGCAACTTGCGCGTGTACACCGTACGGCGCTGGCCCAGGGCATCGATCTGTCGTTCGACGATGCGTTGCGCGATCACCTTGCGCAGATCGGCTATGATCCCGAGTTCGGCGCGCGGATGCTCAAACGCAAGATCCGGCTTGAAGTGGAATCGCAACTCGCCGATGCACTGCTGCGAGGCGACGTGCGCGACGGCGACAAGGTCACAATGACCTACGACTCGGGTACGCACTCTGTGCGTGTGCAGAAAGGAGCAGCGCCCACAGAAGCACCCAGCGAGGCGTCGAAGCAGGCACCGGCGCATGCGTGACGCTGGCATGCTGAAGAACGCAACGCCGCCCGCACGTGCGGGCGTCGTCGCCGTCACGATTCAAGTTCACCTGCGACGATCTCGTCGCGATAGCACCAGATCCACGTTTCGCCGGGTTCGATTGAACGTGCCAGCGGATGGCCGGTCGCGTGAAAATGCTTGCTTGCATGCCGGTTGGGCGACGAATCGCAGCAGCCGACGTGTCCGCAAGAAAGACAAAGCCTCAAATGTACCCACGGCTGGCCAAGCTTCACGCACTCCTCGCAGTAGTCGATGGACGTGTGGAGAATGCGGGCCTCGCCCAGGTGCGTGCAACCAGGGGTCATGATCGTACTCCTCAGACAGGTGCGCACAGACGTGCGGATCAAGGTTGCGCTTACGCTCACGCGCTATTCAGATAGCGATGCACCAGCGCCACAGCCATTGCCCCCTCGCCGACTGCCGACGCCACGCGCTTGATCGACGCGTGACGCACGTCGCCTGCTGCGAATACGCCGGGCACACATGTTTCCAGGTGCAGCGGCGCGCGTTCGAGCGGCCAGTTCGAATTCGCCCCATATTCCTGCAGGTCGGGACCGGTCACGAGATAGCCGGCTTCATCGCGGACAATACCGACCTCCTGCGCCCATTCGGTCTGCGGCACGCCGCCTATGCAGACGAATAGCCAATTCGTCCTTACCTTGCTTTGCCGGCCGGTGCTCACATCGGTCAGTGTGATCTCCTGCAACACGTCACTGCCTGCGAGTGCCGTAACCTGGATGCACGTGCGCACGTCAATGTTCGGCGCCGACGTGATTCGATCCACGAGGTATTGGGACAACGTGTTCTTAAGCGATGCGTCACGCACGAGCATATAGACGCGGTTGGCGGACTGCGAAAAATGCATGGCGGCCTGTCCCGCCGAATTGCCGCCGCCCACCACATATACGTCTTCGCCATGGATCAGCTCGGCCTCACTCGCGCCGGCGCCGTAATAAAGGCCCGCGCCGAGAAAGCGCTCTTCACCCAACAGGCCTAGCGTGCGATATGCCACGCCGGTCGCGCAGATAGACGTGCGCGCCGTGATACGTGTGCCGTCTTCCAGATACACGATGCCACGGCCTGGCGGAAACTCCGCGTGCACGCCGGCGCGCGCCAGCAGAATTTCGGCGCCGAACTTGATGGCCTGGACGCGCGCTCGTTCAGCGAGCTCCGCGCCGCTCACGCCCTGTGGAAAGCCCAGGTAGTTCTCGATTTTCGAACTGCTGCCTGCCTGGCCGCCCAGTGCCCAACGCTCCACTAGTACGGTATGCAGTCCCTCCGATGCACCGTACACTGCCGCGCTCAGCCCCGCCGGTCCCGCACCGTAAATCGCCAGATCGTAGGCCTCACGGGATGGACTTGAAAACCAGCCGAGCTTCTCGGTGATTTGCCGGATGGTGGGACATTCGAGCCGCGTGCCGTCGTGGAAGACGCAGACCGGCAAGCGCGAATCGGAAAGATGCTGCACGTGCGCCAGTTCCTCCGCTTCTTTATCGCTGCGCAGTTCGATCCATTCGAACGGTATGTCGCAGCGATGCAGGAAGTCGCGTATCGCGTACCCATTTGCGCTGCGCATGGGTCCATAGATCCTGACCATGAACATGCTATCCGCCTTTGAGGAGGGGGAGTTTCTTTCGTTTCACGCGCTTCACAAGCAGGCGGCAGCGCCAGGATAACGGCGGTCGGCCGTATTCGTGCATCGTAAGCCCATGGTAAGGGGCGTCTTTCGCGATACTGCCGGGTTTCGTTCGCTTTCCGCTCCTGGTTCCATCACATCGGGTCGCGCGACTCTTCCAGCTTGTGATCGACAAAACGCGTGCCCCATTCGATGCCGTCACGCACCGCCTCCTCCCGCGTAAGCCATTCCGGCTGAATCGTCTCCGGACGGAATTCGGCCACGGGGCTATCGGCATGGCGCACGCTCACCTTCGCCTGCCACGCGCCGTATGCGTTCTGCTCCGGCTGTACCACGATCTCGTAGCCGCGATGTTCAAACGCGTGCGTTCGCATGAGCCGCTCCGGTTTCGTATCAATGCGTCAATCTGGAAGGACGAATTCGGTACGCATGTCTTCGATCACCTTCTGGACATGATGTGCGCAATCTGCGCCGAGGTCATTGAGCGGCACTATGTTCCAGTTGCGGCCGGATGCGTCCGGCGGATGCCGCTCCGGTAGCGGTATGCGCACGTGCAAAGCTCCCGGCACGTCAGCGGCGGTTTTTGCCAGGCGGTTCTGCAGTTCGTCGCGAATTTGCTCAGCGGTTTGAACGGTCTTCGGCATCGGTCTGCCTCTCTCGGTCGCGCGTCCGGTTCGTGACTGAATGGCACATACGCTCCTCTTGTGTGAGCATGCACCAACGATGGTTTAAGTCTAGTCGCTAATCCGGGTATGTTTGGACAATCGGTCGCTTCTGCGGACTGCATCAACGGGGGCGCGCCGCAAAGCTGCTCTTCGGAAAAATGCGCAAAAAGCCGAACGACGCCGGTGTGCAAAGGCCCGATCCTCTCCAAGTCAGCCCGCAACGTATCTCAAAGCGGTTTTCCGCAGCGGATGAGCTGCTGGTGAGCTGGCAAAAACGAAGATACTCGACCTGCTTGACCCAAGTGACCGGGCCACGCTTGAACAGGTCGTACAGGCGCTGGATCGGGGGCGCGGTGCCGAGGTCCTGACGCTCGACGTAATGTTCCGGTTGCGCAAGCCAGTCCGTGTGCAGGTGGCCTTGAAGCTGGCGACACCGGCCCGCGACGGGACTGATTGTTTGTTATTCAAGATACGCAAGCGGACCAACGGGAAAAAGCCGCGCGTGACGCGCGCGTGGCTGCATTGAATCGCGCGTCGCGCGAGGCCTCCTAAGACCCGCACAGATCGTATGCGGTTGACGAGTGTCGAGTGGCGACTCGGCATGGACCTGATGCTTCAGCTTAGTAACTCTTCGAGTACATGACAGGTACCCTGTATCAGAAGCGCGAAATAGTGGGACCTCTGTTATCAATGACTAAATACGTCAGTTCTGCTTTGGCAGCTATTCGCAAAGAACCCGCGCAAACGCGAAGCACCGTAGCATGTGCGTTACGTGACCGTCGAATGAACTGTGCGCGGCGCGTGTGCAATCCATGCACGCGCGCGCTGCGTTCGCCGCGCTGCGACGGGCGCCCGGGAGCCAAATCATGGAAAGAAAGAAAATCTGGCTGCGCAGGGATCTCGATGCGTTGCGTTTGCAGTGGGACATGCTCAGCTTCTATGAACGCTTCGAGCAGCTTGTTGCGCATGTGCTGAGCGTGGTGATTTCCATCATCATCCTCGTGTCGCTCTGGCAGTTGATTCGCGCGGTGATTTCATTGCTGGTTTCGGACGCGCTGAAACCGCTGGATCACGCGGTGTATCAGGCCGTCTTCGGCATGGTCATGACGCTGCTGATCGCGATGGAATTCAAACATTCGATTACGCGCGTGATGGCGCGGCGCGATCATATCGTGCAGGTCAAAACGGTGCTGCTGGTTGCGCTGCTGGCTATCGCCCGCAAATTCATCATTCTCGATCCGGCCGGTGCGCCCGCCCAGATCGCGGCGCTTGCGTTTGCGCTGGTGGCGCTGGGGAGCGTCTACTGGCTGATGCGGCAGCGTGATGACCCGGTCGACGCGACGGCCGCCACGCAAGAGGGGCGCGATCGCGTGGCGCACGGGCAGCGACAGCAAGGGGTACGGCCCGGCGAAGGCGGGCAGCGCGGCAATTGATTCGACTCGCCACGCTCGTCACGTAGTGGCAGCGTAAGCGTCAATCTAGCGGACGGCGTCGATGGTCACGCGAAGTCCGGCCGCCTCCGGTTGTACCCGGGATAGGAGCGTTTCGAGCGCGAGCCCTTTCGGCTCAATGCTCATCGACCATACCGTAAGCGCCGCTACGCCGAACAACAGCGCACGGAGCCTGAACATGCCGCCCTGGCCGAATGCCGGCAACACGAGACCGACCCCATATCGACGGGCGACGGAACCCCGGCGACGCGGACGAATTGATTGCGGTATTTGCTAACGAATGCGTATTTTCTTTTGATCAGGCCGTCATGCGTGCGATGGTGGCGGATCTTCACTCGTCCCCCAAACGACGGTAGTTCAGACCGTCATCTGCCATCGTCGCATTGCCGCTCGGCAGCCGTCGTTCGCAAAACTTGCAAGGGCGAGTCATGCGCACGTGCTCCGGAAAAGCGTTCTAAACAATACTGTCCAATGCCCTGGAGAACTTGGCGACCGCGCCTTCGACGTCACGCAGTTTGTCGAGGCCGGATAATCCAATGCGGAAGGTCTTGAAATCTTCAGGCTCATCGGATTGAAGGGGTATGCCGGACGCGATCTGCAAGCCGGCGTCGGCGAATTTCTTGCCGGATCGTATGTCATCGTCGTCCGCGTAGCTGACCACGACGCCCGGCGCCTGAAAACCTTCGGTGGGTCAGGCTCACACGCCGAATTGAAATTCCATCGGGTTTCCACACAACCTCGGTCAACAGCAGCCGGTCGACGACCAAAGTACGACACCGATTATTTATGAATCGCCGACCTCAACTCGCGCACGTCTCTATCCGACACCGGCGCGGCATGATTGCCCCACGTGTTCCTGATGAAGCTGATAACGTCCGCGATTTCTGTGCTGGTCAATTGATCGTTGAACGCGGGCATTTTTTGTGGCTTTCGCTGATCGTCGGTCTTCGGGCTCTTGCTGCCTTCAATCACGATGCGCATGATCGAGGTCGGATCGGCAGACATCACGAGCGCATTGCCCGCAAGCGCTGGGGCTTTGCCGGACTCGCCCATGCCGTCCGCGCGGTGGCAGCGCGCGCAATACGATAGATAGAGGCCTGCGCCGGGACGCTCAAGCTCGCCGGTATCGACGGCTCTTGTCGTCAAGATTTTCGCGTGTTCGTTGTTGTCGAACGTGCCGCTCGGATTGCGCGCGGGCAGCGATTTCAGATAGGCCGCGATAGCGTGCAGGTCGGCGTCGCTCAGGTAGTGCGTGCTTTCTTCGACCACCGGTGCCATCGCGCCGAACGCGGTTGCACGCGCGCCGTGTCCGCCGCGCAGAAACGCGACGATCTCGTCTTGCGACCAGCGGCCGAGGCCGCTCGCGGGATCGCCGGTCAGATTCGGCGCGGACCAGTTGTCGTTGATGCCGCCCGTCAGGTAGTGCTCGCTGCGATCGTTGTAGCCCAACTCGTTGTACGCGGGGCCGCGCGGCGTGTGGCATGCGCCGCAGTGTCCGAGGCCTTGCACGAGATACGCGCCGCGATTCCATTCGGCGCTATGGTGCGAATCGTCGACGTAGCGCTCGTGATTGCCGAACAGACGACTCCAGAAGAACATCGCCCATCGCTGATTGAATGGGAACGGCAAGTGCGTGACGGGAGAGCGGTTCGTCGATGCTTTCACTCCATGCATGAAGTACGCGTAAAGCGCGGTGACGTCCTCGTCGTTCAGCTTCGCGAACGACGGATACGGCATCGCCGGATATAGCCGTTGGCCGTGCGGCGTTTTCCCCGCGCGCAGGACGTCGGCGAATTGCTGCAACGTGTAGCGGCCGATGCCGAACGTCGGGTCGGGCGTGATGTTGCCCGCGTAGATCGGACCGAATGGCGAATTGACCGGCATGCCGCCCGCGTAGGGCGTTTTGTCGGCGGCGTCGTGACAGGCGGAGCAATCGCCCGCCTTCGCGAGATACGCGCCGCGCTCGATCTGCGTCTGGTCCATCGCGACCGGCGAGTCGCGCGTGATTGCGGCGAAACTGTCCGGGCCGCTGTCGCGTTTGCAACCGCCGAGCAAACCGAGCGCACAGCTCATGACGAGCAGCGATAAGGTGGACGACGGAGCGCGTGTCGTTTTCATCGCGTCAGTACCATACGCCGCACGGGCCGACGAACAATGGCGCGAGCCACACGAAGATCACACCGACCAGAAAGCCTGTGCTCACCAGCGCGCTGCAAAGTGCAATGAAGCGCACGCGTAAGGCGTCGTCGGTGCGAAGCTGATTCGGCGAGCGCAACGCTTCATGGTGATGCGGATGCGGTTCGTCGGCGCGCTTGCCGCTGCGCGCCAACTTGAACCCGTACCACGCGAGACCCGCGCACGGGGCGGCCACCAGCACCGCGACAATCGAAATGGCGAAGATCCACGTATTGAAGCCGTTCCACAACGGCGTGGGGCGCGGCGCGCTAACGCCATAGCAGGCGGTCGCGGAAAGCACTTCGGAGACGATCACCTGCAACAGCCAGATACCCGGCGCGCCGAACAGCCCGGCGATCGCGCAAGCGGCCAGAAGTTTGCGCCGCGCGGCGAACGGCTGCGATGTCGAAAGTCCCGATTCAGGCATGGCTAGCACGCATGATTAGCGCCCTCTCAGGATGAACGGCGACAGATACAGCGTGGAGAAGATGAAGAGCCACACCACGTCCACGAAATGCCAGTACAAACCGCCGATCGAAATCGGCGCGGTACGCCGCTGGTCAAGGTAGCCGAGCGCGATCCACACCGTCATCACCGCAAGCACGATCAGCCCGACTACGACGTGCGCCATATGAAAGCCAGTGATCGTGAAGTAAAGCGAGCCGTACAGATGCGCGGTCAGTCCATACGGATGGTCTTTCCATTCTTTTATCTGGATCAGCAGAAACACGATGCCGAGCGCCATCGCAATGAGCATCGAGACGATCGACGTGAGTTTGCGGCCCTTCCTGAGTACGCGCTCCGCAAACCACACGAACACGCTGCTCGACAACAGAAACGCCGTGTTGAGCGCGCCGATGCCGACCTTCGGCATGCCTTCGGGCGGCCACGCAAGATGGGTTTGCGCTTCCAGATAGAGATACGAAAAGATCAGATAGCCGAACAGACACGCCTCTGTCGCGACCAGTGTCAGCACGCCCCACCAGCCGCCCGAGTGCTCGCCCGCGCTGCCCACCGGCAGCGTCGCGTCGAGGTCTTGCCTGGATGTATCGACGCGCGCGCTCGGCGGCGGCGGTTCGCGCTGCGCAAGCGCGCGGCGCGGCCAGAGCCATACGATCATCGCCGCCGCGCAGGCGACGGTCATCGCCGCGACGAACGCAGGGCTGTGCACGAGCAGCCCGACGAAGAAGAGCGCGCTGAACAGGCCGAGAAAGAACGGCGTGTAAGTGTCGTCGGGCATCTTCAGGATCACGTCGGCGCTGCCGCTCAACGGCGATACGCCGAGTGTTTCACGGCCGCAATGCAGCAGGTACCCAGTGGTGAGGCTCGAACGCCCGGTGATCTCATCCATGCGGTCTTCCCACAGCGGATGACGCGACGCGATCATCGGCAGCACGGCGAAGTTGTAGGGCGGCGGAGGCGACGGCACGGACCATTCGAGACTGGAGCCGTCCCACGGATTCGCGCCGGCGCGCGCGCCGCGTTTGGCCGAATACAACGCATTGACAACGAACATCAGCACACCCATGCCGAACACGAAAGAGCCCACGGTAGTCAGCATGTTGCTGAGATCCCAGCCCATGCCCTCGGGATACGTGTAAATGCGTCGGGGCATACCGAGCAACCCAGAGATGTGCATCGGGAAGAAGCCCAGATTGAAGCCGATCAGCACAACCCAGAACGTCAGCTTGCCGAAGCGCTCGTCCATGAGCCGGCCCGTGAACTTCGGAAACCAATAGGTGATGCCGCCGAGCACAGGAAACACGTTGATGCCGAGTAGCACATAGTGCAGATGCGCGACCACGAAGTACGTATCGGTGAGTTGCCAGTCGAGCGGCACCGCGGCGGTCATCACGCCCGAAACGCCGCCGATCACGAACATCAGCACGAAGCCCGCGAAGTAAAGGAACGGTGTTTTGAAAACGGGCCGGCCCAGCCAGATCGTCGCGATCCATGCGAATACCGCAACCGCGCTCGGCACGGAAATCAGCATGCTGGCCGCGCCGAAAATCGCGAGCGCGAGCGGCGGCAGTCCGGTGGCGAACATGTGATGGATCCACACTTCGAAGCCGACCAGCATCGTCGCGACCGTCGAAACGGCGACTGCCGCATACGCGACGATAGGCCGGCGGCAGAACGTGGGCAGCGCGTCCGACACGATGCCCATCGCAGGCAGCACGATCACGTACACCCACGGGTGCGCGAACATCCAGAACAGGTGTTGCCAGAGCAGCGGCCGTCCGTCACTCGCGACATCGAAGAAATGCGTGCCGATGTTGCGATCCATCCACAACAGAAGGAACGCGAGGCTCACCGCCGGCACTGCGAACAGGTTCGCGAACGAGGCCGTCAGCGTGCCCCATACGATGATCGGCAGACGGTTGATGGACATGCCGTCCGCGCGCATTCTGAACAGCGTGACGACGAAGTTCGCCGCGCCCACCGAGGTCGAAATGCCGAGCAGCACCATGCCGAGCGCGTACACGTCGATGTTCGGGCCGCGGTTATAGTCGAGCGAAGCGAACGGCACGTAGTTGAACCAGCCGGCGTTCGGCGCTTCGCCGAGCGGAAAACTCGCATACAGAAAGAGCCCCGCGAACAGAAACACCCAGTACGAAAGCGCGTTCAGCCGCGGAAACGCCATGTCGCGCGAGCCGAGCATCAGCGGCCACAGGTAATTCGAAAAGCCGCTCAGCACGGGCAGCGCGTACAGGAAGATCATCGTCACGCCGTGCATCGTGAAGAGCTGGTTGTACTGATCCGGCGTCAGCAGCGTTTCGTTGGGCCGCGCGAGTTGCAGCCGCATGATCAATGCTTCGACTCCGCCGAGCAGCAGAAAGCAGAACGCGGTGACGATATAGCGCAAGCCGATCTGCTTGTGATCGACGGTCGAAAGCCAGCCGCGCCAGCCGGGCTGGCTTTCCCACAGGTCGTGCAGCCGCTGTTCCTCGGGCGAGCCTTCCGCCACTTGTCCCACTTCCGGTTCGCGGAAGAAAGTGACTTGCTGTAGTGCGGCCAGATCCTCGCTCCCAGTGGCAGCCATGTTGGTCCTGTCAGTTGAGTGTTGCGAGATACGCGGCAAGGTCGCGTCCGTCGTTCGGGCTGAGCTTGATGTCAGGCATCAGCGACTGCGGTTTGATCTCCTGAGCGTGCACGATCCATTCCATCACATTGTCAGGTGTATCCTCCAGCGCGCCCGCGGCGATCAGACTGCGGCTCAGCAGATGCGTAAGATCGGGCGCCTGCACGCCAGCGGCGTCGCTGCCGCGCACCGTGTGGCAACCCGCGCAGTGTTCCATGAACAGATGCTGGCCGCGCGTGGCGTCGGCGGACGTAGGCGGCGCGGCTGGGCGCGCCTGCGCGTCGTACCACTTCTCGTAGTCTTGCTGGCTTTCGGCGATCACCTCGAAAGCCATATGCGCATGCTGCGCGCCGCAGTACTGCGTGCATTGCCCGCGATAGACGCCCGGATGATCCGCCTGAATCCATTGACGGTTCACCTGGCCCGGAATGGTCTGCGTTTTTCCGGCGAGGGCCGGCACCCAGAACGCGTGTATCACGTCCGCGCTTTTCAGATTCACCTGCACCGGTTCGCCCACGGGAATGTGAATCTCGTTCGCCGTCGTGAAATGCTCGGGACTTTCAGCGCCGTAATCCGCTTTCCACCACCAGTCATATGCGGTCACGTTGATGGTCAGCGCCGGTTCGCGTGAAGGCGACGCGACCACCGCGAGCACCCACAGCATGTAAATCAGCGCCGCCAACAGCAGCACTGTTGAGATCAGCGTGCCGGTCAGGACTGCACGGCCGCCGTCGCTCTCGGTCATCCGAGGCCCGCTCGCACCTCGTCGATGAAGCACCGCGTAAAGCAGCAGCGCGCCGACGATCACGCACACACCGACGCACAGCGCGGCCAACGCCCAACCCAGCACGAGCACCGGCCGCGAAGCGGGTCCGGCGCTGTGCAGAAAGTACGCGAGGGGAGTGGAGCCCGGCATCGCGACGCCACTCGTCATCGGTAATGCGCTAGGCGCCGCGCGAGGCTGGCGGCGGACTCGTGCCAATGCAAATGCATGCGCTCGCTCCTGAGCGGTCGGTCGAAAACTGGCGGGGGAATCGTGCTTATGTCATAACGTGCTCAAACGATCGGACCGCATTTGTGGTCCGATCATCTCTCGTCGGTAGCAAATGAAGTGCCTGACAAGCCGCTTGCACGCCCGCTGTCAACGGTTCTCCGCGCGCTGCAAGGGCCTTGATGGGATCGGCGGTGCGGCACGCAATGGCCTGCATCGTCAACGACGGATTCACGCCGCCGACGGTCGGAAACACCGAGCCGTCGCAGATCCACAGGTTGCGGATGTCGCAACTCCGGCAGTCGGCATTGACGATGCTCGTCGCCGGATCGTCGCCCATGCGCGCGGTGCCGTTTAGGTGGCAGGTGTCGTCGGTTTCGCGCCAGATCTCCGAGCCGCCCGTGGCCGCGAGCGCGCGTTCCATGAAGCCGAGCGAATGGTCGATCAGGCGTTTGTCGTTATCGCACCAGGAGTACGTGACGTGCGCGACGGGCAGGCCGTACTGGTCCTTTTCGTCAGGACAGGCACCTGACAACCGGCCAGTTTGGCATGAACGATGCTGGTAATCCAACGTCGCGCCGGCGGAGTCGTCGAGACGAAGGTTGAGTTACAGGAGTCATGTCATGGAACGAATTCCAAAAAACGCGCTCGTCGCGCTTCTCGTGGCTGCATTCGCGGCGGCCGCTCCCGGCTGCAAGCGCACGGCCAACGGCAACGATGCGCTGAGCACCGGCAGCAGTGGCGTCATGAGCAATTCGGCGGGAGTGAGCGGCACGCCAGGTGGCAGCGACGCGGCGAATCGTGCGAGCAGCGCCGCCGGCGCAGCGGCGAGCGGTTCGAACGCCGCGAGCGGTGAATCGCCGACGGTGAGCACCCCGGCAAGTGCGGCAAGCCAATAAGCGGGTTCGTGGGTTGCGTCGCGCCTTTTCCAGGGCGGCTCGATTGCGACGGGCAAAAGCCTGCAACTCGATTTCCCCGCGGCAAAACCGAAGTTTCAGGTCTGTCGGCGCTCTCGCATGCCCATGAGGAACGCCGTTTGCGCGGTGGGGAGAGATACATCGTCCACAACCCTGTCGTGCCTTACATAGCCAGCGGCGGCTCTTTCAGGGAGCTAACGATGCATCAGATGTTTGCTTGTTGTATTCACGAGTTCGGCGGTCCCGAGGTTTCAAACGGCAGAAGATCGATGTGCCGATGCCGGCCGATCACGAAGTCCTGGTTCGCGTGCGAACCGCGAGTGCCAATCCGGTCGATAACAAGACGCGTGCGGGAAAGTATCCGTTGGTAGGCCCGGACAAGCTGCCTTACACGCTAGGGCGCGATTTTGCCGGGGTGGTCGAGGCGGTTGGTAAAGAGGCGTCGCCATGGAAGGCGGGTGACGAAGTGTACGGATTCGTCGGCCAAGGGCAGGGCGCCTATGCGGAGTTCGTCGTCGTCGTCGATGCGAGCGCGCTCGCGCGCCGTCCCGCGAAGGTTGACTGGTTGTCGCCGGTGCGGTACCTCTCGCCGCGCTCACCGCATGGCAGGGGCTCTTCGATCACGGTTATCTGAATGCCGGCGAGCGTGTGCTGATTCATGCGGATGCGGGAGGCGTCGGACATTTTGCGGTGCAGTTCGCGAAGAACAGATGCGCAGAAGTATTCGTCACCGCGTCGGGCGATGGCGTGGAGTTCGTGCGAGCACTCGGCGCCGATCACGTGATCGCCTATTGGCAGCAAAGATTTGAAGACCTCGCGCGCGATATGGATCTGGTGTTCGATCTTGTCGGCGGCGAAACGCAGCAGCGTTCGTGGGCCGTGGTGAAGTCCGGCGGCGCGTTGATCTCCACGCTGAACGAGCCTTCGCAGATCGAGGCGACCAACCACGGCGCACGGGCCACCCGCTACACCGCGCGATCCGACGCAAAGCAACGCTCGGAAATTGGTCGCCTGATTGATGAAGGTGAGGTCGTTGTCAAGGTGACGGCAACCTATCCATTCGCTGCCACGCCCAATGCATTGGTAACGCTCGAAAAAGGACACGTACGCGGCAAGATCGTGGTCGATATGGCACAGAAAGCTGAAGCGTCAATTATGGCGTGCGCGACTACGCGCTGACCAAGGCAGGCATAGCAAACTTCACAAAGGGCCTCGCCAAACAGATGGTCAAACGAGGCATACGCGTCAACGCGGTCGCGCCGGGGCCGTTCTGGACCGCCTTGCAAGTCAGTGGCGGCCAGACCATGGAGAACCTGACGCACTTTGGCGAGCACGTTCCGTTGGGGAGGCCGGGGCAGCCGGCGGAGATCGCGCCGCTGTACGTGCAGCTCGCATCGACGCAGGCAAGTTACGTGACTGGCCAGGTGTTCGGCGCCTCGGGGGGCGCGGGGCAGCCGTAGCCGCCACGTATCGGCGCCGCATGTCGATCACACACGAGATGGTCTTTCGCAAGACAGCGTAGCGAGAGGCGCCCGCAACGGCAGACAGACGTGATTCGGGCCGGCCAGTCGGTTGCGGCGTACGAAGGCGGGGGGTACGTCTGGTTCGTTCGTCGTCGCGCGAATCAATGTGGCCAGACTACGTTGCGGCTCACCGCCAGGTTCTCTGTCGCCGACGACTCGATGCTCCTCGCGATAGCCGTGCAACAGGGGAGGCCGCAAGAGTGCATGGCTTAAGGTAAGAACTCGCGTTCAGCCAAGCAATCTGCACGCGTATCGTGCGACGACGGCAGCACCCATTCCCGCAGTCGCCAGCCAACTGAGCGCACGCAATGTCCAGTGCGCACTCAGGTCGCCCACGCAAGAGTGCCTTGTGCTGAGCAGCACGAGCAACACCATCACCGGAGTCGCAGTCGTGCCGTTGACCACAGCGCTCCAGTACAACACGCGAATCGGGTCTAGCTGCATCGCCGCCAGTACGAGGCCTATGGCGCCTCCCAGCGACACGATTGCGATCAACGCGAATGCGATGCGCCGGTTGTGCTGCTGGTCGAGCGGCCAGCCGACCGTGCTCGCGACTGCGTGTGCCGCCGAGCCGGCGAGCGGCGGCAACGCCAGCAGGGCACTGCTGATGAGCGCCAGACCGAGGAGGTGCGTATCGAACCGGCCAGCGACCGGCGCGAGCACGCTCGCGAGCGATGCCGCCGAATCAGGAGCTCGGCCGTTGGCGTGGAGCGTCGCCGCCGCGGCGATCATGATGGATACGGCGATCGCATTCGACAGCCCGGTTCGGATCAACGTATCGCCACGTATGCTTCGCAAGCGCCTCAAGCCGGCTTCCCGATGCCTTTCATCGTTGGAGCGTGGGTCTTGCGGGCGCTGCGTTTCCACTTGCTGTTCCGCCTGCGAATACAGTAGATATGGACTGATCGTCGTGCCCAGAACAGCGAGCAGCATCTCAAGATAATGCCCCGACCAGGAAATATGAGGGACGAAGAAGCTGGCCGTCAGTCTTGTCCACGGCAGTTGAAGCGCGATATCGACGCCGACATAGGCAAACAACGAAAGCGCCAGCCATTTAAGCACGCGCGCGTACCTTGCATACGGGACGAACCACTGGAGCGCGACGGAGAGAATGAGAAAGAAGGTCGCGAGGCCGGGGATCGACCCGCCCCACAGCAAATGCGCACCGACGCCCATCGCGACGACATCCGCCGCAATATTGAATGTGTTCGCAATGAGAAAGCGGCCAACAGCAAGTAAGAACCATACTCGCGAGTAGTGCTTGCGCATGTTGGTCGTCAACCCGTTGCCTGTCAGAACCGCGATCCGAGCCGACACGAGTTGCAAAGCGACGATCGACGGATAGCTCAGCACGCAACTCCATAACATGTCGTACCCGAACTGCGCGCCCGCCAACGAATAGGTGACGATGCCGGCCGGATCGTTGTCGGCGGCCATCGTGACGACGCCGGGGCCGATGTCTGCCGCCCAGGAATGCGCAGCGGTACCCCCTTCGACTTTGCCGCGTTGAGGGTGCGTGGCTCCCGTGTGATCGACTGAGGTCATGGTAGGGTCGAAAGTCAGTGCGTGTGAGGCTGGTCGGCAATTTAGGCTGGACAGCCAACGGTGCGGGCCGCTGCCGCGCTGCGCAGTCGCCGCGTGTTTCCTTCCGGAGACGTTGGAGTCGCGGCGCAGCAATGTTCCGCACGATTCGTACCGGGCGGCTCTGCGCGCCAGCTAGCTGGGTAGGGGATTTGCCAAGATGATGGCTATCGAAAATTACACTTTCCCCTGGCTTCTGCTGAGGACCGTTCAACAGGCGACGTTCGTGGCGAATGCGATGGCATCGGGCCACCGAGACGGTGGAACGCGGCTTGCGGCTCTCCTGAGCCGGGCTTCTCCGGCGAATTCCTGGTAGCCAGTTCAACCGGAGACTTACCATGCGACTCTTAGTAACCCAAGAGGGACTGCCACGCGTGTCGTGGGGTGCAGTATTCACGGGTGTGATTATTTCGCTAATCGTTTATCTTGTGATGAGTGTCCTCGGAACGGCAATCGGCGCGTCGTTGCTCAGTCCGTTGTCGCAACCGACCCCAAGTCGCGGATTCGGCTTTGGATCGGGGGCGTGGTTGATCGTGACAACAGTTATCTCCGTGTTTGGAGGGGCGTACTTTGCCGGGCGTTGCGCGCCCGTTCTCGGCTGGTTGCATGGACTGCTCGCATGGGCCGTCATGATCCTTTTCCTCGTCTTCGGATTAGCGTCGGTCATCGGAGGCGCGGTAAGCCTGGCAGGAAACGTGGCGTCGGCGGGTGCAACCGTCGGCGCTGCCAGCGCCCAGACGGATGCCGGTAGCAGCGCGATCAACTCGCTTTCACAACAGGCGCAAAGCGCCGTCGCCTCTATCACGGCTGCCGCATCGAGTCCCGGCGCGGACGCGGACGCCAGGCGGGCGGCAGACACTGCGGCTCGCACCGTGGCCCGCGCGAGCTGGTTTTCGGTGGCAGCGCTGGTCGTCGGCGCGGTCATAGCGCTCGGCGCAGGAGGACTCGGTTTTCGGCACCAACCGGCGGTTGAAAGTGGCGGCAGCCGTGCCTCAAAGTCGGGTTACGCATAAAGACGGGATGAGTCCCGGGTCGGCCAACGGCCGCCCATATCTTTTCACCGTTGCCGGCGAGCACAAGGATGCTCGCCGGGTCGGCGTGACCTTGTGTGCGGCGGTAACTGCTGAGCGGATTCAGTCGCCGGATAGCCGGCGCGAGGCGAGCGAGCGAGGCGCCTGAAGCAGGCTTACGCATGGCCCGAGGTGGCTTTCGGGGGCTATGCCGACGTTTCGCTTTTGCGATTGCTATCCAACGGGAAATACTCTTCGCGGTCGAGACCGCGTGCTTCGTCGTTCGAGGTGGTAGGACTCGGAAGTGCAGGCAGTTTCATATCGTGTTGCTGGACAGGATGCGAGACGAATAACGTCAAAATTACAAAGAAGAGGACGCTTTGCAGAGGGGCATCGCCCGGCGCGAGGGGTAATGCGTACGGAAGAAAGGTCTGCTGCCAGATCTCGATGCAACGAGCGCGGGTGGACCTGCTTGATACTATCGCGCAATGAATCAATGCAGCGGCGTTTGCGCATAGGGACGCGTGATCCACGTTCGTTAAGCAGCTGAGACGCCTGCGCCGTCTCGAACGCAGGGATCGTTTGCAACACGCGGACAGGTGGCCATTTGACTTGTGCCCGCCGGGATGAGCGGGCTCGCCAAGGGGCGAGCCCTTTCGGCGGGCGAGCGATTGTCTCCCCACGTCGCTTGATCAGCGTTGAGCACTCAGCAATTCGTTGCCCTGAGCCGATAGAGGCACCTCGCGTCGCTCGATGAAATTGCGGGCCCATGCGAGCGCCTCGCCCATGGCCTCCTCGCGAGTGGGCCGGATCAGATTCGGACACTCCCGGCCCGCACTGATAAGGCGACCTCGCAATGTCACCTCAACCCACGGCACCCATGCGCCGGTTTCAGTCGACTGCGCTGTCGAGGAAATCAGGTATCCAAAGTAATAGGACTCTTGTAGTTCTTGCTGGATTTGCAGGATATCTCCCATCATGCCCTCCGTCCGGGTTGGCCGCGGGCCAGGTAGTCGTTACGCGAGCACGCAGCCGACAGCCCCAGTGACATGATCGCAGCGGACGTGCGAACCGGTGTATCTGGGGCAATATAACGCCGGACGACAGAATAAAGTCATCTGCTTATCGCCGTAAAGACGACTATCAGATGCGCGGCGTCCTTGTTCGCGGTCATGGAAACGAAGGACTCCGATGTGCCCGGCAGGCATCAGTGAGCAAGCCTCATACCCAGAGATATGCCCACCGTCGCAAAGCAACTGGCTGGCACCCGCACCGCTGCCTCGGTGGCTGGCGTAGCCAGCAATGGCGAATTCGCCGTCCGTAGGCGCACCCCGCGTTGCAATCTAACGCTTTTTCACCGATCCGCGGTTCATCCATTGTTTGAGCATGAACGGCGCCATCAAGCCCGCGCCGAATGCAACATAGACCGCCGTGATATGCGCGGCCGGCAGGTGATATTCAAAGCCCGGGGTAAAGCGTTTGGGTACGACGATGTAGTCTCCGACCGCTGCGGCAACGGTCGTCCCCACGGCCAGCGCCATGCGATGGTTATGCTCGCGATTTCGGTTCGGGTGCACGCCGGCGGTTCCACGTTGCCGGCCGGTCTCAGCACGTTTCTTCGGGCCGTCCGCGCTGACCTCAGCGTTGCGGTCCTCTGCGTCGTTTTCGGCGCTCGCCTGCGCAATTCCGGCGAGAGCGCTGTCCTGAGTCGAACCGCCATGTCGCTCGAGCGCATCCCGGAGTGCCGCGAGCGCGACCGCATTGAACGCGGCCCAGCCGATCGACATCGTCAGATGGATCAGCAGACCCGCGATCACATGCCGGGGAGCCGGGTGAGCGGTGCGGCGCGCTTCTTGCGGCCAGAGCCAGTGACTCACCGCACTGACTGGCGCGCTTGCCCGCTTGCCGTGCAGCTTGCCGCACAGCGCGAGCGCGGCGGTGGACAGCAAGCCCGCCGCTATGCCTGGCACAAGGATGTCTTCTTTCGCTTCTATCCGGATGGTCATGGTTATCTTCCTCACAGGTGCAACGGGACTGATCGGAACGGCCGTTGCGCGGAAATTCGTCGAGCTGGGACACACCGTCATTTGTGGGGTACGCAATCCCGATGCCGCTTGCGACCGGCTGAACGGTTGCCGCCTGATCCCGCTCGATTTCGCGAAGCTGGCGAATCCCGCGAGCGCGGTGCCGCTCCCCGGCGGGGCCGACGTGCTGGTGAATGCGGTCGGTGTTTTCGCCGATGCGTCAGGCACCGATTTTCAACGTATCCATACCGACGCTGCTATTCGTCTCTTCGACGCCGCCGTGCGAGCAGGCGTGCAGCGAATCGTGCAGATTTCCGCGCTGGGTGCCGATGAGCAAGCGCATAGCGCCTATCACCTGACCAAGCGCGCGGCGGACGACGCTTTGCTCGCGTTGCCGGTTTCCTCGCTGATCGTGCAGCCGTCGCTAGTGTTCGCACCGCAAGGCCGCAGCACCCGCTTCCTGACCATGTGGGCGACTCTTCCGCTCGTTGCCTTGCCAGGCGATGGCGCACAGCGCATTCAGCCCATCTGTCTCGACGATCTCGTCGACGTGGTCGTGACGGGCGCTATGGCTCTGCCACCCGGACGCACGCATGGCGGCGAACGTCTGGCCGTGGTCGGCCCCGAGGCGTTCACATTGCGCGCGTATCTGGCTCTGCTGCGCAGGCTTTCGGGAGGCGCGCCGCCTGTGTTCGTTCCGGTGCCGCGCAGTTGGGTCGTTCTGGCCGCGCGACTGGGCGAGCGCTTCCCGGGCTCACTGATCAGCACCGACTCGATCGACATGCTTGAGCGCGGCAACGTGGCTCCCGCCGATCCGGTGACGCGCTGGCTCGGTCGCCCGCCTCGTGCGCTATCGGGTTTGCCGCCGGATCGCGAAGGGTTCGGTGCATCGGCAAGACTCGAATGGCTGGTGCCGCTCATACGGGTGTCGATTGCGGCGGTATGGATCTGGACGGCGATCGTGTCGGCGGGACTTTATCCCGCGTCGGCTAGCTATGCGCTGCTCGAGCGCGTCGGCACGCCGCAGATGTGGCGGCCGTTGCTGCTGTACGGTGCGTCGCTGTTCGATCTGCTGCTTGGCATTCTGTCGCTGTGGTGGCCAATGCGGCTCGGCCCGCGCGTGCGGCTCTGGTATTGCCAGATCGCGCTGACGGTGCTCTATACGCTGCTGATTACCTGGCGTCTGCCTGAATTCTGGCTGCACCCGTATGGACCTCTGTCAAAAAACCTGCCGATGATCGCTGCGCTGATCTGCCTGACACAGCTGGATTGGAAAGGCAGACCATGATGTATCTGCTGGTCAAGTGGCTGCATGTGCTGTCGTCGACCATTCTGTTCGGCACCGGTATCGGATCCGCGTTTTACATGCTGACGGTAAGCCTCGGCAAGGAGACACACACGGTCGCGCGGGTCACTCGGGGAGTGGTCGTGGCCGACTGGCTCTTCACGACGCCAACCGCCATCGCGCTGCCGTTGACCGGGTTTGCCATGGTAAAGCTCGCCGGCATGTCGGTCGCGAGTTCGTGGCTTGCGTGGTCAATCGCCTTGTACGCGGTCGCAATAGCGTGCTGGCTACCGGTTGTGTGCTTGCAGATCAGGCTTGCAGCGATCGCTCGACGGTGCGACGAGATGCGCGCACCGCTCACGGCTGGGTACTGGCGACTGTTTGCGTGGTGGATCGGGTTGGGTGTGGTCGCATTTTTTGCGTTCGTCGTGATTTTCTGGTTCATGGTGACCAAGACCGTGTAAGCCCAGCGCTTTCGATGCAAATACTGGCACGGCAAGTTCGGCAGGTGAGTTGATGCGTTGGCAATGGAAGGAGTGAGCAGGATGGCAAGGCCGAAGTTAGCATTCGCGAAGTTGTCGATGGAAGCGAGAGTCGCTCTGCCCGTCAGCGCGACCGACTACCGTATCTACGCGACATACCGGCGTACGGGCAGCGGCGCGTTCATGGGCGAGTTAAAAGTGGTGAGAACGCTCGACGACCGGCTGCTGTTCCCGTTCGACGCCGCATGTGTACAGCCTGTACCTTCGTGAGCATAGACAGAGAGCGAATACGAATCGGCGGCCTCTGGCTACGGCTAACCGGCCGGCGTGGACGAAACGGCCGCTTTGACGGCGGTGGCCATGGCACACTCCGCGAGAAAGATGGAAGTTCCATTTTGGAACCATCCTCGGCGAAGTTCACAATCGTGCTGAATGTCGCCACCGGAGCGTTCGCAACCGGCGCGACTCGACGACTGTTCCATGCCGAAACTTGCTGGATGGGTAACAGGCGGGCTCGGCCGATGCCATTGCAGGCGGCTTTCGTTAGAATCTGCTTTCGACTCTTTTATTCGTCTATCACCGGAGGCGAACGTGCCAGGCCTACTTCCCGATGTCGACCGCGAGGGACTCCTCGAGTATTCAGTCGTTTACACCGACCGATCAATCAACCATATGTCGCAGCTCTTCCAGGGAGTCGTTTGCGATATTTCCGACGCTCTGAAAAAAGTCTACAACGCGAGGTCGGCTGTCGTCGTCCCGGGCAGCGGGACTTTCGGCATGGAGGCCGTGGCCCGTCAGTTCGCGACGAACAAGAAGTGCCTCGTCATCCGCAATGGCTGGTTCAGTTTCCGCTGGTCCCAGATTTTCGACATGGGTGGTATTCCGTCTGAATCGCTAGTGTTAAAGGCGCGCCCGGCCGAACAAGGAAGGCAGGTAGCATATGCACCGCCCCCGATCGAAGAAGTGGTCGCGGCGATCAAGGAAAACAAGCCGGATCTGGTCTTCGCGCCGCATGTCGAAACCGCATCCGGGATGATGCTGCCCGATGCCTATCTGCGCGCGGTGTCCGACGCTATTCATGCCGTCGGCGGCATGTTTGTACTGGACTGCATCGCCTCCGGTACGATCTGGGTCGACATGCAGGCCAGCGGCATCGATGTCCTGATCAGCGCACCGCAAAAAGGATGGAGCGCGCCACCCTGCTGCGCACTGGTCATGCTCAGCCCTCTCGCACGCGAAAGAATCGACGCAACAACCAGCACCAGTTTCGCCTGCGATCTTCGCAAATGGCTGCAGATCATGGAAGCCTACGAGAAGGGCGGGTTCGCGTACCACGCCACGATGCCCACGGACAGTCTCGCGACGCTGCGCGACGTCATGAAGGAAACTGAGGCATACGGCTTCGACAAAGTGAGAGCTGAGCAGCTTGAACTCGGCACGCGCATTCGCTCACTCTTGCGTGACAAAGGTTTCAAAAGCGTGGCGGCCGAAGGTTTTCAGGCTCCGGGCGTCGTCGTCAGCTACACGGACGACGATGGCATACAATCCGGCAAAAAGTTCGCCGCCGCCGGCTTGCAAATCGCGCCCGGCGTTCCTCTTCAGTGCGATGAGCCTGAAGATTTCAAGACCTTCCGCATTGGATTATTTGGCCTCGACAAACTGCATGACGTCGAAGGCGCGGTCGCCAGGTTCTCCAAGGCGTTGGATAGTATTGTTTAGGACGCTTTTCCGAAGCATGTGCGCATAGCTCGCCCTTGCAACCGCATCGGCAGGACGACTCCGGAACCTGCCGAACAAGCTACGCGCGCGATTCGGCCCGAGCCGACAATCGCCGATCGGACGGCGCGGGCCGGCTGCACTACTAACGAATGAATCTTGGTGACCCTGAGCGGCCGCTTTTACGTGACCCATCCTCAATGGCCGCTTTCGAAGCCGGGACAGCCGCGCTTCGGAGGTATCTCCTTGCGGTCCCACGGCGGTTCATCGCCGAACGCCTCGGCGAGGTAATCGACAAACCGGCGCACTTTGAGCGGTATGCGCCGCGCGCTCGGATAAACCGCCTGAATCGTCAGATCAGCCGCGCGATAGGCCGGCAGCAGTGCTACGAGTTCGCCGCCCCGGATGTGCGCGCCGAACACGAACGTCGGACCGTACACGATGCCCGCTCCCGCAATAGCGGAGGCGAGCAGCATCGGGGTGTTGTTGGCCGTCATTCGGCAAGGTCCATCGATGACGTGCGTGCGGTTTTTCCCGTCGTGCAATGTCCAGTCTCCGGCCGACACGGCCTCGCTGAACGCCAGTCGCTGCGCACGCAGCAAGTCGTCCGGCTTGCGCGGCGTGCCGTGGCGCTTCAGGTAGGCGGGAGACGCACACACGACCATTCGGCACGGCGCAAGCCGGCGCGTCACAAGCCCCGGGTCCTCAAGCCGTCCGATCCGGATTGCGACGTCAACGCCCGCATCGATGAGATCGACGTAGCGGTCTGCGAGCAGCGCTTCCACTTTGACGTGCGGATGGTCCTCCATGTAGCGCGCCACAACCTCGCCCAGGTGCATCGCGCCGAACGTGACGGGCGCCGCGACGCGCAGCACACCACGCGCCGTGCCTTGCGTATCGCCCGCTTCCCGATTCGCTTCGTCGAACGCTTCGAGAATCCGCTTGCAGCGTTCGTAGTAAGTCTGGCCGGTATTGGTCAGACTCAAGCGCCGTGTGGTGCGGTGAAGTAGCCGTGCATTCAGTTCGGCCTCGAGGGCGCTCACGTGCTTGCCGGCCATCGCTGCCGATAGCCCGAAGCGGCGTGCCGCCGCGGCAAAGCTGCCTTCCTCGACAGTCGAGACGAATACGCCGAGGCTCGTGAGTCTGTCCATATTGCCCTCCCATTCGATAGCAGCATTATCGACTGAACACATGAATCAGGAAGTTATCAATCCGAGGACTTCAGTCTACGATTCATGCATCAGCTAACGGACAAGGAGCACGAAGATGGTAATCTCGTCGAACGGCACGTGGATTCACGTCACACAGCGGGGCAGCGGCGAATTCGCGCTGGTGTTCCTGCACTACTACGGCGGCTCGTCGCGTACATGGGACGGGGTAGCAAGCGAGTTGTCCGACAGGTATCGAATCGTTGCCACTGATCACCGCGGCTGGGGCGATTCCGAGGCACCTGCCGACGGCTACCGCATTGCCGATCTTGCCGCCGATGCCGAAGACGTTATCAAAGCGCTGGGGCTGCGTCGTTACGTGCTGGTCGGTCATTCGATGGGCGGGAAAGTTGCTCAACTTATCGCATCGCGCCGGCCGGGCGGCCTCGAAGGTCTTGTGCTCGTCGCGCCGTCGCCTCCGTCGCCGATGCTGCTTTCCGAGGAGCAACGTGCGACGTTGACCGGCGCGTATCAAACGCGCGAATCGGTCGAATTCGTTATCGATCACGTCTTGACCGCAAAATCGCTCGACGCCGCGCGCCGCGAGCAGGTCATCGAGGACAGCCTGAAGGCCGCACCGCAGGCCAAGGCGGCCTGGCCAAACGTGGCCATGCGAGAAGACATCACTGCGGCGGTGGCGACAATCGATGCGCCGACCATCGTCATCTCCGGTGAGCTTGACCAGGTGGATCGTGTCGCCACGCTGCAAGCGGAACTGCTGCCTCGTATTCCGCACGCGGCGATGCATATTCTCCCCGGGGTTGGACACCTGTCGCCGCTCGAAGCTCCGGCCGAGGTGGCGCAGGTTATCGCGCGATTTGTCGCAGCGATCGAAGACAAGTCCGCCGTGTGCAACTCGCCCTAGCAGGTCCGGTCGCTTTCGATGCGGCGCTGAACGCCGGCGAGCGTGGTGCAAGAAAGCCCTGCCAGAATGCGCAGTGGCCTGGCTCAGTTGCCGGCACTGCGCCAGCACACCTGTAGCGAAGTTCGTCGTGTACTGACGAGTGGCGACATAGCGCTCGTCCTGCTCGAGCTGAAAACTGAACGTGACGCTACCAGTGATCAGCAATCAGTTCCGCAACCGTGTGGGCCCGCTAGCGGGCCCACACGCGAATTTGCCGAGTCGGCGGACTCCGGCCCGGCGAGTCGGAACAGTGCAAGGAAGCTTTTCCCAACGCCTGCTGTCCGGTACGCCGGCGGCACCCGCCAGCCGTATTCCTCGCAAAAAATTGCTCGGCAGCTACCGCGTCACTCACTTTGAAGGGCCATCCGACTCCGCCGCTTCAGACGGTCCGTCCGCGTCCAGTTGCTGCCGCGCCTTTTCCCAGTATTCTTCGGAGCGTCCCTCGGGACTCCCATCTTTTTCCCAAAGAAAGAACGCGAGCGTGCGAATTTGCTCTTCGGTTACCGGCATATCCATTTCCCTCTCCATAGAGGTGCTCACGATGGCTAATCAGGGTGAACACCAGGCTTAATCAGGTGCTCAACATCAAAGGGTACCCGCGCGGCCCCAAGTGCAAACCAAACGTTCCGCCAAGCCAGCCTCGATAAAGGCCCCACAATCCCGACGATGATGTCGACAACGATGCCCGCGCCGTCACCGTCGACAGTTTCGCCGAGAAGTTTGACAGCAGCCCTTCCGCCCAACTGTTTGGCCAGGGCTATCAGCGTCCATCGCGACACCACACACGCTCCAGCTTGAATCCGCTGGCTTGCACTGCCTGGTCAATTCTGCATTCTGTCCTTGCGTTTCTTCAAGGTGCGTCTCGAAGGCCGAGCGGCGTTCGGGCTTGTCGTTGCACGTGCCGTCTTGGGCAGGACGAGTAACTGAGAACCAGGCGCGTCGCCAGGCAGAGCTGACTGCGCACTCTCGATACGTTTGAGCTCGACTTCGTGCCTTTCAGCGTCTCGTTGGTTGAATGGTTAAAAGAGCTGCGCGCCTGCGTGGTACGGCGCGCATGCACCGTGCCCGAAACGGGCACGAGGCAAAAAGATTTGCTGCCACGCATCGCGTCCCGCAGGCATGGCCGTTGCGCTTCATGGTGCTCTCTCTCACTTCAACAGGAGTCTCAAATGGCACAGCGCAAAACCGTCGACGATCTGTTTGTCCACCTGCTGTCCGATATTTACAGCGCGGAAAAGCAACTGACCAAAGCTCTGGCCAAACTGTCGCGCGCCGCCTCCGATCCGCAGTTAAGCGATGCATTCAAAACCCACCTTGAAGAAACGCAGGGACAGGTAGAACGGATCGACCGGGTTGTCGAAACGTGTAATCTTCGTTTGAAGAGAATGAAATGTGTGGCAATGGAGGGCTTGATCGAAGAAGGTCAGGAACTGATCGACGAAATAGAAAAGGGCCCGGTGCTTGATGCCGGTCTGGTCGCCGCGGCGCAGAAGGTCGAGCACTACGAGATTGCGGCCTACGGCAGTCTCTGCGCGCTTGGCAAGCAACTGGGCTTCACCGAAGGAGTGAAGTTGCTCAAGGAGACGCTGGAGGAGGAGAAAGCAACCGACCTCAAGCTGACGGAGTTCGCCGAACGGGCGGGTAACGAGAAAGCGACGCAAGAGAAGGGCAGGAAGGAGAAAGCCGAGCAGGCATAAGTGCGGCTGGATCGGGGTCGGGCTGAGGGGCTAGCGGCGCTCCGGCCCCGATGGGGCGTCTACCGAAGGCAGGCCGGACGGTGCATCGGAAAGCGCCTTCCAACGCTGACATCGCGACAGTCGTCTTTCCCGATGGGCGTCGCTTCCCTTTAACGCGGCGGCCGCCCGGTCTTTGACATGTTTGCCCTGACATACGTCAGTCAAACACGACTTGATGTCACTGGCACCGCGAAAGTGGAACGGACGTTGCTTCGTGCTCGCGACCAGAAAGGGAAGGAGGACATCATCATGGTGTTCGAGCATGAGCGCTGTATCGTTTATTTGACGGCGGGCATCGAGAACAACGCGATCGTCGGTCACGCGCGAATTGAGCTTCCGCGTGCAACAGTTAGTACGACAACCGGCGAAGAAGTGCATGACATAGCGTTCCACCGGGATTTCCTCGATGAAAACGAGGCGATGGAGTTTGCGAGGGAGCGTGCCATTGCATGGATCGATGAGCATGTCGAGAGTGGAACTGCGGACTGAAGGAGGGTGACAAAATCGGCTTGCAAACCATTGCCGACGGATGGTACCGACCGCCGGGTGAGCGGCCCGTCCGTGAAGGCCGAGGTTATCCTCCGAGGTTGCATGGCGGGCGATTATCCGGAACGCAATCCGCTGCTGCCGCTTTGGCACTATGCGGAGGAAGCAAGGTGCCCGGCGCCAAATCCATCCCGCTACGCGTCGTGGAAAAGCGCGTACAGCAGCGGGCTCTGTCGCAACAAGGCGTTGAGGTAAAATTCGGCGGACGGAAATTGCTGACGACCACGATGGCCAAGACGACGAAGACGCCGCGCAAGACGTTGGTCCTTGGCATCGCCAAGGTGCTGAAGCGACTGCCCTATCCACTGGATGTGATGCTATTGTGCGTGCGGTGGTACGTGGCATACTCGCTGAGCCTGCGAAAGCTTGAGGAAATGATGGCAGAACGCGGTGTCGAGGTGGACCATTCGACGGTACACCGCTGGGTCATCAAGCTCGTGCCGTTATTCGAAAAAGCGTTTCGCCAACACAAGCGACCGGTCGGCAAGAGCTGGAGGATGGATGAGACCTATATCAAGGTGAGCGGCCAGTGGAAGTATCTGTACCGCGCGGTGAACAAGGCCGGCAATACCGTCGATTTCCTACTTCGAGCCCATCGCGACAAGGCTGCCTCCCGTCGCTATTTTGAGAAGGCCATCGAGCGGAACGGCGAGCCGCGGACCATCACCGTAGATAAGAGCGGTGCCAATCTGGCCGCCCTGCAAGCCATCAACGCCGAGCGCCAAACGCCCATCAAAATCCGGCAGAACAAGTATCTCAACAACATTGTCGAGCAGGACCATCGCGCCATCAAACGTATCATCAAGCCCATGATGGGCTTCAAGGATTTTCGCTGCGCCCGCGTCATCCTATCAGGCATCGAAATGATGCATATGGTCAGGAAAGGGCAGATGAAAGACGCTGGTATTCAGCGGACTGTTGCCGAGCAATTCTATTCACTGGTTATGTAAGCAATCCTGATCATATAGGAGCCGCATCGTCCTGCCATCCTTATCGCGACACAAACCCGTACGGCTAGAGCCAGCGCCAGATGCCCGCGGGCCAACCGGAGAGCGGGATATGAGCCCACGTCGCGACGAGCCAGAAAACGACGCCGCCCACCACCGCGTGCATGCCGAACCCGCCCAGCCGCGCGCGGCCGGCGGCGATCGCCGCGAACGGCAGATAGCTCGTCTTCGATTCCCATGCGGGCCACAGATCGGGTTGCAGCCGCCGCTTCTTGCGGTCCTGTAACGCAGCACCGACCAGCGCGAGGATGATGATCGCCCCGGCAAGCACGACGTTCCGGGTGACCGGGAACACGGCGATATGGCACAGTCCCCAAAGCGCGAACGACCACATCATCGGGTGACGGGTCACTGCGTACACGCCGCGCGCCGCGTCAGGAAACGCGGTGGGCCGGCCGCCGGTGGGCAACGCCGGGTTGCGGATCAGGGAGCCCATCAGAAGGATCGATGCAATCAGCATGACTACGGTCACAACCGCCCACAGCACGTTGCCTGCCGGCCATAGCGGCGCGGAGACGGGCGTCCTGTCGTAAGCCATGACCATCCAGCCGAACGTCAGTATCGCAATCAGCGAATAGACGCCCATGGCGCCACGTTCGCCGATTGCCCGGACCATACCCGCCCGCAGCGGATGGGACAGGAGAAAGTGGCTGGCGACAAAAGCGAATGCCGCCACGACAAGTGTGTCGATGCTTTCCATTGGCCCGGCTCCTCAAGTCAGATGATCGGTCGACCGCGTGCATTGCGAGAATACTACTTCGCGCGCCACAACTGTACCGGCTCGGATTGTCTGGACGCGGTTTTGCTACTCAGGCGGCCTCTTTCAGGGTGGCTGCCTGACGGGCTTCATGGGGTGACATATAGCCCAGTTTTTCGAGACGCCGGTGGCGATTGTAACGATCCTTGAACTCGACGACCGCAGCCCGGACTTCATCAAGATTCCTGAAGATGCAACCGTGAATGGCCTGTTCCTTCAGCGTCCTGTTGAAGCGGTCGGTGACGCCATTCGTTTGTGGCTCGGCAACGAAGGCGAAGCTCGGCGTGACGCCCCAGAACCTGACCCGATTCAGGAAGTCATCGGCCGTGTAGGACGCTGATCGAATCGGGCAGGCCAGCCGCGAGGGAGCCGACTGCGGCGGACAGTCCGCCGATGAGGCTATATCGTGCAAACAGGGCGGTTCGTGCGTCACGCGTTGCGAATTGGGCGAGCCTTGCATGCTCGAGCGGGAGGAACAGGCTGACATCGCCGGAACTCGGGTTCAGCGTGCCGATGAACGCGACGACGAGTAGCGGCCACAGCGAAGACAGGCCTGCGAAACAAAGACCTGTAGCTGTCGTCAGCGTCGCCGCGAAGAGCAACAGGCCCCGCTGTGCAAAGCGAGTGCTTGCGAGACCCACCAGGACCGTGGCAACGGCCGATCCGAACAACGCGGTCGTGCTGATGAGCCCGACAGCAAGTTGCCCAAAGCCGAGCGCCAGCAGATATCCGGGTAGCAGCACCGCGATAAAACCATCACAGATGCCGCGCAGTCCACGGGCAACAAGCAGGATCGAGGCGCGCCGGGGTCGACGCCTTCGGGAAGGCGCAATGTGGACAGCCGTGCCCTGACTGCTCGCTTGGCTGTGCATCGGGGTATGCGCATCGTGCTTGCACCATGTAAAGAGTGCGTCATAGAGGAGCATGCCATAACGCAACTGTTCGTGACCGTTGGCAGAGGTACATGACAACCCAATGGATATCGCTAAGGCCAGTTGCTTCCGGGACAAGGTTTCTGGATATCGAACGCATTACCTTCAAAAGGTCGCGGTCGATGCAACGACAATCGCCCGAGACGATTAAAAAAACGGGATGCGCAACTCTTTGATTGTCCTGTAGCTCGCGAAATATGCCTGACGTTCAGGCCGTTGCTTGGCGGGCGTTGAAGTCCGACAGGCTCCTGGTAGCCACCCTTACTGGTTCCAGACGCGAGATCTCGGGCTGACGTCAAGCGTCGGAGAAGTTCTTCGCCGCGAGCTTCGCCACGTCGAATGATGGCCGCGGGGCGCGACTGGAAAGTAGCGCGTTGGCGAACCAGGCCGCACGTCGGTGAACCGGGAAGCCACTCGGATCGCTCGAGTCGTTTGTGTTCTCCGGCACGGCGCGCGCCGGAAAGCGGCTTCCCACGCGACATCGGGCGGAATATTTCGAAGCCCACTCACGTTCTATTACCGAGGTTCGCCTGCACTGGCGAGCACGGTCCTTCATCCGCGACGAATTCACGCGCTCAATGCGTGCAAGTCTGCTTGCAGCGTTGCGTGAAGGGGAAGCGATTTGCGCCGCGAACAGTGGTCTCCAGCGGCCACGACGATGACGCGGGTTCCTAACCATGCATATTGGGAACGTGCCTACTGACGCGCGACCGTCATCGAGAGAACAGTTGCTCCACTAGCCTCCGGAGCCGGCGAACCCGGCACCGTGGTTCAACGCGTCTTGCGGCAACGCGGCCCTTTCGAGGAGAAATATCATGATCGACAGAAACCATACTGCGTTTGTGCTGGCGGCGATTGCGCTCGGCGTTGTGCCGCTGAGAGGTCATGCGGACGAAACGATCCATGTCAAGCTAACGGACAACACGATTCAACTCGATCCCGGCACAGCGAAGGCCGGACGCGTCACGTTCGAGGTGAACAACGCAGCGAACGGCAATACCGAACATGAGTTCGTGGTGCTGAGGACAGACATGGACGACGCGCATCTGCCCGTCCACAAAGGCCTGGTTACGGAAAGCCGGTTCAAGAAAATGGGCGAGGTGGAAGACTTGCCGCAGGGTTCGACCAAGCGCCTGTCATTGAAGCTTGCGCCAGGACGCTACGTGCTGATTTGCAACCGGCCGGGCCACTATGAGATGGGCATGCACACATCGTTCGTCGTTGCGCGCTGAGGCGAAGCACAATTGTTCCGTCGTTGCAGCACATCGATAGCGACGCGCTACTTTGCAACGCCCCTAGGAAAGGCTTTGGTCGAGCGGATCAGCCCCTTGATTCCAACAGCCGGAGTTCGACGATGATCAGTCATTCGGCGAGCGAATACCCACCGGCTGGCAACGGGTCGTGCTGAGCCCGACGGATTGATTTTTCCGTTAGTGTGGGTGGCGTCAGGTGCTTAATGCCTCTTTGAATCCCTGTACGTCAGCTCGCCGGCTAAACACGATCTCCGCTCGACGCTGGAGCAGCGCCTTGCGTTCTTCCTCAGCGGTCACGATGAAGTCAGACAGTTCACGCTCCATGGCTGAATTTTTGGCACCGATTTCCACCTTGCAGCGCCCGTCGTCGACGCGTGGTCCGGGCAAGTGCTAGCGCAGCCATTGCAGCCTTTGCACATTCGTATTGAACCGGACCGCAAAGGTCGATGGGCTCGCCGAATTCCCGGAGCGCTTCAACATACTCTCAAGTGGCGTGTACCGTGGCCGGATACTCGCGTAGATCAGAAACGACTCTGCGGCTCAGGACGTTCCATCGAAGCTTGTCTGGATAGGCGCGATCTGCGCATGTGCCTCACCTCGCCAGACGGGTAGCCGCAGCGACCGATTGGGGCTCTGTGGAGTGGTCGGTCGTCGCATCGATCATGGACCTTCCACTTGATAGCCCTTCACCGTGCTGCCGGCTTTCCCGCATCGCGGGCTGATTATGATGTTGCAGAAGAATCCGGAAGATAAGTCCGTGCGTGATCAGCAGTAGGGGTACAACGAGAGTCGGAATGAAGTAGGTTGCGCCCAACTGCCCCGCCACGAGCCCGGCATCATTGGCCTGATAGAACGCGTTCAAGAGATCTGCCAGGCCCCAGCCGTTGAAGATCCAGACGACCACAATGCCAGCCCCGCGTGGCAGCAACACCAGTGATAGCGACGCGAGTATCGCCGCAACGAGATCCCCGTAGGCGGCGGAATACGCGAAGGCAGACGGCAGCTCTGGCGACACGACGCCTGGGACAAGGAATGCCAACCCAACGAAGCGGAAGCTGTGCAAGATGAGAAGAGGCCGCAGCGCTTCGACCGGTCGCAGGAGGCGGAGTTTTGGCCAGACGTATCGCCTGGTGACGACTCCCCATGTGGTGAAGCTGAATGCGATGCTAACGAAAAACCAGAGCTGGGGCAGCATGAGTCTCTCCTTTGGTTCGAATTCCCGCGATCGCCCGCGAGAACTTAAGCGCGCAGTGTGCGTAGCTCCGCGATCACAGCGCCTCGCTCCGCGTAAGCCGGGGCATGCTCGCGCAGCCAGACCTTGGACTCAGAGGCAAACTGCGGTTCTGACGGGAACGGACGGCGTAGTTCACGGTCGTAGCGCTCGAGATCGAAACCGGGGCTGAGCGGGGCGATCACGAACTGCGCGAACTGGCGAAGCCAATTGCCAGGCGTCCGCCGATTGCCTGGAAGTGCCGCGTAGCGACGCGCGATCGTCTCGAAGTCCTCGGCGGGCTGACCGGTCACATCGAACACGTCCGTGGTCGGAGCGCCCAGCTCAAAAGCCCCGCGTTTGTGATCGTCTATGTAGTAGCGAAGGCCGCTAATCAGGTCGATCGGCAAGCCGCCCATCCGAGCAGCCTTCATGAATAGCCAGCTCGGCGTCGGCACGACCTTGACCGATCGCCCGACCGCCCGGCCGAGCACTTTGGCTATGTCCTCCGCGCCAAGGAGCTCCGGTCCCGTGGGACGGTAGCTCCTCCCGGCGTGCCGTGCAGGATCCATCAGGGCCGCGATGGCGACTCGCGCGATATCCTCGTTGGACGGCGGCGCGTTACGGCTATCGCCATAGATCCAGGGAAATACGCCGAGGTGCGCAGCAAATCCAGTCAGTGCGAGATAGGCGTCAGCGAAGAAGCCCGGCCTCACGATCGTATGCGCGACTCCCGGCGTCATCGAGAACAGCCGATCAACGAGCCAGAGTTGCCGGGTCATGAGGGCGGGATGCGAGGGACTCGACAGCCACTGGGTCAGGCTGACGATGTGTTCGAGCCCGGATTCCCTGGCGGCGACGGCGAACGCGACCGCGCCCTGAATCATGTAGGGATCGAAAGGCGGACAAAAGTAGGCGCGCTGAACGTCTTTCAGCGCGTCGGCGACGCGCTCGACATCACTCAGGTCGGCAATCGCTATCTCGGCCCCCTGCGATTTCAGCCGCACGCTGCGGCCATCTTCCCGGTGCACCATGGCGCGTACGGGATAGCCGGCCTTCAGCAGTTCGGCAACGACGACGCTGCCGGTCTTCCCGGTCGCACCGGTTACGAGGATCCTTGGCTTGAGCATGATCGCCTCCGAACAGTCACGGTACTCATCAGTACCAGATGGTTGTTCCAGTATGGTACTATGCGGTACCGAATGTCAAGAGAGATCACGATGATCACGGTATCGCTGTCAAAGGACCGTCAGGAAGGTCGCGACGAAACTGAGGTGTATGCGCGCATTCTCGATGCAGCCTTCGCGTCGTTCATGGCGAGTGGCTACGCGGCGACCAGCACGCTTGAGATCGCCACGCGCGCGCGGGTTTCGAAGCGAGAACTGTACGCGCTGGTGGGCAACAAGAAGGAAATGCTAGTCGCGTGCATCAGCGCGCGCGCCACAAGACTGCAGGTACCCGCTGACTTGCCCGTGCCGCACGACCGCGAGACACTCGCGAACGTACTGACTTTTCTCGGGACGCAGCTCGTCCGCGAGATCACCGATCCAACGGTCATTGCGGTCTTCCGACTGGCGATCGCCGAGGCGGTCCATGCGCCCGAGGTGGCGCAAGCACTCGACTCGACAGGGCGCGAGACAAGTCGTGCCGCCTTGCGTCAAATCATGGCCCGGGCTCAGGCGTCCGGACTTCTCAATGGCCGTCCTGCCGAACTTGCCGAACAGTTCAGCGGGTTGCTGTGGGGTAATTTGATGGTCAGCCTGCTGCTTGGCGTCGCCGAGCGGCCGAACTCACGCGAAGTCGCGGCACGTGCCCGCAACGCTACAGCTGCTTTTCTTCAGCTTCATCCGCTCCCGTAGCGCTGCGATTCCCCGCCCGTACATCGAATGCGTGGACGATCCGTTCGATGCCATCGTCACCTGGCGATTCCGGGAGTGGCTCCCGGATGGCCGCTATCGAGAAACCTGCGAGGCGTCCTCGAATGGTAGCGCCTTGCCGACGGTTACTGGGAGCTGGCGCCATAAAGCTGCCCTTCACCGAAACGCCCGGCTCACCCGTCGACCGCTTTCGGCGAACATCGGGAACCGCGGTTCTCGGCCACAAAGAGTCGCTCGTAGGCATTGGAGTATGGACGGACAGGCAGCGGTTCTGCCTCGGTTAACGGCCATTCGTCCAATAACTCTATTTCGCGACGATGGAGCGGCGCCTCTTGCGAACGTACCAGGTCGTCCCCCGACACCAGCGAGCCGACCGTTTGCGGCATGAGAAGCAGACCCGTCGGCTGTTGTGATGAACGTCAGGATCGCCTTGGCGACGGCGGCGATTTTCGATTAAATGATTAATTAGCCACACTCGACCATTGGGACTTCAGTCGGGGCGAAAAGAGACATACTCTAGAAGTCGCATTTAGTTCTGTATAAGCTCGCACCGCGTAGTCCGTTGCAAGGCAACCACCTTCTCGCGTTACGGCACGCTGTGATGAGTTTCCAATGGTATGCAGCAACGCGGCGATGCTCTCAACGAAGCAAATCGAGGAGAGTAAATTTCGAGCGATGAAAAATTGCAACGTTCTGGCATGGTCCGGAATTGCCTCCGTAAAATCGCTGTATATAGTTACAGATCCATTAGTAACTTGCCAAAAGGCGTGATCGAAAAGGACGCCCGGTCGATCCTTTCTGCCGACTCGCTGAGCGCTTTTCCCGTTAATGGCGTTCCTTCAATGGTGCATTTCACAGATTATTTCCGGTTCATAATGTTTAGTAAAACGGACGAAATCTGGGCGGACACAGATATTTTTCTTGCGAGACGATTTGACCTGAACAATGCGGGCGACTGGATCGGCCGGGAAAAGCGGGGCGCAGGTTGTCCCGCTAATTTGACGACACGTCGCTCTCACACCGGTTTGAATAGATATCTGTTGGCATATTCGTCTAATCATGGCAAAACGGTTTTCACTAAAAAAGTTTCCTATTTGATATACGTGCCTGATCCACTACCAAAGTGGTGGAATGCGCCAATACCTCACCAATTTGTGCCGGTTCCTATAATAATGATGCAGTGAAGCATAGATCTTTTATACTTCGTTTCCTGGCCGCATGCCGGTCGGCTTTGTCTGTGATTGCGCCGCGACGGCATAGGCCCCGTTCTACAATTGTCTGCTTATTTCACTTCCTGGCGATCCTGGTAGACCCAGACGGCCGGCACTTCGGGTAGGCCCGGTTTGCTCCCACAACATTATTCGTGATTAGTCAATTTCTTCGCGAAACAAGGGTTTTGCAATATAGAACGTTAGTTCACGCCTCGTTACCTCCAGGAGCATTGTCTATGTCCGCACCGAGAATCAGCGTTCTGCTGCCTGTCTACAAGGTGGAGGACTATATCGAGGACTGTCTCGACTCGCTGCTGTCACAATCCTGCACCGATTTCGAAATCGTCGCCGTCGACGACAGCAGCCCCGATCGCTCCGGTGAAATCGCCGCCCGGGTTCTCGCGCAACAGGATCGCATTCCCTGGAAGCTCGTCAGAAACATCGACAACAAAGGGCTCGCTGAAACGCGAAAAATCGCCGCATCGGAAGCGCGCGGTGACTACGTGCTCTGCGTTGACAGCGACGACCATGTCCATCGCGATCTCATTCGCACCGTGCTGCGCGAAGCCGACCAGCACAACGCCGATGTCGTCATTTTCGCCGCAGAGCGCATCAGTCCCGATGGCACCGCATTCGCTCGAATCGATTCCGGCGACGGCATCATCACTGGCGTGGAAGCCGTCCAGAAAATTCTCGAACTCAAGCTGCCAGCCTTTTGCTGGAACAAGCTTGTGCGCCGCTCCATCTTCGTCGCAGCCGAGCATCCGTGCGGTCTCATCTTCGAAGACGTTTGCGTGTCGGTGCAAACGCTCGCCAACTCGAAAGTGGTGCGCCTCATTCCCCACAGGCTCTATTCATACATGGTCCGTGAATCAGGAATTTCGAGACGCTTCAACTCGCAGGTCGTCGACCTTTTTGCCATCATGGACCGCGTGGAAAAAAGTACCGCATCCCTCCCGATTACCGACTACAAGCGCCTCTTCTTCCGGCTCAAATACTGCTGGGCATTCCGCGCGATCGCGTTTCAGACCGCGATCACCGCGCCGACCTACCACCTCGCGAGCCCCATTCTGCAAAGTGTATCGGAGAAGCTGCGCGTGAAGCACCTGCTCGGCATGTTTGCCGATCGGCATTTGAAGCTTTCCATCGTCATGACCATGCTCAAGATCCATCCGTGGATCTTTTATTGCGTCGTAAGACGCTTCAACCGCCGCTGACGCAGCAGAATGCGCCATCCGGCCCATCATTTAACGCCGAGCGCGTTGGAGGTGCACGAGATCGCGTGACCGAAGCGAACGTACTCTTGTTTCCCCCGGCGGTTTCAAGAGTGAAGCGCAACAGCGGGTTTAATGTTTAGAGCCTTGAGGTTGACTTGCTGAAGCAAGGGTCGCGGCGAAGACCTCGAATGGCGAATGGAAAGCGTGAGTTGCACGAGGTCGGCTGTTCAGACTGTCGGCGATAGCGTCAAGTTCGTCCTGACTGTAGACTGAAAGGTCCGTGCCTTTGGGCAGATACTGGCGCAGCAGCCCGTTGGTGTTTTCGCAAGTGCCGCGTTGCCAGGGACTGTGCGGGTCGCAGAAGTACACCTTCACGCCGGTTGCGGCGGTGAGTTCTTTATGCCGCGACATTTCTTTGCCCTGGTCGTAGGTGAAGCTCTGCCGTAATGGCGCAACAATCGAATTGAGTTTCGCGGAGAAGCCGGCCAGCGCTGAAGCAGCGGTGGCATCTGCCATCCTGGCAAGCAGCACCAGACGGCTGGTCCGTTCGACCAGTACGCCTACCGAGGACTGGTTGCCGGCACCCTTGATGAAGTCGCCTTCCCAGTGCCCAGGCAGCAGCCGGTCCTCGATTTCGGGCGGCCGCACATGAATACTGACCATGTCGGGAATCTGTCCGCGCCGGTCTGTGCCCCGTGTACGCGGCATGCGCGTGCTGTGGCCATGGCGCAAGCACGCAATGAGCTGACGGCGCAGTTCGCCGCGCGGCTGGGCATAGATAGCCGTGTAGATGGTTTCGTGCGAAACCTGCGGGGTCGGGTCGGTCGGATACATACGCTTCAGTGTGCCCGATATCTGCTGAGGTGACCATTTCCACTCGAGCAGAGTGAGAACGATGCGCCAGCAGACGCTTTGCAGGCAAAGCTTTGTGGGGCTGCGACCCGCGCTGCGGCGTGCGGCACTGAGCGCTTCGGCCGACACGGACGCGTAGCCAGCAGGCAAGCTGTTTCGCGCCAGTTCACGGCTAACGGTGGCTGGCGAGCGCCCGAGTATGCGGGCCATGGCCCGGATACTCGAACCCTGCAGATGCAGGCTTGCAATGGTCAGACGCTCTTCAGGCTGAAGTTGCTGATAGATCTGCGCGCCGGCTTCGATGAGCGGGATGTGAAAACGGAGCCATGGTGAGGTTATTCGGGCACCGCCAGACGAAAGTAGCGGCAACAGACAAACCTAGCCTAAAGTCACCGCGTCACATCTCGATATAGGTAGCCTGTCCTGCATTCCGTGATACTCGTCACAGCTGACAGGTAGCTGTCGGCGAAGGCGGGACACGCACCCCGTGGACTACGAATAACATCTCGCAACGTTTCGCGACGTTTCTAGAGTCAGTTTTGAGTCCTCGGGTGCGCCTGCGTTCAAACGAATACTCAGGGTTTGCCGTCGCACCGGCTTGCTATATCGCCTTCGGCGGACGCAGGCATGCATGTTCCTTTGCGTTATCTATTACCTGCAGAGGTCCACATGTCACTTCTACTCGAGCAGCCATTCACAGCCTTTGTCGGGATCGACTGGGCCGACACGAAGCACGATATCTGCGTTCAGGCGGCAGGCGACCCCCGTCGTGAGTCGAGCTGCATTGCGCACCGGGTCGCGGCCATCGACGAATGGGCAAACGCGCTGCACCGGCGCTTCGGCGGACCAATTGCAGTGGCCCTCGAACTGGCCAAGGGGCCAATCGTCGCTGCGCTGCAGAAGTATGATTTCCTTGTGTTGTTTCCGATCAATCCGGCAACCCTGGCGAAGTATCGTGAGGCATTCCAGCCCAGTGGCGCCAAGAGTGATCCGAAAGATGCGGAACTCGCGCTTGATCTTCTGCTGCACCATCCAGAACGGTTCGGCCCCTTGAGGCCGCAGAGCGCCGCGATGCGGACACTGGTGAGTCTGGTGGAACGGCGTCGGCAGCTGGTTGGCGACCAGACCCGGCTGACCAACCGGCTGTGCGACACGCTCAAGCAGTATTACCCGCAGGCGCTGGAATGGTTCGATGACCGGGGCACGGTGCTGTTCTGCGACTTTCTCGACCGCTGGCCGACGCTGCGCTCGGTCAAGCAGGCCCGTACGGCGACTCTTGAGGCATTCTTCCGTGCGCACCACTGTCGCAGTGCGAGGCGGATCAGTGTCCGTATAGGATCGATCCGCGAGGCGGCGCCGCTGACTGAAGACCTGGCGATCATCGGTCCGTGCCGGCTGCACGTGCTGGCACTCGCTGCACAGCTACGCGCGGTGCTGGCTGCAATCATGCAGTTCGAGCACGAGATCGCCGCGGTAGCGCCCACGCTGCCAGACTATACGCTGTTCAAGAACCTGCCGGGTGCCGGCGCGCAGCTCGCCCCACGCCTGCTGGCCGCCTTTGGTGAGCAGCGGGCACGGTTCAGGAGTGCTGATGAACTGCAGAAGTACGTGGGTATTGCCCCGGTGACCGAGCGCAGCGGCAAACAGAGCTGGGTCCACTGGCGCCTGCAGTGTCCGAAATTCCTGCGCCAGACCTTCGTGGAATGGGCCGCCCAGACCATCCCCCGCTCATCGTGGGCTGGTGCCTACTACCGGCAGCAGCGTGCGAAGGGCAGCTCGCACCACGTCGCCGTGAGAGCCCTCGCGTTCAAGTGGATTCGCGTCCTGTATCGCTGCTGGCAGAACCGCACGCCGTACAACGAGACCGTTTACCTCAACGTGCTCAGAAAACGCGGTTCGCTCCTTGCCGGCAAGCTGAGCACTTAGGTCAAAACCGGGTCCTGCTCTTTTATCTGATTTGGGCAAGCCGCGCAGCGGCGCGTCAGGCCGAAGGCGAAGCTCGCGGGGAGACGGTGGTCAACGAGGGAACCGCCGTTAGGCGGCTGTCCACAGCCTCGTGCTGTGGGCAGCGTCGTTGTCCACGGGCGGGCGCGGGATAATCGTCATAGCGAGCGTAGATGTCGAACGAAAGCTTGACAGACCTGCTCAGGGCATGACTCTACCGACATGAGCCCGACGCATCCGGCGGCCGCGGCCATATAGGCCAGTCGACGTACCTTTGCCGGATGAGCCGTTCGTGCGAGCCGCGACGGGCATCAACCACTGCCGACGATTCATCCAGCTGAGGGCAGATGACAAACCGAAGCGTAACCCTGGGGTTTGATACTCGACGCGAGGGTCCGCTTTCTGGCGCCCAATTTGACCCGGCCAATGTCGGCTCAGGGTCCGCCTGCGGAAGTTAGGTGCCGGACCGCGTCCGGCAGAGGACGCATGCGATAAATACTATAATGGTCTGGACAAAGTACGCATTATCTGCGTCGTCAGTGTCGGCTGCGTTGTGGGTCAAGTGCCGATCGTATTCGCAAGGCGAGGAGTGCTGCGTTAAGGGAACTGATCGGAGACCCTTCGTGAAGCAGTCGACGCTTGCTCATTCCCTTTCTGTCACGACGCGGGCCTCAGAATTCGACTCTCAATCCAAGACGGTGTGCGGCCATGTTCTTCTACGCGCTTGCAACAGATTATGACGGGACGATCGCAGAAGATGGGGTCGTGAAGGATTCCACCTTCGAGGCGCTGGCACGCCTTCGCGAGTCCGGACGGCGCCTGATCCTGGCCACCGGAAGAGAGCTTGAGGATTTAAAACGGGTTTGCCCGCGCCTGGACATGTTCGAGGAGGTTGTCGCCGAAAATGGCGGCGTTCTCTATCGGCCCGCGACCCAGGTGGTCGATCTGTTGGCTGAGCCGCCGCCGGCTGCATTCGTCAACCAGCTTCGCGACCGTGGCGTCACGCCCCTGTCCGTCGGTCATGTGATCGTCGCGACTTGGGAGCCCAACCAAGACATCGTGCTGGAAACCGTCAAGGATCTCGGGCTTGAATTGCAGATCATTTTCAACAAGGGCGCGGTAATGGTGTTGCCGCCGGGGATCAACAAGGCCACTGGGCTGAAGGCCGCGCTGCGCAATCTATCTTTAGCCTCGATCAACGTCGTGGGCGTGGGCGACGCCGAGAACGATCATGCTTTGCTAAACGCCTGCGGCTGCTCAGTCGCCGTCGCGAACGCCGTTCCAATGCTGAAGGCGGCCGCAGATTGGGTAACAGACTCTCCGCGCGGAGCGGGTGTCGCCGAAGTCGTGGATGGCATCCTGAACAACGATTTGACGGAGGTTGCCTGTAGCGACCGTCATACTGTGGCACTCGGCACAGTGATGGACGCCAACTCCGATGAACTGGAACCGGTTTCGATGCACGTCAGCCGATCGGGTCGAATGCTTATTTGTGGCACCTCTGGAAGTGGAAAATCTACATTTACGCAGGGCTTTCTCGAGCGCCTCGCAGTTGCCGGCATGCAGTATTGCATCATCGATCCGGAGGGGGATTACGAGGGCTTTGCAGGCGTTACCTGCGTCGGCGACGCTGAGCGGTCGCCATCTCTGCAAAACGTGACCGAGCTTCTCGAGTATCCGGATCGCAACGTCGCGATCAGTCTTCTTGGACTGCCACTGGACGACCGTCCGAATTTTTTGTCATCCCTGATTCCAAAGTTGATCGACCTCCGCGTGCGAACCGGTCGGCCGCACTGGCTGGTAATCGACGAGGCGCATCATATGATGCCTTCACAAAACGAATCAATGGCCAAGAGCTTGCCCTCGGATTTCGATCGGGTGGCCTTCATCACAGTTCATCCCGACCATATGGCGAAGTCCGCGCTTATCGGCACGACATGGTTGGTCGCCCTCGGAATCGCCATCGGGGATACTGTGGCGAAATTTGCGGCAGCAACTGGCTTGGCTGCTCCGGAAAGTCTTCCTGCCGCTCTCGATGCCGGCTGCGCGTTGGTATGGCCGATTGGTGAGGGGCAACAACCCGCAGAGGTTCATGTGATACCGCCAAGCGCGGAGCATCGTCGACATGTGCGGAAATATGCTACGGGGACGCTCGGTGAGGATACAAGCTTCTATTTTCGCGGTCCGGACGGCGCGCTTAATCTGCGGGCGCAAAATTTGGAAATGTTCTGTCAGATCGGCGAAGGCGTCGATGACGAGACATGGCGCTTCCATGCTCGGGCGAGAGACTATTCTCGTTGGTTGCGAGATTGCATAAAGGACCCGGAACTAGCAGGTGAGATCGCGGGCATTGAAAACGCGGCTGAAGCGGATATTCAGGAATGCCGGCGAAAGATCCGTGCGGCCATAGAACGCCGATACACAAAAGCTGAATAGTTTAAAGTTTGATGGGTCTTCTCTGCCCAGTGGCTCGGGGCTAGGCTTTGCTAGGCTTTGCTGGCACTTGGAAATGACGCGACTCTCGCGCTTCTTATAGTTCAAATGGCAATACAATTCTCGCCAAAATCAAAGCTTATGTCGGCGTAGCATTTGGCCCTTTGGGTGGTCGCGAGGCAAAAAGCGCATCGGGCAGCACGCATCAAGCGTCATTCATGCGCGTCTTCGTGCGGACGTTCGAGCGTCGGCTCCGCGTCCGTAGGCGGCCATATTGTATTCCGCTAGCCCGAAGGCCTGATGAGGGTCGACCTCTGCCGGACGCGGAGAGTCGGCCCGTGATACATCGCCGGATTGGCATCCGCCCGGGTTGCAGCCAACAACAGACATTCGAGCGTCAAGTAAGAATTGGCGACAATCGCGTGAAGTATGGGTACCGCGTTCCGTTCGAGGGGCTTTTATACTGAACGATCGCTCTGAAGCCGCCGTAGGCGGGTCCGACATTGGTCGGCGTTGGCGATATCGAACCGGACGCCCGCGTCATGAACTGGCTGGCCAATACCGTTCTTGTGTTGCACGCGCTGATCGTACTGTTTATCGTCGGCGGGTTAATCGCTATCTGGACAGGCGCATGGTTGAAACGCGACTGGATACGCAACCGCGTGTTCCGGATCGCGCATCTCACCGCGATAGGCGTCGTCGCGATTCTCGCTATTCTTGACATACCGTGTCCGCTGACGGTCCTGGAGGACTGGCTTCGTACCGGACGCGTCGGCCCACAGGGGTTCGTGCAGCGCTGGGTAAGCGACTGGCTGTACTACAACTTGCCGGGCTGGGTATTCGCGATGGCCTACGTGGTGTTCCTGCTGGTCGTGGCAGTCACGTGGTGTCGCGTCCCGCCGCGTTCATGAGGCGTCCACATGAGATCGTGTCGGCTGATGCACGCTGACCGCCACGTGCTGCTTGCCGATCTTCTCGCCGACCATCACCACGATCCGCAGCGGGACGGCCTATCTATAACGGGTTGACATGAGCCAATCGTCATCGGACCCAGTTCGGCCAGGATGAGACATTCGACACACGTTTCTGATTCGTCGACAATCGGTGAATATAGACAAACCTCGACGGAAGACTTGAGATGATGCTGCGGCCGACAGAAATCCAAATTGAATCAACCCGGCTCTTGATCAAACCGTTCTCGGCCAACGGCGCGGATGCTGCGTTCTCGTTCATCACCCCTTCGCTCACCCGTCACATGGCGTGGGAGCCGCCTGCATCCCGGCAGGATTTTGATGGTGTTTGGCGGTCCTGGGTACCGTCGATTGACGATGGATCAGACTATGTGCTCGCGATACGGCAACGCGCCGACGGGAGTTTCCTTGGGTTAGCCGGGCTTCACCGCGTACGCACCGAGAGCCCGGAACTCGGTATCTGGATTCGTGAAGATCGTCATCGAAATGGGTTTGGTAGTGAAGCTGTGACCCTTGTTGCACACTGGGCAACGCGAACCGTTGGTTGTGAAAGCTTTACCTATCCGGTTGCCGAAGAGAACCGTCCCAGCCGGCGCATCGCCGAATCGCTAGGCGGCGTCATTGTGGAAAGCCGCGCGACGCCAAAGTGCAAGTCTGTGGTTTACAGAATTCCTCGCCAGCCAGTCGCAAGCGAGGTATAGGCGATTCTGCCTGTGGAGTGGCCTCCGGCGGCCATGAACGGACGGTCGTCGGCGAATGCTGAATCGTCGACAATTTCGACGCGGCGAACAGCCAGTAGAATGTGGCGGATTACCCAGATACCCTTTCCCGCGTTCGCCTGGTTGGAAAAAGCAATGACTCATGTGATCCGCATCGTCCGATGGGAGGCGTTAAGCCCGGCCCAGAAAATCGTCGTTGAGAATTTGAAGATTTCCGATCGACAGATTGAGTATGCTGGGCCAACTCACCGCGCAGTCGAGGCTTGCATATCCGATCTGACTGGCGAAATCCAAGGCGCGGCTATCTTCCACATGGAAGTAATTGTAGGTTTTCTCGTTCTGAAGAGGCGAAGCGCCGCCCCCAGCTGGGCTTCAACGGGAGCCGCCGTCATTTCGGCCCTACGTATCGACTTACGCTTCCAAGGTCTAGGAATCGGAACGGCTGCGCTCCAGCGTCTGCCGGAATGGCTTTTGACCCACTGGCCCGACACCAAGTCCATTATGCTTTCCGTCGACGAAGAGAATGAGACCGGGCGCCGTTCGTATGCAAAAGCCGGCTGGGTGGATCTGGGAACCCGGGACAAGGGAAGAATCGGGTGGGTTCGCTATATGAAGCGCGACCTGCAAACGGTGTTTGCTGTCTCTGACTGAGCTTAGCGCAAGAACTCGCTTCGGCCACAACCGGTCACGCGGAAAGGCGGCGACAATTTTCGTTCGACGTATCCTTGAGGATTGATGTTCCGACACTCAGGCCAACGATCCCGATAACAAAACCCGATGCAAGCACATCTCAGAATAGCCAGACCTGTCAGCGACCTTCCGCGGGCGGAAAGCATGTATTGCGCAGCGCTCAGTCTCGTTGTGCTGGCGAAATTTCAAGACCATCAGGGCTTCGACGGGTTGATGCTCGGACGTTCCGGCATGGACTATCACTTCGAGTTCACACAGTGCCGTGAACATCCGGTAGCGCCAACACCAACACGTGAGGATTTGCTGGTGTTTTACGCCCCGGATCGAGTTGAGTGGCAGTCGACTTGCGATCGTCTCGCCGAGAGCGGATTTGTTTGCGTGGCGTCGCTCAATCCTTATTGGGACGTGTCAGGTAAAACATTTGAGGATCACGACGGCTATCGAATCGTTTTGCAAAACTCGGCGTGGCCCTCATGATGCATGCGTAATGCATTTGGATGCCGGCTCGATCGCTTTGCAGCAAGTCGCATGGCCGCGTGAGAGGCGAACTCCGGCCATGAACGGCCGGTCGAGGTCGTCGTCCAGTTAGGCTGACCGAGGTTTCATCCGGCCTCGCTCAATGGCCGGTTTGCAGCGAGCAAATTACAGAGGGCACTGCCTCGATGCGGCCACTTTTTGCCGCTCGCCTGACCTATGCAGTGGTCACTCAAATGGCTGATTCACTTCGAAACCCGCCCGACGCGCGACGCGCGTTTGTCTTGATAGCAGCCAACTTCGCGCGTCGTAGGGCAGATCGCTTGTAATCAGGTGCGGATCAAATTGCACGCCGGTGCCGACGACCGACATGAATCCGCGAACGTCTGACAACCCCGTATGAACGGTCGTTCGAGCGACGCTTCGCAGGCGCGCAGCGGCAGTCGATTCGCTCTTTGGAAGCGAGGGCGACAAGCCTTGCGCCGGCGAAGTCTGTTTTTTGTCCCTTAGCACCCCGGATTCTTACTTCGCAGCTACTAGTATTGATGAGGCGCAATTTGCAACATGCGACTTCAATCTGATTCGTGTTGGTGGTATAGGCTCAGGGAGCGAAGACATGACTAGTCGACGTGAAGTCCACCGTGCGCTCTGCGCAACGAGTCTGGCGTTATTGTTCTCGCCTCGGACGTTTGCCGCAGACGCGTCGGTCACGACGGCGACATTCGACCAAGCATTGAAGGCAACCTTAGCCCAGGAGCCGCTGATCGAATCTGCGGCGGCAGAGCGTGAGCGGCAAGTCTGGGAGGCCGCGTACTACAGCGCGCGACCGTTGGTCGGCCGACCCTCACCATCCGAGACGCCGATTTCCGAGCGCGCGAAGCAACTCATCGTTGGCTTTGAGGTCATCGACAGCGCTCACTACGTTGAAACCCCCATCTGGCCTGGTCGCGAGTCGGGGGTCACGATCGGCATTGGTTACGATGTTGGGTACGCTCGGCCGGAGTGGATTAGGCAAGACTGGCCAACGCTTGGCGAAGCGCAAATCGGTCTGCTATCAAAGTTTTGCGGTGTAACAGGAATGGCGGCCAAAGCACACTTGACCCAGCTGCAGTCGATCAGAATTCCGTGGGATCAGGCGGACGGCTGTAGTGGTCTAATTTCCTCGGACAGGTCGATAGGGGGACAATCCGGAATCGACGAGGAAAAAGAGCAGGATGACAAGAAGGCGCCGACAATTTGACACCAGCTTCAAGCTGGAAGTGGTACGGATGGTACGGGACCAGGGGTTATCGGTCAGCGAAGTCTGCCGGTCGATGGACCTTGTTGAGACAGCCGTGCGGCGCTGGGTGGCCCAGTACGACGCAGAGCGTGCGGGCGGCCCCGGCGAGGGCAAGCCGTTGACGGCGGAACAGCAGCGCATCCGGCAACTTGAAGCGGAGAACCGGCAATTGCGCGAGGACAATGCGCTGCTAAAAAAAGCGTCGGCCTTCTTTGCCCGGGAACTGAAGTGAGTTACCGCGTGGTAACTCACTTGCAACAGGAGGCCGTATCGGTCAGTCACGCCTGCCGGGTGTTGGAGGTGAGTCGCTCTGGCTACTATGCGCACCAGCGCGCTAAGCCGAGTGCAAAGAGTCTGCAGGAGCGGACCCACGTCAAGGCAGCATTCGTCGCCAGTGGCGCGAGCTATGGCAGCCGCCGTGTGATGCATGCGCTGCGGGAGCATGGGCTGCATATTGGTCGCTACCGGGTGCGGACGCTGATGCGCGAAGCGGGCCTGCGCACGAGCTGGAAGCGCAAGTTCGTCTCGACGACCGACAGCAGGCATACGCTACCTGTCGCGGAGAACGTGCTCGACCGGAAATTTGAGGTCGCCGAGCCCAACCGCGCGTGGGTTTCGGACATCACGTATATCCGCACGGCGCAAGGCTGGCTGTATCTGGCGGTCGTACTGGACCTGTACTCACGCAAGGTGGTCGGCTGGTCCATGGCGCCGACCATGCCGGCCGCACTGGTCATTTCGGCACTGACCATGGCGCTGCAGCAGCGTCGGCCAGCGTCAGGCCTGCTCCTGCATTCGGACCGGGGCAGCCAGTACGCGAGCGATGAATACCAGGCCTTGCTCAAGCAGCATCACGTGGTTTGCAGTATGAGCCGCAAAGGAAATTGCTGGGACAATTCGGTAATGGAGCGGTTCTTCCTGAACCTGAAAATGGAGCGCGTGTGGCAGCGTCAGTACGCCAACCACGATGAAGCACGGCGCGACATCAACCAGTACATCGTCGGTTTTTACAACGCAGTACGCTTGCATTCGACTTTGGGCTATCTGTCGCCCGTTGCCTACGAGGCAAAACCGACAGTAAAAGAACCTATCAGCCTGTCCGAAATAACTTGACCACTACAGGCCAGTTCAGCAACCCCATTCTAAAAATGTATGTCGCAGAAACAATCGATGCGCTGCCTCATACTGACCTGCTGTCGCCCGATTGCCTCGGGGCTCTTGTCTCGCTTGTGTATAACCGTGGGCCATCTTTCACAGCTAAGGGACCGCGTTATGCCGAAATGCGAGCGATTAGACTGCATATGGTCACCGGAGAGACCGAGAAGATTCCGGGCGAACTGCGAGCAATGAAGAAGATCTGGCGTGACAAGGGCCTTGACGGCCTTATATACCGACGGGAGTTAGAGGCCCGGCTATTTGAAGAGGGACTAGGATAATCCTGTAACGGAGCCAACTTTTTGCTCTGGGAATGAAGATGAAAATCGCCTCAGCGGCTCTGGTAGCGTTTCTTATCGTCCTTTGCCATTCTCGCGACGCGACGGCGGCCCAACTGGCTTTCGTCGTAGGTATCTCGAAGTACAGCCCGATCGAGAGGCTGGACAATCCCGAGATCGATGCAAAAGTGGTTGCGGAAAAGCTCCGGTCGGCGGGTTACCGTGTAACCCTCTTACGAAATAATGAGGCAGCGGAGCAACCATTTATCAACGCATGGAACGCCTTCCTGACACGAGTCGCAAAGGGTGACGAAGTCGTCGTTTACTACTCCGGCCATGGCATAGACATAGAAGGCAATAACTATCTCGTGCCGCAGGATAGCCCCGACTTGGGGCACATCGGCGGCCAGCTTGGCATGAAGAGGCACCTTATTCCGTTTCACGAACTAATGAAAGCGCTTGAAGATCGACAAGTTAGCATGCAACTCTGGATAATAGACGCATGCCGAACAAATCCATTTGCACGCGGCGGACGGCCCTTCGGTGGGCCGGGAGGGCTTACCGGAGATATCGATGAGCCGAACCGTTTTGTTCTGTATTCGGCCAACTACGGACAAATTGCCCTTGATCGTTTGCCTTCCGATCCTAAAGGCTCAACGCTCGGCTCCCCATTCTCTCGCCTGTTCGTATCGTTGTTTGATGGATGGAAGGGGCGAAGTATCCGCGACTTCGCCGCGGAACTTCGCTCAAAGACGATGGCGTCAGTCAGCCCATTTCCACAAATGCCAGTCTGGGAAGACGGTGTGCTGGCAATCTGGTGCTTCGTTAAATGTGAAAAGTTCGACGTCGCGCGAGCCGTAGCTCAGAACCAAGATGCTGCCCGAAAGCTTGCTCAAATCTCACAGTTAGTCACTAGGGAAAAGTATCCGCTTCAGCCCAACGAATTCTTCTACAACGTCGAATACTCCATGGATCAACAGGAATTAACAGCATATTCCACGCGGATTCAGAAGGAGATTGTCGCGTACCTCAGGATTGCGCGACAGGGTCGCCGTAAGACGTCAGATAACTTAGAGGATGAGGACGTTCTTTTTAATCTGACAGAAAAATGGAAACCTCAAGCGGACGCTAAATCAGAGCGCTACGCAGCGGACCTTCTAACTGAGGACACAATGTTCACGTTTAACGGTTCGGATGGCCGCAAGCTTCAGCTTTCATGCATGTCACCTGAACTGTCGAAGGTGATAGTGACCATGAAGAAAATCGGAGAAGTGAAACAAAATATAGAGTTGGTGGCTGACTTCAAGAAGCGCGTGTTCATAAAACGGGTATGGTGCCAAGACCTGATACGAACGGGAAACGATGCCACCGCGTTCAGTTCGGCTGATCTCATCGGCCGCACGATGACTTGGAGTGCTGGCACGGAGACCCCGCTGAAGTGGAAATTGACTTGGTTCTTCATGCGATTTTCATACGATTACGGTTTTCAGCAGCGAGTGAGCGAACCCGAAACACCACCTCACAATCGAGAAATGCCGGTTAATGGAGTAATGTCCGCAAAGGTGCTGCCACAGCACGTCGGCTTGTCCGACGCCGGTTTGCCGAATTGAGAGGTAAAGAGTTCGAGTCTCGGAGCCTTGGCGACATTGACCTTGGGGAGCGTCCGACCTCGGATCCAGCCCTCAAGTGGCGCCAGCTGCGCTGGCCAGACCCACTTTCACCGAGCGTTCTTTAGCAGATAGCTTATGCGTTGCGCAGAAAATTGGGCAAAGACTCGCAGGTAGATTGCGAACCCCTCGCAAGACAATTTAAATCGAACCCGCCGGCCACCAAGGTCGGGAGTCGCAGAAAAGCAGCCGTTCAGCTTGCGACCGCGATAGTCGCTTGATGGCCGATCGGGTGAACTCGCCAATGACCGCTCATGGGCGCTCTGGTTCGCAAAAACTGAATTCTGCTGACTGACCGGTTTGGAGAAGGTCATCTGGCCGGAGTGGGTCGACATGCGACCTTCGTGATTGGACTTGCCCCTGCATGACCGGACATGCGGTCACGCTTAGGTTGGTGAATTTGCTCGCTGGCGAAACTCGCGTGGTGAGCAGTATTTCAGGGCGCTGTGCGGATGGGATTCGTTGTAGTGGTCAAACGCGATGGCCAGGTTGTGCAACGCCGTTCTCGCGTCCGGCTTGGGCATCCACGAGACGTAGTCTCTCTTCATCGTTTTGACGAAGCTCTCGGCCATCCCGTTGCTCTGCGGACTTCTGACCGGCGTCGTGATGGGTTTCAGGCCCACCTTTTTCGAGAACGTCAGCGTCTCCTCGGCAATGTAGCAGGAACCGTTGTCGCTGAGCCATTCGATTTCGTTGTCGGCCTTCAACGCACCATCGAAACGGTTTTCTACAGCCTGAAGCATGACATCACGCACCATGTCTCCGGTATAGCCTCCAGTGGTCGCAGCCCAGCTCATGGCCTCACGGTCGCAGCAGTCCAGTGCAAAGATGACGCGCAGCGGCGAGCCGTCATCACAACGGAATTCGAAGCCGTCCGAGCACCAGCGCGCATTGCTCCGGTCCACCGCGACCCTGCCATCGTGCCGGCGCCTGGATTCGGGATGTCGAGGGCGGCGCTCGAGCAGCAGGCCGTGAGTATGCATGACCCGATAAACCCGTTTTGCATTAACCCGGGGCTGCCCCTGTGCGTCCCGGTTTCGGCATAGGAGGGCCCAGGCGCGTCGGTAGCCGTAAGTAGGCAAATCAGCAACCAGCCCCTGGAGCTCCGCAACGAGCGGTATGTCGTCACGGGCGGGCGTCTTGCGCTTGTCGACCCATTCAGCGTCGCGCTTTGATTTCACCGCAAGATGAGAGCGCGACACACCCAGGACTTCACAGACCGTCTTCATCGGTCGTTATATGAACGTCTCCCGTTTGTGCAGGAATTCGTGCGCGTTGACTGACAGGATGGGTTGCACCTTTATATCCGGCCTTGTTGCGGTGCAGTTCCACCGCTGGCCCCGATGATATCCGCTGACTCGCACCTCATTTCCCCCAAGAGCTCGAAGCTCTCTGACCGATTCAGGTTTAACGAGTCCCGGTCCGACCTGTTTTGTCATCATGCTCGATTGCCTGCGCAACCTTTCGACGAATCATCCTGTAGAAGATTTAATGTCTCGTGTAATGTTCAAGCCGGCTTCGGGCTTGTATATTCCCTTTGATACGGTCGGTCGTGAGCAAGAATCGCCCAGATCATGCGTGCAGTCTTGTTGGCGAGCGCCACGGTCACTACATTCGGCGGACGGCGTGTTCTGATTTGCTCGACCCAAGGACTAGGCTCCTTCGCATGTGCCAGCACACTGCGCGCGCCGTGAATCAGCAACGTGCGCAGATACGTATCGCCCCTTTTGCTGATGCCCTGTAATGTCACCTTCCCGCCAGATCCGGTTTGCTTCGGAACCAGACCTATCCACGCTGCAAACTCTCGCCCGGAGCGGAAAGCGGTTACATCACCCATCGTTGCGACTGCAGCTGTTGCGGTAAGCACACCAACACCCGGGATCGCGGCAATTGCCTTGACTGCCTTGTCCTCTTTCATCCATTGCCGAAGCCGCCGCTCTATCTCGCGAACTTGGTCGTCGAGCTTCCGCAAACCATTCCATTGTTCGCGTAACGTGTCGATCAGGACCGCTGGAAGCCGATCCGCGACCCTGGCTAGTACCGCCGGTATCGCTTTGTCCAACGCGGTTCGGCCTTTGCCCATGACTTCACCATATTCGGTCAGCAGGCCGCGCAGACTGTTGATCTGCATCGTGCGGAATTTCACCAACTGCTGGCGCATGCGGTGCAACGCCAATACCGCTTGCTGCGCTTCCGTCTTGACTGCCACAGGCTTGCCAGGCTGCTGCACGGCCAGCCAGATTGCCTGCGCGTCAGCGGCGTCGTTCTTATTGCGGACGTTGAACGCCTTCACGAACTTTGCAGGCATCAGCTTCACATGATGTCCCAGCTTCGTGAGTTGTCTTGCCCAATGCTGCGCACCCCCGCAGGCTTCCATGCCGATCATGCAAGGCTCGCGATTTGCGAAATGCTCCAGAAATGCGGCCCGCTTGATCGATCTGTTCACGATCTCTCCGCTTTCAGTATCAATGTAGTGAACCTGAAACACCGCCTTTGCGATGTCAACTCCGACTGGCGTAATCTTCATGACGGACCCTCCGGTTTGCCTGTGAAGACCTTTATGATCTTCCACATTGGGCACTTTGATGCCGTCGGCCCATGAGGGTCCACATTTCTTGAGCACACTGATCACGGGTGGGAGACGTTCATACCATTTCCCCCGGCAGCAATGGTGAGCGCGCAATCAATTTTTTTGCCCGGCCGTACTCCACTGCTTCGCGGAGGATTTCCACTTCCATCGTCTTCTTGCCCAGCAGTCGCTGGAGTTCACGAATCTGCTTCATCGCTTCGGCCAGGTCGGATGCCGGCACCACCTGCTCGCCGGCACTGACTGCCGACAGGCTTCCGTCCTGATAGAGCTTGCGCCAGGCGAACACCTGGTTTGCATTCACCTGATGACGACGGGCAACTCCGGAAACGGTTGCTCCGGGCTCGAAGGTCTCGCGCACTATCGCGAGCTTCTCATCGACAGAGCGCCGGCGGCGCTGTTCGGGCTGGGTCAGAACTTCAATGGGTTCCACGTTAGAGCTGGGCTTAAACATAGGCGTAAAACTACCTCAAAGTTTAAGCGTTACCTCGTGTCCGGTTTTCGCCGGGGCCGGCCCAGTGATCTTCACATGGTAGACGTCTCTCTCGATTGGAGTGGTTCAAGTATCGCTTTCACTCCGGCACATTGGTGCCGCTTCGAGTGAGGGCGTCCATCCCGTTGCTCTACTCCGACCTGCTATCGAAACCGCCAGATCGATGTGCGACACTTGCGCTTGCGGTCTACGGTGTTGGCCTTGTCACGTGGTTGACCGTGGACAGCTTCCGGATTATCGCGCCGGTTGGGAGCTTCGTGAAGGACTGGACGAACGTCTGGCTGGCGCCCGGCGGCATAGGCCCATAGATGCTGTTCGCCGCCTCGACCGTACTGTAGTCCCAGTCCACGCACGACGGCTCGGAGCTCAGTACGGTCATCTGCTCCGAGGCGGTATAGGTAATCGTGCCCGCGCCCGATGAGAGCGTCGTCGTGCCGCCGTTCAGGTAGTCGACGAAATCCAGCTGGAAGGAGACTATCGGTGCGAGATCGGCCGAAGTCACCGGACCGCCCGAAACCAGGGTTAGCGAGGGCAGCGAGATCGTCTGGCTTCCGATGGTATTTCCATTGTTGTCGGTGGCGACGTAGGTTGCGCCGGTGATGTTGCCGCTTGCGTCGTTCTGCAGCGTGATCGACAGCTGGTACCCGGCGGGCAGGGTGTGGCTCGGCAAGGTCGCCAACGACACGATATTGTTGATGAGCTGCGTGCTGCCCGTCTGCCAGTTGTCGACCATGCAATAGAGCTGGGGCGGGGAGCTGTTCGGATCGAGGTAGATCAGATACTGCTGCGCGCCGTCGTAGGCGCCCGAACCGGAGTATGCGTTCACCTGGAAACCGAATCCGTCGCTCCCGGTGATGTCCTGGGTGACGTTGATGTCCACCTGCAGACCGGTGATGCCGTTGCAGTTGCTGAGAAAGTAGTTCGAGTTGCTGCCCAGACCACCAGACGGCGCGGCCACCGCAGCTGGCGGCACCTCCACGTCGGCCTCCAGAAAGGCGTATTCGATCACATTGTTGCTATTGTTTTGAACCACGATGAAATAGACGACGTTCGCCAGATCATCGGTCAGCTGGCTCCAGATGGTGCTGATGCCCAGTTGATTGAAATAGGGGTAGCCGCCACCGGTCAATGCCCACAAGGCATCGGTGGACGACGAGGTGAGGGGCATCACTTGCAGCACGGGCAGGAAGCCTGGGACATTCTGCCGAACGAAAAACCAACCCGCGGACGAACCCGGGGCCAGGCTGTTACTTCCCCATTGCGAGGCCATTTCGCCCCTCCTTTCTCCTGCTCCTTCTTCTGCCGGTCAGCGCGGAAGTCAGAGCGTCTTCACCAACCGAGAAGCCGCAACGTCGACGTGAAATCCCCCGTGGAGATCGCGGATCGGCAAACGTTCCTGTGCCGCATCGAGCTCGACTTCGAGGACGCGCTGCCCGGGCCCTGGAACCATTCCGACGCGCAGAAACTTGCTGCCCGCCTCCTTCAGGTTGCCGACCTTCGAGATTGAGATGATCTTCCCGTGTTCGTCGTGCAATATCATTGCCTTCATTTGAAGTCCCTCCTTCTTTGTCCCGCGGAACAGTTTTACAGGTCCGCCTCCAGGAAGGCGTACTCCACGATGTTAGGGCTGTTGTTCTGCACCACCATAAAGTAGACGAGACTGGACTGGTCGTCGCTGAGTTGGCTCCAGATGGTGCTGATGCCGAGTTCCGTCTCGTACGGGTAGCCGCCGCTCGTCAACGCCCATTCGGCGGTATTGAACGACGGGGTGAGCGGCATGACCTGCAGGATGGGCAGAAAGCCGCCGGCATTCTGCCTGACGAAAAACCAGCCCGCGGACGCGCCAGGTGCGAGACTGTTGTTGCCCCACTGAGCGGCCATTTGAACCTTCCTTCAGAAGTGAGCACCGGCGGGGTGCCGAGTGCGATTTCTGGTCAAAAGAGAAAATTCGAACACGAGTCTGGAGCGCTGTATAGCGGCGCCACCGTGAGTGGCTCCCAAGCTCACCCACGTGATGGTCGGAACCATCAGCGGTCGCCGTTCGCCCCGGCCACCAGGTCATCGATGTCAGCACACTCAGAAAACGATTGAGCGGCGTCGGCTTTTAAAAGTCGCGCTCCAGCACCTTCTCGCAGAGCGGGCAGTACATTTTCATTTCCACTGCCTCCGTGTCTGCGGAGCTTCTTCATCGCTTTCGGTTGCCCCCTTCGAGAATACACATCCTTGCTCTGGATTAGCCTGGATCTGTTCCCGTTCTCGTACGCACTTATCCGCACAGTCCCTGCCAACGCGGCACCTGTGAGAACCGGAGTTTGTCTCCTCAGCCAGACTCCGCTCGCGTGCGAACGGATGTGGGGCAGCGATCGGCCAGTTTCAGCCGGTCGCGCGTGCAATCTGACGGACACTCAAACGTCGGTTTCGCCCTAAGCAGCGGACCTTCACCGCGTCGCTCACCCTCGACGCACTATCGGCCATTCCAGATGTTGCCGAATCACCGGTGGCTTTAGGCAATCAACGTGTGCTTCCAGGCCCCCGGGGCGACGGAATTACTACGCAAACCATAGAAATACCAATAGTCTCTGTCGCCAGAAAGATGACATTCACTCCGCCGGTGCTGGGTCCACCAATTTTGGCGGCGCGCGAGATTGTTCGCATCGCGCCTGCGTCGACCATATGTAACCGACACGCGTACCCATTTGCTCGTTGTGCTCGATCGGTAATGCAGAGGCATCCTATCCGGCATGATGCTCATCTTGACACATAACGCCCGTTGGGCGAGCGAGGCGGGGCACGCGTTTAACATAGCTTTTGCGAGCGAGATCTGGATATATTGGCGAAGAAGGTCATGAAGCGAGCCAAACATCGCGTCTTGCACTGGGCCCGCAGCGCAAGACGATTGTCGAAAAGGCAGTACATTGCGTGCTACCGGGGCAAATCCAAGGCTGTCAGTTCTCGCCGCCAGTATTGGTAGGGTACGCAAGGGTACCAGGGTTGGTCTTGCCGAAGGTTAGATACCACGGCGACCCAAGTGGACCTTTCTGCGCACTTGGGGGCACGAAGAGATCGAATTGCTTTGTGCTCACGTCATAGCGTCGCACTGATCCAGTATCCGGGCCGGCCCCAGAGATAGGGACGAACAGTTTCCCCTCAGGGCCGAACAGGATAGCCTGCGCGTAGCTGCGCGGCTGACCAATTTGGTCGAGGTTAATCTGGTCAAGGAAGGCGCCAGGGCTACTACCCTTGGGGCCTTGGAAGATAAGAATCTTGTCATTGTCAGAAGCACCCGCTTCGAAGCTCGTAATGTAGAGGTTGCCGTCGGGGCCAAAGACCAAGCCCTCGGGTCGATTGAGATCATTGACGCTAGCAACAAACACGTCGATGAACTGACCTGTGTTTGGGTTGAACCGCAGAACCTGCCCTCCCAGTCCTGTTGCGATGCAGGGAAAGTTGGACACATAGAGGAGGCCGTCAGGCCCGATCACAATGGCGCGAGGGTGGAATGCACCCGGTGTCGTGTAGGGGGCAGTCGGGATGTCGCAAGTCCCGAGTGACGCCGTCGCGGGCGGAACAAAAGCACCAACGAAGTCGCCGGCAGTCGCATGAAGTCGGTACGCCCGCAGTTTTCCTGACGTTACTGTGTCACCCATGTCCGCTACATATAGGGTTCGGTTGGCCTTCCCGCCCTGAACCGCGACGATACCTCGCGGCAGGTAGGGCGAATTGGGATCCGTGCGCGGAACGAGCGGAGCAAGGGGGTGTCCATCACTGCCATACCGCAGGATTTCGCCGTTGAACGATTGGTCAACATTTTGATTGACGACAACTAACTCGTTTTGCTGATTGAAAATTAGGCCCCTAGGTCCGTCCAGACCACCGCTACCCGAAGAGACGAAAGGACGGCGCAGGAGTTTTCCAGTTTCTGCATCAAAGAACTTCACGGTGTTATCGTTCGAATCGCCGATTGCGAGCATGTCCTCTCCCGCGCGGGCGTTAGCGCACAGTCCCGCTGCTAGAGTTAGAACGATGACTTGGAGCGCTGTTGTCAAAAACGTTCCAATGGTTTTTTCTTGTTTCATGATCGATTCCTTCGCGTTAAAAACGACAACTAAACGCGCACTGACTATTGGAGTGATCATGGCTTAGTCAACACGCGACACAAAGCTTCCCGCCCTTACAAAAACGGGAACAGGATTGAGCCTGGCGACACGCGAATCTCGTGGGATAAATATCCCGCGCAAATAAATGAATTTACCTTGTCCGCAAAAAGCGCTATTCGCAGAATGCGAATAGCGAACTTGTTAAATCTTGAAAAAAGAACCACAATTTGTGCACAATTTCGGTGATTCCGGTGTTGTGGCAATTGCGAATTAAATCTAGAAGTTGGGTTGTTAAATGTCAAGGACCATTGATTTTAATTTTATTGCAGAAGTATTGCAGACAGAAAATCGCAGTGCTTTTATGAATTAGTCTCTTAATTGAAATTATCTTTTTTCATGCCGATCGATCACTGTCTTTTTTAGGGCGCGGCTAAGTCAAACGGAAACTGACCGAGCGCAGTCTTTCCGAGCAAGCTCAGAACGTGGTACGTGCTGACAAGAGACAATCCGTTCGCGCGGTCATCAATGCAGGAACGAACGACCGAAGCACCTCGAAACCCGACATGCATTTATCGAGCATCCAATGTCACAAGTGGGTCGGGTGCGGCCCGTCGCAACGCGCAGCACTCGACCGATGCGAGGCGGCCGGTACGTGCTACTACCTAACCAGCCGTGGACGGGGTTCCGGCGTTGGCTGCGGCGCATACAACGAGCGCTGTGCGAGACGCGTACGGGGGCGTTTGTGCACTTTCTTGCATAGAATGGGTATTACCACACTGCCAGCGTCGCTGGCAGTATCTGGTCAACATGGCGGGCGGGATTCTCGTTGGAGGAATGTCATGCCGACTTACCAGTACAGGTGCGAGAAGTGCGGTGAAATGTTCGAACATGCCGAGCATCTTGCTGAACATGAAACTGCTCATCCGCCTTGTCCGAAGTGCGGAAACGAGAATGTTCAGCACATACCCACGCCATTTGTCGCAAAAACGTCCAGAAAGAGTTGAAATCTGTCTGACCGGGTAAAGGCAAAAACTGGCCATTTGCTGCCGGTCGCCGAGACCAACGCGCACTCATTCAAGTGGCTGCTGTCATTCAAACAGCGGTCACCCTCTTCATGAGAAAGGGGGCAGCAGCGAGTGTCTCCGTCAACAGGAAAATGACATAGGCGTCCACGTAAGCGCAGGCTTAATTAGGTTGTCGGGCAGCTTTCCGAGCGAACTACGAAGGCCGTCTTGCGACGAAGTCCCGCGTGCCTCATTTTCCCCATCGCTGCTTCACAAAGCGGGCGATCTCAGACTGTAATTCACGGTCTTCTGGCGTCGTGCCTCCAAAGCCGCCGTGGGGCATAGCCTCAAAGACGTGGAGGTCGGCCGGTACGCTCGCCCTGCGCAAAGCACGATGCATTCGCACCGCATTGGAGAGAAACAGGTCGCGTGTCCGTAATCGTCAGGTCCCGGCATAACGAAGCCTGCGTTGAGCACGGTTCCATCATTACCAACGAGCCGCTCGAGGGCGGCACGCGCCTCGATGCTTATCGAAGCAGGAAACGGGACGGTGTGTTCTGGTATAGCAACACCACGCTTTTGATCGTCCATCAGCATTAAAACCTACCTGTGTTTACATTCTTCAAATCGCGTCGCCCTCGTCCGACGCCTTGAATGGAGGGCAGCAAAGTGCCGCGCGGCTCCGCCGGCGGCCGCGGCCCCCGAAACTGCCATTTTCTGCAGAAACCTGCATTCGTCGGTCGCGTCACGACGCGGCACCGACGGCCTCCCGGCCGAACATCCGCCCTAAGCGGCACCGCTCCCCGCGTGGAGTCAAATACATCAAACGATCCTTCCTGCCGCTGCGCGAATTCCGCGATCTCGACGGCGCTAACCGTCAATTAGCGACTGGATGATGCGTTAGGCCGGCACGCGCGAGCACGGCACGACGCACGAGCAGCCGCTTGCACGCTCTGCCATCGACAAGCCGCTACTCGTCAGACTGCCCGATGTGCCGTTGGTGATGGCCGTACGGTGCGAGGTCAAGGTTGTATACCAGCGGGCACGTCGTCTCCAAGAAGGCACGGTACTCGGTCCATTCACTCTCGTCGGCAAGCAACCGCGGCTGAAGGCGACCGACACGCTCGTGCAGGTGTTCCACCGCCATGGACTCGTCGCGTCATGTCCGCGCCTGCGCAACCGTGGCTCGAGTACGTCCCACACTGGTGCCTGGCGCGGGCAACGGATACACCTGTCCACGTTCGTTGAACATGGACAGGTAGCCGCTGTGAATCAGCCGCGCGATGGAAGGGTGTCGTTCCCAGACCGCTTACAATCATCTGAAGCCTTGTTAGCGGGTCGAGTGACCACCATTGAGCCAGTCATGCGCCAGAACTCGCCGCTCGCCAGCGTCACGAACGATTGGAACACACCGCGATCATAGTCCTGGACGTTCACTACCGTCGCACCGTTCGACTCTTTTCAACTTACAACGAAAACACTGTTGCCGATCGGCACGACCTGAATTTCAACCGTCTCGGTCCGAGCGAACTTGCCCTCCCTAATCGCGAAGGTCAGCTCGGTCGCCGACTGGATCGTCAGGTATACCTTGAACGGTGGGTAGGTAACTTCCATCTCCTGTCCGAAGGGAAGACCTTTCATCGTCATATTCATTATTCCTTCAGCGAGATATGGCACAGACAGCCAGAAATGGCTGCGGTTTTTCTGTGTTCGCTGGGCAGCGAACGCGATGAGAAGGGAATGACGCGCCACAGCCCACTGACTGCATAAGTAGTCGAGCGCCCGCGCCGCGTCATTCCCTCGGAAACTAGCCTCAGGCGGGAGCCGGCGTGTTGAGAAGCTGCTGCTCCCAGAAATAGGCAATGCCGCTACCCGCAGCGTGCTGGCCCAATACTTCAGTCATCGCACCCGCAGTTTCGGTACGAGCCCAGTCGCGTTGCCACTCGGCCGCCAGCGCCAGCCAAGTCATCATGTTCGCCCCAGCCGCGATCATGCGCTGTATAGCGACTTGGTGCGCTTCCGCCGACGTACCGCCTGATGCGTCTGTGATCACCGTAGTATCCCAGCCTTCGCCGAGCGCCTGGATGACCGGCATCGCCACACAGATTTCGGTCCACAGACCAGCGATGATCAGTTGCTTGCGGCCCGTCGCTTTAACGGCATCCACGACTTTCTTGTCTTCCCATGTGTTAATGAGGGTTCGGTCGATCACCTCTTGGCCCGGGAAAACGTCGGTGATCTGCGGGAAGAGCAAACCGCCTCGCGCGGCTACCACGCTCGTGAGGATGGTCGGAACGCCAAACAGCTTGGCCGACTTTGCCAAAGCAGTCGAGGCGTTGACCACGGCCTGAGGATCGTGGCTGTTCAGGTTAGCGAGCTGGTACGGCTGGTGGTCGATCAAGACGAGTACTGAATCTTCCGGGCGGAGGAGTGAATTGAGACCATTGCGAAATGTCATAAAAATCCTTTGCGTTCACGGGAAGTATTGAGGTTTCGTCGGAGACGTGCCGACAAGCAGCCGTCAATCGGATGTTGGCATTCCCTCTTTCGCGACGCTAGACTAGGATTCGGCGACGCTCCGTCGCGCCAAGAGGAACGCCGAATTGGACATCGAAGAACTTCAGACGTTTGTTGAGATCGCGGACTCAGGCGGCGTCTCGCCCGCTGCCCGCCGTTTAGGGGTCTCAAAATCGATCGTCAGCCGGAGACTGTTGCGGCTTGAATCAGAGCTCGGCGTCCAACTCCTGGCGAGGACAACCCGTGGTGCTGCTCTGACTGAAGCGGGCACCGCCTTTCGCGACCACGCCGCCCGCGTCGTTGCCGAGATCGACGCTGCCAGGGAGACGATTTCACCAGCCGGCCACCTGCGTGGCCGCTTGCGAATCGCAGCGCCGCTCACGTTCGGCCCGACTCATCTATCACCGGTTTTGGCAGAAATGGCGCGACGTCATCCGCTGCTGCATATCCACACCTGCTACAGCGACCGCATTGTCGACCTGGTTGGCGAGGGATATGACTGTGCGATTCGGGTCGGCTACCTTCAGGATTCAGACCTCATCGCGAAGCGCGTTGGACCTATCTACGGAAAGCTCGTCGCAAGCCCTGGCTATGTCAAAGCGCACGGCGCACCTGAAACACCGGACGAGCTTGTCGGTCACCAGGCTCTAATGCAAGGAACGGAACGCTGGCGGTTTATAGATGGAGACAATGTCATAACCGTTCATCCGCGGGGACGTTTCAAGGCTGACAACGCCATCGCTATCGCTTCCGCCGCAGTGGCTGGGCTCGGCCTCGCATGGCTCCCCGACGGCGTAACGGACCAATACGTTGCTTCTGGAGCGCTCGTGCCGGTCATGTGTCGTTTTCCACCCCCGACTGCGGGTATATATGTTGTGCGCCCGGCCGGTCTGAACCCATCAGCGAAGGTCCGGGTCCTTACTGATATGCTCATCGAATGTTTTGACCAGCCCGCCTAGACGCTTCGCGTCTCTGGGCACCTCGAGTTCAAAATGATCGATTGAGTAGATGCCGTAGCGTGCATGGCTTGTTTTCGATGAAGTCGTGAACGTCCGCAGTCGTGTCAGGGCAGGACGCCAGCCGCACCTATGCGCCAGCCAGCGGGACGCGCTCGATCGGGATTTTCAGGAGCGCTTCCGCCGCCGAGACTACTTGGAACAATGGGTAGCTGACGCCGGTGCGCCGCTTGCCAGAGCACGAGATGTCGGTGCAATCGTTGACCGTCGCGTACCGATCGCGTGGCGCGATCGAGGAGTGGGAATACTTCGACGCATGGCGAAAGCCGCCAGCGGGCCCGCAAATCGGGCCGTGGTAACGCTGGCGATCCTCGGCCTATACCGGGCCGCCCGCCAAGCTGCCAGTCCACGCTATCCCGCAAGGATGCTTACCTCAAGCTAGTGAATACAGGCGGAGCGGCTTGGCAGATCTCAGCGCGAACTGGCAACAATCCCGAAACTTTCCGGCTGCGGCTTGGACGGTGGTTTCTCTGCACCTTCGACAAGTCCGATAGTGCCTATTGTGGCGTTATTCAGCGGAGCGAACCCACTACCACCGGTCGCTGCCGACGCTCGTCGTCCAACGCACTCGCGGTCCCTTCGTACCTTCTTAACGACCGTTCGCGCCGTTGGACCGATGTGGCCGAAGTGGGTCGAACTGAGCCGCCCACTGAGGGAGCGGGTGCGGCAATACTGGTCATCCGGCGTGCCGTCGCCACTCTTCGACAATTCAGGGAGACGCTGCAGGCGCCGAACACGTCGGCTGCCTCCCGAAGACGGCGCGGAGGTCGCGTCGCCGCCAAAGAATCCACGCTGCCACTTCCCTGTCGCGCTTACGGGCCTAGTTGCCAGCGCAGGAGTGGGTGGGTCGCGCCGGCAGGCATGACCCATACTCCATTCGGCCCGAAGTCGTAGCCGGCGAAACTGGACGGCATTGCCATCTGCGCGGTGGTGAGGCCTCGCGCATGGCCGACCGTGCCATTGTTCACGACACTCACGACCGGGATCGTGGTACCGGTAGTTTGGGTATCCCAGAAGACGTCGCTCGCGACGAAGTTGAAGTCGGTGTTCACGGCTGCGATGCCGCCACCACTGTCGGGCGCATGGAGATGGCCGGTAGCGAAGGACTGTTCGATATAGCCCAGATTTTCACCGACGAGCGCGCCGACCGGGCCTTGCTGGGCGGTGACGGATCCTGTTGCATACGATTGGGAAACAAGTCCGTCGGCTTGACCGACCAAGCCGCCCGCTGTGCCGCCGTTCGCCGCTACGTTACCCGTTGCGAACGACTGCCGGATGTTCCCAGTGTCTGCCCCGATGAGGCCGCCGGTATAGGCAGAAAGCGTACTGATATCGGTGCTGCTCGATGAGCGATATGTCAAGCCTCGCGAGTCCCCGATCAAACCGCCCGCGTGTACGCTGATCCCGGCAAGCGGAAGGTCAATCACGCCGCTGCTGTGGACCGACGCAACGATGCCGAGATTGCTCCCTGCCAGGATCCCGAAGGCGCCTAGGGTCGCAGGGCCAGTGATCGTCCCCTGCACATTCAGGTCGCGCACGATACCCGTCGTCCCAATCACAGAGAAAAGCCCGCCAGGCGGCGCGAAGTCGGAAAAGGCTGCGTTGAACGAGAGGTTCGATATCGTGTGTCCGAGCCCATCGAATTGTCCGTTGAAGTAGCTGTACGTTAGAGCGTTGGAAGAAACCCCCCCTATCGGTGCATTGAACGTCCCGGCTGGCGGCGCCGCGTTCAGGTCTTTGCCCAGCGCGTAGTTCCCGGACAGATCGAGGTTTATGTTGTCGAGATCCGCCAGCGAGTTGGCAAGCTTGTAAGGGGTGTACTGACTGACAGGGCCGCCAAACGCCGATGCTACCCAGTCCGGATTCGTCATCACAACCCCGGGACGGTTGCCGCCATTCATGTCGAAATACGTGCTGACCAGACCTTTGCTGCCCGACCAGTCGATGACGCCCTCGTTCGCGACGCTGCCCTGGTTATCGATGCCCGACGCGTCCGCTCTCAGGCTTAGATTGCCGCTGCCGGTGTTGCGAATCGTCGTCTGCGGACCGATGGCCACGTGGCGAAAAGCGACCAGCGAAAGCGACGCGGAACCATTCCAGTCGAGGTTCGATAGCACGCTCATGTCGCCGCTCGCGCCATCCGTGCCGGTCGCGCTTGCGTAGACCGATGTGCCATTGTTCAGACTGCGCATGAAAGCGCGCGCCGTGGTGCGATCGACGATGAAGCCTGGTGTGGAGACGTTCCACAGCCCCGCCTGAACCGCTGCGTCGTGCCCGAACGTCAGGGCGGCGGCGAGCGTATCGACGGTGCCGCCGCTGCCATCCACGTTCGTTGCAGCAACGGTTCCCTGCTGCGTGACGTGACCCTTGTCGGCAACCAGCCAGATATGACCATAGCGCGTGGCCGTGCCCGTTGCGCGGATGCGCGAGCCGCCGCCTGCAAGGGCATAGATATTGCCGTCGGCCGCTTCGAGATTGAGCTGCGCGGCCAGCGTCGTGCCCCGATCGATCACGGTGCCCGTGTTGCCTGTCTGCACGAATAACTGCCTGGCGCTCGGCGAATCGGACAGCAGCACCTCTTTCCCGACCACGTATTCGGCGGTGCCGTTCGGTGCGCTTACCACGCCGTCATTCAGCACGACGTCGCGTGCGATCAGGAAAACGTCGCCCCCGCTGGAACTGATCTTGCCGAGATTCACCACCTTGCCATTCGACGTGCCGGAAAGCGTGAGCGTTCCACCGTTCATGAAAGCGGTATCCGGCAGATCGAGCGTCGAAGCCACGAAACGTCCGCCCGTGCTGATGACGCCGCTGCGGCCCACCACGATGCCCTGCGGGTTGATCAGATACACACTGCCCGTTGCATTCAGACTGCCGAGAAGCGCCGAAGGCCCACTGGCCGTCACGCGATTGAGCGTTGCGCCCGAACCGTTGTTGAACGTGACGGTGTTGCCTCTGCCGATTGAGAAGCTGGTCCAGTCGATCACGCCGCGAGTCGAGCCAGGTTGCGTGACGGTGAGCGCATCGCACTGACTGGCGATAGTTCCCGTGCCGGCGACATAGTGGCCACCCTTCGGCAGAACGCCACTGGCAGACGCCGCATGCGGCAAAGACAATCCGGCGAGCAACACAGCGATGAGCGGCGCGACATGCTGAGACGGTTGCCGGCGACGGAGCACGCGAAGTACCGGACGACCTGATGACAAAAGTGCCATGTGCCCCCCTTTCGCGGACCAATCAGCCCAGCCCGAAAAACCGGTCGACATCAGCACCGACGACTGGCGCGTCGCCGCTCGGCGCAGGTTCAGCGTCAAGCCCGAGCCGTTATCGAACCCCACGACCTGAAACGCGTTAGTCGTCGCGTCTAAAGGATAGCCTCTGGAATCGCGGACGCATGCCGACATCTCCGCGTTTCGCGACATTATTTCTGTGCGCTTGTGGCCACATTTCGCGATGGCGAGTAACCGCGATGCGCATGTCTCCTGTTCCGCGCTGGCCGGGGCAGGCCTGGCGAAGCATCGCCCCGCGCGGGACAGGTTTTGATTGTAAGACCTCGTTTCGCGACAGTATCAAGCGGGTCGGCTATGTCGCCGGTACCGGAAGTTGAGCGCGCTTGGTCGCCAGATGAAATGGAGGTCAGCGTGCGTCGATCGCCTACACTTGCTAATGGCATTTGGGTCCCATCGTCGCACGCCGTCACGCAACGCCAAGGAAACAGGATCCCATCCTGGCAATCGATTCGCGCTCGCCCCGCGCACCGCTACCCCCAACGGTGAAAGTGCGCGTGGGGCGCCTTACTCAGGTCGCGCTACCGAAAAGATCAGCGAGGCAATCGATGAGAGTGAACCCCCCAGCGCGCACAGAGTTGCCTGGGCAAGTCGTACTCGTCTTTCAGGGTGGCGGCGCGTTGGGCGCGTATCAGCTTGGTGTCTATCAGGCGATGGACAAAGCGGGCATACAGCCGGATTGGGTGATCGGCACCTCCATTGGCGCGATCAACGCAGCCTTGATCGCCGGGAATCCACCGGAGCACCGTTATCGACGGCTGGAGGAATTCTGGAACCAGGTGACCGACCGCACCCGCCTGGACGTGCCTGCTGCCTGGCCTGGCTGGGACAAAATCTTTGCAAAATGGATGATCATCGGCGGCGGCATCGAGGGATTCTTCCAGCCCAATCCGGCATCCTGGCTCGGACCGCTCGCCCGGCTCGGCGTGGATCGAGCGTCGTATTACCTGATTGCGCCGTTGCGCGATACGCTTTGTTCGCTGGTCGACTTCGATCTGCTGAACGCCGGGCATCCGCGACTGACCGTGGGCGCAGTTCACGCCTGCACGGGCGCGATGCGCTACTTCGACTCGCGCGACCAACGGCTGAATGCCTCGCACATCATGAGCTCGGGCGCGCTGCCACCCGCGTTCCCGGCCGTGCGGATTGACGGAGAGCCGTATTGGGACGGCGGCGTTTATTCCAACACCCCGGTCGAGGTGGTGCTGGATGACAAGCCCCGCAAGAGTTCGGTCATCTTCTCGGTACAGGTGTGGAACCCGATCGGCCCTGAGCCGGAAAGCATATGGCAGATCTCGGAACGGCAAAAGGACATCCAGTACGCCAGTCGCACCGACAGTCACATCGCGCGTCAGCAGCAGATACACCGTCTCCGCCATGTGATCCGCGAACTGGTTAAGCGCTTGCCGGAAGCCGAGCGCGCCTCGTCCGAAGTCCAGGAGCTTGCCGCCTGGGGGTGCCAGACCACCATGCGTATGATCAAACTTGCTGCGCCCCGCCTGGACGGGGACGACCAGTTGAAGGATATCGATTTCACCCCAGCCGGCATTGCTTCCCGACAGCGCGCGGGCTATGAAGCAGCAATGCGGGCCATTGCCGCGCGCCCGTGGGACGCACCGATGGACCCAGTAGAAGGATTGACCGTCTACAGCGCGGATGAAGACGTAACCGGTGAGAGACGCGTTTGACGCCTGCCCGAATAAGGACCCGTCGCCGTTGACCGAATGATGCGATTGATGAAATTCCCGGTGGCCGGTGATGGCGTAATGCCAAGTTTCTTCGGCGCTCCGGGTGCAGGTAAGGCCGCGCTGATTGCCCGTCCGCAGGATCAGAGTTCGCGACGTATAGGGGCCGCTCGGCTTCCTTGCGGTAGCTGTCAAAGGTCGCCGGCTTGTCGGCAAAGCGGGCGAGCCATGCCTGTATTGCCTCCAGGTCATTTGCCGCGGCAATCTGCGCGTGGCCGCCGATCGCGCGGTTCGATCCCGTGCGACCGTCAAGCGCCGCAGGGATAGCGAGCGTTTCGAGCGGAGCGGGTTGCAGCGCGACGCCGCTACGGGCGGCCGAAGTCGACATGAAGGTGAGCTTTTCCGGGAAGCGCGTCGAGGCGCGCAATGGCAGACGGTCCTGCGTGGAAATTTTCAACATTATAGTAATAATGTCAAAATGTGGCGTCTGATGCGTTAGATATGGGGTGGTTTACGTAGTATTATTTATACGATTCCGCGCCAACACGCTCCCATGGCCCGCGCCCTCCCTGACGAAACCCGTCTCGCCGCCGAAATCGACCGCCTGAAGGCCGAGTTCCCGAGGACGCGCGAACTGTACCGCGAGGTCTGCGCGCTACTGTTCTTCCGCTTCGGGATCACGCCAACCGCGAACCGGCTGTATCAACTGGTGAAGCGCGGCAGCATGAGTACGCCGACCCAGGTACTCGGCGAGTTCTGGACCGGGTTGCGCGAGAAAAGCCGCGTGCGCATCGAACACCCGGACCTGCCAGCCGATTTACGGGACGCGGCGGGCGAACTGGTCGCGACACTATGGACCCGGGCGAGCGTGTCCGCGCAGGCGGAGCTCGAAGCGCTGCACGCAGAAGTGGAGGGCCAGCGCGCGGACGCGGAGCAGCGCGTCGCGGCCGCGCGCGGCGAACTGGAACGCACCGAAACGGCGCTCGAGCAGCGCACGGCCGCGCTGCTCGCCGCCCAGGTCGAGGTCCGCGAGCTGGAAAAGGCCCAGACCGAGGGTCACGCGGCACGGCAGGCGTTCGAGGCCGAGATCGGACGGCTCAAGGAGGAGGTGGTCGCGCGCGACCGCGAACTCACAAAGGTGCGGGAAGGCTTCTCGCGGGATCTCGAGAAGCTGCGCGAGAGCGCGGAGCGCGCCGACGAGCGGCTGTGCGCCGCGGAAAAGCGCGCGCTGCTGGAGATCGACCGCGAGCGGAGCGCTGCCGCGAAGCTGCAGAAGGAGCTCGATGAGGCGACGAAGCGCGCCGACCGACGCGAGGCGGATCACCGCAGCGTGATCGAGGGCCTGCAGGCGCAGCTGGGTGACGCGCGGCATCAGGCGGGCATCCTGCAGGGGCGACTCGATGCCGTCGAGGCCGCGAACGGGACGCTGCAGCATCAGCTCGCAGCGGCGCGTCAGACCGATGCCCGCCAGGCCCGGCCGGCCCGAGCGAAGGCCGCGCCTGCCCGTCCGACCGCGGCACGCCCTGCACTGACGCGCCCCATGCGGCCGCCGGCCACGCCGGCCACGCCGGGCGCGTCGCGCAAGACATCTGCAACACCCGCGTCACCGGCGACGGCAAACAAACCTGTGGCGCGTCGCAAGCGGGGGTAGGCGCGATGGAAGACAGGAACAGCCGCCCGCGGAAACGGCAAGAAGCACCGGCCTGTCCCCCCATCGGCGCGCTGCTGCGTTACGGCGAGCGGACCGTGCGCGTCATCGCCGAAGCGAGCGGCCAGCGTGTGATCATCGCGTCGGTCAACGAGGACGGCCGCGCCTTCCGCAGCACCGTGAAATGGGCTAGTCTGACCGCTCTTCACGATCAACTCTTCTGAGCGCGATGACCCTACCGCTGACCATGCAGCAGCTCGACATCTTCGCCGACAGCCGTGACGTCGTGCTGCGCAACGACGTGCTGGAGCCGTTGCAGCGGCGCGATGTCGCGGCCGCGCGAACGGCACTGGCGCAGCTCGCCGGCGAATACCCGAACGACGGTGCGCTGCCCGCGATGACCGTGCTGGTCCGCGAACTCGGGAATGGATCGACCGCGCCCTTTGCTGACCATGCGGCGCTGGACATCGCCCACCGTCACCTGGAGGACGAGGTGGTGCCCGCCGCCCGGCGCGTGCTGCCCGCGCAGAGCGTCCAGCCGTGGCTCGCACCATGCTGGCGAGCGCTCGCCCAGCGGGCCACGCCACTGGCCTTTCGCGGCGCCGGTGCCGGGAACCATGCCGACAGCCACGCCGCACCGCTCTGGCTGCTGGCCGGCGACTGGGCGGCTGCACGTGCGGCGGTCGAGGGCATTGAATCCTGGTGGCGCATCCCGGCACCCTTCGCGTGGATGACGGAGGCGCGCTACCGGGCTGATGGTCTGGATGCCGCGTGGCCACTGCTCGCTGGACTGGCGTGGCTCGCGCCCGCACGGTTCGCGGCGTTGCTGCCCGGACTGGGCGACGCGTCGCTCGACGCGCTACGCCAGCGCTTTGATGCGGAGTTCCCCGGCACGGGCGAGATCGACGATTACGCGTGGTTCCCGGCCTGGCTGCTGGTGGTCAAGCCGGCGCTCGCAGGCCGGCTGGGTGACGCCCGGACGCAACGTGAGGTTGCGGCATCGCGGGCCACGGTCCTGCTGGGCGAGATCCTGCGTCGGGAGCATGACGGTGACCAGCACGAACTCGTCAGTCTGCGTCAGGCGCTCAGTCGCCTGCATGCGGGCCTGTTCGACGTGTACATGGCCACACGGAAAGTGCAGCACCGGTGAGTATGACGATCGGCGGCCACGATTACCGCTGATGCCGTAGTCGCATCGGCCAGTCGCGCGGAGGTACGGAGGCGACATGACATTGAAAGCGCAGTGGTACCGGAACAGGCTCGCGAAAAAAAGCCGCAAGGGCTTCTGCGGCTACCCGGTCGCAACGGTGGCCTTCTATGGGCCCGATGACAGGCGGGCGACAAAGGTTGCGGTCGGCGTCGTCGCGTACGAAGGCGCGGATGCTGATCCCGTTGAGCGGTGGTTCTCTGAAACGTCCGATGCGAGAACCGATCCGGAAATCACCGAAGCAGTCGTCCGGTTCATTGAACAGCATGGTGCGCGTTCGGTGGTCGCCGTCGATCGCATCATCGGGTGCCCGCATGAGGAAGGCATCGACTATCCGCACGGCGAAACCTGTCCGCGGTGTCCGTTCTGGAGCGGTCGTGACCGGTGGAGCGGCGGGTTGATCAGGTGAGGCCAGTTGGGTGCTCTCGCGACTGTGGACGGGGCAGCCGGCGTTGAAACCGGGTGACGCTATTTCACGTGCGGAAGACTTTCAATATGTCCAATATGCGGGACGGCCCGGATTGCTCCGCTCCCGAGCCTGCTTCTATCATCAACTCCCCGCTCTTGCTGGTAAAGCGGCTTCGGTGTGGAGCACGCCGACAGTGCGCTCGCAAGCGCAAGCACGCAAACCGCGGAGGAAAAGCGGAACTGGGTATGCATGGCCAATAGGTTGGATCGGCTCGAGCGGAGAAGGGGTAAGAAGCCAGATGGTCAGGACACCCAATGCTCTCGTGCAGCATGAGAGGGACGCATCAAGCTGCCGATCCGAAAGTGAACGGGCCGCGCGGGGCGGCTCTGCCGACAAGCATCGATTGATACCGGGCGAAGCGCCGCAGTGAACGCGTACGTCGCCCGGATGTCAGCGGTGATCTCATGGCCGACCGTCAGTCCGTAATCAATAGAAAGGTCTTCGCCTGGCCGTTTGCGGTGATTGCAGGAACAGATACGCGATCGCCCGTCTCGATGGCCTCGAAGTCAGGTATGCACACCAGGTTCAGGAACCGCGGCTGTTCTGACGCGACGGTGCCGGTTGCCGCGCAACGCGGTCGTCGATATGCTCTCATCCTTCAACGGACCAGGAGTCAGGAAGTGCGGCGCGTGACGGTCAGGAAATCATCGGTGCATGGGCGCGGCGTCTTCGCGCTACAGGCGATTCCCGTCGGCCAGCGGATCTTCGAATATCGCGGTGAGGTGACATCGTGGCGGCGGGCCTCTGCCCGGCACCAGTGATCCGGAATGCCCGGCCATACGTTCATTTTCGGACTGGCTGACGGTCGCGTGATTGACGGCAGCGTCGGGGGCAATGGCTCCCGCTGGCTGAACCACTCCTGCCGGCCGAACTGCGAGGCGATTGAGGACGAGCGGGGGCGCGTTTTCATCGAGGCGATCGCAAACGTGATGCCGGGCGACGAGCTGTTCATCGCCTATGGGCTCACTGTCGATGAGACGGTGACTCCTGAACTGGTCGCCGAGTACTCTTGCCGCTGCGGGACAAAGCGGTGTACCGGTTCGATGCTGGCCCTGGCGAGCGGATAGCAGGCGCCCATGACGGACACATCCGGTTTTCCTTCGAAACGGATCGGCGCCGGAAGAGTCGCGAAGCTGTGCGCCGACCCGTCGCGCGCAGCCACCACACGTCATCTGCGTAAGCCCGGCTCGCCTTGCCAGCACCCCCGTCGACGGAGCAGGATTGAATCCTGTCAGCCCGGAGAGCACCATGCGTACCAATGCGTACCACACAGCAGTTCAGCATTACCCTGCCCAATGAGCCGGCCGAACTCATCCGCACCAAGGTCGCCAGCGGCGAATACGCTTCTGAAAGCGAAGTGATCCGCGATGGGCTACGCACCCTCGCGGCCCGCGACAGGGCCATTGAGGCGTGGCTGCGTGATGAGGCGGTGCCTGCGACCGAAGCGCTGCGCGCGGCTCCCGCGCGCGCTCACGCCCGACCAGGTGCGCGCTCACCTGACGAAGAAGCGCTCTGGCGCCGCATGAACTACCGGGTGCAGTTTGCCCTGCGCGATACCAGCTTGAGGACATCGAACGGTTCATCAGTGAAGTGGGTTCGCCCGTCACGCGCCGTCACGATGCCGCAGCCTCCTGATGCAGCTGGCAGCCTTGCATCAAGCGCCGGGCGATATCGGCCGTTTGCAGCGTCGCGCGTTTCGTCGGTGAATGGGCGGCGAGATAGCGGACGACCGCAATGACAACGTACCGGCCCTCGCCAGTATTGCCCCACGGAGTAAACTGCCGGACGCCGGCTTCCAACATCTGATAACCGGTGGATGCATTGAACTTTGACTGCGCACCTGCTATTGCGCTGCTGTGAGCCTGAGTCCCGGGCGCAGTTCATGAACAACGTCTTCCTGGCGCTTGCGCTGATCGGATACCTGTTCGATGCCTTGTTTAAAAACCGCTTCGCAGAATGCGATGCGTGAGCGGTAATAGTCCGCATGCATCTGCGCATCGAGGACACGCTGCTCAGCCTGGAACAGCTCCATACGCAATTCGTTTAGCGCCCGTTCCGACCGTTTCTCGGGGGTAGGCGCGTGATGTGAAGCCCAGTTTGTGATCCACCTCAGCATGGTGAAACCCTCCTGTTTCTTTGGATGCTCTTCCACGGGTATCAGGTCAGCGTCATACGGGCGCCTTCACCACGATGCCTCCGGCGTCCGGTGCAGGAAAGACTACCAACATCGGGGCAGCATCTATGTGGCCTTCCGCACCTGTTGTGAAAACGACTCACCATTTGTCAGGGTAGTCGTACTTTCCCTGCAAAACTGGCGGTTCGGTCCTAAAAATCCGTATTGGTCAAGCGTTTGAACAATCGCCCGTTGAGATAATCTGTATTCCTTATGAATTGGGTGGCGATCTGCGGCGACATCCTGATTGGTGAACATTGTGGCGATAATGTCCAGTAGAGGAAAACACAGTAATAAATACGACGGTAAAAATGACGCCGGCTATTGCAGAATTGACGGCATCGAAGGCACACACGGAGCGGCAGATAGATGAACGTGCAACGGAAGGCGATCACGGACCCGGCGTGGTGGGGTGCGGGCCGCGACGACAGCAGGGCAGGGCGCGCATGGCTGACCCGTTCGAACTGGTCGCGCTGGCCTTGGGCTGGCTGCGCGCCCGAGTCGCTGCCGCCGGCAGTGAAGCGGATGGGCGCCGACTGCTGGCCCGGGATGAGCCGCGCGCAGTTGGTCGCGCGTGCCCGCCGTCGTGCGCTTCAGCCGTCGCTGCGCGCCGCAGGGGACAACCCGGGCACAAGTGCACCCAGTGAAACCGGCCACTTCGGCCTGACCGTGACCGTTGACGGCAATGAGGTGCGTCTGGTTGCCCATCTGCGCCGGATCCCGAAACGCCGGCGCCCGGCGCGGCCGCTGAGGGCGTCGAAGCTGCCGGCGCGCGATCCGCGGCAGGGCGATCTTTTCTGACGGACCCCGAGGAGCTGAAAAATGGGCCGACCCCGGATTGAGTGGAACGATGCACAGCTGCTCGCGATCATGAATGGCATCGCGGCGATCGACCGGGATTTCCCACGCGACAACGCGCGCTTTCTGGATGGACTGATCGCGGAAGTGCGGGCGATTACCGGCCGCGCGTTTGGTGCGACCACCTACAGCCGGCTGCTGCGCGATGTCGCGCCGCAGGTCGGCGTCCAGCGCCATCCGAGTGCCCCGACGGTCCAGCAGGCAATCCTTCGTGCGCAGGCGCTCGCGCCGATCTCACAGCCGGGCAGTGCGGATAACCGGCCGGTCGATCTCGACCTGATGCGACAGGCCTTGGCCCCCGTGGTGCGCGAGGCGCTCGCGCCGCTCTACGCGTCACAGCGCGAGCGGGCCGCCGATCACGGGACGGTCACGGCGCACGATGCCAGCGATCTGGGCGAGACTCGCCAGCAGACACTCCTACAGGCGGCGCTGGAAGATGCCCATGCGCGGATCCGGCGTCTTGAACAGGCGAATGCACAGCTGCACCGCGAGCTTGGCGAAGCGCATGCGGCGCGGGATCTGGCCGGTGAACACGTGAACCGGCTGCTCGGTGAGCTGTACGCGTCGATCGAACGTGCCGGCCTTGGCACGACGACCCTCGCTCAGACGGCCGCGCAGCTGGCCGGCACCGAACGCTTCCTCAAGATGCAGAACGATGCCGTGCGGCTGCAGGCGAGCGGTGAGGCGGACGCGCTGCGCGCGCAGAACGGTCAGCTGCGTGAGCGGATCGACCATCTGCTGCTTGAAGTCGATCAGTACCGGCGAACCCCTGTCGAGCCGGCCGCCCGGGAATCGCTGAGCGCGCAGCACGCTTGCGCGGTGCGCTGCCCATCGGGCGTGTGCGCGGATTCCTGCCGGCAGCCCGCCGCTCGCGTCATTGCCAGGTCGCGATGACGCCGGTTATCAGGTGTGATGATTTTGCTTCGGCCCACCTTTCGGCGGCCGACACCGGGACCACGCAGCAGGGGAGGGGCGCTACCTTCGGCAGGCACGCGCGTTTGCGTTCGGGCGGCCCAATGCGGTACGTTGCGGGTTTCGCTAATCAGATAGAGGCAGACATGAACAAACAGGACCTGGTTGACGCCGTCGCGTCGCGCACCGGCGACAGCAAGTCCGCCTCCGGCGTAGCCATCGATGCCGTGCTCGTAGCGGTCACGCGCGCGGTGACTGCGGGCGACACGGTGCAGCTGGTCGGCTTCAGTTCATTCTCGACGGGGCAGTGCGCCGCACGCACGGGCCGCAATCCCGCCACCGGTGCCGAAATGCAGTTTGCGGCCGCGAAGACGGTGAAGTTCACGGCGGGCAAGGCATTCAGGGAGGCCGTGAACGCGTCATGACGAAGCATCTCGTCGAGGCCGACATTTACGCGGGCCTCCACCGCGAAATTGTCAGCGTGCTCGAGTCCGCCCGACTCTCGGCTGCGCGTAGCGTGAATGCGGTTATGACCGCGGCCTACTGGGAAATCGGTCGACGGATCGTGACGATAGAGCAGGGCGGCCGGGAGCGGGCGGAATACGGGCAGGCGCTCCTCGCGCGGCTCGCCGGTGACCTGACCCGGCGCTTCGGGCGCGGGTTCAGTCGGGCGAACCTCGTCAGCATGCGTGCGTTCTATCTGGCGTGGCCCGCCAGCGAGATTTGCCAGACAGTGTCTGGCAAATCGGCGCCGACGCAGAATGTCCAGACAGTGTCTGGCAAATCACCGGCGGACAAACCGGTCACCGATGCCGCGGACGATGCGCCGGATTACCTGGCGCTCGCCGCGCGCTTCACGCTGCCGTGGTCCGCCTACGTGCGCCTCCTTTCCGTGAAGACGGCCGCGGCCCGCGCCTTTTACGAGACGGAAGCATTGCGCGAAGGGTGGTCGGTGCGCCAGCTCGACCGCCAGATCGGCAGCCAGCTCTACGAGCGGCTGGCACTGTCACGCAACAAGGCGGCACTGCTCAGGAAAGCCGCGGACTCCCAGCCGGGTGATCTCCTCACACCTGAGGAGGCCATTCGTGACCCGTTCGTACTCGAGTTTCTCGACATCAAGGACGAGTACTCCGAGTCGGATCTCGAGGCCGCGCTGATCCAGCATCTGGCAGATTTTCTGCTGGAGCTCGGCGACGATTTTGCCTTTGTGGGCAGGCAACGGCGGTTGCGGATCGACGACACCTGGTTCCGGGTCGATCTTGTGTTTTTCCACCGGCGCCTGAAATGCCTGGTCATCATCGACCTCAAGGTCGGCCGCTTCAGCTATGCCGATGCCGGGCAGATGCATCTCTATCTGAACTACGCCCGCGAGCACTGGATGAAGCCAGGCGAAAACCCGCCGGTCGGCCTGATCCTGTGTGCGGAGAAAGGGGCGGCCGAGGCCCACTATGCGCTCGACAATCTGCCCAACAGGATTCTGGCCGCCGAGTACCAGACCGTGCTCCCCGACGAAACGCTGATCGCACAGGAGCTCGAACGTTCCCGGGCAGAACTGGAACGGCGGGGAATGTCCGGCGAAACTGGCGAGGCCGATTAAACCGGGCCTTGGCGGGAGTCGCAAGCGGCCGCTCGCCCCGAGGCGAGCCTGAACAGGATTGTGAGCAGAGGACAACCCGGCGGTGGCGAGGGCCATCAGCGCACGGGGTGATGGGTGGTATCGTCGCCTTGAAATTCTTCCTCGTTGTTCATACGATTAATGGGCCCTGAATCGAAGGGTTCGACCACAACCAGAGGTGACCATGGCAACAGGAAAGAAGCCCGCATCTGATGCGGGCAAGATCTTGCGCGATCCGAAGTCAACCAGGAAGGAGAAGGAGGTAGCGGCATCGGATCTCGCCCAGCGCAAGGGGGCGACGCCCAGCAAACCGAAAGGCAAGTAAGGCGCACCAGGCGCGGTCTGCCCATCCCGCAGGCCGTGCTTTTTCCTTGGCGCCTGACTATTGATAACCGGTTTATCAATATTAATGCCAATTTATTTCCACGAACGCGGATGCAGGTGCGGAGAAAAAATGTTTGAACGTATCCGGCAATGGTACGAGGGAGATAGCAAGACCGAGGTGTACGAGAACGTAATTGGATCTCTGTTGGAAAACCATTTGTTCGGAAATTGCACCGTGAGTCCCCTTGCGGTAAAGACTCCACCTTAGCCCCGCTTGCCTGGCTATGCAGCCTCAGCGTCTTTATCAGGTGCGTTGATTTGCCATTCGACGTCGTCCGTGAGATCCAAGGGCATGTTGATCGGATCTTCCACGTCGTTGATCCGATTCCAATGCATTACATCGAACGTCAGTTGTACAGCGTCCCCAACCATTTGTTCGCGACGTTGGACGAGCGACTTGTGGGCTATGTGGCGTGGAGCGGCGTCGATGTCCGTCCACAAGGTCATTTGTTCCTTCCCCTGCCATGTGGTCACTGCTAAGTTCACCCGATATGGGCTGCCGGTAACTTCGTCGCGTCTGGTTTCTTCTCTGGCGCCCTCAGAAAATTGCTCAGTCAATCGGACAGATTCAGGCCACAGCCGGCGCAAAAGGTCGATATGGATGTCGATGTAGTTCCAGTGCACGGACATCGCCCCTCGATACTCAAGTCCAGGCCCGATCGTCTTCATCCGTGCCTTCGGGATCACAGGCTCAGGGCGCGTGAGGTGAACTGACCGTTGAGCAGGCATGTGTGCGCAGGAGCAAGAATGGCCGGCCGGGATGCGCCGGGGCGGCGACCCCAGCGCCGCCAAGGCAGCCGCCCGCGCTGCCCCCACGGTCAAGGAGTTGTGCGTCATATTCATGGAGGATTACTCCAGGCAGCGAAGCAAGTCCGGGTTGGTGCTGGCACCCGGGCTACCCGGAGGAGACAGCCTGATGTCGAGCTGGCCGTCGGCACTGCGGGCTGCGCCGTCGTGACCGCCCGTCGTGTGGGTCTTGCCGGTGTAGAGAACCTTGTCGGTCCTGGTAATCATGGAATGCTCCTTCGTGTTGGGGTTGCTGGGATTGTTCTCAAAGCCTGTCGGCGTCGATGACGGCCTTGGCGAATTGCTCGGGTGCTTCCTGCGGCGGGTTGTGGCCGACGCCGCCCTTGAACAGCCGGTGCTCGTACTTGCCGGTGAAGCGCTTGGCATAGGCTGCCGGGGCGGGATGCGGGGCGCCGTTGGCGTCGCCCTCGATGGTGATCGTCGGCACGCCGATGCCCGGCAGGGCCGCGAGCTTCTGCTCCAGCGCGTCGAAGCGCGACTCGCCCTGCACCAGGCCGAGCCGCCAGCGGTAGTTGTGGATCGAGACCGCGACGTGGTCGGGGTTGTCGAAGGCCGCCGCCGAGCGCGCGAAGGTGGCGTCGTCGAACTTCCACTGCGGCGAGGCCAGTTCCCAGATCAGGCGTGCGAAATCATGGGTGTACCTGGCATAGCCGGCCGCGCCCCGCTCGGTGGCGAAGTAGTACTGGTACCACCACTGCAATTCGGCCTTCGGCGGCAGCGGCGCCCGGTTCAGTTCCTGGCTGCCGATGAGATAGCCGCTGACCGATACCAGCGCCTTGCAGCGCTCCGGCCGCAGCGCCGCGATGATATCGGCGGTGCGCGCGCCCCAGTCATAGGCGGCGAAGACGGCCGTGTCGATCTTCAGCGCGTCCATGAAAGCGATGATGTCGACGGCCGCTGCCGCCTGTTGGCCGTTGCGTGGCGTCTCGGCGGAGAGGAAGCGGGTGCTGCCGTAGCCGCGCAGATAGGGCACGATCACCCGGTACCCGGCCTTGGCCAGGATCGGCGCGACATCGACATAGCTGTGGATGTCATAGGGCCAGCCGTGCAGCAGCAGCACGGGCGGGCCGTCGGCCGGGCCATCCTCGGCATAGCCCACATCGAGCACGCCCGCCTTGATCTGCTTGAGGGCAGCGAACGAAGTGTGGCCGCCATTGGGGTTGGTCGCCCGGGTCTGGGCGTTGGCAAGGCCCAGCGCGCCGAACTGCGCCAGGGCGGCGCCGAGCGCCAGGGAACTGAGGACACTGCGACGCGAGGAATCGATCTGTTTCGACATGGCTTGCTCCTGGTTGAATAAAGGAATGTCCTAGTGGCCCAGCGTGGCCATCATTCCGGACGAATAGCGTTCGCCGGCTGCGGCGCCGAACGGGGCGGCCTCGTCGAGCGCGCGCATTTCGTCCAGGGTCAGCGTGAGAGCGGCTGCGGCGACGTTCTCTTCGAGATACCTGATGCGCCGCGTCCCGGGAATCGGCACCGTGTCGGCATGCATTGCCCAGGCGATGGCGAGCTGGGAAGGCTCAATGCCCTTGGCTGCGGCAATACCCGAAATGCAGTCGATCAGCTGCAGATTGGCTTGCAGGTTTTCCCCTTGGAAGCGCGGGTCGAAGCGGCGGAAGTCGGTCGGATGCAGTGTGTCCAGGTCCTTCAGCGTGCCGGTCAGGAAGCCCCGGCCGAGCGGTGAGCAGGAGATGAAGCCGATGCCCAGTTCCCTGACGGCTGCCAACACGCCGTTGCGCTCGGCGCCGCGCTCGAACAATGAGTACTCCATCTGGACCGCAGTGAGCGGGCGCACGGCGTGGGCTCTGCGGATCGTCGTTGCCGATGCCGCGGAGAGGCCGATGTAGCGGATCTTGCCGTCGTGGACGAGGCCGGCGAGCGCGCCGATGGTGACCTCGATCGGCGTCGCGGGGTCGATGCGATGCAGGTAGACGAGGTCGATGACATCGGTCTTCAGGCGCCGCAGCGAGCCTTCGACTGCCTTGCGGATATGGGTCGGGTCGCCAGTGACTATAGGCACGTCGCCGTGCATGGCAAGCCTGCCGTCGTCCGTGTACCGAAAGCCCACCTTGGTGGACAGCACGATCTGATTGCGCCGGCCCGCGAAGGCCTTGCCAAGCAACGCTTCGTTCATGAACGGGCCATAGGCCTCGGCCGTGTCGAAGAAGGTCACGCCGAGGTCGAGCGCCCGCCCGAGCGTGGCGAGGCTTTCCTGCTCGTCGCTCGGCCCGTAGGTGGTGCTCATGCCCATGCATCCCAGGCCTTGTGCGCTGACCGTCAGGCCCTCGTTTCCAAGTGACACCGTTCTCATCTTGATGCTCCTAATTCTGTTTTCGTGGTGATCTCAGCCCAGCGTCGCGCCCGTCAGCTGTTCGCTGAGCTGCCACAGGCGGCCGGCGGCGACGGGGTCGATGGCGCGCGGCCGGACGCCATGCATCTCGGGGCTATCGTCGCTGGGCAGTGCGACCGCGATGTCGCAGTCGGCGCAGTACACGCCGCCCATGCCGGCCAGTTGCGGGCTCGTCGCGCACCACACTGAGGTGGCGGCGCCCTGTTCGGGCGACTTCTTGTTGTTCTCCGGATCAATGACCGGCTGGCCCTCTGCATCGAAGATGTGGCTGGCTTCGATCTCGGACGGCAGCATGTGGCGCGCGAGCGGCGTGGCAATGCCGCCGGGGTGGACGGCGAAGGCGCGCACGTTCTGGCCGCGGCCGATCGAATCCAGTGCGACGGCAAACAGCGCGTTGGCGGTCTTGGACTGGCCGTAGGCCACCCAGCGGTCGTACTCGCGCCGCTCGAAATGCGGGTCGTGGAAATCGACACCGGCGCGGCGATGCCCATAGGAACTGAGCGCCACGACGCGCGCGCCGTCGGCCCGGAGAAGGACCGGCCAGAGCCTGCAGGTGAGCTGGAAATGGCCGAGGTGGTTGGCCGCAAACTGCATCTCGTAGCCGCGGGCATCGCGCGTCAGCGGCGCGGCCATGACGCCGGCATTGTTGACGAGGATGTCGACCTTGTCCGTCAGCGCCAGCGCGCGGCTGGCGAAGCGGTCGATCGATGCCGGGTCGAGCAGATCCATCGCTTCGACGACGATGTCCGGCACGGCGGCCAAGGCCTCCTTCGCCTTGGCCGTGTCGCGGGCTGGTACGATGATCCGGGCGCCCGCGGAGCGGAACGCGCGGACGGTCTCGATGCCGATTCCTGAGGCGCCGCCAGTCACGATGACGGTCTTGCCGGTCAGATCGATGCCCTGGATGACCCCGGCAGCGGTCGATGCGGCGCCGAAGCCGGAAGCGATGGGTTTTTGCGGTGTGTGCGTCATGACGGATTCCTTGTTCAACTTCGCGTTTGGGGATGCGTTATTGAATCGCGGCGGGGGTCTGCCGCGGTAGCGCGATGGCGCCAACCTCTTGCACAATCCTCTCAATCAGTGTTTCCGGAGGGGCGCAATGCCCTGAGGCGTTTGGAGGCAGGCGTGGACCACTTGAATGAACTTCGCGCGTTGGTGGAGAGCCATGGCCAGGAAGGCCCGACCGAGACGGATGTCGATGGACTGACGCTCTATGTCGAAACGGATCTTTCGGTGACGACCTACGTGGTCCATAGGCCAGTCCTCGCGTTGATCCTGGGTGGGGCGAAGCGGACGGTGCTTGGCGGCCGGGTTTTCGACATCGAGCCGGGCGACTATGTGGCCGTGTCCGTGGACCTGCCGGCGACAGGACAGGTCACCCAGCCGCCATACTCCGCCGTCACGCTGGACCTGGACCTGGGGCTCGTCGCGAGCCTGATCGAGGAGGAGTCCGCGATATCTCGGTGGGGTGCCGCTGCCGGCGTGGAGGTCAACCGCGCGGAGCCGGATCTTCTGGATGCGATGTGGAGGTTGGTCAGATTGCTCGACCGGCCGCAGGACATTGCCGTCCTTGCCCCCATGATCCGGCGCGAGGTGTTCTGGCGAATCCTGCAAAGCCCATGCGGCCCCATGGTCCGTCAGATTGCCCTGGGAGATAGCCGCCTCTCGCAGGTGAGCCGCGCCATCACATGGCTGCGCACCAATTTTGCCGAGACGATGCGGGTGGAGCGTCTGGCTGCGTTGGCGGGGATGAGCCCAGCGTCATTCCACCGCCATTTCAAGGCAGCGACCGCCATGAGTCCGCTTCAATACCAGAAGCAGATCCGTCTCCAGACGGCTCGTGCTCGCCTTCTGGCCCAGCAAGGAGATGTCGCAGGCGTCGGCTTCAGCGTGGGGTATGAGAGTCCGAGTCAATTCAGCCGCGAATATGCACGTCAGTTTGGTGTGCCGCCCGCGCGTGATGCGGCGCGCTTTCGCGAGGCTCAAGAGGTCGCCCACAGTGCTGCGGAATAGAGATGCGATAGCCGTGCGCATCGAGCTTGCTCGTGCGGTGCGGACTGCTGACACTTTTAATTTGGGCTACGACGCTCGGTCGCGAAATTTACAAAATGGCCGATGGAATGGACACCGCGGCCAGCACGACGTCGTTCACGACGCGTCGATCAGGCCGCGATTCGATGTTCATAGTAAGGGCGATAGCGGTCGTCGAGAATCGCGTACTGTGCGGCGAGATTGCCGGGCTCGGGGCAGAGCCAAGCGTCGATGTTTTCCAGCTTGATCGGGATGATACCGCGATCATGGCCCGCGGCGGCAATCTCCGGCGGAGGCTCATCGGTGATGGCCGCGAACGATAGAAGGTCCGGCTCATCAGGGGCCTGCCAGTGTGACCACAGGCAGGCAACGAGCATGTCCTGAGATGGTTGCGGCTTGAACTCGAGAACGACGTTTTCCACCAGTTCGCCTTCACCGAGTTCGCGCCCTTCAAGGCGATATCGTTTCACGTTTTCATGGAAGGCGTTCGCGACGATAAGTCCGTGCGAATACCAGAGTTCCCGATGATACGAATGCTGATCCCCGTCCTCGGCAAGAGCGGTGTTGTCGAGGCCACACGTTTCGCGACATTTATGTTTCTGGAGCGCTGCGTCACCGAGGTCGAATTGCTGGAAGTCCTCGAACCCGTCGACCAGGGGCGCGCGGCAGCCGTCCATACCCGAAGCTCACTGGTGCGCCGGGAAGAGCAGGCAACGCTGAAGGCGATGGTCGACGCGCGCACGATTCTCGAGGAAGCCGGCGTGCCGTACCACTGGACACGGGTATTCGGCCACCACACGAAGGCGATCGCCGACTATGCAACCACGACCCGGCCCGACGTCATGGTGATCGACGCCAGCCACATGGGCTTCTTCCGACGCCTGGCCATGCTCGCGGCGTTGTCGGGGCGGACGGTCACACCGGTGACGATGGTTCATTGAATCATCCGACGTTCATCGGCAGCAGCAACCTCTGTTTGCCCTGCTGGTGCAGGCGCGTCTGGATCGCGACCGGTGTGTGATTGTGCAGCCACGCCGTCAGGACATTCATCCGTTTGAAAATCAGCTTGCTCGCGAAGCAGACGCTGTTCGGGAATTGCTTTATCGAGGCTTCTGCCAGCTTGAGGAACTCTTCGACAGTGTCGGTGCCGAACGCGATCCGGTATTCGGCGGCGATGCCATGCCGGCGACAGTGCGCAACGTAATACTGGAGAGACGCCGTAATCGTTTGCCGCAAACGCTCCAGGTGCTCGGAGCCTTCATAGCTTTGCGCGTCCACTTCGCCGACCGCGAGAAAGATCACATTCCTGAAGTGTCCCGGAAATAGCCGGTTCACCCATAACAGCGCGTGCATGCTGACACCGCGATGCTTGCCGACGAGCAGGATGGCGGTTGGCTGGGAAGGTTCTGGCCTGAGTGACGCGGCCGCGTCGCCCGGATCGGGTGCAGCGCCGGTGAAGAGGGCGTCCTCCCTGGCAATCAGTGCGCGGGTTTCGCCGTAGTGCCGCTTGATGACAATGCATAGCGCGACCACCGCGCCGGTCACCAGTACCGTCAGCCAGCCGCCCGCCGTAAACTTCTCGATCAGCGTAATGACCAGCACGGTGCTGGTGACCGATAGCCCTAGCGCGGATAGCGCGAAGTGCTTCAGCCAGTTTTCCCCGTCACGCCGATGGCGCCACCAGTAAATGCACAAGCCCAGCAGGGAAGTCCCATCGCCATGAGGACAAGTCCGCCGGACGGCTGCGTATGGCGAAGCGGGGCAGTTACCCAGAAATAGTATCCCCACCAGAGGAAATTGATGCCGATTGCCGCGAGCCAGAAGCCACGCGCCGAAAAGAAACTGTAACCGAACCGACGCGGCAATGGCGACTGAAAAGCTGGATTCCCTTTGCAACTCCGCACAGGATAGCCACGACGATGGCGAGCTTCAGGATGTCCATGCGACGTTCTCCTTTCGGCGCTGGATTCGCGGGAAAGACATGTCTCGCTATCTTCTTCCCCAATATAGACGGTCATTGGGCGAATGCAACGCGGCTGTTATAGAGCGGTCAAGAATGGTGTGGTTGGAGACACGACGTGGCGCATCACTATGCCGGTCACTGATTGTCAGAGAACGCGACAGGTCGATCGTTGTCGCCGTGCGTCCACGCAAAACTGCGATCGGATCCTTGCCACTGACTTTGTGAGTGCTTCACCAGTTTAACGGAGATGGATACATTGAGTGCGGGAGCGCTGTCGTGTCTGCAGAATCACTGCAAAGAAGAAGTTGGAATCCTTAGCAAACCGAAAGAGGTCGTGCCAGAGAGAATGTAAAAACTTTTGTGTAAGCGGTCATTTGGCAGGAAACTGTCAGCAACAGGAGCACAGATGACAGTAGCGAAAGGCAACAAAAGAGAAAAACCCGATCCTGAACTCGTCAAGCTGGCAGACAGCCTGCTGGCGAACTACCAGAAGCCGGAAGATCTGATAGGCGAGAACGGGTTGCTCAAGCAGCTCACGAAGATGCTGGCGGAGCGACCGCTTGAGACGGAGATGTCCAGAGCACCTGGGCCATGGCAAGAGCGAAGCGGTGACTGATGCCACTGGCAACACCCGCAATGGGCATAGCGCCAAGACATTGCAGGGGGGAGTTTGGCGAGTTGCCGCTCAATATTCCGCGCGACCGTCAGGGCGCATTCGAGCCGAAGCTTGTGGAGCGTCATCAGACGCGCCGGTCGGGCTTCGACGATAAGATCATTTCGTTGTACGCGCGAGGTCTGAGCGTGCGCGAGATCCAGGGCCATCTGGAAGAGATGTACGGCACGGAGGTGTCGCCCACGCTCATCTCGGCGGTCACCGACGCCGTCAGCGAAGAGGTGAAGGTCTGGCAAGGCCGTGCGTGTCATCGGCACCTGTAAATTGATACACCGTCGGCACTGAGGAATTGATACACCTCGACGAAGGGATAATGGCCGCTTTGAGCGGCGATGATCTCGTACGAGGGATACATGCAGATCAGGATATTGCACAAGCAGGGCAAGAGCCTGCGTGCCATTGCTTGTGAGGTTGGCTGCTCCGTCAACACGGTGAGGAAATATCTGGCGACGCAGGACGCGCCGATGTTTCGGCCCGCAGCGACTGCGCGCGATTCGATACTGAAACCGTTCGAAGCCTATCTTCGGGAACGGATCGCGTCAGCGGCACCGGACTGGATTCCAGCGACAGTTCTGTGGCGCGAGATCCAATCGCAGGGATTCAATGGCGGCGAGAGAATCGTGCGCAAGTTCGTTGCGACATTGCGGCCTCTACCGGCGCCCGATCCTTTGGTGCGATTCGAGACTGCCGCGGGCGATCAGATGCAGGTCGACTGGGTCGAGTTCCGCCGGCGCAAAGGAGCGAATCTGTTCGCATTCGTGGCCACTCTCGGCTATAGCCGCGCGACTTACGTCGAATTCGTTTCCGACATGCGACTCGATACTTTGCTCAGGTGTCACGTCAACTGTTTTAACTGGTTCGGCGGTGTGCCGCGCCGTGCGCTGTACGACAATATGAAGACCGTTGTCATCGAGCGGGATGCTTATGGTCCGAAGCAGCACCGTTTCCAGCCGGGGTTTCTCGACTTCGCCCGGCACTACGGGTTTCAGCCCCAGCTTTGTCGGCCTTATCGCGCGAAGACCAAAGGCAAGGTCGAACGGATGAACGGATATTTGCGCCGCAGTTTCTACGTTCCGCTGGCCGCCCAGTTCAAGGCGGCCAACGTCGAACTGGACGTGACGACCGCCAACACTGAAGTCTGGCGTTGGCTACGCGAAGTTGCGCATGTCCGGATACATGGAACGACCCGCTTGAAGCCAGGCGAGCAGTTGCTTGTTGAGCAGAAGGCCTTGCAGAGCGTACCGCCACCGTATCCGTCGCTGTTGCCAGCAACGACACCGGCGAGCGGACAGGAGTTGCGCGAGCGATTCCACGACTGGCTATCTCCGCTACAGCACCCGCTGTCCGTGTACGACCAGCTGATTCGGGTTGCCGCATGAACATCGCACACGAACGAGTGGCGCAGCTATGCGCCCAGCTGAAGCTCACGACCATCGCGGACGCGTTGCCGCACCTGGCGCAAAAGGCGATCGCCGATGAGGTAAACCTGACAGAGTTTCTCGAATCGGTACTTAAGGCCGAGCACACGGCGCGGCTCGTCAGGCAGCGCGCGACGTTTGCACGCCTGGCAGGCTTCCCGACGATCAAGACCCTCGACGGTTTCGACTTCGCAGCAGCCAGCGGTGTGCCCAGATCGCAGGTTCAGGAGCTGGCGAGTCTGACGTTTCTGGAGCGAAACGAGAACGTCGTATTACTCGGACCGAGTGGCACAGGCAAAACGCACATTGCAATGGCGCTTGGTTATGCAGCAACGCAAGCTGGAATCAAGGTGCGCTTCATTACGGCAGCAGACCTGCTGATGATACTGACCACGGCACATCGGCAGAATCAGCTGGGCGACGCCCTCAAACGGTTCATCAACCCGTACCGGCTGTTGATCATCGATGAGATCGGGTACCTGCCGATGAGCCGTGAACAGGCCAACCTGTTCTTCCAGGTGATCGCCAAACGATACGAGCGCGGCAGTCTGATCGTGACCAGCAACCTTCCATTCGGGCAGTGGGACCAGACGTTCGCCGATGACGCAACGCTCACTGCTGCCATGCTCGACCGGCTATTGCATCACGCTCACCTCGTGGCGATCCAGGGCGAGAGCTATCGACTACGCGACAAGCGGCGCGCCGGACTGGTTATGAAGAGATCGACTACGACAAAGGAGAACGCCGCCAACGGAATGCGGTCGGCACCGCAATAACACTACAACCCGGTGTATCAAATCTGAAGTGCCGATGCCGACAGAAACTGTATCAATTCCTGAGTGCCGTTGACATGCGCTCGATGCGCTTTACCCGATCGTCTATCTCGACTGCATCCACGTCAAGGTGCGCGACAGCGGCGCGGTGCGCACCAAGGCAGTGTACCTGGCCATCGGCGTGAACATGACCGGTCACAAGGAGGTTCTGGGACTGTGGATTGCCAGACCGAGGGTGCAAAGTTCTGGTTGCAAATGGTCACTGAGCTGAAGACGCGCGGCGTGCAGAAAGCAATCAAGACCCGCAGCTCGTTTCCGACCGATGAGGCCGTGACCAAGCTGTTCTACCTGGCGCTGAACAACATCAGCAAGAAGTGGACGATGCCTATCCGCGACTGGAAAGCGGCCCTGAACCGCTTCACAATCCAGTTCGAAGAGCGGCTGGTGCCGGGTTAAACCTCAACCCGTTTACACAAAATTCCGGACACCGCCTCGGTGGCGATGGTGAACCGTTTGTGGTTCGCCATCTCTGTTCCCCGATCCCACGTACGCGATTTATAGAGTTCCTGAGGCAGCTTTCCAGCGTGTTTGATGAGCGCATTGGCAACCGATTCACTGTCCTTGCTCGCGATCTTCACCAGCATTACATAGCGTGTCTGACGCTCTACAAGCGTTGCAATCTGGCTGCCGCCGCTGCCACACAGGAGGGTCTCCCTCCCAGTGCCCCGGCACCGCACGGTCTTCCACAGTGGCGGGGCGCTCACGGATTGATACCGCGTCACGGATTCTGCCGTGATCGTCCGTTTTCTGCGTGTGATGGCGCGAGCGGCGCATGGCCCGGGTGCGCCGTAAATGCTCCAGCAACTCCTTCTTCATTGCACCCCGTGGCTGAATGAAAAGACTGCGATAGATGGTCTCGTGTGGCACGTGGTAGTCCTCGCTGCCTGGCCAGGCGCGTTTGAGCCATCCAGCAGTCTGCTGGGGCGACCACTGCAACTGGAGCTTGTTGGCCACGATACGAGCCAGCATCCGGTGCTCGACCAGTTTGCAGACTTTCGGGCGCAGCGACCGATCCCATGCAAGCTAGTCGGCGTGGCTGGCCCGATAGCTGGCCTGCCCACTGTTGCGCTTGATCTCGCGACAGATCGTGGACGGTGACCGCGACAGCCGCCGGGCAATTGACTGAATCGAATCGCCCGCGACGAGACCTCGCGAAATCTCCTCACGCTCGGCAAGCGCGAGCGCCAGCCTGGGTCGCTGGCGAGGTGCAGGCTGGATTCCTCCAGTTTGCGCCAGAATTCCCTGTACTGACGAGTGATTGCGGTCAAATAGCCGGGCGATGTGCTGCAACGACTCGCCTTTACGCCGGCGTTCCCACGTCAATGCTTTCTGGCTTTCGCGGTAATAAGATCCGGCGCCTCTGTTTCATTTGCAACACCCCCGCCGCTCATGCGACGTTCATTGTGTTGCATCGACCGGTTGAATCCGCCGGGTAAAGCCGACGTTCGAATGCCCGAACGAAAGCATGGTCGACGGGGCAGTAGATGGCCCGGTGCCTGCCTTTGGCGACAGCGATCCTTCGCGGCTGACGTCGCCGAAGGCACATTGGTCGAAAAACCGTCGCGAACCGTTGCCGATAGTCGTCGCGGCTGCCGTGCAGAAAACGTCATCTCGCACTTACTGGAGCGTGATTTCGCCATCAAACTCCACTTTCAGCTTGAGCCCTGCAACTTCCAGCGTTACTTTTGCGGGAAACGATTCCGTACCTGCGATGGTGCCGTCAGCAAGGGCCTTGGCTACCGCGTGCTCGATCTCGCGCTGCGAATTGACGCCAACCATTTTTAAGAACTTGCGTATGCTGAGGTTGAAGACTTCTTCATTCATTGACAGCTCCCATTTTCCGATGAAGGAGAGATTCCCGACAGTGAAGTTAAGCCCAGCCGGCGGGCATCGACATGCTATCGAGAGCAACTGCCCCCGATGACGATGGCGACGATCTTGTCGCCGCCGAGGGTGGTGAGTTCGACTTCCGCATTCTCTGCTCCATCGGCGAGGGACGTGATCTTGCCGCCACGTTACGCGACTGCTACGCGGCCTGAGCTAGTTCAAAAGGTGAGCGCGACAGGGATTCGCCATCCACGAATGCAGTGGCACTGCGCGCGGCAAACGCGAAAGCGCATTTTTGACTCGCGAACTCTCCGAGATTCCCGAGTGAAGTAGCTTCACCGCCTTCCGCTAAGATTGATGCACACGCTACAAAGGCTTTGCCATGCTTCGTGACGCAGGGCTGAATTACTGCGCCGTGGTGATATAGAACCATGGCAACTCCTCTCATTGATGTTCGCGGAATCGGCGATGGCAGTTTAATGCCCATCTTGGTCAAGGGAAAAATGTTACCTTTCCTCGCAGGACGCATAAATAATACATAAAGGCCAATTGGTTTGGCGGGGAGTAATTTTTAGCCCGTTTGCCAAAGGGGTTCTGATGGCCAGCCGATTACCACGTGCCCCGCTAACCCTTCCCTACGTGTGGATGGTTCCGCGTCGCGGCATGCCGGAGCCCTTGGCCCGAAGTGAACGTCATACGCCACATCAGCTCTCATTTGGCACCGTCAAGAAGTCACGGGTTACGCATGCAACGCCTTGGCACGCAACACGTCATCATGATCCAGGGTCGACGCGCCCGGAACGTACCCTCGGGACTTGTTCGATCAAATCGTTCAACGCGATGATAGACAGTTACACCTGCAAGGAACTCAGCCGGTCGACACCACAGATGGGAGGTAACGAAGGGGGGCAATGAGTGAATCGTCGATGGGAACTTTGATCGGCTCATTGGTGCTAGTAATTGCGGCGATTTCCATGGTAAGCCACTATCGTCGCGAACATCGTCGCGCTCAGTCCCGACTTCAGCCGATCGCGTATCCATCCCAAAGTCGAAATTCATAAGCGTTCTTTGAAAACTGCGCGTCCAAAATAAAATGCCAGTCGCACCAACGACGGACTGGCTTTCTTCGCGCTCAAGTATCGGGCGTACTTCGCCCGCTCGATCCATATAACTGGGACTCCACTCCCGCGTCAGTCCCTCGCGCAGAGTAAGCGCAAAGTGGCCGTCTCTCCGGCACCCTTCACACCGCGACGCACCCGCGGGCGCGGACATGCATACCTCGGTGAAAACGACGCGGAGTTGTCCCGCGACTACCGACATCTCCAGTGCCCGCTTAACGCGCCTCCTCGTCAGGCCGTTCGTTGGTATCGCTTGGATACTTGCACTCTCCATAACGAATCAACAGCACACCTAGAGCTATCAGCAAGATGGCGCCGGCCGAGGCGACAAGATGCAGCTCCGTATTCGCGCCAGCGCGCAGGATCACGTCGCGCGCGATCGAGACCATCGCTATGTAGAGCGGAAAACGCACCGGCAATTGCCCCGCCTTCAGGTATTGCCCGACCATGGCGAACACTTCGAGGTATAGAAACATGAGCAGCAGATCGGTCAGTGTAACGTCGCCGGAGTCCGCCATGTTCCAGATTAGGTGCCCCATCGCCAGGGCGGTCCCGATGCCGATGACCAGCAAGCCGACCAGTTCGGCCATCTCTATCACTTGCTCGAGCCGCCTCTTGATGCTGTGGTGCAGAGCGCCTTCATACTTCATGCACATTGCTCCTCGTGGGGTTGGAATGGTATTGCAACGTAGCGGCTCGTCGGCACCAGTGCACCGAGTGCTTGCCACGCCTGCAGCGGACGCAGTGTGACCGCGCAGGGCGTGCCATTGAGAAAGAGGGATAGTGACCAGTGCCGATGGACGCAGCACAGATTGCGGGCTTCACGCGGATCAAACGGGCAGCGCCCATTTGCAGCTGTCTCCCGCTCTTTGGGAAACGACACCCGAGGCGCCGCTATGTAACGTAGCATATTGGCGTGGCGCACAGCTGCGTCACAGAGTCGCCACAGGTTTGGCATAGTATCGGGATTCGACCGTCACGCGATCAGCGCGGCTGGTGCGAAAGGCCTCATGCAGGTTCTGCCGACCGCCCATCCGCAGGTGGTCGCGCTGAACAAGGACTTGTCCGACCCCGCCGAGAACGTGCGCATCGGCTCTTCGATCCTTCGTGGTTATCTCGACGCGACGTAAGGCGATCTGAATCTGGCATTAATGCGCTACAGCGCGGCAGCAAGGGCTACGCGCGTCGCGTCGCGCTCAGTATGCGGCAGTTTGCGATCGGTCTGCGCAGGGGGTGAGTCCCTTTCCCGTGCTGCTCGACCTGCATTTACACGATTTCCAGGCGCGGCGCCGGATTGTCTCCCAAGGCGTCGAATGATCTGACGCATGCGAAACGCGGCTTCGTTGTTCGCAGACCGTGGGCCGTAGCCGGTGGGTTGTCGTGCCAACCGCTGCGCAGTGGCCCTTCGCTACCGCACCGCGATCGGGGTTATGTGCAATTACTGCAATCGCGTCTTCAACTCGTTCGCGAGCTGGCGAATCGCGGCTTTTGTCTCCGCATCTTCGGCGAGCGCGTTCAGCAAACCGAAGTCGTGGATGGTGCCGTCATAACGGATCGTCGCGGCTTCGTTACCCGCTGCGTCGAGCTTGCGGCCGTAGGCTTCACCCTCGTCGCTCAGCACGTCGAACTGCGCAACCTGAATCAGCGCAGGCGGCAGGCCCTTCAACTGATCCACCGAGGCACGCAACGGCGACGCGTAGATCTCGTTACGCTGGGCCTGATTCGTCGTGTAGGCATTCCAGAACCATTTCATCATGGGGCGCGTCAGGAAGTGGCCCTCCGCATAGGCGTTGTAGGATCCATCGTCGAAATTGTTATCCGTCACCGGCCACATCAAGCCCTGGAAGCGGATCGCCGGGCCTTGCTTGTTCTTCGCCATCAGGCTGACGACCGCGGCCATGTTTCCGCCGACGCTGTTGCCAACCACCGCAAGGCGGCTACCATCCACGCCGATTTCGCTGCCATGGGCAGCAACCCACTTCGTGGCGGCATAGGCCTGATTGATCGCGACCGGGTAATGCGCCTCCGGCGACGGCGTGTAATTCACAAACACCGCCACTGCGCCCGATTGCACGACGAGGTCGCGCACCAGACGCTCGTGCGTCTGGAAGTCACCGAGAATCCAGCCGCCGCCGTGGAAGAACATGAACACCGGCAGCGTGCCCCTCGCCCCTTGAGGGCGGACGATGGTCAACGGCACGGTGATACCGTCCTGTTCGATGGTCTTGGTGGATACGTCGATTCCGGACAGATCGACCTTCACGCCGTTTTGTGCGTTGACCAGCACCTCACGCGCCTTCGCCGGCGACAGTGTGTTGAGGGCTGGCCCCGTGCCGCTGTTCAGCGCCTGGAGGAACTGGCTCGTCACGTGGTCGGGCGTAGCGGGCGCCGCGGAGTTCGCCGCGACTGCAAAAGTAGTGCTGGCAGCAAGGGTGACCGCAGCCAGCAGGGGCTTGAATGATTTCATGGCGGGTGCTTTCTTCAGATCGGGTTGGAGGATGGTCGTGACGAATTGGATCAAACGAGGGTGAGCGTGACGTCGATGTTGCCGCGCGTAGCGTTGGAGTACGGGCAGACGATATGAGCCTTGTCGACCAGGGCCCGCGCCGCTTCGCTCTCCATGCCGGGCAGAGCGATCTTCAGTTCGACCTCGATGCCGAAGCCGTTCGGGAGGGCGCCGATGCCGACGCTGCCGTCAATCGAGACATCTGCCGGGATGGCGATCTTGTCGCGGGCAGCGACGAACTTCATCGCGCCGAGAAAGCACGCGCTGTAGCCGGCGGCGAACAACTGTTCGGGATTGGCGCCTTCGCCGCCTGCCCCGCCCAGTTCCCTGGGGGTGGTGAGCCTGAAGTCGAGCTTGCCTTCGGGGACGACGGCACGGCCGTCGCGACCGCCTGTGGCGTGGGCGTGAGCGCGATAGAGGACTTTTTCGAGTGACATGCTGATGTTCCAATACAAAAATATGGTTGAGGAAATAGTTGACTGTGGGCGTTACGCGCAGCCGCCATCGGTCAATGCGCGGGTGGCGATCACGCCGGGCAGCACAAAAGCGCCAATCAGTTTCGTGTTCACGGTTACTGATCTTTTCAAATGCATCTACTGATAGATAGATAAATAAGCGAGGGGAAATATGATGTCCCCGCTTTCTGTCTAACTTCGTCTATCTACGTAAAGATAGATAGACGGCCAATTAAAGAAGTGAATCACTACCTCACCTTACAGCTTTACTGCACTACCGCTTTACTGCACTTACTTTCAAGGTAGCCTCGATATCTTCGAGCCGGGCCTTCGTCTTAAACAACCGGCTTGCCAGTACACTGCCCTGATAAGCCGCGAAGAGGGCGCGCGCGGCATTTTCCGGTTTGCCGTTGACCGTCAGCGTACGCTCGTGCGCACCTTGCGCGAGCACTTTCGCCAGCCAGCTTTCGTTGGCCTTGAAAAAAGCCTGTATCGCATTCCGGATGTTGTCCGGCAGCGATTCGATGTCGGCCGCGAGCATGCCGCACAGACAAATCTGATTGCCGTCCCCCAGGGTCCTGCCAAACAACTTCGTGTACTTGCTGAGCTTCGCATCGGCCGGTAACGCAGCGTCGATTGCCTTGACGGTATTGAGTACTTCGCTGCTGTACTCATTGACCGCTTCAAGTACCAAATCGTCCTTCGACGGGAAGTAGTAGTGGATACTCGACGTCTTCACGCCGACCAGTTCCGACAGATCGCGGTAGCTAAAGCCGTTGTAACCGCGGAGCATAATCAGTGTGATTGCGTGGTCGAGGATCTGCTCGCGTACTGTCGATGTCGTGTCCATAGGCTTAACTTTATCTACTGATAGGTAGTTAGTCAAGGGGGATTTCCAAGTGTGTCGTTTTCAGAGCTCGATGGGTCGGAGAGGCCGCGTGCCCGCGCCGTGCGTTCTCGTGCACGGTGACATCGCGCGGCCGCGCGTATCGACCCGGGCCAATGCGCTAGCGCGGCAGCGTCTGCTCGTACATGTATCGGCGTGACCACGGCAGCGTCGTCGCGCTGCGCCCCGCCTTGCGGCAGACGATCTGGTAGATCGAGACGTCGTCGTGCTCAAACGCGTAGGCGCAACCCGCCAGATAGACACGCCAGATGCGAAACTTCACTTCATCGACGAGCTTTCTGGCCTGCTCGGCTTGCGCCTCGAAGTTCACGCTCCAGGTGTGGAGCGTGCGGGCATAGTGTCGCCTCAGGTTCTCGATGTCGACCGCCTCCAGTCCGCCGCTCTGCAGCGCGTGGAGCGCGACACTGATGTTCGGTAGTTCGCCGTCCGGGAACACGTAGCGGTCGATGAACTGGCTGCCGCCGAGGCCGGTCTCGCGACTGTCCGCGCCGGTGGACGTGATCCCATGGTTCATCGCGATGCCGTCGTCGGTGAGCAACGCGCGGATCCGAGAGAAATAGTCAGGCAGATGCCTGCAGCCGACGTGCTCGAACATGCCGACACTCGTGATGCGGTCGAACTGGCCTTCGACATCGCGATAGTCCTGCAGGCGGATCTCAATGCGGTCCTCGAGTCCCGCTGCTTTCACGCGCGCAGCGGCGAGATCGAACTGGCTCTGCGAAAGCGTGATACCTACACAGCGCGCGCCGAACTTCTGGGCCGCGCGCAGCACGAGCGCGCCCCAGCCGCAGCCGATGTCGAGCAGGCGCTGTCCGGGTTGCAACTGGATCTTGGTGAGGATGTGGTCGATCTTCTTGAGTTGGGCGGCGGCGAGGTCTTCGTCGCCGTTCTCGAAGTACGCGCACGAGTAGACCATGTTTTCGTCGAGCCACAGTTGGTAGAACTCGTTCGAGACATCGTAGTGGTACTGGATTGCCCGCTTGTCGGACCGTTTCGTGTGAGTCATGGCGCGCACAGCACGCACAGCAGAGAGGGCGTTAGTCACGGTACTACGGGCGAGCCCGTAGCCGATGTCGATGATGTCCGTGAGTTTGCCTTCGATATCGATCTTGCCGTTCACGTACGCCTCGCCGAGGTTGTCGAGACTCGGATCCAGGAGCAACGGCAATGCGGATGCGCTCCTGACGTTCAGCGTGACATGAGGTTCGGCGAACGTCCCAAAATCGAAGTGTTCACCATTCCACAACACAAGGCGCGCTGGAAGGTTTGACGTCGACCGTATTTCCTCCGCCCAGTGGGCCAGTTTTTTTTCAAAAAGCATCGAGATTCTCCTTTTTCCGTTGTAGCGATTTCAGCCTGACTGTCAATCGGGCACCGGGCGCGAAGAGGCGAGCCGCGGGTGCCGCATGCGATCCGGGCGCCTCCTGCTCACGCGGCGCGAGAAGTCTGGACACTCGGCGCCCCGATCCACTGCCCAACCGATCGGCGCAGAGCGCGGAAGCAGAAGCCGGCCCGTGTAGTTTAGGACGCGTGTTTTGGGGGCCGCTATACCGGTTGCGCAAAGCAGAGTTACGAGAACGGTGAGTTGCCGCGAGGTGGCGTCCGTGCGTCAGGGCGGCGCCAAGCGCGCAAAACAGTATTCTGGAAAAGGGACTTCCAGCGCGCAGGGGGCGCCCTTTACCGTACTTGTCTCGCAATCTGCCGGATGAAGGCGGTTGCGTGCGCGCGTTGCTACTGCGGTATCACATTTCAGCAACCCTGAACGTCACAAGGAGCGTATGAGTCTGTGCAAGTCCCTTCGTAAGAGATATGTCCTCCTCGCGTCGCTTTGCTCGATCGCGCTGCTTTCGAATCGCGTATCGGCCCAGACCGCACCGCCCGCGGTCAACGCGCGCGCCTGGGTCTTAATGGACTCGTCGAGCAATCAGATCCTCGCCTCGCAGAACGCCGAGGCGCGCATGGAGCCAGCGTCGCTCACGAAAATCATGACGGCGTATCTGGTCTTTCAGGCGCTGCAGGACAATAAAATCCGCATGGACGAAACGGTGTTGCCCAGCGATGCCGTTCGCTCGGTCGGCAAGGACGAATCGAGGATGTTCATCGAGGCGAACAAGCCGGTGTCCGTGCACGACCTGCTCTACGGGTTGATTGTAGAGTCCGGCAACGATGCCGCGATTGCACTGGGGGAAGTCGTGGGCGGCACGCAATCGCATTTCGTCGACATGATGAATGCCGAGGCCCAGGCGATAGGGATGAGCCACACGCACTTTGCGGACGTCAACGGCATGCCTGAACCGAATCACTACACGACGGCAGGCGATCTGGCGATTCTCGCGATGCGTCTGATTCACGATTTCCCACAGGACTATCCAATCTTTTCGGTCAGGACGTTCAGCTACGACAACATCCGGCAGCTAAACCGTAATCGCCTGCTCTGGCTCGATCCGACTGTTGACGGCCTCAAGACCGGACATACCGACGCCGCCGGGTATTGCCTGATCGCCAGCGCTCTGCGGCCCGTACGCGGCGCCCCCGGCATAACGCGGCGTGTTATCAGTGTCGTGATGGGCGACCCGACGGGATCCGACCGTGTGCGCGACAGCCTGAGAATGCTCGACTTCGCCTACGATGCGTTCGAGGAAGTCGCGTTCTACAAGGCCGGTCAGGCGGTCGAGACGTCCCGCCTCTACGAGGGCACGGCATTGAGCGTCAGGGTGGGCGTGGCGAATGACCTGATGCTGACCGTGCCCGCCGGACAGGATCGCGGCGTCAAGCCGAAGGTCTCAATCATGTCACCGCTCGTCGCGCCGCTCGCCGTAGACCAGAAGGTGGGGAAGGTCGAGCTCGTCTCAACAGACGGCCGGGTTCTCGCACAGGCGCCTCTTGTCGCGCTCGACGCAGTACCGCAGGCCGGACTCCTTGCGCGAGCGTGGGACTTTATGCTGCTGCACCTCGATCGGCCCGGCTGACGGGATCGGGGGCCCGGCTCGAGGCGTCCTCCGCCAGCATGCCGGGCGACGGCGTCCGTGCGCGGATGCGCGCCGGGGTGCGCCCTGCGTTGGCCGTCCTGGTCAGCCGCCGGTGACAGGTGGGAAAAACGCGACTTCGCTGTCCTGGCGCATGACGAACGTGCCAGCCACCAACTCGTGGTTGACCGCTGTGCGCACCGGGAGGCCCTCGCTCAGGGCGTCGGCCATCCGCGCGTTGCGCGAGGCGAGTCTCGCCCGTAGGGCGTCCACCGTCAGATGCGGCGCGTCGATATCGACGGTTTCGTGCTCGATGCCAATTTGTTCGCGAATGCTCGCGAAATACTTGATGATGAGTTTCATCGTTGCATTCCTGTTGCGTAGGCGGTGGGGCAAGGCGAAGTCAGCCCCTTCGCATCATGGCCTGCTCGTCGCGCGTTCTGGTTTCGACCCACTCGGCAGAGCCGTCGCGGCGGACCTCTTTCCTCCAGAGCGGCGTATGCCTTCCGAAAGTCCATCGCGAACTGGCACACCTTGAACGCGGCCGCACGATGCGGCACGGCCACGATCGCGACGGCATGGCGGAGCGCGACGCGGCTGATCCGGTGGACGACCTTCACCGCACCGCACCTCGACGTGGCTGAGACCTGCATCGCGAAGGGCGCGGGAGCGTGTCGAGAACGGGCGTCATGGCCAATCTACGCTGGTGTACGGCCGCGTCGGCGATGTGGGGCGGCGATTGCGTTCACGATCTCTTCGAGAGTCCGTAGCTGGTGACAAGGGTAGGGCATCGTGCTTCACTGCACTGGCCTCCAAAGCCGGACGATGCCTGCGAATGAGCGCGCGAGGCGGCCGGCTTGCCGGGCTTCATGCGCACGCCGCGCAGAACGAAGGGAGCTCCGAGCGACGTCAACGCGCCGCCCGTCGTCACGATCAGGTCGGACTGCGCAAGCAATGCGCGCAGGGTCGCGTGGATCGCACGTCCGTCGTCGCCCGCAATCAGGATGCCCCCGCGCAACGTCGCGAAGACATCGAGCATGTCGATGCCCCTGTTCGGCCGCGACGCCGATATGCGCCGGCTCGATGCGTAATCCGGCCGATAGCAGCGGTTGTCCCGCGCGCACTTCTTCGCCGCGCCGGCGAATGGGCGCGCCAGCTAGCACCGGCGCGTCTCATGTTGCGGTTTCATCGGCCTCGCGGGCATGCTCCTGCATCGCAACTTGTCGGCCGCGAGCGGCACCAGGTGACCCGTGAAGACGCGTGTGGCAGCGCTGGACGTCGTCGAAGCTGTGAGTGTCAGGCATCGCTTGAGTGGTCGATGGAGGGAGCGCGAGTCTCCTCGCGGCCGTGGTCCGAGGTGCGCTGGTGGCTTCGTCGAGCGCTTCTGCGGGCACTGGCGCGCCGAAGGGTCGCTTGCCGGTGACGCTTCGCACGCGGCGACACTAAGAAAAATGCCGTGCGCACGGTGTCCCGCGCGCAAGGCGTTGTTGACGTAGCGCGGTGGCCGCCTAGTGCTTGACCGGCACCAACTTGCCGCGGAACAGATGGTATTGGTAAAGATTGTAGCCGACCATGATCGGGAAGACGGTGCCGATGCCGAAGAGCATGAAAGTGAGCGTCGCGCTATCCGAGGCGGCGGCGGCAACGGTCAGCTGGCCCGGCACGATGTACGGGAACAGGCTGATGGCGAGCCCCGCGAACGAGATCACGAAGAGCAGCGTCGCCCCCACGAACGGGCCGTGTTCGCCACGCATGTGGATCGCGTAAAGCACATACAGGAACGCCAGCGCAGCGAGCACCGCAAGCGCGATCAGTAGATGGAAGACGCCCTGTTCCTGCCAGCGCGTCACGCCGACCGGGCTCAGCTTCAGCGTCGCGAACGAAACCACGAGGGCGGCGGCCACGGTCGTGAAGACGGAAACGATGGCGTAGCGGCGCGCCGAGCTCTCGAGTCCGCCCGTGGTCTTCTTCACGAGCCAGGTCGCGCCGAGCAGGCAATAGCCGGATACGACGCCGATCGCCGTGACCGCCACGAAGCCGAGGCTCGAGGCGCCCGGCACGAAGCCGGTAAGAATCCTGGCGAGCACGATGCCCTGCGAGACCGCGGCGAGCAGGCTGCCGATGCCGAAAACGCGGTCCCACACGATCTTGCTCGAGTGGGCCGAGTGACGGAACTCGATGGCCGCGCCACGCATGATGAAGCTCGCGATCAGCACCATCACGGGGACGTAGAGATCAGAGAGGATCATCGCATAGGCTGCTGGAAAGGCGCCAAAGAGGGCGCCGCCGAGCACGACGAGCCAGGTTTCGTTGGCGTCCCAGACGTGGCCGATGGACTGGACCATGAGGTCGCGGTCGCTCTCGCGGCGCTGCAGCAGCGTGAGCACGCCCACGCCGAGGTCAAAGCCGTCCGTGACGACGTAGAGCACGAGCATCAGGCCGATGAGCCCGAACCATGCGTGATTCAACAGGTCCTGGGTTGATGCGGGGGTCATGATGATTTCCTGTAAGGTCAAAGCGAACTGGGGAGACGGCGCAGATCAATACTCAACGGCGTGCGCGACGGCCTGGCGTGCGGGCTCGGCCGGCGGCATCAGGTCGAGATTGGGACCTTGACGCAGCCAGCGCCGGGCGAACACGAAGAACGACACGATCAGGATAACGAACAACGCGCAGAACATGATCATGCTGCCCAAAACGGTGCCGGCCGGAATGGCAGAGGCGGCGTGCTCGGTGCGCAGCAGACCGTAGACGAGCCACGGCTGGCGGCCCACCTCGCGCACGATCCACCCGCTTTCGACGGCAATGTACGGCAGTGGGATCGCCAGCACCCAGGCGAGCAGCAGCTTGCGCTGTGCAAGCAGCTTGTCGAGGTGGCGGCCCGACTTGCGCAATGCGTAGAGGGTCCAGAATGCGAGCACCATCAACAGGAAACCGATCCCGGCCATGACGCGAAACGCGTAGTAAAGCAGCGGGATCATCGGCGGCTGATTCTGGACGGGAATGTCTTTCAGGCCCGTGACCTGACCGTGCAGGCTGTGCGTGCCGAGAACGCTCAGCAGGCCGGGCACTTCAAGCGACCAGTCGTTGCGTTGTTTGGCGGCATCCGGCCATGCAAGGAGCGACCAGCTCGCACCGGTACCGGGTGCGTTCGTTTCCCAGTGGCCCTCGATCGCGGCGCCCTTGGCTGGCTGCGTTTTGAAGACGTCGACGCCGCTCGAATCGCCGAGCCAGATCTGCACGGGCGCGACGAATACCAGCAGCAGGAGCGCGAGCTTGAACGAGCGGACAAAGAACGCCGGATCGCGACGCTTGAACAGGTAGTACGCCGAGATGCCGGCGATCACGACAAGGCCCGTTTCGAGTGCGGCGAACCACATGTGCGACGTGCCCCAAGGCATGTCCGGGCTGAAGATCGCCTTGAGGTAGTCGGTGACGACGAGCTTGCCGTCCACCACCGTCACGCCGCTCGGCGTTTGCAGCCACGAGTTCGCGACCATGATCCAGAAAGCGGAGAGGGACGAGCCGAACGCGACCATCGCGGTGGCGAACAGGTGCACGCCTTTGGGCACGCGACCCCATCCGAGCATCATGATGCCGACGAAGCTCGCCTCCAGCATGAACGCCATGGCCCCCTCGAAGCCGAGGATATTGCCGAAGAACTGGCCGGTGTATTGGGAAAACGGTCCCCAGTTCGTGCCGAACTCCAATTCCAGGGGAATGCCGCTCACGACGCCGACGGCGAAGTTCAGCAGCAGCAGCTTGCTCCAGAACCGCGCGTGGCGGAACCAGACGACGTCGCTCGTCTTGACCCAAAGGATTTCGACGACGAGCAGAAAGGCGGACAGGCTGATCGTGAGGATCGGCCAGAGTATGTGGAAGATCGCGGTCAAGGCGAACTGACCGCGGGCCAGATTCAGGGCTTCGATAGACATGGTGATCACCAGGTGATTAGAGAACAGGAAAGCGCGCGACTCGACCCGACAGTGGGGAATCAGAACGCAGGCAGCACGGGCGGCTCGGACGAACGGTGCAGCAACACCGGAACCGACTTCGAGGTCGGGGTGTTGCAGACGTCGCCCACGCTCGACAGCGGGACGAGCGGATTCGTCTCCGGGTAGTACGCCCCGATGCAGCCGCGCGGAATGTCGTATTCGACGAGGCGGAAGTGGTCCGCACGGCGTTCGATGCCGTCGTCCCAGACCGTGGTCATGTCGACCCAGTCGCCGTTCTCGAAACCGAGCGTGGCTATGTCGGTCGGGTTGATGAAAACAACGCGTCGCTGGCCGAAGACGCCGCGATAGCGATCGTCGAGCGCGTAGACCGTCGTGTTGTACTGGTCGTGAGAGCGCGTGGTCATCAGCGTCATCAGGCGTTCGCCGTGAATCGCCTTCGCACGGGCGATCGGCGTGTCCTGCTGCACGGCGTGCACGACGAAGTTCGCCTTGCCGGTCGAGGTCTTCCAGTCGCGCTCGCGCGCGGCGACGCGCAGATGGAAGCCGCCCGGGTGCTGGATGCGTTCGTTGTACCGGTCGAAGCCCTCGATGGCCTGCTCGATGGCGTCGCGGATCTTCGCGTAGTCGCGGGCATACGCGAGCCAGTCCACCTTCTCGTCGCCGAGCGTGGCGTGCGCGATGTTCGCGACGATTGCCGTCTCGGACATCAGGTTCGGCGAGGCGGGCTTGTTCATGCCATACGATATGTGCACCATGCTCATCGAGTCTTCGACCGTGACCCCCTGAGCGATGCCGTTTTGCACGTCAATCTCGGTGCGGCCGAGCGTCGGCAGGATCAGCGCATTGGCACCGTGCACAAGATGGCTGCGGTTGAGCTTGGTCGTGATGTGGACCGTGAGGTCGCAGGAACGCAGGCCGTCGAAGGTGCGACGGGTGTCCGGGGTCGCCATGGCGAAGTTGCCGCCCAGCCCCATGAACACCTTCACTTTGCCTTCGATCATGTGCTCGACCGTCTCGACGACGTCGAGACCATGCTCGCGCGGTGGATCGAAGTCGAACACCTTGCCCAGCCGGTCAAGGAAGGCCTGCGTGGGCTTGTCCTCGATGCCCACGGTCCGGTTGCCCTGCACGTTCGAGTGGCCGCGCACGGGACACAGGCCGGCGCCCTCGCGGCCGATATTGCCGCGCATCATCAGCAGGTTTGACAGCATGTGCACGGTCTGCACCGAATGCTTGTGCTGCGTAATGCCCATGCCCCAGGTGGCGATCACGCGCTTGCCGTTGGCATAGATGCGCGCGAGACCTTCGACGTCTTCGCGGGCGACGCCGGACTGCGCTTCGAGAAGCGGCCAGCTCTCGCTGCGCAGGTCGTCGGCGAACGCGCTGAAGCCGAGAGTGTGCTGGTTGATGAAGTCGAGATCGAGCACGCGTTCCGTGCGGTTTTCAATCGCCTTGTCGTCGAGCTCGATGAGATGCTTGGCCACGCCCTTGATGAGCGCGAAGTCTCCGCCCAGTTTTGGCTGGATGAATGTCGAGGCGATCTTCGTACTGCTGAAGGTCAGCATTTCGACCGGGTGCTGCGGGCTCGCGAAGCGTTCGAGACCGCGTTCGCGCAACGGATTCACCGATACGATTGTGGCGCCGCGGCGCGACGCTTCACGCAGTTCGCCCAGCATGCGCGGATGGTTCGTGGCCGGGTTTTGCCCGAAGACGATAATGGTGTCCGCCAGTTCGAAGTCGTCGAGCGTGACCGTGCCCTTGCCTACGCCCACCGTCGTCGGCAGGCCGCGGCTGGTTGCTTCGTGGCACATATTCGAGCAGTCGGGGAAGTTGTTCGTGCCGTACATGCGCACGAACAGCTGGTAGAGGAACGCGGCCTCGTTGCTCGCGCGTCCCGACGTGTAGAACGCGGCATCGTCCGGCGAATCCAGCTGGTTGAGATGCCTTGCAATGAGCGCGAAGGCGTCGTCCCAGGCTATGGGCCGGTAGCGGTCCGTGCGGGCGTCGTACACCATCGGGTCGGTGAGCCGGCCATGCTGCTCGAGTTCGTAATCGGTCTGCTTCATGAGCGATTCGACCGTGTTCGCCTCGAAAGTCGCCGGTGTGACGCGCTTGGTCGTGGCTTCGGCCGCGACGGCCTTCACGCCGTTCTCGCAGAATTCGAATGTCGACGCGTGCTGGCGATCGGGCCATGCGCAGCCGGGGCAATCGAAGCCGTCCGGCTGGTTCTGCTTGAACAGGGTACGATAGTTGCTGCCGGCAACGCGCTCCTTGATCAGATTGATGGCGACGTACTTCAGTGCGCCCCAGCCGGCGGCGGGGTGGTGATACGCCTCGATTTTGCCTTTTTGCTTTGCCTTGTCCATGCCCTTGGCTCCGTTGACTTCGCGCGGGCCCCGGTCTTTTTTCGACAGAGCCGCATACTGCGATTGATTGGCGTAAGCGTAAAAGCAAAGGCCGCGTTCACGAGTGCACAGAATCCCCCGACTTGCTCGAGTACAGTTCGTCGAGTGGCAGCACAGTCGAAGCGCTGTGCTGCGTGCGGCGTTCAGGGGGAAGGACTGTGAACCTTTATGAAAGGCTCGCCGACGACATCGAAAATCTGATTCGTAAAGGCGTGTATCGGCCCGGCGACCGGGTGCCATCCGTTCGACAGGCGAGCCAGCAGCACCGCATCAGCATCACGACGGTGATTCGCGCGTATCTGCTGCTGGAAAGCCGGGGAATGCTGGAAAGCCGCCCCCAGTCAGGCTACTTTGTGAGCCTGCGCGCGCAAGAAGGCGACCGCTCCGCGCACGGGTTGTGTCCGACACGACCGATTGCCGTGTCTGCTTCCGTCGACGTGAGCCGGCTCGTGCTCTCGACGCTGCGCTCGATCAGTGTCGACCGCGCCGTGCCGCTCGGCTCGCCCTATCCCGATCCCGAGCTCTTTCCGTTCGAGAAGCTCAATCGCTATGCGTGGGCGGTCGGCCGCAACAAGGCGCTGTGGGGAGTGACGAACGGCTTGCCGCCCGGCAGCCCTGACCTCCTGCGGCAAATTGCCCGGCGCTACCTCGAGAACGGCATGACCGTCGATCCGAACGAGATCATCGTGACGGTAGGCGCAACGGAGGCCATCAATCTGTGCCTGCAGGCCGTCGCCAAGGCGGGCGACGTCATTGCGGTCGAATCGCCGACCTTCTACGCGATGCTCCACGCCATCGAGCGTTCGGGCATGAAGGCGATCGAGGTGGCGACGCACCCGGAGTACGGCATCGACATCGACGAGCTCGCGCGGATCATCGACTCGCAGCCGATTGCCGCCTGCATGGTGATGCCGAACTTCCAGAATCCCCTCGGTTTTCAGATGCCGGACGAGCGCAAGCGCGCGCTCGTGGAACTGCTTGCCGGTGCGGACATTCCGATCATCGAAAACGGCGTCTGCAACGAGCTGTACTTCGGCAAATCGCATCCGAGCACGCTGAAGTCGTTTGACGAAAAAGGAACGGTGCTGCACTGCGCGTCATTTTCGAAGAGTCTCACGGCGGCTTACCGCATCGGCTGGGCGCTGCCCGGCCGCTATCGCGACCAGGTAGAGAAGCTGAAATTTCTGAACACGCTGACTACCCCGGTCATTCCACAACTGGCGATTGCGGAATATCTCGAGCGCGACGGCTATGAGCATCACTTGCGGCGCGTGCGCAGGAACTACGCGCAGCAGGCCAGTCTGATGAGAGCGATGGTCACGCGCTTCTTTCCTGCCGGCACGCGCATATCGAGCCCGGCGGGAGGCTACGTGCTGTGGGTCGAGCTACCTTCGAAGGTCGACTCGATGATGCTCTACAAGCTTTTGCTCGAAAAGCGCATCACGATTGGCCCCGGCTACATGTTCTCGGTATCGGACAGCTACCGGAATTTCATCCGCCTCAACTACAGCAGCTCGTGGTCGACCGAAATCGAGCAGGCTGTCATCACGGTCGGCAAGCTGGCGACGGCGTGCGCGCGCTGAAGCAGGCTGCCAGGCACGCTAAGGCCTCCGAAAGCGGCCGGTCTCGTCGGCTTTATCATCGCACCGGAGAAAAGGGGAGCGGGTTCGCCACACCGACCGAGCGGACATGGCCCATCGTTCGAAGCACACCACGGCGCGTGGCACGCTGGTTTCGCCATCAAAGGGCTAGACATGAGATGTTCTCCGGATCTGGACGTTAGCTAAGCTCGTAGCGCGGGCCGGGCTGGATCGCGGGCGGCACTTCCTCGTCGCTCAGTTCGAGCACGGCGCGTTCGATGTTGCGCGTCATGGCATCGAGTGCCAGGCTGTTCGGCGCGAGGCCGAAGGGGTCCGCGATTTCGCTCGCGATGGCTTCCAGCGCGAGCAAGGTGTAGGACACGAATACGCAGATGAGCGGCGTGGCAAAGCCAATTGAGTCGATGAGGCCGAAGGGGAGCAAGGCACAGTAGGCGTAGACGGTTCGATGGAGCAGAACGCCGTAGGCGAAGGGAATCGGCGTCGCGTGGATCCGCTCGCATCCGCCGACGGCCGCGCCGAGTTCGTCGAGCGGCCTGTCGAGCATCCAGAGGTGCATGTCGGCCAGCACGCCCGCGCGATTGAGCGCCGCGAGACGCTTACGCGCTTCGTCGAGCAGCAGCATCGGCGTGAAGAGGCGGCCGCGAAGCTCCGAGGCCTGTGCGGTGCCGAGCAGCTTCGCAAGGTCGGCTGACGGGTCCGAGTGACGGAGTTGATGCTTGAGCGCATAGGCGAATGCGATCAAGAGGCGAACGAAAGCGGCGTTGTCGAACATGGCGCTGTCGCCGGGCACGTAGCGGCGGACCTGCGAGGTGAGCGTACGCGCGGCGATGAGCACGTTGCCCCAAAGGCGGCGTGCTTCCCAATAGCGCTCATAGCTGGCGCTGTTGCGAAACGCGAGGAAGATCGTCAACGCGACACCGCACAGCGTGAAGGGCGTCGTATTCAACGGAACCTTTTCGCCGAAGATGCGGCCGTGCGTGCACATGGCCAGCACGCTCACGAGTGTCATCAGCGCCAGTTGCGGAAGGATTGCCTTAAGGACAGATCCGTGCCACACAAAGAGCATGCGAAACCAGTTGGGCGCCGGGCGGACGATCATGACGGAGATAACGTGTGGGCAGTCAAATGGGGCGTTTCACTCTTTGTGAGAGGGTGAATCACGGTGCAGGACGTGTTTGCCTGCTGCTCGCGGGGCATAGCAGGAGATTAAATGCGATCGGCTGCAGGCTTCAGATACATTTTGGCCGCTTCGTCAGGGGTACAGTTCCGATAGTTGTATGTGCCTGCAGAGGCATCCTGGCAATCGTCAGCGGTTCTTCAGCCTGGCGCTATTGGTATCGTTTTTCCATGACAACACCTTATACGAGTGAAGGTGTTGCACTTCAACTTTGAGAACGCGCAGCCTTCGCCGCTTGTCGCCATTCTTCAAGGAAAAACTGGAAGCCGCCCAGTTGCTGCGCGAGGTAGCCGCCCGTGGCCATCGATTCCGGTGCGCGACGATCTCCGGTAGGCGGGTACTCGTCAGAAAAATTGGCTGTACGAAACACGATGTCCCAGATCGGAAACACAGCGCCGTAATTGCAGGAGTTTCGCCCCGCCGCCCGCAGGCCGTGATGCAGCCTGTGAAAGCGCGGCGAGACAATCAACCGGTCGCCGAGCCAGCCGAACGAAAGCTTGATATTCGCATGGCTCAGGCTTTCGATGAAGCGCATGATCAGGAACAGCAGCGGAAATTGCAGCGGGGGAATGCCGATCGCGAGACCAACGGCGCCGAACCAGACGCCGGCGACCAGTTCATCGAGCACATGGTTGCGGTCATCCGACCAGAAACTCATCTGCCGCTGCGCATGGTGCAATGCATGAAGTGCGTACGCGCTGCGAGATGAATGCGACAGGCGGTGACGCCAATAGTCGGTACAGTCGAGTATCAACGCATACGCAATGAAGGTGATGACCGGATGCCCGAGAAGCGGTGGTATCAACGTCTCGAGCGTCGGAGGTATGTAGCCGTGCGCGATCACAAAACCGTACACCCGTACCTGGTAAAACAGCAGGAAACTAAAGACAGGCAATACGCCGACCCTGTTGAAAATCGTATAGAACGCGTCGATCACCACGGCTTTCCGGTTTTCCCAGCGCTCGATCGGAAAGAACACTTCGAGCGGCCAGCATACTGCGTACGTGACGATCACCGCGAACAGGCCGTAGACGCCGACAAGCGCCCAGTCGAACGACAACTCCTCCCAGTCCATCCAGCCTAAGTGATACAGCACTGGCAGAATGAGATGCGTGTCGATTTCACCGGCCAGCATACTGAACCACCTGTCGAGAAATACAAGCATGATGCGCCCTACAGGTTTTCAGCTGTAACGAAACCAGGCCGGCTCATTTGAGTGCTGAGGAAGATGCCGTGCGGCGAGCGCCCCACGTCGATGGTTTCGTAGTTGCCACTGGCCGGATCCAGCACGGCGACCTGTTCACGGAAACGCAGCGTCACCCATAGCTTGCCGTCGGGTGCAACGCTGATATCGTCTGGCCCCCCAGCGTGAAGCGGATACGTGCGAAGCAGCTCAAGCGTGGCGGAGTCGAGCGCGGCCAGAGAGCCTCCGACACGGTTCGTGACGTAAAGCGTCCTGCGGTCCGGCGTGAGGAAGACGTTGTGTGGACCGACGCCGGTTTTGACCCGCCGCAGCACGTCACCCGTTACTGGGTCGACTTCCGCCACATGGTCACTGCCCATCACGCAGACCAGCACCTTGCCGTTGTGCCAAAGCACGCCAGCGGGCGTTGAGCCGAGTTCCGACTTCCAGCGGATCGTCATGTTGGTCAGGTCGAACGACACGAGCGTGCCAGACTGCTGCATCGAATTGAAGCTCAAGCGCGAGTCCGGCGAGAAGCCTAGATGGCTTGGCATCTCACCGGGCGAGAATCGCTTGACCAGCGTCAGGTCATCGGACCGGTACACGTCGACGTAGTTGATCCGCAGTGCGTTGATGACGAGGTAACGTTGATCGGGTGTAAAGCCGAGCTGATAGGGATCGGCAATGACTTTGTGGCCAAGCGACGTGCCGTTGCGCGGGTCGACTATGAACAGCGCATTGCCGCTGGCGTCGGCGATATAGAGCTTGCTTTTATCCGGCGAAAGGGCCCAGTGGCTGGGCTCACGCATTGTCGGCAAGGTTCGGACAACTTTGCGCGACGTCATGTCGATGACCGAGACGCTGGCTTCGCCGGAGTTCATCACAATCGCGAGAGAGGGGGAGGCCGCATTGGCGAGGCTCGAACGAAGGGCGAGAAATGGCGACAGGCCGAGTCCCAGCGGAACGGCGAGCCCACCGCCAAGCAGCGCGCGACGTGAAAGCTTCATGGAATAGGGCATTTCGGAATTAGATTGCGCAATGATGCTCAAAGCTCAACGAGTGCAAGGCCTTCCTTGCCGACTCCACAGAGGGGGAAAAGGCCAATCTCCAGGAATATCTGCCAGCCGCGTGCCGGGCGCTATTTCGAGTTCGGGCGAACCCGCCGCTTCGTCGAGCCCGACACTTAGCGATGCCGGTCAAATGCCTGCGCTAAATTCGGCGAGCTTGCCGAGCGCTGACCAGTCGAGATCTTCCCAACCGCGAGCGACAGCAGCTACCAGACGGTCACGAACGACGCTTGCAACTGGCATCGGCACTGAAAGCTGTTCCGCTTCCGCCAAAGCGAGACGCAGATCTTTGACCGCCAGCGGCAAAGTCATACCGGGCGGCGAATATCGTTGTTCGACGATCTTTCTTCCGTATGCCTTATGCACTTTTCCATCAAAGAGGGACTCCGTGAAGACGGAGAACGCGACCTTGGGGTCAACGCCTGCCTTATGCAGAAAGGCTAGCACTTCACCCATACTCTGCAACGTAGCCGCCGTCAGCGCATTGCCGGCGAGCTTGAACGTGTTGGCTAACTCAGGGTTTTGCCCAACATTGAAAATGCGTTGCCCTAGCCGATCAAGTAAAGGAAGCGATCGCTCCACATACTCATCGGGGCCCGCAGCGAGAATGTACAGCTTCCGGGCGGCAGCGAGGTCTGGGTTCCCAAGGACGGGGGCTGCAACGTAGCCTTGCCCCAGACGGGAGTGGCGCTCCGACGCCCGGCGTGACGCGTCAGGGCTTATCGTGCTCATTGAAATGTGGATTGCGTGCGTATCGAGCACATTGGCCAATGATATCGAGACCGAGTCGGTCGCTTCATCGTCAGGCACCATGCTAATGACGATTTCGCAGTGGGCGAGATCAATCCACTTCATTGCAGCCTTGGCCCCCGCTGCCTCTAGAGCGGCTACGTTATTCCCACACTTGCTGAAGATGACCGTTTCATAGCCGTCGTCCAGCAGATTTCGGGCGAATGCAGTTCCCATGCGCCCGAGACCTACAATGCCGACACGGGTTGGCTGTGGCGCTGTACCTGGCTGGCTGGTACTCCGGTCTAAAGCGCTTGCGTCTGAATTTCGTGTGGAGGTCGTCATCATTATTCAATGAAGGTGTATCACCGGACACCATTGCGCGCGCGTAACTCGCCCGGTCTCGGGGAGCGTGCGAAACAGCGGTGCTGCGTAGTCACGTGCAGAATAGCTGTCGCATGCATGGTGCGGAAGGACCTAATGGGGAACTCTGCTTTGCGCACAGGGGTATGCCGCAATGGCGTCTGCGCATCTGGCGATGCGTGCGCCGGGCATCGGGTGTCGCGTTTGTCCGGGCCCCACTGTGCTTGCAGTGGATCGTTGGGGCGCCGCGGCGAAGAACTGCGCCCGTTTGCGGGGCAGTAACGGCTGTTTTGCCGGTGTTTTAGCGTTACCGTCCTTGCCATCGATGTCTCGCGCGCCGGTGCGGCCCGCCGTGTCGGCATCTACAGCAGACGCGACTGTGACCGCTCGAAGTGGTCTGCACAGCGCGCCATTCGCTTTTGAGGATAGGGCCGCCAGAATTCGCGGCGGTCATGCTGCTCGCGGAGATTGACCCGGGGCGGAGCCTGTCAACCCGCATGGGTCACCGCCGGGGCCGTTCAGCTTTCCCAGTAGCCTTCCTGACCGAATATCGCTGCGTAGAAGTCGAGAAACGCCCGTACCTTTGATGACACAGTCTTTTTGGGGGGATAAACGCCCCATACCGCAGGCGCCGCGCGCGTAGGTTGTGCTTCCCACTCAGGAAGGATCTGCACCAGCTTGCCTTTCCGGAAAGCGGGGCCGATGGCCCAGGTGGGTAGCAGGGCTATGCCGCGGCCGGCAATGGCGAGATCCAGTACCGCTTCGGTATCGTTGACACGCAAGCGGCTCTGGAGTCGCACAGATACTTCTTGAGGAACCGTGCGATGCGTGCGGTTGACGAAAAACCATGTGTCGTCTGTCGACAGGGGCATGCGTAGCGTCGTGTGGCTTGCAAGTTCCTCCGGAGACGCTGGGGTGCCGTGCTGTGCCAGATAGGCCGGGCTCGAACATACAATCCTTCGATGTACTGCCAGTTGCCGCGCCATCAGTTGCGAATCCGGGAGAACACCAATTCTGATGGCGAGATCGATGCCCGAATCAATGATGTTCAGGACGTCGTCGGTGACGACCGCATCGATATCGATTTTGGGGTAGCGATCCATGAAATCCGGCAGATGGCGTATCACATGTCTGCGCCCAAATGATGTCGGCATCGTAACGCGCAGGAGCCCGCGCGGGGACGTATTGAGTGATGCTGTGATTTCGCGTGCTTCGTCCAGGCTCTTGATGACGATGAGCGCGTGTTCCCTGAAGACCCGTCCCCCTTCGGTGGTCACCAGGCCTCGCGTCGATCGATTGAAAAGCGCGATTCCCAGATCCCGTTCCAGTTCGTTGATATAGCGCGAAACGGTAGACGTCTTAATCCCAACTTTATCTGCCGCCTTGCTGAAACTTCCGAGCTCCGCCGCATGAAGAAAAGCGCGTATTGCAGAGATGTAGTCCATGGTCAGCTTCCGGGATAGCTAGTCGAGGTGGTTGCCCAATTCCTGCCGCACTCTCGAGCCACGCATACAGCTCGGGCAATCGCCTGGGGGGCTGAATATTCTACTGTACCTGGCGTGAGCTGATGGTACGAATGGCAACGCGCTCTGAACACATGGACGCGGGTTGACTGTTTTGGGCTCCACGCAAGGTTTAGTCGCGAGCTGCAATGGGAATGACAGGGCTTGGCACCCTTGTCGGAGAAGCAACCGAAGGACTGGTGTATCCGCTAGGTTACCGGCTCGCCTTCGCGCTCTTTCACGACGATGGTGCGGCGCAGTGTCCACAGTTCCATTAACTGGCGCAGCAATTCATACTCGATCGGACGCAGCCGAATGTCGCGTGGAATACTTGGTGGCGTGTCGGTGCTCGTGTAAGTCTGTGCGTGGATCTTGTCGATAGCGGTGCAGAGAACATCGCGCAACGGTGCACTTCCTTCCGTCGGAATTGGGGAGTTCCGGACAACGGCTGCCGTTCCCAGAATGCGCCGTAGCAGCGAGAGCGTCGCAACGGTCTTGCGTCGCTGAGGCGTGCGGCTTGGCCAACTGCGTCGATAAATCTCCTCGGCGTGCGTGCTTGCGAGGCCCGCGGCGCGCCGTAGCGACTCGATCTCACCGTCGCATCGATGCGAAATTCCTGCCGCAGCGGCCAGATACGCGAGGTTGGTTTCGACCGCGCGCTCAACGGCGTCGCCGAGACTTTCGCCACCTTTCGCTGACCAGACGATCCAGGTAGCTAGCACTGCGGCCAGACAGCCGAGCAGGTTGTTTCCGAGTCGGTCGAGTGCGTACATGAACTCGTTCGCCGGCTTGGCGAAATCGGCGACCAGCACGAACGACGGGGTAAGGAACACGACATACAAGCTATAGCTGACGCGCCGTAGTCCCATCGTAAGGCACACCAGCGGGAAGACGACCAACGAGATCGCGAGCGGGCTGTGAATAATTAGCCCGATTACCGCGGCGAGCGCGGCGCCAGCCGCACTTCCGGCCGCGCGTTCCAAGCTTCTGGACAGCGTCGTGCCGCTAGCGGGTTGCAGCACGAACAGTGTCGCCATGGTTGCCCAATAACCAAACGGAATGTGAAAGCTTCGCACGACGACGAACGCGGACGTCGTCGCCAGGCAAAGCCGCGCTGCGTGGCGCAGGCCGGGCGAACCAGGCCGCAAGTTCGCCCGCAGGGTTTTGAGCGCGTTGCGCGTGGTGCCGAGCGTCGCGCGCCACCAGTCCTGTTCCGTTGCTGCGGGCGGATAGCGTTGCGCGTTGACTGACAAAAGGCGGATGGAGAGCGAATGATCCATGGCCTGTTCGAGTCGCCGGGCGATTGTTGGCAGGCGCGCGCGCAGTTCATACGGGAACGGCGAAAGCGGCTTTTCAAGGATCAACGCGATGCGGGCAAGCACTTCTGCGAGCATGCCGAGACAGCGTGCGAGCCGTACCGCGCGGTCTCGCCCAAGGCGGCACGGAGCGTTTCCGGGAATCAACGCATTGTCGGCCGCCGTTGAGACGACGATCAGGGTGACGAGGATCTGGTCGGCGTCGTCGAGGGCGAGTTGCAGATCGCCGAACAGCTGGCGTCCTTCTACGCGCGACTGGGGCAAACTGATCAGCGCTTTGCGTGCGGCTTCCAGCGACTGCCGGACCATTGCACGAAATTCGGTCGCGTGCCGCGTCCAATCGGCGCGCGTGGCGGCGGGATCAGTGGCCAGCGAGGCAATATCGCGTGCCGAATCGGACAGACGCTGATACACGAGCCGGACGGCATAACGGCTTGGTCCGAACGGGTGAATGCGCCAGATGCTAAAGCTGAGGACGGTCGCCACGAGGCAACCGCTCAGGTAGATGCCGAGTAGCGGTGCACCGCCGCCGATGCTATGCATCGGACTATCCACCATGACGATGCAGGTGGTCGCCGTCACGAGCGCGAGCTGGTAGGCGGCGGGCGACCAGATGGAGGCAAGCCCGGCGCAGAACGAGACGGCTAGCACCGCGGCGCAGGCCGCGAATGCGCCCGCGCCTGAGGCAAGCGCTGTCAGGCCGCCACACACGGTGGAGAGCACGGCGAATCCCATCATCGACGCGAAGCGGCGGCGCGACGAACCAGCCGCATCGGCGAGGCACGTCCAGAACGCGCCGATCGCGGCCCAGGAGAACAGAGGGTTATGCAAAATCTGTCCGACGAGCAGCATCGCGGTCGACGCGCTAGCTGCCCGGAGGCCCTCGGACAGGCTTGCTTCCTCGATGGCGAAAGAAACCATCCACGCGGGGCGCTGACGCGCGAGGTTGCGAAAGAAGGCCTGCTTTCGATGCGGCAGGCGACGAAAGATAGAAAGGATCACGCGACGCTCCTCTTCAACTGATGGCGACGCGCATACGTCGTGGCGAAGACAAGGCGAGCGTACCAGATGCCGCAGGTGTCAGGCCTAACGGACGACAACGGCTATGTGTTCTCGGCCAGCCGATGCGCGTTTATCGCGAGGTTTCAATTTTGCGGGAAGAACAGGGCCGAAGTTATCCCTTCTTTGCAAAGGTGATTTTTGGTGTGCGCGATTCTAGCCACGAGAATTTGCTCCTATAGTGACATCAACCTTTTGCGCAACGCCCTATCTCACGCGCATAAGTGTGCTGTTCTTCACTAGTCCACTTTCTGGAGGTGTTCCATGCTGGACAAAACCCTCGCTTCAACGCTTGAGCTCGATGATGAAGTGACTCAAGGCGCTCAATACTTCGAATACACTTCGTCGGCCAATCCGATCGGCGCGAAGCTGATTTCGCGAGTTCCGTATCGTTCTTTCCTGACCTCGCTTTACGACAGCGGTCCGACGCGTGTAGTGCCGCTTGACCTGTCTGCTGAACTGCGTTGCGAGGGCCCCGCTACCGGTCCTGGGCTGATCGCCAACTTCGTGCGTATTCTCGCAGGCGAGAAGGTTTCATTGAACCCGAACGCGACTTCGCAGGTTTTTTACGTTCTGGAAGGCTCGGGCGCCGTAGTACAGCCAAAGACTTCATTCCAGTTCGCCAAGGGGGATTTTTTTGCGCTTCCCGGTGGCGCAGAAGCAGTGCTGACGGCTGACTCGACCGCGCGGCTCTACTACGTCAACGATGCGCCGTTGCTCGCCTATCTGGGTGCGGACGTCGGGCAAGCGCGCTTTTCGCCGACGCTTTACCCCGCAGTCCGCGCGGAAGAGGAACTGCTGAAGGTCGCTGGAGCACCGGGCGCTGGTCAGCGCAGTCGCGTCAGCATTCTGCTTGGCAACGCGAAATTTCCGCAGACTCGCACGGTGACCCACACCATGTGGGCAATGTTTGGCGTTATTGCGCCGAACACGGTGCAAAAGCCACACCGCCACCAGTCGATCGCGCTCGACTTCATTTCGGAGTGCAAGCCCGGTTGCTATACGCTTGTCGGAACGGAACTGGATGAGCAGGGCAACATCGTCAACCCGGAGCGCGTCGACTGGGAACCAGGCATGGCTTTCGTCACGCCGCCGGGCTACTGGCACGCACACTTCAATGAGTCCGGGGAAAACGGCTACGTGATCCCAATCCAGGACGCGGGTCTTCAGACGTATCTGCGTTCGCTGGATATCCAGTTCGCACATTGATTGCGCACCGGGTGCTTTGCTTCGGGGTTGCGTGTGTGCGTCTTGACGGAACAAGGCGGTCAGCGTTTCATCGCAACAGACGCAGCGCACGCGGTCTCTGGATTCGAGGTGTCGCGGCACGCGATGTGCCGTTGGCAGAACTTGCTCACCGCAAAGCATCCGGAACAAACGACGACACGAGGGGGCTAACCAGCCCAAAGTCTGGCGGAGACCAAAAGTCTCCGCCTTTTTGCTGCACCCGGGTTTCGTCGAGCAATCGCAAGGGTGTTCTTATGCCGTGAAACCGGCCTTTCGTAATTCAAGATTCCCAACGGTGAACTGGTCCATATCGTATGACCGTGGGATCCTCCGGCAACCGGCAGCTAAGCACCATCTTCGTACCCGAGCTTTTTCTCACGCCACGCTAGTTCAACAACGGCTCTGGATGGGCCGCTTCGGTCACGGGCTCGTCCGGCTGGACGTTGAGCACGCGCATCGCTGCCTGCGCAATCTCGGCGAACACAGGTCCTGAAACGTCACCGCCATAGTGCTTCGCGCCTTTGGGCTTGTCGATCGAAACAGCAATCACGAGCCTCGGGTTTCTGATCGGAATAACCCCCACGAACGATGCGCGGTAGGCGTTCCTCTCATATCCGTGGCGGGTGGCGGTATAGGCCGTTCCTGTCTTTCCCCCGACGCTGTATCCGGGGATTTCGGCCTGAGGAGCAGTACCGCCTTTCGCCACCACACTCTCCAGCATTACCCTGACTTCATCCGTTGTGTGCTCTGTGAAAATCTGCGTACCTTTGACGGACGCTTCGTCCGTCTTGTACAGCGAAAGCGGCACGAGCCTGCCGTTGTTCGCGAAGACCGTGTAGGCGTGCGCGAGCTGGATTAGCGATACGGACACGCCGTATCCGTAGGACATCGTCGCCTGCTCGATGCGATGCCACTTTCGCCACGGTCTCACGATGCCGACACCAGCGCCGGGGAAACCGAGGTCTGGGGCGTGCCCGAATCCGAGGGCAGTGTACATGTTCCACATTTCCTCGGGCTTCATCGTTAGGGCTATCTTTGTTGCGCCGATATTGCTTGACTTCTGTATAACCCCAGCAACAGTCAAAGTGCCGAAATTTGCGTCGTCCGTGATGGTGGCTCCGTCCAAAGAAAACGTTCGGTTCGTCTCCACGAGCGAATCAGGCGAAACCCGGCGCAGGTGAGAGCGAGTGAGACCGTAAACGGTTTCATTATCGAACCCGGTTCGAATACGTCCGTCACCACGCGGTTACGCAACGCAGGCCCTTGTAGCAAGGAACGATCGTTCGGGTCGTAGCTCGGATAATTTGCGAGAGCCAGAATCTCGCCGGTATGGCCATCGACGACAACTGCGGAGCCGGCCTGCGCGTTGCTATTGATGACGGCTGAGCGCAGCGCGTTGAAGGCGCTGTACTGGATACTGCCGTTCAGGGCAAGCTGGACGTCGACGTCGGGACGTGCAGCATTCACGTTCCCCAGATCTTCGACGACGTGTCCCACTCTATCGCGAATGACCAACTTGGTGCCGTCTACGGCCCCAAGCTTCGCGTCCTGGGCAAGCTCGACGCCGTCTTCGCCTGCACCGGTGATGCCGGTAAAGCCGACCAGTTGTGCGGTGACTTCCTCTTCAGGATACAGACGCTTGTACTCCGTCGTCTGGTAGATTCCCGGGATTCCCAGCGACTTGATTTTGTCAGCCTCGCCAAGCGGCACCTGATGCTTCAGGTAGACGAATGTTTTGTCCCTGTCGAATTGTGCGGTGATCTGCTGCGCCGGCATGTCGAGTAGCCGCGACAGCATCGCAAGTTTGCCGGGTTCAAGGTATTCGGGAATTTCCTTAGGGTCGACCCAGATGGACTTCACGAGAACATTTGTAGCCAGCACCATCCCGTTCGTGTCTATTATCTTTCCGCGCTCAGCAGGAACGTCGATGATGTGTTCAACTCGCGAGGCGCCTTCCTTTTCATAGAACCTGCGGTCGATGACCTGAATCCAGAAGGCACGGGCCGCGCAGGACGCAAACGCAATCGACATGAATATCATCACTAGCGTCGACCGTCCGCGGGAAACGTTTGCCTTTACGAGTGGTGTTTGATTGAAAGTGACGTTTCGCGGCATCTAATAACTAGTGAGTGTGATTTCCGAAACGATCGACGATCCGCCGACACATCGGGAGTTTCTTTGCTTGTGCTGTCGAAAGACGGGTTCGGCAAAGAAGCGAGCGGGTGTGAGGAGTCAGAAGAATAGAAAGTCCGGAACCTACGGGGTTGGACGCGACAATACGTTGCTCGAATTGGGCATGTGGTTAGCGCTGCCACAGGCATTGCGAAACTACGCTGATACCTGCGGGCTGCGCGAAACGATGAGCGGCGGGATCGAGAGAAAAACGATCCCGAGCGCGGATATAAGTAGGTTCATTTTCCCGGCCACGCTATAGGAGGTCACACCTGCGACGCCACCCACGCAAAACGCTGCCATCGTCAGCACTTTGGCTTTCAGTTCGTGGAAGTGCTCAGCCCGATCAGGCAGCTTATTCCTCTGAAGTGCATGAGCGAAGATAAGGCCGAGTTTCACTCCGATATCGGTCGATGTGCCCGAAAAATGAGTGGTGCGCACCCGGAAATTGGAAACCACGGCGGCGGTCGCGTTCTGGCAACCCATGAGAAAACTCAATCCGAAAACGAGCACCAGGCCGCTTGCGGTGTGAACCTTCACGTCTATAACTGCGAGAACCACAAGCGAGACGGCTTCCGCCATGAAGATGATCACACACGCGTGCGCCCGGTTACCTGCACCGCGAAACTCGAGAAGAAGCGCAGAAAGCATCGCTCCCACAATGAAGAGCACGATGATCACGAGGAGTGAGAGCCCCGAACGCGGGTCGCCTGTGGCGATCCTGTCTGCCAATGACGTCACATTGCCAGTCATGTTGCCCGAGAAAATACCCGCGACACAAAAGCCCGTCGCATTGAGAAAGCCGGCGACTGCCGCGAGCGACCAGGCCAAACGCAGTTCGTGACGTGACGACAGGACGGTTTGGTCTAGAGGCATTTGCTGGAGATCCCTGTTTCTGGCGTGGTGACGCATCGATCCGCGATGCTCGAAAGAGACCAGGTGTTTTCCGCCTTGGCTTGTGTTCATGTGCATCAAGCATGACAGCGGACACGCAAAGGATACCGATGTGACTCACGTCACAAGAAGCTCTCTGCCGGGAAATCAGATTTGCGGGAAAGGGTCCACCTCGACGGCCCGCCTGTAGAAGTGCATGCAGGTCATTGGGCCATCAAACATGGCGGCGTGGGTTTTGTGACATGGCGCTTGGGGAGGCAGAACACGTTGCGGCTTCCATGCCCGTCGCCAGCGTTGTGTGTGATAGGGGAGCCGCTGCAGTCGTATGTGGTTGGGAGGATCTCGACTGGACAGCGTTGGTACACTCGCCGAATTTGGCGCCGGTACTTAAGCTTTAGCATCCTTGCGCATACTTCAGCGGATGCTTTTCGGCGGTCCTCGGGCCAGTGAGTCGGCAAACGCTCTTCCTAGCGGGAAGCGTTTTCCCGGATAAAGCCAAGATGGGTGACTAGCGCGTTGCGTGCGGCAATTGGGTCGTGACGCTCAATAGCGTCGTAGATATGCCGATGCTGTTCCATCAGATGCGACAAGTCTGCGTCTCTTTTCTCGAATGTTGAGTAGGTTTCTTCAATCGATTTCTGTACGAGGTTGTACAGACCGTGCATCACATGAACGAGGACGATGTTGTGAGTAGCCTCGGCAATTCGCAAATGGAAAGCGGCATCAAGCAGCGGCAGCGATGTTTGCCCAGCGTGCACGGCGTATGGGTCCGGCTTGGTAAACGCCGATTCGAGGGCGTTCAAGGCATCTTTGACCTGCCGGATATCGGATTTCGTCGCGCGTGTGGCTGCCAACTCGACTGTCACGGCTTCCAGTCCTTCACGCATTTCCAGAATATCTCCTGCCGCCTTGCGGTGGCGCGCTATCAAGTGCGCCAGCGGGTCCGCGATGAGGGGCGAACTGGAGTTTGCGACGACATATCCGCCTCCCGTCCTGGATTGAATCAGTTTGCTACCTTCCAGTCGGAGCAATGCTTCTCGTAACGACGGGCGAGATACGTTCAAACGTTGCGCCAGGTCGCGCTCCGATGGCAGCGATTCTCCAGCTCGCAGTGTCCCGTCAACAATCAGTTGTTCGAGCTGATCGCAGACGGCGTCGGACAAGCGGAATCGGGGTGGTGGGGTGATTGGGGAAAAAGACATCTGCGCCGGCTCCTTCGCGTCTCTAGATTTTTTGGTTCAACTTCCCGCCTGATTCATGCGGGAAGTTCTGGTCGTGAATGCGATTAACGCGTCAACTTTCGCTTGGTTTCGTCGGACAACTGAACGTTGCTCTCGCTGCTACAAACGCCGACTCCCGGGCCGCAATCCAGCGACAAACCGGGACGATTTCACCGAGCAAATCGCGGCCGAGCTTGGTTGCTTCATATTCGACGCGTGGAGGAATCTGCGCGAATACAGTGCGCGTGACCAGTCCTTCCTTCTCTAACATTCGTAAGGTTTGGGACAACATCTTTTGGCTTATACCGTCGACTTGCTCGTGAACCCTCGAGAATCGTAGTGGTTGGTCTGTTTCGGCGACTACCTGGAGTACTTTCAGTGGCCATTTCGAGGTAACACGTTCAAGGACATCGCGCGCAAACGTGTCCCGCTCCGAAGTAGTGCCGGTATACGAGGTCTTCGGATGCCGGTTCGGTTCAGTAACCATAAGGGTAGTATGGTCCAATAAGGAGATTCGATCATTCCGGGAACTGTAAAGGCAGTGTGGTCGTTCGTCAATGCTCCGGCTGCCGGACCCAATCGATCCGTCGGGGGCCGCTACGGGCGATCGACGGGCGGGGGACTTGGGTGGGGCGGTGGGACATCAAGCATTGGGTCCTAACGTCGGCCTTCGAGTCATCTCGAATTTTGGTGGTCAAGTTCCTGGTTGTTTCCACGTAGTCATCCGTTGTGGGGGGCACCTGACTCGCAAATTCGCCGTCTAGGGCACTGGTTCCATTTCTGGCCGGACGTCCCGTTTTTAGGGTTTCCACCCGTTTCCACGGCCGTTGCACGCGACTACGATCGGTCTGGTCAGGTGGTCGACCAGTCGGCCAAAAGACCGAAACAGAACCATAAGGTCGGAGCTCTGCGCGTTATGAGGGCTGCGATGTGAAGGAGACGAAATGTCACAGGAATCCCATCATCCGTTCGTCAGACCGATTGAGCCTGCCGTCCATGTTCCGAGTACTTGCGCCGCTTGGTGTCAAGCAATGACGGCGGGGTATGACCAATGAGCTACCTCTACGACGAAGTGATCGACGGTGTTCTTCCGTCGCACGACAAGGACACGCTTGTAAGGGAGATCAGGACCCTCCTGCCGGACATGGAATTGCTGAATTCCAAGGAAGGCATGCGGCCCTTTGAATGCGACGGGCTTTCAGCGTATCGATGCGCTCCAATGCTTGTTGCTCTGCCCGACAAGATTGAGCAGGTTGAGCACTTGTTGAAGTACGCTGCGCGGCGCCGGATACCGATAGTTGCCCGGGGAGCAGGCACGGGACTTTCGGGGGGTGCGATGCCTCTTGAGAAGGGGATATTGCTCGTGATGGCCCGCTTCAACAAGATCATCGAATTGGACGTAGATGCTTGTACGGCGCGGGTGCAGCCGGGCGTCCGCAATCTTGCAATTTCGCAGGCGGCGGCGCCGCACGGCCTTTACTACGCCCCTGACCCGTCATCCCAGATCGCATGTTCGATTGGCGGCAATGTGGCCGAGAACGCTGGCGGCGTGCACTGTCTCAAATACGGTCTGACCGTTCACAACATATTGAAAGTGGAGATTTTGACTATCGAGGGTGAGCGGCTGACGTTGGGTTCTCAGGCCCTGGATAGCGCTGGATTTGATCTGCTGGCGCTCTTTACTGGCTCGGAAGGGATGCTGGGAATCGTGACCGAAGTTACGGTCAAGCTGCTTCCGAAGCCGCGAAGCGCGAAGGTGTTGCTCGCCAGTTTTGACGATGTCGAACGCGCCGGTGCCGCAGTGGCAAAGATTATCGGCGATGGAATCATTCCCGGGGGGCTTGAAATGATGGACAACCTCGCCATCCGGGCTGCCGAGGACTTTATCCGTGCTGGCTACCCGGTCGAGGCTGAGGCAATCCTTCTATGCGAACTTGACGGATCTGACTCGGACGTGCAGGAAGACGTGGAGCGCGTCGACGCGATATTGCGTATGGCGGGTGCGACGGATGTACGTGTCGCGAAGGACGAAGCGGAGCGCCAAAAATTCTGGGCGGGACGAAAGAATGCGTTCCCCGCTGTCGGTCGAATTTCTCCGGATTATTACTGCATGGATGGCACGATTCCGCGCCGGCAGTTGCCTCGGGTTCTAAAAGGAATCGCTGACTTGTCCATCGAATATGGGTTGCGCGTTGCCAACGTATTTCACGCGGGCGACGGCAATATGCATCCGCTCATTCTTTTTGACGCAAACGTCCCGGGCGAGATGGATAGAGCTGAAGCGATCGGTGCGCGAATCCTTGAACTGTGCGTAGAAGTGGGCGGCAGCATTACCGGTGAGCACGGCGTAGGTCGCGAGAAGATCAATCAGATGTGCGCGCAATTCAACAGCGACGAATTGCTCGTATTCCACGCGGTGAAGGCGGCGTTTGACCCGAACGGTTTGCTGAACCCTGGCAAAAACATACCCACGCTGCACCGCTGTGCCGAGTTTGGATCAATGCACGTGCATCACGGGCAACTTCCTTTCCCTGAACTGGAGCGCTTCTGATGCGCCGCGATATGGACCCCGATAACAGCGCGCAACTCATTGAGCAAGTGATGCAGGCCATCCGCACGCGGACGCCACTTCGGATCCGCGGCGGTGATAGCAAATTGGCGTTGGGACGTGTAGTCGATGCAGCACCTCTGGACACACGCAAGCACAGAGGCATCGTCAGCTACGATCCGACCGAACTGGTGATTACCGCCCGGGCTGGCACTCCTCTCGCTGAACTAAATGCCGTGCTGGATGCTGCCGGTCAAATGCTTCCGTGCGAGCCGCCAGCGTTCGGGGGGGCTGCGACGGTTGGTGGGATGGTGGCGACTGGTTTGTCTGGTCCGCGCCGTCCATGGGCCGGGTCGGTGCGTGATTTCGTCTTGGGCTGCCGCGCGATCACTGGCAACGGTAAGCATATGCGTTTTGGTGGTGAAGTGATGAAGAACGTCGCGGGCTATGACGTTTCGCGCTTGCTCACAGGAAGCTACGGCTGCCTCGGGTTGATCACGGAAGTATCTCTGAAAGTCCTGCCGAAGCCGCGCGCGACAGCTCACCTTGAACTTGAGACTGACGTCGCGGATGCACTTTTGAGGCTTGCCGAGTGGCGACGTTCGGGGCTACCCATCGCCGGCGCGTGCTACGCCTCCAACATGCTTCACCTTCGTCTCGAAGGGGGCAATGGCTCCGTTCGTGCAGCACGCGAGCTCATCGGTGGTGAGGAGGCTGACGGCACCTTCTGGACGGCGTTGCGCGAATTTCGTCTTCCGTTCTTTGACGGGCGGGATTCGTTGTGGAGGATCTCGCTGCCTCCGACCGCTCCCGTTATCGATTTGCCGGGCGACGCCTTGCTGGATTGGGGGGGCGCTCAACGCTGGCTCAACACTTCAGCGCCAGCAGATGAACTGCGTCGCATCGCCCAACGCCATGGTGGATATGCGACTGCATTCCGTTCGCATGAGACAAACGAGCCGTTTCACCCGCTAACTGCGCCCTTGCTGCGGTACCACCGTCAGTTGAAGCAGCAGCTAGATCCCCACGGCATCATTAATCCGGGCCGCATGTACGCGGAAATCTGAACGACTTCCAGGCGAGTAATCCGATGCAAACGAATCTCAGCGAAGAAGCAAAGAAGCTCGAGCGCGCAGATGAAGCGGCGGGCATTCTCCGCTCTTGCGTACATTGCGGGTTCTGCAACGCAACATGTCCGACCTATCAGTTGCTTGGTAATGAACTCGACGGTCCGCGCGGGCGCATATATTTGATCAAACAGGTACTGGAGGGGGAACCTGTCACTGCGGAAACGCAGCTTCATCTCGACCGATGCCTTAGTTGCCGCAACTGCGAAACCACGTGTCCGTCGGGAGTGCAGTACCACAAGCTTCTTGATATCGGCCGTGCGGAGGTCGAGCGTCGCGTTGCGCGGCCAACAACCGATAGGTTGCTTCGCGCTGCTTTGCGCCATGTAGTACCTCGCTCAAGAGTGTTTGCTACTGCGCTCAAGGCGGGTCGGGCACTGCATCCGCTGTTGCCAGTTTCAGTGAAGCAGAAAATTCCGGCTCGCCATGTCGCAGCGAAACGTCGGCCACCAATTCAGCATCAGCGTCGTATGTTGATGCTCGAAGGCTGCGTCCAACCCTCGCTGTCGCCGAACACGAACTCAGCGGCTGCACGCGTGCTGGACAGACTTGGTATTAGCGTTTCCCCTGCTAAGGAGGCTGGTTGCTGTGGCGCAACCGATTATCACTTCGGGGCTCACGCAACTGGGCTTGAGCGTGCAAAACGGAATATCGATGCATGGTGGCCCGGAATCGAAGCGGGCGCCGAAGCAATTGTAATATCGGCGAGTGGATGCGGTGCCTTCGTCAAAGAGTATGGCGAATTGCTGCAGCGCGATCCAGCGTACGCTCACAAGGCGGAACGCGTCAGCGCGCTCGCCCGTGATCTTGCTGAAATTCTTGCGGCAGAGCCATTGAACGAGTTAAGAGGTGGGGCTACCCAGCGCGTCGCGTTTCACTGCCCGTGTACCTTGCAGCACGCGCAGAAGCTGGGGGGAGCCGTTGAACGTATTCTTCAGCAACTGGGCTTCGATCTCACAGCAGTCCCAGACGCCCACCTGTGCTGTGGCTCGGCTGGTACATATTCGATTACCCAGCCCGTATTGGCAGCCAAGCTTCGCGAGAACAAGCTTAACGCACTCGAGAGCGGTAAGCCGGATACGATCGTCACCGCCAACATCGGTTGCCAGACGCATCTGAACGGTGCAAGCCGGACTCCGGTTCGTCACTGGATCGAACTCGTGGAGGAGTCGCTTTCGGAACGCGCGTGAGGACGCATCGGATGCTACGTTTGAGCCGCAATCGCAATTTGCGTCGCAGTCTCAAAGGTGGGCGGTGACGCTCTTCAAGAAATTAAATCTCGTTTAGGCGCACACCGGTGAGCCTGTGGCCAAGTGTGTTCCGGCGCAAATTGTCCAGCGGATTTGAATTCCGACCTTCGAGCTACCTCGATGCGCGGCTTGGAAGATGGTGTCGATCGGGGCGGAGCCTTTGTGCGGCGTCCCATGTACTTTAGGCGACGGCATTTTTCTGCCGTCGAACCGGTTCACATAAATCAAAAGCTATCCGAAATAAACGGGCACAGGAGGCAGAATGAATCCAGCAATTCCGTTATCAGCAGGGGCGGTTTATACGCAGCCGCTTACCCCTGTGAGCAACTCACTGCTACTTTCGTTCGTGGTAGCTGCGATACCGATTGTCGTTGCACTTGTAATGCTTGGCATTCTGCGTCGCCCTGCGTGGCAGGCTTCCCTCGCAGGCCTGATCACTGGACTAGTTATCGCCATAGCAATTTGGGGCATGCCTGCCGGTCTTGCTTTCAACTCGGTTGCTGCCGGCATGGCTCTCGCGCTGCTCCCGGTTATGTGGATCGTGTTCACCGCTCTACTGCTTTACAACATTGCGGTTAAGTCCGGGCGTTTTGACCAGTTTCGTCAGTGGATGCTAGATCACTTACCTGACGACAGACGCCTTGTCCTGCTTGTTGTCGCCTTTTCGTTCGGCTGTTTGCTTGAGGGAATTTCAGGATTCGGTACTCCAGTTGCAATTACCAGCGCGCTGCTCGTCGGACTCGGCTTCCCAACGCTTGAGGCACTTACTTACGCCCTGATTTTCAATACGGCTCCGGTGGCTTTTGGTGCGCTTGGGGTACCAATCACAGTGCTTGGCGCGGTGACGTCGCTCCCGTCGGACACGCTCGCTGCCATGGTCGGTCGGCAACTGCCGTTCTTCGCATTCCTCCTGCCGTTCTATGTCGTTGCAATGTATGGGGGAATCCGTTCAATCGGAAAGTTGTGGCCAGCCCTTGTCGTATCGGGTGGAAGTTTTGCTTTCACGCAGTTCATAACCTCCAATTATTTGGGCTATCAACTCACCGACGTGCTCGCCTCGCTAACCTCGTTAATCGTGACGATCGCGTTTCTCAAAGTTTGGAAGCCAGAGCCAGACCCAGCGTTTGCAGTGGTCCGGTCTGCGGACATCGCGACCGGTAGCAAGCGCATCGGCTACGGTGGCTGGATGCCTTGGATCGTGGTCTCTGTAGTGGTCATCGTTTGGGTTCATGCGCAGATCGCTACAATTGGCGACCTCAAAGTTCAGTGGCCGGGCTTGCACAACGCCGTCTTTGTCACGCTTTATAACAAGCCTTACGCGGCGGTCTGGGATTTCCAGCCGATGGGGACTGGGACAGCAATTCTTCTGGCGGCAATCATCACGACCCTTTGGACTCGAACTGGTGTGGGTGACTTCTTCGGTTGCGTAGTCAAAACGTGGCGACAGACGCGGATTGCCATAGCAACCGTAATGATGATTGTAGGGCTGGCGTATCTGCTCAACTATTCGGGGATGAGCTACACGTTAGGCTTGGGCGTGGCGTCGACGGGAGCATTTTTTCCGTTGGTATCAGCGTCGCTCGGCTGGATAGCGGTGTTTCTCTCCGGAAGCGATACGTCGGGCAACGCGCTGTTTGGCAACTTGCAGGTCGTGGCGGCCCGACAATTGGGGCTTGACCCAGTCTTGATGGCGGCAACCAATTCGTCCGGCGGGGTGATGGGGAAGATGATTTCGCCGCAAAACATCGCGACTGGCGTTTCAACGACGGAATTGAAGGGGAAGGAAGGCATCGTTTTCGCACGGACCTTCTGGCATAGCGTATTTCTGACGTTCCTTCTTGGACTGCTCGTGATTCTGCAACAGCACGTGCTGTCGTGGATGATCCCGACTTTGCATCATTAACCTGGTATCGCCCCGGATAGTTGGCTTTCCGCCCGCCGGAGGAGTGGCTGGTGTGCGATGTGACTGGCCTGCGATTGGTACTGAACGGCATTGCCGTACTTCGGGTATGCCGTTCTCTTCCTTTGCATCCGCATATCAAAGCCGAAGGTTGGGCGATTGCCAGGCCGGACGTCCGACGCTCGTCGCCACCTATTAGATCTAGCCCGGCCCAGGCCACAGAGTCGTCAGCAATCGTTGACAGCCGCTCCGAAACGTTTAAGCACTATCGGTTCGTTGGGGCGGCGTCCTCCTCGAATGCGATTTTGAGGTCGCAATCGCCATGTTTTGAGCGTAGCTGAGCGATGTTGACGAGGACATCAGCTACTTGAAACCGGACTGAATCTTTCACTAACCGTCGATCGATTCAATACATTTGATATCGACTTATGTGATTCTTTCTGGCCTTATGCAAACTAAGACGTACTAATAAAGTATCAATGACGTGTAGTTCGTCCACGAGATAATTGAAGGATATGACATGCAAGGATGAGAGCGGTTGACGCAGCTGTTGTGGTGTTAGGGAAAGAAGGGATCGATGCACGCAAGCTGGGCATCGCGCTGCCGAACACGGCAAGCGCGCAGCAACTGTTTAGCGTGTTCGCAGCGCACTGCGGCAAAGCATGGGATCGCTCGGCGATGGTGCGCGCTTGAAATCATGGCGAATTTCCACATCTCGTAAACGCTGCCAATGCCCATGACGTTCTGTATTTTTGCGACGATTCGATGTTCACGCGTGAGCATCGACCGATCGTCCTATGCCAAATGAGCCACATACTGTAATGAAGAACGAGCCACGCGAGTTGCTTAACAACATGTTTTCGGCTGCTGTGGATGCTGCTCAGCCGTCGCGATGCATAGCGCCGTTTCTGCCCCCTCCGCCAAGGGGCAGGACGATTGTGATCGGCGCGGGAAAGGCATCGGCTTCGATGGCCAGTGCGCTCGAGAAGATCTGGCCTGGTGAACTGACGGGCATGGTGGTGACGCGATATGGGTATGCTGTCCAATGCGACCGGATCGAGATAGTCGAAGCAGCGCATCCAGTTCCCGCTATTAATGGCTTGCGCGGAACCCAGACCATGTTCAAGTTGGTAGACGGGCTGAACGAAGACGATCTCGTAATTTGCCTTATGTCTGGAGGGGCGTCATCGCTGCTGTCTTTGCCGCTTGATCCATTAAGCTTGGAAGAAAAGAAGGATATCAACCGTGCGTTGCTTAGTTCGGGCGCAGCGATTAGCGAAATCAACTGCGTTCGTCGCCACCTCTCGGCTGTGAAGGGAGGGCGTCTTGCTGCCGCATGTCATCCGGCGCAACTATTGACGCTGTTGATCTCGGATGTGCCCGGTGACTCGGCGGTCGATATCGGATCTGGCCCAACTGTTGCTGACCCGTCGACCTGCGCGGACGCGTTGAACATTATCCGACGGTACGGCATTGCGATGCCACTGGCCGCCATGCAAATTCTGGAGAGCGGGGCGGGAGAATCGATAAAGCCAGGTAACCCCTCTTTGGCGAGTTCTGACTATCGGATAATCACCGCTCCACAGATTGCGCTTGAGGCTGCGGCGGAGGTTGCGAAGGCAGCAGGAATTCCTTGCTACATATTGAGCGACCGGATAGAAGGTGAGGCACGAGATGTCGGGAAGGTCATGGCGGGAATTGCTCTCCAGGTCGCCCGACGTAATCAGCCCTTTAAGGCGCCCTGTATTTTGCTCTCCGGCGGCGAGACCACCGTCTCGGTGAAGGGCGACGGGCGTGGAGGACGAAATGTCGAATTCCTCTTGTCGCTAGCCATTGCCCTGCAGGGCGAAGATGGGGTGCATGCAATCGCCTGTGATACCGATGGTGTTGACGGTCGGGACGAGATAGCAGGGGCCTTTATCTCACCCGATACGTTAGACCGTGCCTGGAAGAGTGGGATGAACCCACAGGCGAGTCTTGATAACAACGACGGCCACACCTTTTTCGGAGGGCTTGGGGACTCGGTCATTTGTGGGCCGACGCTGACGAATGTGAATGACTTTCGCGCTGTTCTAGTACTTCCGAAAAGCGCTGACCATCAGCAGGAGAATTGAAATGAAGCGGTCTCGCAATGCAAAAATCGTCGCGACTCTTGGTCCGGCTAGCTCAGAAAGTGGAATGATCCAACGGCTATTCGATGCTGGCGTTGACGTATTCAGGCTGAATTTCAGCCACGGGAGCCACGAAGACCACTTGCAACGGCTTTCCGCCATCAGAAACCTCGAAAAGGAATCCGGTCGGCCGATCGGCGTCCTCCTGGATCTGCAGGGACCGAAGCTCCGGCTCGGAACGTTTCAGGCCGGAGCGGTCGAGCTTTCGGTTGGTCAAAAATTTCGGCTCGACCTGGATCCGACAGCGGGCGATAGTGAACGCGCGCCTTTGCCGCACCCTGAAATTTTTGCAGCAATCGAAGCAGGCTCAGAGTTGTTGCTCGATGACGGCAAGGTGAAGCTGCGTGTAGAAGCGAAAGGTAGTGACTTTGCCGAAACCTCCGTCATCGTCGCAGGTCGGATAACGGAAAGGAAGGGTGTCAACGTTCCAGGCGTGATGCTGCCTATATCGCCGCTTACCCGCAAGGATCGTGAGGACCTTTCGTTCGGGCTCGAGAACGGGGTCGACTGGGTTGCACTCTCATTCGTGCAGCGCCCGGAAGACATTGATGAAGCCCGTGCCATCATCGGCGATCGGGCGTGGATCATGGCGAAGCTTGAGAAGCCGCTTGCGATTGAGCATCTCGACGAAATCATTGAGCGTTGCGATGGGATTATGGTGGCACGGGGAGATCTTGGGGTCGAACTGCCTGCGGAACAGATCCCAGAATTGCAACGGCGAATCGTCCGGCGCTGTCGGGAAGCCGGAAAACCCGTCATCGTCGCAACGCAGATGCTCGAATCGATGACAAATTCGCCGATTCCAACGCGAGCGGAAACCTCGGACGTGGCGGGCGCTATTTACATAGGTGCGGACGCTGTCATGCTTTCCGCGGAATCGGCTAGTGGAAGGTTTCCGTTGGACGCGGTATCTGTCATGAATCGGATCATTGAACGGGTCGAACGCGATCCCGAGTATCGAACCGGAATCGATGCGTCACATACCAAGGCGCAGTCAACAACGGCAGACGCAATTTGTTGCGCCTTGCGGCAAGTCGTTCGGATAATCGAGCCCGCAGTCACCGTGACGTACACATCGTCGGGATCCACGAGCCTTCGCGCGGCTAGAGAGCGGGTATCCACAGCGATTATAGCGATGACACCTTCGGTGCTTATCGCTCGCAGACTCGCCCTTGTCTGGGGTGTCCACGCGGTGCCGTTTAGAAACGCACACGACGTCGGCGAGATGATCGAACTCGCTTGCGAAGCGGCCGCGAGCGAAGGCTTTGCGCTTCAAGGTGATTCGGTGGTGATTGCCGCGGGATTGCCATTTGGGAAATCAGGGACTACCAATCTCCTGCAAATAGCCAAACCCGGTGCAATGGTGTGAGCGTCAAGTTGGGTAACGGCACTCTTGGGTAACGGGACTATTTTGGTAGCGCACTGTTAAAAGTAATGTAACCAGCCGTTACCCTCGGCAGTTTCAGCTAAGCATCCGCAGCGGTCACTTTTTTGAAGGAACCATGGGCACCATCGTAGATATCATCGGTCGAGAGATTCTCGATTCGCGAGGCAACCCCACCGTCGAATGCGACGTGCTGCTCGAGTCGGGCACGATGGGCCGCGCCGCGGTGCCGTCGGGCGCGTCCACGGGTTCGCGCGAAGCGATCGAACTGCGCGACGGCGAGGCCGGCCGTTACGGCGGCAAGGGCGTGCTGAAGGCCGTCGAGCACATCAACACTGAAATCTCCGAAGCGATCATGGGCCTCGACGCTTCCGAGCAGGCTTTCCTCGACAAGACCCTGCTGCAACTCGACGGCACCGACAACAAGTCGCGCCTCGGCGCGAACGCGATGCTGGCCGTGTCAATGGCCGTTGCGAAGGCTGCCGCTGAAGAAGCCGGCCTGCCGCTGTACCGCTACTTCGGCGGCTCGGGCGCCATGCAACTGCCGGTGCCGATGATGAACATCGTCAACGGCGGCGCGCACGCGAACAACGGCCTGGACATCCAGGAATTCATGATCGTGCCGGTCAGCCAGCCGACCTTCCGCGAAGCACTGCGCTGCGGCGCCGAAGTGTTCCACGCGCTGAAGAAGATCCTGTCGGACCGCGGCATGAGCACGGCGGTGGGCGACGAAGGCGGCTTCGCGCCGAACTTCGGCAGCAACGACGAATGCCTGTCGACCATCCTGCAAGCTATCGAGAAAGCCGGCTATCGCGCTGGTGAAGACGTGCTGCTCGCGCTCGACTGCGCAGCCAGCGAGTTCTACCACGACGGCAAATACCAACTGGCCGGCGAAGGCCTGCAACTGTCGTCGACGGAATTCGCGGACTATCTGGCGAACCTCGCCGACAAGTTCCCGATCGTGTCGATAGAAGACGGCATGCACGAAAGCGACTGGGCAGGCTGGAAGACGCTGACCGAGAAGCTCGGCAAGAAGGTGCAGCTGGTGGGCGACGACCTGTTCGTCACCAACACGCGCATCCTGAAGGAAGGCATCGAGAAGGGCATCGCCAACTCGATCCTGATCAAGATCAACCAGATCGGTACGCTGACGGAAACCTTCGCGGCCATCGAAATGGCCAAGCGCGCCGGCTACACGGCCGTGATCTCGCACCGTTCGGGCGAAACCGAAGATTCGACGATCGCGGACATCGCGGTCGGCCTGAACGCCGGTCAGATCAAGACGGGTTCGCTGTCGCGTTCGGACCGCATCTCGAAGTACAACCAGTTGCTGCGCATCGAGGAAGACCTCGGTGATATCGCCAGCTACCCAGGCAAGTCGGCGTTCTACAACTTGAGATAGTTGTGGCGTCTCCTCAACAATTTGGCGTTTCTCATCCGATGGGCGCTGTCCAGCGGTCGCTCGGTGGCGGAGATCACGCGAGCCCATGAAGTGAACGCCAATCAAGTCTTCGACTGCCGCAGACAATACCAAGGCCGCCTGAATTCGACCGGCGCAGGACTGATGCCCCAATCACAGCGACGCCGGCACCAAAAAAGCCGGCATTTTGCCGACGTCCGCTGACGATCGGGCAAATAGTCACCAAGCCGTTTGTTAAGTTGATATCCGGCCGCCGGTAAGGTGACCCTGCGCACATCTGCCCGTCAGCACACTGCGGATGTCCATGTTCAACGGGACAGCAGGTGGCCGTGCAGACGCACATTACCGGGACGTAATCACCGGCCGGAGCGCTTGCCGGTATGATTTCATTGTCAACGCAAAGCGGAGCAACCGATGCGAATCCTGGTAATCGAGGACGAACTGAAAACAGCGGCGTATCTGAAGAAAGGTCTGGAGGAATCCGGCTATGCGGTCGATGTAGCCAACGACGGCCCGCAAGGGCTGATCCTCGCGCAGGAAGAAGAGTACGACGTGATCGTGCTCGACGTGATGCTGCCCGGCATGGACGGCTGGACCATCGTCAAGACCTTGCGCAGCACGCGAACCACACCGGTGCTGTTCCTCACCGCGCGCGACGACGTCGACGACCGGGTGCGCGGCCTCGAGCTCGGCGCAGACGATTACCTCGTCAAGCCCTTCGCCTTCGTCGAGCTGCTGGCCCGTGTGCGCACGCTGGCGCGCCGGGGGCCACCGCGCGAAAGCGAACTGATCAAGGTGGGCGATCTGGAAATGGACGTGAACCGCCGTCGCGTGAAACGCGGTGGCACGCGTATCGATCTCACGCCGCGCGAGTTCTCGCTGCTGCAACTGCTCGCGCGCCGCCAGGGCGAAGTGCTGAGCCGCACGCAGATTGCGTCGTATGTGTGGGACATGAACTTCGACAGCGACACCAATGTCGTCGAAGTCGCGATCCGCCGCTTGCGCACCAAGATCGACGATAACTTTCCCGTCAAGCTGATTCATACGGTGCGCGGCGTTGGCTACGTGCTCGAACTGAAGGACGCCGCCTGATGCGCGGCCGATCGCTCGCCGCGACGCTCGCGCTTGCCTTCGGTGTCACTACGCTCGCGGTGTTCGTGCTCGTCGGGAGTTTTCTGTACCTCGCGCTGGAGAAGCAGATCAAGGCGCAGGACGATCTGGACATTGTGCTTGCCGCGCGCCATGCACGGCGGCTCGTTGAAGAACTCGATACGTCGGAAGGAATTCGCGAGCACGGCGACCGGTTGAGCAGCATCGTGCTGGGCAATGAAGCGATGTCGATGGAGGTATTCGGTCCCGATGGGCGCATGGCGATCGAGCACAACGCCGGAGAGACGTTTGCGGCGCAGGGCGGCGCGGCGAGCAGCGCTGCCTCGGCGGCCCCAAACGCGCCTGATGCTTCCGCTGCACCCAATGGAACGAGCGAAGCAGGCACGGCAAGCGATCTCCATGATCCAGGCGAGACCGCCGAAGCCGGCGGCGTCAAGACGATCGCCGCGCTGCCGCCGCTCACGCGCATTCCCGCTACGGCGCGCATCACCGACGTGGATATCGGCAACTGGACTGGCCGCAACGGCGCACCGATTCGCGGCATCCTCACGGACGCGCGGCTGCACAACGGCGATACGGCGACCGTGCTGATCGCGCGCAACATGAGCGACCGCTGGCGGCTGCTCGACCGCTATCGCGACAAGCTCAACCTGGCAGGCGCCGCCGGCGTGATTCTGGCGATGCTGCTGAGCTATCTGCTGATTCGTGCCGCGTTGCGGCCGCTACGCGATATCGCGGCGAGTGCGGGCCTCGTCACGGTCAATCGCCTGAATACGCGGATCACGGTGGCGCGCGTGCCGAGCGAACTTGAAGCACTGGTGAACGCGCTCAATGCCATGCTCGGACGGGTCGAACACGGCTTTCAACGTCTGTCGCGTTTCACCGCCGACCTTGCGCACGATATGCGTACACCGATTAGCAACATGCGCGGCGCTGCGGAAGTTGCGCTCGCTCGCCCTCGCTCTTCTGATGAATATGAATCCTTGCTCGCCTCGAATCTGGAAGAGTGCGACCGGCTCTCGCGAATGATCGAAAACGTGCTCTTCCTTGCACGCGCTGAGCATCCGCAGTTCGTCAAACACATGCGCAAATTCGATGCCGGTCAGGAACTGACGCGGATTGCCGAATACTTCGAGGGCATCGCCGACGATGCGAATGTCAGGGTGCAGGTCACCGGCGCGGCAACGTTGACGGCGGATCTTGAACTGTTTCGCCGCGCCGCCAGCAATCTGTTGGCCAATGCGATCCGCTATACGCCGACCGGCGGCGAGATCGCGCTCGACGTTCGCGCATCGGCCGATGCGGTGCGCGTAACCGTGTCGAACGAGGGGCAGCCGATCGCCGCCGAGCATCTCGAGCGGATTTTCGACCGTTTCTATCGCGTCGATCCGTCACGCAGTTCCTTGCCTTCGTCCGGTATGTCGCAAGGGTCCACAGGGTCGACAGGGCTCGGGCTTGCCATTGTCCGCACGATCATGGAGTTGCACGGCGGCACGGTGCATGCGGAGAGCGATGCGCAGAGCACGCGATTCGTTCTTACGTTCCGGCGGGTTTAGGGGTTGGCGCAGTCGGAGCTGTCGCGGCTGCTACATCCGGCATCGCTGCGGTGTCACTCTGCCCGTGCCACGTCCCACCCAGCGCCTTCAACAGCAGCACACTTGACTCCAACTGCCGTGCCGCAATCTGATCCGCGGTGCGCTCGTTCGTTAGTGCGATCGTCTGTGCCGTCACCACGTCGAGATAACTGACGGCTCCCGCCTTGAAGCGGTTTGTCGTGAGCCGCAATGAAAGATCGGCGGCCGTAGTCGCGCGCTGCTGGCTGGTGGCTTCGTCGGCGAGCGAATGCAAGGCGGACAGATTGTCTTCGACCTGCTGGAAGGCCACCAACACCGACTGCCGGTAATCCGCGACCGCGCCGTCGTACTGTGCCGTCGCGCCATGCAGGCTGGCCGTGCGCTTGCCGCCGTCGAACAGCGTGCCGACCAGTTGCGGGCCGAGCGACCAGAACAAACTCGGCGCACTGAGCCACGGCGCGAAGAAGGTGCTCTCCAGCCCCGCGCTTGCCGACAACACCAGATCGGGGAAGAAAGCTGCGTGCGCCACGCCGATCTGTGCATTCGCCGACGCCACGCGCCGTTCGGCGGCGGCAATGTCGGGGCGCCGCTCGAGCAGTTGCGACGGCACGCCTACGGGAATCGCCGGCGGCGTCGCAGCCGAGCCGTTCGGCGGCAGCGTGAATGTCGAAGCCGGTTCGCCGATCAACGTGGCAATCGCATGCTGCATCTGCGCGCGCGTCACGTCGATATCGGTGTCCTGGGTGCGCGTCGCTTCGAGTTGGGTGGTGGCCTGAGCGACCGCGGAGGCATCGATCGCGCCGTCCTTCAGTTGCTGCTGCAGGAGCTTCAAGGCGGCGGCGTAGGCGGTCACGCTGTCGTCGAGCAGCTTCTTTTGCGTGTCGAGCGAGCGCAAGGCGAAATAGTCAACAGCAAGATCGGCGCTCATCGACAGGCGCACGGCTTCGAGGTCCGCTTCGCTAGCCTGGGCATCGGCCTTCGCGCCAGTCACGCTATCGCGCACCCGGCCGAACAGATCCGGCTCCCAGCTCGCCGAGACGCCGGCCGAATAGTCAGGCACGGTCTTGCCCGCGAGCGATTTGCCTTCGACGTTCTGCGAGGTCCGGAAGCGATCCTGTGCGGCACCGGCGGTGATGGTCGGGAAAAAACCCGCACGTTGATAGTTCACCATCGAACGCGCTTGCTGCACCTGCGCAACCGCCTTGCGCACGGTCTCATTCGAGACGTCGACGCGCGCTTCGAGTCGATTCAGCACCGGATCGTTGAAGATCGTCCACCACGGGCCACGGGGCGCTGTGTCAGCAGGCGCGGCCTGTGCCCAGCCGGGCGCCGCGCCCGCATATTGCGTTGGGATCTCGGCGGTCGGGCGCTGGTAAGGCGGCAGTGTCGAGCAGGCGCTCAGCAGCGCGCCGATCAGCGTGGCCACAATCGAACGGCGCAGCAACGGGCGTGAAAGAGAGATTGAATACATTCGACTCATCCTTTCGATCATTCGCGCTCAGCCCTGCGCGGCCGGCGCGACCTGCACGGCCTGCCCGGTACTCAGCGAATCGCCGGGGTTATCGATCACGCGGTCGGTCGCCGCGAGGCCCGTGGTGATTTCCACATGCGTGCCAAAATCGCGGCCGATGTGCACCGTCTTGAGCGCCGCACGACCATTGCCGTCGACCACGGCGACGGTCACGCCGTCGGGGCGGAAGAGCAGGGCACTGACTGGCAGGTCGAGCGCCGGTGTGGTCGACTGCAACTGCAGATGCACCTGCACGTAAGCGCCTGGCATCAAAGCACCATCCTTGTTATCGACGTCGACCTCCACGCGCAACGTGCGGCTCGACGGATCGATCGAACCGGTTGTGCGCGCGACTTTTGCGGCAATGCGCCGCCCGGGATATTGCTGTGCGGTCAGATACACGCCGGTGTCGGGCGTCACGTAGGGCGCGTCGTTCTGCGGCACGTCGACGAATACGCGGAGCGCGCCGGTCTGCTGGATATGAAACAGCTCGCCCGACATACCCGCCGTGCCGGGCGTGCCGCCCGCCGTCACCAGTGCGCCGACATCGACATGGCGCGCGGTGATCGTGCCGTCGAACGGTGCGGTGATCTTCTCGTACGACACCAGCTCGGCGAGATGCGCGACATTGGCCTGCGCCGACGCCAGCATCGCGCGACGCGCTTCCATGTCGCTGACTTTCGTATCCGCATCCTGTTGCGCGACCGATTGGGTTTTCAGCATCTCCTGCCAGCGTTGCGCTGTCGTTTTCGCGAAGTCGAAGTTGGCCTGGGCGGTGGCTTCGTCGGCGCGGGCCTGGCGCAGTTGGGCGTCCAGATCGGGCGCGTCGATCGTGGCGAGCGTCTGACCGCTTTTCACCTGGGCGCCGATGTCGGTGTTCCAGTGCGCCAGATACCCGCTCGTGCGCGCATAGATCGATGCTTCGGCGAACGGTGTCACCGCGCCTGGCAGCAGCAATTCGTTGACGGCCGGTGCGGGGCGCGGCGTGACCACGGACACGCTGAGCACGCTTTGCGCTTGCGTCTGTTGTGTCAGCGCGGCGCTTGCGTGTAGACGCGGCAGGATGCCCACGATCAGTAACGCTGCGGCGAGGCCAGCCAATGCGAACGGCCACACGCGGCGACGCGGCTTCGGGCTTGTGGTCATGTCGGCTGAGCGTTCGGTTCCGGCGGCGGTGGGGTGCGAGTATTCGTTGCCGCTCGCGCGCTGAGCGGACGGAGCCGCTTGAACGGTCTCAGTGGCATGCGCGGTATCGGTGGCTCGAGCAGCTTCTGCGGCTCGATCAACCTCAACAGCCGGTTCAGACCTGTCGCCGAGGTCCGGCGGAAGTGATGGATTGTTCATGAGCTAGTTCTCGTCGGAGTCAAAGTGTGCGGGCGGGAACGCGGGATTCTTCCGCGGCGGTGCGAGCCGCGCGTCGTTTATCGAGCCACGCATGCACCATCCCGTAGACGACCGGAACAAACAGCAAGGTGGACACCGTGCCAAGCGCAAGGCCGCCGATCACCGCGCGGCCAAGCGGCGCGTTCTGTTCGCCACCGTCGCCGAGGCCGAGCGCCATCGGCAGCATGCCGATCAGCATGGCGAGCGCGGTCATCAGCACCGGACGGAAACGGCTGAAGCCTGCCTCGAGCGCGGCCTGCAGCGGCGGCTTGCCACCGTGATGGAATTCGCGCGCGGTGTTGATCACGAGGATGCTGTTAGCCGTGGCAATGCCGATACACAGAATGGTGCCGGTCAGTGCCGGCACGCTCACGGTCGTGCCTGTGCTGAACAGCATCCACGCGATGCCCGCGAGCGAACCCGGCAAGCCGCTGATGATGATGAACGGATCGAGCCACGACTGAAAATTGACGACCATCAGCAGATAGACGAGGGCGATCGCGAACACGAGACCGCTTGCGAGGCCACTGAACGAGTCGTGCATCGCCTGCACCTGGCCGCGCACCACAATCGAGGCGCCCGGCGGTAATTGCGGCCGGATCTGATCGACGAGGCGGTTCACATCGGTCGCCACACCGCCGAGATCACGACCTTGCGCCGATGCAAAAATATCGAGCACCGGCTGCACGTTGTAGTGCGAGACGACAGCTTGCTGGGTGGCGCGTGTCAGCGTGCTCATCGCGCCGAGCAGGTTCTGCGGAGCGGGCCCGTTGCCGCTTACCGCAGCGGATGCCGCCACCGTGCCACGGTTCTGCGCGACTGGAATATTGGCCAGCGCCTGCAGTGAATTGATGTCGTACTGCGGCATCATCGCCATCAGCGGATAGCTGACACCGTTGTGCGGATCGAGCCAGAAATTCGGCGTGGTCTGCGAGCTGCCTGAGAGCGCGATCAGCAGGTTCTGCGACACGTCACGTTGCAACAGGCCGGCCTGAATTGCTCGCGTACGGTCGACATTGACGTTGATCGCGGGTTCGTCGCCCGGTTGCTGGATGCGTGCATCGACGAGGCCGCGTACACCGCGCAGTTGAGCAAGCAAACGGTTCGCCACGACGCGATTGGCATCGAGCTTGTTGCCGACGATCTGGATATCGATTGGCGCAGGCAAGCCAAAGTTGAGAATCTGACTGACGATATCGGCGGGCAGGAAGGCGAACGTAACGCCGGGGAAATCCTTGAAGAGCGTGGTGCGCAGCGTCGCCACATAGGCAGCGGTGGGCTTGTGTCCGGCTGCGAGTGTGATCATCACGTCGGCGTCTTCGGGGCCGATCGGGTCGGAGGAATCGTAGGTCAGGTTGATACCGCTCACCGGCACGCCGATATTGTCGAGCATGGCCGCGAGTTCCGGCTTCGGGATCACGCTGCGCATACGGGCCTCGACTTCATCGGTGATGCGCGCGGTGTCTTCGATACGCGTGCCAGTTGGCGCACGCAGGTGCAGGCGGATTTCCCCTGTATCGACAGCGGGGAAGAAATCGCGGCCGGAGAATGGCACCAGGACGAGCGAGCCGATACACAGCAGCAGAAAGATCGCAATGAAACGGCGCGGGCTAGCGATAGCCGACGCAAGCACGCCGCGATAGCGTTCGCGCAACTTCTCGAAGCGATGTTCGAAGGCTGCCTGGAAGCGGATCAGGCGCGCAATCGGTCCGTTGCCCGTGACAGGCGCGTTACTGCGCGCACGCATCAGATACATCGCGAGGGTCGGCACCAGCGTACGCGAGAAGAAATACGATGCGATCATCGCGAACACCACCGCCTCGGCGAGCGGCACGAACAGATAGCGCGCCACGCCGGAGAGTAGAAACATCGGCACGAACACGATGCAGATGGACAGTGTCGAGACGAACGTCGGTACCGCGATTTCGCCCGAGCCGTTCAGAATCGCGTCGTGCAGTGGCTCGCCGTTCTCCAGATGGTGCGTAATGTTCTCGATCGCGACGGTGGCGTCGTCGACGAGAATACCCACCGCTAGAGCGAGCCCGCCAAGCGTCATGATGTTGATGGTCTGGCCGAGCGCGGAAAGTGCGATCAGTGAGGTCAGCACCGCGAGCGGAATCGACACTACGATGATCAACGTTGCGCGCCAGCTGCCGAGAAACAGCAGGATCATCACCGCGGTCAGGGCCGCGGCGATCACGGCCTCGCGCGCCACACCCACTACGGCAGACTTCACGAACACCGATTGATCGGACAGCGCGGTGATATGCAGCGCGCTCGGCAAACCCGCCGCGATATGCGGCAGCATCGTCTTGACCTGCTGGATGATGGTCAAGGTGGACGTGCTGCCGGATTTTTCGATGGTGAGGAGCGCCGCGCGTTTGCCGTCGCTGCGCACGATGTTGGTTTGCGGCGCATAGCCGTCGCGCACATGGGCAACGTCGCGCACATACACCACGCCGCCGGCTACCGTCTTGATCGGCAGGTCGTTCAGCGCGGCCACCGTGTCAGTGCTGCCATTCATCTGCACGTTGTATTCCTTCGTGCCGATTTTGGCGGTGCCGCCCGGAAGAATCAGGTTCTGCGCGTTGACGGCGTTGACCACGTCGAGTGGTGACAGGCCCTTTTGCCTGCAGCGCGCGCGGATCGATATCGACCATGATCTGCCGCACCTTGCCGCCGAACGGCAGCGGCACCGACGCACCTTGCACCGTCGCCAGTTGCGTGCGGATCTGGCTGTTGCCGAGATCATAGAGCTGCTGTTCGGACAGCGTGTCGCTGGAGAAGCCCAAGTTGCAGGATTGGCACCGTCGACGCGTTGTACGTGATGATGTTCGGCGGCAACGTGCCGGGCGGCAGCACGCGCAGGATCGAAGCCGAATTGGAGCCGCCTCGGCAATCGCGCGATTGATGTCAGCGCCCGGGTGAAAAAAGATCTTCACTACCGAGACGCCGTTTCAGCGATTGCGACTCGATATGCTCGATATCGTCGACGTCGGAGGTCAGCGCGCGCTCGTAGTTCGACGTGATGCGGTTAGCCATGTCCTGTGCGGAAAAGCCGTTATACGTCCAGACGATGCTGACCACCGGATGTCGATGTTCGGAAAGATATCGGTGGGTGTACGCAGTATCGCGAGCGGGCCGACGATAAAAATCAACACCGCAAGAAACCACGAATGTATATGGGCGGCGCAGCGCGAGCTTGACGATCCACATGACGGTTTCCTGAAAAGAGGCAGAGGGAAGCGCACGGTTTGTTTCAACGCCTGGCGGCGCGGGACGCGGGCTTCTTCGTGAGTCAGGAGTGTGTGGGGGTGGCGCTTACCGGCGGTGGTCGGATAGATTACCGTTCTGTTATCTGGAGTTTGGGTTTTCTGTTCTGATTCAGGCGCGGTGCGTAGATAACAAAACGGTAATCCGAAGGTCAGTGCTCCGACAGCTGAAATGACAAGAATGGGAAGCGTGGTTCAGGCCACTCATTTCTTGCACATATTCGGAGAGACATCATGAAACGTTTTACCGCTTTGGCTGTTGCTGTTGCCGCGCTTGGTTTGTCGATTGGGTCGACTGCTTTTGCTCAGTCTAATTCGCCAGGGTTGACGCGGGCTGAAGTGCTGGCCCAGTTGCAGCAGGCCCAGGCTGAAGGGCTCGTGCCGGCGCCTAAGGATGACTATCCGCCTAGTGAGGCGACGATTGCCCGGAATCGGGAGATTTATGCTATTCAGCATCCGGGGGAAGCAGCGGCTGTGAAGACGGCCGGAGCGGGTGGTGTGGGTGCTGCGGCGGCTTCCAATTGAGGCTGGGTGTAGTGATCAAGTTATTTCGGACAGGCTGATAGGTTCTTTTACTGTCGGTTTTGCCTCGTAGGCAACGGGCGACAGATAGCCCAAAGTCGAATGCAAGCGTACTGCGTTGTAAAAACCGACGATGTACTGGTTGATGTCGCGCCGTGCTTCATCGTGGTTGGCGTACTGACGCTGCCACACGCGCTCCATTTTCAGGTTCAGGAAGAACCGCTCCATTACCGAATTGTCCCAGCAATTTCCTTTGCGGCTCATACTGCAAACCACGTGATGCTGCTTGAGCAAGGCCTGGTATTCATCGCTCGCGTACTGGCTGCCCCGGTCCGAATGCAGGAGCAGGCCTGACGCTGGCCGACGCTGCTGCAGCGCCATGGTCAGTGCCGAAATGACCAGTGCGGGCCGGCATGGTCGGCGCCATGGACCAGCCGACCACCTTGCGTGAGTACAGGTCCCAGTACGACCGCCAGATACAGCCAGCCTTGCGCCGTGCGGATATACGTGATGTCCGAAACCCACGCGCGGTTGGGCTCGGCGACCTCAAATTTCCGGTCGAGCACGTTCTCCGCGACAGGTAGCGTATGCCTGCTGTCGGTCGTCGAGACGAACTTGCGCTTCCAGCTCGTGCGCAGGCCCGCTTCGCGCATCAGCGTCCGCACCCGGTAGCGACCAATATGCAGCCCATGCTCCCGCAGCGCATGCATCACACGGCGGCTGCCATAGCTCGCGCCACTGGCGACGAATGCTGCCTTGACGTGGGTCCGCTCCTGCAGACTCTTTGCACTCGGCTTAGCGCGCTGGTGCGCATAGTAGCCAGAGCGACTCACCTCCAACACCCGGCAGGCGTGACTGACCGATACGGCCTCCTGTTGCAAGTGAGTTACCACGCGGTAACTCACTTCAGTTCCCGGGCAAAGAAGGCCGACGCTTTTTTTAGCAGCGCATTGTCCTCGCGCAATTGCCGGTTCTCCGCTTCAAGTTGCCGGATGCGCTGCTGTTCCGCCGTCAACGGCTTGCCCTCGCCGGGGCCGCCCGCACGCTCTGCGTCGTACTGGGCCACCCAGCGCCGCACGGCTGTCTCAACAGGTCCATCGACCGGCAGACTTCGCTGACCGATAACCCCTGGTCCCGTACCATCCGTACCACTTCCAGCTTGAAGCTGGTGTCAAATTGTCGGCGCCTTCTTGTCATCCTGCTCTTTTTCCTCGTCGATTCCGGATTGTCCCCCTATCGACCTGTCGAGGAAATTAGACCACTACAAACCGTCCGCGCCGGCCGCTATCGCGGTAACTAGCTGCTTTCGCCGGTATCGTCTCGGAAAGGACTTCCACTAGCTGCTTCCGAGCCGCCTTTAGCAGCATTCGACCTAGCTGACGGATGTTGAATCCTATAGCACAGAAACTTTCCATGGAGTTCGAATTCCCAAAGCTGATTCTTCGATATACCTCTTTCTTCCCAATTTCGAAGGCTCACACAAACCTTTCCGTCTCCGTCGATCGGAAGAATTCGCGCCTGATACCGACTGTGTCCATCCCGTTCGCGAATATAACTACGTCTGGCTTGAAGTGATCGAGCTGCACATCCAGTAGCTGCTTGGAAAGGCGCTTGATGAGTGGAAAGTGTTCCGAGGTGCGGGGAGATTTCCCACCAGAATCCAAGCAGAGCAGGTTGGAGTAGATAAGTCCTCCCTCAGTACCGATGCTCCTCGCCAAAGCGCGCATGAAGTTGAAGAAGGTGTCCCCCCTGTCCCGACCTTCCTTCGCCATGGCTTTGTCGAAGAAATCTCGATGCCGAGTAAGCGCCTTCGTTACGTACGCGTTCGGCCCGTCACCCTGGTGCGCGACGTTCCAGCCGTTCCCACCATACTCCCTTCCAATAACCATGATGCGCCGCGCTTCAGGATCTTTCGGTCCGTTCACGAGAAACGGCGTGGAAAGCCTTCGACCTTTTGCCACATCGTGATCAAGGAAGGTCGGGGCTATCGCCGCCAGAATCTCTGAGTAGCGTTTTTCAGGTATTGCGTCCATCGCTTCGTCGCGTGCCCACCGAGTGATTTGGTTGATTGTCGGTGATCCTTGGTCTCGCGTCGAGCGCCGGGAAATGGCCGAACTGAGCCAAAGACTCGCCTCGCAGGATACAGAGTCGGCGCAGTCGGCTCGGTCGCAAGTTCGCCACCCTGCGCTATCATGGTGGACTCCACGAGGGCGGAATTTGTACCTCGAAGCCAACCCGAATGACGCCCACTGTTCTCGAATCAGGATGTCATAGCCGACATGCGAGACGTGCCACACATCAAAAGCCAATTGCTGATGGTCGCGGCATTCGCGCTCCCCGCGTTCGTGTTCATCAACGGCTGCAAGTCGACAGCGATGCAGGCCATGACCGTGCCGGGGAATCCTGCCACTGACGACGCTGCGCTCGCCGGCAGTGTGAAGCAGGCGCTCGTCGAGACCCTGGGCTGAGATTCTTGCCGATAAGCGTGGCCACATATCGAGGCGTCGTGCAGTTGTCAGGATACGTGGATGCAGAGGTACAGATTCAGCAAGCGCTTGCCGTGACGCGTGGCGTGGCGGGGGTGCAATCCGTGAGCAACGATCTACACCTCAGGCCGCGATAACGCCGCTGGCCGGAAAACAGATGACGGACGAGACGCGATGCTGGGCTGCGCGCGACCAGCGGTTTCGTCAAGGAACAGTGCATTTGCGCCTTGGCGGGCATCGATTGTCAGCAATCTAGGCCTTAGGTTCGAGTGTCTCAAACTGGCCGCGCCCTGCCTGATCATGTGGCATAGGACGACCCGAACGGTCAGCGCCGTTTCATCAGCGCCATTCGGCACATCAGCAGGAGTGTCCAAATGCTCCAACCGACTATTTTGGCGGTTGACGAGACGCTAGCTCGGCTCGCTTTTCAATGCGTATTCATCGCATGCATGCTAGTAATCGTGTCCTAGACGCTTCGAGTCAGGTGCCAGCAAGAATGCCGGTGAGTTCTTCAGCCTGGGATAAAACGCGTTTTACTGCCTACGATTTCGAGAATGAAGCGGTGCTCGCCGTCAAAAATGCCGGGACACCAAACGTACCTTTCCAACTCAATTCTCGAATAGCCTGCACCGCAATATCTGGATGAAACGCCATTGGGTATGGCCCGTCCCCTCAACAACTCGATGACGCTACTGTCACGAAGCTGTCCGCGTAGTCGAAATCTCGGATCCACGATGGGTAGTCGTCGGTCGCCGTGAGCATCGTCCACACCGTCTGAGGCGAACTGTCATTCAAGGTCTCTGTTTCGATCGAGCCATTGTGGTGCAGTGCCAGTATTGCCAAGAAGCCAGAGAAACCGTCCTCAAAAACCGAAGCATAACGCGCTTTACTATATTCAAGTTGAATTCCTTGCGGTCGAAGAAGTCGCATATTAACCGCTTTGGCCTGTTCAGCCACCGATTCAATAACGCTTCAAGATTCTTGCCAATTCGAGCGTCTCAAATTGGCCGAACCCCACTGATCCATGTGCGGTCGTTTGCCGATAGCGGCGTATGCAAGGTGCATGAATCGACTCTGAACGGCCTTTCGAGTTTCATATCGTGCCTTTCAGTATTCACCGTGGCCAATTTCACGTCGGCCCCGACCGCGAAGCGCTCAATCACCTGATCCTTATTCAGGCGACTTTGTTCGCGATTCCGCCGCTGCTTTATTTTTCTCGCTAAATCACCAGCCACCACGCCTCCGTCACGCTGCTCTCGATACATTCGGCTTTTCTTACGATCCACATTTAATTAGAAGGAAGACTCTATGTCGAGCGATTCGAGCAAACTAGATTAGCGATTTCGATAGGTATATGGAAACTCTCGTGCGCGACTGGCACGTGCCGGAGTCGGTGTGAGCATAGTCAGGAACGAGGGGTCGTGCTGACGCAGGGGTACGGCCATCGAGACGTTGTGAACGCGCGGCCATTTACTTCCTCGACGCTGTTTCCAATCGCGTCGAATACGAAACTATTTACCGCTGTCGCCGCAGGTTTGCTGGTTGAACGTGCCTGCTGAGCTTCGATGAACCGATCGTAATGCAGTACCCAGTCTGCGGTTTTACGACCAGTCACTTGATGCGGCAGTCACGTTACGCGACATGCTGGGGCACAAAACCGGTGTGCCGCGTTATGACATGATCTGGTACGAATCAGACTACTCGACGAAAGACCTTTTCGAACGCATCCGCTTCATGAAGCCGATTGCTCCGCTCCGTTCGCGGCTCATCTATAACAACATGATGTACGAAGCGGTTGGTCATATCATCAAGCTGATAAGCGGTAAGCCATGGCAACAATTCATCAGCGACGAGATTCTGGTGCCACTTGGTATGCAACGCACCTTGTTCACGTATGGCGACGCAAAAGCCGATGCTCAGGGAGACTACGCGTTACCTTGCTCCGAACGACGCAGCAGCGATGAATTTTGGCAACCACCGTCGCCCAAAGATGACGAGTGCAGTCCGGCGGGCAGCATCGTCGCTAGCCTCGACGACATCGCGCGCTGGTCGATCATGCTGATGAACGACGGCCTGATCGACGGCAAGCAGGTGATACCAGCGAGCGTGCTAAAGGCGACGCTCGCTCCGGGCTTGCCGTGGCCAAACGAAATGAGCGACGTGTTCGGCTTCAAAACTGACCTTAACGGCATCTATGGCATGGGACGCATGACGGCCGCGTTTCGAGGCCATCTGTTGACGAGTCATGGCGGTACCCTGCGCGCGTTTCATTCACAGGTGTCATATCTCTCGACAGAAAAGGTTGGTGTCTCTGTGTTCGTGATTGGCGACCATTGCGCCCCGCTAAGCAATGCGATTGGCTTCGACATCTATAGTCGCGTGCTTGGTCTCAAAGAGACCGACTGGACGGCGCGCTTGCACGACTTTCGCAGGAAGGCAAAGGCCACAATGCGCGAAGCGCGAGAACGCGCCGTGCCGCGTGCCGTTCCGAACACGCACCCGTCACACGATCTCACGGATTACGTCGGCTCGTATGAGCATCCGGCATACGGGCCGCTGATATTACAACCGACGGCACCCAACTTCAGTTCCGCTTCCGTCAGATCAATCTGCCTCTGAACCATTTTCATTATGACCGCTTCGATACGGCTGATGACGAGACAAATGGCGCGTGGTCGGTTTCATTCCTTACGAGCATGCTCGGCGATATCGATCGAGCGGCGATATGGCTTGATCAGGCGGAAGCCGTGTTCGTTCGTCTTCCAACGCGACCCGACGCGGACGTGCTCGCGAGACTGGTCGGCACGTACGAAACGCCTCTCGGCAGGAAGGTCGGCGTCAAGCTGAGCCGAGACGGCGATATCTCGTTGTTTCATCCGGGCGAACCCGCCGATGTCCTCAAACCACTCAAAGGCCTGCAATTTCGCAGCAGCGATTTTCCGGACATCACGTTCGAATTCGTTGTCGACGAAGAAGGTCGTGTCAAAGCGCTTCGCCACTGGAATGCACATGTCGAGCTGGAGTGGCCGCGCATCCACGACTCCATCCCCGCTGACGCGCTCGAAGGCGATGGGCTGCCCAAGCGTTAGCGCGGCGTTGCCGGCAGACGGCTGTGGGGACAGCTAACTGCCCCGACACGTCGCATGCTCACATACTTCGCTCGAGTCATCTATCCCGATGCCCCACTTCGACATGCCAAGCTTTGAACCGGTCACCTTAATTACCGCGCGCCTCATTCTGCGGCCGCTTCGTCATGAAGACGCGCAAGCGCTGCTAGCAATCTGGTCGGACGCCGAGGCAATGCGTTATCTTCCATTTCCAGCGATGACATCGCTAGATCAGGCAACGGATCGCGTCGCACGTAAATTGAAGACGTCCGTTGTAAGCCAGGATTGCATCTGCGTAGTCGAATTGCAGGCGACCGGTGAAGTGCTCGGCGACTGCGCTCTCTTTAATGCGAACGAGCAATGCCGACGCGCGGAGATAGGTTTTAGTCTCAAGCGCAAGCATTGGGGAAACGGATTTATGCGAGAGGCGGCTTCCGCGCTAGTGTCCCGTTCCGCTGATTCGCGAACAGAGTCTGTGTAGCTTTTCGAGGATGGAATCAGCGGATGCGGTCCACATGAATGGTTTGCAGTTTTCGTTGTAGTGGAAACGAACTGATCGATACGCTTGATCAGTTGTTTGACCGAGCCAAACGAGCCCCTGCGGATGGCCTTGTCGGTGATCAGCGCAAAGAAGCGTTCGACCTGGTTAAGCCACGAACTGTAGGTAGGAATGAAATGCATGTGCCAGCGGGGCTTTGCTGCCAGCCACGCCTTGACCTTGGGATGCTTGTGACTGCCATAGTTGTCCACGATGCAGTGCACGTCGAGTTCAGCCGGTACGGCCTTGTCGATTTCGCGCAGAAACGACAGGAACTCCTGATGCCGATGACGCGGCTTGCAGGTGGCGAGCACTGCGCCGTTGAGTACGTTCAGGGCGGCGAACAGCGTGGTGGTGCCGTGACGAACGTAGTCATGGGTAACGCCTTCGACGTAACCGAAACCCATCGGCAGCATGGGTTGCGTACGTTCGAGGGCCTGACACTGGCTCTTCTCGTCCACGCACAGTACCAGCGCGTTCTCCGGTGGGCTCAGGTACAGGCCGACCACGTCGCGCAGTTTCTCGATGAAGAATTGATCGGTCGAGAGCTTGAAGCTTTCGCTGCGATGCGGTTGCAGGCCCAGCAGCCTGAAGTAGCGGTGCACACTCGTCGGCGAGATAGCCGTTTCGGCGGCGATCGTGCGCACGCTCCAGTGCGTGGAGCCATCCGCTGGCTTGGTGTGCAGGGTCTTGTGAATCAGTTGAGCCAGCCGCTCATCGTCAATCGTGCGCGGCTTGCCGGGCCGCACTTCGTCATACAGCCCGTTGATGCGATGCTCCAGGAACCGGATACGCCACTTGCCCACGTGGCACGCGTGATCTGAAGACGCTGGGCAATTGCGCTGTTGGGTTCCCCGGCAGCAGCAGCCAGCACGATGCGCGCACGCGTCACCAGCGCCGCCGAAATCGAGCGCGAACGCGCTATCGAAGTCAGTTGCGAGCGCTCATCTTCACTCAATACCAGGTCGGCCTTCGGTCGTCCCATGGGCATGCTGGTATCTCCCGTTCCGTTGATACCAGCATGCTACGTGAACATAGATTAGTTAACAACAGAACGGGACACTAGTCGCATGCATTCCGTGCGCTGAATTTACACCGGATCGAAGCAGATATCGACCCGCGGAATTCAGCCTCCGCGCGTCTTCTCGAGCGCTCGGGTTTGTCCGTGAAGGGCTGTTGCGTGATCGCTGGATAGTTGGCCATGAGGTGTCAGATAGCGCGCTGTATGGCCTGCTTGAACGTGATCGTCTGGCCTACGTAGAAACTGACCGCCGCTAGACCGGTGAGTTTGTCGCCGTGCCTGAGAGGCTAGGATTCTCCTGGGCGGCGCAAATTTACGTCCGGGGTATCGATTTACCGGAATTGACTGACCGCGGCCGCATTCTTTGCCACGATAATGGCCACCCGACCAACGGGAGCGGGCGCGGTCCCGAACTGGCCAGTGATCCATCTACGTCGCGTAGGCCGAGCGAGTGCCGACTGAGGTTTTGCCTTTCTTTTGACGACCGGGCGGTCGCAAGTTGTCACCTTCGCCAGTTCAGCTGCGACACGATTAATTTTGGTCTACGCCAAAGGAACCCAATGCCGTCCTGTGATCCCCTTACGCCCCGCACTCACTTCCCAGACGACGACGCAATCCGACGTATCCTTTCGGACAGGATCGATACGCGCCGCGAAGGCGTAGCGATCGTCGTTGGGATGGTCGGCGACGGCGAGCGGCGCGTCGTCGGCTATGGCCGATTCAGTCAGAACGACGCCCGTATTCCCGACCAACACACTGCGTTCGAAATCGGTTCAGTCACGAAGGTCTATACGGCGATCCTGCTGGCGGACATGATCGGGACGGGCGAAGTCGCGCTTGATGAGCCAGTTCAGCGTCTGTTGCCGGGCAATCCGCCCGTGCCAGAACGCAATGGCAGGTCTATCACCCTGCATGACCTTGCGACGCATACGTCCGCGTTGCCCGTCACCCCGACAACATGGCTGAGAACGGCTCTCCCGACCCGTTCTCGGGTTACACGATCGATCTCCTTTACGCGTTCCTGGCCCACTATGAACTGCCCCGTGACATCGGCTCGGAGTTTGAGTATTCGAACCTCGGCGTTGGCCTCCTGGGCTATGCGCTTGCATGCCGGGCAGGAGCGGATTACGAAACCGTGCTGAGGGCTCGCATCCTCACACCGCTGCAACTGGCGAATACGGCCATCGAACTGCCTGACGAGATTGAAAGAAGGCGAATCCCGGGTCACGACCTCGACCTGCGTTTCGCGCAACGGATGGATCTCGGCCGGGTATTTGGCGGCAGGGGCGTTGGTGTCCACGGTAGAGGATCAATTGCAATTTCTCGAAGCCGTGATGGGGCATCGGCCGTCCGCACTCGATAAGGCGATTGGCAAGACGCTCGACATACGTCGGCAGCTTGGCGACCAGGTCATTCCACTGTGCTGGGGAATGGGCGTGGGCGGCAGACATGGCGAACCCCAATGGTTCGGCCATACGGGAGGAACACTGGGCTGCCGGTCGTTCATCGGGTTCGACCGTCGCACATCACGAGGCGTGGTGGTGTTGGCGAACGCGGCGTTCGACGTCGGCGACATTGGCCTGCATCTGTTGAGACCCGAAAAACCCCTACGGCAACCGGTCAAGATTCGAAACGAGATCGACGTCGATCCTGTCCGCCTGCGGTCCTATGCAGGGCGTTTCTGGCTGCGTCCGGACTTCATCCTGACGGTGACGGTCGATAATGGACAACTTTTCACCCAAGGCACCGGGCAATCGAGAATCGCGCTGTATCCCGAGGCCGAACACCGATTTTTTGCGAAGTTGATTGACGCGCAGATCACCTTCGAAATGGACGATCAAGGGTTCGCCGAAAAGCTGACGCTGCATCAGAACGGATGCGATCGGGTCGCGCGCAAACTGGACTCTTGACGACGCGAATTTCCTCGTATCGCTATTGACTCGATTGTCTGCACAACATGACGATTCTCAACGACAGCGATGTTCACCCGCTGAGCAAGCGCGGCGTCCGAAAGGCAATTGTCAACGACCTAGGCTTCGGGGTCGAACGTCCCAAATTGGCCCGAGTTCGCCTCTCACGCGACCGTTCGACTTGCTGCAAAGCGATCGAGCCGGCATCCGCATGCATCATGAGGGCCACGCCGAGTTTTGCAAAACGATTCGGTAGCCGTCGTGATCCTCAAATGTTTTACCTGACACGTCCCAATAAGGATTGAGCGACGCCACGCAAACAAATCCGCTCTCGGCGAGACGATCGCAAGTCGACTGCCACTCAACTCGATCCGGGGCGTAAAACACAGCAAATCCTCACGTGTTGGTGTTGGCGCTACCGGATGTTCACGGCACTGTGTGAACTCGAAGTGATAGTCCATGCCGGAACGTCCGAGCATCAACCCGTCGAAGCCCTGATGGTCTTGAAATTTCGCCAGCACAATGAGGCTGAGCGCTGCGCAATACATGCTTTCCACCCGCGAAAGGTCGCTGACAGGTCTGGCTATTCTGAGATGTGCTTGCATCGGGTTTTGTTATCGGGATCGTTGGCCTGAGTGTCGGAACATCAAACCTCAAGGATACGTCGAACGAAAATTGTCGCCGCCTTTCCGCGTGACCGGTTGTGGCCGAAGCGAGTTCTTGCGCTAAGCTCAGTCAGAGACAGCAAACACCGTTTGCAGGTCGCGCTTCATATAGCGAACCCACCCGATTCTTCCTTGTCCCGGGTTCCCAGATCCACCCAGCGGCTTTTGCATACGAACGGCGCCCGGTCTCATTCTCTTCGTCGACGGAAAGCATAATGGACTTGGTGTCGGGCCAGTGGGTCAAAAGCCATTCCGGCAGACGCTGGAGCGCAGCCGTTCCGATTCCTAGACCTTGGAAGCGTAAGTCGATACGTAGGGCCGAAATGACGGCGGCTCCCGTTGAAGCCCAACTGGGGGCGGCGCTTCGCCTCTTCAGAACGAGAAAACCTACAATTACTTCCATGTGGAAGATAGCCGCGCCTTGGATTTCGCCAGTCAGATCGGATATGCAAGCCTCGACTGCGCGGTGAGTTGGCCCAGCATACTCAATCTGTCGATCGGAAATCTTCAAATTCTCAACGACGATTTTCTGGGCCGGGCTTAACGCCTCCCATCGGACGATGCGGATCACATGAGTCATTGCTTTTTCCAACCAGGCGAACGCGGGAAAGGGTATCTGGGTAATCCGCCACATTCTACTGGCTGTTCGCCGCGTCGAAATTGTCGACGATTCAGTATTCGCCGACGACCGTCCGTTCGTGGCCGGCAGTACGCGTTCAGCCACCTCGCCGGAAAGCTGGCATTGACGACTCCAACGTCAGCTCTGTAGAACGTTCACGGAACTGGTGCTCTCGGCCACGAGCCGCCGGTCGAGGTCGCCATCCGATTTGAATAGCCAAGGTCTCGTCCGCCCTCGCTGAATGGCCGGTTTCCGGCGAGCGAATTGCCGGTGGTACCGCCTCAACCCGGCCAACAACGGCCTGTTGTGAAGGGCCGCTTCGGAGTCGCCTGCACGGAACCCTGGAAGTCTCATCGGACACGAGCATGCGCCGCTACAACGGACGTTGAACGAAGATTGAGGTGACGAATTTGCCTGGTAGGGGAGCTTCCGACTGGCACTTCGAGGTCAAGCCGAAGAAGACCATTGTGCGGCAGATGGAGGTGTACGACGCGGCAGTCGTTCTGCAGCACGACCAACAGCATCTTGAGGTGATTCGGAGTTATCACAGACAAGCCGTGCGATGCCGCGCGGTTTCCAGTTGCCGAGATTGCGCGCAACGATTTCGAGAGGGCATGATCAACTCATACTGCCGTGAATCGCCACCCGAGAGGGACCGCGCTTGGGGCCAACTGGCTTACAGGCTTCGATTTCCAAATCAAGGTGATCCATCCTGTCCGAAACGGGAAACGATTGATCGGGTTTGAGGGGCGCGCGAGCGGCAACTACCAAAGCCTACTGCTCCGCAACGCCCCTTAACGTCGGCGTCAACTTTCTGACCCCGCGTTTCCACGCCGCGGCAAAGCACTAGGTCGGCCGCTTCGTCAGCATCTTTCAGGAGCGTCTTGCGCGGCGTGCCTATCTGCGCACGCATGGTCAGGCCACGAGCAAAATCCGTGACTTGCGTTGCGCGCGCGACTACGGAAAGTCAGATGCAATTTCTCCCGCGCTGATCCCGTCCCGGAAACGGCGCTCCACTAGCGCCGTGCCGCCAGCGACCGCGCTCTGCAGGAACCGCTGAACCTCAGCGTCGTTCACAAGCGGCGCGACGCACACCATAAGGCAGCCCCGGGCGGACCCTTTCTCGGTCGCACTTTCGACGGCGTACCTCAAAAAGCCCGCGATCGAGTCGCGAAGACTCTGTGCCGAGAGGAGTGCCTTCGCGGCTCTTGCGCCCTTCCGTTCTGCATACGCCTTAAGGACGCGCAAGAATATCGTCCGCTTGTCGCCGAAGACGGCATACAGGCTCGGCGTCCCACGCCCATCCCGGC
>NZ_RBXG01000004.1:0-565096 GCF_003634845.1 Paraburkholderia sp. RAU2J
CTTTTCGCGTGCAACGGGAAAGGTGGGTGTTGCGCTGGTGACGTCGGGGCCAGGCGTGACAAACGCGGTGACGGGCATTGCTACCGCCTATTTTGATTCGATTCCGATGGTGGTGATCTCCGGCAACGTTCCCACACTCTCTATAGGAACCGATGCGTTTCAGGAGTGTGATGCTGTCGGGATCACACGGTCGATCGTGAAGCACAACTTTCTGGTGCTGGACGTCTCACAACTTGCGAAGACATTAAAGAGCGCGTTTCACATCGCCCGCAGCGGGCGTCCCGGGCCTGTACTGGTCGATATTCCCAAGGACGTACTTCAGGCGAAGACGCCATTGTGCATCCCTGAAACGGTTTCCTTGCGATCCTATCGCCCGCGTATGGACCCTCATATCGGGCAGGTGCGCCGTGCGGCCCAGGCGCTCGCGCGCGCACGCAGGCCGTGTATTTTGGTGGGCGGCGGCGCGGTCGCCTCCGGTGCAAGCGACGAAATCGCGGAACTCGCGCATCGAGTTGATTCACCGGTGACAAACACGTTGATGGCTCTCGGCGCGTTTCCCGGCTCAGACAGCAGATGCTTAGGGATGCCGGGACTGCATGGTACGTACGAAGCCAACATGGCGATGCAGCATTGCGATGTGTTGATTGCGCTTGGTGCGAGATTCGATGACCGGGTCATTGGGAATACCAGAGACTTCCGGTCCGACCGAAGGACGATTATTCATGTTGATATCGACCCCGCGACCATCGACAAGCGGGTGCAGGTTGATGTTCCGATCGTAGGGGACGTCAAGATTGCGGCGCACGCGATTCTGACCTTGCTCGAAGAGCAGTGTATCAATGCTGAAAATCGCAGTGACTGGTGGCGTCAGATATGGACCTGGCGGGAGAAGCGTTGCCTGGCCTACGAACCGGACGCCGACGTAATCAAGCCGCAGTTTGTCATCCAACGGCTCTGGGAAGCGACTGGAGGGGATGCCTATATTTGCTCCGACGTAGGGCAGCATCAGATGTGGGCCGCGCAGCTCTACGGGTTCAACAAGCCTCGTCGATGGATCAACTCGGGCGGCCTGGGAACGATGGGCGTGGGACTGCCTTACGCCATGGGAGTGAAACGTGCGTTTCCGGATGCAGATGTGGTTGCAGTGACAGGCGACGGGTCAATCCAGATGTGCATCCAAGAGTTATCGACCTGCAAGCAGTACGACCTCGGGGTCAAAATCGTCTCGCTCAACAATGGCTATCTGGGCATGGTGCGGCAACTGCAGCATGTGAGTTACGGCGACCGGTACTCGCATTCGTACATGGACGCATTGCCTGACTTCGTGGCGCTTGCGCGCGCATATGGGCACGTTGGTTTCCGCATCGAGCGCCCATGCGATGTTGAGCCCGTATTGCGCGAAGCACTTGCCATGAAACACCGTACCGTGTTCATGGATTTTGCCACTGATCCATCGGAGAACGTTTGGCCGATGGTTCGAGCAGGCGCGGGCTTGACCGACATGCTGATGAATTCGGGCGACCTTGACCGATAGGTCGGTCTGGCCAGGACTGCGCGAAGCGGTGGTGCCTTGCTGTTTGCTCGAACACTGACGCATTCACGAGGCGTAGTGTGAATAGATTGTTGATCTCGCGTTGAGCCGCCATTGGGAGAATACTGAGGTGCATGTTACAGAAATCAAGGTGCCGGACATCGGCGATTACAAGGACATTCCTGTGATCGAGGTGCTGGTCAAGGCGGGTGATACCGTCGAGAAAGAGCAATCGCTCGTTACACTGGAATCCGACAAGGCGACCATGGACGTGCCGAGTTCGGCCGCCGGCGTGGTCAAGGAAGTGAAGGTCAAGGTCGGCGACAACGTGTCGGAAGGCTCGCTGATCGTCGTGCTGGACGGCGCTGAAGGCAGCGCGGCTGCGCCGGCTCCGGCGTCTGCTGCTGCACCGGCGGCGGCCGCGGCCCGGGCCCCGGCGCGCACACCGGCTGGCGCGCCCGTGGCTGCCCCGGCCGCAAGCGGCGGCGGCCTGCAGGAAGTCAAGGTGCCGGATATCGGCGACTACAAAGACATTCCCGTGATCGAAGTCGCGGTAAAGGTAGGCGATCGTGTCGAGAAAGAGCAGTCGCTGGTGACGCTCGAATCCGACAAGGCGACCATGGACGTGCCGAGCTCGGCCGCCGGTGTCGTCAAGGAAGTGAAGGTCAAGGTCGGCGACACCGTGTCGGAAGGCTCGGTGATCGTCGTGGTGGAAGCTGAAGGCGGTGCAGCAGCGCCGGCTCCGGCCGCCAAGGCTCCGGTAGAGAAACCGTTTGATGCGCCGGCTGCACCGTCGCCGGCTCCGGCGGCGCCGTCCGCGCTCGCCCAGGCGCCGGTGATTCCGGCCGGCGAAGGCGGCGCACGTCATTCGAGTCATGCATCGCCGTCCGTGCGCAAGTTTGCGCGCGAACTCGGCGTCGACGTGACGCAAGTGCAGGGCACGGGGCCGAAGGGCCGTATCACGCAAGCCGACGTGACCGCCTTCATCAAGGGCGTGATGACCGGCCAGCGTGCTGCGCCCGCAGGTGCAGCGGCGCCGGCGGCCGCAGGCGGCGGCGAGCTGAATCTGCTGCCGTGGCCGAAGATCGACTTCACCAAGTTCGGTCCGATCGATCCGAAGCCGCTGTCGCGCATCAAGAAGATTTCGGGCGCGAATCTGCATCGCAACTGGGTCATGATTCCGCACGTCACGAACAACGACGAAGCGGATATCACCGAACTCGAAGCGCTGCGCGTGCAGTTGAACAAGGAAAACGAAAAGGCCGGCGTGAAGATCACGATGCTGGCGTTCGTGATCAAGGCCGTGGTGTCGGCCCTGAAGAAATTCCCGACGTTCAACGCAAGCCTCGACGGCGATAACCTCGTGTTCAAGCAGTACTACCACGTGGGTTTTGCCGCCGATACGCCGAACGGTCTGGTGGTTCCGGTGATTCGCGACGCGGACAGGAAGGGTCTGGTCGAAATCGCGAAGGAAATGACCGATCTGTCGAAGGCCGCGCGCGACGGCAAGCTGAAGCCGGATCAGATGCAGGGTGGCTGCTTCTCGATTTCGTCGCTGGGCGGCATTGGGGGCACCAACTTCACGCCGATCATCAACGCGCCCGAAGTCGCGATTCTCGGCTTGTCGCGCGGCGCCATGAAGCCGGTTTGGGACGGCAAGCAGTTCGTGCCGCGTCTCACGCTGCCACTGTCGTTATCCTGGGATCACCGAGTCATCGACGGGGCGGAAGCTGGGCGTTTCAATGCGTTTCTGGCGACGCTGCTTAGCGATTTCCGTCGCGTGATTCTTTGAACGAGAGGTGGATTGTTCATGACTCTCATTGAAGTCAAAGTACCTGATATCGGCGATTTCAGCGATATTCCCGTCATCGAGGTACTGGTCAAAACGGGTGACACGGTCCGGAAGGAGCAATCGCTCGTCACGCTGGAGTCGGACAAGGCGACGATGGATGTGCCGAGCGCGGAAGCCGGGACGGTTAAAGAAGTGAAAGTGAAGGTTGGCGATAAAGTTTCGGAAGGTACGCTGATTGTTCTGCTAGAAGCTACAAACGTTAGGGCGCACGAGGCGTCTGTCGCGGGAGCATTTCCGGCGAGCACCACCGCATGCGCGGCTCCGCAAGCAGGCAGCTTCTCCGGCAATGCGGATATCGAGTGCGACATGCTCGTGCTCGGTTCGGGCCCCGGCGGCTATTCGGCCGCGTTCCCCTCGGCCGACCTCGGCATGAAGACGGTGCTGGTCGAGCGTTATGCAACGCTCGGCGGCGTGTGTCTGAACGTCGGCTGTATTCCGTCGAAAGCGCTGTTGCATACCGCGCTCATGATCGACGAAGCCGAAGCGCTCGGCGCGCACGGCATCACGTTCGGCAAGCCGCAGATCGATCTCGACAAGCTGCGCGACTTCAAGTCGGGCGTCGTCAAGAAGCTGACTGGCGGTCTCGCCGGCGTGGCCAAGATGCGCAAGGTCGAAGTGGTGACGGGCACCGGCGCGTTCGTCGACCCATACCACATGGAAGTGCAGACCGAAGGCGGCAAGAAGGTCGTCAAGTTCAACCAGGCGATCATCGCCGCGGGTTCGGAAGCGGTGAAGCTGCCGTTCATTGCGGAAGATCCGCGTGTGGTCGATTCGACCGGCGCGCTCGAACTGCGCCAGATTCCGCAGCGCATGCTGGTGATCGGCGGCGGCATCATCGGGCTGGAAATGGCGACCGTGTATGCGACGCTCGGCGCGCAGATCGAGGTGGTCGAAATGCTCGACGGCCTGATGGCCGGCGCGGACCGCGATCTGGTCAAGGTCTGGGAGAAGTACAACAGCAAGCGTTTTGCGAACGTCATGCTGAAGACCAAGACCATCGCGGCGGAAGCGAAAGACGACGGCATCTATGTGTCGTTCGAAGGCGAGAAGGCTCCGGCCGAAGCGCAACGCTATGACCTGGTGCTGGTTGCCGTCGGCCGCTCGCCGAACGGCAAGAAGATCGGCGCGGACAAGGCCGGCGTTGCGGTGACGGATCGAGGCTTTATCGACGTCGACAAGCAGATGCGCACGAACGTGCCGCACATCTTCGCAATCGGCGATATCGTCGGTCAGCCGATGCTCGCGCACAAGGCGGTGCACGAAGCTCACGTCGCCGCCGAGGTCGCGCACGGCGAGAAGGCGTACTTCGACGCGCTGCAGATTCCGTCGGTGGCCTACACCGATCCGGAAGTGGCGTGGGCCGGCAAGACCGAAGACCAGTTGAAGACGGAAGGCATCAAGTACGGCAAAGCGGTGTTCCCGTGGGCCGCGTCGGGCCGCGCGATCGCCAATGGCCGCGACGAAGGCTTCACGAAACTGCTGTTCGATGAGGAAACGCATCGCGTGATCGGCGGCGGGATCGTCGGTCTGAATGCGGGCGATCTGATCAGCGAAGTCTGTCTGGCCGTGGAAATGGGTGCGGACGCAACGGATATCGGCGGGACAATTCATCCGCATCCGACGCTTGGCGAATCGATCGGGATGGCCGCCGAGTTGTACGAAGGCGTCTGTACCGATTTGCCGCGGAAGCGCGAAAAGGCAAGTCCGAAGTAAACGTAGGTGCTCGGGGTCTGTCAATCACGCGTTGCATCGAGCCGGTCACTACCTTCGATCGTCAAGATCGCCGTACCGTAACCTTCAAAAACGATGAGGAAGTTATGACGATTGTCGGAATGTCGTTGAGAAATATGGTGGAGGACTGGTTGGCACCCGACCCGAAGAGAGGATTTCGAGTCAGCCATTACGGACGATCCAGCTCGGGACGTTACGTTTGCGTCGTCGCAGACAACGGAAGCGGGCCAAAGGCGATGTTCTTTTTTCGACACCGAAACGGAAAATGGTGCATTTTCCCACCCGATCCAGAGAGACCTGCCATGCGCATCGCTGAAGTTTCGTATGCCCGAGGCTGACGGTGAAACAAAACGTCAGGCTGAACACTCGGAGCACGGTCGGCGCCACCGGCAATGCGCCAGGGACTTTCTTCGTGTGCTGTGGGTGAACGTCGTTGATGTGCTCAGTTTTGCCACGTCCTGATTCGTGGTTGCGTGGTCAGTTCGCTGCGGATCATCGAACTCGTGCCGGCCGGGAACCGGTGAATGCGTGTTCCGCGCCTCGCGTGGTTCCGCGGCGCGCAGTAAAAAATACGTGTGGACGTTTAGCATGCCGGGGTGATTATGGCGCCGCCCGAAAATCCTGCTCATGAACTGTCCGGATTAGTACCGGGTCGCCTTGCCAGGCAGGAGACCGGTGATAGCAAGTGCGACGCGTGGAAGGAGAGTTTCGATGATCACCGAAAGACGGAAGATCGTCCACGTTCTTACCAGTGGCCGATGTCCACGCGAATCGACGCGCCGGCGGAGCCTGCCGGATCGGTCGGGGAGCTCTGCGTCGTCGCCACGATCGTAAATCTGCGCGAGATCGAGCAGGTGTATGGCGAGTCGATTGCACTTGGCGTGCGGCATGCCGTCTATGAGCGGGCCCTGGCGCTCTCACGATCAGGGAGGGCTACCGTTGCAACAACCGGTGCGCATATCGTTTTTATCTTCGACCAGGATTTCATCGATGCGGCAAACCTGGCAACTGCGGGTCATCACTGGTGTGAGCGTTACAAGGCCGATATGGTGGTAGCCGCTACCGTCTTCGCGGCACTGGAGGAGAAAAGGCTCGATTTCGATCGGGAACCCGTTTGCGCCGCCGGTGATTCGCAAGATGTGACGTACTACGAGGTACTGCTTTGCGAGATAAGGAACGGCCAGCGCATCCGTATCGGCAGTCTCGTGGGGGCCGTTGAGCGCCTGGGGATGGTGAGGCGGCTTGACGAATGGGTCGTCGACGCGACGATCGCCGCATTGCGCCGCAATCCTGCGCTCCGGCTCGGCTGTAATGTGTCCGCGCATAGCGCCACACTCGATGCGTGGTGGACCTCCATCGTCTCACAGTTGCATGCAGACAGATGCCTTGCTTCGAGGCTGACGATCGAGATCACGGAAACAGCCGCAATGACTTCGACGACAGAGGCACGGAACTTCGTCAGGACGTTCCAGGCGCTGGGCTGCCAGATCGCACTGGATGACCTGGGGAAAGCCACAACAATCTGATCGCCCTGATCGGGCTTGGCGTCGATATCGTCAAGATCGATCTGCGTTGCCTGAGACAGGAAGGCGGCACCCGAAGTCCCCTGGGTCTGCGTCCGCTTATCCTGTTCGCGAAGGCTTACGCGGCGAGCGTCATCGTCGAAGGCATCGAGACTGAGGACGACGCGCAACAGGCGCGGGAGTGCGGGGCCACGTGCCTCCAGGGCTATCTCTATTCAGGTCATTCTGCATCAGACATTGGTGCGGAACGTGCATGAAAGGGTTTTCATGAAAGTGGGCGCGATGTTGAACATGATCGAGCTGGAGACATTTGGCGCGGTGGTCGAACATCGCAGTTTCACACAAGCGGCGGTCGCGCTGAATATCTCCTCTGCTGCAGCGACTCGACGTGTCAAACGGCTCGAACAGTCGATCGGGGCGCTGCTGCTGATTCGCGAACCGACGGTGATGCCGACGAAAGCGGGCGAAGACGTGTTTCGTCATTTCATGGCAGTCCGGCTGCAGGAAGATGACCTGCTCCGGCGTGTCACGCCGGGGAGGACGTCGACAACAGCGCTGGCCCTTGCCGTCAACGCCGATTCGCTTGCCACCTGGTTTGAGCCGGTCACGCGCGAGCTGGCGCGACACCATGTGGCGCTCGGGATCGTCGTGGACGATCAGGACCATACGCTCGAGGCACTGCGCGCGGCGACGTCAAGGGCTTTCTGTCCACGCAACCGGAACCGGTTGTCGATCGTATCGTGGCGGAGCCGGTCGGACAGATGCGCTACCAGTGTGTCGCCACCCCCGGATTCGCCCGCGAACATTTCGCCGTACGCTGAGCAGCCTCGTTTTTTGCTCGCCCAAGGAGCTGGGAACAAAATTACTTGAACCAACGGCTAACCAATAGCGGCCGCAGCTCGACTATCAATTTGACATAAAAGGAATGATCAAAGGTTAGTTCGCAATCCTATGCGTATTAAGACGAATGGGTTATCAATTTGTGCAGCAGGCTGCTGCACAAATTCTGGATTCGACCGTGCCTCCAAGTTGCGCGGTGACAATCTGCGCATGGCGGGGAAGGCTGATCGACAACGCAGCCCGTATCAGCTGCCTGTCGACGATGTTGAGGTCGATCTTCCAGTACAGCGCGATTAGTTTGTGAGTATCGGCACTGCCGGTTAGATACAATGGCCGTGCGCAATGGGGCGGTCAAAGGTGGGAAGTGCGTGAAGGCTACTCACGGGCCTGGTGCCGTGCAGAGGCTGTCAATGAGTCTCATCGTCGTTGCTCTCCAGCCAAGCCGGAATATCACGCTTGCCGTTGAGCACGCGCCAAACTTCCACATGAGCCTTGCGCTCAATATAGAAGATCAGGTGCGGATAGCGATCAAGTGGCCACGACCGCAGGCCTGGGATATCCAGCTCGTACGCGTAACGGGGAGACCCGATGTTCGGGTGCTTGGAGAGACGCTCGTATGCCTGCTCGATCTCCGTGATGAATCCGAGCGCGGCCTGCTCCGAGCCTGCGTCTACGAGGTAGTGCGTCACCTCGTCCTCTACGTCCTGCCTGGCCAGCCTTGTCGGTATGACGGGCTTAGCCGTCATTTGCGAGAAGTACGCACGCGAGCGCGCAGCGATGCGAAGTAGTCGGCGTCAACAGGGGCGGCGAGGCCGGACGTCGCGCCTTGCACGATTATTGCGCGTAGACGCTTGCGATCCTGATCTTTTCGGATCAGTTCGCGGACGTACTCGCTACTCGTGCCGTAGCTGCCCTCGCCAACCTGTTCGTCGACGTAGTCCTTTAGCGAATCCGGTAGGGAAATGTTCATAGTGGTCATGAAACCACTCTAGCACGCTTTGGCAAATTTTGCCAAAGTGGTGCGGCATTACGAGGCGGCCGGCGTCGCGGGACTGCTACGCTAGCTTTCCGGCGCATGGACTATGAACGGTGGCCGGCGTCAGGTGAACAGAGGGCCGGATATGCGGCCGTGCGTGCGGCGTTCGACCGCATGCTCCGTCAGTTCATGACCTCTTTATTTGACATAATTAAAGTGATCACTTTTCGTGAACTTTTTAGTTAAAATTGTGAGTTCCCGGTCACATTCTGCTTTTCCTGTTGAGTCACGCTACCGAGGGTCGAGCCTGAGCCTCAACATGCGCGGCGCTGCCCGTCAGCACGCGGCATTGCCCGTCGCAGGCTAACTGACATGCCGGGTAGGGAGCGCATTCGTGGTGACTGTCCTGGGATGCGGTCGAGCCGGAACGGATGCTTCCTCGTTGACCGGTGCAGACGGGCAGTTACTGGCCGGAAATGCGTGAACTGCGACGCCAGAATTCTTTTAACTCCCAACGCAGCGGTGCAACGATTCGCGCATTGAGCGCCTGGGCTCGATGCTCCGTTTTGTGCACCTGGATTACTCCCGGAAAAGCTCACCATTCGCGAAGATTAACAATTGCAGATTCGCAACTAACCGTCTATTTCGACGGCTCACACCACAAAAACCAAACCCCGGCTTGCAGCGAGAAGGGGCGAATCTGGAGATCAAACCAGGTGCCTTGTGACCGGCGATCACGGGCGGCGGGCCGCCGCTGGATCGCTACGTCGCTGGCGATCGCGCTGCCTGCAACTGCTGATAGATTTATCGCTGCGCGGCGCAGTACAAAATACAACAACCGCGAATGATATCGTGAGGTGCGTCATGGAAGTTCCTGATCGCGCGCCCGCCGTCTCGCCGGACGGACGCGCCGTGGTTTTCATGCTGTCGACCCGCGGCCGCGAGGTCGAAGGCGCTGTTGCGCGTGACGCACTCGAAGAGCATTTCTGGCTACCACGTGGCGCCGACCCGGCGCGCACACTCAGGACATTCGAGAACGGCCGCAACCGCATCGTCGCGGTCGCACAAAGGCAGTTACTGGCGCGGCCAGACGAGCGGCTGTCGCTCACCGTCAACGACTTCATGCACCGCTAGATGGCCATTGGCCTTCGCGCTGTCATTTGGGCCAGGGGCGTCGTTCGTCGGCCTTTCGGACTGACTTCCCTGGACGCCGCCGAGCCGTTCGAGCACGGGGTCGACTATGGTTTTACAACCCTCGGCCGTCGTGATGTCCGCACCGATGAATCTTTCTTCGGGAAGGTCATCGGGACGCGAACGTGCCGTCGCGAGGACGTTCGCTCCCGCCTCGCAAAGGTGTGCGACAACGGCTTTACCGATGCCTTTGGTCCCGCCTGTAACAAGCGCCCGGAGGTCCTGAAGTTCGAGTGCCGCGCTCATCAGTGAATCTCCAGAGACGCGATCTTGCCGTCGGCCAGGACAAACCTGTAGGTCAGCTCGACCGGGCTACCGGGGAAGGCGCCCGTGAGCCTGGCGCGCATCGTCACGGCGGCGCCATCCTGGGACAAGTCGAGCGGTTCGACGGTGTACTGGTACCTGGCTTTGGTGTCTTTCTTCCAGCCCTGGATGGCTTCGAGCCCCTCGATAGTGCGGCCCTCGTCGCGCACGACGGCGTCGGCAGCGAAGCAGTTCTCAAGAGGAGCGGTGTCGCTGGTGGTTTCTGCCTTCAGATAAGCATCCACTGGCGGCGGCAGGATGATGCTCATGGACTTTTCCTGAACGTCACGTTTGCACGTCCCAATGATGGCGCTATAGTTACCACATCGCAAGAACGCACTAAAAAGTAAGTAAGCCGTGTCCAACCGAAAAGCCTACACTCCCGCGACCGCCGCAATCGGCGTTGAAGCCGCGTTCAGGCTGCTCGAAGGACGCTGGAAGCTGGTGATCCTGTTTCACCTTTTCGGTGGTCAGGTGCGGCGCTTTTCGGACCTCGAGAGGCTGATCCCTGGCATCACGCAAAAAATGCTCGCCCAGCAGCTGCGCCGTCTCGAAGAGGACGGCATTGTGACGCGTACGGTCTATCACCAGGTGCCTCCGAAGGTGGACTACCGCCTGACCGATTGGGGCCAGGCGCTGTGCCCGGCACTGGATGCGATCCTGAAATGGGCCGAGCGCCGTGAAGACTTTGCATCGGCAGCGTCGAGCGTGCGCGCCCAAGGCTGACAGACCTGTTTTCCCAGAATTCGAATTCTGTGGGTGGTCGACGAGATGAAGGCCGACGTGTTATTCGCGGCCTCGGACCACTCCGCGGTTTCCTTCCTCGAGGTTTATTCAACGCCTGCCCGTACGCGTTGTCGTTCGCTCATGAGCCCGTGCGCGAGGGCAGGCATCGAATAAACCTAAACGTATGCTGCCGATCGCGGCCTTGCGAGGGTCGGGAGATCCATGCCGTTTGCATAAGGCAGTGATCGGCCACAAGCCGCCGGTCGAGGTCGCCGTCCAATCTGAATAACCAAGGGCTCGTTCGCCCTTGTTCAATGGCCGGTCTCCGGCGAGCGAATTACCGGTGGCACTGCCTCAACCCGGCCACTTTGAGACACTCGACGCCGCCGCTTAAACTGTTGACAATCATTCCTCCTGAGGCGAAGAAAATGACGACTGAGATCGAACTCTTGAGGCCTACGACTGCGTTGCTGGCAAGCTACGTTTCGGCCCTTGAGGCGGGATGGTCACCTGACAATGTTCGTAAGGAGGTCGCTGCGCGCGAACAGTTGAATGCTATCGAGTTGAACGCAGAGGCATTCGTCGACGGGCTGGATGATCCGACCGCATCAGGCGGCCCGATTCCTTTGCCCGATGGCTCGACCGTTGCCCGTCTTCCAAGCATCATCCGATGGATTTGGGACGGCGATGTTAGCGGTGCGATCGGATTTCGTTGGCAGGCTGGATCTGCCGAATTGCCGCCGTATGTGCTCGGACATATCGGCTTCTCAGTCGTGCCGTGGAAGCGAGGCAACAGCTACGCCAAGCAGGCGCTCAATTTGATGCTTGGCGAAGCGAGGCTGCAAGGCTTGCCCTACGTGGAACTAACGGTTGATCCTGAAAATATAGCCTCACAGCGGGTGATCGCAGCATGCTGTGGTGTCCTGATTGACCGGTTCAAAAAGACCGCCGCCTATGGATTCGCGGAAACTCTTCGTTATCGCATTGAGCTGGACGACTGAGAAACCTGTCGGACCCTGTTCGGCCAACTCCGGAGATTGATCCATCTCTGTTGGATCGGCGACAATTCAAGCCCTGCACACGCCTATACGATGGAGCATCATGAGTGGCATTCAGCTAAGCCGAGTGATCCGTGCCGACGCCGCCGATTTGATCGCCGCAAACTCAGCAAGTCAGGACTATCACGTGCCTTGGGTCACATCCTTTACCGATCAAACGGGCTTCGAAAACTGGTTTTCAGGTGGTCTCACCGGGTCGAACGTCGGCCTCATTGCGCGTGAAGCAGCATCGATTCAAATTGTCGGTGTGGTGAACATCAACGAAATGGTAATGTGCGCTTTTCGCAGCGCCTATCTCGGGTATTACGGAATGTCGAACTTCGCCCGGGCAGGGTTGATGACGGACGCGGTACGGGCAGCTGTGATGATGCTTTCAGCGAACTTGGATTGCATCGGGTGGAGGCAAATATTCAAACAGGGAATATCGCGTCGATCGCACTTGTGCGGCGGTTGGGTTTTAAACAGGAAGGTTTTTCTCCTCGCTATCTCCGCATAAATGGCGAATGGCGAATGGCGCGACCACGAGCGATGGGCGTTGCTGGCCGATATGCCCGGTTAGACACAGCCGCCACTCAAAAAAATAATGTGCTCACGCAGAAATTGTTTTTGTGCCAATATTGACAGCATGGAACTTCGTAACGTCCCGAGCAAGGCTCACCACCATCATCACGGTCGCTATCCGCTGCGCCGTGGGTCGTTACGTCCATAGCAAGGAATTCGACCTCACGGTCCATTCCATGTGCAAACGACCAAGGCGCTTAAGGCGCCTTTTTTTATTTCCCCACCATCAAGAGCTGAAGATGACCGACTCGATAAGCTATCGCCGCGCAACCATCGACGACATTTTGAAAATTTGCGAGTTGGGTCAAATCTTGAACGCGATCCATCATCAGGCACGTCCTGACGTCTATGCAAACGCCACTGAAGAGTTCGCTCGAGACAAGCCGCACTGGCTATCTAGCCTTCAGGGAGAAGATCGAGCCATGTTTCTCGCCGAGCATGGCAGCACGGCGGTCGGCTTTATCACCGTTCAAGTGATGCAGCCGACAAGTCCACTGTTGCAACCGTTGACCGTTGGCCGCATTGGCTCAGTCGCTGTTTTGGAACGACTGCGGGGACGCGGCGTCGGGAGCACGCTGATGAAACTTGCTGAAGAGTGGGCGCGAAAAAACGGTGCCAACGACATGAGGCTGACCGTTTGGGCGTTTAATGAACAGGCGGTCGATTTGTATCAGGAACTTGGCTATGAGCTTCGTGCGTTCGAGATGGGAAAGCAACTGCCTATTGCTGGGGATATGCCAGTCGCATGAGGCGATGCTCGGCCACGAACGGTCAGTCTATATTCGTGCATAAATAGTGGACAATTAATTGTTTACGTGAAACTTTTGAAAGCTTTATTATCTGTTTCGTCTTTCCGAAAACGTTCTTGGAGCATTTCAATGCGGATTAGAACCACCTATTTGAAAGTGTCGGACATGGAACGCGGTTCTGCTTTCTGGGAAAACCTGTTGGAACGCGCGCCCAACCGCAGGTCGGATAAGTGGACCGAATTCTCGCTCGGTGAAGTCCGCTTCGGGTTGCTGCTAAATGATTTTGGCGATGAGTTCGTCGGGAGCGGATGCGTTCCTGTGTTCGAATTTGACGTATCCGCCTTGCATATATTTCTGGATCGCGCCAAGGCTTTTGGGGCAACAGTCGCTCTCGACGGGCTAAACAATGAAGCCATGAAGAGCATTGTGTTGGTTAGCCCTGATGGCCACGAGTTCGAACTTTGCGCATGTCACGACTAATCGGTTGTTCTACCCCGAAAATCTAAGCCCGCGTTGCCCGTCGCGAGTGTCCGTTCCTAAGGGCGTCAACGGGCTGTTGTGGGTCGATCACGGTCGGCCCGAAACCGGCGAACGTGATAGAGCGCAGGGGAATGCCCGTCAAGGCGCAGACGCACTGTTCCTTTGACGGAACCGCTGGTCGCGCGCACCCCAGGCATCACTGTCTCGTCCGTCATCTGTTTTCCGGCGAGCGCGCGTTATTGCGGCCTCAGGTGTAGATCGTTGCTCACGGATTGCACCCCCGCCACGCCGCGCGTCACGGCAAGCGCTTGCTGAATCTGTACCTCTGCATCCACGTATCCTGACAACTGCACGACGCCTCGATACGTGGCGACGCTGATCGGCAAGGATCTCAGCCCTGGGTCTGCGACGAGCGCCTGCTTCACCCTGGCGGCGAGCGCAGCGTCGTCCGTGGCGACCTTCCCCGGCGCGGTCACGGCCTGCGTCGCTGTCGACTTGCAGCCGTTGATGAACACGAACGCGGGGAGCGCGAATGCCGCGACCATCAGCAACCGGCTTTTGATGTGTGGCACGTCTCGCATGTCGGCTATGAGATCCTGATTCGTGAACAGCGGGCGTCATTCGGGTTGGCTTCGAGGTGCACATGTGCGCCCTCGTCGAGTCCACCATGATAGTGCAGGGTGGCGAACTTGCGACCGAGCCGACTCCGCCAACTCTGTTCATGCTGCGAGGCGAGTCTCTGGCTCAGTTCGGCCGGGAAGTGGCGCGAGGTCGCGGGCCGGTAAGGCGGGTGGTACGGCTCAGTTCGGCCAGGAACCGCCGTTCGACCGGCGCCCCCCCCCCCGGACATTCGAAGGTCCGCTTCGCTCTATTACGGGAAGTTCCATCTGCTTTGACGCCCGCCTGAAGGACCGTCGGGTGTGCACCGATTCGGCAAAGCCAAATCGGCCGCAATTGCGATCTCAGGCGCTGCCGCGATCTACGATCTGCACATCGTTATGCAGTCTTGAAGGCTTCACAAAGTCTGGCTCGAAAACTGCCGTTTGGCGCCATGCACAGGGTACGTTCGTCTGCCTGCTCGAGTCATCGTGCGCGCTGCTGACTCGCACTCCGGCTTGGCGTTGCCCTCGGGACACAAACGAGCAGAGAAAGCATCGATACGGCAAGCACGACTGCAATGACGCCAAGCCCGATGTACAAGCTGCCGGTCATGACCTTGATCTGTCCGATCAACGCGGGACTCACTGCGCCGCCGAACGAACCGATAGAAGTGATCAGCGCCAGTCCGCCAGCGGCCGCTGCACGTCCCAGATAACCGGTCGGAATCGTCCAGAAGAGTCCGAGTACGCTGAATATGCCGACGGACGCAATGGCGAGCAGCACGACCGTTGCCATCAGGTGATGCGCGGCTAACGGCAGCAAAAGGAAAGACGCCGACGCGGCGAAGCCGCAAAGCGCAATGTGCCAGCGACGTTCCATATGCCTGTCCGAGCTGTATCCGACCAGAAGCATTCCAACAGTCGACACGAGCGAAATCGCTCCGCTCGTCCAGCCGACCGAACTAACGGTCTGGCCAGGCATGGATTTGAGAACCGACGGAGTCCACAGAAGCAGTGTGTTCAGGGAGCAAAAGTACGCGAAGTAAATAAAAGCGAGCACGTACACTTTCGGATCGCGCAAGGCTTCCTGGAATGAGCCGCTCTTCGTCGTTCTTGCCGCACGTTCAGTCTCGAGCTCGGAGAGAACAATATTCTTCTCATCATCGTTCAACCAGTTTGCACTGGCGGGACCATCGGACAGGTAGAAGTAGGCCGCGATTCCGCAAAGAATAGCAGGCGCTCCCTCGGTCAGGAATAGCCACTGCCAGCCCCTGTAACCGCCCACGCCGTGCAACTGTTCCATAATCCACCCGGACAGGGGGCCCGCGATGATGCCGCCGACGGGAACCGCGACGACGAAGAGACTCGTCATGCGGCCACGCAACCGATCCGGAAACCAATAGGTGAGATACAGCAAAATGCCCGGGAAGAAGCCCGCTTCGGCCGCGCCGAGCAGAAATCGGAGAACATATAAATGCGTCGCGTTCTGAGCGAACATCAGAAGGCAGGTAACTACACCCCACAAAACCATGATTCGCAGCAACGTGCGGCGCACGCCCGTTTTGTCGAGATACAGATTGCTGGGCACTTCGAATAACACATAACCGACAGAGAAGATGCCCGCTGCAAGCCCGTAGACAGCATCGTTCAGACCGAGATCCTGAAGAAACTGAAGCTTGGCGAATCCGATGTTGAAGCGGTCGATCGTCGCGAGCATATAGCACAGAAGCAGAAAGGGAATGATCCGCCAGGCAATTTTTCGATAGACGGCGCGGTCCGACTCTAAAGCGACTACGGGGGTGGAAGCCATGATTGTCTCCTCTGTCGACCAGAGCGGGCGCCTGGCGCTTACTCCGATCCATGCAAGCTGGTTGCTGTTATCTTCTCGCGCGCCTTCGTGCGACGCGCGTAGTGTTCGTTCAATGGAGCGTTGACGCATTCCCCAGAATGACTGTGCTCTGGCTCGACAATGTGCCTCCATTCCCATGCGCGAGCGCCGTCTCGCAGGCGGGTATCTGCCGCGCTCCTGCTTCGCCGCGAACTTGCCGGACTGCCTCGATGAGCGCGAAAATGCCATACATGCCAGGATGGCAATACGACAGACCGCCACCATTCGTATTGACCGGCAATGTACCGCCGGGCGCGATGTTCCCGTCCATCACGAAAGCGCCGCCCTCGCCTTTCCTGCAGAAGCCAAGATCCTCGAGGAAAAGCAGCGTCGTGATCGTGAAAGCGTCATAGAGCTGGACGACGTCCATGTCGCACGCAGTAAGCCCGGCCATCGCGTACGCCTGCGCTCCCGAGCGCACCGCTCCCGTGGAGGTAAGGTCCTGCATCGAACTGATGTTGTAGTGGCCAAGATCTTCGCCGACGCCGAGCACGAATGCCGGTGCCGCTCGCAGATCGAGTGCCCGTCGCGCGGATGTCAGAATCAGCGCTCCTCCACCATCCGTGACCAGACAGCAATCCCTGACCGTCAACGGGTGGCTCACCATGCGCGAATTCAGGACGGCATCGATGGTCAATGGCTCCTTCTCCCATGCCGAAGGGTTCAACAACGCCCATTGACGCGCCGATACAGCGATGCTCGCGAGTTGCTCACGCGTCGTGCCAAATTCGTGCATATGCCGCGACGCCGCGAGCGCATACGAACTCGCGGTGTAAACCGGGCGATACGGATCTTCGTGCGGGTTCGAATCGGGCTGCGCGACGCTCGCCCGGCCGCGGCTGCGCTGAGTGCTTCCATAGGCAATCAGTGCGACTTCGCATAGACCCGTCTGGATGGCGAAATGCGCGTGCGCCACCATCGACATGAAGCTCGACCCGCCGATATTCGTCGCGTCCTGATGGCGGGGACCGATGCCCAGATACTCACAAAGAGCGAGCGTGGGCATCCTGCTTTGCGAGGTGGTCGCGAACACGCCGTCGATATCGCTCAAAGTCAGCCCGCAATCGCGAAGCGCTCTCGCGGTAGCCTGGCCCATCAGATCGAGTGGCGACATGCCGGCCGCGACGTGGCCGAGATCGGATTCGGCCGCGCCGACGACTGCGCACGCGCCGCGCTTCAATATTGGCTCACTCATGCTTCCTCCAGTTTAAAGGCCGGGTAAGGCACGCCGTCCGCATCGCGTTGCACGCACATACGCACCCGCATTCCGATGTTCACCTCGTGAGCGTCGATGTCATCGATGCGGCTCATCATTCGAAATCCTTCGGCCATATCGACGAGCACGATGTTGTAGGGCGCGTCAGCCTTTGGATACACAACGGTAACGGCGTAGACCGTACCGATGCCTTCGCTCTCGTGCCATTCAAGTTGTTCGTTTCCCGAGCCGGGGGCGATGACGCGAGGATAAAAGAACGCGCGGTTCGTCGAGCTATCGGCCTGATAGGCGAGCACACCCTGTTCGAGAAACCGGCGATAAGTCTGCAGCGGCGATTCGTTTGGCTTTGAGTCGATTGGGTTCATTCGGTCAGCCTCGTCAGATGATTCCGCGGCCTCGATACAAGGCGATCTCGTCGGCGTGGCAGCCCAGAAGGCCGCTCAACACGTCGTCGGTGCGATCGCCGAGCGAAGGCGGTGCGCGCCGATAGGCAGGCGGCGTATCCCGCAGCCTGAGCGGGCTGGCAATAGTCGACGCCATTGCGCCGTCTTCCCTTGGTACATCGACGCGTAACGACCGATGCTTGACCTGCGCGTCTTCGAAGACCTGCCGGTAGTCGTTGATTCGTCCGCAGGGCACGCCATGCGCGTCGAGGTGCCGGATCCACTCCAGCGCACCGCGTTCGAGCATGGTTCGTGCGAGTTCCGGGATAAGTTCATCGCGGCCCGTGATCCGCCCGGTGACTTTGTCCCAGCGTGGATCGGCAGCCAGATCGGGACGTTCGATTGCTTTGCAGTACTGCTTCCATTGCGTATCGTTGCCGACGGCGACGACGATCTCGCCGTCTTTCACCGTGAAGACCTGATACGGAACGAGGCTCGCGTGCGCATTGCCATAGCGATGCGGAGTTTTGCCGCTCGCGAAGAATCCGGTCACCTGGTTGCCGCCGAGCGCGACGATGCAATCAAGCAAGGCCATGTCGATGTATTGACCTCGGTTCGACACCGTGCGGTACTGAAGGGCCGACAGGACGGCGATGGTCGCGTACATGCCGGTGATGACATCCGCGATCGGAATCCCGGCCTTTTGCGGTCCACCGCCCGCAAGGTCATCGCGTTCGCCTGTCACGCTCATCAATCCGCCGATCGCCTGAAACACGATGTCGTAGCCGGGTTTGCCAGCGTCGGGGCCGTCCTGTCCGTAACCGGTGATTGAACAGTAGACGAGCCGCGGATTTATCGCGGCGAGCGTCGCGTAGTCGAGACCGTAGCGCTTGAGGTCGCCGACCTTGTAGTTCTCGATCACCACGTCGCTCTTTGCGGCAAGCTTGCGGATCAGGTCCTGTCCTTCCTGCGTCGAGATATCGACAGTGATCGATTTCTTGTTCCTGTTCGCGGCCGCAAAGTAGGTGGAATCGTGCGCGTCGGTACCGTCCGCGTTTTTGATCCACGGCGGCCCCCATCTGCGTGTGTCATCGCCCGTTCGGGGACGCTCGACCTTGATCACCTCGGCGCCCATGTCGGCGAGGTTCTGGCTGCACCACGGACCCGCGAGCACGCGGGAAAGGTCCAGCACCCGGAGATGGCCGAGGGCGCCTGCCGGCGAGAGATTCGATGCGTGATCCAGCGGATGGTTTTGCATTTCTGTCAGAACAGGTAGGTGCATGTCACGCCGCTCGCGCTAACGATAAACGGCAAGCGGCGCGTGGACGGGTGGGGTGAAGCACGCCGGAGCGCATTGCCTATCAGGCCGGCGCCCAATCTTTCGGAAACTCGACCGTTGCCTCGCCGACCGCGATTTCCTCGCCGCGCTGGTTGAGAACCTGCACGTCGAGCACCGCCCAGCGTCCTTTACGGGTTTCGTTGACCGACGTGACGGTGGCGCGCGGCGTAATCACGTCGCCCGGCCTGACGGGTGCTTTCCAGCGCGTTTCAAGACGACGCTGCACGCCTCCGGCCGGATAAAGCCAGTCGGTCAACATCTTTGTGATAACGCCGAAATTGTTCATGCCGTGCATGATGATTCCGCCGAAGTTGGTCTTGCCGAAATCGCCCTGCATGTACTGATCGTCGAGATGAAGGGGATTGAAATCCAGCGACGCTTCGCAGAATTCGCGAATCGATTCGCGCGTCGGGGAGAACGGCGTACCCTCGATGAGTTGGCCGCGCTGCAAGCTTTCGTATGTCGAATTCATATCGGTTTTTCCTTAGAACGCGCGAATGGTCCAACCACGGCCCGAACAGATCACCTGATCGTGCTGATTGAAGAAGACGTTGTCATGCACCACGAAAAGCCGGTCCCTTTTGATGAACTTGTCGAGCGCGCGTGCCTGAAGCCGGATGACGTCGCCTGGCCGCGCCGGGACGTTGTAGCTCCACGATTGGCCTGCGTTGATAGTGCCGGGACTGCGCATCCAGTCATCGGCTGGCGTGCAGGAGAACATCAGCAGAATGTGAATGGTCGGAGGCGCAATGAGTCCGCCGTAGGGCGTTTGCCTCGCGTACTCCTCGTCGAAGTACAACGGATGCGTATCGCCGATCACGCGGCAAAGCTTTTGTATCGCTTCCTTGGTCAGGGTGTAGGGCAGCGTCTTGCGAGGCTCGCCCGGAATGATGTCATCCCAGGTCTTGCGCAACTCGGCGTCTTTCCAGAAATCTGTCTCGAATATCGTCGGGGCGTTCATAGGTCGGTCGCAGGTAGTTGATCGAAAAAAGCTTAACGGTTACAATGTCCGCTAGGCGGATATATGTGTCCGCCTGATGATCAATTTGCGACTGTTCTGTCTTGTTGTCAAGACTAGGGGAAACCATGGCCACGCCAGATAGCGAGTCATTCGTGCGCACTTTCGCGCGCGGACTCGCGGTGATTGAAGTGATGGGGCAAGGTGCGAGCCGCCAGACGCTCGGGGAAATTGCGGAGCGTGTTGGCTTGCCGCGCACTGCGGTGCGGCGGTTCCTGATGACGTTGATCGATCTCGCGTTTGTCGCGACCGACGGCAAGTATTATTGGTTGACGCCGCGTGTGCTCAGGCTTGGTCTGTCGTATCTGAGTTCGCTGCCCTACTGGCGGGATGCGCAGACCACACTCGAGGAACTGTCTACGCGAGTTCGGCAGTCGTGTGCGCTGTCAGTGCTCGACGGATCGGACCTCGTGTACATCCTGAGGCAGCATTCGAAGCGGATACTCGCAATGAGCCCAACGCTTGGCAGCCGATTGCCTGCGCACGTAGTCTCAATGGGCCGTGTACTGCTCGCGGGTTTGCCGGACGCTGAGCTGGATGCGTATCTTCAGGGCGCCACGCTGCAGCAATTGACGAGCGCCACGCTGACCGACAAAACGATTTTGCGCGAGCGGATTCTCCAGGCACGCGCGCAGGGTTATGCATGGGTCGACGGCGAACTTGACGAGTCGATCTGCGGCCTTGCCGTGCCCGTACGGGACAAGCAAGGAGCGATCATCGCAGCGATCAACATCAGCTTGCCAGCGGGGCAGTACGCGGAAGGTGATGCAATACAGCACTACCTGCCTGAGCTTCGTCAGGCGGCATCTCATCTGAGGGCAGCGTCATAGAAGCAGTCTTTGAGGCTTAAACAAGGCCATTGGTTGGCCGTTGAAAATGTAGGGACTAAGATTGCGCGCTAATCGTCAAGCGCAGCAGTCCGCCATCTTCGGCCTTTTCCGTCGTTCAGCGTGGCGGCGTTCAAGACACTCAACCGGCTGCTTCACCCGCAATCCGGACCTTCGGACTGAGAGGCTGTGGGCGGCGGCAACGGGTCGAAACGGTGAGTTGGTGGATGCAAGAAGCGGCCGTCCCGCTGTGCGGCGCCGTCACCGTCGGCAACCCGCCATATTGCTGACGCCCAAGGGAGCCTTGTCCACCGTCGGCTAAGGCCGATTATGCCAAGTCGTTGATTATGGAAAGTAGCAGGTCGGAACTCGCGTCGAGAGCTGATGGAAAGCGGCAAGCACGAATTCCGGCCTTTGCATAATCACAGCGCCTTCAGGAAGTTGAGCAGCGAGTCAGGTGCCCGATAGCGCGGGACCTTGCTGCCTGGTTCGTGAAGCCTGGCAAGCGCACGTTCCTTCATGTTCAGGTCGGCTTCGACGTAATGGTGTGTCGTGACGGGGCTCTCATGTCCGAGCCACAACGCGATTACGCTGATGTCGACGCCAGCCTGTAGTAGGTGCATGGCCGTGGTGTGTCGGATGGTATGGGGCGATACGTGTCGCTCTGCCAGACCGGGAGAGGAACGGGCTGCGTTCCTGGCAGCCAACGTCAGCCTCAACGCAACATTGGCTCTCGTCATTGCGTGACCGTTCCGATTCGGAAGCAGTGGCGATGTCGGCTGGAATTCCGGATTGACCCGCAACCATGCCCGTGCCGCCTTCACGGTAGAGCGCCAAAGCGGCACACTGCGCTGCTTGCGTCCTTTGCCGCGCAAATGAATGCAGGCAGAACTGTCATCAAGGACCACATCCGCAACTTTCACCCCGGTAATCTCCGAGACGCGCGCTCCGGTGTTGTACATCAGCAGGAACAGAAGGTGATCGCGTTGGCTCAGCCAGGAACCGCCGGGCGTACCGATCACCGTTAGCATCTCCTCGCGCGACAGATAGCTAAATATCGGGCGATCGAAGCGCTTGACCGGAACGCCCAAGGCGCGCTCAATCGCTTGTAACGACGCGACATCGCGGTGCGCGGCAAACTTCAGGAACGACCGCAGCGCTGCCAGACGTGCATTGCGCGTGCGTACACAATTGTGCCTTTGACGTTCAAGGTGATCGAGGAAGGCCATGATCAGTTCCGGCGTCATATCGGCGAGTGCCATCGTGGCTGGCGGCTTGCCCAGGCTCGCCTCTACGAAGTCAAGGAAGAGTACGAAGCTATCGCGATAGGCTGCAATGGTTTGCTCGCTGAGTGCCCGCTGCTGGGTCAGGTATTCGGCGAACCAGGCTTGCACGAGCGCGGCAAACGAAGGCGCTGTCTTAGTTTGCCTATACATTGCCGTCTCCGGCGAGATCGGCGAAACGCTCAAACTTGCCGCCGGCCAAGGCCATCAATTCCGGAACAGCCGTCAGATACCAGTACGTGTAGAAGATCTCGGCATGACCCATGTAGGTCGACAGCGCCAGCATCATCTGATCGATGTCGGTACCCTCGGCATGCCAGAGCATCATGCGTCGCACGGCGAAGGTATGCCGCAGATCATGAAGCCGTGGCGCCGTATGAGCGCCGCGGTTCACCCAGCCAAGGCTATCACGTAGCGAGTTGAAGACACGATGAGCCTGTCGCTCTCCAAGGGGCTGTCCCAGTCGCCGACCACGACTGCTGATCAGAAACGACATGTCAGGGGTATTGGCAATCTGCTGAATGCGTTGCCGTCGGTAGCGCCTTAACGCGGCAACGGTGCCCGGATGGATCGGCAGTTGTCGCGACTTGGCGACCTTGGTCTGTCGAATGGTCAGCATCCCACGCTTGAGGTCGACGTCGGCATCGCGCAAATGAATGGCCTCGGAGACCCGCAGGCCAGTCGAGGCCATCAGGCCGAACAAGGTCTCGTAGGTAACTGGCCGGAGACTTCCCTTTGGATCGAGCCGGCAGGCCGCCGCCAGCAACGCAACGATTTCGTCCTCATGGAAGATATGCGGGGCAACACGTCCCCGCTCAGGACCGAACACCGCTTCCTCCGGGATTTCGGTATCCGGTTCGAACTGCTTCAGGTAGCGGGCGAAGTGGCGAACTATCGCCAACCGGGCCGCCCAGGTCGCCGGCGTGTCACGGTGCCATTTATCCTGCCGGGCCCAATCCGTCATGAGGTCGGCCGTAAGTGGGCCACGGTGATGCCGATCGGCGGCGTAACGGGCGAAACTGGCCAGGAGCGTGTCCCGCGAGCGCAACTCAAATCCCAGGGAGCGCCTCTCGACGAAGTAGTCGTCGATCCGCTGCTGCAAGCTGATGCGCGCGCTCATGATTGACTCCCCGGCCACGGCAGAGCGACTGCCGACAGCTTCGGCGTGTCTAGCTTGGCGTAGATCAGGGTGGTATTGAGCGACCGGTGACGCAGCAGGTCAGCCACTTCCTTGAGCGAGCTGCCGTTCTCGACGAGGCGACAGGCCAGGGTATGCCGAAGTGCGTGGGCAGTGGAGTGCAGCAGACCGCTACGACTGCAGGCCCGCTTGATCACCTTCTGGACCGCCGTCGAGGTAACGGGCTGGTCTCGCCCTGCTACTCGCCGGACAAAGAGGGCCGGGTGGCTGGTCGCTGGACGTTCGTGTTGCAGATAGTCAGCCAGCGCCTGCCCGCATGCCATCGGCAACGGCATGACGTCCTGGCGCAGCGACTTCGTGCCTCTCAACGTCACAGTGCCTTCGCGCCAGTCGATGTCGCGGATCATGAGATGTGCGATCTCGCCAGAACGCAACCCCATGTCCAGTGCCAGCCGGACCATCGCATAGCTACGCTTCGGCCAGCGCCGAGCGCCTGCAACGGCGCCCAGGAGGCGGATAACTTCTTCTGGCTTGAGCGCACGTGGCAGGGATGCCAGCTTCCAGTGGACCGGATTCAGAATGACGGTGGAGAGCTTGCCGGGTTGGTCTCCGCAAACGGTCCGGTAACGCAGATAACTACGTAACGTTGCTGCCAGATGGGAGGCATAAGAAGCCGAGCCGCCTGCTCTCAACTGCGCCGAAAGAAACTGGCGAACATCGTCGGGGCGCACCTTTCTGAAGTCGATAGCGCACCGCTCGAATCTGTCTCGCAAGAGCAAACCGACAACACGAAGTCGGTTCTTACGGGTCTCGGCTGCCAGTCCCCGTACATCGCGCAGATATGCATCGTAGCGATGCAATTCGGCAGTAATGTGCGGTGGGAATGATGCAAAAGACGGCGCGTTGGACTTGGCCGGGTACAAACGGGTTGGCTTCATAACGGTCCCCTCAGGTGGAACCGTTACTCCAGATCATCGCTGAGATTATGTCGAGTTCGTGGGGCGTCACCTGCCGCCACACCCTGTGATTACCGGTTCGTGCCGCCGACCAGCACAGCTACTTTCCATAATCAACGACTTGGCATAATCGGCCTTATGCGAAGCTTTCCATAAGGCCGAACTCCTGTCCTCGAGAAGCCGGCTTGGATGGCTTGATCACTCCGTTACCAGTCGTTGAACCCCTGACAGCGCGACCGGCGGCAGTGGGTCGATTTTGTGCGATCGCTGTAGGCCCGGGTTCGGCCAAAATGCGACGCTCACGCATGCAAGTAGAATCGTCAACAATCGGCTGAACGCACCAATGGCCTTTTCAAATTGGCGAGGTGGATCGATGACGGTTTTCCTGTAGCATCACAGCCTACCCGGCAACCATGCTGCGGCCAAGTCGGTGTGTTCCCATTATTGTGTTTCTCGGCATCGTCTGCTCGCTCGTCGATGCTTCTCCCATGAGGCTTGTATGCGTCGCATCGGACTTGTCGTCGTCCCGCAATTCCAAGTGGTGAGTCTGCTTGTGTTGTCAGTGTTTGAAATCGCTAACCTTAGTGCGGGGCGGCCTTTATATGAAGTGAACGTGATTTCCGAGGACGGAGGGCCAGTCGAAGCGTCGTTTGGCATGCAGGCGTCGACCAAGCTAGCCCAAGCGCTGGACTACCACACTGTATTTGTGGGTGCCTCCCTTGCCACGCCGCCGCTTAGCGACCGCATGCGCGAGCTATTGCTTCATTTTTCGAGCAAGACTGAGCGAATGGCGTCTATCTGTCTCGGCGCGTTCCTGTTGGCCGAAGCCGGCCTGCTCGACGGCCGACGGGCGACCACGCACTGGGCTGCCGTCGACCGATTGAGGGATCGCTACCCTACCGTGTCGGTCGTAAAAGATTCTATTTTTGTGCGCGATGGCGCGCTCTGGAGTTCGGCTGGCATGAGCACGGCCATCGACATGGCGCTTGCGATGCTGGAGGACGATTTCGGCGCGGATGCCGCAATGCAGGTAGCGAAAGAGATGGTCCTCGAACGATGGCGCCGTTCGGGATCGCAGCCGCAATTGTCCGTTCTGCTCGAACATCCGGCGCGCACGAACCGGATACATGACGTGATCACGCACATACGCGCGAACCTTAGCGCGGACCTGGCCGTCGAGAAACTGGCGGAAGTGGCCAAGATGAGCAAGCGTCAGTTCACGCGACGCTTCAACGACGAGACTGGGTTGTCTCCTGCCAAAGCGGTCGAGCGGATCCGGGTCGAAGCGGCCAGGGACCTGGTGACGAGTTCGTCCTGGACTATCGACACGATCGCTCGGGAGACCGGCTTCGCAGATCCCGAACGCATGCGGCGATCGTTTGTCCGCATGTACGGGGAGCCACCGCAGGCGTTGCGGCGTCAGGTCCGGCCCGAGTCGGAGGTCACGGGCACCGACTGAAGCGCATTGCAGCGTTTCCTTGCAGTCTCCACACAACATGGCACAAAAGGAGGGAACTGCGTCCCGCCACCAACTTTCTTTGTCAATACAATCCCTAGTTGACGATGATCGTGGCGGGCGAAAATGTTAGACGCGGAAGAAAACATCGATGCTATACCCGTCGTGTACGTAGTCGACGACGATCCAGCGATGCGCGCGTCGCTCGACACACTTCTGCGTTCCGTCGGGCTGCGCGTGGTGGCATTTCCCAGCACCGCCGAGTTCCGGGCGGCTGACCGGGAAGATGTCGCGAGCTGCCTGCTGCTTGACGTTCGCCTGCGCGGCGAGAGCGGCCTGGTATTCCAGCAGCAGACTGAGAGCCGTCCAGCCATCCCAATCGTGTTCATGACAGGATTTGCCGACGTGCAAGTGTGTCGTGCGGCTATGAAGGGCGGCGCGGTCGATTTTCTGGTCAAACCTTTCGCGGACCAGGAACTGATCGACGCCGTCAACTCGGCTTTATCCTCCGACGACAAGCGTCGAACCCGAAACAACGTGCGCGACAAGCTTCAACAATCCTTCGCCCTTCTGACGCGCCGCGAGCGCGAGGTGCTCTCGTATGTAATAAGCGGCGCGCTGAACAAGCAGATTGCTTCCTACCTCGGGCTTAGCGTGATTACCATCAAACTGCATCGCGCTTCTGTGATGCGCAAGATGAAGGCTTCTTCGCTTGCCGATCTGGTTCGGAAATCCGAGGCGATCGGCGTGCAAATGCCGGTTACGCATTAGACACCGTGACATAGAAGAACCCGAGCATGGATATTCACCCGCAAAGCGTGCATGTGCAATTCGGCAAATTAGGCGAGGCGTCGTCTGCAGTCGCTGGCTCCAGTCTCGACAGAATGCAGATATGGGCTCTCGTGGCCGCGAACACTTTCGAGTTCTTTGACTTCTTCATGTACACGACGCTCGCCGCTTATATCGGGCGCGCGTATTTCCCTCCTGGAGCATCAATAAATAGCGCCTTGCTTCCCTTCGTGATTTTTGCAGTCGGCTATCTGTCGCGGCCGGTGGGCGGCATTGTCATCGGGCGCTATGCCGATACGCGCGGGCGCAAGCCTGCAATGTTGCTGACCGGAACGCTCATCACGCTCGGCGCGATCGGAATCGCCCTCACGCCGGCGTACGAAACGATCGGCGTATCGGCCGCATTTCTGATCCTTGCGTTCCGTATGCTTCAGGGCCTGGCAATCGGCGGAGAAATGGGGTCGTCGAGCGCACTATTGATCGAGCGCAGTCAGGCGGGGAAAACTGGGCTTTATGGTGGCTATCAGATGGCGGGACAAGGCATCGCGATGATGGCCGCTGGCGCCTGCGGGTTAACACTTTTCATCAAGCTACCGGCGTCGCTGCTTCTCGACTGGGGCTGGCGCCTGCCGTTCGCGCTAGGCGCGGTCCTCGTTCCTGTTCAACTGTTCTTGCGCAGATCGATCGACGAGCCCGCCGCAATTGTCAAACGCACCGCTGCCAGCAAGATAAGTGCACGCGATTGCGGTATGCCGCTGGTCCTTTCCTCGCTGTTGATCCTGGGTGGAACGGTACCGACTTACATCGTGATCTACGTCACGAGCTTCGGCCTGAGTGGACCGGCACCTTCCGCAACAGCGTCGTTTGTCACGACCGGCGTCACGGGCGCTGTCACGGTGGCGGCGTCGATAGCGGGCGGCGCGCTTGCGGACGTCGTTGGCTTGAATGCCGTGATCATCGCATCGCGCGCTGCAACCGCGCTCGTCGTCTATCCCGCTTTCGCCGTCGTCGTCTCGCATCATTCGGAGATCGTGTCGATGCTCATGATTGCGTTGATTGCGGGCCTGTCCGCGCTCGGCGGAGGCCCGACAATCGCGCTGATCCTACAAAAGTTCAGACCGGACCACCGCGCAACCGGCCTTTCGCTCGCGTATGCGACAGGTGTCGGACTTTTTGGCGGTACGGCGCCGCTCGTCGCATCCACTCTGACCCGCTGGAGCGGCAACGCGCTCGCGAGTGCATGGTATGTGATGGCTGCAGCGACTTGCGCCGTGATTGCGCAACTTCTGCTGGCGAAGTGGCGAAGCTACCCGTTGCACCCGTCGCAGGAGCCGGAGCGCGTGTCAACCGGTTAGCTGCGAAGAGTCGGAACAGGTCGGCAATGTAAAGCCGAAGCAGGTGCCCGAGCCAGGCTCACTATGTGCCCAGATGTGCCCACCATGCGCCTCGACTATGGAGCGCGCGACAGGCAGGCCCATGCCCATGCCGTCGGCCTTGGTCGTGAAGAAGGGCTGGAAAAGTGCATCGATCCGGGCCGGGTCGATGCCCGGGCCGGTATCGCGCACCTCAAAAACGATTTCATTCGCGCCCGGCTTGACGGTTACCGCGAGTGTACGTCCGCTGGATGGGCCCGAATCGATTGCGTGAATTCCGTTCAATAGCAGGTTCGCAAGCACCTGCTGGATTTGGAGCGGGTCGGCGAACACGTGGACCTGGGGATCGGCATCACTGACAACACGTATTTCTTTTGCGTTGGCCTCGGGTGATATCAGGAACAACGCGGCATTCACCGATTCCACCGCCGGAAACCGTACCGATTGCACCGGCACCTTTCCGACAAAGCCGCGAATCTTGCGGCAGATCTCGCTTGCGTCACGCGCCCAGCGCGCGGCATCTCGGATTGCGGTGACGGCTTCCCCGACGTCTGGCGTATCGCGTGTAAGCCAGCGCAACGAAGCATCGGCGGAAGCACGGGTGGCCGACAATGGCTGACTGATCTCATGAAGGATCGACGCCGATACTTCACCGAACAGCGATACGCGGGAGGCTCGCGCCATTTCTGCGCGCATGGCCTCGAGCCTATCGCTATTTTCCTTTTGCTCGGTGACGTCGAACGCGTAGAAATGAAGCCGCCGATAGCCTTCCTCGTCTTTTGGAAGTGAGCAGCGCCAGACAATCGGCACGGTGCGCCCCGCGAATGTGACCAGCGTGCGTTCGCCCTGACATGCAGTCTTATTTTCGAACATGGCACGAAACACCGCGCTGTTGCTGATCCGGTCGGCCGGCAACAGAACCTTCACACGTTCGAAGAACTGGTCCCTCGATTGCGCTTCGAAGAGACTGACCACCGCATCGTTGGCGTCGACGAACGAGTGCAGCGCACGCAGTTGCGACACGGCTTCGGGATGTTCGTCGAAATAGCTGTCGATACTCGTGATGCCCGATGCATGCAGATTCTTGATGGCCCGATAGATGCGCGACCAGTCCTCGATCAGGATGGGAATCGGCGCTGACAGAAACAGGTTGTCTTCTGCGGGCCGAACAGGTTCGGGGTGATCGGAACGGGTGACATCGTGTGCCGGTAGTGGGCGCGTTGTGTTCATAAGAAACCTGGTGCCTGGCGCAGTGCTGGTGGTGAAAACATGAAGGTCCAACTGACGGGCCGGAGTATCTATCCGTCATTCGATGTAGCGACAACTATACCCGAGGGCAGGTGTCCTGCCCGGTTACTAATCGCTGCGAATGCGGGCGGTACATCGGCCGGTTGCGTGCTTTTCGGCTGACGCAACGTACGGTGAAGTAAGCTGCGGGCGCTGTTCCAAGCTAGACCTTGGTATAGCAAGCGGTCGACTACGGGCTGATAGAGCGAGAGGCATCGTTGCACTAGACTTTAATCCAACAGGGAATCAGTCGAGCAACCGTGGAGATCAGCATGGACCGTGTTCTACACGCGATGTCAGTATTTACGCATGTCGTCCGTCGGGGCAGCTTTACCGCCGCGGCGGGCTCGCTCGGCATTACGGCGGCGTCTGCCAGCACGCTCGTCCGGCAACTCGAAGCGCGGCTCGACGTGATGTTATTGCAGCGCTCGACGAGGTCCATGTCGCTGACCGCCGAAGGATCGCAGTACTACAAGCACTGCGTGGCCATTCTGAGCGAGATGCGGGAGATGGAAGAGCATCTGAGCGGCGCAAGCCGCCTCGTGCGCGGCCGCTTGTCCGTTGAAGTCGATCAGGAAGCAGGCTCAGTGCTGCTGCCGACACTCGTGGAATTCAGATCCCTGCACACACAGCTCGACCTGCGCATTGAAGTGGGGGGCGAAGGCGAACGGCTAATCGACCAGGGAATCGATTGCGCGATCGTAATCGGCCACCTTCGTGATTCGTCGCTGCAGTGCAAACGAGTGGGATCTTACCAGGCGGTCACCGTGGCGAGTCCCGCTTACCTGAGGAAGAACGGTGTGCCACGCCAGGTCGCGAACCTGCATGACCACGAATTCGTGCACTACGCGCCAAGACGCTCCGGCGGCGCCCGGCATCCACGCTTCAATGGCGAAGCAGGAACGCAAACGCTCAGACTGGCTGAGCGTACTGTTGTCGGCGACGTGCACACGGTCGTCAACTACGCGACGCGCGGACTTGGGCTTGCGCAGGTCGGCTTGCCGCTGGTCAGCCGGCTGATCGAAGCGGGCGAGCTGGTTGAACTGCTGGCATATGCAAGGCCAGCCGCGCTGCCGATTGTAGCTATCTACCCGCAGCGGCGGCATGTGCCGATGTCTTTGCGCGCATTCATTGAATGGGCCACGAGCCGGTTCGAAACAGATATGCCCACGCGTTCGCAGCAGACTTCCATTGACGCGAGCGAATGGAATCCATCGCGAGAGATCGGGCATGCGGCGGCTGCCTGACTCGCGCGGAGCAATCCGGGTCGGCGCGACTCGGTGCTTTTTTCGACGCTATACGAGGTGCGAATGATGCAAGCAACATATCCCGGAAAGGACGTGATCGAAAGCGCCCTGATGCGCCTGCTCGATCCGTCGAGGACGACGGGGGTATGCCAGACCACGATGGAGCGGCTTCGCGCAAGCGACACACGCGTAGGCACGACGACGCTGGCGGGCGCGGCGCGCGAAGGCATGGGCCGCTTCGCCGCGCGGGTCCAACTCGTTGAGTTTCTATCCAGCTCGACGGTTAGCTTGAGTTGGAGCGACCCGCTTGTCGGTCACATGGCGGAACAGGTCTGGCACTCCGTGACCGCGCGCAGGCGGTCCTTGTGCGCAGTGACAGGCGCGCCGATCAGACCGGGTGATCGCGTCTACCAGCCGCGCGTACGTGGAAGGAACGTGCCTTGTAACTCAGATCGGATGATCCAGGCAGTGGTGATTCACGCGTTACCTTGCGCAACGTCCGCTGGAGAGAAAGCGCTTTTGGGTGCTGCGGGATGACACGGCCGCGGCGTCCGGAAAGCGAACGCCTCGACGGGTCCGACGCAACCATACCAGAAGATAGTTGTGGCTAAGAGCATCCTACAGATAGTCTGCTGGGCACAAGTACGCTTTAAGACTCGGACCCGCGAGCTTGGCGTCACTAGAGAGAATTCGTGGCCGATAAGACTGTTTGCATTATTGACGACGAGCTGTCGGTCAGGCGGTCGTTGGAGTCGCTCGTCCGTTCGATGGGAGGCGAGGCGCGCGTGTACAAATCGGCCGAGGCGTTTCTGGCAAATGGCCGCGACGCGCCGTTCGATTGCGTCGTGTGCGATATCCAGATGAGCGCCATGACCGGCATTGAACTGCTTGCACGGTTACGCGCCGACGCTTGCGAAGCGCCTTTTATCTTCGTGACCGGATATGTCACTGCGCGCCGCCGGCAGGAAGCCTTTAACCACGGCGCGTTGTGCGTGCTTGAGAAGCCGCTGGATCCCGAAGAGCTCGCGCAATGGATCGACAAAGCGCTGACCGGCAGGTGACCTGCCTGGCGTAGCGGTAGTTCGAAACAGGCAGGATACCGAGTGGTTTAGACACTGCGGCGTGCAGAGCAGGTGATGTTCTTCGATTGACCAACATCAGCAAATGTCGATTTCGCAGTTCGTTCAGAAGGGACACAAAATCTATGGCTAATGTATCGCCGGGCAGTGGAGCGCAGACTCAGTTCATCGAAGTGGAGGGTCGGCGTCTTGCCTATCGCAGGTTCGGTAGCGGAATGCCGCTCGTGCTTTGCGTGCGCTTTCGCGGAACGATGGACTCATGGGATCCGCTGTTTCTCGACAGTCTCGTCGCTCGGGGTTTTGAAGTTACGATTTTCGATTACAGCGGCCTCGGGCAGTCCACTGGCGAGCGTACCTACAGCCCGGCATCGCTCGCGAAGGACGCGATCGATCTTATTGTCGCGCTGAGGCTCGGCAAAGTAGTAATCGGTGGATGGTCGGTCGGCGGCATGGCCGCCCAGATCGTCGTGGCCAAGGCGCCTGAACTGGTCAACCACGCGGTGCTCATCGCCACCACGCCGCCGGGGCCGCTCGTCAAGCCGGGTGAGGCGATCTTCTACACGATGGCCAGGCGCGAGAACGACTTCGAGGATTTCGTCGCACTGTTCTTCGAACCGGCATCCCCCACTAGCCGTGCAGCGGCCGCACGATCGGCGCAACGGCTTGCCGAACGCACGAGCGATGTCAGCCCCGCAGTGCCGTTCGAGTGGGCAGCACAACAACTCGGCGACGGCCCGAAGAACCCCGTGTTCCCCGCAGATGCAGTTCTGCAGGCCCTGAAATCCACATCGATTCCCGTACTTCATCTCGGCGCGGATCATGACATCGTATTTCCGGTTGAGAACTGGTACGCACTGAACGGCCAGCTTCCGACCTTGCATCTTGTGACGTTGCCGCGCACCGGGCACGGGCCTCAGCTCGAGTACCCCGAGGCATCGGCCGGTCATATCGCCTCATTTGTTCGAGCCCACGCGCAGGCCAACGCCTGATCGCGTGTTTCTATCTCCGTGAGTTTTTAATTTTCAAGTGAAGAACAAGAGATGAGCCTCCAATCGACTTATCGAGCCGCAGTAGTCAAGGCGCCCGGCCAGTTGCAACTCGTCGAGCGGCCAATTCCGCAACCGGTTCGCGGACAAGTGCGAATCCGCGTCGAAGCCTGCGGCGTGTGCCACTCCGACAGTGCAACCGTCGAGCGCGAAGTCCCTGAAGACGCTCAACCTCGCGTGCCCGGTCATGAAGTAGTGGGCCGCATCGAGGCACTGGGCGAAGGCGTCGAGGGCTGGAGCATAGGTCAACGGGTCGGGGTGGGATTCCTCGCCGGCGAAGATCGCAGTTGCCCGTCGTGCCGGCAAGGCGACATCGTCAACTGTCAGAACCCGGTCATTACCGGCATCACGACCGACGGCGGATACGCGGAAATCATGCTGGCCGAGGCGCGCGGCCTGGTCCGCGTGCCCGACGATCTGATCGCGGCCGAAGCTGCGCCGCTGCTGTGCGCCGGGCTGACTACCTTCAATGCGCTTCGCAATGCCGGTGCGAGGGCCGGTGACGTAGTGGCGATCCAGGGCCTCGGCGGCCTCGGACATCTCGCCGTGCAATTTGCCCGCAAGATGGGCTTTTACACGGTCGCGATTGCGCGTGGCGCGGATAAGGCGGAACTGGCGTTGCAACTTGGCGCGCATCGCTACATCGACGCCAAAGCCGAGGACGTGGCGGCGGCGCTGCAGGGGCTGGGCGGCGCGAAGGTGGTGCTCGGTACGGCGCCCAGCGGTACCGGCATGGCGGACACCGTTCGCGGTCTGGCGCCGCGAGGCAAGCTGGTGGTAGTCGCTGTGCCGGGCGAGCCGATCGCTGTAAATGCCGTCGACCTCGTATTCGGCGGACGCACCGTGGTGGGCGCATTGACCGGCACGGTGACTGATAACGAGCAAACGCTGGCATTTGCCCAACTGCAAAACATTCGTCCGCTGATCGAAACTTTCCCGCTCGAGCAGGCGCAGGAAGCCTACGACCGCATGATGCGCGCCGACGTGCGCTTTCGTGCGGTGTTACTCATGAATGTCGATAACACAGGAGTTAAAGCATGAACGCGGTTGCTCAATCCATCATCGAGGCCCATGGCGGCCTCGCGCAGTGGCGCAAGTTCAGTACGGTCCGCGCCGATCTCGTGCAGGGCGGGGCATTGTGGGCTCTCAAGGGCCACGCAGGCACCCTGGATCGCACGACGGTGACGGTCGCAACCGACCGCCAATGGGCGTCGCACGCTCCCTTTGGGGCGCTCGCGGCACGCAGCGACTTCACCGGCAGCCGTGTCGCTCTTCTGGACCAGGGCGGCGAAGTCATGGCCGCTCACGACGATCCGCGCGCCTCATTCGAAGGCCATACGCTCGAAACACCGTGGGACGCTCTGCAACTCGCGTTCTTCGCGGGCTGCGCGATGTGGACCTACCTCAACACGCCGTTCGTGCTCGCCTGGGACGGCGTGGAATGCGAGGAGCAGGGCGCATGGAACGAGCAGGGCGAGGAGTGGCGCAAAATTGCCATTCACTATCCGGCTGGCCTCGAAGTGTTCAGCAAGGCGCAGGCAATCTACGTGGGCTCGGACAAGCTGGTCCGCCGTCTCGACTACGACGTCGAGATTGCGGGCAATACGCCGGGCGCGCACTACGTCAGCGACTACACGACTGTCTCCGGAATCCATTTTCCGACGAAGCGTCGCATCTATCCGAGAACGCCCGACGGAAAGTCATTGTCCGAGCCGCTGGTCGTCTCCATCGACTTGCATGACATCACCCTGAGCTGACATCGAACAACACGAGGCGTTGCTTGCGCCTTCGGAGAAGAGAACCATGACTGCAATGACTTCATCGAACGCCGAGACGCGTTATGCCGACGTGTCTGGTCTGCGTTATGCTTATCGCCGCTTTGGCAATCGTAACGGCGGCCTGCCGGTTATCTGCCTGCAGCACTTCACGGGTACCCTGGACAATTGGGATCCCGCCATCGTCGACGCCCTCGCGGAAGACCGCGAAGTCATTCTCTTTGAGAATGCGGGCGTCGGTCGGTCGAGTGGCCATGTGCCGACCACGATTGCGCAAATGGCGCAACATGTGATGCGCTTTGTCGACGCGTTGTCGCTCGCACGAATCCACATCCTGGGTTTCTCGCTGGGCGGCTTCCTCGCGCAGGACATTGCAATCGCGAGACCCGCACTCGTCGAGCGCCTGATCATCTCCGGCAGCGCCCCGGAAGGCGGTGCGGGCGCTGGAATGGACCGCCCCGAACTCCTCGCGATCTATACCGACGGCGACATGCCGCCGAACGAGAAGCTCAAGCGGCTCTTTTTCCCCGCAACGACGGACGGGCAGGCCGCAGCCGAGGCATTCGTCGGTCGCCTGGAAACCCGCAGCGCGGAGCGCGACGTTCCGGCAGGCGCGGAGGTCGCCACGGCGCAGCTGCAGGCCATGATCGCGTGGGCTAACTGGAACGGCGACGTAAGAGAAAAGCTGGGCAGGATCGCGCATCCGGTTCTCGTCACGAACGGCGATAACGACATCATGATCCCGACTGCAAATAGTTTCGCGCTGGCGGAAGGCCTCCCGAATGCGACGTTGATCGTCTATCCGAATTCGGGGCATGGCGCGCTGTTTCAGTACGCGCAGAGCTATGTTGCTCACGTCCGGGAATTCCTACGCGGAGCCTGACTGTCCGCAACCCTTAACGAACTCGAGAAAACACTTATGAAAGCGATTGTGTACGCTCAGGCGGGTCTACCCATCGAGGATCCGCAGGCCCTCTACGAGGCAGACTTGCCAAAGCCGCAACCCGGCCCGCACGATCTGCTCGTAAAGATCCAGGCAATCTCGGTCAATCCGGTGGACAGCAAAGTCCGCATGAGCATGCAACCTGCCGCTCCGCGAGTGCTCGGATGGGATGCGGTCGGCACAGTGGAAGCCGTTGGCGCGGACGTTGAACTGTTCAAGGCAGGCGACGAGGTCTGGTACGCGGGCGACATCACACGCGCTGGCAGCTACGCAGAGTATGGCCTCGTCGACGAACGTATCGCCGGGCACCGGCCTATGTCCATTTCGGCGGCCGAAGCCGCGGCGCTACCGCTCACCAGTATCACGGCGTGGGAGCTGCTATTCGACCGCCTGAAGGTGAAGGAGGGTAGCGGCAATGGCCAGAGTCTTCTGGTGATCGGTGCAGGGGGCGGCGTCGGCTCGATCCTCGTGCAATTGGCTCGCAGGATGACGGAGCTGACGGTGATCGGCACAGCCTCGCGGCCCGCGACCCAGGCGTGGGTGCGCGAACTGGGCGCCCATCACGTTATCGATCACGGCAAGCCCCTCCAACCGCAATTGGCCGAGGCCGGCATCCAGCAGTTCGATCATGTTGTCAGTCTGACCCATACAGACAGCTATTACTCGCAAATCGTCGAACTGCTCAAGCCCGAGGGACAACTGGCACTGATCGACGATCCGGCGACGCTGGACGCCATGCCGCTCAAGCGCAAATCCATTTCGTTGCACTGGGAGTTCATGTTCACCCGTTCGATGTTCCAAACGGGCGACATGATCAGACAGAACGCGTTGCTGAGTCGCGTCGCTTCGTTGATCGACCAGCGCGTCATAAAGACCACGCTGGGGCAGCATATCGGGTCAATCGGCGCGGATAACTTGCGGAAGGCGCACGCGTTGATCGAAAGCAACCGAGCCTTGGGCAAGATCGTTCTCGAAGGCTTCTGAAGAACGGTCAGCAGTGCATGGGTGGATGAACGCCCCAGAAAGAAGCGTGCGCTGCTCGAAGGCAGCGCACGCTTTTGCATTGGCGTTGGAGCAGAGAAAGGATGCGGCGCGTCCCGTGTGGGCTAAGCCTGCGTGCTTGTCTGATCCAGATGCTGATGGATCTGCGAAACAACGGCGGCGCCATCGCCGACGGCCGCAGCGACCCGCTTGGTCGAGCCGAAGCGAACGTCGCCGGCGCAGAAAACGCCCCCTATGCTCGTCTCGTGTTCACTCGATTGCGCCGCGGCCGCCTGCCCGGTAAGGACGAACCCGCTGCGTTCCACCAGAACACCGCATCCGGACAGCCACGCGGTGTTGGGCGATGCGCCGATAAACAGGAACACGTGTTCGGTTGGAGACACCGTGCATTGCCCATCACGCACGATTTCCACCGACTCCAGATTCTCCGCGCCATGCAGCGCCGTGATCTGCGTGTTGTACTGAACGTCGATGTTTTCCAGAGACGCGATGCGCTCGACAAGGTACTGAGACATGCTGGACTTCAGGTCCCGTCCGCGAACGAGCATGCCGACGCGCCGCGCGTGCGAGGCGAGGTAAACGGCCGCCTGGCCCGCTGAATTGCCGGCTCCGATCAGAAGGACGTCTTTGCCTGCGCAAGCCTTGGCTTCGACCGGCGACACCCAGTAGTAGGCGCCCTTGCCTTCGAATCGCTCCAGGCCCTGAATATCAGGCTTCCTGTAGGCCGCGCCGGATGCTATGACGACGGTGCGCGCGCTGATCTCAACGCCGCTTCGAAGCCGCAGCCGTAGCGGTGATGCCGCGCAGTCGAGCGATTCTACTTCCGCGGGAATGGCCACCCGTGCACCGAACTTCTGGGCCTGCACGAAAGCACGAGCGGTCAATGCATGTCCGGAAATGCCGGTCGGGAAGCCGAAGAAGTTTTCGATGCGGGCACTCGCACCAGCCTGGCCGCCCGGCGCGCGATGATCGAAGACGGCAACGCGCAGTCCTTCGGAAGCAGCGTAGACCGCCGTCGCGAGTCCTGCGGGACCGGCGCCTACCACAGCCACGTCGAACACCTCGCCCGCGACGAACTCGGGTAGCCAGCCGAGTGCGGTGGCGAGCTCCGACTCGCTCGGCGCGCGCAAGATCGTGCCGTTGGGGCTGAGGACGAGCGGGTAGTCCGAATCGTCAGCGGCCCATTTTCCGACGTACTGCGCCATGTCGCCGTCGGAGGCCGTGTTCACGACCGTGTGAGGAACGTTGTTGCGCGCGAGGAAACTCTGCAAGGAGTTGAGTTTTGCGTTGTTGGCCTTGGTCACCAGAATGAGGCCGCTGCCGCCTTCGATCAGTCCCACGCGACGCAGGATGAGCGCGCGCAAGATGCGCTCGCCTAGCTCAGCTTCCGCAATCAGAAGCGCCCGAAGGCGTTCCGGCGGGACGTGAAGCGCACGCACGTCGCCCGCTGCTTCGCCGTCGACCAGACAGCGGCCACTCGAGATCTGCCCGACCTCCGACACGAAGTGGCCCGGGCCTTGTTCATTGATCACGAGTTGTCGGTCGAACGCATCGCGACGGGTCACCTTGATCCTGCCGGACAACACCACGTACATCCCAAAGCCCGGATCGGCGACCTTGAAGATACGCGTGCCATCGCGCCAATGGCAAACGTCACCGAATCGAGCGATCCGGGCGATTTCGGCATCGCTCAACACTGGATATTTCTGTTGTCGGCGCGATGCGTGTGGGTCCGATTCGGGATTCGGCTGCAACGATGACACGCCGTTCGTGTCGTCCGTGTCTGGGGAGTGGTTCATGAGATTACTTCAAGGTCGCAAACAGAAGATTGAGCCCCTCGGACATCAGCGGGTGCGCAATGATCGCATCGCGCACGGCTGTATAGGGCAAGCCGCCGAGCATGGCCATCTGGACGGCTGTGGTGACTTCTCCCGCGCCTGAGCCGAGCATGGTGAAGCCGATGATCGCGCTGGACTCGGGGCTCACCAGTGCCTTCATGAAGCCGCGCGTCGCGCGGTTGGTACGGGCACGCGGCACGGCCGCTAGTGGCAGTTTGGCGACTCGATAAGGCACGTTGTTCGCCTTGGCTTGAGACTCGTTCATGCCAATGCGACCCAGCTCCGGGTCGATGAACAATGCGTAAGGTATGGTGCGTGACCTGACGCTTCGCGCCCGTCCTTCTATGCCGGCTTTGAGAACGCGATAGTCGTCGAAAGACGCGTGGGTGAACATCGGCGTGCCGGCGACTTCGCCAATGGCCCACGTTCGTTCCGCCGTCGTGGCGAGCGTGTCGTCAACCTTGATGAAACCACGAGCATCGCATTCCACCCCCGCGAGGTGCAGGTCCAACGTGCTGGTAGCCGGCGTCCTGCCGGTGGCGACGAGCACATGAGTGCCCTGCACCACGCTTTCGTCACTGAGCCTGATTCGCGCGCCGTCGCCGTTGCGACCCTGAGCTTCGACAGGCCGTACGTTGAGCTTTACGTCGATTCCGTCGTGCTGGAACGACTGCAGAATTTCCGCACTGACGTCTTCGTCTTCACGCATTAGTAGCCGCGGCCCGTCGTTGACTACCGTGACGTCGCTGCCGAGTCGTCTGAACGCGTGGGCCATCTCCAGCCCGATATAGCCACCGCCGAGCACGACCAGATGCGAAGGCAGTTCCGTCAGTCGCAGTGCTTCGACATGGGTGAGAGGCTGAAGCTCAGGAAGGCCCGGAACGTCGGGGATCGTGGCGAACGTCCCAGTGTTGATATAGACATGATCGCCTTCGAACATCTGTTCGCTGCCGTCGGCAGTCTGAACGAGAATCTTGCGCGGACCGACGAATCGCCCGGTGCCAGTCACGAGATGTAGTCCGGAATCCTGAAACGCGCGGCGATTCAGTTCGACCATTCCATCCACGACGGTTTTGACTGTAGCGCTCACTTGAGCCATGTCAGTTCTGGATCCGGACTCTTCGTCGACGAGACTCCGTGCGTGGTGATTGCGCGCGACCTGGATGAGCGTTTTGCTGGGGATGCACGCCACGTTTATGCATGAACCGCCGATCATGCCGCGCTCGATCACAGCAACGCGCTTTCCCGCTCGCGCCAGATCCATGGCGAGCGACTTGCCGCCCTTGCCGCCGCCGAGAAACAGATAGTCGTAATGGAAGGCTTCGTTCATAAGTGACTCCAGATTCCCGATGAAGGAGATCGCGGTGCGATGCTCGGCGCGATTTGCGCGCGGTGATCACCGCATAGATGGCTCTGTCTGCTATTGGCGCCCTGCAATGGAGGCGCGAACTCCGCCGGCGTAGGCGAGATCGATTTGCTCGAAATGCGCGAGAATCCGTTCGACAATCTCCTGTGGAACGCCTTGAATCGCGCGAGCAATATTGCCGAACAGGCGCGAGCGTTCTTCGTCATCGAAAAGGCGGAAAAGCTGAGCCGGCTGGCTGTAGTAATCCGTGTCTTCCCGATGGTCGTAGCGATCAACGGCGCCTGCTTCAAGGGGCGGCTCTGCGACGCTCCGGTCTTGCGCGAAGTCGCCGAAGCGGTTCGGCTCGTAGTTCACGTTGCCGCCAAGATTGCCATCCACACGCATGAGTCCGTCGCGATGGAACGAGTGCTGCACTGCGGACCGCGAAGCGTTCACCGGAATCTGATGGTGATTGACGCCAAGCCGATAGCGCTGTGTGTCGCCATACGAGAAAAGTCTGCCTTGAAGGAGGCGGTCTGGTGAGAAGCCAATGCCCGGCACGACATTGGCCGGTGTGAATGCCGCCTGCTCGACATCGGCAAAGTAGTTTTGCGCATTGCGATTCAATTCGATCATGCCGACATCGATCAACGGGTAGTCGGCGTGCGGCCAGACCTTCGTGATGTCAAACGGGTTATACCGGTACGCGACTGCTTCGCCTTCAGGCATGACCTGGATCTGCAATTTCCACCGCGGGAAGTTCTCCGCTTCGATATTTGTCACGAGATCGCGCTGTGCGCTCTCGCGGTCTCGGGCAACTACTTGCGCGGCTTCCTCGTCCGTGTAGTTCGCGATTCCCTGCATCGACCTGAAGTGGAACTTCACGTAGAAGCGCTCGCTTGCCGCATTGATGAATGAGAAAGTGTGCGAGCCGAAGCCGTGCATCTGCCGGTAATTCTGAGGAATACCGCGATCACTCATCAGGATCGTTACCTGATGCAGCGACTCGGGATGGCGCGACCAGAAATCCCAGGCTGCGACGTTGCTGCGCAGATTCGTGTAGGGGTCACGTTTCTGGGTGTGGATGAAGTCCGGGAACTTCAACGGATCGCGAATGAAGAACACGGGCGTATTGTTGCCGACGATGTCCCAGTTGCCCTCTTCAGTGTAAAACCTGATCGCGAAGCCTCGCACGTCGCGCTCGGCCTCGGCTGCACCGCGCTCACCTGCGACTGTCGAAAAGCGCATGAACACTGGCGTCTCCTTGCCAGTTTCGGCGAATAGCTTCGCTTTCGTGAAGGGAGAAATGTCGTGCGTCACCGTGAGGGTACCAAACGCACCTGATCCTTTTGCATGGACGCGCCGCTCAGGGATAACTTCGCGATCGAAATGCGCCAGCTTCTCAAGCAGCCATACGTCTTGCAACACGACGGGTCCGCGGCTGCCGGCTGTCATTGAGTTCTGGTTGTCTGCCACTGGCGCGCCGCTGGCGCTTGTTAAATGTTGTTCGGACATTCTGCGCTACTCCTCGTTGCTCTGTTGATTGCTCTTAACCGTCGATCCAGACTGTCGAATCTCGCCTCGGGGAATGTACACAAACGCCATGTCCCGGGAAACTGTGCCGCAGTCCGTATGACCATGACCGTGTGGATCGCGATCCCTATACCTGAGTATGAGTTGTTGAGCGCGATGCGAGTCGCCTGGGCGTTCCCGCGTGTCCTGAAAACTGTTTCAGCAGAAAGCCCATGTAAGTTGGCGCGCCGGGCCTCTATGATTGGCCACGAAAAGTGATGCTCCGTAAAAAGAAGTGCACGACTTTTCACGCAACGACAACCACCATGGAGTCTGGAATGAAGAAGATCATCGCAACTGTTTTGTGCATCAGCTATGCCGCGTTCGGCGTCGCGGCTCATGCCGCTATTTCTACGTATTCGCCGCCGGTCGAAGATCATGCGGCGAAACCGGGCTTCACCAGTCCGGAGCGTAAAGCTGAACGCGCCGCAAACCGCGCGCTCTCGAAAAAGGTTCGTGCAGCGCTGACGAGTACCCGAGGACTCGACGTATCGAACGTATCGGTGCTCGCGCGCAAGGGCGCCGTCACGCTTGCCGGTACCGTTCCGGACGCCCAGCAGATTGCGCTTGCAGAAAACGCTGCGCAGGGTGTGCAAGGCGTCGCTTCCGTGAAGAACAATCTGACTCCGGGTTACGCCGGCCACTAATTAGTACCTGGATGGCGGCCAGTTCAGCCGTTCTGCTCGCATGGCCGCTTAAAACGCCGTGCTTAAATCTGCACTTGTACCGCCATCGCATTTTCTAAGAACCAGGAAAGACAGAACAATGATCACGCTATGCAATAAGGCGTTAATGGCAATGGCGAGTGTGGCGCTCGTTACGTCGGTCGAGGCCGCACCAGTTCTGGAGCCGACGACCCAGGGCTTTATCGACGCGCTTGCGAAACAGTCTGGGCCGCCGATCTATGACCTGAAGCCGGAAGATGCACGCAATGTACTGGCCGGAGCGCAGTCCCAGCCGGTCGCAAAGCTTCCTGCCAGTATTGAGAACCGTACCTTGCCTGTAGGGCCAACTGGGTCGGTGAAGGTTCGAATCGTCAAGCCCTAACTTGCCGCAGGACCGTTACCCGTGGTCATGTACTTTCATGGAGGCGGCTGGGTATTGGGTGATACCAACACGCACGACCGCTTGATTCGAGAGATTGCCAATGGGGCCCACGCGGCGGTTGTGTTCGTTGATTACGATCGCTCGCCAGAAGCGCAGTACCCTGTGCCCATCGAGCAGGCTTACGCAGCGACAGAATATGTCGCCAGACATGGGCGCGAATTAGGCATCGATCCATCCAGGATGGCGGTGGCGGGTGACAGCGTGGGCGGAAATATGACCGCGGCTGTCACGCTGCTCGCAAAGGAGCGCCGTGGCCCGCAACTGCGCTATCAAGTGTTGTTCTATCCGGTGACCGACGCGAACTTCGACGACGCTTCGTACAAGGAATTCGCGGAAGGCCCGTGGCTAACGCGCGCAGCCATGCAATGGTTCTGGAATGCCTATGCACCTAACGCGAGCGATCGCGAGAAGATCACTGCGTCGCCGTTGCGCGCGACCCAGGAAGACCTGAACTGGTTGCGGGTTTTCGACGGCTACGGAGTTTGTCTGCAAGCCGCGCCCGGACTGGATTTCAGGTCGGAGTAGCCAGATCGGCTAAAGTCCAGATTTCTGGACGCAGCGAATGACCCGAAGCCCATGCTGGCAAAAGATTCCAACAAGATTGCGCCTGGAGCAGTTCGAGCAATTTGTCTGGCCGCATCTGAGCCTGGGCCGTCGCGGACCTCGCCCCACGCTGGCCTTGCACAAGATCTTCAACTACATCCTGCAGGCGCTGTACATGGGTTGTCAATGGAAGATGCTGCCGATCGACAGGAATGCAGAAGGGCACCCTGAAATCCACTATACGCGCATCTACCGCACGTTTCGTCGCTGGCAGGCCGATGGTTGTATCGATGCCATCTTTTCGGGCTCGGTGCAGCAGCTTCATCAGGACCAGCTGCTTGACCTTTCGGTCATCCACGGCGACGGTACCACGACGGCGGCGAAGAAAGGCGGCGACAATCTCGGGTATAGCGGGCACAAGCATCTGAAGGGCGACAAGGTGGTAGCCTTGTGCGATCGCAACTGCAACGTCATTGCACCATTCATCAGCGCTCCCGGCAACCGCAACGAATCACCGCTGTTGCGCGACGCGCTGCCAAGCCTCACCGCCATGGCCCGCGCCATTGGCGCGGGCCTGCACGGTTCAATCGTCAGCCTGGATGGCATTTACGACTGCAGGGCCAACCGCAAGGCGATCTTCAATCGCGGCATGACCCCGAACATCCCCGAGAATCCGCGCGGACGCAAAATACCGAAGCGCGGCCGCAAGCAGCGCTACGATCCAGCCATCTTCGAGGAGCGCTTCAGGACCATTGAACGGGTCTTCGCCTGGGAGGACAAGTTCCGCCGTCTGCTGCTGCGCTTTGAACGCATCAGTGACGTTCACTATGCGTTCAAGACGCTTGCCTATACGATGATCAACCTGCGCCACTACTGCTGAACCAGCGCGGGGCTCGCACTTCACTGACGGCGCCATGCGCCATGATCGCTCACGCCTGTTGCGTTCACATTCCTGATCATAATGTACGCTTCGATATCGAGATCCAGTCGCTTTTCACAACGATGTTCCTGGCTTCGCACGATTACCAACGGTCATCGTAGTTCTTCCGTTCGCAATGGACGGAAACCCGCAACCAGTTGAGCGCAAGATTCGGCGTGCGCGAAATCGTCGGAAAGGCGATCAACGCCTTCAGCAGTTCGGCACTGCGGCTCAGCGTCATTCTGGCTTCACCGCGACCACGTCGATTTCGACGAGCCATTCCGGGCGCGCTAGCGCCTGCACGACGATGCCAGTCGACACCGGGAACACGCCTTTGAGCCAGCGGCCCATTACCTTGTAGACGGCCTCGCGATAACGCGGATCGATGATGTACACCGTCACCTTGCAGATGTCTTCGAGCTTGCTGCCGCACTCGTCGAGCAGCATCTTGACGTTCGCCATCGCCTTCTCGGTTTGCGCGGTGACGTCGCCGATGCCGACCGACTCGCGCGTGTCGAGATCCTGGCCGATCTGGCCGCGCAAATAGATCGTTTTGCCGGCGATCACGGCCTGGCACAAATCGTTGTCGAGCTTCTGTTCTGGATAGGTTTCGCGCGTGTTGAATTTACGGATGCGGGTATGGGTGGTCATGTCGTTATGAACGTGCTGTCAGTGGTGAAGAATCTTTGAAAGGAAGCGCTTGGCGGCGGCGCTGGCGGCGTCCTGGAAGAACACGTCGGTCGGACTGTCTTCGATGATCGCGCCGTCCTCCATGAACACGACGCGGTGCGCGACGCGGCGCGCGAAGCCCATCTCGTGCGTGACGACCATCATCGTCATGCCTTCGCGCGCGAGCTCGACCATCACGTCGAGCACTTCGTTGACCATCTCCGGATCGAGCGCCGACGTCGGCTCGTCGAACAGCATCGCCGTCGGATCCATCGACAACGCGCGCGCGATTGCGACGCGCTGCTGCTGGCCGCCCGACAGTTGCCCCGGATACTTGTGCGCATGCGCCGACAAACCGACGCGATCGAGCAGCTCGCGCGCTTTCGTGCGCGCCTTGACTTCGGCACGACCCAGCACGATGCGTTGCGCGAGCGTCAGGTTGCGCGTCAGATCGAGGTGAGGGAACAGCTCGAAATGCTGGAACACCATGCCGACGCGGCTGCGTAGCCTCGGCAGATCCGTCGACTTCGCGGTGAGCGATGTGCCGTCGACAAGAATGTCGCCTTTTTGAAACGGCTCCAACGCATTGACCGCTTTAATCAGTGTTGATTTACCTGAGCCCGAGGGCCCGCACACCACGACGATCTCACCTTTGTTCACGTGCGTCGAACATTGCTTGAGCACGTGGTGCGTGCCGTACCACTTGTCGATGCCGCGAATGTCGATGATCGGCGTCGTCATTTGTCGAGTCATTTATCAAAGTACCCCGCGCGGATCGACGCGCCAATCAGATTGAGAATCAAACGGCCCGCCGTCACGCACGAAATCAGATTCGCGTCGTCTTTCTCCGGCTGGATTTCGACGATGTCCATGCCGACCACGCGTCCCTTCTTCACCAGACCGTGGATCAGTTTGCGCGCCTGCACGAAGGTGACGCCGCCCGGCGCCGGACCCGCGACGGCCGGCATCACCGACGGATCGAGACCGTCGGCGTCGATCGTCAGGTAGTAGTTGCCGCCGTTCGGAATGCGCGCGAGTACCGCATCCATGCCGATGTCGTGAAGCTCGTACGCGGTAACGAGTTCCGCGCCGTACGCACGCGCGGCGACGAGCTCCGCGGCACGGCCGCTGCCCTGTGCACGCAGGCCGATCTGGAAGATGCGATTGACGTGGGTCATCTCCGACGCGCGGCGGATCGGACTCGACAGGCCTTCGCGCACGCCGTTCACTTCGTCGCGCCAGTCGAGGTGGGCGTCGATATGCACGAGCGTGATCGGGCCTTTCGCATCGAGGCCGCGCAGCACCGGCGTCGTGACGCCGTGATCGCCGCCGAGCACTATCGGCATCGCGCCGCCAGCGACGATGCGGCGCACGGCCGCTTCGGCGCGCGCGTAGTGCTCGCCGGGCCTCGTCAAGTCGGGAATCACGTCGCCGCAATCGACGAAACGGATATCGGTGCGGCCTTGCAGCAGCGGGCCGTCGATGTCGAAGTCGTAGTGCTCGGGCTTGCGCACGACCCGATCAGTCGCCTGACGGATAGCCGACGGCGCGTTAGTTTGATCGTTGCTGTAATCGGACGGCGCATACGGCGCGCCGTACGGCATGCCGAGCACGGCGATATCGGCCTGGAGGTTATCGATATCGAGATCGAGTTCCGAATACAGCAGCGTCGGGTGGCCGGTGCGTGGCGCAACGGTGTAGTGGCTCATGCGTGTGTCTCCAGATGAAAGGCGGGATGCGCGTCAAACGTGGCGCGTGCGGCGTCCGATTACGGTCTCCAGTCGACGACCGACGCCAGCGAGAAGAACGCTGCAGATCCAGTAGATCAATGCCGTCGTGCCGAGCACTTCGGCATAGGCAAACGTGTTTGCGGTGAGCAGATTGCTCTGGTATGTCATCTCCGGCAGGGCCATCACGGAGAAGATCGCCGAGTCCTTGAACATCATTATCACGAGGCTCGTGGTCGGCGGTGTGATAAACCCGAACATCTGCGGCGCGATCACATGACGCTGCGCCTGCCAGAACGTCATGCCGAGCGAGAAGGCCGCATACGTCTGGCCGCGCTGCACGCTGCGCAGCGCGGCGCGCAGGATCTCGCAAAAGTAGCCGCCGGTGTAGAACGCGGTGCAGCCGATCGCGACCGTCATCGCCGATGCGCCTACGCCAAGCTTCGGCAAGCCGAAGAACGACAGGTAGACGAGGATCAGATACGGAATGTTGCGCACCAACTCGACGTACGACAGCGCGACGGGCCGCAGCCACGTGCGCGACTGCGCCGCATACGCCGCGACGATACCCGCGACGACGCCGAGCGGTATGCCGATCGTGCTGACGAGCACGGTGACGCGCAAACCTTCGAGCAGCGGAGGAATCGCTTCGCGGACGATCGAAAAATCAATGGCCATGGGGCAACATCCTCGAAACGCGGCGCTCGCACACGCGCGAAGCGGCCGAGATCAGAAACAGGATCACGAAGTAGACGGCGGCGGTGATGGTGAACACCTGCAGCGGCAGATCGGTTTGTAGCGTCGCGTTGCGCGCGACCGTAGCGAGTTCGGGCACCGCGATGATCGACATCAGCGACGACGCTTTCAGCAGGATCGTAAATTCGCTGGTGAGCGGTGGAATCGACCGGTAGATCATCTGCGGCAGCAGCACGTGACGCCAGACCTGCGCGGTGCGCATGCCCATCGCGTAGCCGGCGGCCCGCTGTCCCCATGAGATTGTGCCGAGCGCGGCGCGCAGAATCTCGGCGGTGTACGCACTGGTGTTACACGCGAGCGCGGCGATGCCGGCGGCGATCGGCGAGATCGAAATATTGAGCAGCGCCGGCACCATGTAATACGCGATCAACATGTGTATCAGCGCCGGCGTGCCGCGGATCAGGCTAACCCACAGCACGACCAGCGAGCGCAGCGGCGCAATCGGCGAGATGCGCGCAAGCAGGAGCACGATGCCGAGCGCAAGGCCGATCACGAACGCGCAGGCCGATGCGGCCAGCGTGAGCGCCGTGCCGGCGACGACGCCGTCGAGGAACGGCATCATCACGCCGCCTTTAGCGATCCAGTCGAACATGGTGGCGTCAGATAGCGCCGGTCGGCAGATAGTTGCTGCGCGGCGTGTCCATCGGCGCGCCGAACCACTTCGTCTGCAACGCGGCGAGCTTGCCGTTCGTGCGGAATTCGTCGAGCGAATCGTTGATGAACTTGCGGATCTCGAGGTCGCCCGGATTGGCGACCCACGCAAGCAGTTTCGGCTGGCCGATCGTGCCGGCGATACGGAACACGTTGGGCTGGCGTTTCATCTGCACTGCGGCGATGTTCGACGGCATCAGCGCGACGTCGATGGTCTTGTTCGCGAGCGCGTTCGACACGTCCGGATATGCCTGGAACAGCTTGGTGCCCGCGTAGCCCTTACCGGTCTTTTCCTTCAGATCCTTTTCGAACTCGTCGGCAACCGGCTGCGAAGACGAGCCCATCTGGGTGCCGATCGTCTTGCCGCCGATGTCGAGGTCGCGTTTGATCGACGCGTCGTCGGCGCGCACCAGAAGCACTGAACGCACGACACCGACCGGCTCGCTGAACGCGAAACGCCTGGCGCGCTCCGGCGTGATGCCGACGCTGGTCGCGACGAAGTCGAATTTGTGCGACATCAGGCCTGGCAGCAAGCCTTGAAATGGCAGGTTCATCTGTTCGAGCTTGACACCGAGCTTCGCCGCCATCAGCTCCAGCACGTCGTGGCCGTAGCCGACAATCTGCCCGTTCTCGACAAATTCGAACGGCTCGTACGCGGCTTCGGTGCCGACCGTCAGCTTGCCGCGCTTCTTGATGTCGGAGAGCGTGCCGCCTTCGGCGAGCGCGATCTGCGGCAGCGCCAGAGCGGCGCCCGACGCGAGGGCCGCTCTCACAAAGGATCGTCTGGACCAGTTTCTCATTGCTTTCTCCGCGTAATAAACGTGTGGGTGCCGGCCGGGTACCGCGTGGTCGCCGCGACTTCGCGCTTTGGACCTGGCGACCGAATGTACGACGTCGTAAAGATCGTGAAAAATGATTTTTTTATCGGTATGGTTTCGAAAAACGAAACCTCTCCGATTTTCCTTAAGGTCCCTCAACTTGAACGATCGACAGACTCAACGAGCCGCAGCCGCGACCCGTCCCGACTTCAGCGAACGCGATTTGCGCTCGCTGCGGATCTTCTGCGCGGTCGCGCAGGCGAACGGTTTCGCCGCCGCCGAGAAACAGCTGAACATGTCGAAGGCATCGATCAGCCGCCATATCCGCGACGTCGAGGACACGCTCGGCGTGCGGCTGTGCGAGCGAGGGCCGTCCGGCTTCGTGCTCACGCATGCTGGCAAGGTCGCACTCGATCTCGCGCGTGAGGCGCTGAAGTCGCTAGAGCGCATTCGTCCGGAGATCGACGCGGTACGCGGCGTGTTGTCCGGTACGTTATCGATCGGCATGGTCGAGCACATCGTCAGCGACGAGGGCTGTCATCTGCCCGAGGCGCTCGCCGCGCTGAAGGAGCATGCGCCGGACGTGAACGTCGAATTGCGCGTGATGACCTTCAACGAACTCGATCTCGCGATACGCGAGCGGCGCGTGCAGGTGGCGATTCGCGGGATGTATCGGCGCGAAGCGGGCTTTCACTATCTGCCGCTGTTCATCGAGCGTCAGCAGCTGTACGTGGCGCGCCGCCGTTTGCGGGATGCGGCGACGCTGCCGCTCGTCTATCGATCGCAACCATTCGTGCACGAGGCCCTCAACACGCTCGGTATGCAGCGCGGGCCGACGGCGTCGGGTCTTGAAGCGGTCGCGATGCTGACGCTGTCCGGGCACTATGTCGGTTTGTTGCCGCAATTCTATGCAGCCGCATTCGCAAAGCGGCACGCGCTCGTCAAGGTGCCCGAAGGTCCGCTCTTCGAGAACAGGATCAGCGCGATCAGCGAGATATCGCGGCCGCGAACGCGTGCGCTCGACCTATTTCTCGATCTGCTGCAGCAATTTCATGGCAGTGAGTGACGCGAGCGTTCATACGCTGACGCGGTCGCGCACGCTTCGCGCTCCATATCTATCGCGCCCGCAAGCGCACCGTCAACCGGGCAGCTTCGCTGTATGAGGTTGCCAGTTGGCCTGCAGCAGCTGGGCGCGCGCGTAGACCTTCTCCATCTCCGCGCGCAGCGGCGCGACGGATTCATCCGCGAGGTCGAACTCCGCGCCCAGCGCATGGTAAGCGGCGTTGATCTCCCGCAGCAGCGCGCCTTCATCGACACACGTGAGTCGTCCGTTGCGCATGACTGCCTCGCCCGCAACAAACACGCTGTCGATAGCGGCGCCGCGCTCGGCATACACCAGTTGCCGCACCGGATCGGTTAACGGCGTGAAGCTGATCGCGTCAGTCCGGTAAGCGACCAGGTCGGCGCTATAACCCGGCTTGATTGCACCGAGCTTGCTGCCTAGTCCGAGCGCCGTCGCGCCGCCAATTGTCCCCGCATGCAGCGCTTCAGCCGCGGACAACCAGCGCGAATAATCGTCGCCGCGTATCTTCGACACCGCTGCGGCGCTGCCAAGCACGTTGAGCATATTGGCGGTGACCGTCGACGCGCAGCCGTCGGAGCCGAGACTCACGTTGACACCCGCATCGAGCAGCGCTCGCACTGGTTGAATGCCCGAGCCGAGCATTAGATTGCTCCATGGATTGTGCTGAACGCTCGCACCCGATTGAGCCAGACTCGCGATCTCAGCATTCGACAACCAGACCGCGTGGATTAGCGACGTGCCTGGGCGCAGAAATTCCAGTTCGGCAAGGCGCATCACCATGGACTTGCCGTAGAAGGCTTGCGCCGTTACCACCTGCAAGCGCGTTTCCTGAACGTGGATGATGACCGGCAGATCATGCGTGTCGGCGAATGCGCGGCAACGCGCGAGAAATTCTGGCGTGCAGCGCTGCGGTGCGGAAGGGGCGATCAGCATGCCGACCCGATCATGCTGGGGATGGCGATGCGCCAACTCGCTTTCCAGCAGCGCGAAGAACACATCGGGAGAGGGCCGCGGCTGCGCACGTAGTTGCGCAAGCAGCGCGGGCGGGAAAATGCTGTCGACCTCCGGGAAGTTATCGACGATCGCGCGATCCATCATCGAGAACCCCACGAGCGCGCGAATCCCCGCGTCCTCGTATGCCTGGAAGATGGCGTCGACGGCGGCGGGGTCAATGGCCTGACCGAGGCTCACGTCGTCGACGAGCGTGGTTGCGCCGCTGCGCAGCGATTCGAGCGCGCCAATCAACGTTCGCAAATAGATTTGGCGCGGCGTCAGCTTCACGGGGCGCGGCGCGCGCACGTAGTGCATCCACAACTCGAGCGGCAGGTTTTCGAGCCGTCCCTTGTGAAAATGCTCGTGCGAATGTTGATGGCCGTTGATGAGCCCCGGCACCAGCAGGCAGTCGTCGAGCGGTATGCATTCGCCGTCGGTCGCGCTGCCGCCCGGCACGATAGCGGCGATGCGCTCGCCTTCGATCACGACGTCGACGCGTCGCGGCTCATAACGCTGTTCGGTGCCGTGTAGTGCCCTGACGTTGGAGAGTATCTTGCGCACGGTTTCTGACTGATCGAAGGAAGGGGTTGACTGCGGCGGCTAGCGAAACTGCCGCGACAAGCCGGCGAGCCGCTCCATCAGCAGCATGGAAATCAAGGTGGCGACAATCAGCACACCCGAGGCCGCGGCCGCCCGCACGTCGAGGCTGTCCTCGATGATATGCCACAGGTGGATGGGCAACACTTCAGATCGCGCGTCCGACAGGAACAGCGACAGCGCGACGTTATCGAACGAATTCATGAACGCAATGAACGCCCCCGACGCAATGCCTGGCACCAACGCCGGCAGTACGACGCGGCGGAACGTGAACCAGCCGCCCGCGCCGAGGCATGTCGAGCTGTCGAGCAGCGCGGGATCGAGCTGCGCATAACTGGCCGACGTCGTGTAAAGCACATACGGTGCGCACAGCACGATATGTCCGGCGAGCAGACTGTAGAACGAGAGCCCCGCGCTTTCGAGGTTGAACAGGATCAGGATACCCAACCCCAGCGCCAGCGACGGAATGGTCAGCGGCGCCATGAAAAACGAATCGAGCAGTCGCGCAGAGAACGTGCGGCGGCGCGCGAGCGTCACCGCGGCGGCGACCGCCAGCACGGTCGCGCAGGCGGTCGCGGCGGCAGCGAGCTTCAGGCTCAACAGCAGGTCGTCGATGATCTCCGGCGAATCGAAGATCAGCGCCTGATACCAGCGCAATGACAGTCCCGGCGGCGGAAACTTCAGCGAGTAGCCCGACGTGAGCGACGTCACCAGGACGATCAGCGTGGGCCCGATCAGCATCAACAGCCCGATGCCGCCCATCAGGCCCATCACTGCATTGAAAGACAGGCGACCCGGCTGGGTGCGGCGCGCCGGCATGACGCCCGGCGCGGCAAGCGTGGAATTAGCCATGGACAAACCCTCTGGTCTTGCGGCCGAAATAGTTGAGCAAAGTCACCACGAGCAGCACGCTCACCAGCAGAATCACGGCAAGCGTCGCCGCAAACGGATAGTTCTGCGTCTGGATGGCCTGTTCGTAGATGTAGAACGGCATGTACATCAGCTGGCCGCCGCCCACCAGGGTTTGAACCACGAACGCACTGACCGCGCCGGTAAACACCAGCAAGGTTCCGCCGAGTAGACCCGGCATCGCAAGTGGCACGGTGATCTTCCACCAGGTGCGCCAGCTGCTGGCGCCCAGCGCATGCGACGCCTCGGGCAAGCGCGTGTCGAGCGAAGTGAGCGTGGTGACGAGCGGCAACACCATCAACGGCAATTCGATCTGCGCAAGCGAGAGGATCACCGCCAGCGTCGTGTACAGGAGCTTGACCGGCTGGCCCGTATGCCCGAGCGCCATCAGCAGCGCGTTGACCAGCCCTTCATTGCCGAGAATGACGACCCACGCAAACGTGCGCACCACCGAACTGGTCAGAAGCGGCAGCAGGATCAGCACGATCAGCACACGCCGCCAGCGCGGCGGGCTCACCACGTACAGATGCGCGACCGGATAGCCGAGCACGATCGTCACCAGCGTGGTCGCGACCCCGAGCCAGAGTGTTTGCCAGAGGATGCCGCGGTTATAGCTGTCGCCAAAGAAGACCATGTATTGGCGAAAGCCGAAATGCGTCATGGCCGTGTCGTTGTGCAGGCTGATCAGCGCGACGAGCAACAGCGGCACGCCGACAAACGCGATGAAGAACAGGCCCAGTGGCAGCACGAGCAGCCAGTCGCGCGGCATCCGGTGATTCGCGTTCATGATGCGTCAGGCCTTGACCAGACGGTTGAACCGGTCGATATATTCAGCGCGGCGCGGATTGATGCGTGCCCAGTCGACCTGCACGAACGACGTCATGTCATTGGCGTTATGAGCGACAGCGGCGAGCGCCGCACCAAACGGCACCTTCGTGTTGGTCGGCGCGACGTAGTAGGGCGCGCTCGTCATCTGCTGCTGCACTTCGACGCTCAACGCGGTGTTGATATACGCCGCGGCGAGATCCGCCGCCTGGGTGTTCTTCACGATATTCATCGTGCTGCGCACCATGCCCCAGTTGCTTTCGGGGCGCGCGAGCGCCACCGGCACGCCCTTGGCCTTCAACGATTCCACATTGTTGATGTAGTGGCAGGCAATATCCACCTGACCTTGCTGGAACAGCGTGCCGAGTGCGCCAGGATTGGCGGCGACCGCGCCGACGTTCGGCATCAGCCGCTTGATGTAATCGAAGGCCGGGTCCATATGATCCTCGTCGCCGCCCAGCATCTTGGCGAGCGCCACCATCCATACCGTGCCCAAGGTGGAGTCGAGACTCACGAGGCCGACGCGGCCCTTGAATTCCGGCTTGAGCAGATCATTCCAGGATTTCGGCGCGGTCTTCACGCGCTCCGTGTTGTACGCGATGCCGTAGACCTGCGCGGACACATAGACGCCCAGACCCTTCGGGTCGACGAAGCGCGCGGGCAGATTCGCCAGGTTCGGCACCCGGGCTGCCGGAATGGGTTCGAACACGCCCTGCGCGATGCCCTGCAGGTAGGGACCCTCGTCCATCATGACCACGTCGAACGGCGGGTTGTTGCGCGCGGCCACCAGCTTGGTCAGCGTATCGACCGCTTGCGATGCGGTGAGCACGGCGCTCACGCCCGCAGCCTTGCGAAACGCGGGCAACAGGATCTTGCGTTGCGACTCTTCCCACGCACCGGGAAACGTGGTGGCGGCGAGGGATTGGGACGCGGCCATGGCAAGCGGGCTGCCCAGCGACAGGCCCACGGCCCCCGCTGCTCCCATCAGTTGCAGGAGCTTGCGACGTTGGTGATCGATCAGCGACATAGAACCTCTGGATGGATAGTTAAACAGGATGAACCGGCGATAACGAAGCGGGCGGCAGGTTGGACCAGGACGATCGTGAGCATGCGCTAAACACCTGCGGTATTGGATTGCGCTGCCTTGAACGTGCGCACTCGCGCACCCGGCTTGAAATCGAGCGCGACGCGCATGCCAGGGCGCAAGTCGGCACCCTCTGCGCGTGGCACGGAAATCTTCACGGTCTGTCCGACGTCGGTCTGCAGATCGACCACCAGCGTGGGACCGATAGGCATCGCCAATTGCACTGTAGCCAGCAGCTGACGCGCGCTGTCGCCGGGCTGCGGCAACTGCCACGCCCATTGCTCGGGGCGAACCGCCAGCAGCGCCGCGCCGGCGTCGCGCCACGGGCCGGGCTGGGCAACGGTCAGCACCGTGCCATCGTCGAAGGTCGCCAGGCACTGGTTGCCGTGCACGCGCAAGGTGACCGGCAGCAGATTCGCCGTGCCGACGAAGGTGGCGACGAAGGGGGTTGCGGGCTGATCGTAGATCGCGACTGCCGGGTCGTATTGTTCGAGCCGCCCGCGATTGAGTACCGCGACCCGGTCGGCCATGCTCATGGCCTCCTCCTGATCGTGCGTCACCATCACGGTCGTGATGTTCAGCTCGCGCTGCAGACGGCGGATTTCGATCTGCATATCGAGCCGCAGGTTTTTGTCCAGCGCCGCAAACGGCTCGTCGAGCAGCAGGATGCGCGGCTCGACGGCAAGCGTGCGGGCCAGTGCGACGCGTTGCTGTTGACCGCCCGACAACTCGCGCGGATAGCGTTTCGCAAATGCCTCCATGCGCACCATCTCCAGCATCTGCATGGCCTTCTGAGCAGCATCCCGACGCGCGACGCCGTTGGCTTCGAGACCGTAGGCGACGTTGGCGACGACTGTCATGTGCGGAAACAGCGCGTAGTTCTGGAAGACGATGCCCACGCCGCGCTGGCGTGGCGCGAGGCCGTCCACGCGCTGCCCGCCGATATGCACTTCGCCCTCGGACTGAACCTGCAGACCGGCAAGGATGCGCAACAGGGTGCTCTTGCCGCAGCCCGATGGGCCGAGCAACGCAACCAGTTCGCCTGCGGCAATTTCAAGCGTGACGTCTTCGATCACCGGCACGGCGGCGAAACGATGCCGGATGCCGCGCATCTGCACGGCGGCACCGGTTTGCAAGGCGCAAGCTTGCGAAGCTGCAAGGTGGGCGCCCGCTGCGGCGTGCTTCGACTGTGAAACGACAGTGTGCGGGGTGCTCATGCGCTGGCCCTTTTCCATAGTTGCGTGGCGGCGTGCCTTCCAGCCGCGATGACGGCATCGGCATTGCAACGGGTGGGGGCGCCGCCGTCCACCACGATCTCCCCGTCCACGATGACCATCTCGACATCGCGCCCAAGTCCCGTGTGCACCAGCGTGCCCAACGGATTGGGGTGCGGAGTCAGATGGGCGCGCTGGAAATCGAATATGGCGAGGTCGGCGAGCCAGCCTGTCTTGAGGCAGCCGAGTTCGTCGCCAAGCCCCATGGCGTGCGCGCCGTTGTGCGTCGCCATGGTGAGCGCATCGGCGGGTTGCCAGTCCGCGGCGACTTCGCCCAACTGGATGCGCGCGATGGCCAGCGCCCAGCGCATGACCTCGGTCATATCCGCGTGCATGTTGTCGGTGCCTAATGCAATGCGCGCGCCGGCGGCGCGCAGACGCGGCGTGGGCGCCATCGTGCCGCCCGTCGCGTTGCCCTTGGGGATGTGCGCCACCGTGATGCCGGCCCGTCCGACGCGTGCGATGTCGTCGTCGTCCAGATACAGACAGTGCGCTGCCACGAGCCTTTCATTGAGCAGCCCGACCTCGTCTAGCAACTGCGCGGGGCTCTTGCCCGAACGCTTCTTCACCACGTTGACTTCGGTGCGGCTTTGCGCAAGGTGAGTCGTCACGCCGAGCTCATGCGTACGTGCCGCCTCGGCGATCAGACGCAGAAAGTCGTCGGAGCAGGTGTCGGGCGCATGAACGGCGAGTTGGACGCCGGTGCGCCCGTTGCGCTTGCGATGCCAGCGGCCGGCCAGCGCCAGTGCTTCGTTGAGCGTGCGCTCACCGGTCGCGGCATGGTATTCCCAGCGTCCGTCCGCGACGCCGGAGAAATCGACGTCGTGCAGGCGGCCGCATGAATACACCCGCAGGCCGAGGTCGGCCATGGCATCCATGGTCAGATCGGCGTGGACGTAGCTGTCGTTGATCAGCGTCGAGCCGAACAGCATCGCTTCGAGCGCGCCAAGACGCGCCAGCGCGATAGCCTCGTCTGGGCGCACGTCATGGCCGTGGGGAATCCCCGGCGTGTAGGCGGGCGCGAAGCCCAGGTCTTCGGCGACGCCGCGCACCATTGTCAGAATGGCGTGGGTATGGACGTTCACGTAGCCGGGCACGATGACGCGTCCGGCAAGCCGACGCGTGGTCCGCGTGCGTGTGCGCACCGGCAGATCCTGCGCGCGGCCGACAAAGGCGAGCCGGTTGCCGCGAATGCCGATGGCCGCGTCGTGCAACAGCGGTTGAGCCGGGTCCATCGTCACGACGGTGGCGCCCAGTAGCAACAGGTCAAGGTCAAGCTCGATAGGTGGGGCAGTCATCAGCCAGTGGTCCGGTTCAGTTCAGGTGTGCAGGTGCTGCAGGAAACGCCGCGTGCGCTCTTCGCGCGGACGGCCGAAGACGTCGCCGGGCGTGCCTTGTTCGACGATGGCGCCGGCGTCCATGAACACCACCCGATGCGCCACGTTGCGCGCGAAGCTCATTTCGTGTGTCACGACCATCATCGTCATACGGGCCGCGGCGAGATCGCGCATCACGTCGAGCACTTCGTTGACGAGTTCCGGGTCGAGCGCCGAGGTCGGCTCGTCGAACAGGATCATCTGCGGCTCCATCGCGAGTGCGCGGGCAATCGCCACGCGTTGCTGCTGGCCGCCCGAGAGTTGCGCTGGCCGCTTGTTGACATGCTGCGCGAGGTGGACTTTTTCCAGGGCAACTTGTGCGCGAGCGCGGGCCGCGTCGCGCGAGAGTCCCCGCACGCGCTGCGGGCCGGCGGCGACGTTATCCAGTGCGCTCAAATGCGCGAACAGGTTGAAGCGCTGGAACACGAAGCCGAAGCGGCTGCGCTGCCGCGCCAGTTCGGCTTCGGGCAGCGCGCGGCCTTGCTCCGACAACCCGATACGCTGGCCGCCAAGGCGGATCGTGCCGCCGTCCGGTCTTTCCAGGAAGTTGAGACAGCGCAGGAGCGTGGTCTTGCCCGAACCCGACGGCCCGATCAGCACCACGGTCTCGCCGTGCCCGACGTCCAGTGAGACGGAGGGCAGGATGACCTTGTCGCCGAAGCGCTTGTGCAGCCCTTCTATGGACAGCAGCGTTGCAGCCCCGCCTTCATGCACGCGCGCGGCGGCGTCCTTAGCGGACGCCGCGGACAGCTCAGAGACGGTAACGGTGGAAGACATGCGGGAACCCGAGCTCATGAAGTCAGTATTGCGGCAGTCGCCGTTCGAGGTAGCGCGACAGCCACGCCAGCGCCGAGATCAATGCGTAGTAGTAGAGGGCGATCAGCAGGAAAATCTCGAACGGCGAAAAATACGTTGCGATGATTTCCTGACCGGCGTGCGTGAGTTCATACACGGAGATCGCGGACAGCAGCGCCGAGCCCTTGATTAGCGAGATCAGTTCGTTGGTGAGCGGGGGCAGGATGCGCCGCCACGCTTGCGGAAAGAGCACGTGCAGAACGATCTGGCCGTGACGCATTCCGATCGATTGCGCGGCTTCAGTCTGGCCGCGATCGACCGACTGCATGCTGGCGCGCACGATCTCGCAGATGAAGCCGCCCGCGTTCAGACTGAGCGCGATGACGCCGGCCCAGTACTCGTTGAAGTTGATGCCGATGACGGGCAGCGCAAAATAGACGAGAAAGATCTGCACGAGCAGCGGTGTGCCGCGCACGAAATCTACATACGCCAGTATGGCGATGCGAACCGCCCTGAAGCGGCTGAGCGCACCGAAACCCAGCGCGAAGCCGAGCACGATGCCAATCGCGATGGCCGCGAGGCAAACCTTCAGCGTGGCGAGCAGGCCGACCGCGAGGATCGGCAACGCCATGACGATAATGCTCCAGTCCATGGACGCCGCGCTCTCAGGACAGCACCGGAATCGCATCCGGCAAGTTCATGTCGAAACCAAACCACTTCTGCTGCAGCGTATGCAACGTGCCGTCTGTTCTGAACTTGCGCAGCTGCTGGTCAATGAAGCCGATCAGCGCAGTGTCATCCGTACGTGCTGCGATGCCTGCCCAGTTATCCGCGCCGATGCCCTTGACGATAGCGTATTTGCCCGGCGCATTCTTCAGAACGAGCGAAAGCGTCGGCAATGTGTTGAGCACGCCGTCCACTTTGCCTTCTGCCAGCGCGATATAGGCGGCCGGATGGTCGTCAAAGGTTTTTACTTCCTTGAAACCCGCCCCGCCCCCTGCTTTCAGTTGCGCATCGAGCTTCGGTTCGAGTATCTGACCCGGCGAGCCGAGCTTGAGTCCGAGCACCTTGCCGTTCATGCCGCTGAGGCTGGCGACGCTCTTCAGATCCGCCGCGCGAATCAGCAGTGCCTGCGAAGCCTCGACGTAAGGCACGGAAAAGTCCACGTGTTTCTCGCGCTCGGCCGTGTAGCTCAGGCTGCTCATCACCAGATCGAACTTCTTCGTGTAAAGCGACGGAATCACACCCGACCAGACCGTGTCGATAAACTGCGCCTTGACGCCGAGATTGCGGCAAAACGCGTTGGCGAGATCCACGTCGTAGCCGATCATCCCGCCGCTCGCGTCGCGATAGGTCAGCGGCGGATAGGTCGCTTCGCAGCCGATGCGCAGCACGCCGGCCTTCTTGATGTCGTCAAGCGTGAGCCCGGCGGCCATCGCAAAGCGGGGCAGGCCAATCGACACCATGGCTGCAGCCGCGCCGGCACGATGGAGGAATTGGCGACGCGAAAATCGTTCGGACATCAGGCTCTCCAGAGAAAATAACAGTACGTACGTTATAAAGACAGCGTGTAAGGCGGCGCGGAAGGTCCCGAATGCACTGCACGTTCAGCGCGAGCCCGCAAAGCCATTCCTACTTGCGATAGACGGCGGGAAAGTCAAAGCGCGGTAGCACCCGGTGCGCGTCAAGGCGTGGGTTCAACGGCCGATGCGGTTGCGCCTGTTGCGGGCGCAAGGCCGGCAGGAACTCGCCGCGGCCGCGCGTGCCGCTGGGCTGCACGCCGTCCCACACTACGTCGCCACGCGACAGCGTCAGCGCTGGCCACGCTTTCATCTGCCAACCCTCGTACGGCGTGTAGTCGACGTTGTGGTGCAGCGCATCGTTGGTGAGCGTGAAGGCACGATCCGTGTCCCAGATCACCAGATCGGCGTCGCCGCCGATAGCGATTGAACCCTTGCGCGGATAAAGGCCGTAGAGCTTCGCCGCATTGGTTGCGGTCAATGCGACGAAGGCGTGAATGTCGATGCGTCCGTTCATCACGCCTTCGGACATCAGCAAGGCCATGCGCGTCTCGAGACCCGGTATGCCGTTGGGCACCTGGTCGAAGCGCGGGTTTTCGCCGGCCACCTGCTTGCCGTGCGGACCGTCGAAGCGGAACGGCGCATGGTCGGAGGAGAGCACCTGAAACGTACCGTTTACGAGACCGTCCCAGACGGCCTGGCGGTTGCCTTCGTCGCGCGGCGGCGGACTGCAGATACATTGATAGCCGCGAGGGCCATCTTCGAGCATGTCTTCGGTCAGCAGCAGATAGTGCGGACATGTCTCGGCATAGACGGCGAGGCCTTGTCCTTGCGCCCAGCGAATCTCCTCGATCGCCTCGCGGCCGGAGACGTGCACGATCAGCACAGGCGTGTCGACCAGCTGCGCGAGACTGATGGCGCGATGCGTCGCTTCGCGCTCAACCAGCATCGGACGGGACAGCGCATGCCCGATCGGCGCGGTGATGCCTTGCTCCAGCAGCGCTTCGGTGAGCCACGCAATGCAATCGGCGTTTTCGGCATGAATCATCACCATGGCGCCGTGGACGCGGGCCAATGCGAGCAGTTCGATTATCTGGCGGTCGTTCAGCTTGAGCGCGTCATACGTCATGTAGATCTTGAACGACGTATAACCCTCTTCGATCAGTTGCGGCAGCTCCTGTTCGAGCACATGCGGCGTGGGATCGGTGACGATCAGATGGAAGGCGTAGTCGATCACCGCGCGGGCGTCGGCGCGTCGGTGGTACGTATCGATCGCCGCACGCAGCGTTTTTCCCTTCTGCTGGCACGCAAACGGAATCACCGTGGTGGTGCCGCCGCAGGCAGCGGAAACTGTGCCGCTCAGGAAGTCGTCGGCCATCACGCTGTCGTCGCCGGTGTCCTGATCCAGGTGGCAGTGGCTATCCACGCCGCCTGGAGTGACTAGGCGGCCGCCTGCGTCGATCTCGTTGGCGCCCTGAGCCAGTCTGCTGCCCAGCGCGACGATGCGCCCGTCGCGCACGCCGATGTCGGCGGTGAAGCGGTCGGCCGCCGTGGCGATATCCGCGTCGCGGATCACGAGGTCGAAGGCCGCCGCGTCGCTCATGCGACCTCCCGGAACAGGCTGCCCCAGCCGGTGACGCGCGACGTATCGATGCCGCTCATCCGCAGTGCTTTCCAGACCACCGTCGCGATGGTGTCGTACACCGGAATGCCGAGTTCGGCTTCAAGCTCTTCAGCGAGCGGCGCGCCGCGCAAATTGGTGCAGAAAATCGTAATCGCGTCGGGTTTGCTCTTTGCGACTTCACGCGCCATCTCACGCAACGTGTCGGCACTGACTTCCGAAAACGAAAAATTGTCCTGCTTGTTTAGATGACGTTCACCGACACATTCAAAGCCCGCGCCGCCATACGTCGAAATGACCTTTGCCTGCACGTCGTCGCGATATGGCGTGACCAGACCGAAGCGACGCACGCCCGTCATGGCGAAAATCTCGTTGAGCGCGAGCACGGAGGTGCAGGCGGCAATGCCGGTGCGTTCTGTGATGCTACGGCACAGACGCTCGTCTGCCTCAAACCCGAGCCAGCCCGACGATGTCCCGTTCCAGCCGATTGCGTCGAGCTTCGCATCGGCGAGCAACCCTGCCGCGCCGAGAATTTCCTCGTCGTCGAACTGGGCCAGTGCCTGTTCGGACAGTGCGATCTGGGTCACCCGAAAGCGGCCGAAATGCGCACTGACGTCGGGCAGTCCCGCGAGCATCGCCGAAGTGACCGGCTCGAGAACCGTGTTGGAAGACGGGGTCAACATGCCAATCAGAGTGCGTTGCGTCATGATTTCCATATCAAGGGTAGCTTCTGGTGGACCGCGCCAGAGAAAGATGCTTGCTGGATTCCTTTGATGCAAGTTTTGTGCCAACATAAATCTATGCGTTTGTACGCAATAAAAGAGCGATTGTATGCAATGTTGTACGTGCGTTCGATAGCGGAAACGGCTGCTTCCTGAGCACCTTCTCTGGAACGAATGGATCATGGCGGAAACTACGATAAAAGCGCATGCTGGTGCGCGTGCGCACTAAAATTGAATCATTGGCACCAAATGAGGTTGTCGCATGGGCCAAAAGGCGCCTGCGAAAGAGGTCTGCAGGTTGTCAGACCCGACAAGCGCCAACGAATGTTTGCATACAAAAGATTCGTGGTTTCCTCCGCGTGAACATGATTTCGGTGCGAACGCTCCATCGAATTTTTGTGTACAAAAACGCTCGTGATTGCTCTATCATCGATTCATTTCCCAGTTGCGAGAAACCCTTTGAGCCGAGTCTCCTCCATGCCTGCCAGTAAAGTTGCCGCGCCCAAGGCGCCGTTTACGAACGAGGAAATCTATGGCCGCATCCAGAAGGCGGTGCTTGAACATCGCCTTGCGCCCGGGACAAAATTGATTGAGGAGCGGCTCGCGGAAGTCTCGGGCGTGAGCCGGACCAAGATTCGCGAAGTGCTCAACAAGCTTGCGCATGAGGGGCTCGTCGAGCTGGTGCCGAATCGCGGAGCCTTTATCGCCAGCCCGAGCGTCCAGCAGGCGCGAGACGTATTTGTCACGCGGCGCATGATCGAGCCGGAAATGGCCAGGCTGTTGAGCCGCACCGCGACGTCGGCGCAAGTGCGTGCGTTACGCAAGCACGTGCGGCAGGAAGGCGACGCGCGCAAGCAGAATGACCGGCCTGCCATCATCCGGCTGTCAGGCGAGTTTCATGTGCTGATCGCGGAGATGATCGGCAACGAAATCCTCTTGCGGATGATGCGAGAACTCGCGCCTTTGACGTGCCTCGTCATCACGCTTTACGACAAGCCCAACGCCCCGGCGTGCCCGCATCACGAGCACAGTGATCTGATCGATGCAATCGAAGGGCATGACGAAGCAAAGGCTGCGGCGAGCATGCTGGAACACTTGCAGCATATCGAAGCGACACTGAACTTCGACGAGGTGAAAGACGCGTCGCCGGATATTGAAGCGATCTTCTCCTGAGATAGCCCGGCTTCACTACGTCGCACTCGCCTGGCGCAGTGCATCTGCCGCCGCCGTATTGCGCTGTGCGATAGCCATTTGCAGCGCGGCGCCGCCGCGCGCATCCAGATGGTTCGCGTTTGCGCCGTGCGCCACCAGCACTGGGTTCATATCGCGGCGGAGAAGCGGCGTCACCAAACGGGAGCGCAGCTTCACCGGCATCGTTGGTGATAGATATTGCAGGGCGTGTCCAACAGCATCTTTTGCAACGTTCGTCTCTCTTTTGAGGGATCTGGTGCAAATAAAGGCGATCAAAAGAAAAGCCGCTGCTTTGCCATTACCCTATCAAGCTGAGAGAACTGCCTTCCAGATGGCGGACATAGCGAGATCTTTGAGGCGCAGACTCGCGAGATCGAATTGTCCATTGCGAATCCGATGCGCCAACTCGATGCCAGCGATTACGACGGCCGCGTGTCTGAACCGTTTGAAGCCGTGCATGGCGTTCGTCCTGGACTTGATGTTGCGATGGTCCTGCTCAATGACATTGTTGAGGTATTTCGAGGATCGGACTTGCGTGTCCTCGGGCAGCAAGCCGTCGACCTTCAGCTCGCGCACCGCGCGATGCGACGCTGCGTATCCATCGAGCGGGCTTTGTCAACTTGGCGAGAATAGAACGGCACGACGGCCGCGGTGACGAGTGGTCAGAAAGCGCTTGACGGATTTTGGGTAGGTTCGGCGAATTCACGCCAGGCGACGAACCGGGCAGCGAGTTGCTTGCGATAGAGTGAAGCGCACAGCAGATGCCGCTTAAGCGCGAAATGTTGCCGGATCGGCCCGAAGCACGAGAGGAATTTCTGTGTCCGTGTCAGGTCACGAAAGCCGCGCATGCGGCGCTCGCGTTCGCGTGTAGGTTGATGGCTTCTATGAGCAGAAAGTTGTCAAGGCCATTTGCGAACTGGCTTACAAAGGATGGGTCAAGTCTCTTTATCCTCGCTGCAAAGTGGTGACATGCTGGCGTATGGCGGCAAGCGCGAGTGATGGCGCTCGCCGCCATACAAGCCGCATTTTCGCGGCATAGTCCGGCGGATTCCCACCGCCCTCAACTTCAACCATGGCTACAGTCCGGTCAACGTCGTTAGCCTGAGGCCGCTTATCGCGCGCGTAAGACAGCAACGTCGCCGGGTAGCCAGGCGCGGTTGCCCGCGCCTAGCCCCCTAAGAACTGTACGTGCAAGTTTCCCCGCATACAGCTAAAGCCTCTGCCAGGGCATCTTTCGACACCCGCTTTCACAACTTATTTCCGGCGTACTTTTGACTTCCATGACAGCCGGGATGGTGCAGTTGAATGTTGCCCGCTGCAATCGACCCACCGTCGGTTCTTTTCACAATGAAGCGGGTGACCCAAGGGGTACCTATTGCGATCGGTTGCTGACAGGTCGGACACAGGCCATCCTGCCTCAGCCAGACCCGGTAGAGCTTCGCGCGGCCCCTTGGCAGGTTCATCATCCTCTTGCCCCATCGGGTCTCGAAGTATGGTTCGGGCACCGTACACGAGAACCGATCTCCTGTCGCATCTTATCAAGCAACGGATTCGAGGTCCGCCTTGAAGGCGAGTCATCGGCCATTGCTGACGTTCGAGGGGACTAGCTTCTACGTCCTCAATATGGCGGACTTCTGACGTTGGCGAGACGGTCGCTTTGCGCCGCGCATCGGAATCCGATACGTTTCATCGCAACGAACGTACTGAGATGGCATACGAGAAGGTTTTATTGCGTAGAGTGAGTGTTCAGATCCTCGAATACGGTCGCGGATGCGCGTATATTCGCTGACGATGATCGCCGACGAGCCCAACGGTTATCGCGCCGGGGTATTGCGAGCAGATCCAGAGCAGGGAAACCCTAGGGTAATTGTGGTCAGTTGGTTGCCGACACGACGTAAGCGGTTCAAACCGCGGCGGGATGCGACTCACGAGTGAGCAAAGTCGTTACAAAGTTGACGTTCGCGGGCAACGATGATCCGACGGTGACGAAACCGGCCGTGGGTTGTGCCTGAGTTGACGACTCCCAGGCAAGGTTTCTTTGGTGGGAATCGCCAATCCCAGGCTTCCTTCAGATCACCCAAAAAGTTTCAACTTTCGGTTCGCTCACGTGCATCTCCGGCCGCGCAATCAGCGTCACAATTGCATGCCGTATAGCGGAAATATCCGCGAAATTCCGGTCGAATATCGGGTAACCAATTCCTACGCGAATTACGTGGAATATCTGATACAGATTTGCGTGGAAGCGTTCTACGAGCGCAGCCGCTGGCTGATCCGCCTGCTGTACCACACGGGTCTGCGGGTCTCGGAAACTGCGCATGCGAAGGTTGCGGACTTCTATCAGCGGCGCGGCAAACGGTGGCTGCACGTGGTCGGGAAGGGCGGCACCGAAGAGGAGGTGCCGGTGAGCGCCGCGCTGATGACAGACCTCGCGCGGTACCGGGGTTTTCATGGGCTGGCACCGACGCCGTCGGGAAATGAAATTGCATAGTGCGTCGTACCTGAGATCACGTGTGATCACGCATCGTGATCGAAATTGTCGAGGGCGGCAAGCCGGACACGAGACTTAACGTAAATCCCTTAGAAATGCCACAAGACCATCTGCGGGTGCATTTTTTGACGCAAACCATTTAGAAACGGCGTTGACGGCATTTCTAAACGATTTCTGTCGAGTTTTCATAACAGTTTCTGTGAATGCACTGAAAATCCTGAGAAAGGGAACAAAGTTTAGAAAATTCCTGTAGATCGACGAGCGTTTTCCTTAGACAGCGTGGTTCAGACGGTATCGGTGCCACCGCATGACAAGCAAAATCTGCATATTTTCCGGCACTAAATTTTGATAACCCCTGCGCTGCAGATTTTTGCAGGATTTACTTCCCAAAGTTTGCGGAATTTAGTTCCCCGCGCCCTATCTACGGCCGTGCAACTGTGGTTACATAATGGCCGCGGTACGGCAATCTTGTTCAATTTCCCACCACAGCAGGGAAAAGTGTTCCCGCGAAGGTTATGGCTGTTTATTGATGAGCAATTCTGTTCAAAGGTTGACGACCGCAGGGCAAAGATGGTTAAACGCTGACGAAACCAGCGTTCAGGACGACGCTGAGTTCACATTTACTCGACAATCGTGATCGTATTTGCCGAGGGCGGACAGGTCGCGCAGTCCGTGGTGCAGATGGGCGAAGCTTCAAGGGTTTTGACGCGCAGCGTTCGAGCGATTTGACATAAAAGGAATGATCACATTTTATTTCGTATTCCTACATATTGTAGATTGAAGTGGTGCCGGCCTCGGAGCTCCTGACAGGTAGCGCGTCTGCATGGAAGCGACTGACGCGATGGAGCGGGCAACGAAGGATCTTTTTCGTGTACGGAAGTCAAGCGGGAGTGACCTCATCGATCGCGTCGATCATGGATGTCCTGTCGCTTTCCCGGTCACGCGGCGGAAGACGCTTGACGCCAGTCGTGCGCTGCTCGTCCCCGAAGCCCGGCAGGCGCTCCCAGTCTCTGTCAAAATAGCAGCATTGGTTCCACCAGTTCCCGTGCACACCATTGCGGGTTCGTCGGGCTGCATGTCGCCGCCAACAGCGACGTACATTGCCGAAGACGGCAACCGGAATCTATCCTCCCGGCGATCGCGGGAAGAACCGTTACTGCAGGCACGACATGGCACACGAGCGTTGCGAACAATGCGGCAACCAGACGCCACCCTGGGACACCATACACTGCGGATCTGGCGATGGCCGCTATGAGTTGCTCTGCACTCTGTGCTTCAATGCCAGGATTGCCGAGTCCACTGGATTCACCGATTTCGAGAACGTCCGCCTTGACCCCATCCGGATGATCGACTGCCACGGGGAGCCGCACCAGTTCCATTTCCGGCTTCGGCTTTTTGGCAACCGGATGGCACTGGATGCGTTTGAGCTTCGGGGAGAGCTTCGCGCGGGCTACCGGTTCCAGTTGATCGGCGAAGCTGACGAAGATGTGTTCGTGTTGCTCGGGCGCCTCGTTGAGAAGGTGCGTCGCGCGCTGTCGGTCAGGCACATCGATTTTCATGAGCGCCGGATCATTGACAGTACGGTGCGCGGGCATATCGAATGGGATGAGACGCAGGCGGGGCGCTTGCCACTCGTGGTGATCGACGGCAAGGAGGTCTCGTGGGAGGATCTTGGGCAAATGCTCATGAGCATGGAAGGATGGCAGTTCCGGCTCGATATCGCTGACCCGAGCGAAGAGCTTTGAGTCGCGTTGCAGACGCGGCGAAACGGGCGACAAACCCTATCCCCGGACCGGTTTGCCGACCTGACATGTACAACCTGCGGGGTGCAGCCATGGTCGCAGTCAAGCACGATGATCTTTCTTTGGCCTTTGACTTCGTCAGCTACGCGGCGCCAACGGAGCATAACGCGTATGTCTCGCTCGATACAGGCAAGATCTATTGGACTTCCGATTCCAGCGACGCGCTCGACGAGGAGATTCCTGACGACCTTGAAACTTCCGATCGCTACCTTGCGATACCGCACAGGAACGAGCTCGATCTCGGAAGACGTCTCGCCTTGCGCTTTGTCGCACAGGAGTTGCCTGCGCGTTATGACCAGGTCGAAGGACTATTCCGGCGGCAAGGAGCTTATGCGCGTTTCAAGGATTTGCTGGACCGTGAGGGCGTTCTCGAGCGCTGGTATTCGTTTGAAACCGATGCTGTCGAAAGCGCGCTGAGGCAATGGTGTGCCGAAAACGGGCTTGAGCTTCTTGAGATGTGACGGATGCTGCTGGCTCTCGCAACGCCAGGTGTGCTGCTTCCGAAGATCAAACGCGGACGCGTGCTCGCACTGCTCGGTGAGCGCACGCCCATCCGGGAACAGGAAACCATCGGCTCGATCCTGATGGAAGATGCCGCGCTAGCGCCGCCGGTCGACGCAATCCTGTGCCGGAAGAATGTCACGGCGATCTGGGCAGTTCGCCGCGGCACTCGAGGCGGGACATCGACCTGCGATCCGGATGAGTCCGGCCGAGATTCTCGCATACGCTGACGGCGCGGACCGCTTGCTGGCCGGCCAGCGGGCATTCCGCCCGGCGGCGGAGCGATGCGCAGGCGTTTGCGCGCAGCGCATTTGGTCAGGACCTGCTGTCGGTTGTGCGCATCGTCGACGAACTCGGTACTGGCTATCTGCAAGCCTTGGCGCCGCGCCCGGCGACGGCAGGCGCCGCAGACTATGGGATCTCAACCGTACACCGTGCCAAGGGGCTCGAATGGAAGCGGGTCAAGGTGGCGAACGATTTTCGCCTGCGCGGTGCCGACGGCCGCCCGATGCCGGACGAGGATGAGCTTCGGCTGCTTTACGTGGCCGTGACTCGCGCGCAGCATGCACTCGATATCTCCGCATTGCGCGACGAGTGCACCGGCTTTTTAGTCTCCTGCACCAGGCCCGGCCGGCATAACAGATGAAATCCAGCGTCGACCCAGTTCCGGCACCGCGGCGATGTTCACGCAGACCACGCCCACCTGCCGCCCGCGGCACGCGACAGAAACTGGCGCTCACATGGACGTCCGGAACCGGGGTAGAACGGCATTACAGGGCTGGATGCCCATGAATTCAAGGAGATTTAATACGATGGCAGCACCGAGTTTTGTCTATACGATCTCCTGTGTCGCGAAGATGCTCCGAGAGCCGGTGGATTGGCTGGACGAACTGGCGACTCTGAACCTGGAGCCAGAGGACGGGTGTCTCGGGATCATCGACGATCTGGACGTCCCCGCCGAGCAGTTGGTCTCCGTAACCGCCTTCACGGATGCTGGAATCGAGGCACTCAAGGAACTGGTTGCTGAAGCAAAGCGGCAGTCTGGCGGGACGGGCAGCGCAGGTAGATAGGCGCGGATCAGGACCACGCATGCACGCCCTGGCAGACCAGGGCGTCATCGCCGTCCCCACGATCGGGCAATCGTCCAGTCATCCGGGCTGATCACTGCCGCTGTGCATCGGGCAAATCGGGCCGGAGTTCCGCCTCGATTTGATCGATTGATGGCAGACCGCTTTCCAGCGATTCAGGCACATGGCGCAAAAGCTGATATTCGGCAACGCCCATTGGGTTGGCCACGCCGCGCAGCGCATATTCCGCCACGAGCCGGTTCTTTTCCTTGCACAGCAGCAGGCCAATTGTCGGCTGGTCCTCGCCCGCCTTGACCTGCGCGTCGATCGCGGACAGGTAGAAGTTCAACTGGCCTGCATATTCGGGCTTGAACGGTGTTGTTTTCAGTTCGACGACGACGTAGCAACGCAGCTTGAGATGGTAGAAAAGCAGATCGACAAAAAACTCGTCGCCGCCTACCTCCAGCCGGTACTGGCGTCCCACGAATGCGAAGCCGGAGCCCAGTTCGAGCAGGAAGCGGGTGATGTGTTGGGTGAGCGCGCGCTCGATGTCGCGCTCCTGGGCGTTCTCGGCCAGACCGAGGAAGTCAAGGATATACGGATCCTTAAGCGCGTCGCGCGCGAGATCGGACTGCGGTGGCGGCAACCGGTCGGCGAAATTCGTGACTGCGTTGCCGGCACGCCCATGGGCGGCCGTCTCGATCTGCATGGTCAGCACGCTGCGCGACCAGCCGTGCTCGAGCGACTTTTCCGCATACCACAACCGTTGGGCGTCGTCGTTGAGCTTGTCCAGCAGTGTCACGACGTGCGACCACGGTAATTGTGCAACGGGCTGTTGCACAAATTCCGGCTGCGGGAAGGCTTGTGCCAGCGCGCGCATGTACTTGAGGTTGCGAGGGGAGAATCCGCGCATGTCGGGAAACGCTGCCTTGAGGTCGCGCGCGAGCCGGTCGACAACGCCGGCCCCCCAGCCTTGTCGCTGCTGCCTGTCGAGAATGTCGCGGCCAATCTGCCAGTACAGTGTGACCAGTTCGCGATTCGCGCTGGCCGCGGCGCGCTGCCGCGCGCGCTCGACGCGCTGCTTGAGTTCGGCAAACCAGTGGTGATAATCCTCAGCCCATGCGGGCGTACCCAGATCTTTGTTCATGCGCTTTGGTAGTCGGGGCACCGGTTGTCGCGCCCGGAAGGAAATTATCGTGGGGGAACCGGCAGTCGACAAGCGGAGCCAGCGTGGAGTCGCCGCGATGATACCATCGCACCCCGTTAAAAATGTTGATAAATTATGTTATGTCAAATTTACTGGCGCAGCCTCGCGGACTGCTTCGCCGGCCAGATCGCGGACAGCCGTTTATACCTGCCCCTTGCGAAACTGGTCCCATAGACGATCAAAACGGGAGACTTCTGCAACGATCATCGGTGCGCGGGAAACCCAACGGCTCAGGAAAGAATCCTCAGGTTACGAATGCGGCCGATCGACGGCGAGCGCTCACGGATCAGATTGGCAACGAACTCTGGCAACAGTGCCCGGGGCACCGTGACCGGTACATCGCAGATCATCTGCGAGGGGACGTGCACGATAAAATCGTTCGGCGCAGCCACGAGACTGTGCTCATAGGTGATTCGATAGTCCATCTTATGGGTGCCCAGATAGTTCAGGTCCTTCATCCGGTCCAAGCTCCGCCTCGATCTGCTCGATTGACGGCAGGTCCGGCATGAGCGGCGCCGGGATGTCGCGCAGCAACTGATATTCGGCGACGCCCATGGGGTTGGCGATGCCACGCAACGCATATTCGGCGACCAGCCGATTGTTTTCCTTACAGAGCAACAGGCCAATCGTGGGCTGGTCGTGCGTTCCCTTGACCTGTGCATCGACGGCTGACAGATAGAAGTTCAGCTGACCGGCATATTCTGGCTTGAATGGCGTCGCCTTCAGTTCGACAACCACGTAGCATCTGAGCTTCAAATGGTAAAACAGCAGGTCGATGAAGAACTCGTCGCCGGCCACTTCAAGCCGGTATTGCCGTGCGACGAACGCGAAGCCGGCGCCAAGTTCAAGAAGGAAACGCGTGATGTGCCGCGTCAGCGCGTGCTCGATGTCGCGTTCCTGGGCGCTTTCGGTCAGGCCCAGAAAATCGAAGATATACGGATCCTTGAGTGTGTCGCGGGCAAGGTCGGACTGAGGCGGAGGCAGACGATCGGGAAAATTGGTGACGGCACTGCCCTGGCGTTCCTGCAGGCGACTTTCGATCTGCATCACGAGCACGTTCCGGGACCAGCCGTGTTCGATCGATTTGGCGGCGTACCACTCGCGCGCTTCTGATGCCTTAAGCTTATCCAGCAACGTGACCACATGAGACCAGGGCAATTGTGCAACAGGGTATTGCACAAATTCCTCGCCCGGCCAGGCTTCGGCCAGCGTACGCATGTACTTCAGGTTTCGCGGCGAAAAGCCGCGCATGTCGGGAAACGCCGCGCGCAGATCGCGCGCCAGCTGATCGACGACCTTTGCGCCCCACCCTTGTCGCCGCTGCCGCTCGAGGATCTCGCGGCCTATCTGCCAATATAGCGAGACCAGCTCCCGGTTGACCGACAACGCGGCGCGCTGCCGCGCGTGCTCGACACGGGACTTAAGGTCGCTGAGCCAGGCGCTATAGTCAGCGGCGGTAAAAGACACTTCAGTCATACCGTCCTGTGAAACATGGCGCCGCAACTGCCGGCGAATTGCATCGATTATCAACGGTCGACGCCCGAAACGGCAATTCCTCCCCAGGAGCCGCTCCCAGCTTGATATCCCGGCGTACCGTCATGCAGATCCCTACGCCTCCCAAAGCCGTTCTCACCGACATGCGACAGTGCTGATATCAATGCCGGTTGCAACCCGCCGCGCCGGTGCCCGCCAGATGAGGTGGGTCGACGCCTGGGAAAGCCGCTCCTCTTGGGACGGGGCTCTTTCCACGTGCCTGACCCGTTGCTGGCTCTGGGGCGAATCTACTGGTTGCTTCACTGCCGCAGCTTCAGATTGACGTCGACCGCGTTAATTTTCCGCAAGTGCCGGTGACCGTCGACCCGGCGTCGACCGCGGCATCGGCGGCGTCCAATGCACAAAGGGGCACCTTCCTGAGAACCACGGATGCGTGGAAACCTGCGTCATCTATCGCCCCGTCAGATTTTCTCCACGGTGCGAAGAAGACTCGGAGACGCGCCCCTGATTCTAATAGCGAGCCTTGCCGTTTCCGACGAGTCTGTATATATTAACAGTACTGTGTATTTGTACAGTATTGCCGGAGGCGAAAAATGGAGCACCTGGTGAGAATCTACAACGAGAGGGATCGGCGGACACTCGAGTGGCTGCGCCGCCATGTCGGTGATGCAGCGATTGCTCTGGCTGTCGAAGGCTGCGCAAAATCCGGCAAGCCTTATCTCACCACCGTTTGCAGGCGCCTGGGAGTCCAGCCCCCTGAGTTTTCAAACCCAGACCAGGCAGCGCCAAGTCCGGTGGCCGAACACTCTCTAGCGGCTATCCGATTGATCCTCGCGTCGCGGGCATCAACGGCCGGTATCGCGTTACCAGCCGCTCGACCTGACGCACGGTCAGACCCAGTCGCCCGGCGGCACGCCCTGGCTTGAGCCCCATGTCCACCACGGCCTGGATCACCTTCAAACGGTCGAGTTCGCGCAGTGCGGCTGGGATCATGACTGGCTCCTGCGATCACGCTGCAAAATGCCAGCTTGCCAGCCACGGTAAAGCACGACATTTGTATCTTGCCAGAACACGACATTCGCATATTGCCGCTACAGGTTGTCAGATGACAACTTTAATTATGTCAAATTTGGTATCCAACTGCCAGCCAGGAGAACTGGACTCTCGCGAAAGCCAAGTCTTGCGTAAACTGAGCAAAGTTTGTACATTCTATGTACATATCTTGCTTTCCGGGAGACCGGCCATGAACGTCAATTTTCCGCCTGTCGACGAAAATTTCATCAGGAAAAGCGTAGACGGTGGTCTGTACAGCAACGCGAACGAACTGGTCCGCGACGCGGTCCGCCGGCTGCGCGAGAGCGAAGAGCGGCATATTGAGCTGCTGGCTGCCATCCAGCTTGGCGAAGACGACATCGCGCAAGGACGCACAGGAACATACTCGAAAGAAATGGTGCGGGCGATCCGCGACCGCGTTCTGAAACGCGCAGCGTCCGGCGAGAAGCCAAAGTCCGATGTCACACCCTGAGTATCGGCTGGAGCTTGCAGCCGAGGCGCAGGATGACTTCGAGGACATATTGCTCCATACGCTGCTGACGTGGGGCGAGCGCCAGATGCAGGCCTATGGCGACCTGCTCGATCGCTCACTGAGTACGATCCGGACCAACCCGAACATTGGCCACGTGCACCCCTTTGTGCGCGATCCGTACAAATGTTTCCAAGCAGGCCAGCATCTTATCTTTTATCGCGTGCAGGACGTTACGGTATTCGTCGTCCGCATCCTGCATAGTCGCATGGACCCAGCCAGCAGGCTCGACTAGTACAACATCTCGTAAATCAGGCTACAAACATGGCTTCTGAAGCGTGACGACGCCCTCGCCCGTCTCGTTGAACGCTTCTGTTCCAGGCAGAGGGTCCCATCGCCTTGTGGCTGCGAAGGGCGGCGCCAATGGTTGCCAGACTGACTGGACGATGCGAATTAAACGGGCATTGGCGGCACTCTGGCGCATGCAAAAAACCTCACAGTTGCACATATAGTTAACATGTGAAGCGATTACCGTGGCGGATCACGAGGCCCCGAACAACGATCGGAGAATTCCATGCGCATTACGCTCCATCTCGACACGTTCGACCGCATTGACCCGAATGCCTATGCAATCATCTGGCTCGACACCGAAGCCCACAAGTGGTCTCGCGAGGGGCATGCCGGCCTCCAGCTTCCAGAATGGGGAAAGCTGCGGGTCGATGCCCGCGGCACGCTGGTTTGCGGTCAACATGATACGCGCCCTCTGTTCATCGTCGAAGGTCTTGCAATAGAAGCCCGAACTGGCCCGTTCGAGGGTGAATCAGGTGAGGCGCTATGGTGCGGCAGTGAACGCGAAAGCGGACCACGCGTTGCAGGGCACTGGCATGTGCAGTGCGTCGACAGGGAAACTGTGCTTGCCGAGCACAGCGTGTTCGCGGAGGAAGAGATCTGAAGCGAATCCGCAGGCCGGCAAATGGTGCAGGATGCGCGATGCGGGATTCGCGACCGTTTTGAACTGTCGAGACTCGAAAACGGCCCAATCAAACCGGACGGCACGCGTTGCGCGACCCATCCACGAACCGGCGGCGTGCCGCGCGGGCCAGAGCGGCGTAGATTGACTGCAACAGCAGACTCGACCTGAGCAAGGACGACCTGGCTGATGTCCGTTGAACACTCGACTCTGGGCTCTGGGCACTTTCCCCCTTGCGCTGGAGCGGTCATGCTTCGAGCGCGGTGTTCACCATATCCAAGTTGACCGGAATGGCAGGAAGCTGAACGAAGCCGACAGCTGAATCTCATGTCCACGGCACGAGCAAATGCCACGTCATGGCCGACAGGACTTCTCCGACTGTCGCATGGGCGGGCCATTGGCTGCTCCCGAGTGTCGTCGCTAGAGATGGCGGGCATGACCGAACAACGGTCACAAAAATCCTGTTTTCACCACCGCGCCAAACGCCAAGCACGTGCGGACCGAGTTGGACGTCAGACGTGATCACCCTGCCCGATGAATCAGACATGGTCGCCCTGAGAGCGAGGGGTATCAACGCGATACGTAAATAAAAGGCCAAATCGCCTGCCAGACATGTCACGCCGCCATGCTAGGATGTTTTTCCCTTCACCGCGCCGAAGAGACGAACATGACAGCCCATGATTTCACCGAGTTTTCGTGGGACGAACAGGAAGACGTCAAGGCTGTGCTTGCAAGCCGGGGACTTGATTTGCGCGAGTTCAAGATCGCGGACGACGATAACTCCCGCTCCGGTGGCAGAAAAGGAGCGATCCGGCAGATCTCCATAACGCGCATCACCAACGGCAAAATGGCGATCTACGACACCGATCATTTCGCACCATGGATCACCGATTTCGACCAGGCGCTGGCGGCGGGATATTTCGACGACTGAAGTCGCTGCGTTCACCGTCTACGAGCTTGCATTGGATACCGCCGATGTCGGCCTCGTACATCGCGGCAAACGCCCGATCCATCTTCGCCAGCGCCTCGTTCGCCATATTACATCCTCTTCCTGAGCTCGCCGAAGCAATCGCAGCAACTCACTGGATCCCACTACTGCACCCAACCTCTTTTCCCCTCGATCACGCCCCGCGAGGTGCAATACGGAGGGGGCCGAGACGCGTTCGCAAGGCGTGATGCGCAGCCTGCGGAGCTTACTTCAGGCTGCCCGACAGGAATTGTTTCAGGCGCTCAGTCCGCGTATTACCGAAAACCTCCGCCGGCGTCCCCTCTTCTTCGACGCGCCCCTGATGCAAGAACAGCACGTGGTTCGATACGTTTCGCGCGAAGCCCATTTCGTGCGTGACGACAATCATCGTGCGGCCTTCTCCAGCCAATCTCTGCATGACCTTCAGCACTTCGCCGACGAGCTCCGGGTCGAGTGCCGACGTCGGCTCGTCGAACAGCATCACGTCTGGATGCATCGCAAGCGCTCGCGCTATCGCGACCCGCTGCTGCTGCCCTCCCGAGAGATGCGACGGATACTGCTTTTCCGTGCATGGGGCTAGTCCGACCTTTTCGAGATACTCTCGCGCCCGCTCCTCCGCTTCGCGCCTTGACAGCCCTAACACGTGCACCGGCGCTTCCATCACGTTTTCGAGAACATTCATATGCGCCCACAGATTGAAGTGCTGGAACACCATCGCGAGCTTCGTGCGCACACTGCGCAGTTCCCCAGTATCAGTAGCCTTGAGGGTGCCCGTCTTGTCTCTATGAGTTCGCACTTCCTCACCGTCGACGAAGATGCGTCCCGCGTTGGGCTGCTCCAGGAAATTAATACAACGAAGCATCGTGCTTTTTCCCGATCCGGATGACCCGATGACGCTGATCACGTCGCCCGCATTCGCCCGCAGTGAAACGCCCTTCAGCACTTCGACGCTACCGTACTGCTTATGCAGATCTTCGACAAATACCTTGTGAATCTGATTGTTCATGGTGTAGTTCGTAAATCACGTGCCCTGTGGGCGAAGATAGGCAAGCCAGTGATGCTCGGCGCGACGGAACATCCCAACCAGAGCAAATGAGATCGCCAGGTAAAGAAGCGCCGCGGTGCCGAACGCCTCGAATGACATGTACGTTTCCGAATTCACATCGCGCGCAATCTTAAGGAGGTCCGGTACCGTTGCTGTAAACGCGACAGACGTCGAGTGCAGCATCACGATTACCTCGTTACTGTATAGGGGCAGAGAGCGACGCAATGCAGATGGCAGAATCACCCGCCGATACATCGTAAGCGTGCTCATCCCGTACGCTCTCGCGGCTTCGATTTCGCCAAACGACGCCGCCTTGATTGCGCCCGCAAAGATCTCGGTTGTATACGCGCAGGTATTCAGCGCGAATGCGAGCAGGGTGCAATTCATCCCGCTCCGGAAGAACTCGTCCAGGAGCGGCTCACCACGGATGACCTGCAGGCTGTAGAGCCCCGTGTAGCAAAGCAGCAGTTGCAAGTAGAGTGGCGTGCCGCGGAATGCATATGTGTAGAGCCAAACCATTCTGGAGAGCCATTTCCGCCTTGACACCCGTGCCACGGCAAGCGGAACGGACAGACAAAAGCCGATTCCTACCGAAACGACGAGGAGCCACAATGTAATAACAACGCCCGTGAAGCGATATCCATCGCTATATAGATAGTTACGCCAGTACTCCTGAATAACTTCGATCATAATTCTGCTCTCCGGACGCCAGTCGAATATCGCTTCTCGAGCCAGACCAAACAAAGATTCGAGAGCGTCGTAATAAGGAGATAAATCGCTCCCGCGATCAGGGTGAAGAAGAAGAATCGCAGAGTGCCCTTGCCTGCATCCTGAGACGCCTTCACGACATCGACTAGCCCAATTATCGACACGAGCGCTGTCGATTTGACAAGCACCTGCCAATTGTTTCCAATGCCGGGCAACGCAAAGCGCATCATTTGAGGAAACATGATTCGCGAGAAAACCTGCCAACCGGACATGCCGTACGCACTGCCTGCCTCGAGCTGACCACGCGGGACGGACAGAAACGCACCCCGAAACGTTTCCGTGAAATATGCACCGTAGATGAAGCCGAGCACGAACACGCCCGCTCCGAAGGGGTCGATGTCAATCTGATTCCACGCCAACGCGTCTGTCGCTTGGTTTAGCCAGATCTGCAGGCTATAGAAGAGCAGCAGCATCAGCACGAGATCGGGCACGCCCCGAACAAGCGTCGTGTAGGCCGTACTGAGGCCACATGTGAAGCGGTTCCTTGACAATTTCGCTGCCGCGCCGAGCAGTCCGAGCACGAACGACAACGTGAGCGACAACAGTGACAACTTGATGGTCTGCGAAGTGCCCGCAAGAATAATCGGGCCATAGCCTTGTAAGAACATACTCGGTCTCCAACTGCATCGTCTGAGCTAAACTGCTGGCCTTCCCGTTACCCGTCCAATTTCCGCACCGGCCGTTGCAAACCGGATGGCATGGCGCATGTAGAAGACACCTCTAGTTCTGCTCTTTACTGTGGTGACCCTCTCATCCAAGGGATCAACAATATCGAACAGAGGATCCCCCTCATCCACGAGAATGCCAACTTTCGCGATATAAACGACTATGCCACTATGAGGAGCGTGGTACTCCTCTCGTGAGGCCCACAAGGTCGCCGAGTGCGGCAAGGGCGGCAACGGCTTTACCTCTCCTTCAATCACGCCCTGGTACGTCAGGTAATCTATGATCGCATCCGCGTCCTTTCTGGCATAGGCATAAGATACGTCCCGCTCACCTCTGAGCTCCACCGTAGCAGCCACCGCACCGTCAGGGACGGCTTTCGAAATGCCGCATTGATTGCGGAGTTCGCACCAGAAGCTACCAATCGTCTCGTCGAAGGTCCCTCCCTCGAATTCATTTCCCAAAAGCTGAGTGGTAGAACCGAGATATCGGGCAAGAGGCTCTATCTGAGACCATCCTGAAATATTTGTGTAGATATGAACGTCAGCCTCGAGTGAACAGTGAAGATCCAGGACGATATCCGCGTCACAGGCCAGCTTCAAAAGCGTCAACTGTAGCGAATCGAATTCCGTCCTGGGAACTTCAAGGTCAATGCCTTCCCGGAGAACTGATCGAATTAGATTCATATTTTCCGCCTTGTCATTGGAAAGCAGCGGCGCGATCTTGGGCACCAGGTGCCTTAATGGATAGAATTGGCGATTAAAGTTTCGGGAGGTATTCATCTCGAAACAGCCGAGAAATTGCCCGAGCAGATGCTGATTCAGACTTATCGGATTGGCCACAGGTACAAGTGTGATCTCTCCTCTGATTTTTCCCGAACTCTCCAATTCCTGGAGACGTTTCTGGAGCATTACGCTCACCAACATTGCAGGGATCTCGTCAGCGTGCAACGATGATTGAAGATACACCTTCTTCTCAGCTGGCTTACCAAACGTCGAGGCCACCACCTCGCGTTGGGTCCCGACCGCGGGCGAGACCAAGGGGAATTTATGCTTCTTCATAGATACTCACCACCTTTCAGTATTCTGTAGAGACAGAAGAGTGCGACACAGGGTACTTGACGTTTTACCATCAAGTACCGTCACCGCACTCGGCATCGCGAAGTGTCGCTGCATTTTTAAACTGCCGCCGGCAGTGCCTCGTCGCAAGAAAGCTCATTACGCAGGCGAATACACGTCATTGCATTGCCACAACGCACCCAAATACCATCAGCTTCCGTATGGATTAAATTCGAAATATTTCTTTGCGATTCTAGAATAAGTCCCATCAGCCAGCATTCCCTCAATAGCTTTATTTATTCGATTTTCCAGATCAACGTCATTCTTTCTAAAACCGATTCCCGCCCCGTTACTCGAATAAATGTCCCCGCCAGAAAATTCGAAATTCTTTCCATTCTGCGTCTTCAGAAGGCCATATTCTGTCGTCACCGCATCCTGAAATACTCCATCAAGTCTCCCGGAAATCAAATCGGCGTAGACCTGATCCTGGATTTGATAGGACACGACAATTGCACCCGCTGGTTCCCAATATTTCTTTGCGTACGTTTCCTGGATGGAGCCTTGTTGAACCCCGATTTTTTTACCCTTTAATGACGTGGGGGTCGACTCCAGACCTGAACCTTTTCGTACAACCAGGCGATTTGGGGTCTTATACAGCCTCGAGGAAAAATCTATTTGCTGGCGTCGCTTTTCCGTCATTGACATCGCAGACAGAATAGCATCGAATTTTCTCGCCGCAAGCGCGGGAATCAGACCATCAAATTCATTTTCCACCCATACGCACTTCGCATGCAAACGCGCACATATCTCCGTCCCAAGATCGATATCAAATCCGACCAAAGTGCCACTCGGCGTTTTTGATTCGAACGGCGGAGAAGTTGGATCCACACCAAACCTGATCGTCGACCAATCGTCAGCGGACGCGACGCTCGAAAAGCAAGCGATCGCAAGGGAAATAGCCACAAGAAATATCTTCTTCATCAATGCATCCATTCAGAAATGATCGTCAGTTATAGAAAACAATCCCGCCTTCGAACTCGCAATTCCACCGCCTCCAATCCAGCACTTTGAAATCGAACCTACATCCTTTAATCATGGAACCGTAAGCTTCTTGCCCGCATTGGGTTGAGACGATCCACCCCACCGATCCGTCACTGCCCTCTTCCATTAGTCCATGTTTGCAAACTTTGCCAGCGAGCCCTCCTTGAGGCCGTTGCGAACGATCTCCGCAAAACGGTAAACGTCGTCGGCACTGTTGAACAATGCAAACGAGACGCGGATGCCACCACGTTCCGGTGACACACGCACGTCATTGCGGGCGAAATAGGCCGCCCACGTTTCGACCGGCAGCGCGAGGACATAGATATGATTGCGTTGACCACGGTCGCGTGGCCCTACTAGCCTGACGCCAAGACGGTCGAGATGTTCGATCAGGCAGTCTCCCAGCGCCGTCACATGTTGCTGGATAGCAGCCACGCCGACGTCTTCGATCATCTCGAGCGACGCGGATAGTGCATGCAGATCCGGGAGATTGACATTTCCGAACTCGAATCGCCCGGCGTCTTTTCTCACATCAAGGTCGTCTGGCCGAGCGATGTAGTCGGAAGGCGGACGCGCCATGCTCGACATCGCCAGATATGCAGGTTGCAGTTCATCCAACCCGTCGGCCACGTAGAGAATACCGAGGCCTTGGGGTACGAGAAGCCCCTTGTGCGTCCCTGCGGCTAGCACGGAGACACCAAGCGCCTTGACGTCGATCGGGATCACACCAACCGACTGCATCGCGTCAACAACGAGGTAGACCCCGCGCTCCTTGCACAACTTGCCGATGCTGGCCAAGTCGTGCACTTGCCCTGCATGAAAGCTCACGTGGGAGAGCGTCACGACCTTCGTCCGCTCGTCAATGTATGGAGCAAACGTCTGGGCATTGGCAATCTCACCATCCCGCAGTTTCACGAATCGGACTTCAATGCCCTTGCGTTTCATGTTCAACCATGCGTACGCATTGTTTGGATGGTCCCCCTCGATCAGTACGACGTTGTCGCCAGCCTGCAGCGGCACTGCATTTGCGGCAATGTTCAAGCCCTCCGAAGTATTTTTCGTAAATGCAATTTCGCTGGAAGTCGCATTCAGAAAAGCCGCAACGCGAGCGCGTGCCTGTTCCACACGACGCAACCAGACAGGTTTTGGGCCAGCCATCTGATGGCCTTCTGCAATGAATTCCTCGAGCGCCTCACGCACACTGGTGGGCATCGGCGTCTGATGCGCAGAGTCCAGATACAACATGCGTTTGGTAACAGGAAATTGGCGTCGAATAGTAGTGAGCAGGTCGGCATTCATAGTGTTTCTCTTCAAAGAATCTACCGGTGAATCTGAGCAGGATTGGAGGATGCCTGTACGGCGTCGTTTGCGCGGCGGAGCTCCCATCTGGCAATCACTGCCGACGCGATGCTGTTTCCAACTACGTTGGTGACGGTTCGCCCCATGTCAACAAACGTATCGGCCGCGAGAAGAAGCAAAATTCCTTCAGCCGGGACGCCGAAAAGCGGGAGCGTGGCAGCCACTACCACGATCGATGCACGCGGAACGCCGGCGATACCCTTGCTTGAAATCAGCATGACAAGGAGCATCCCGATTTGCCCAACGAAGCTCACGTGAATGCCGTAGGCTTGCAACAAAAACACCGTTGCGAACGCCTGGTACATCATGGAGCCATCTGCATTGAACGAGTAAGCGAGAGGAAGAATGAATGCAGCAATCTTGTTGGATATTCCGAACTTCTCGAGCTGCTCAAGCATCTTCGGAAAGGTCGCTTCGCTGCTCGAGGTCGAGAACGCGATAAGCATGGGCTCCTTGACCAATCCCAGCAGGCGGAACACGTCCGGGCCGATGAAAAGAAAACCGATGCCGATCAGAATTAGGCATAGGATAATCATCCCGCCATAGACGCTGCCAATGAATTTACCGTAGACGCTGAGCACCCCCAAACCCTGCAAAGTAACCACGGAAGCTACCGCAGCAAAAACGCCCAGTGGCGCAAAGCGCATTACGTAGTTGGTCACCTTCAGCATGACTTTAAAGGCACCTTCAATCGTCGAGCTCAACCCGGCAAGGGACGGTTCGCGTTCACGAAGGGTCGAAATTGCAAAGCCGAAGAAAACAGCGAACACGAGAATTGCGATAATGTCGTTCTGAGACATCGCGAGGAAAATACTCTGCGGAACAATATGAGAAACAAAATTTCGCAAATTAAAGGCCTCGGTGCTAACGCCCGCTCCCGTCGCGCTATGCGGCAGTTCGACGCCGATTCCAAGACCGAGTGCATTCGAGAGCAGCAATCCGAGCACCAGCGAGAGGATCGACGCAGCCACGAACCAAAGAATGGCTCGCCCCCCAATGCGGCCGACCTCTCCGGGACTGTCCGTATGCCCCATACCCGCGATGACACCCGTAAAAACAAGTGGTGCAATGATCATCTTAATTAGTCGCAGGAAAGCGTCCGTCAGCATGGATAGGTAGCCAGCGATCTGTTTGTTGAGTTCAGTCGATCCGGTCGCAGAATGGACGATCGCCCCAACAATCAGACCCGTGACAAGGCCCGCGAGAATCCAGGTGGAGAGTCGAGTACGCTTCATGATGCACCCCGTTTCGGAACATTCGGCCGGACCAGCCCGGCCCGAGATATCGTTGCAATTAATCGCTCATCCGCCCGCGCTCAGATGGCGCGCGTGATGCCCCAGATGCTCATCGATAAACGTCGACACGAAGTAGTAGCTGTGGTCGTAGCCGGCGTGTACGCGCAACCGCAACGGCACATCGCCGCGCTCGGCAGCTCCCTGCAACAACTCAGGCTTGAGTTGCGAATGCAGCAATTCATCTTCCGCCCCCTGGTCGACGAGAATGTCAGGGCCGCGCCACCCTCGGTCGGCTATCAACTCGACCGCGTCGTACTTTCTCCATTTCACTTCGTTATTCCCGAGGTACCCAGAGAACGCCTTTTTCCCCCACTCACATTGAGTCGGAGCGGAAACAGGCGAAAATGCGGAAACAGTGCGGAACAGGGTTGGATTCCTCAGCGCAATGGTCAACGCGCCGTGCCCGCCCATGGAATGACCCGCAATGCCGATCCGCGCGGCGTCGACAGGAAAACACTTAGTGATAAGGCGTGGCAGTTCGTCAACGATGTACGAGTACATCCTGTAGTTGAACGACCAAGGTGCCCGTGTTGCATCGACATAGAAGCTGGCACCGCACCCGAAATCGTATGCCTCGTCATCCGGCACACGGGGTCCACGCGGACTCGTATCGGGTGCAATGATGGCTAACCCGAGGGCACTAGCGGCACGCTGTGCGCCCGCTTTCGTGATGAAGTTCTGCTCCGTGCAGGTGAGTCCCGACAGCCAGAACAGCGCTGGCACTCGCTCGATTCCAGACATTGGCGGAAGGTAAACGGCGAACCGCATGTCGCAGTGCAGCGCGATGGAACGATGCCGATAGACACTCTGAGTGCCGTCGAAGCACTGGAAACTCGACAGGAGTTCGGGATTCATGACTGCCCTGGTAGATCAAATAACCGCGGTGACGTTGATTGGCCGCGAGGCGGAGCACATTGACCTCGCGGCGCACTGACTTAAATACCGGGCATGGCGATGAATCCCGGAAGCTTCTTGATGCGCTCGATCCATGCGAGCACGTTCGGATAGGGCTTCAGATCGATGCCGCCCTCGCCAGCGAGCGCGGTGTAGGGAAAGCACGCGATATCGCCAATGGTCGGATGATTCAGTTCAAGCCAGTCGCGACTCGCAAGCTGATCGTCGAGGATCTTGAAAACACGGTTGCCACCAGCCTGAAGTTTCTCGAGGTCAAGCGGGTAGCCCAGGATCTTCACAAGTCGCGCACCGGCGGCGTTCATGACTTCGCCTCCGCCAGTGGAAAGCCATTGATTGATCCGGCCCATCGATTCGGGAGTATTGGGGTACCACGTGCCGCTTTTGTCGTATTTGCTAGCCAGGTAGACCATGATCGCCTGCGCGTCACGCAGACGCAGCTCACCGTCCTCGAAAATCGGTATTTCGCCGAACGGATTGAGCGCCGTGTACTTCTCCGTCTTGTGTTCCTTGCGCACGAAGTCGACCGAAACTGCCTCGTATTGCACACCGAGAATGTTGGCCAGCAAGCGGATCTTGTAGCAACTACCGGACAACTCGAAATCGTAGAGTTTGATCATGTGAGTTCCTTTTTTGTCGTTTGGGGTGGGAGAAAATGCCTTAGAACGTGACGACGGAGCGGATCGACTTGCCCTCGCGCATGAGATCGAACGCCTCATTGATGCGCTCCAACGGCATGACGTGTGTGATCAGGTCATCGATGTTGATCTTGCCTTCCATATACCAATCGACGATCTTCGGAACGTCCGTGCGGCCTCGCGCGCCTCCGAAGGCCGATCCCCTCCAGACGCGACCGGTCACGAGCTGGAACGGGCGAGTCGAAATCTCCTGGCCCGCGCCAGCAACGCCGATCACAGTACTGACGCCCCAACCCTTATGGCAGGCCTCCAGGGCCTGGCGCATCAGCGTCGGATTTCCGACGCACTCGAAGGTATAGTCCGCACCGCCTCCGGTCAGGCCGATCAGGTACTGGACGATGTCGCCATCAATTTCCTTCGGATTCACGAAGTGCGTCATGCCGAATTTCTCGGCCAGCGCCTTGCGCACAGGATTAATGTCAACGCCGACAATCATGTCGGCGCCGGCAAGTCGCGCGCCCTGAATGACGTTCAAGCCAATGCCGCCAAGGCCAAATACAATGACTCTCGATCCGACCTCAACTTTTGCCGTATAGAGCACCGCGCCAATGCCGGTTGTTACGCCGCAACCGATGTAACAGACCTTGTCGAACGGCGCGTCTTCCCGGATCTTCGCAAGGGCGATTTCCGGGACGACCGTGTAGTTGGCGAAAGTCGATGTTCCCATGTAGTGCAGCACAGGCTCTCCGTTCAGCGTGAAGCGGCTGGTGCCATCGGGCATCAATCCACGCCCCTGAGTCGAGCGAATTGCCTGACACAGATTCGTCTTGCGCGACAGACAGAACTCGCACTGACGACATTCGGGCGTGTAAAGCGGAATAACGTGGTCACCAGGCTTGAGCGACTTAACGCCATCGCCCACCTCGACCACAACACCCGCTCCCTCGTGGCCGAGGATGGCCGGAAACACTCCTTCGGGGTCATCGCCCGACAGCGTGAAGGCGTCGGTATGACATACACCGGTCGCCTTGATTTCAACTAGCACTTCCCCCGCACGCGGACCGGCAAGTTGCACTGTCTCTATGCTCAGAGGAGCCCCGGACTTCAGGGCCACGGCTGCTCGTACGTCCATACTTTTCTCTCATTGATGTGGTGAAGGCCAGCGCGACATAACGCATTGCATTTGTCCCAATTTTTGGTTCTCATAATTCCATTGTCAAGGACATATAAACACCTAGACAGAGGATCATCCACACAGATGACTGTCTCAGACTGTCACGTTATCCTTTGATAACGTGCATATTTTCTTCAATACCGCTTGTCGCTCTCGACTAGCCCTATGGAAAACCCCTAATTAACCGCGCGCAGCGGATGATTATTTGTTCCGAATTTCGGAACCAATTTGTTAAAAGGGGCTCGAACAATGGTTCCGGCAATCGGGCAATACGGAAAGGGCTGGAACGATGAAGCCAGCGGGAGGCGGTCTTCGGGTCGCCCACGATGGGGCAATTTCGAATCAACAGTACTTGCGCGAATTAACTTGCCGATCCGCATAGCAAGCAGCGGTGCCGTAAGTTGGTATGCGGGCGGGCGCAGCGCGACGACGTCGTGACCCAGTTGATTCATGTATCCTTACGCGTCCCTATCTCACATTAGCCAATCTCTTACCAGGCGTCGACGTCTGGCAAACGGCGTAAGGCAGCCATGCGCAAGGTTGAAATCCCCGTTCCGAAAATGGCAGAACCCGAGGTCTCCCCTACCGAGAGAGCCTTCCACATCATCGAGATGACGGCTCAACTGGGACGGGTGTCGACCGTGGATATCATCACTGCACTCGGCATCCCGAAGACGACGGCTCACCGTCTCGTGAGCAATCTTGAGGAACTCGGCTTTCTCGAGCACGGCATCGAACGCGGCCGCTACCAAGTCGGTCCGCGATTGCTGGAGCTCGCGACCAACGTACTCACCACTGCGTTTTCGCACGGCCCCGTCCACGCACTTCTCATGGAGCTTTCAAGGCGGACTTCGGAGACCGTGAGTCTTGGCGTCATGCGCGGCTCAGAGGTGGTCTACGTCGATAGCGCAATCGGCAACTCGCCTCTGACACTCAATTTCCAGAAGGGGCATCGTACGCCTTTACACTGCACGTCCAGCGGCCGCGTGTTCCTGGCCAACATGGATCAGATGCAACTCGACGCTTATATGTTGAGCGGTCCTTGGGAACCAATTACTCCTTACACGATTGTCGACCCGGATCGGTTAAGACAGGAGATCGATATGGTTCGCACGCAGGGCTATGCGACCAACGACTCGGAGTTCGCTATTGGTGTCGTTGGCGCAGCGGTACCGATCGCAGCCCGCAATGGGCGCGTCATTGCGTGTTTGAGCATTTCTGCACCGAAGGCGCGAAAGTCGCTCGAAGACATGACACTGTTCGTACCGACGTTACAAGCCACAGCCTTGCGAATCACGAAGATCCTGAGCGTGACCAAGAGTGACGATGTCCGCGAAGAGGCTGAAAGCACCGATGGACGAAGGCGCAGTTGACGTCAAGATTGGCGGCAAACTTGGACCGCTTTGCTGGGCCGGTGACTTGACCGGCATCAAACGCATGTGTGGACGGTTAGCGGCCTCACAGATCGCTTCGGCATCCTGTGCGTCGTTCTTCACGTGGGGACCTCCCTTGCGATACGGGGCCGCAAATTGCGGTGGAATGAGCCGCGTTTTGTGTCCGAGCGTGCGCAGCTTACGCGCCCAATAGTGCGCCGCGCTGCACGCTTCCATGGCCACCAGGCACGGCTCAAGATTGGCAAACCAGATCATGAACCGTTCGCGGGAAATTGCCTTGCGTACGACGACACGCTCGGCAGCGTCGACCGTGTGGACTTGCATCACATTCTTCGCCAGATCCACGCCAACGCGAGTAATGTTTTCCCTGACTTCCCCCTTCGCTGAAGGTTGTATAACACAGCCATGATGGCACCAACCGGCGCCGATCTGGCGATCGCGGAGGTCCTTACCAATTCCCGGGTTTTCCGAGACACCGTTTTGCTTGAGTCACGCCCTGATGGCGAACCCAGCGAGTTTTGAATAATAAGCGGCTTCTGCCTCGGCAGGCGGAATGTTGCCGATGGGACCGAAGAGTCGACGATTGTTGAACCAGTCCACCCATTCGAGCGTCGCCATTTCAACGGCCTGCAGATTGCGCCACGGTCCGAGGCGATGGATCACTTCCGCCTCGTACAAGCCGTTGATCGTTTCAGCCAGTGCGTTATCGTAGGAGTCGCCCACGCTGCCCACTGACGGCTCGATGCCAGCCTCGATCAACCGATCCGTATAGCGGATCAATGCGTATTGCCCGCATTCAACCAGTCGTCGCGACACCATGAATTTAAGGAGTTGCGATGGGAACAACTAGACATGGTCGTTGCCGGCGGGGAGTTCGTTCGACGATGGGTTCGGTCGGGCGACCCGGCGCCGGTCTGAGAGAAGACCGACAGCGCTTCTGGAAGGCAATTGCTCAAGGCCTCCCAAGCGAGAACGCGGCGCCGGTAGCTGGCGTGTCACCAGCGGTCGACGTGCGCTGATTCCGACAAAGTGGCGGCATGCCTAATATCAATCTTGCTCCGCTTTCAGCTCGTTTTCTGTCCTTCTCGGAACGGGAGGAGATCGCTCTTCTGCACGCGCAGCATCACGGCGTTCGTGGGATTGCCAGACGGACCGGGCGACATGCTTCGACGATCTCGCGAGAGCTGAGCCGCAATTCGGCCACTCGAAGCGGTTATGAGGAATATCGGGCTTCGACGGCACAATGGCATGCGCAGCGGCGCGCCAGACGCCCGGAGCCTGCCAGGCTCGTTGCTAACGAATCCCTTAGACACTATGTTCAAAATCGACTGTCCGGGGCGATCAAGACTGAGCGCGGCAAGCGTGTCGGTCCCCACCTGGCCTGGACGCGCAAGCCTGGCTGCGCGGTGACGATTGGCCAGCAGGCCGTAACTGCGAATGTGCTTGAACCCATCGGGCAGCACATGCAGCAGGAAACGACGGATGAATTCATCGGCGCTGAGCGTCATGGTCTTGTGCGCGGTGCCGTGTTTATAGTCTTTCCACTGGAAGGTGACAGCGTCGCCGTCGAAACGCATCAGTCGGTTGTTGGAGATGGCGACGCGATGGGTGGCCTTGATTGGAATGCAGTATCGGCTTGTCACGTGGCCCAAGCTTCGTGAAGGCCCTGTTCAGCATCGTGTTGACCATGTCGAATTGAGGACGTCGTGCCACCTCGTATGCGACGATTTCGCCGTTGTAGACGTCGAGAACAACCGGAGAAAGGTAAAGTTTCTGGCCGCCGACATTAAACTCGGTCACGTCTGTCACCCACTTCTGGTTGGGGCACGACGCACCAAATTTTCGCTTCAGCACGTTGGGAGCAATCTTGCCGACGTTCCCTTTGAACGACTTGTACTTCTTTGGTCGAATGCAAGAATTCAGAGATAGCTCGCCGATGAGACACTGTATCCTCGTGTTGATTCTCCCGCCCTGGCAACGAATGGCAGCCATGATTCGACGATACCCATAGCGGCCCTTGTGCTGCTCAAAGAGCGCATGGATACGTTCCTTCAGGCCCGCATACTTTGTCCCCGCCCTGCAGTGCCTTCTGCTGGTAATAGAAAGTGCTGCGGGCCAAGGCGAACGCTTTCCGATTGATCGTGGCATGTATAGGATAACTCTCGTCGCGTTTTGGAAGCGATTTAGGCTACGCGCGACGCCGCGCAGAAGATTGTGGGCTCTGCAGTCAAGATAGACAATCGGATAAAGCGCGTCGAGCGCGCAGGCACCGCGCGGAAGTCGGCGCCCTTTCGAGCTAGGGCAAAGTTCGAACCCCTATCCTCTCCATTACAGGGCGGCATTCGCTTTTTCCGCGTTCTCTTACCCGCTTCCCGACAACTTCCCTCGCGGGTCGCCTGCCAACTATCGATGTTCTGAACCTTGGCAGAGAACTCGGGCTTACCACGTTCCCGTTCTTGCCGACCCGACTGTTCCCGGGCCTATCCGGTTAGCGTCTGTCTTTCCCCCGGCAGCTCTTGTGACGACGTGCTCCTTCTGATTAGAAAAGCAACCGGCTGCACACCTTTTGGCCAGGGCCTGTCAGCCACTTTGGCGCTTCGGAAATGACGAGGTTTATCAACAATTCATTTATGTTACGCATGCGGAACTTGCCTGGCACCTCACACCGCACGGCGGCTGGCAGTGTCGCCCGCCCCGTCACCGGGGTGAGCCGTCAATCGAGAGGCGCGTTGTCTCCAAAGCGTCATACTCAGCCGTTACCAGTTGACCATGTCTGGATAGGCAACTGTCGGTCGCACAACAGGTCGCAGTTCCAAGCTCCTTCCTTCGGCGCGTGGGATACGACAGGACAAGAACGAGCTTTGCTGCCCTCACAACTTGACGTTCCACACGCTATGGGCAGCAGCACGTGCCGCACAATCAGTGTTTCCCTAGGTCCGTCTTGGATATAGCGCTTGAGGCGCTCAACGGTTGTCATGATTTACGGAAATATCAATAGTTATTGACAGGCGTCAATAACCGTTCTATCGGTTGCACTTCCATCGCTCTCCGCGCGATATATTGTCTATGCCACGCACGTTCAAACAATGCATCCACCACCTTGCGTCTTGTGGATCTGCTCAATACCGCCGGACCGGAACTTCGGCAAAATTGATGGAGGCAAACGAAATGCCTACCTTGTTCCTAGGAAATGCTGATACGGATGCGATGGTTACCAGCCCTCAGAGCCTTAGCAAGCGTTACAGGCAGTTTAGTGCCTCCGCTTCTAGGCGGCATCTATGGATGATGTCACCTGGAGATGCGATTATTCTCCCTTCGGCCGGTGACCAGAAACATGTTGAGTATATTGAAGAAATCCTCCAATATAACCGGGGCTCACTTCGCGCACTTTATGTGCACGGTCAATCTGATGACCCATATCCATTAAGTTTCGAGAACCTAAAATCGGATGCAATTCTTTGCGCGGTCAAGGAGCTCGGCCTGCACACGAATAACTGGTCGATTCACCCCTATATTGCAGATCAAGTCGCTTTTGACTTTGGTCAGTTAATCGATGTTCCTGTAAGTTTCGGGAGATCCGGAACGCCGGCATGTGAAGCTGCGGAGCTGTTCAACGACAAGCGGGTATTTCGGGCGCTAGCTGCAGGTCTGCACGTGCCAACAGCCGCCGGGCGGACGTGTTCGTCACTGGCACAATTGACCTCTGCCTTGGCAGAGCTCACACCGCTTACCGGATCCTCCATTGTGAAGCTTGATCGGCACTCTGGGGCAGAAGGGAATGTGCTGATCACACGTGACGACATATCGAGCGCACCGGGTACGCATAAGGTTCATCGTGTTATCGATCAGCAGGAGCACACGCGCGCTGCGCAAGAGGTGTACTCGGAGTTAAGCCGAGAGGGGACCCCGTTTTTTATCGTTGAGAGCTACCATCATTCGGTACATTCGGTAGGTGTCCACTATTTGCTGGAAGCTGATTCGATCACTCTCAGCGGTATCGCCGACATCCGACTAGCGCCGGCCTACTCGGGAATGATCTGGCCCACGAACTTGCCTGAGACGGTCGCTCATAGACTCCTCGCCGAAGGCCAAAAACTCGTCGGGGACATTGCCAGATTTGGACACCGAGGACCGATCAGTGTTGATGCCATAGTGAGTTCTGACGGTGAGGTTCTGATCAATGAAGTTAATGCGCGTCACGGAGGTTTCACTGCGGCGAAGGCGATTATCGATAAGGTCGCGAAAAAAACCAGAATCAATACGCCAATCGTTGCAGCGACCCGCACAAACTTGACTAGCGATATGGATTTCCAATCCTTGCGCACACTTCTGGAGCGAGAAGAACTGGGCTTCGCGCATGCACGCGGGACAGGCATTATCATTCCGGTTGAAGATTTGCGCAACACTGGACGCATCGAAATTCTGACCATCGCGGCATCCGAGGCGGAACTGGAGTGCATCGAAAATCGATTCATGCGGTTGGCATGCTGCTGAAATCAACTTGCTAAAGGCCTGAGGAATGTTTACGAGTGAGTCCCAGTTGTTCCGCATGCTGAACCGACAAAAGTTTCGTGGCATTGCATTCATATCTTGCGCGACCTTTCTTTTCGCAGCGGTAGATGCGATCGCAAAATTTATTTCAACGCGATATCCCGCGAATGAAATCACGTTCTTTCGGATGCTTTTTGGGCTGGTTCCTGCCGCGTATATGTTCCAGTTTCGCCGCAGCCAACGGAAGGGACTGACAATTTCCCGCTTCTACGGGCACTTCCTGAGAGCCGTCATGGCACTAGGCTCGATGATACTGTTCTTTGCCGGCTTACCGTACCTGCCCTTGTCAACTGCTGTGACGCTGCAGTACACGGAGGCGATCTTCATCGGTTTGTTCTCTATCGTTTTCTTGTCCGAGCGTTTCCGCCTCGCTACGGCGATAGCGTCGGCCGTCGGGTTCTTCGGCGTGGCCCTGGTTTCATCGTTCACCGAAAACAGTGCTTCATTGCTAGGAGTTGGCCTGATACTGCTTAGTGCCATGTTTGGCGCTGGTTCCGTTATCCAGATCAAGAAGCTCTCCCGGACCGAAGAGACGGCCTCGATTGTCTTGTATTTCACGATCATTGCGACGGTTTTGAGCGGAGTGTCACTTCTCGCTGCCTGGGTAACACCGAGCGTAAAAGACATCGGGTACATGGCGCTGCTCGGACTAACTGCTGGCACCGGACAACTCATGCTGACCATCGCGTTTAGGAACAATACCGCGTCGCTCCTCGCCCCGATTAGCTATTTGGGTGTCGTATGGGCAATCATTTTTGGGTACGTAATCTGGGGGGAAGTCATTTCCGCGCAGGCAATGTTCGGCTCGACGGTGATTGTCGGAAGTGCATTGCATCTTGGCACGTCTGACAAGCACGTTGACGCTGACGACGGCGCTGCCTGAATGCGGTAGGCCCGACTTCCATGTTTAGGAAGATCTGAAAATGTCCTAGCATTGAGTTTCCCGTGAGGGATCATGGGTCGCGTTAGGGCAACGCTGATCAAGTCCACCGCCCCGGTACTTCATGCATTATAGAGATCGGACTGAAAGAGGAAGGCGAAACAGGATGAAGCAGCAGACGCTGGCGATGGCAGCCGATCAAGGTGCGGGTTTCGAGACCCACTGCAAACGCACGCGGCGCGACGAGTTTCTCGACACGATGAATGCGATCGTGCCATGGGCGCAGCTGTGCGTGGTGATCGAGCCGCATTATCCGAAGCGCGGCAATGGCCGCCCGCCAATTGGCCTGGAGCGCATGCTGCGGATCCACTTCGTGCAGCACTGGTTCAATCTGGCTGATTTTGCGTGCGAGGAGGCGCTGTACGACAGCACCAGCCTGCGTCGCTTTGCCGGAATTGACCTGGGTTGTGAAGCCGTACCGGACGCGACGACGCTGCTCAAATTCCGGCGCCTGCTGGAGACGCACAAACTGGGCGAGCAATGGTACTTCGGTGCCAAGCTGCACATCGGTGTGGACAGCCAGAGCGGCCGGGCGCACAGCGCGGTGCTCACGCCGGTCAACGTGCATGACAAACATCCGCTGCCGCAATTGCTGCACGGGCGGGAGCAGCGCGTCTACGGCGACAACGCCTATGCGAGCCAGAAGGAACTGATCCACAGCAAGGCGCCCAGGGCGCGCGACTTCACCAATCAGCGCACGCGCCGTGCGGGAGGCGAAGTTGACGAGGTGCAGCGCGGCAAGAATCGCAACAAGTCGAAGATTCGCGCCCGGGTGGAGCATGTCTTCGCCGTCGTGAAGCGACTGTGGGGATTTACCAAAGTGCGCTATCGCGGGCTGGCAAAGAACGCCAACCGGGCGTTCATCGCACTCGCACTGGCGAACTTCTACCTGTCGCGCAAGAAACTGATGGCACCGGCACGCCCATAGTGGGCGAAAGGCGGGCAAAGTTGCCCGCCACAAGGCCCGCGAGGGCCGAAAAGCAAGAGCTCAATCCCGGCTTCATGACTGGGCGACGTTCAAATCGCTGACATGTCGCAAATTCCGCGGCTTGTTCAGCATAGCCCTAGCACTATTTGGTTCGTTGACAAGGAATGCCGAATTGATGAAAGCAAAGGAACGTCACGCCCAGTTTTTTGAGGCGGGCAAGATGCGACGAAAGCCTTTGAGGGGCGAAACGGGGCGTTCCACTTTGTTTCTGCGCTTGTAGATTTCGCGATCGTTTTCCCATGGCTAAAGCCGGTTGTTTTTTTGGCGGTACACCGGCTCTTGTTTGCTCTGAGTAGTCTATGGATGGCGCGTAGAGCCTTGCGCAAGCCTTTAACCACCAGGAAGCTCGGGCCGCGAGTCGCAGCAGGTGGCGTCCCGTGCGGCGAAATTAGCAGGGTGCCTGCACGTAACGATATATTGCCCGCCCTAGCACTTATAGAACAAGAGACGGTCTGCGCTGAAAGTGCGGGTGATGCGGTCCTTATTTACATGGATATGCGATATATCATGCTTATAGACACTTCGATTGGAAAAGGTCGCCTCGGTATCCTTGGGGGAATGGGAAGCGAGGCTACGGCGTGCTTCGTTCGAACACTTGCACAACGCTCGCCGGCAACAGTCGATCAGGACCATATCCCGTTCGTCCTACTTTCCTGCCCGGAAATCCCCGACCGGTCCACCGCAATCGAGGCCGGGGATGCGGGTGTCCAAACGATTATTCGGACACGCCTGACGCAGCTCGAACGTACAGGATGTGGTGCCGTGGCAATCCCTTGCAATACTGCCCACTACTGGCGTCGACACTTCGCGTCATCGTTGCAGATACCACTGATCGACATGGTATCGGCCACCGCAAGGCATGCTGCGCATCTAAATGCGAGAAGTGCAATTGTTCTGGGGACACACGCAACGATGAAGCTTCGTTTGTACGACGAGGCGCTAGCAGGCTTTGACATTCAGTCCGTCGATGTCGACGACGAGATCATCCGTTCGACGAGTTCCGCAATTGCGCTTGCCAAGTCAGCAGATATCGACGAGTCAAGGAAGCAATTGGTGCACGTGCTCGATGCTTGCAGGTCGTTGTGCCCGGATGTGATCATCCTTGGCTGCACAGAGTTGCCTATGGTGTTGCCCAGCGAGGCCATCGCTGAAGATCTGATCGATTCAGATGCATGTCTTGCTGACGCCTGTATCCGTTGGTGGCTGTCCGCGCCAGCTAGGAACGCGCGCGCAAAATCTCTTTCTACCGAGGAGCTGGTTAATGAGCGATGAAAGTACAACGATCCGTGGCCGACTTAACGAAGTTTCACCTCGATGGCAAGGCCATCTGGCTATCGACGATCCCTGTCTCGTCACGCTCGTGGAAGCCGAGAGTAGACGGCAGGAAGATTCGATCACTCTTGTCGCTTCTGAGAACTTCTCCTCGCCGCGGTCTCGGGCTCTGGAAGGAAGCGCACTCGCAGACAAAAATGCGGAAGGTTATCCGGGCAAGCGATTCGCTGCCGGGTGCGAATACGTCGACGCGATCGAGGGGCTGGCCATTGCTCGCCTAAAAGAACTGTTCGGGTGCGAACACGCAAACGTTCAGGCGATGAGTGCGACCATCGCAAATGTGGCTCTCCTGCAGGCAGTCCTGAAACCAGGCGATCCAATTCTTTCAATGCGCCTGACCGACGGTGGTCATCTGAGCCACGGGGCGGCGTTTCATACGAGCGGTCGCCTGTATCAAGTGCGGCACTATGGAGTCGGTAAGGCAACAGAGCGGATTGACATGGATGAAGTCCGCCATATCGCGAAGGCAACGAAGCCTAAACTGATCATATGCGGAGGCTCCTCGTATCCCCGAAATATCGACTATGCGGCCTTCGCCGATATTGCCCAAGAAGTGGATGCATTGCTCTGGGCCGATATTGCTCATGTTGCGGGGCTAATGGCCGCACGCGTTGTCCCATCTGCGGTGCCACACGCGGACTTCGTGACGTCGTCCACGCACAAGACATGGCGTGGTCCGCGTGGCGGATCGGTTCTGATGTGCCGGCAGGAATGGGGTCACGCCATTGACCGAGCAGTTTTCCCGGGTATTCAGGGCGCGCCAAAAATGGACATCATTGCGGCGAGAGCTGCTCTTTTCAAGGAGACGGCCGAACCCGAATTCGCCCAATATTCCAGTGCAGTTCTTGAAAACGCGCAGGCGCTAGCTGAGGGGCTTCGTGACGAAGGCGTACGGTTGGTCACCGGAGGCACAGATACCCACCTCTTGCTTGCGGACGTCACGGATTTCGAATTATCAGGCCTAGAGGCCGAGCAGCTTCTGACGCAGGCTGGCATCACCACAAATAAGAATGTGATTCCTTTTGACAAGCAGCCCCCAAGCTTGTCCAGCGGCGTGCGAATGGGAAGCGCCGCCATGACCACGAGAGGGCTTGGCAGGTCAGACTTCCTCCATATTGGAACCTTAATTGGCACGCTGCTGAGAAATCCTACGGACGATGGCGTGCGAAATCGAGTACAAGCTATCCTCGCAGAAATGGTTGAAGGTCTGCCGTTGTTTTCAGACCGCTGGCTCCCTCGGCGCTCCTTGGCTGTTATCGATGCTCCTACTTCGCGCGTCTAGCAGAAGCGAATCTGCATAAACGCCCGATCTTTTCGAGGACGGAATTGGCGGTGACCGTCCAGGTGAACGGGCCGCGGCCAGATCGATCAGGTGCACTGGCCGATGAGTTGGGCAAGGAAAGCCGCCGATGTCGATGAACTGTGCGATTCACAGACATTGTTTCACTTTCTTGAAGATCGCTTTCCAGTCCTGCTTGAGTTCGTGCCTCCGGTAGGAGACACGAACTCAAGCAGCCGCCGATGATGTTCGGCAAGGGTCCCGTCGATTCGCCATTCGCGGTGCCGGATTCGCTCTTTCGACTCGTCGTAGACGCTTTCAACCTGCTCTACGAGAGGTGTGTTTTCGCCCACTTCTGCGATGCGATCGACCGGAGTCTTACCGCCGAGTGAGCCGTGCGGACGGCGCCAGTTGTAGTCGAACTGCCACTCCTCAATTCGCTGTTCAATCTCTTTCTCGGTTGGGCCATGGTGGGAGCAGAACTCGTTCAGGTCAGTAAGCTGGGAACGCTCGACCTTGCCATTGAGATGTGGAGAGCGCGGCGGGATTGGCCGGAATTTGATGCACTCGCTCATTAAGCGACGCTGCACTGATTCGGCGAAGAATTCGCCGCCCTTGTCAGTCTGGATACGCTGGATCGGAAACGGCATCTCCTCAATGACCCGATCAAGAAAAAGCAGCGTATTTCGGGCGTTTCTGCGCGGGTAGACACCCAGTACGCGGAAGCGCGAGCAGTCATCGATGGCCGTATATTGATAGACGCCTCGGGCGATTTTCATCGTGTCCATTTGGACCCGATCCCCCGGAACCGGGCGGCTATAGCGTCTGGGATGTGCCGGTCGCCTGGAACGCACTAACGGCTTCACAGATGACTTGCTGAGCACCTTGTGAATTGTTGCGAGGGATAGTTCTCGTTGTTCGTGGAGCCGCAGCTCGTTCTGGATCCGGCGTGCCCCCTTGTGTTCGGAGCGCAGCCGGAGAATCGTTGCCCGATCAGCCTCGAAAACCTTCCGGTTTGGACTGTTAAGAGGGCGACGACTTTGAGAGCGAAGACCTTCTTCTCCACTATCCCGATAGCGCCGTAGCCACTTGCGAAGTGTCGGTCTCGAGATGCCGCACCTAGCGCATACGAGACCGGCATTGCCGGTCTCGTGATACATCAGCACCCAACGTAATCGAGTCGCAATCTCTCGGTTCATCGCTTCATTTTAGTTAAAACGATGTGTGTGAATCACACATCTAAGCTCTCTAGCGATCCGTTGTTCGTCGACAAAGTGCGCAATATTGTCGGCCAGTATCTAGGGCGATGGTGCTGTGCGTTGACAAGAAGCGCCAGATACAGGCATTGGACCGCCCACAGCCCATATTGCCGTTCGCTCCAGGCATTCCCGAGCGACGCACTTATGAATACATGCGTCACGGTGCGGCCACACTATTTCCTGCGCTCGAAATTGTCACCAGCAAGGTGACCGGCGACGTGCACTGGCGCCATCGCAGCAGCGAATTCCCGCTTTTCCCGCGCACCATCGAAGCCGGCGTGCCGCCCGACCTGGATGTGTATTTGGGTGATGGACAATTACGGCACACACAAGACTCCTCGATCAAGGCAGGGTCCACTCGTCTTCCCCGATTGCAGGTTCACTTCGCACCGACTTCGGCCTCGTGGCTCAATCACGTAGAACGCTGGTTCGCCGTGCCTACCGACGGTGCCTTCGTCGCGGCACGTGGACAGCGTCAAGCAGGAAGTCCGGTTTACCGACAAACATCTTGGCCGGTCGGTCGAGATGTTTGTCGCTGTCAATTGGACATGGTTGTCGCTCCGTTCGGATTGTCAGCGGGTAATTGACGGCGCCGCTCCTTCTGTTTGTCGCTGGCTTTGCGGCGTCGATAGCTTTCAACATTCAGTTCGAAGATCGTCGAGTGATGCACAAGCCGGTCAATGGCCGCCACTGTCATGCCGGGGTCCGGGAAGACGTCATTCCAGCCTGAGAACGGCTGGTTGGCTGTTATCAGAAGACTTTTCCGCTCATACCTCTCGGCGATCAGCTCGAACAGCACGCTGGTTTCGGCCTGGTCTTTCCTCACATACGACAGATCATCGAGGATGATCAGGTCGAAGCGGTCAAGCTTCGCGAGCGCCGAAGGCAGTTGCAGACTCTGGCGCGCGACCTGGAGCTTCTGCACGATTTCGCCGGTGCGCGTGAACAAGACGCGATAGCCGGCGTCGATTAACGCATGGCCGATGGCGGACCCCAAGTGACTTTTTCCGCCGCCGGGTGGACCAAACAGGAGGATCGTGGCGCCTTTCTCAAGCCACGAATCGCCGGTGGCCAGCGCCATCACATGCGCCTTCGAGACCATCGGCACAACGCCGAAGTCGAAGGTGGCGAGCGTCTTGGTCGGATCCAGATGTGACTCGGTTCGATGACGCTCGATTCTCCGTTTGGCCCGCTCGGCGAGTTCATGTTCGAGCAATGCGCCGAGTAAGCGCGACGCCTGCCAGCTTTCCTTGTCCGAGCGTTCAGCGAAGTCCGGCCACAACCGGCTGATCGTGGGCAGCCGCAATTCGTTGAGCATCAGCGCGATACGGCCAGCATCGTAGGCGGCGTTCATGCGAGCAGCTCCTCATCGAGCAACGTGTCATAAAGCGCGGCAGACGGCATCTCGACGACAACCATCGGACACTCGGCCTGGCGCGGCGCCAACTCATCGAACAGCGCCCTCAGATCGGGTAGTTCACCGAGTTCGAGCAATGCATCGAGCCTCTCGGCGAGTTGCGCCTCGACGCCGTGGTTTCCTGCCAGCTCAAGCAGGCCGACCATGGTCTTGCATGCGCTGCGCGGCGTCAGCGCCTGCTCCAGTCGCTCCCAGGTCCGACGGTAGGCTTCACGCGGAAACAGATCGTCACGGAACGCGAGGCCCCGGAAGGCCTGCGGCTTGCGTTTGAGCGAATCGATGAAGTGCCGGTAGTCGATGCCGCGACCGCGCCGTTTGCTCGTGTGTGTGGCTCTCGCCGTGCTGTGCACGAGCGCGCCGGACAGATAGCAATCGAGCCGGTCACTGTAGAGGCGTACCTTCAGGCGATGACCGATCAGCCGCGACGGAGCGCTGTACAGGACGCAACGCACGGTGAACGTGCCGCAGCGTGTCACGCGCGCCTCTTCTTCGTCGAAGTCGGTGGTACGGTGCTCAGGTAGATCCAGCAGGTGTTCGCGCTCGATCTGGAACGCTGCAGCATTACGCCGGTTGCGGCGCATCACCACCCCGCGCACGAACTCGTCGTACGCGCCCCGGTCCGCGAAGTCGCGGTGACCTCGCAGCTCCAGGGCCTGATCGATCTGATCCTTCAGATAGCGATGCGAGGATTCGACACTGCCATTCTCATGACCCATGCCACGATTGTTGCGCGTGCCTTGCATCCCGTAGTGCTCGAGTAGCGCCGCATAGCGAGCTGTGAAGTCTTCCTCTTCCTGCAGGTTCCTGAAGGCCGCCGACAGACTGTCGGAGCGGTGTTCGCGCGGGCACCCGCCGGCCTGCCACAGCGCGTTCTGCAATCCCGTCGCGAGCGCCTGGAAGCTCTCTCCGCCATCGACCACACTGGCGTATTCCCAGCGCGAGAACGCCAGCACAAAGTGATACAGCAGGTGGTTAAACGGAACGCCGCCAATCGTCACGCACAGCTTGTCCATGTGGGTGAAGTCCGACAGGCCTCGCGCGCCTGGCTGATACGTTTGAGGGAAGAACACTTCCCGGTTCGGCCCTTCGAGCGCGCGCCACTGGCTGACATGCCGCTCAAACGTGCGACGCATGCTGTCGGGAAAGCGCTCGGGATGGTCTTCCTGCAATTTGCGCAGCAGCGTGATCGCCTTCAGCTTTGGGGCACTGTGCAGCAATGGGACGACTTCGGCTTCCCATACGTCGGCAAATGGATCAGGACGCGAGCGCCAGTAGCGCCGGGGCTGCTGCGACGGAAGCCCGGCTTCACGTTCGACGCGGCGCGCCGTGCGCTCGCTCATGCCCGACTTCGCTGCGGCGACCTTCTGTGGATGAAGTTTGCGCTGGTTCATGTAGAGGCGGACCTGTTGGTCGGTGATGCGGGTTCCAGACATGGGCTGACCGCCTCTTTTTAGATTCAGTCAGCCATCCTAGACCTCGCCGACCCGGCGCCGCCGGCAGCTCGTCGTCTGCGGCGGCTACGCCGCCTCCGACTCCTCACTACCGGCCAAGATGAATGTCGCTACACCGGACGCAATCATTGTCGCCCTCCACGGCCCGCATCGTTCGACTCGCCAACTGCTCGAAGGCATCGAAGTCGGCCGTCTGATTGCCGTTGCCGCAGGGCCGAAAATGGCATAACCGACCTCCCTCGCAAGGGAGAGAGCCCGCGGTGGGGGTCCGATTGGGGTCAAGCGAGCAATTCGCGCAGCGCCGCGACGACTGCGTCGCATTCCTCTTCAGTTCCGATGGTGATGCGCAGATGCTGGTCGATTCGTGGCTGCTTGAAATGCCGCACGAAGATGCTTTGATCTTTTAAGCGTGCCACAAGCATTGCAGCGTCGTGCGAAGCATGACGCACGAACAGAAAGTTCGCAGTAGACGGTACCACGTCAAAACCTTGGCTCTGGAGCGCCCGCTTCATCCGCTCCCTGCTCGCGATCACGCGCTCGCACGTCATCCGATAGTGGTGATGATCCGCGTAAGCAGCCTGTGCCGCGACCTGCGCGAGACGGTCCAGAGGGTACGAGTTGAAGCTGTCTTTCACGCGATTGAGCGCTTCGATGAGTGATGCGTGGCCGAATGCAAAGCCGACGCGCATGCCAGCGAGCGAACGAGCCTTCGACGTTGTCTGAACGACAACTAGGTTGGGATAGTGGTCAATCAGAGGGACCGCGGATTGCGCACCGAAATCGACATAGGCCTCGTCAATTGCGACCACCGACGACATATTTCCGGCGACAATTCGCTCTATGTCCGCGAGCGGCAAAGCGCGACCGGTGGGTGCGTTTGGATTCGCGAACAGCACGCTGCCCACGTCGCCAAGGTAGTCGTCCATTCGGATCGACAAGTCGCCGGCGAGCGGAATGGCCCGATAGCGCACGTTGTAAAGCCGTGCGTAGCTGCGATAGAAGCTATATGTGATGTCGGGAAAACGCAGCGGCCGCTCATGCTTCAGCAGTGACGCAAAAGTGTGGGCAAGCACTTCGTCCGAGCCGTTACCGACAAACACCTGCTCCGGCTTCAGGCCGTGATAGGCAGCGACGGTTGCGCGAAGGCGTCGCGCGAGCGGATCGGGATAGCGGCGCAGGGTCTCACCCGCGCTACCTAGCTCGCGGGCAATGGCCGCTTGTACCAGCGGCGACGGCGGGTACGGGTTTTCATTTGTGTTCAACTTGATCGGATACGCACTCGCCGGCTGCTCGCCGGGCACATATGGCATGAGACGCTGAACGAGGTCGCTCCAGTAACGACTCACCGCCTAGCCCCTGACAGCAAAGAGTCAGTGCTGACCGCATCAGCCATAACAGGAAGTTGAGTATATGGCGATTCGGGACCACGTCCCCCGGGGACCAAGGCGTCGAGCGTCATTTCGTCCGTGCTTCGTCGCGCTCGCCGGGCGCGCGTAGCTAGGAGTTCTCGCGTGGCTGGCCGTAAGGCGCGCCCTAGAGCAAACCGGCTCTTGTCTGCCCCGCGACGGCTCCCCCAACCAGAGGTGACGCTGCAGCAGTGGTCGTGCAAAACGCTGAAAGACTGCAGCGGCGACGGTTCTTCATGACCGGCACTGTGGCTCGTGAAAGTCCGCACATTGGTTCGAGCGATAGCGGAGTATCGGCGAGGCAAGATCAATTTAGTTTGCATTTTTGAATGGTCTCATTAATGCATGGGTAAGCCAGCCCTACTACAAGATGAATCAGTCACAGAAATCGGAGCCCAACCTAGACGCTGCCAGATTCCGGAAGCCGGCATGGAGTGGTAGATACAACGCGCCCGTCAGTGTCACGCTCGAAGGCAATCAAGCACGGACCGCGCCAACCAAGCATTCTTCTCAAAGGCATCAACTGCGGCCACCGTATTCGATCTCGTCCCGGGCCCAAGGCGGCAGGCGCCGCGCGGCCGGGATCGAGGAGATGCCGCACAAGTTCGCCATCAGAAACGAGGGTGTGAGGTCCTGACCAATGATTGACTGGTGTCGATTTGCTCCTCGGGAACGCTCCACCGCCAAGCCGCCAATCGCCGCGTCTAACCCGAGCGACATTCGCTGCACGACGCCGTCGAGGCTTGTCGGAGGTCGAACGCCTCCCGGCGTGATCTACGCACAGGCCGAGGAATTGAGTCTCGTGACTCGTGAATCGCAGCACGGGAATGAAGCCACTGAGCAGCGCAGACACCCAGGCGGTCCATTTCGACGAAAAGTCCGCAAGCGGCGATAGAATGCTAAACAGCGCGGCGTCAACTACAAGCAGTCAACTAAATCCATAGCCATGCAGTACACGCGACGTCACGGTGCACATGGACATCTCGCTAAATATGCGTGCTTGAAGGACCGTATCGGCGATATTCGAACAGTACAAGGGCCACTATGCGTAGCATGAAGCAGCAGGGTTCGAGTGTTCGTGCCATGGCCCGAACACTCGGGCGCCCGGCATCCACCGTGAGCCGCGAGCTGAGCAGAAACAAGTGCTCTGCCGTGGGCTATGCGTTTGCGCCGGCGCAGTCGCTCGGCACGAGCCGACGAGGCTGCGCGCCCATGTCCCAAGCTGCACCCTCAAAGCGTGTCGTGGCGCGTCGTACTCACCCTGCAGGAATGGAAGTGCTCGCCCCAGCGGATCTCAGGTACCCTCAAGCGAATGTGGCCCAGCGATCCGACCCAGCACGTCTCGCACGAGACCATCTACACCGCCATCTATCCGCAGCCACGCGGTGAGCTGCGACGCCAACTGATCGCCTGTCTGCGCCACGGCCACAGCGCGCGTATGTCACACGAGCGGGCCACTGCCCGGCGCGGCCAGATCCCCGACATGGTGAGCATCCATGTACGCCCGCCTGAGGTCGACGACCGGGTGATGCCAGGTCACTGGCAGGGCGACTTCATCAAGGGCGCTGGCAACCAGCCTTCCGTCGGTGTGCTGGTTGAGCGTACCAGTCTGGTGCTGCTGGCGAAGATGGAAGACGCCACCGCCGCCTCGACACTGGCGGGCTTTACTGCCAAACTGAATTCCATCGCCGCACCACTGCGCCAGAGCTTTACCTACGACTAGGGTAAGGAAATGACCCGGCATCAGGAACTCAGCGCCGCCACCGGCGTGCGCGTGTACTTCTGCGATCCGCACAGCCCATGGCAACGCGGTACCTGCGAGAACACCAACGGGCTGCTGCGGCAGTATCTGCCCAAAGGCACTGACCTCTCCATCCACAGTCAGGACGAACTCAATGCCATCGCTGACAGCCTCAACAGCCGACCTCGCGCCACCCATACGTATCATTCACCATTCGAGGTCTTCGAACGCATGCTCGCAACCGCTTCGATGACCTCAGCCTCCATTCAGTAGGCCCCTGTTGCGCTTCACTCTTGAAACCGCTCAGTTTCAACGACGCATTTGACGCTGTTGTTGTCCGACAATGTCGTACATGCGACACGGTCCCTACCGCAAAAAGACGGTTAAAAGCCTTTCTTGGTTGGCGCAATCCGTGCTTACTTGGTGACGCCGGTGGTAGAGTCCACCGACAGGTTGAACCGCGACTTATCCACTAGAGGCGTTTCCGTGAAGACGCGCTGGCGACCGACGAGTCGGCGCGGGTCATCGGGACTATAAGCGCCGACGGCAGATCCAAGAGATAGCTCCTTCTCCATCGGCCGCCGGAAGCTTGTGTTGCGGACAATTCAGAAATGCAGACTTCATCCACTATGCATCTTCAATATTCCTCCATCGCGCAAACTATCGCCCAGGCCTTCGCGAGCCGCGGTGCCAATCTTATAGAAGTGGCAACCGTTCAGCCCGCTGATCCATTCTTAGATGTTATGGGCGAACAACAGCGCAGCGCTCTCTTCCTGACAGAAAGCGAGGATCAAGAGATGCTGTGTCTCAGACCAGAGTTCACGATACCGGTGTGCCTAGAGTACATTAGATCCGGAGCTCCGAACCCTCGGCGTTATGTGTATTTCGATAAGAGTTTCTGCAAGGAACCTCCAAGTCGAAATGGCCTCCTGCAGGCAGGTCTCGTTGATCTTGGTGATTCGGATGTTCCGACTGCCGACGCCCGGTCGATCTCCGATGCGTACGCCCTCGTCCAACTTTTGCTGTCGGGGCGCGAACTAGTCACGGTGATTGGCGACCAGGGACTATTCGAAGCCGTGCTCGCTGCCCTCGAACTCCCTCGTCGCTGGCAGAAGCGCCTCATTCGGGCGTCCGGCTTACGTCTGCGCTGGGGTGCAAATTGCACTACCGTCGAGCACCCTTTGCGTAGCAGCCACCTTGATTTTGTGGTCCGAGATTTCCTCGCGAGAGCCGACTGGACAGCCATAACCGCCTATGTTGCGAATGTGATGAGGCAAGGCGGGCTTTCTCCCGCTGCGGGACGCACACCTCAGGAGATTGCTGCACGGCTCATCGAGACGACGGAACTTGCCAATGCCCAAGTGCCACAGAGCGCCTTCGATGTAGTGAACAGTTTCCTAGCCATCCGCGCTCCTCTTCATCAAGCCGTTGACGAAATAGCTGGGCTCGCGAAATCTGCAGGATTGACACTTGGCATAGCGTTCGACAACTTTGTCCGACGAGCGGAGGTGCTCGCCAGAGAGAGCGGCTCTCCAGATCAATTAACCTACGATGCATCCTTCAGTCGGCACCTTGACCACTATACTGGGCTTCTGTTTGATATCCGCGCCCCGGGAATTGACAGGCCACTTGCTAGCGGTGGACGGTATGATCGATTGCCCAAGCTGCTCGGAGCAGATCGCCCGATTCCGGCGATTGGCCTATCCGCATTTGTTGACCAAGTGCAACTTCTGCAGGGAGCATTGACGTGACAATTTCACTCGCGATTCCTTCAAAAGGACGGATGAAGGAGCAGACCTTTGATGCCTTAGCTGTGGCCGGGTTGCCGGTTGAGCAACCCAACGAACGAAAATACACGGCAGGCTTTGTTGGTAGGAACGAAGTTGAGGTAGTTTGCTTCACGGCTTCTGAGATTCCGGCCAAACTGGCGCAAGGCGTCGTCGAGATAGGAATCACCGGTGAAGACCTGTTAGTGGAAAGTAGAGACGACTGGCAGGAAAGGATGGAAATCATCGCACGGCTGGGCTTCGGGAGAGCTGACATTGTCCTTGCCGTCCCACAGGCCTGGGTGGACGTCGAGACGATAGCGGACCTTGACGATGTCGCGGCAGACTTCCACGAACGTTACGGTCGGCGGCTCAGGATCGCAACGAAATACCGACGGCTGACCCAGCGATTCTTGTCCGGTGTACATGGCATGCGTGCTTACCGCATCGTTGAGAGCCTCGGTGCTACCGAAGGAACTCCCGCAACTGGTTCGGCTGATGCCATTATAGATGTCACAACGACGGGGACGACCTTGCGGGCCAATCATCTGAAAGTGCTTGAAGACGGGCTTGTCCTTCGCTCTCAGGCGTGCCTCGTAGCGTCGCGAAAGAGACGACGAGAAATTGATCAAAATCTCATAGACGAGATTGCTACCAAACTAACGTCTAGACGCGACCGTTTCTTTTAATAAGATCGCTCAACTGTATCTCACGAAGCAAGCGCTCCAGCAAACAGCAATTCGTCGAGAGGCTCCGCTTTGTCAGATATCCCGTCTCCGCATCGCATCCGCGATGTACTCGGCTTGGCGGATGGCGAGAGCGACGATCGTGAGCGTCGGGTTCTCTGCGCTGCTCGTGGTGAATTGACTGCCGTCTGAGACGAAAAGATTCGTCGCCTCGTGCGCCTGCCCCCAACTGTTGACGACGCCGTCACGGGATTTTTCGCTCATCCGGTTCGTGCCCATGTTGTGGCCGGCCGGGTACGGCGGCAGATCAATGACGCGCATGGAGCCGCATGCCTCGTAGATCATTTTGACCTGAGCGTAGACGTCTTCGCCCACGCGGCCAACCCGAACCCACTCGTACCTTGGCGTCATCGCACCATCACAATGCTGCGAAACTTCATATTTCTTACCCATTGACGTCCGCATTCCCGCTGTCTTCTCGCAACCGGCTCCGTCAGCCCGCCGGGTATCGCAAATCACCGCGACGATCATTCAATGTCCATAGAAGCAAACGCCTGCGGAGCAGGTTTAGCACAAACATTTTTTTGATTACCGATCGCGGACTGCCCCGACCGGCCTGTTCACGCATCAGTAGCCGCGATCGCCAGCCGAAAAAATCTCTGCTTTATGCCGCTCCACGATTATGTATGCCGCAACTGCAAGTTGCGGTTCGAAACACTGGTGCGCGCTGGCACGACGCCCGTCTGTCCGCACTGCCGCAGTACCGAACTGGATAAACAGCTCAGTGCGCCGTCGGGCCCTGCGCGTAGCAAGGCGATCATCACTGCGGCACGCCGCCAGGCGGCGCGGGAAGGAGATTTCAGCCACTACTCGGCTGCGGAGCGCAGCGAACTCCTGCGCCAGAGGCCAGAGCGGAAAAGGCGCAGCACCAGCACGGCGGCCCCGCCATCTTCATCGTATCGAGCCAAAAAGAAGCGCGAATCGATGACCTAGCGATAGATAGCGGCCCCTGCGCCGACGTTGGTCGCGGTGTCCTTCAATGTCTTGACGATGTATCTCACGTCGCGTGCGCTAAGCTGCGTGTGCAGCGGCAACGCAAGTGCCCGGTCGCCAATCCGCTCCGTTTCAGGCAAGGAGCCGCGCCGGCCACCGAGAACGTCGGCGGCCTTCATGTAGTGGAACTGCTCGTGCAACGGATGACTGTACGCCGCCGTTTCTATGCCGCAAGCCTGCATGTCGTCGATCATCTGGGCGCGCGCTCTATGAGTAAACCGCTTGCCCAGGTGCACGACGAAAAGCATCCAGTGCACTTCCTCCGCGTCCTCCGCTTGATACGGCGGCTTGATACCCTCGAGGGTTTCCATCGCTTCGTGATACCAGGCTTCCACACGCTTGCGTTGGGTGAGTCGTTCGTCGAGCCCCGCCAGCTGTGCCAGGCCGAGCGCGGCGGTCAGCTCGCTCATGCCGGTCTGCAACGGCACACGAGCACCGAGCGAGACCGACTTGCGGTCCGCGGTCAAACGCCGGCGCAGGCAACGCAATTCGTACGCCAGGCTTTCGTCATCGGTGACGATCATCCCGCCTTCTCCTGCGCACAGGGCCGAGGGCGCCGAAAAGTCGAACACCGTGGCTTTGCCGAACGATCCCACACCGCGCCCCCCATAGCGTGAGCCGAGCGCCTCAGTGCTGTCCTCGATCAGAGTGAGATTATTCGCATCGGCAAGCTCGCGCAACGGTCCCCAGGCCGCCGGATGCCCGTTGGTATTGCCAGCGAGAATTGCGCGCGTGCGCTTACCGATCTTCCGCTGTACCTTGGCCACGTCGAGGCAGCCGCTCCAGTAATCAATATCGGCAAACACCGGTGCCGCGTCTGCCAGGGTGATCGCGTGCGCGACCTGATGCCACGTGTGCGACGCGCAGATAACTTCATCGCCCGGGCCGATGCCGAGCGCACGCAGCACAATCCAGGTGCCGAGCGTGCCGCTCGCCACGGCCACCGCGTGGGCGCGGTCGCTCCAGCCGGCAAAGGCAGCCTCAAACGAATCGAGCATTGGTCCATCGCTCCAAGGCGAACACTGCAGTACTGCATGGACGAGTTCGCTCTCTCGCGCCCCGCAGGCTGGCTCGCTAAGTGTGATTTGGTCAGTCGCCATCGCAGGCTCACTCCTCGGCTAGGATGAGCATATCGGCCTCACTTGCCTGTGCCGTCACAGACACGCAAAACCCTGTCGACGTCGCGAGATAGACGCGGCGGCCACGAAACTCGAGAACCGGCTTTTCATTGCGCAGTTCGACCGCGCCGATCCGCATGACACGCACGTCGGGATAGCGCTTTCGCCAACTTGCCGCAGCTTCCAGCAGCGTCGGTTCGTTGCGAATCAACTCGGCTATCACACTAATCTGATTTGCTGTGAGCGCCATGTCAGTCGTGCCCGCCCGCCACGCGCCACGCTTCTACAGTGACCGGAAGCGTAGTGTCGGCAGCCATCTCTGGCAACTGGAACCGCCAGCCGATTGCGAGCGTAATGAGCCCGCTCCACATCTGCGCCTGAGCGATGCAGACGATCGGCTCATCCAGATTCTTCTTCGTCACGTAGGCGCTGAGAATGCCTTTTCTGTCCTTTCGAATCATGAGTTTCACGTTGAGACCTCCTGGGTTGGTCGCAAAAATTTGCGCCGCAGGTACGTGCATCGCTTCGAACTAGCGGCGCGAGCAAAAGGCGCCGGCCCGCCGGGCGACGAACGTCCAGCGACGAACACATGAACTTTCATAGGCCGAACTCGTCTTTCTCGATCAATGGTCGCAGCGTGGCAGGATCAATTTCGTCCTCAGTGCAGCCGACGCCTGCCCATCAAACTCGACGAGGTACACCGGTTCGCCGGTCTCGATCACGCGCCCCACATTGGCGATCCCGCCGAGCGCGCCGGCCCTCACAAGACGCTCGCATTCGCCCCGTCTGGGATAGCCGCCGTCGTTGCAAACGTCGTGCAGTGCCACCACGCGCATTCTCCATGGCGCGCGCTCACCCAACCGCGCGGGCACGTCTTGCGGACGGTGGTCGAGCGTACATAGTTCCTTCGCGCGCATGCCGACGCGATGATCGCGTTCGACAAAGTGAACCGCATAGATGTAGAACCACTGCAGGAACGTGTCGATTCCGGTGACGTAGCCCACGTCGCCTTTGCTCAAGAGCAGCTCACCCATCGCCTTACCGGTGTATGTACCGTCGTTGCTGATCGGGAGCGGGCGACCATCCGCACGGCACTGCCGGCAATGGCGCATCAAGTTCGCGCCGCCCTTGCAGGCGTCATGCACGGCCTTCAGCTCGCGCGCAGTGGGGCCGCGCTGGCCGTGCAGGCCGAAATACGTGCCATGCTCTGGGTCTGAGATCATCGGCATGATGTTGTGCAGGAACGCGCCTCGCCTCTTTACCTCGCGATTTACCTCGATCAGGAGTTCGTCGTTGATGCCCGGGATCAACACCGAGTTGATCTTCGTCAGTACACCATGCGTAGTCAGCATCTCCAGCCCCTCCATTTGCCGCGCGTGAAGGAAGCACGCGGCCTCCTTGCCCGTGATTCGTCGGTGGTCCCAGAAAATCCACGGATAGATCTTTTCGCCGACGACGGGATCGACCATGTTGATGGTGATTGTCACGCAAACAATGCTGTTTTTGAACGTGTCGAACGTTTTCTTCGGATTGGCAAGCGAGTCCCCGGGACCGGCAATGCCGAGCACGGTCAACTGCGGAATCCGGGCCGCGACGGTCGTCACCTTTTTCACGGCTGCTCCCGCGCCCGCTTCTCCGACACGACGCCTGGCTGCGACTCGTTCGAACAGTCATACTTGCGGCTGCAGTAGTTGCATTGGATGTTGCAGGCGGGTGCCACCGCTACGTGCATGCGCGCATAATGGCGATGCGCTTCTTCCCAATAACATGGGTGATTACTGATCTTTTCCCATACTTCTGCCGACATGCTCTCGGGCGCGTCGGACGAGCCGCAGCTCGATTTGCCTGTGCCGCCGTATGAATCACAGCCGCCGCCCCGGACAGGTGCGTCTACGGTCGACACCAAGGGCAGTGTCTGCCGGACGCCGATATAGGCAGTCGAGGGCGGCGTGCTGGCGTTCGCGCAGTCTTGCATGATATCTCCCCGCAACCAACAGTGGCGGCGCAATACGCAATAGCGAGATCCATGCCACTCACTCGAGCTCCGCTAATGCGGAGTCCCGCGATATCCGATAAGTTCTGTTGTCGTGCGTCGGCCCCCGAACCCGACAAGCACGCCCTATGCGTCGCTGTTACAACAAAGGTCACGCGTTCCACGTTTCATGTCCAAATTCCTTTGTTTAACTAATTATCGCGAGTGTTCATCAGGCGAACATTTGCGACATTCTGTCCACTAGCGGATGGAACCGATCGAGCCACCTTCAGCGCGGCCGCATTGTCCGGAACGGGACATTCGCGACACGAACAATCGGACGATGCACCGCCATAACCCGACATTGTGCCGGTCAACATCCCGCAAATTGTGCTCCGACTGTAGATGCTCGCTTGGCACAACGTCCCGTGTAAGCGGGGTTTGAGGGACAGCCGTTATGGATATCGCGTTCATTAACTTTGGCAGTGGATGCAATGCGCGGAACGGATGAGATGCAGGAACCCCTGTTTACGACGGTCAAGCTGGAGGATTTCGACCTGGCGGATCACCCGCTGCGACCGGTCCGGCTGCTGGTGAATGACGCGTCGAAACGGCTCAACGGGCTGTTTAACGTCATCTATGCCGACACCGACCGGGCTTCGATTGCACCCGAAAAGCTGCTGCGGCCGTTGCTGCTGCAGGTGTTCTACTCGGTGCGTAGCGAACGCATGCTGATGGAACAGATGCGCTACACCTGCTGTTCCGCTGGTTCGTCGGACTGGCGATCGAGGACGACGCGTGGGACCACTCGGTGTTCTCGAAGAAACGCGACCGGTTGCTGGAGCATGAAGTCGTGGAAGCGCTCTTACTGAAGTCATGGGCCTGGCCGACAAACGGGGTCTCCTGTCGAGAGAGCATTTCTCGGTGGCCGGTACGCCGATTCAGGCATGGGGGATTGCAAATGCACGGGCAGTGGACATCATCTTCGCCGGCAAGCAGACCATCGATGGCGACACTGCCCAGGTCGGCCCCGGCATCGTGAGGCGATTGGGCGTCCAGTTGCTCACGTATGTATCCCGGATCGTCGAGACTGACCTCGACGCGCGCACGATCGTAGTCGAGCGCCGCGCCGAAGGCGGTGTGCAAGTATTGAAAACCGCACTGCCCTGCCTCGTGACGATGCTCGAGAATAAGAACGAGCTGCGCTTCGCGACACTGCCCGCGATGATCCACGCGGCAGGTTTCCCGGTGCGCAAATGGAATCGCGAGCAGGACGGCATTGAGGACGTGAGCAAGATCGGGCTGAAAGGTTCACCTACCGTGGTCAGCAAAGTGTTCGCGCCGACGCCGCGCGACGAAAAGGCCGAGATGCTCGAATTGGACGCGTCCAGCCTGCGCGACGTGTCGCTGAAACTCGTGCACAAGATACTCGCTCGCCATCCGACATTGGAGGCGGACCTGTTGATGAAGAGGGCCTCATGAACTCGCCCGCTGCCTCGGAAAAGAAGCCGGCCGCGCCGGTCAAACGGGCCGCCGGCCGCAACCTCGATCTGCCCGAACATCTGAAAGCCTACCAGGGTGTCTGGGTCTTTCTCGAGCACGACCGCGGCCACGTGCATAGCGTGTCGTGGGAGCTGCTCGCTGAGGCGCGCAAGCCCGCCGACAAACTCGGCAGTCGTGTCGCTGTGGCCGTGCTCGGCGGTACCGACGAGCCGCTTGAGCAGTTTGCCAGTGAGGCGTTCAGTTTCGGCGCGGACAAAGCGTAGGTGATTCACGACCCTGTGTCGCTCGGCTATCGCAACGAACCGTTCACGAAAGGGCTGACCGACCTGGTCAACAATTACCGCCCCGAGATTCTGCTGCTCGGTGCAACCTCAATCGGCCAGGATCTCGCCGGATCTGTCGCAACGACGCTCTTGAGCGGCCTCCCCGCCGACTGCACTGAGTTGACCATTGACCCGGCCTCGCGCGCACTGTCGGCCACGCGGCCGACTTTCGGCGGCTCGCTGCTCTATACGATCATGACGCTCGCATACCACCCGCAGGTGGCGACGGTGCGGCCCGCGAGTGATGGCGATGCCGCAGGCGCAGACGGGTTGCGGCGGCGAGAACGTAACGTTGCCAACGACGAAGGCGATTGGAACTGCATCACCGGCACCGAAACTATGGGTTCTTTACGACCATCTGGGACACTATTTTTCGCACGAGTTACTGGCCAAAAAAAGGATGAGTGCCGGAAGTTGGCCTCCGCGACCAGCCCGAACCGCTCACCATGCGCGACTACTTCATCTTTCCGTTTGATCAACACCGCTGGCGCACAGCTAAAGTCGGAAATGGTGTACGGCGAGTAAAGTAGAAAGAGCTGGTTGATACGCTGGAGCAAATCGCATCATGCGTCCGGTGTGCTCCCACTCCACGCATGCGCAGCTTCGTCAGGTCGACCATTAGAGAGACAGCTGCCCTCAGGTTCGGCGCGCTATTGACTTCAGCGACACGTGTGGAGTTGCACCATCGTGTGGAGTTGCACCATCAATTCGGCATGGCCTTATATGATGTGAATGGCAATTGACAGAGCGATCAATAGTTCTGCAAGGGGCGACTTCATATCTGATGTCCGCGAGTTGACTCAAGTCCATCCTGTCGCAATCACACTTCGCGGGTTGTTTCACGTTGGAGCGTCTTCGGAACTTTGAAGTACTGGCACGGCGTGGACGAGCATGAGCATTGCGAAGACGACGAAATGAAGCCCGGCGAGAGTTTCGGGTAGCCGCTCATAGTCACGTGCGAGACGGCGGAAGCGGTTGAGCCAGCCAAAGCTGCACCCGACCACCCATCGCCGGGGCAACAGTACAAAGACCTTTTTCGTCTCCTCGAGTTTGATCACCTGCAGTTCAATGTCTTCGTCCAGTGCTGCCTGCGCTGGCTCTTTACCCGTGTATCCTGGCCGGCAGTTCCCACGGTGGAAAATCATTGGGCAGCATCCTCCACGGCGCGCCGGCACGAGCCATCCAGCGCAACGGGTCAAACATGTCGCGCAGCTCGTATTTCCGCTGGGGCGCCTCGACGTCCATCAACGTCAGATACGGTGCCGCGAAATTCCATTCTTCGTCCGACACATCAGTCGGATACCCTTTGCGGTCTGCCTTTTTCATACCTCCAGAATACCAGGTCGCGCTCAAAGTTCCTAACACGCTCTTCTATGGGGAGCTGAAAGTCAAGCCCGGTTCACGATAAACATTCTGTTGTGCGAAGTAATCCTTCTCCTTGTCCGGTCTCTACCGCCAGCCTGCGCGGTCACTTACCATGACCAGACGCAAGCTGGCAGTAGAGACCGCTGCGTAAAGGACAGTACCGACGCTCATCACGTAAACCTTGTTGCAGCCTGGCATGTCAATGTCATTCAGGTCAGGGTATCTGTTGACCGGTCAGTGCCGGGTCGACCTTCTATCCGTGCCGACCTGACAGGCCGGTCACCTTATGCCGCATGCGCGGAGCGCTGGAGCTACCCTGTTACCGACGCACCCCATCTAGGGAAACGGCCACCCGCAGTGGGTAGCCCGAGCGTGTTTCGGGCGCGTTGACCTTTACATCCTGTTGCTGCATCCGATGTCATTCAATCATTCATGCCCTCACGGTGTTGACGTCGCGCGGCTTGAGTGTCGCGCCGACGGGGATCTCGCCGTACTCGAGATAACGCCACAGGGCGATCGCCAGACGGCGTGCGAGCGCGACGATACCGATGCGCCGCATCCGCTTGCCGGTACCGGCAAAGCGCTCGTTGAACCAGTGGCTGAGCTGGCTGCCGGGCTGCAGGCGCAGCCAGCTCCAGGCGAGCTCGACCATCAGCCAGCGACATCGCCGGTTGCCCGCCTTGCTGATACCGAGTTCAACCTCGCTGGTGCCGCTGGCGTACGGCGTGGGCGTCAGGCCCAGACAGCCGGCCAGTTCGCGACGGTTGCGAAACTGCCGCCAGCCGAACAGTTCCCTGACCAGGGTCCACGCGCTGCCTGAACCGATGCCAGCAAGCTGTGCGAGCAGCCCCATGGCGGGATGTGCGCCGCTACGCACCTGCCGGTCCTGCTGCACTTCGAGCAGGCGGATCTGCTGGCGCACCAGCGCGAGCCGCTCACATTCGCGCTCAATCTCGTCGCGCAGACCGGGCGCCAGCAGCTCGCGCTGACGGGTCCACCAGTGGGCCCAGATGCGACCGCCGACAGACCTGACCCGAAGGTTGTGCAGTACCAGCAGGGAACGGATCCGGTTGGTGTGCGCGGTACGCTCTTTCCGCAGGCGTTCGAGTTCGCGGTGCAGGCGGCGGTCATCTTCCTGCTCAGGCGTGGGGATGCGTGCCACCGCCCATACCCGCCGCTCGCCCGCGTAATAGCGCATGAGCATCGACAGCAGCTTGTCGCTGTCAAGCCGGTCTGTCTTGGCGCGCCGCGCACGGCGGTTCACCTCGATGCTGGCCGAATCCACCACGAGATTGACGATGCCCTGTTCAGTCAGCCAGCGGTGCAGCCAGAAGCCGTCGCGGCCTGCTTCATAACAGCTGTAAACGGGTGCGTCGGCGCCGAGATGGCAACGCACCCTGGCGTTGGCGATGGCGGTGAGAACCGCCCTGGTATCACCGGCGGCGACCGTACAGCGGCTGGGCGCGCGCTGGCCATTACCCAGTGAGAGTTTCCAGTTCTTCTCGCCCAGTTCAAAAGCCATGTACAGGCGGCCACCTGCCGTCGTATTCTGCCCACGGAGGGCTGTGTCAGGCGCATCCATTTGCGTGCTCCTTCGGAGAAAACGAGTCTGCAAGTCCCGTTTTACTCCAGTCGGGCTTCCTCTCGCTGCCCTCCCACATAGCATCTAGGCGGTCACTGCGACACGCAACGAACTGGAAGATGCTTTGGATGGCTAACGAAAATTGATGCTGTAAATTCATTCTCGCCCGCCGGCTCGATTAGCCGCAACCTCGGAACCAGTTCCTCAAACAAGATGCGCATTTCCATGTTCGCGAGATGCTGACCCAGGCACACGTGGGCGCCGACGCCGAAAGCGAGATGCCGGTTCGGTTTGCGGTCGATATTGAATACGAACGGCTCAGGGAAGACTTGCTCGTCACGATTTCCCGAGCCATAGCAGAGCATCAGCCAATCGCCCTTTCGGATTGTCCGACCTCGGACGTTGGTGTCGGCAGTCGCTGTACGCATGAAATGACGCATCGGCGATGCGTAGCGAAGGGTTTCGTCAATAAACTGTGGAATCAGCGAACGATCGGCCTGTAGTCGCGGCAGTAGCTCAGGGAAGCGGTTCAACGCCCACATCGCGACCGATATGGACGACGAAACCGTATCATGTCCTGCTGCGGCGATGATCACGTAATAGCTACCCCGGTCGCTATGCATGATTGCGCCGGCGTCAGGACGGCGCCGGAACCACGCCATTGATGGTTCGAGTTCGTCGTCGCAATTTACTTGCGCTTGTGGCGGGCTCGAATGCCATGCTGCGCCGTCCGCTTGCGAACCAGCTCTTTGCCCACGCGCACGCCTTGCGTGAGCAGTTCCTTCCACATGCGAGGCCAGCCGTACTCTCCCTTGGTCTGCGTGTGAATCGCCTTGAGGTTTGCGAGCAGTGCGTCGTTACTCACGCGGCCCCGGGGCGGCTTGGCCTGTGCAGTGCGTTGCCGGCGCTGATGATATCCGCTGGGACTGACTCCCAGCACTTCGCATAGCACCGAGACCGGCCAGTGGCGTCGATAGCGCTCGATGAACGCGTACTTCACATCGACTCCTTGGCGAAGTGTCGAGTAGCCCGGCGGAACTTCCCCGCCGGGCCCTCACAGATCACGTACGTGAACCTCTCGGTTCATACGGCTCTTGTCATCCAGCCGATGGCAATACCCCCAGCTTCCAGTGGTACAGGACGCCCGGGGCAGGTTCCACCAATCGCCTGAGCCATATCCGGGCCCTAGCGCGACTTCGCTTGAAACGGCGGTACTTCCGCACCGCCCATGTCGCCAGAATGTGGTTGAGGTGGCCTATCACACGCTTGAACACGCTCATATAGAACGCCGCGTAGTAGTTCCACCATCCTCGCAAGGTGGTATTGACCCGCTGTGCAATATCTTCGAACGCAGCATCCGTCCAGCGGCCGATACCCCACACCCGCATTTGCTCGCGGATGCGTTTCGCGGCCTTGCTACTGAGCGCAGGACTGAAGCTGTCGAAGTAAATGCCGCGCTTGCTTTTGGCCAGCCGACCGCGGAAGGTGTATCCGAGAAAGTTAAGGCTCGTGTTGGGATAGTCCTTCTTGCGATTCCCATTCCGGCAGTACACGATCCTCGGCTTCTCAGGACGCAATTCCGGGCCACAGGCCTTGAGACGCGCACCGATTGCCGCATGCAACCGTCTGGCTTCGGCTTCGCTTTTACAGTGGACCAATCCATCGTCGGCCTACCGCACGAAGGACGTATCCGGAAAGTGCCTCGCCATCGAGGTATCAAAGGCATAATGCATATAGAGATTAAACAGTACCGGGCTGACGACACCACCTTGCGGCGTGCCCTGCGTCCGCGACACCATTTCCTGCCCCCTCATCATTGGCGCCTTCAACCAGCGTTCCACGTACAGATCCACCCATGTGCAACGAGCATGCTGCCGCACCGCTTCCATCATGAGTTCGTGATCAACATGGTCAAGAACCTTCGATGTCGAGATCGAGCACCCAAGCGTAACGCCAGCATCGCTGCCGTGCAGCCGAAAGTGCTTGATGCGCCGACCGGACAGGACGATATCCTTAGACGTCCTACTGAAACACTGGCTCCGCGATTGGTTTCAGATATCGTTTGGCTACCATCTGCGCGATTCTGTCCGACACCGTCGGGACGGTCATCGCGAACTGCACACGCGCCCAACGATCATTTGGGTTGGGCAAGATCTATCATCCATTTCATCCACTTACTGTAAAACGCATTTCTCAACGTATCCACGTTATAGATGAAAGGTATCAACACAATCGATTTTACAAATCAAGTGTTGTGTTGCACAGTGAAACCCGTCGTCGCGGAAATGGAAATCGCAGTTGATTGATCGAACTTCATATTTATAAACCTAAGTAGTACGACAGATTTAGGTATGTCTCCATGATGCCCACACTTTCGGATGTATCTCTCGACACGCCACCTAAGCTTACCGAAACCGTGCCCGTCGCGGCCTTCCGGATGGGACGATCGACCGTGGAGCCGCCTACTGGCTCGATAATTGAGCGAAACGGGCCAGATCTGTGAAGGTCCTCGATTGCGTATCCGAGGCGCGCGACGAGTGCCACGATCGCGCCGGACGCCGCGACGTCTACTTGACGTTTGACGACGGCCCTAATCCACTTTGCACACCGGACGTCCTCGATGTGCTGGCAGAACATCGGGTGCCAGCAACGTTCTGCGTCATCGGTGCGTACGTAGAGGACCAGCCGAAGCTGATCCAGCGAATGATCGCCGAGGGACACGAGATTGCCAATCACACGATGACTCATCCGGATTTGTCCAGATGCGAACCTGATGAAGTACGACGCGAAATATTGGACGCGAACAGGATCATCCGGATGGCGTGTCCCCAGGCCACAGTTCGGCATATGCGTGCCCCTTACGGAATATGGACGGACGAAGTGGTCGTTGAAACGGCAAAGGCGGGGCTGGCGGCTCTTGACTGGTCGGTCGACCCGCGTGACTGGTCTCGCCCCGGCGTCGATGCGATTGTCAGCGCAGTGCTGGCCTCTGTCCGGCCTGGCGCAATTGTGCTCTTGCACGACGGATGTCCTCCCGGCGAGTCAGGACGGTGCTGTCATGCTGGGCTGCGCGACCAGACCCTCATGGCGCTTTCCCGCCTGATTCCAGAACTGCATGACTGCGGATTTGTAATCAGCTCGCTACCCCAACCACACTGGCCAAACCGACATCTATGAATGCCATTGCCACAATCAGCACTGCCCCGGTTTTGTTGTATGCACTACTCTCGACTGTTTACAAAAGCGCACAGGCCCTCCATGGTCTACCCACGAGTGGTCCGCCGAAGTCGCCCAATGCCGCCGACTCCAACTTTCTGCCGGACGTGGACGTCATCGTGCCGTGCTTTAACGAGCAACCGCGCACACTCTCGGCGTGCCTGGAGTCCATTGCAAACCAGGACTACGCCGGAAAACTGCGGGTCTATGTGGTTGATGATGGTTCTGCGAATCTCGACGCTGTGAGGCCGGTATACGATGCGTACACACGCGACCCGAGATTCAACTTCATTACGCTTCCCCAAAATATGGGAAAGCGCAAGGCACAGATCGCCGCGATACGCTCTTCATCCGGGGAACTGGTACTCAACGTCGACTCGGACACGACGCTGGCGCCCGATGTCGTCAAGAAGCTCGTATTGACAATGCGAGACACGACGATAGGCGCCGCCATGGGGCAGTTGACGGCCAGCAACCGGAGCGACACTTGGCTGACCCGCCTGATCGATATGGAGTACTGGTTGGCTTGCAACGAAGAACGCGCGGCACAGGCTCGCTTCGGCGCTGTTATGTGTTGCTGCGGTCCGTGTACCATGTACCGACGGTCCGTGCTTCTTTTGCTATTAGACCAGTACGAGACGCAGTTTTTTCGCGGGAAACCGAGCGACTTCGGCGAGGACCGCCATCTCACGATTCTCATGCTGACCGCAGGTTATCGGACCGAGTACGTTCCGGACGCCATTGCGGCGACAGTCGTTCCGGACAGACTGGGGGCGTATCTGCGCCAACAACTGCGCTGGGCGCGCAGTACTTATCGGGACACGTTGCTTTCGCTGCGCCTGCTGCCCTGTCTCGATCGCTACCTTACGCTGGACGTGATCGGACTGAATGTGGGCTCGCTATTTCTCGCCTTATCGCTTCTAGCGGCGCTCGCGCAGCTCGCATTGACAGCGACAGTGCCGTGGTGGACTGCCCTGATAATCGCATCATTGACGATGATCCGCTGTAGCGTGGCATCGGTTCGCGCTCGCCAGATTCGATTTCTTGGCTTTTCTCTTCACACACCCATTAACCTCTTTCTCTTGCTCCCGCTGAAAGCCTATGCGCTGTGCACATTGAGCAATAGCGATTGGCTGTCCCGTGGCTCTTCAGGCAACGTATCGAACGTTCGAGAAAAACAGCCCGATACTCCGGATCCGGTTACGAAGCCGAACGTGACTTCAGCGTCAAGAGTTGCGACTCCGCACCGTCGACCGGATCACGCGTGTGAGTCCTCAACGTTAGCAACGTCTGACGAAGCATTCGATGGCAATTAGTTAATCGTACATATAGGACCTCGACCCTTGCGCCAACCCAGAACCGCGCACCATCGGCAGCGGCCCGCTTGAGTGCGATCGTCTCACGCAATGGCTCAATTGGCGCCTTCCCAACGCGAGTGCATTCACCGGAGTCCTAGTACTCCATTGTGAGTAACTATTCCGCAGCAGGTAAGGATCTTCTATCGGACAGGGCGTTTTCAATCGGGCCGCGGCAGCAGAACGGCTTCTTTTTCTCCAAGACGAGCGCGTAATTTTCCTTCTTATCCCCATGTCCAAGGCAGCAATCAGCTTCGCTAGCGTGAGGAAGTCATATGGCAACAAGATCGTAGTCGACGGATTATCGTTCAGCGTCGCGCCTGGAGAGTGCTTCGGCCTGCTAGGGCCAAATGGCGCGGGCAAGAGCACGACGGTGCGTATGGTTCTCGGCATGGCGCCGCCCGACGCAGGCAAGATCATCGTGCTCGGGGAGCCAGTGCCGGCTCGCGCTCGCTCGGCACGTATGCGCATTGGCGTAGTGCCGCAATTCGACAACCTCGAGCCCGGGTTCACCGTGCGCGAGAACCTTCTGGTGTTTGGCCGCTACTTTGGCATGAGCACACGTGAAATTGAAGCGGTCGTGCCATCGCTGCTCGAATTCGCCCGCCTCGAAAGCAAGGTCAATGCGCGCGTCACCGAGCTATCCGGCGGCATGAAGCGGCGGCTAATGCTGGCTCGCGCGCTGATCAACGATCCACAGTTGTTGGTCATGGACGAGCCAACAACGGGTCTCGATCCGCATGCTCGCCACCTGATCTGGGAACGGCTGCGTTCCCTGCTGGCGCGCGGCACCACGATCCTCTTGACCACCCATTTCATGGAAGAGGCCGAGCGGTTGTGCGACCGACTGTGTGTGCTGGCGGAGGGTCGAAAGATCGCCGAAGGCGGGCCTCGCGCGCTGATCGCAGAACAGATCGGGAGCCACGTGATCGAGATCCACGGCGGCAATCCGCATGAGCTGCGCACGTTGATCGCGCCGCACGCGCAGCGTATCGAGGTCAGTGGTGAGACCCTCTTCTGCTATGTGTCCGATCCGGAACGGGTGTGCATACAGTTGCGCGGGCGCACGGCGCTGCGCCTTTTACAGCGTCCAGCAAATCTCGAGGATGTCTTTTTGCAGCTAACCGGGCGCGGGATGAAGGAGTGAACGATGAGAGAGTTTTATGCAGCGGCCCTGCCCGCAAACCTGTGGAACTGGGTTGCAGTGTGGCGCCACAACTATCTGGCATGGAAAAAAGTCGCGTTTGCCTCGATTCTCGGTAACCTTGCCGATCCTATGATTTATCTGTTCGGCCTCGGCTTTGGTTTCGGGATAATGGTAGGTCGCGTCGATGGCGCATCTTATATCGCGTTTCTCGCGGCGGGTATGGTCGCGACGAGCGCAATGACCGCCGCGACCTTCGAAACGATTTACGCAGCTTTCTCTCGCATGCATGTTCAGCGCATGTGGGAAGCGATCCTCTGTACACAGCTCACGCTCGGCGATATCGTTCTCGGTGAACTGGCATGGGCCGCCACCAGGGCTTTTTTTGCCGGCATTGCCGTCATGGTGGTAGCCACCGTGCTGGGTTATGCAGCGTGGTCATCCATTCTCTACGCATCGCCTGCCATCGCCCTGACTGGCCTCGCCTTCGCGAGTCTGGCGATGATCCTCGCGGCGCTTGCACCCAGTCACGATTACTTCGTGTTCTATCAAACGCTCGTTCTCACGCCCATGGTGCTCCTGAGCGGCGTGATCTTCCCGATCAGTAAGCTACCTGCCGTTTTTTGTGACGTAGCGCGCTTCTTACCGCTGGCACATTCCGTCGACCTTATCCGTCCCCCGATGCTCGGACGCCCGGTGAGCTATGTTGCCCTGCATATTGGCGCTCTCTGCATTTGCACGGTGTTGCCGTTCTTCCTGTCAGTGGCGCTGTTACGTCGACGCCTCATGTCTTAATCTGCTATGGCCAGTACGAATGAGTGGGAAAACACCATGTCGTATCAATGCGAACGCTTCGTGCATCCGCGCACGCGACTCATGCGCCGACAATATCCCCGCAGCCCGATATGGCAACGGAAACGAGCCGCGATGTGGGCGAACAGCAGCGCCAGCGCGCTGCTGTTCGCGTACGACCTGTAGTTATGCTCGGCGAGCCACACCTCGTGGTAGCCGAACTTCGGGCGGCCGGCGCGTTACGCACCGCTTGCGTCAGCGCATCGCGCGCGTCGCCGTCGGGGTTCTCGACGTTGAGGAAAAGGCCGTAGCGTTATGCGGAATCCGACATGGCAGGCCCTCTTGTGGAAAGACCACGTCAAAGGCAAGTTTTGCCCACATCTCGCGGCATTTAAAGTTATGACGACGTCAGCCGTGCCTCAGGCAGCAGCGCGACGCTGCGACCACGCCGCGCGGCTGGGCAGGCTGAGCCCGCAACACGCCCGCAATGAAGCTCGTCACGCTCGACGAACGCAAGGCGGACCACGGCGTGCGGTGACGCGCGCACAACCGCCGCAGCGCGACCAGCGAGTCCGGGTCGATCAGATCCAATGGGCACAGCACCCGGTAGGCGCCTGACAGCAAAGCCTCGAAGCCTTCGGCACGGCCATCGTCGTCGATGGTCCCGGTGTGATGAACGAACTCGCCTCCCGCCGCATCCACCAGCGCACGCAGCACGGCGTTGATGCTTGGCTGCCCGCCCACATAAACCCATCGACGCCCGCTCAATGCGCGCGTCAATGCGCGGTCGTCGAGCAGCGCCTGCTCAACCGCGAACAACTCGTGCTGCAGGCTCGCGACATGTGCCCGCGCGCGCTCCAGCGACAGGCTCGCACTGCTGTCGGGAAGGCATGTGCCACGGTTCTGATTCATGACGGGCTGCTCTTCCGATCGCACCGTTACGGCAACGGCAGGCGGCATGGGTCTCATGGCGAGCGCCTCGTGGCATGGCCCGCAAGCCGTTCGCCCGCTGCCGGGGTAAGAAACCAGCTACGCACCGTGTCGTATGTGTAGCGCGTCCGGCCGGCATGACGAGCGTGCGGCGCCAGCCGATGCTCGGACAGCGCCTCCGCCCCGCCCCGGAAGTCGGCGCGCAGCGCGGGCGGGAAACCGACGTCGTCGAACGCGTGCCAAAGTTGAACCAGCCATGGTTCTCGGCCCTCTTCGTCAAGCAGCAACGGCGGCCCGGAGTCCGCCTGCAGATGCGCATGCCGCTCGCCGCAATACAGCAGCACGCCGCAGGGCTCGACCACGAAGTTGGCCACCCGCGACGCGACACAATCGAAGCGGTGACCGACGCGTGCAAACAGCGGCATAAGCCTGAGCCGCTGCAAATGGTACAGCGTCAGATCGCGCAACCGCGCTTCGTCGCAGATCGCGAGTAACGGGTGCGGCGGTTGCAGCAGCGCGGGCACGCAGGCGGGCGGCAATGCCCGGGCGCGCGGCCCTTGCTGCTGCGACTCCGCAACGGGGCATTGCAGCGACAGACGGCAAGCCCGGGTGCACGGTGTACAGCGAGGGCGGGGCCCCGGGGACGCAGCAGGTCGGAACGAATCCATAGATGTGTAAGGTTTGTGGTTCGATTTTCTCGGTTGAATGCCTGAATCCATAACGATGAGCATGCTTACGCAAGTCCCGCGCCTTCTCACTGTGAATCTACCGAAGAAGCCTGGCAAAGCGGACCGGCGACGCACCTGCTCAACAGGGGCCCGAGCCGGGCATTTTTGCCTACTCCGCTCCAAAGCAAAGCGCATGGTCCGAACAGACGCCACAACTCGGCGCCTTGCAGCGGAACAGGCCCTCGCGCTCGCACAGTTGCTTGTAGAAGAACTTCTTCCACTTCATGTCATGCGTATTCTTCGCGGCCAGCCGCGGAAACCAGTGGCTAATCAACGCGGACAGCACGCGCCGCGACGGCAGAAGCAGGTCTTGCCAAAGGTGGTTTTGTCCGAGGCTCGCACAGGCCAAGGCATGGGCGACGCAGTTCGCCTCGTCTGCCGGGCCGGCGCGCGGATCGGCATAGTGATTGAGCAACGCCACCAGATCTTCGAGTTCGTCGTCACGCGGCATCGTGGCGGGCGACAACGCACACCTAAGACCGAGCGCCGGCCCGGCACCCGGGAACCAGCGCGCGAGCATCGCGCGCGTCTGGTCGGCGTCCAGTCCGCGCATCGGCAGCACATCGACGCCGTGGTGCTCGAACCCGCTCGACAGCACGCCGGCCAGTGCCAGCACGGTGGGATCACCCGCATCCACCGCGTACGCCATCAGGGCTGTATAGGCGTTCATCACGTCATCGCTCAGAGAACGGCCGCCGCGTGCGTGTAGCACTTCTTCGGGCAGATCTTCGCGCACGCGGTGCAGCCGACGCACAGTTCCCGATGCACGATAGTCATCACCTTCTTCTCGTACTCGTCGTCTTCGCCGTCGCCGTCGCCGTCCAGCGCGATGTGCGCGCCGTCCTCGTCAAGCCCGACGAGTTGCAGCACGCCACGCGGACAGACACGGAAACAGCGTCCGCAACCGATGCATTTTTCTTCGTCGAGCCGGTTGACGAAGGTCGGCGTCCAGGTGGCGCCGCTCGGCAGCGTAACGCTGAAGGTAGCGCTCATGATGTGGCTCCGTGGCTTCGCTGGTTCAGGCCGCTGCCGCAGCGGCAGCCTTGCGGGCTGCCATCAGCGCGGCGTGGGCGTCATGGCAGCGCTGGGCGACAGCGAGAATGTTCTCCCAGTTGGTCGGGAGTTCCTCTGAGAGGTCGTGCAGGTCCAACTTCGCCTGGGTCGCTTGCGCGTTGAGTTTCTTCAGGTGCGCCTTGAGTTCATCGGCATCGGTGCTCATCGTCTCGGTCCCCTCACGATTCCTTCAGGCGCCGTACTGTGCGACGGCGGGGTACGTCCGGATCACCTCGACCGCTTCGTCGAGAAGCTTTGCGCCCGCCTCGGCGAGCTTCTCCAGCGAAGCGAAGCCGAACCGGTGTACGTCCCGCAACTGCTTGTTGACGACAACGAGCCGCCCCGCGAGCAAAACCATGCGGCCGAAGCCCTCGTGGCTCATCTTCATCATCGGCGAAACCATTTGGCCGGTCTCACGCTCGATCGCCACCGCAATCGCGCTATAGAAAAGCTCGAGCCGCCACAGCGTTTCGGGGTCGGGGTCGCCCATGATCGGAATCGCGCGGCGTTCCTCCGGCGTGTGGATGTACGGCTTGAGCAGTTGCAGGTCGGTCTTTCCGTCCCACACGCCGTGGGTGTCCTGCGCGCGCAACTGCCTGACGAGCTGCTGCACGAACGGTGCGACCAGCAGCATTTCGTCGCTGGCCTTGGACGGAATTGAGGATGATTCAGTCATGGGATACCTCATCGTCTTCAAAGTCGTATACACGTTCGCCATCCTTCGCCAGCGCCTTGCGCAGCCACGGCGGCGGCGTGCCCTTCAGCACCTGTTGCAACTTGCCGAGAATCTCCCCGATGGACTCGGGCCGCGGCACCTTGATCGGGTGAATCTTCAGCGCAACCACTCGCGCCGCGGCCGAGCCGCCGATTGCGGCGACGTACAGGATCGCGCAATCCTTGACGGCTTCGAGCTTGGGCGCGAGCTTGTCCTCGTCGCCGTCCTCTTCGAGCTTGCCACCAAAGTCGAACGCCTCGACGAACTGGTAACCGTCCGGTGTGACGTTGTAGGTGACGATGCTCCTCGCCCAGCCAAAATGCGCATCGACGAACTGACTGTCCTGGGTGGCGAACGCGATCTTCATGCTGTGTGCTCCTTTAGGTGGGTCAAGCACCGGCCGCGACGACAGGAATGTTCGCTTCCCGCGCCGGATCGCGCGCGGCCAGATCGATAGCGGCCTGCGGCAGCGGCCAGTCGCCCGGATCGTGATGCGGAATCTGCTCGATCATCAGGTTGGCGATCTCAAAGATCAGGTTCATCGTGCCGCGGTAGCCGACGTAGCGTCGATGTGCGTTTCCAACCCGGTCAAAGACCGGAAAACCGATCCGGAAGAGCGGCTTTTGCAGGTGCTCGGCCATCTGCCTGCCGTGCGAATGGGTGATCAGCAGGTCGCAGTCCGCCGCGGCGCGCTCCATGTCTTCGAGATCGCCGATCACGACCTGATCAGCGGGCAGCAACGCGTGCGCGGGCGATCGCGTCGTGCTGATGCAGCAGTGCAACTGCGCGCCCATCTCGTGCAGCATGCTGCCGACCGCGAACAGCAGATCGGGCTCTGCGCCGATCGCGACCTTGATGCCTCCAGTGTAGAAATGGCCGTCTAGCATCGCATCGAGCAATTGGCTGCGCTGATGCCGGTATTTCGCGGGAACGGGTCGTCCGGAGCGCTGCGCGAGCAATTGCAGCAGACGATCGTTGGGTTCCAGTCCGGTGAGCCGCCCGAACACTTCGAACGGTGTGCCGGCGATAGCATGCAATGCCTCCGCGCCGTCGCGCGTCTGCTCGCCCACGCCGATCGTAAACGCCGATGCACCCGCGGCCCGGATCTCCGCGAGCGTGGTACCGCCCAGTGTGGTGCCGCGCCAGTCCGGTGCGATATGGCCGTCGAGCGAGCCGGAAATGTCGGGCAGCACAATGACATCGAAGCCGAACGCTTCGATGATCTCGCGCAGTTCGTCGATGTCGCCAGGCGACAGATGGCTGCCGGGCAGCAGCGTCACCTGATTGGCCACCGTTGGCAACGCCTTGACCAGCGCGTTGACGATGCCGGTAATCGCATGCCGGTAGCCGTCTTCGAATGCGCCGACATAGTCGGGGGTCGACACATAGACGATCTCAGTGTCGTTGAGTTCGGGCTTGCGCTTGCGCACGGTAACGAGATAGCCGTCCACGTCGTCGCCCTCGGTCTCGGTGAGACCTGTTGAACAGATCGCGATGACCTTCGGCGCAGCGCGCTTGCGGATGTTGAGCAGCGCGGCCTCGATGTTCTCGTAGCCGCCGAGCACCGCGGTGACTTCGTCCATGGCTGTCGTCTGCAGCGGGATCGCCTCCCTGAAGTGGCGCACCAGCAGCACGAGGCCGAACGACGTGCAGCCCTGCGAGCCGTGCATCACGGGCATGCAGGCATCGAGCCCAAGGAACGCGAGGCTCGCGCCCAGCGGCTGGCTCATCTTGAGCGGATTGACCGCACAGGCTTTCACAGATTCGACGACATCGGCCATGGCATGTTCTCGAGTTCGGGGGCGTCCGTTCGGTATACCGGGTTCGAGGCTCATCGCCCCCACCCCGGGGCACTCGACGGCGGGCGCGCGGCTTGCGCTTGGACCACACCGAGCGCTCCCCCGTGCGCGGCGCTCGACAGCGGGCGCGCGGCTTGCGCTTGGACCACACCCAGCGCTCCCCCGTCGTCGCCCCACGGAGCAGGGATCCGCACCTGTTGCCACACCGGGTTGTAGATCGCGCGGTCGATCTCATGCACCAGCTCGACGATCCCTTCGTAGCCGCCATAAGGGTGGTGACGTTCCTGATTGATGTCGAGCCACGGTATGCGGGCCTTCAGTGCGACGAACTGTGAGCGGCCACCCGACAGCATGATGTCGGCCCGCGCGTCCCTGAGCATCGCGTACATCTCGCGCGGCGTCATACCGTCGATCATGTGGGCGTCGCCACCCATGATCTCCTTGATCTTGTCCTTGTCTTCCTTAGTGCTCTTCTTGACGCTGGTGCCGACGATTTCGAGCCCTGCTTCCTGCAGCGCGGAAACCACCGACCAAGACTTCACGCCACCTGTGATGAGCAACACCCGCTTGCCGGTAAGGCGCGCTTTGTAGTGCGCGATGCGCTCCCACGCGCGCGCTTCCTCGGCGGCGATCAGGCGCTCGGTCCGCTCGAGCAGATCGTCCGGCGCGCCCTGCTGCACGAGCAGGCTGGCAATATGGCGCAGCGTGTCGCTCATGTCGCCGATCCCATAGAACGAGCCCTCGAAGTAAGGGATGCCGTAGCGCCGCTGCATCTTTGTCGCGATGTTGATCATCGACTTCGAGCAGACCATCATGTTGACCTTGGCGCGATGCGAACTTGCGATCTCGTTGTAGCGCCCGTCGCCGGAGATGCACGAGAGGATACGGATGCCCAGCGCGTCGAGCAGCGGCTTGGTCTGCCAGAGTTCGCCCGACAGGTTGTATTCGCCAATGACGTTGATGTCATACGGCGTCGTGTACTCGGGCTCGCGCGTGCCGATCACATAGTTGAGGATCGCCTCGCCGCCAAGCTTGTTGCCCAGATTCTTCGGCCCGGCGAAACCGGGGGAAATGACCGGAATCACCGGCTTGCCAAATTGTTCGGTGGCGCGCTTGCAGACTGCCTCGATGTCGTCGCCGATCAGCGCAGTGACGCAGGTCTGGTAGACGAACACTGCGGGCGGATCGTATTTCTCGATGATTTCGCGCACGCTCCTGAACAGGCGCTTCTCGCCGCCGTACACCACGTCGAGTTCGTTGATATCGGTGGTGAAGCCGGTGCGATAGAGTTGCGAACCGGACGAAGCGGCGTGCCGGTTGTCCCACGAGTTACCTTCACAGGCAATTGGCCCGTGCACGAGGTGTGCGACGTCCACCACCGGCTGCAAAGCGATCTTCGCGCCGTCGAACGCGCACCCGCCTGCGGCCGAACCCGGCGAAAGCTGCTTCGTGCAGCCCCTTTTGCGCTCCTTCTCGCTCTTGCCTTGATTCTTGTCGCAACCCGGCTCGTCGAAAACTTCGGCGATTTGGGCATTGAGCGAAGCAGACATGACGTGCTCCTGATGGATGGACGTTTCTCTAGTGGCAAGTTCCATACCACCGGGAAACGCCTTGAAAACGTGCCAATTGGCGCTGAAGCAGTCGCTCGCGCGCATCGCAATGGCGGGTTTGAACGGTCTGCGACAGACGGTTCGCGACACAGAGAACCACAACACACGTTCACTGCCTGCCTTGCCGTTCCGTATGGAGCAGGAACCGTGCGATCGCATTCGCGCGCGCCTTCAGCAACGCATCCGGCCCCGAGGGGTCGCGAACCGCCAGGTAAGCAGTCAGCGCGTGGCGCATCCGTGGAGCTTTCGCGTAGCCCCACCGCACAGATCGACAGGTACTCTGCCCGTCCGTTCGCATCGGAAACGTCGTCGACCAGCGCGAGCAGTTCGCGCGGCGTTACCTCGTCATTGATCTCCGCGAGGCTCAACGGGTCGGACGCCGCCACCTCGCGCTCAAAGTCGTCGTAGGCAAACCAGGCACGCAGCGGCACTGAGTCAGACTGCGCGACTACATAGATCATGCCCCGCTCCCTCGCTGAGGTTCGTCACGCAGGCTAGCTACACACAGCGCAGCAATTTCGCTTTCAGCGGTGCCCCGCTACTGGACATCCTCCGCCGCAATCTTCGCCCACACCGCGCGAGGTAACCGCGGCGCGATACCCGCCGGGCTCGCGTCGAACTGCCACCGAGCCGCCGACATCGCACCCTGTGCAATCGCAATCTCCTCGTGCGTCAATGGCAACCGGCCGGCCACATGCGCGGAGCCCCGGGCAGCACTTGGGCGATCATCTGCCGGTTCGGGTGTTCGAGCAGCGGGACGAGGTGGTCGGCCTCGCCCACACCGGCCAGGCAAACCTAGCCGCTGTTGACCTCGACGTTACGGCCGTCCTGCGTCATCTTGACCAGAACTGCATCTGCCGCGCCCGATGCATCTGCTGTGTCTGCCATGGCCGCGCTCTCCTCGTCAGCGAATGATGTCGTAGCTGTAGTCGGTCTTCGCCACGTCGATCGTGTTGGCGTCGAGCGCTTCGAAGAACTCGTCCAGCAGCGTGACCAGCACCCGCAACCCACCTTCATAGCCCCAGGTCGGGAAGCGATGGTAATGGTGGCGATCGAAGATCGGGAACACCATGCGTATCAGCGGCGTTTTGGTATCGCGCTCGAGATATTTGCCGTAGGTGTTGCCGATCAGGAAATCCACCGGCTCGGTAAACAGCAGTGAGCGCATGTGCCACAGATCGCGTTTCGGATACACCTTGCAGCCGGCGCCGTAGGGCGACGCGTCGAACAGCGCCTGCACCTTCGCAGCCCAGGTTTCGTTGCCGTTGGTCGCCAGCACGTGAGCCGGCTCGGCGCCGAGTTCCAGCAGGAACTGCGTGTAGCCCAGCATCTGGTCCGGGTCGCCGAAGAGCGCAAAGCGCTTGCCGTGCAGGTGAGCTTGGCTGTCGGCCATCGCATCGACGAGCTGGCCTCGCTCCTTCTCCAGTTGCGCCGGAATCGGCTTGCCGGTCACGCGCGAGATTTCCATCAGGAACTGATCGGTGCCCGCGACGCCAACCGGCGAGTTCAGCACCACCACTTCCTGGCCATGCTCGCCAATGAACTTGCTGGTCTTCTCGCAGCAGTATTCCTGGAACACGAAGGTCGCCTTCGCGTTCAACGAGCGCTCGACTTCCTCCTTGGTCGTGCCACCTTCGTACATCCGGAACTCGCCGTCGGTCGGCGTATTCCACGTTTCGGATGGGTCGCAGATGATGTTCACCGTCACGCCGAACAGATCGAAGATGCGGCGAATTTCCTTCATGTTGCCGACCACGTAGCCGTCGAAGCCGGCGATGAAGTTGACGCTGTCGTCGGGCACGCGCTCAAGCGGCGTCGCTGTGCCGGCCTTGCCGTCCCAGAAGTGCTTGAGGATGCCGAGGAGCGCGTTGTCATAGCCGGTCACGTGGCTGCCGACGAAGGCCGGCGTGTGCGCGAACGGCACGTCATAGTCTTCCGGCACGCTGCCCTTCTGCTTGCTGTTCTTGATAAGCGCGTCGAGGTCATCGCCGATCACTTCCGCCATGCAGGTCGTGGAGACCGCGATCATGTCGGGCTTGTATAGGTTGTACGCATTTGCGAGGCCGTCGATCATGTTGTTCATGCCGCCGAACACCGCCGCGTCCTCGGTCATCGACGAGCTGACGCACGAGGTCGGCTCCTTGAAGTGACGCGAGAAGTGCGAGCGGTAAAACGCTACACAGCCCTGCGAGCCATGCACAAAACTGAGCGTCTTGTGAAAGCCGTTGGCCACGTACACTGCGCCGAGCGGCTGGCAGGCCTTGGCCGGGTTGATGGTGAGCGAGTCGCGTGCAAAGTTCTTTTGCCGGTAGTCTTCGCTCTTGGTCCACTCGACGATCTGCTTGACCTGCTCGTCTGAATGGTTGAACTCGAAGTTTTCCTTTTTCGCGCGGAAAATTTTCTGGTACTCGGGCTCACGGAACAGGAGTTCCTGGTCGAGAATCTGGTCTGCGGATTGGGGCACGGGATGCTCCTGATATTCAATTCAATGGCCTGCCGGCCGGTGATCAGTCCGGTGGCCGGCGCTTAGGGGTTTTTCTTCCAGGGCGCCTTGGCGAGCCCCCACACCGGGCTGGAAATGGCCATGTCCATGTCGCGCGCGAAAATGGCGTAGCCATCGTAGCCGTGATATGGACCGGAATAGTCCCAGCTGTGCATCTGGCGAAACGGCACGCCCATCTTCTGGAACACGTACTTTTCCTTGATGCCGGAGCCGACCAGATCGGGCTGGACCTGTTCGACGAACCTCTCAAACTCGTAGCCGGTCACGTCGTCGTAAATCAGTGTGCCGTCCTTCACGTAGTGCGTGGTGCGCTGATAGTCGTCGTTGTGGCCGAATTCGTAGCCGGTGCCGACCACGTTCATGCCGAGGTCTTCGTAGGCGCCGATCACGTGGCGCGGACGCAGGCCGCCAACGAACAGCATCACGGTCTTATCCTGCAGGCGCGCTCTGAACTTCGCGTTCACCGCATCGACCAGGGGACGATACTTGGCGATCACCCTCTCCGCGTTGGCTTTGATGCTGTCGTCGAAGTGGCTGGCGATCTCGCGCAGGCTCTTCTCGATCATCGACGGGCCGAAGAAGTTGTATTCCGCCCAAGGAATGCAGTACTTCTCTTCCATGTGCCGGCTGATATAGTTCATCGAGCGGTAGCAATGCAGCAAATTGAGCTTGGCCTTGGGCGTATTCTCGAGCTCGGCGATCGAGCCGTCGCCCGACCATTGCGCGATCACGCGCAGGCCGATCTCTTCGAGCAGAATCCGGCTCGACCAGGCATCGCCGCCGATGTTGTAATCGCCGATGATCGCAACGTCATAAGGCGTCGAAACAAATTCGAGCCGCTTGTCCGGATCGGCCTTGTCGAATATCCAGTCTCTAATCGCATCGTTAGCCAGATGGTGGCCCAGCGACTGGCTGACGCCGCGAAAACCTTCGCAGCGCACCGGCAAAATGGTGTGCCCTTCATACTGCGCACTCTTCTTCTTCGAGACGGCCTCGATGTCGTCGCCGATCAGGCCGATCGGGCATTCACTCTGGATCGAGATGCCCTTGTTCAGCGGAAACAGTTCCTGAATCTCGTCGATGATCTTGTCGAGCTTCTTGTCGCCGCCGAAGACGATGTCCTTTTCCTGGAAGTCCGACGTGAACTGCATCGTCACGAAGGTGTCGATACCGGTAGTGCCGATGTAGTAGTTGCGACGCGCGGCCCACGAGTACTGGCCGCAACCGACCGGACCATGACTGATGTGGATCATGTCCTTGATGGGCCCCCAGACCACGCCCTTCGAGCCGGCGTACGCGCAACCGCGAATCGTCATCACGCCCGGCAATGACTTGATGTTTGATTTCACGCCACAGTCGGGCTTGCCGTCCTCGAAGGTGCCCAAATGCTTGGCGCGCCGTTTGGCCATCTTCTCCGGATAGGCCTTCAGCACTTCATCGATCAGGGCCTTGTTCGCGGCCTTGCGCTCTTCAACAGTGACGCTCATGGGAATGCTCCATAGGGTGAGTATCGAGCCTGGCAGCGGTTAGCCGGCACGGCCCGGTTCATCGCGTGAAGAAGAACACCGGGCCGAGCGTAGCGGCGCTCGCTTAGGCGGTCAGTTCCGCTGCAGGCTTGCCGACTTGCGATTCGTCGATGGACGTCATGATTCCGTGCTCCATTAACAGGTCTTCCAGTTGATCCATCGTGATCGGCGTCGGGATCGTGCCGGTGCCCGCGTTGTTGTGCACCTTGGTGGCGAGCTGGCGATACTCTTCCGCCTGCTTGGAATCGGGCGCGAACTCGATCACCGTCATGCGGCGCAGCTCGGCGTGCTGCACGATGTTATCGCGCGGCACGAAGTGGATCAGCTTCGAACCGAGCATCTTCGCCAGCGCTTCGGCGAGTTCGAGTTCCTTGTCGGTCTGACGCTCGTTGCACACGAGCCCGCCGATCCGCACACCGCCGCTGTTCGCGTACTTCAGAATGCCCTTTGAAATGTTGTTGGCCGCATACATGGCCATCATTTCGCCGGACATCACAATGTATATTTCCTGCGCCTTGTTCTCACGAATCGGCATTGCGAAACCGCCGCACACCACGTCGCCGAGCACGTCGTACGACACGTAGTCCACGCCATCATAGGCGCCGTTTTCTTCGAGGAAGTTGATCGACGTGATGACGCCACGGCCCGCGCAGCCGACGCCCGGTTCCGGACCGCCGGACTCCACGCAACGGATGTTGCGGTAACCGATCTTCATCACGTCCTCGAGTTCGAGGTCCTCCACCGAGCCGGCTTCGGCCGCTAGCGACAGGATGGTGTCCTGCGCCTTTGCATGCAGGATCAGGCGGGTAGAGTCGGCCTTGGGATCGCAGCCGACGATCAGGATCTTCTGCCCGAGTTCAGTCAGGGCTGCCAGGGTGTTCTGCGAGGTGGTCGACTTGCCGATACCGCCTTTACCGTAGAAAGCGATTTGCCGAAGTTTAGACATTGCATTTCTCCATTCAGGAAGAAGGGTTGAAACCAGGGTTGCGTAACCGCGACCATGTCAGCCTGTCGTGCCTGTATGGGTCTTCTTATATCGAGTCACGCATCGGCCGGACCTGTGTCCGCGCTGGACTCCAAACGCAGCTTCTGTGCCACGTCACCAGCGGTACTGCGACGCGTCCGCCCCGCCGCGCTGCGGCGGTTGGTTCGGGACTTTTGCGGACTCCTCTTCTGTCTTGTCGCTTTCGCGACAAACCACGCGAACTTCGTCGCCAATGAAACCATTCGGGCGCGTTTGTCGTGCGATTTCTGTCGTATTGGCCTGCGTGCAGCCGGACAATCGCCGGGTTGCGGCCTGGTTCGGTTATTGCATTGATCGCGCCATGGACACACCAGCCACCCAACCTTCGCGACCCGTGCCGCGCGAGACGCACTTCGACCGTCTAGGCGGCGAGACCGCCGTCATCCGCCTGGTCGATGCGTTCTATCAGCACATGGATACGCGGGCCGACGCGCAGCGCATTCGCGCGATGCATCACCCGGACCTGTCTTCGACGAAGGCCGTGCTGGTGCTGTATCTGTGCGAATGGCTCGGCGCCGACAAGCGGTACTCGGCACAGCGCGGCCAACCACGGCTGCGCATGCGTCATGCCGCATTCGCGATCGGCACCGCCGAACGGGATGCGTGGCTAGCTTGCATGCGCGCCGCGTTCGACGAGACGGGTGTCGATCCGGTGCTACGCGATGACCTGATGCAGGCCTTTTTCAAAATCGCCGACCGGATGCGCAATACGCAGACGTGAATCCATCTTCAACGCTGTTTAACCCAAGGATCTGTGATGACCGAAACACTCGCGCACAAAGAGCTCGACGACACCGCGTTCGCCCGTCTCGAACATGAAGGCCGTCTGCTCAACCCGGTTCTCAAGGGGCTGACGAACAGGTTCGACCGGGTCGGCTTCCGCGGCGAACTTGCGCTGCGGTTTGCCCCAAAGCTCGCCGACGAAGCGCGGCCGCCGGAGCTGACCTGCGATCAGGTGATGGCATGCGCGACGATCGGCCATAAGCACTTGCCGTTCTTCGCCGGGTATCTGTTGAGCTTCGAGCATCTGAAGGACGTGGCCGAGGTGCTCAGCGACACACTCTCGGCGGATGGCAAGTACTTTCTGTTTTGCGACAACATCGACCTGAGCAAGCGATATCAGGTGCCGTACAAGGGCGCGATGTTCTATGTGCTGCCGATTCTCGAGTCCACCGTCTACAACGAGATGCTCGAACTGCTGTACCTTGAAAAGAACGAATTGAAGAAAAAGGACTCAGGCGGCAAGCTGGATGCGGTAGCGGACGCGGCCATCAAGTTCGACGTGACCTTCGACACGATCACCTACAGCGAAGGACTTGAATTGATGGGGCCGGTGCGCAACCCCAACGAGAACCGGCCCGTCTGAGGCGCGGGTCCCTGCGGCTGCCGCCCGCGCGGCTGCGCCAACCGATGTTCCCTTGCACCCGAACGCGACCATGATCATGCACACCGACACTGCTTTCGTCGTCCGCGAACGCCTGGCCTCGCGCGTTGTCCGGAACCCCGATGCACAACTCGAAACGATCGTGCCCGCCGCACTTTCCACTTGGCTGGCGTACCACGGCTTCCCTGATCCCCATTCGCGCTGCGTGAACGGCGAAACGCCGTTGATGCGCGCCGCGCAGCATGGCGAGGACGCGGTCGTCGAAGCGTTGCTCGCACTCGGCGCACGCGCCGACGCGCTCGATGACGACGGCAACCATGCGCTCTGGTTCGCGTGCCTGCACGGCGGCCCCGCGACCATCCTGCGGCTGATCGACGCCGGCGCGCCGATCGACCATGTGAACGACGACGACATCACATGCCTGATGCAGGCAGCCGCGAGCGCTCGCCTCGACGTCCTGCGGATGCTGCTTGCGCATGGGGCGAACGCAGAACTGTGCGCACCGGATGGCCGCAGCGCGCTCGACATGGCAGCCGACCTCGGGCTGCAACTGCTGCCTGCTTTCGGATGACAGGCTTTGTTAGCGAGTCTTACAGTAACCGTCAAACGGTGTCGGCATCGGCATCAGATGGGCGCGCTCCTGCTCGAACACGTCGGCGACGCTCAGGTCACGATAGTCCGGGTGCTTCACCTGATCCCACAACGACCGGCACCGGGTCGCCAGCCATGCATTCAGATCAGCGAAACTGCCGAAGCGTTGCGCACGCGCCTCAATCCAGATGCGCAGACGGCTGTCCTGCACGTTCTTCTCGACGACGCCTTTCTCCCAGCCACTGGCGACGTTGCAGAAGTCCGGATCGAACAGGTAGTGCGAGCACGTCACTGCGAAACGCGGATTTACTTTGCGACCCTTGCCTTTGTGAACCTTGTCTACGGCCGTTTTCATATTGTCGTAGATGCCCCGGCGGGCCATCCCGCCGAAGGCCGCGAACGAGCGCGTATGGGCATCGAACAGCATCTCGTGCCCCTGGCTCGGATAGGCAACCAGCCAGAACGCCCGCGACGCACATAGCTTCATGTGCGACACCTGCAGCTTGCGGTAAATGCCGCCGACAACCAGTCCTTCCTCGGACCGATCAAACTGGAATGCCTCGCCCAGCTCGAATCGCAACGGCACAAACGCCGATTTCGAAACCGCCTTGCCTTCGCCTTGCCGCCAGCCCCGGATGAAATCGGTCACCCGCGAGTAACAGCCGTCGTAGCCGCCCGCCTTGATCTCCTGAAACAGCATCTAGGCGGTGCGCCGCTCCTTCTTCGACCGCCGCGCGTCGACACTGAGCGCCTGCACCAGCGCCTCATGAAACGGCGTCAACCGGGTCGGCTGGGAGCGCCGCTGATACTTCGGCTCCTCCTGAACATCCATGTTCAGATATTTACTAATCGTGTTGCGCGACAGGCTTGTGAGACGTGCTATCTCGCGTACCGACTTGTTCTGGCGGTGGAACATCCACCGCACCTTGCCAATCATCGTCAGCGGGATCATCCCCAAACACCCTGCCAGAAAAACTAGCAGGATAGGTTGATTGCCCGGCTCAATTTTCAGTCGGCGCGATCCCTACATGTGGCCGAATTTTCGGTCGGCGTAAACACGGTATGTTCACCCCGAGCCCCGGTGGCACGTCTTGAGATGCGTTCAGTATGGCACGCTGGTTGCCACTCATCGGTGGCTTCCGCCACCGATTGAGCAGCGCGAAAGCTTCGAACTATCAGGAAGCGTCGGCCTGTAGAACGCCGAGCATTGCGATACACGTGGTTAAACGAAGCTCAACGACGGAGGGAGACGGGTCCTGATCGAGATCGTTAATAATCACGGTGAAGTCTGCGGCAGTGTCATCGATCGCGGTCTTCAGATTTGTCAGGTCGCTAAGGCTGGAGGCCTCGGCGGTGGCCAATGTCTTGCACGCCGTGACCAAACCCTGCAGCACGCCGATCTGACTCGATAGCGAGTTGATGCGATTCTGAATCGCGGCAGCATCGCTTTTCCATTTGAGATAAAGACCAAGCGCAGCCGCAAGGCCCGGTAGACCGAATGGCCCCAGTGCAAGGAGATAGTAGTAACGCTTTTGTGCGGCAGCCAATTGGCCCCGTGCCGCGCCTTCCTGTGCCTGCAAAGTCGTCATCTGACTCTGGATAGAGCCTTCGACGTGGGCTAGCTGCGTAAACGACGACGACATGAGAGCCGCGGCAGCGTTCGATTGGGTGAGTAGTGATGTCGCGCTTTGTTGGTACGTACTGATGGTGGCAGCGACGTCCGAGACAGTTTTGGCTATCGAGCCCGGACTTGCACCTTTTTTAAGGTCAGCGAGCGCACCATTCAGCGCGGTGATTGCCGAACCGGTATAGCCGAGCAGGGCCGTCTGAAAAGGAGCGGCGTCCTTCAGAATGCCGATAAGAGAATTGCAGACGGAGTTCTGAATTGGCACCGCGTCGCCGGGCAATTCTTGGATGGACCGCAATTTGGAGACACTACTGTTCAGGGCGGCCAAAGTCTGTGAAAAAGGACCCATGTTGTCTCTTTCCTTCGTTGTGGTATGAGGGGGCCGCCTCCGTTGGAATCAATCCCGACGGAGGCCGCAGCACGGGCTGGCGGATCGCGTTACGCCACTCCTGCTGAGGCGGGCAGATTGGCGACCTTCGCGATGAGATCGCTTACGGTCTGATGCGCGGCGGCCGATTGCACGGTTACGCCAGCCATTTGGCCCTTGACCGTCTGGATGTCCGCCAGGAGCGTCCCGATTTCGCCGTTTGCCGCGTTTATGAACAGGGTGCGGATCTCGTCCGCACTCGAAATCCCCTTGTTCAAATCGGCGATGATGTCGCCCAGATCAGATGTGATGCTTTCCCACGCGTTTGCCATCGCCGATGCTGCAGTAATGGCACCATTGACCTGCGTAGAAAGTGATGTGTAGCCGCCACTCATCGCCGTAGCGAGCTTTACCTCTTCCTTCAGGTCCGCTTGTTCGGTGAGCAGCGACGCCTTCGCCTTATTCGCTGCGACGAGCCCGGCTGCCGCGCCGGCTTCACCGAGGACTCCCGCCAAGACAATGCCAACGCCGCCGATCACTGCACCGGTAGACGCGCCAGCGGTGACAAACTCAGTGATCGCCCCTACGCAGATGACAAATACGCCGCCTACGACAGTCAGCCCGCTCAGAACGATTCCGGCGATTGCGCCGTCGATTTCTGCCTGAGCTTTGCTGAGTTCCCCTATGATGATGGCGAGAATCCCGTCTGCTCCGCCAACCGCACTATTCATATTGGTAACGGTGGTTGTGAAGTCCGCTGAGTCCGTCGTTAGATTCGCGCCAAGCGTCTGGAGGTTGGTGACAATCTGGTTCGCGGCGCCTTGGTATTTCACCGACTCCTGCTGCACCGCCGTGAGGGCGGCTGTCCACTCAGCAACAGTCGAGCCTGCCGGCAGCGTCGCCGGTAGTGCTTTGTTGAGCTGGTAGTAGTTGTCGATGTTTGCCATGTTTTCGATCAGGCTGGGCTGCAGCGTGTCCAGATAATAGATCGCATGGCCTTTCGCGGTGGTGAGCCCGTCGTTGATTTGTGTCTGGTATTGCGACAGACCGTCGATGCCAGAAAAATCCACCTGGGGCTGTTCTAGAACGCTATTTACATAGGTTTGAACGGTCAGGGCAGCACACATTTGCTGAGTGTTTGCCTCGCCAATTGCTGTCGCATTTCCGCTGATATCCGGCATTTTTACCCTCGCTATTAAATTCAAATTGCATTGAACGCGACCTGAAGTGGCCGCACGTAACGAACGCCGAGCGAAAGCACGGAACCCCGAGTTGCGGGATTAGATGAAGGCCCCCGAGCGAACCGCAGTGTTCGTATTAATCGTCTTCCCGGCTTATGGTAGTGCTGGCCTGCAGGCTTTTTTACGCGTTACGGCTTGCACTGATTCCCTGCAAAGCCAGAAGGATAACAGGGCGAATTTTGCCGTACGGTGTGACATTTTTCTTACGACCGATTCAATTAGTAAGAGGGACGTGCGTCGCGCGACCAGCGAAATCGGTCCACTGATCAGTCGAAAAATCGTATAGTTTGCAGCCTCGTGCGGTGTCGAAGTACCAACGCCACGAAAACCGCTGCACGACGATCCGTTCCGGAAGCATCGCTTCGAGGGTTCGCTGAGCACCGACGAGCCCGTATAGAGGGAGACTCATGTCGACGTGATGCGCGGTGTGCTCCATGATGTGATGAAGCAGCGCGCCAAAACGCCAGCGAAAGGTCAAGTGCACCGTCGTGGATACGAACGGATCTGAACGCCCCCATTTCGCGCGATCGTCGTACCAGCGGATTTGCGGATGCGTGTGGTGCGCGTACACGACGAAACCCACCATCGCGCACCAGAACAGGAACGGCACCCCGAACCCGCATGCGATTGACGGGACCACCCCCCGCTGCGTCGCGCGAGCGATCCACGCGAGCGCACCGATCCACAGCAGTGCGAACACCGATACCAGCGTGCAGTCACGGAAGAACACGGGGCGCCGCGTCGGCATGGCGGCCCGCGACGGGAAAAACATCTTCGTCCACCAAATTTCGATCATGTAGTAGAGACCGGGCGCCCAGCCGCTGCGATAGATACGTTCCAGTGCGCGCCGTGGCCCACTCAAGGCGCGATATTCCTGGATCGTCAGCGGTGCCCACACAAAATCGACGCCTTTCAGGTTCGTGTAGCCGTGATGCACCACGTTGTGACCCACTTGCCACAGGCTGTACGGCGTGAGCGACGGCAGGAAGGCGATCCGGCCCAGCCAGCGGTTGAGCGTGCGGTGCCGGGTCAGGCTCTCATGACATGCGTCGTGACCGATGACGAAGAGCCGTCCGATGACGAAGCCCGCCATGCATCCGAATACGGTCTTCAGCACGAACCCGTGCGCGAACACGCTCGCGGCGAGCGCACACAATAGCAAAACGTAGTCGAACACGAGCAGCAGAAGCGCGTAGGCGGTGCGGCGTTCGGCGAACGGTGTCAGCCACGAGCGGATGACCTTGCGATGGGGCAATGGCTCATTGGCGGGAACGAGGTGATTCGGACTGTTCATGAAGAAAGACCGGTAGAACGGTGCAGCACAACACTACGCACGCGGCCGACGGCTGCATGCCGTGTCCGCGATGATATGACCAGACAGTTTCGCGCTGGTGGCGAGTCAGCGCGACATCATGTTCATGCTGACATTGTGCATCACCCAGATCGTGCCGAAGATCAGGAACAGCGCGGCGAGCGCGGTGTAGCATAACGCCAGCACGTTCCAGCGCTGGCCGCGCGACAGGTCGAGATGCAGGAACGTCACCAGTTGCACGACGATCTGCACGAACGCCAGCAACGCGAGCGCCATAATCGCGGAGCCGGACGGCAGCAACCGTTGCGTGACGATCGAGAATGAGCCAGCAGTCAGCGCCACGGCAAGCACGAAACCGGTGATATAACCGGCGACGTCACCACGCGAGGCGGTCGTGGACGTCGAGTGTGAATGGACCATTTAGAGCATGCTCCCGAGATAGACAAACGAAAACACGCAGATCCACACGATGTCGAGGAAGTGCCAGAAGAGGCTCAGGCATGTCAGACTCGTGAGGTCGCGACCGGACAGTTCAGGCGAGCGGACGACATGCACGACGAGCACGGCCATCCAGACGAGGCCGGCTGTCACGTGCAGGCCGTGGGTGCCAACCAGCGTGAAGAACGACGACAGGAAGGCGCTGCGACTGGGCCCAGCACCGTCGGCGACCAGGTGCGAGAACTCGCGCAGCTCGAACGCGAGGAATAGCGCGCCAAGCACGAACGTCACGAGGAGCCAGCCGATCACGGCACCACGCCCTTGGCGCTGCGCGCCGAGCATCGCGAAGCCGTAGGTGGTGCTGCTCAGCAGCAGCGCGCCAGTTTCAAATGCGACACCCGGGATGTCGAACAGGTCCCGTCCGGACGCGCCACCCGCGAACTGGTGCGCCATTACGGCGAACACGGCGAACAGCGACGCGAACAGCATGCAGTCGGTCATCAGGTACAGCCAGAAGCCGAACACGGTGGGCGTTGGGCCGTGGTCAGCGCTCGACCTGCCGTGATGGACGAGTAATGCAGATTGCGTCATGGATCAGGTCTCCGCGGATTCGGGTAATTCAAGGTCGGCCGGGGTGGGTGCGCTGCCGCGTCGTGCTTCGATTTCGCGCACGCGCGAGGCCGGAATCACGTAGCCATGGTCGTCGCGGAAGCTACGCGCGATCAGCGCGGCGACGATCGCGACGAAGGCCAGCACGGCGAGCCACGTGATGTGCCAGACGCCGGCGAAGCCGAGCACGAGGCTGAATGCGCCGATCAGGAACCCGTCCGCGGTGTTCGACGGTAGGTGGATGTCCTCGTAATGCGCCAGTGCGGCATTTGCTGCGCCGCTTTCCTTCATGTGCGCGAACGCGTCGAGCTGGTGGACGACCGGTATGCGCGCGAAGTTGTAGACAGCGGGCGGCGACGCGGTGGCCCATTCGAGCGTGCGGCCGTTCCACGGGTCGCCCGTCAGGTCGCCGTATTCCGGCTCGTTGCGATGGATCACGCTCACGACGACCTGGGCGATCTGGTGCACGACACCGAGTGCGATCAGCACCACGCCGCATGCGGCGACGAACAGCCAAGGATGCCAGGTCGGATTGTCGTAGTGATTCAGGCGCCGGGTCATGCCCATGAAGCCGAGCACGTAGAGCGGCACGAACGACACGTAGAAACCGACGAGCCAGCACCAGAACGCCCGCTTGCCGAGCTTCTCGTTAAGCTTGAAGCCGAACGCCTTCGGGAACCAGTAATGGAAGCCTGCGAGATAGCCGAACACGACGCCGCCTATGATCGCGTTGTGAAAGTGCGCGATCAGGAACAGGCTGTTGTGCAGCACGAAGTCCACGCCCGGGATCGCCATCATCACGCCCGTCATGCCGCCGATCGTGAACGTGACCATGAAGCCGATCGTCCACAGCACGGGTGCGGTGAACTCGATGCGACCGCGGTACATCGTGAACAGCCAGTTGAAGATTTTCACGCCCGTGGGGATCGCGATGACCATCGTCATAATGCCGAAGAACGCGTTAACGTCCGCGCCGGAACCCATCGTGAAGAAGTGGTGCGCCCACACGAGGAATGCGAGCACCGTGATCGCGCACGACGCGTAGACCATCGTTCTGTAGCCAAACAGCGGTTTCTTCGCGAAGGTCGCGATCACTTCCGAGTAGATGCCGAACGCGGGCAGCACGAGGATGTACACCTCCGGGTGGCCCCACGCCCAGATCAGGTTCAGGTACAGCATCGCGTTTCCGCCGAGCTCATTTGTGAAAAAGTGCATGCCTGCGTAGCGGTCGAGGCCGAGCAGTGCGAGCGTCACGGTTAGGATCGGGAACGTTGCCATGATCAGCACGTTCGAGCACAACGCGGTCCACGTGAACACCGGCATCTTCATCAGCGTCATGCCGGGCGCGCGCAGCTTGACGATCGTCACGAAGAAGTTGATCGCGGTAATCAGCGTACCGACGCCGGAGAGCTGCAGACTCCAGATGTAGTAGTCGACCCCGACGCCGGGACTGAACTGCAGCTCCGACAGCGGTGGATACGCGAGCCAGCCGACCTGCGCGAACTCGCCGATCACGAGCGACAGATTGATCAGGATCGCGCTGATCGCCGTCATCCAGAAGCTCAGCGAATTCAGGAACGGGAAGGCGACGTCGCGCGCGCCGATCTGCAGCGGCACGACAAGATTGAAGAGGCCCACCATCAGCGCCATAGCCATGAAGAAAATCATGATGACACCGTGCGCGGTAAATATCTGGTCGTAGTGGTGCGGCGGCAGGTAACCGGGGCCGTGAAACGCGATCGCGAGCTGAAGCCGCATCATTACGGCGTCGACAAATCCGCGCATGAGCATCAGCACCGCGACGATGATGTACATGATGCCGATCTTCTTGTGATCGACGCTTGTCAGCCACTCGGTCCAGAGCCACTTCCAGCGGCCGAGCTTCGTGAGCGTGACGATGACTGCCAGCACGATGAGCGCCATGAACGCGGCCGCGCCCATGATGATCGGCTGATCGAACGGAATCGCGCCGGGCGTAAGTTTTCCAAACATGGCTTACTCCGTGGTCTGCGTGCGACAGGCGGCGTCGCGGAAGGCCGTGACGTTGCCGTTGTTGTATCGGGCAACGATGTTGCGGAACAGGTGCTGGTCGATCGATGAGAAGTAGCGCACCGACTGCTTCTCGCTCGGCTTCGCGACTTCGGCGTATTCGTCCATGCTCAGGCGGTCCGGCGAAGCCTTGGCCTTCCGCACCCATGCGTCGAAGTCGGTGGCGCTCGTCGCGAGCGTGCGGAACTTCATGTCGGCGAATCCCTTGCCACTGAAGTTGGCGGACATGCCTTCGAAATTTCCCGGGGCATCCGCGATCAGGTGCAGACGGGTCTGCATGCCGGCCATTGCATACACCTGGGTGCCGAGTTGCGGGATGAAGAATGAGTTCATCACCGAGTCCGACGTGATGCGGAAATTCACCGGCGTATCGACTGGCACGGCGAGCTGGTTCACCGACGCAATGCCGAGGTCCGGGTAGATGAAGAGCCACTTCCAGTCGAGCGCGACCACCTCGACGTCGATCGGCTTCGCGCTCGACTGCAGCGGCCGGTACGGGTCGAGCTCATGCGTGGTGCGCCACGTCAGGATACTGAGGTACAGGATGATCAGGGCGGGGATCGTCCAGACGACGATCTCGATCGCCGTCGAGTGCGCCCATTTGGGTGCATAGACCGCGTGACGGTTCGACGCACGGTAGCGCCACGCGAAGAACAGCGTCAGCAGGATCACCGGGATCACGACCGTCAGCATCGCCCACGTGGCGGTGGCGATCAGCGACTTCTCGGCCGCGCCGACGCTCCCTTTTGGATCAAGCACAGTCAGATCACATCCCGATAGGCAGGCGCTCAATGTTGCGACGATGGCTATCGACCGTTTCCTTAAGGCTTTTCTGTCTGTCATAGTGGTTAAGTCCGGGTTGGGGCACTTTTGACCTGAAGCTGGCTTGACGCATGCGGCATCACACTCGCAGCATCATGGTCCGACAACCGGCCAGCTTTGTGATTGATGTCGATCAAGGACGAACAAAGCGGCGGGGTGCGGTGCACTGACGCAGCGCGCGGGCTAAATCAGGCGATCGCCCATGTCTTCATGGCTGAACTGAAGCAGAGCCAGGCTGCGAGCGCCTCGATCTGGCAATCGAGGGTCGTAACGGGCACGTGGCGCGGAACGAAGGACAGACTTTACGGCGCCCGTGTGAACAGGGGAACACCTTGCTGACGGTACGGTTTGCGGGTAATGCAACACTCGCAGCATTCGCGATGTGCGGGACAATCTGATCCGGATCAGCGAATACCCACCTTGGCGTTGCTATTTCGGAGTTCGACGAACACGTCTCGTCGCGTTGTTTGCGCCAGCCACCGGCGGTCGTGCCGCTAGATCAGTTTTGACCAGGACGCGCTCGAGGGGCGCTCAAGATAACCGTCGAACACCATGCCACTGCGCGCACGAAGAACCGGCCTTTTGGGGGAATCGAGATGGCGTTTCCATCGATGCTCACCAGTCCCGCCTCCCGGTATGGTTCCAGGGCGGTAAGCTCACTTGAGAAATGGCGGACGAAGTCGATCTGATGCCCTAGCGAGATCGCCGCGAAATTCAGCGGCACGCTGCACATGAGCGTCATGATCACCTCCCGACGCAACGCATCGTCAGGCGATAGGGCAATTCCGCGTTCGACCGGCAACCAGCCTTCATCGAGTGATCGGTAGTAGCTTTGCAACGAGCTCGTCGACTGACTGTAAGCGCTGCCGATCTTGCCGATGGCCGACACACCGAAGCCGACCAGATCGCACTCCGCGTACGTCGTGTAGCCTTGGAAATTGCGATGGAGGCTACCGTTGCGCAACGCAATGCTCAGCTCGTCGTCGGGTCTGGCGAAATGGTCGAGACCGATATAGATGTATCGGGCATCGAGAAAGCGCTGGGCCGAGAGCATAAATATGCGCAGGCGCTCCTCGGTCGATGGCAATCGGGCTGCGTCAATTAATCGCTGGGCCTTGAAGCGGTCTGGCAGGTGCGCGTAGTTGTAGAGGGCGACGCGATCGGGCGCCAGCCGGATCACCTCGTCCAATGTGTGGGCAAAACTGGCGACAGTCTGCTGCGGCAAACCGTAGATCAGGTCGACGTTAATTGAGGGAAATCCCGCATCGCGTGCGCCGCGAGTGCGCGTTCCACCACATCGAGTGGCTGGATGCGATTGACGGCCTGCTGAACGTCGGTAGCAAAGTCCTGTACGCCGAAGCTCGCTCGGTTGAAGCCGAGGCGCGCGAGTGGTGAAAGCGTCTTGCTGCTGACGGTTCGCGGATCAAATTCGATGGCAAGTTCTGCGTCGATCGAGAACGCGAAGCGGTTCTGCAGTTGCTGGACAAGCTCTTCGAGCTCGGCAACAGGGAAGAAGGTCGGCGTTCCACCTCCCAGATGCAGCTGCACGGTTCGCCGGTTAGGTCCGAGATGTGACGCGACCAGGTCCATCTCACGAACGAGGTAGCTCAGATATCTAGCGCTGCAGCCATGGTCGTGCGTAATGACCTTGTTGCATGCGCAGAAGTAGCAGAGTGATCTGCAAAACGGCAGATGAATAGCGAGAGCGGCGGATTATTCTCGGCAGTAGCACGAGCGGCAAGCTGACGTTCGTATGCCCGCTCCTCGAACCCGGGATGAACTCGATCTGCGGTGGGGTATGAGGTATAGCGAGGCCCCGAACGGTCGAAGTGGCGAACCACCTCCGCGGGAATCTCCGGACTGTCAGGCGCTCGGGATGCTGCTTCCCGCATCCGCGTGCGCTGCTTCGGCTGATAGTCTGCTTCGCGGTGTATTCGTTTGTTCATCCCCATCTCCAGAACCTTCCGCGCGGACAGCGCGGCGAACACGGCTGCCCCGATTGTCCTGCATGGAGCCCGGAAAGCGCTGATCTGTATCAATACGAGGTGTCGTGAGCGCGATAGTCCTGTGTAGGTGAGAGGCGAGGCGCGGGACGTGTTCGTGATATACACGGACGTTCGTTCTGGAATAGCGCTACGCTCAGGCGCGCAATCTCGCGAAGCCGGCCGCCTGAAATTACGTGCCTGCGACCGGGCAACGGGACGGCACGCCCCGGCGAGCTTGTGTTGATGGTGACGGCAGAGCCTGCGGCCGAGCGTCCGGAAGGGCATCCAGGACGGGAAGGCGTCAGGTCCGGGCGGGTCGGGTGCGTTAGATAGCCTTGACAACGGCTTCTTCGGGAAGCTGACTGGCTTCGGCCGCGGCACGAATTACCAACGATCTGCCGTACAGCCTGAATGGTCGGGCACTGGGTACGACGCGTGTCGCGCGGCGTTTTCGCACCCGCCAGATTGATCTCAACTGCGGAGCATCGCGCATGGCTGTGGCGTTCGGCGGCTGCAGGCAGTCCGGCAATGGCTGCGAAATCGGTGTCTCCCGGTGCGAGAAACATCTTGGGTACCAGTCAATGCGGTTGAAGGAAATAGTCCGTACATGGACTCCCGCCTATGAGCAAGATCGGTTTGCACTTTGAAGGTCACGACTGCGCCCATACATTCGGCTTCTGATGTGCTTGCTGCTGCACGAGCCATCATGGAAATTTGCGCGCTTGCTCCTCATCGGCCTTCTGGCTTCGTACTGCAGCCGCCGGATATATCAGGATCTGCAAGCGCCGGTCCGACCGGTTCGCCATGCTTGCTGCTTCTTGCGCAATCGCGAAAGAAATAAAGCAATACTCAATATCTGTTGCCTGTTACGCAACTCGGAAGCAGCCGTTACCTGTCAATATTGCCCAGGCAATGCGCGCCGTCTTGTTCGCCAGGGCGATCGCAGCAATGCTCACGTGGCGGCGTTGCATCACAGCCTTGATCCAGCGACTGTGCCGATCGTCGCGACGGTTCACGAAGTGCATGACCGCGCGGGCGCCCTGTACAAGCAGGGTTCTCAGATAGGTGTCGCCGCGTTTTGTGATACCGCCTAACCTGGTTTTGCCTCCGCTGGATTTTTGCCTCGGCGTCAGCCCCAGCCAGGCCGCAAACTGCCGGCCGTTCCTGAACTGGGACGGATCACCGACACTGCTGACGAGCGCGGTCGCGATCACGGGCCCGATTCCTGGAACGGTAGCGAGCCGTTGGCAGGCTTCATTGCTCTTGAAGATCTCGCTATCTCGGCAGCAAGTTCGTCGAGCCATTGCTGCAGTGCCTTCAGTTGCTCGAGGTACATCGAGCCAAGCCGTCTGAGCAAAGCGGTAATGGGGGAATCGGGATTGTTGACGAGTTCAACCACTCCCTTTCTCAATTGCGGAAGTCCGACCGGGAAGATCACACCCTCTTCAGCAAACATGCTCCGGATCTGATTCGATTTCGCTGTCCGCTCCTGGATGAGCCGTTGGCGCATGCGATGAACCGACTGCAGCGACTGCTGTTCAGCGCTCTTGATCGCAACGAAGTGAATGCCTGAGCGCGTCACTGCCGCGCAAATCGCCGCCGCGTCATTCGCGTCGTTCTTGCCACCGAGCAGAAACGGCTTCACATATTGTGTCGGCAGCAGGCGGACCGTGTGTCCCAACGAGGTTAGCTCACGGGCCCAGAAATGGGAGCCGTGACAGGCCTCGATACCGACCAGACTGGATTCCACTTTTGCGAAGAACTTCAACACCTCAGCTCGGCGAAGTTTCCGCTGTATTACCGTTTTGCTATGGCGATCGACGCCATGAATCTGAAACACGTTTTTCGCGACATCCAGGCCAATGGTAAGTGCAGGCATTGACGTTCTCCCGGGAATTGGTGAGGTAAGTGTCGCCCCGAAGGGGGCGGGAGTCCATGCCATCAGCCTCAAGTCTCCCGCTATCTCGACGTTCCGACGCGTGACCCGATGTCGCATCTTGACTTCGGGCTCGGGACCGGTTGATCCTACGCAAGGGCAGCCCTGATTTGCGCGTCGACAATTCCCCGCATACATCAACAAGGGAAAGCGATGAAGCACATGATTAAGGCCGTGATGATCGTGGCAAGCCTGTGCGCTACCGGTTTGTTCGAAGTGCGGGCTGCTGCCACCGACGCTGCTGCTGCAATATCACTTCAACCATGCTGGCATGATCCGACCGTATATCGGCGCGGGAGTCAACTACACGTACTTCTACAACGACGGCCTGAGCGCGGGCCCCGAAGGCATCCAGGTGTCACGCCGCAGCTTCGGTCCGGTGCAGGCTAGCGTCGACGTGCAGATCACGAAGACCGTCTTTCTCAACGCGGATATCAAGAAGATCTGGATGCACACCGACGCCTCGGTCGGCGGCAGTTCATTGGGCCGACTGGACATCGACCCACTGGTACTGGGAATAGGCGTCGGGATGAATTTCTAGCGAGCGCAGCTAGTGTCCGGTTCCGTTGTTAAGTGCGCACGCTGCTCGGGCTGGGCGCCGATCCGGCTGTGCGTTACCAGGACGATTTCACTGCCATCGACATGGCGGCCAGCCTCGACTGCCTGCAACTGCTGCGTCAAACCTGAGAACCCCGACAATGGCCCACCTCACCCGAAAACCCGGCTGCTCCGGCAATGCGCGCCAGAAAGCCCTTTTGCGCATAGCCGGCCACACACTCGACGGGCGCAACCTACTGAGCTGGCTCTGGATCGCCGCACGCTGCGGGCCTTCATGGCGCCGCGGCCGGTCAGCGAGAGGTTCTACCGCGCGGCACCGCGCATCAAGTCGAGCGAAGTGGTGCCGGAAACGATCGACGCCAACGTCGCGCTGGCGCTGTTGCTGGCCGAGCCGCTGCTGATCCGCCGGCTGCTGATGCAATGCGACGAGCGCCGCATGGTCGGCTTCAATGTGGCCTTGGTGCACACCTGGATCGGGCTCGGCGCGCACGCACCGGCCCCGGACATGCCGCACGAAGGCTGCGCCGCAATGACGGACCACAGCTCGCACCAACGGGCGATCCGCTGCGCCCCATCCACCTGAAACGGAGATCTGATCACTATGCCCCTGTACGACTACCGCTGCGCGGCCTGCGGCCACGTATTCGAAACGCTGGTGCGCGCCGGCCACACGCCCGTCTGCCCGCAATGCGGCGGCACCGCGCTGGACAAGCAGGTCAGCGCGCCGGCCTCGCCCGGCAAGAGCCGCGCGATCATTTCCTGCGCGCGGCGTCAGGCGGCGCGCGAAGGGCACCTTAGCAACTATTCGGCCGCCGAGCGCCGCAAGCTGCTGCGCTGAGCCGAACGGGGAATCGCGCTGTCGATGTATATGAACCTCGAGGGCGCCTACGGGATGGCACTCAGTCTCACCGTCTTCATGGCCGGCACGCTGGATCAGGCCACCGCCGACAGCCTGCTGGAACGCGCGAAGGGCATCTGCCCGTATCTCGACGCTACCCGGATCCACGCCTTCGGTCAGGATCATCGGCGCCGTGCCGGCCCGCTCGATGATCGCCAGCCGCGCGCTGGTTTCGATAGCGGCGCTGCGGGTCATGCCGGCACGGCCGCAGGATCGTTGTCCGGACAGGCATGCACGAGACGCGCGTTCAATTCGAGCGCGATCGCACGTAGCAGCGCCGCGTCCGGCTGGTGCTCGTCAGGGAAGTTCGACAACGCGCAGGACGTGTTGTTGAACGCCAGCGCCGCGCTCAGCAGGGTCAGTGTGGCCGCGAGCGCGTCAGCAAGCAGCGCGGGCAGCGGCGGATCGAACCTGACCTGCGCCGCCACCAGCCGCTGCGGCAACGCGAGTACCGCCCGGCGGGCACGCAGCACGCGTGTCGCAGCGCTACTTCCGGTTTGCAGTTCAAGCTAGGCGCCGCGGTCACGCAGCATCAGCAACGCGCTGCCGGTCCGCACGCAGGCTGCCGGAAGCGCGGCAGCCTGCGTATCGACCAGACGCGCCGTCCCGCCTGCGATGCGGCGCGCCCCGGCATGCGTCCCAAGCGGCCCCTCGCGCCGCTGCGGTTCGCGGTTCGGGTCGGTGAGCCAACGCGCATCGCCGGGGTCGTGCTGCCGCACGCTCGGCATACCCAGTTCGAGTTCGTCGAGCAGCGCGGTGATGGGTGGCTCCGCATCGGTCCAGAACCAGGCCGGAACGAGGCCCAGCGTCTGGCCGGTGGCTTCGCAACATTGCGTCAGCACGGCCGCCCTCGCGCGCTTCGATGACCACGACGGAAACGTCCTGCGCATGCAGTACGCGCGCCAGCGCGAGGCCGCCTAGACCCGCGCCGACGATGGCCACGTCGACCACCAGCGATTCGACCGCGGTCATCTCGCCGCTCAGACGAAGTCAGCAGTTCGATGGTCACCGGCTCTGCGGCCAGCACGGCTTGACAGGCGAGGCGCAACTTGGAGCCGATGCCGACGAGCCTATCGAGCTTGTCGTTTTCGAGCCGCTGGATCTTCGACAGGCTCGTGCGCCCTTCCTGTACGAACAGGTGGCAAGTTCCGCAGTCGGCCTTGCCGTTGCACTTGTGCTCGATGCTCTCGCCTACGGCGAGCAGTGCCTGCAGCAGGGTCGCGCCGGCGGCAACGTCGTAGGTCTTGCCCGAAGGCAGTACGGTCAGTGTGGTCATGATGGCGATCTTGATAAAAGGCTACGGATGAAGAACGATGAATAGCGGCCACGCTTCACGCGGCCAGTGCGGGTTGCAAGGCATCCACCAACGCTTCGGCGAACCCGCCCAGCGGCATCGCGATGCACGTGATGCCCTGCTCTTCGAGAAAGCGCGCCTCCATACGCGTCGGTTCGTCGGGCAGCACGGCCCAGTGCATGTCGGAGGAGCGCTTCATGATCTGGCGCGCGAAACTGCGTGTGAGCTGGTCATCGAAACGGCAGCCCAGAAACAACGGAATGACGCCGCCCGCACACAGGCGTTCGGCGATGGTCTGGACTGAAACGGTCATGGAGTGCGCCTCACAGATAAATGGCGGCGCCGGCGCCCACGTTGGTCGCGGTGTCTTTCAGCGTCTTGACGATGTACTTGACCTGGTCGGTGTCGAGCAGCGTGTGCAGCGGCAGCGCCAGCGCGCGATCGCCGATGCGCTCGGTGTCGGGCAACAGGCCGCTCTTGCGGCCGATCGCATCGCCCGCGTTCATGTAGTGAAACTGCTGATGCAGCGGATGGCTGTAGGCCACCGTCTCAATGCCGCAAGATTTCATGTCGTCGATCATCTGGGCGCGCGCGCTCTGCGTAAAACGCTTGCCCAAATGCACAACATAGAGCATCCAGTGCACTTCTTCGACGTCCTCGGCCACGTAGGCCGGCTTGATCCCTTCGAAGCTTTGCATCTCTTCGTGATACCAGGTCTCGACCTGCTTTCGCTGCGCGAGGCGCGTGTCGAGTTCGGCCAGTTGCGCGAGACCGAGCGCGGCGGTCAGATCACTGATGCCCGCCTGCAGCGGCACCCACGAGCCGACCGAGACGGACGCGCGGTCCGTGACGCGCCGCTCGCGCAGATAGCGCAGTTCATGGACGAGTTCGTCATCGTCGGTGACAAGCATGCCGCCCGCTCCTGTGCACAGCGCGGACGGGCTGGAGAAGTCGAACACAGATACGTCGCCGAAACAGCCCACGTTGCGGCCCCGGTAGCGCGAGCCCAACGCCTCAGTACTGTCTTCGATCAGCCGCAAGCGCTGCGCGTCGGCCAGTTCGCGCAGCAGCGCCCACGCGGCCGGGTGGCCGTTGGTGTTGCCGGCGAGGATCGCGCGCGTGCGAGGGCCGATCTTCTGCGCGGCTTTTTCGGCGCTCAGACAACCGCTCCAGTAGTCGATGTCGGCGAACACCGGCACGGCTCCCGCCAGCGTGATCGCCTGCGCCACCTGATGCCAGGCGTGCGACGCGCAGACCACCTCGTCTCCCGGGCCGATCCCCATCGCGCGCAACGCAATCCAGGTGGCGATCGTGCCGCTCGCGACCGCGACCGCATACTCCCGGCCAACCCAGCCCGCAAACGCGCGCTCGAACGAATCAAGCATCGGCCCGTCGCTCCAACGCGAGGATTGCAGCACCGCGTTGACGAGATCGATCTCGCGCGCGGCGCAAGCCGGTTCGCTCAGCGCGATCTCATCGATTTCCATGCGCCTTCTCCTCGGTCAGGATCAACGCATCGGCCTCTTCAGGCCGCTGCGTGATGGACCTGCAATGCCCGGCCGACATCGCGAAATAGATACTGCGCACACCGAACCGAAGCGCTGCTGTCTCGTCGCGCATCACCGTTGCGCTGACATGCATTGTGCGCACCTCGGGATAACGTTCGTGCCATTGCGCGGCGGCGTCGCGTAGCGTCGGTGCCGTGCGGAGCAGGTCCGCCGCGAAGTCCAATTGCTCGGCGTTCAGGCTCATCTCACTCCTCCACGCCAGCAATGCGCCGGGCTTCGACCGTGATCGGCAGCGGCGTATCGTCGGCCATCGCGGGCAATTCGAGTTGCCAGCCGTTCGCGAGCGTGACGAGACCGCCCCACATCCCGGGCTGCGCCATCGCGACAATGGGCTCTTCCAGGTCCTTCTTTGGCACGTAGGCGCTCAGCGCGCCCTTGCTGTCCTTGCGGATCATGACTTTCATGGTTGCGGACTCCGGAGATTGATGACAGGTTCAAGCGGAATGCGCTGCTTCCTCCAGCAGTGGACGAAGCAACGGTGGCAGATGGGCGAGCACGTACTCAATGTCCTGCGCCGTAGTGATTTCGCCGAGCGACAGCCGCACCGCCGCGTGCAGCCAGCGCACGCGCCAGCTTCAGGTGCGCTGCATGTTCGATCGCGCTGAATACGCCACGGTGCCGGCCCTCCGGCGCCGCCGCGTGCAGCCCGCACACGGCCAGGTGATTGGCTTCGGTGGCACCACTGGCGAAGATCAACTCTGTGGGCTTGCAACCGAGCGCTCGCGCGATCGTCGCGCGGGCCGCAGCGAGCGTGCCCTTCGCCTGCTGCCCGACGGCATGCTGCGACGACGCGTTGCCCCACACATCCGTCAGGATGGACAGCATCGCCTGCCACGGCGGAGGCTGGCGGCATGGTCGCGTTGTGGTCGAGATAGATCGTCGCCCGCTCCGTTAGTTTGCTTCACGGCCAGAACACGCATTCGCGATCGATGCACAGCGTGTCCAGCAGCTCGGCCAGATCGGTGCTCTCATGCTGGGGCATCCATCGGTGCGACGCATGATCGCGCGCGCTGAGGTGCCACATACCGTCTTCATCGCGCGTGAGCCAGGCTATGTCGATGAGCCCGCCATTCGCGTCGACATTGCGGGAGCAGCACGGGCTCTCGACACGGAACCCCTGCCCATCGCGCAGCACGCGCGGCACCACATAGCGGTAGCGGGTACGCTCGCGCAACGCTTGCTCGATCTGGCGCTGGGTCAGGTCGAACGGGCGGCCCGCGCGCAAACCGTCGCGCGGCGGCGCCGCTTCTGGCGCGCTCGCCTGAACCGTCATGACATGGCTCCTTCTTCGGGTAGCAGGCCGGCGGGCGCGGGCGCGATTTCATTCTCCTTGCATCCGACGACACAGTTGCCGAACTCCACCAGATAGACCGGCTCGCCGCTCTCAACCACCTGGCCGACGTTGACGATTTCGCCGACCGTACCCGCCTCGGCCAGACAATCGTCCTGGCCGCGCTCCGGAAAGCTGCCGTCGTTGCACAGGTCATCCAGCGCGATCACGCGCATGCCCCACTGATAAGCAGGCTGAACCGGTTCGATACTCATGCTGACGGCTCCTGCGGTTGCGACGTTTCCGGCTGGACCCGCGTGCCGATCTTGTGCAGCGCTTCGGCCCGCTCGCCGAAGCCTTGCAGCACGTCGTCCGGCAGGTTGTCCAGCGTGCATAGCTCTTTCGCGCGCATGCCGACACGGTGGCCGCTCTCGACGAAATCCACCGCGTAGATATAGAACCGCTGAAGGAAGGTGTCGATGCTGGTGACGTAGCCGAACTCGCCCTTGTTCACCAGCACTTCGCCGATGTCCTTGCCGTTGTACGTACCGTCGTTGCGGATCACCGAGCGTGCGATCACGCGCTCGCCGTAGTTGAAGCGCGGAGGAAACGCGACCTCGATCAGGTCGTCGTCGCGGTTGATGTCAGCCATGCTTCACTCCTGCTGATCGTTGCGTCTGTCCGGTGGTCATCAGGTTCGCGACCTCGCCCGCTGCCGGCGCTTCCGCGCGAGGCGCGCGCACCACTTCGTCAACGTCATCCACCAGCGACGCCACGATTTCGCCAGCGCCGCGCCGCGCGACTTCCCAGCGCACTCGCCAATCGGGATCGAACGCGAGGCGCGATAGCAGCGTCGCGGGCAGACGCTCAGCGACGATGCGGCGTACCTCGGCCTCGCTGTCGTCGGCAATACGCAGCAGCGCGGGCATATCAAGACGCTCGGCCAGTCGCATCCGGACTACGCGATCAGCGTCGCCGATCATCTGCGGCAGCAGCGCGAGCGGCAGACGCTGCACCACCCACTTGCGCATGCCGTAGTCGGAATCGCCCCGCATGCCGACCAATGCAGCAGGCGACACGCGCTGCGCCACGCGAATCCGCACCTCGCGATGCGGATCGTAGATCAAGCGCGCCAGTTGCGCCTGCGGCAATCGCAACGCGAGCTGCAGCCGGACCATCTCGTCCGGGTCGCCGAGCAATGCGGGCAGACAAAACACATCGGTGTGACTCGCGGCGATTGCGCGCACCTCGAAGTACGGATGCGCAAGCTGCTTGTTGGCCAGTTCAGGATGCCAGTGAAAGAAGCGCTCAATGCGGCGCGCGTACGCATCCTGCATGCACGCGTGACCTGGCCCGCAACCGTGCTCTGCCGGCAACTCGCGGAACCGCACGTACCCGCAGCCGGCGCAGTCGAGCGGGCCGCCCTGCCAGTGGCGCGGTGCAATGTCGCCGCCTGGTACGCGCACGTTCTCTACGCTCATGGTTGGGTCCCCATCCAGCCGCGCGTCGGATACGCACTCAGCGCATCCATTGCATCGTGGGACCCGGCGCCGGTCTCATGACGATCCAAGACATGCGAAAGCAGCGCGCCCCCCACCCGGTCTTCGGGATCGAGCCGGCGCAATTCGCGCAGTAGCGTGCGCGCTTCTTCAAAGTCGCCGAGACGCATGTTGAGGTACACGAGGCCTTTCAGAGTGAACAGATAAAAACGCGCAGCCGCGTCATAACGCGTGGTCACGATCGCGGCCGCAAGCGGTTCGTCGCCGACATTTGAGCCCAGCGCGGTACGGGCGACCGCCAGCGCGTCTTCGCCGATCGCACGCGCCTGCGCCAATTGATGGCCGTAGAAGTAAAAACGGTACAGCGCGATCAACGGCACCGGATGGCGCGGCGCGGCGGCGCGGGCGCGTTGCAACAGCGCGAGCGCCTCGTCGGGGCGCTCGCGCAACCGACCCGCCTCGGCGATCAATGCATTGACGCCTGACGGCAAGCCGCCGCCAATCGCGCTCTGCGCAAACGCGGTCATTGCGTCGTCGAGGGCACGGTCGCCGGACTCCATCGCCATCGCTCCTCTTCAGGTGATCTGACGCGGCAGCGGCGGCCGCCCGCGGCCAATCGCGCTGACATCGATGGTCGCCACGCCTGGGGGCGCCGACTCCGCACTACTGCTGCAACCACAAGCGGCCTGGTTCGGATTGAAGAAGATCAAGCCGGACTGGGTTGGCGTGTCGGCGAAATCGATCGTTATGCCTTCGAGCATCAGCCGGCTCTCAGCCGGCAGGAATACGCGCAGGCCGTTGATGTCGAGTTCCTGCTCGCCTGGTTGCAGCGCCGGCTCGGCGGTGAATTTCGCGGTATAGCCGGAACAGCCGCCGGCGCTCACCACCAGACGAAAGCCGGCGCCAGCCGGCAGGCCCGAAAAGCGCACGATACGACGCATGAACTTCTCGGCGGCGCTCGTAACAGTTACGTTGGACAGCATGATGCGTAGTCTCCTGATGGATGAATGGCCGGCCCGGCCACGAGCCAGACTCAAACCTGAACGATGCAGCCGTCCACGGGACACACGGCGACGCACTGCGGGTCGTCGAAGTGGCCTTCGCATTCGGTGCATTTCTTGGGGTCGATCGCGAACACGCCGCCTTTCTCGCTGATCGCGACATTGGGGCATTCCGGTTCGCAGGCCGAGCATCCCGTACAGGTGGACGCAATAATCTTCAGAGGCATGGAGGCTCTCCTGTTGTCCTGTCTGGAAGGGGGTGGGGTGTCACGCCGCTGAGGCTGACGACGTGTAAGCACCCTGGCGGATCGAAGCATCGCCGCGGTCCCGGTGCACGATGGCGCCGCTGGCGATGCGACTGCGGTAGTCGTTGAACCAAGCAAGCACTGCTTTTTCGATAAATTCGCCGACGTACTGATCGACCGGCTCGATGCCCGCTTGCGCCAGTTCGTCTTTCGGGCAGGCGCCGATCTTCGCGACCAGCACCGCGTGGCAGTCGTGGAGCGCACGCACGACCGACGGTAGTTGCTCGTCGTCGCCGTAACCGCCCCGGCAATACAGGTCCACCCGGCGATGGCCGACGAACAGCGCTTCGGCTGCCGAGACCTCGAAGATCTGAAACTCCGTGACGTGGCCGAAGTGCTCGTTGACCCGGCCGCCGCCCTTCGTTGCGACCGCGACCAGCACCTTCATGTCGTCGGCGACGTCGATCTCGCGAGAGACAGCCAGCGCTTCTTGCTTCGCGTCGTGCTGCGCCTGACGCTCGGCTTCGACGCGCTGCTGATATTCACGGCGGCGGTCGAGGTCGTAGACCACTTCCATCTGCTCGATCTTGTCGAGCGTGAAATCCTCGCTGCGGTCCTCGCCCAGCAGGCCAACCGCATCCGCGCGGCACTGGCGGCAATGACGCATCAGGTTGGCGCCGCCCATGCAGGCGTCCTGCACGGCCTTGAGTTCCTGCGCAGTCGGTCCGCGCTGGCCGCTCAGGCCAAAGTGAGTGCCGTGCTCGGGCTCCGAGATCAGCGGCATGATGTTATGCAGGAACGCGCCGCGTTTCTTGACGTCGCGGTTGACCTCGATCAGGTGCTCCTCGTTGATGCCTGGAATCAGCACCGAGTTGATCTTGGTCAGCACGCCGCGTGCGGTGAGCATCTCGAGACCCTTCATCTGCCGGTCATGAAGGATGCGGGCTGCTTCGTAACCGATCACGCGCTTGTGCTTCCAGAAAATCCACGGATAGATTTTCTCGCCCACCGCCGGGTCGACCATGTTGATGGTAATTGTCACGTGGTCGATGTTGTACTTGCAGATTTCGTCCACGAGGTCGGGCAACGCCAAGCCATTGGTCGACAGGCACAGCTTGATGTCCGGCGCCTGTTCCTGCAGCATCCGGAACGTCTCGAAGGTCTTCTTCGGGCTCGCCAGCGAATCACCGGGACCGGCGATGCCAAGCACCGTCATCTGGGGAATCTCGCTTGCGATGGCCACGACCTTCTTCACTGCCTGTTGCGGCGTTAGCTTCTGAGAGACCACGCCGGGACGCGACTCGTTCGCGCAGTCGTATTTGCGGTTGCAGTAGTTGCACTGGACGTTGCAAGCCGGCGCCACCGCCACATGCATGCGCGCATAGTGATGATGGGCTTCTTCCGAGTAGCACGGGTGATTCTTGACCTTCTCCCAGATGTCCGGCGGCAAGTCGTCGAGACTACCCGGCGCGCCGCAACTGGCCTTACCCTCGCCACCGTGCGTGCCGCAGCCGCCACCGGTGGACGGGTCTTCGCTCTTCGCGCCGAGAGGTTTAATCTGCCCGATGCTGATATAGGCGGTTGCGGCCAAGTCGCTCGCATTTGAACTCGCTTGCATGGATATCTCCTCGCAACCAACGGCGGCCGCGCGCAAGCCATAGAGCCAGATCCATGCCACTCGACAAGAACGCCAGGAATCAACGAGTTAGGATATATTTCGCAGTTCTGTTTGATCCCGGCGCGCGACGTATCCCTACAATTTCGTTGCGTCGTGTCGGTGTTGCGACAAATCTCACACGACCCGGACAGCATGTTCTGAACCAGCGAGATGGACCCGCACAAACTGGGCAGGCGAAGCATTCTCTATCCTGGCCAGATTCGGCGAACCTCAACAGAGCATTTATGCAGCGCATAGCCCATCTGCCGGGGTGTGATCCCCAGCAAGCGCGCCGCCTTCCTGGACCGAGCCGCAGCGTTCCATCGCCCAGATCAATCGTTCGCGTTCACCCCCTGGCTTCCCCGGCTTGCGATGTCGCGAACGTGTGGTCGTCCGCCCCTGAGCGAACACCGCCTGCATCGCCGCCGACACACCGACACCTGATCGATCTGTTAAGTGGGCTTGATCGCCTTTCGCATGCGCCCGACGTCATCCTGCATGCTGTCGTGCGCCGCTCATACGCTGCGCTGGAGTAGCAACGCCTGCCCCGTCAGGGTCGCGACAATCATCACCGGATGCAGGTCGTCGGCAAACAGCCGGCTTGCATCGGGGTTCACGCAATCGACAGCGAGCACGCCGAGAGTGCGCCGGTCGGCGTGGATTGGCGTCGCGAGCATGGCGATGCACGCCCCGGTATCTGGTCCGCGCCACCCATGCAAACAGTAGAGCCGGTTCATCGTTCACGTTGGGCACGATCACCCCAATGCCGCTCCTTCGCGCGCGGCCGCCGGTGCCTTCGCCGGGCAGGAACTGAAGACGCTGCTGCTCGTCACGCGAAAGACCCGTAGCGCTCAGGCCGCGCAGTTGCCCGTCCGGTTCGGCCAGCACCACGAAGGCGCGCCGCCACTCCATCGTCTGCACAAGATAGTTCAGGGACTCGCGGAAGGCTTTCGCCACATCGACCGACGAAACCAGCGTCTTCTCACCTCGTAGACGCCGTCCAGCGCTTGCCGGGCAACGCTTGCCTGAATGTTCACCATTATCTTCCCCTTCGTGCGCTGCGCGCTTTCGATGTACCAGCGCAAGGCGCACGATCGATGCAAAGACACATGTGAATCCCGCGCGCGTAACGACAAATCAGACAAAAGGAACGGCGGCAATCTTCGCTCGTCGGGCGCATCGACACAAAAACAACAGCGAAACAACAGCGGCCCAGCTGAAAGAGGCCACTACAGCGTGAAAATCCACTGGCATGGAAGTTGCCATGAAGGTCGCATTACCCGCTTTCAGGAGCCTGCGATGTCGGATTTCCAACGCGTCAGTACCGGCCTGCATCCGCGCGGCGCCAACCCGGTGCATCTGGATCATGTCGCCACCACGCCGGTCGATCCGCGCGTGATCAGACGCATGCTGCCTTACCGGACCGAGATGTACGGCAATTCCGCCAGCCGTTCGCATGCCTACGGCTGGGTCGGCGAAGAAGCGGTGGAACCGGCCCGCGAGCAGGTCAGCTCGCTCGTCAACGGGGACCCGCACGAGATTGTCTGGACCTCCGGAGCGACGGAATCGAATAACCTCGCGATCAAGGGTGCCGCGCACCTTCATCGCGCCAAAGGCAATCCCCTGGTGACGCTCACGACCGAGCACCAGTCGGTGCTCGGCGCGATGCTCGAACTTGATCGCGATGGCTTGGAGATCACAGTGTTGCCGGTGCAAGAAAGCGGTCTCGTGGACCTCGCCGTGTTCGAAGCAACGCTCCAGCCGGGCGCCGTGCTTGCGTCGGTGATGTTCGTCAACAACGAGACGGGCGTGATCCAGGACATCGCCGCAATCGGCGCGCTCTGCCGCGCCCGGGGCATCCTGCCGCACATGTGCCGCGCAGGCCGCCAGCAAGGTGCCGATCGATCTCGCCGCTTTGCCGGTCGATCTGATGTCGTTCTCGGCTCACAAGATCGACGGCCCCAAAGGCATTGGCGCGCTGTACGCGGAGCTCCGGCCGCGCATGCGGATCGCGTGCCAAATGCACGGCGGCGTCCACGAGCGCAGCATGCGCTCGGGGACGTTGTACACGCATCAGATCGTCGAGGAACTGCCATTGCCGCCGGTCGAGATCCAATGCTCGGTTCTTGCCGAGGACGCGATCAAGGCGGCCGTGTCTGACTTTCGCTCGCGCCAGACGATTCGAGGCGCAGCAGCCGACGACCTGTAACTCGCCGAGCAACCGACCTGCTCGTCTAACCCGAAGTGAGTCCATTCAAGCCTGAGAGGAACCTCCATGGAAACGCTCACCCAACCGGCTTCCGCCACACCCGGCGTCATGCCCGGCCTACTCGAATTCACGCCTCAGGCCGCTGCGAAAGTGGCCTCGCTGATCGAGGAAGAAGGCAATCCCAACCTGAAACTGCGGCTATACGTGTCCGGCGGCGGCTGTTCGGGCTTGCAGTACGGCTTCGCGTTCGACGACCAGGTGGCGGACGACGACATGCAGACCGTCACGGACGGCGTCACGCTGCTGGTCGATTCGATGAGCCAGCAATACCTGCCCGGCGCGTGCGTCGACTACGAAGACGGCCTGGAAGGTTCGCGCTTCGTCATTCACAACCCCAATGCGCAGAGCACCTGTGGCTGCGGCAATTCGTTTTCCGTGTGAGGCAATCATGAAAATCTCACTGACTGGCGCCTCCCGACGACGAGGAGAACAACCAGTTCGACAATGCGTGGGGCGTTGACGTGCAATCGCGTCTCGCGTGCTGCGTGAAGCTGCGACGCCGACCTGACGATCGAACTGCCGCCACATACGCGCGACCTCGCGCGTGAGCATTGAGGGCATGCGTCCTTAGCGCTGTGCGGCCTCTTCAAGCGCCATAGCGGTCAATCGCCGCGAGCGCATAGCCGCGCGGATAGCCGCCGCCTGTGTTTATCTTCCCGCATCGCGGTCGCTATGGATAGCCAATCCCTACAGCGTTTGCATCGCGCCGACCGCATCCGCACATCCTGGCTGACCACGCCCATCGCATCGCGCATCGCTTTCTGCAGCGCCGTATTCATCGCTACACCTGGCCGTTCGAAACAGGACATTCGCGACAGGTCTTCGTTGGAACCGCTTCATCACAGCGCCAGCGAACACCGGAAAGCCCCGCAGCAAGCGGCTATTCGCACTAGCCGCGCATGGCACAGTACTTGCAAACCGTATGATCAAATGCCTAAAGGACAACTTTCCGTGTCGAATCCGATCATCAACGACACCACACTGCGCGACGGCGAACAGACCGCTGGCGTCGCATTCACGGTTGCCGAAAAATGCGCGATTGCCGAGGCGCTCTCAAGCGCCGGCGTACCCGAACTGGAAATCGGTATCCCCGCGATGGGTGCCGAGGAAATCGATTGCATCCAGACCATCGTCGCGCTGAATCTCGACGCCGATCTGATGGTCTGGGGCCGTCTCACCGACGCGGACCTGGCGTCGGCCTTGTGCTGCAATCCCGACATCATTCACCTGTCCATTCCCGTGTCCGATATCCACCTTCAACACAAATTGCACCAGCCGCGCTCGTGGGTGCTCGCGCAGGTGAATCGCGTGATCAGCGCCGCCGTCAAAAGCGGCCGCAAGGTTTCGCTGGGCGCGGAGGATGCCTCGCGCGCGGACCCCTCGTTCCTTGCCGACGTGGCGCGGCACGCGCAACAGTGCGGTGCGCAACGCATCCGCTTTGCGGACACGCTCGGCGTCCTCGATCCATTTTCGACCTATGAAGCGATTGCGCGATTGCACGACGCAGTCGATCTGGAAATCGAAATCCACGCGCACAACGACCTCGGACTCGCGACCGCGAACACCCTTGCCGCACTGCGCGCCGGCGCAACCCACGCCAACACCACTGTCAATGGTCTCGGCGAACGCGCCGGAAATGCCGCGCTGGAGGAGATCGTAATGGGCGTGCGCCATATCATGGGTCGCAACACCGGCGTCGACGCGACCGCGCTGTTGAGCATCTCGCGGCTTGTCGAACGTGCGTCAGGACGCCCGGTCGCGCTGAACAAAAGCATTGTCGGCGCCAGCGTATTCACGCACGAGTCCGGCATCCACACAGACGGGCTCGCGAAGAATGCATCGACCTACGAGAGCTTCGATCCCGCCGAACTCGGTCGCGAACGCTCGGTCGTGCTCGGCAAGCATTCGGGTTCGCAAAGCGTGCGCCGGGCTTATGACGCGCTCGGCCTGGCCGTCAGTGAAAAGCTGCTCGTGCTGCTGCTGACCCGTATCCGCCACCATGCCACCCAGCACAAGCAAACGCCCAGCGCCGCCGACCTGTATCGCTTCCTGATCGAGTTGCGCTACACCGTCGGAGAATTGTCATGAGCGGCGTTGTGGTCGGCTTCACGAAGTGCGTCGCGCGACCCGAACAGTCGGGCACGACGACGCCGTGCGCCACCAGCGGCGCCTGCGACAAGTACTTCGCCGAGCCGACGTTCTGTCCACACCTATCCTGATCCGCTTGCAAGGAGTAAACGCGATGGAAAGCTTTATCCAGCAACTCAAGGCGCTGTCCTCAGCCGAGGACTTCCTGCAGTTCTTCGGCATTCCGTTCGACCAGAAGGTCGTCAACGTGAGTCGACTGCACATCCTCAAGCGCTTCTTTCAGTACATCCAGCAACAGGACGCGCTGCCGGAAGGCGACGAAACCGCCCTGTTCGCGTCATATCACGCGCTGCTGCTGAAGGCTTACGGCGACTTCGTCACCTCCACGCCGGCGCAGGAAAAAGTGTTCAAGATGTTCCGGGACACAAATGGGCGGCAGCACGTTTCACTCGACAGTCTGCGCGCGTCGCTGCCCGCGCGCACCCTTGCCTGACAGGCGGAGCAAGACCATGCACATCGTTAAGACCATGCACATTGTCGTCTGCATCAAGCAGGTCCCGGACTCGACGCAGATCCGCGTTCATCCGGTCACCAACACGATCATGCGCCAGGGCGTTCCGGCGATCGTCAACCCGTATGACCTGTTTTCACTCGAAGAGGCGCTGCGACTGAAGGACCGCTTCGGCGGCAAGGTCACGTTGCTTTGCATGGGCCCGCCGCAGGCCGAGGAAGCGCTGCGCAAGTGCATCAGCTTCGGCGCGGACGACGCCGTGCTGCTCACCGACCGTGCATTCGCTGGCGCGGATACGCTCGCTACGTCGTACGCGCTGGCAGCGGGTATCCAGCAGATCGCGAAGGAGCAGGCGGTGGACATCGTGTTCACTGGCAAGCAGACGATCGACGGCGACACCGCGCAAGTCGGCCCCGGTATCGCGAAACGCCTCGGGCTGCAACTGCTGACCTACGTGTCGCGCATCGTCGAGACCGTTCTCGATGCGCGCACGATCACTGTCGAGCGACGCGCTGAGGGCGGCGTGCAGGTGCTCAGGACTGCGCTGCCGTGCCTGATCACAATGCTGGAGAACACCAACGAACTGCGTTTTGCGACGCTGCCCGCGATGATTCATGCGGCCGGCTATCCGGTGCACAAATGGAACTGCGAACAGGCCGGCATCGAAGACCTCAGCAAGATCGGCCTGAAGGGCTCGCCGACAGCGGTCAGAAAAGTCTTTGGACCCACGCCGCGCAGCGAGAAAGCGGAGATGCTCGACCTCGACGCATCGAGTCTGTGCGACGTGTCGGTGAACCTGCTGCAAAAGATCTTCACGCGCCATCCAACCCTGGAAGCTGACCTGCTGATGAAGGAGGGGTCATGAACGCACCTGCCGCCCCCGCGAAGAAACCCGCCGGCCGCGCAGGACGCAACCTCGAACTGCCGGAACACCTGAAGGCCTACAAAGGCGTCTGGGTCTTTATCGAGCACGACCGTGGACACGTGCACAGCGTCTCGTGGGAACTGCTCGGTGAAGCGCGCAAATTGGCCGACACGCTCGGCAGCCGAGTGGGCATCGCGGTGCTCGGCGGCGCGAATGAACCGCTCGAACAGTTCGCCGCAGAAGCCTTCACTTACGGCGCGGACGATGCGTACATCGTCCACGACCCGATCTTGCAAGGCTATCGCAACGAGCCGTTCACGAAAGGGCTGACCGACCTCGTCAACCGGCATCAGCCCGAGATCCTGCTGCTGGGCGCGACGTCGATGGGCCGCGACCTCGCCGGCTCCGTAGCGACGACCTTGCTGACCGGGCTGACCGCCGATTGCACCGAACTCAACATCGATCCCGCGTCGCGGGCGCTGGCGGCGACGCGCCCCACCTTCGGCGGCTCGCTGTTGTGCACGATCATGACGCTCGCGTACCGTCCGCAGATGGCGACGGTGCGCCCGCGCGTGATGCCGATGCCGCTGCGCGACGCCGAACGCACCGGCAACATCGTCCATGGAACGCTGGGGATGATCGAGACGGACATCGTCACGAGGCTGCTCGACTTTATCCCGGATGCGAGCAGCAACCGGATCAACCTGCCCTATGCCGATGTGATCGTGAGCGGCGGCAAGGGGTTGAAGAGCCCGGAGAACTTCCAGCTGGCGTTCGAACTGGCGAACGTGCTCGGCGGCGAAGTGGGTGCGACCCGGCCATGCGTGCAGGCCGGCTGGGTTGAGGGGGAGCGCCAGGTGGGACAGACCGGCAAGACGGTGCGGCCCAAGCTCTACATCGCCGCCGGCATATCCGGCGCGATCCAGCACCGCGTGGGCATGGAAAGCGCAGACGTGATCGTGGCGATCAACACCGATCCGAACGCACCCATCTTCGATTTTGCACACTACGGGATTGTCGGCAATGCGTTGCAAGTGTTGCCCGCGCTGAAGCAGGCTTTTGTGGAGCATTTGACCCGGCGCCGCGAGCAGGCTGCCTGAGGAGAATCACGATGAGAAAACCTTCACAGTTCGATGTGATTGTGGTCGGCGCCGGTCCGTCCGGCAACGCTGCCGCTTACACGATGGCCAAGGCAGGTCTGGAAGTGCTGCAGATCGAGCGGGGCGAATATCCGGGCAGCAAAAACGTTCAGGGTGCGATCCTGTACGCGAAGGCGCTCGAAGAGATCATCCCGGACTTCCGCGACGATGCGCCGCTGGAGCGCCACATCATCGAGCAGCGGATGTGGATGCTCGACGATACGTCGTTTGTCGGTACACATGTGCGCAGCGAGGATTACAACAAGCCGCCCTATAACCGCTACACGATCATCCGCGCGCAGTTCGACAGGTGGTTTTCATCGAAAGTGCGCGAAGCCGGCGCACTGCTGCTCTGCGAGACCACGGTGAAGGAACTGATCATGGATGGCGACCGGGTGGTCGGCGTGCAGTGCGACCGCGAGCACGGCGATGTCTATGCCGACGTGGTGGTGCTCGCCGACGGCGTGAATTCGACGCTCGCGCGCAAGGCGGGTTTTCATGGAGAGATCGGGGCCGGCAACGTTGCGCTCGCCGTCAAGGAGATTCTCTTCATGCCAGAGGAGACGATCCGCCAGCGCTTCAACGTCGGCGAGGACGACGGCGTCGTGATCGAGATGGTCGGCAGGATCACCGACGGCATGATGGGCACTGGCTTCCTCTATACTAACAAGGAATCGCTCACCATAGGCGTGGGCTGCATGCTGAGCGACTTCAAGAAAAACCCCAACCGCACGAGCCCCTACGTGCTCCTCGAAAAGATGAAGCAGCACCCGTCGATCGCACCGCTGATTGCGGGCGGCGAGATGAAGGAGTATTGCGCGCATCTGATTCCCGAAGGCGGTTTTCACGCAATCCCGCAGGTCTACGGCAACGGCTGGATGATCGTTGGCGATTCAGGCGGTTTCGTGAACGCCGCGCACCGAGAAGGATCGAATCTTGCGATGACCACGGGACGCCTCGCCGCCGAAACGGTGATCCACGCGAAAGCCGCGGGCCACGGCTACCGCGCCGGCACGCTCAAGGCCTACAAGGCCGCGCTCGATCAGAGCTTCGTGATGAAAGACCTGCACAAGTACCGCGACATGCCGGCCGTGCTACACCAGAATCCGCAGTTCTTCACGACCTACCCCGACCTCATGGCCCGCGCCGCGCGCACGATGATCACGGTCGACGGTAAGGACAAGAAAAGCAAGGAGCGCGAGATTTTTTCGAGTTTCCGCACAGCCCGTTCGCTTTCCGGCATCGTGAGTGATGCCTACAAACTCCTGAGGGCCTTCCGATGAGCACCCTACCCGTCAACGTAGAGGAAAAGCTGTTCCAGAACCGTTACCGCGTCGATGCAGGACGGCCGCACGTGCACATCAAGGATGCCGACGTCTGCCAGAGCGAATGCAGCGCGAAGAGTTGCACCTTCGTCTGCCCGGCCTCGTGCTACAAGGCCGAAGGCAACGGCGCGGTGACGCTGATCACCGACGGCTGCCTCGAATGCGGCAGTTGCCGCATCCTCTGTACCGACCACCAAAATATCGAGTGGGACTACCCGCGCGGTGGTCACGGCATCCTGTTCAAGTTCGGTTGAGGAACAACGCCATGGCCAGACCAGAACGACATGTGTTTGCTCGCACCGAGAACCGGTCGCCGCCGCATCCGCGGGGCGCCTGCGCAGGTGGCAAGGGCTCGACCGCGCTGCTGAAGGCCTTCTGGGCGGAACAGCAGAAACGCCAGGCGCCCGATACCGTCCCGATCCCGTATTCGGGCTGTCTCGGCCCGTGCGATCAGGGCGCGAACGTGCTCGTCTTTCCCGACGCGGTGCTCCTGTCTTGCTATCAGCCAGGCTGACTACGCAACCGCAGCGGCAGATGTGTCTTCTGCCCGGAACTCCCCGTCATCTGCCCACAGCGCCCAGACGGCGCGCAATCTTGTTGGCGCGCGACAGAGTCGCCTCGCTGATATGACTCTGGATGTCAATCGGGACCGGCTTTCAACATTCTGTTCATGATGGGTTTGGATTTCCTGAGGGCGAATATCAGTTTGATCCACCGTCGAGCCTTACTGCTGCTCCTGCAAGCCGACTCCGAAGGGCCTTCCTTCATCTTTGGTAAAGCTCCGCGAACATCGGTCGATTGATGCTCGCGTTCTTGGCACACCCCACTCCGCTTTCAACAGAGCCGTTTTTACTCGACACCGAGGAGCACTCAACCGCCCTCGCCTGCGAGGCTTTGCTGAGCTGGCCGAGAATGTCAGTCAAGTGATCTCGTTACCGGGAGGTGATCATCAAAACTCCCGCTCAAGCTTGCGGCGAGCTGCCATCGCTTGCGACGGCATTCCCTTCGCAGGCCCGCATCGCGCAGCTGCCGCTGCATATGACTCCGGGCGCGTCTCCAGAAATTCAACGCGATCGAACAGCACCGCTTGTGTCGCTGACGGCATCCGGCGTGAGCTGATGGTCGAGCGCGACAGGGCCGTCGACCCGGCGATGACAGCGCCGCGTTCGCACCACCTTAGTCGAGATACCGACCGCCCCTGAGGTCGGGCGGACTGTTCTCGACGATTACCGAATTGGCGCCGACGCGGGGGCCGCTTCCGATCGTGATCATGCCAAGGTCCGGCCAAACCCAGGCTTGACTTGTCCGAGCTATTCGCATCAGTCGCGATGTCGCGGCCCCGACACGCCGCAAGTCCGACAGTGCTTTCAGAAACGCTTGATCTCGACACCGTATTTCCTTAGCGCGTAGCCAATCTGGCGCGGCGTCAGTCCAAGCAGTCGCGCCGCCCTTGCCTGCACCCAGCCGGATCTTTCCATGGCGGCGATGAGACGCTCGCGGTTGGTCATCTTCGCACCACTTCCGAGGGCTGCACCGCCAGGCGCTAGCGGAGCCTGCTCGCTGCCGACAGGCGGGACCGCAACTGCGCCCGACGTAGCAGCCTCAGCCGGGGGCGTACCCGGCTTCACTTGCACTGGTACGATCGGCCCAGGCTGCAGCGCCATCTCGTCCGATCCGCTCTTCCACAGCATCGCGGAAAGGCACTGCCCGTGGCAGCAGGCAAAGTCGTTTCTCACGATCGATAGTCCCGGCGCCAGGGTCGCGGTCCGCTGCACGCAATTCTCGAGCTCGCGGACATTGCCGGGAAAACCGCAGTTCATCAATACTTCAATCGCACTCGCATCGAAGGTCAGCGTACGGCCGTTCTCGCTGTTGAAATTCTTGAGAAACTCAACGGCGAGCAGCGGAATATCACTGCGCCTTTCACGCAACGGCGGCAGCAGCAAGGGAACCACGCTGATGCGATAATAAAGGTCGGCGCGGAACTCGTTCCTTGCCACCGCGTCTTCCAGGTTCTTATTCGTGGCGGCAATCACGCGAACATCGACCTTAATGGTCTGGTTGCTGCCGACGCGCTCGAATTCTTGCTCCTGCAGGACGCGCAGCAGCTTTGCCTGGAACGAGGCCGAGATCTCGCCGATCTCGTCCAGAAACAGCGTCCCCTTGTCGGCGAGCTCGAAGCGCCCCTTGCGCGAATTGAAGGCGCTCGTAAACGCACCCTTCTCGTGACCGAACAATTCGGATTCCAGCACCATCTCAGGGAGCGCCGCGCAATTGAGCTTGATGAAGGGCCGCTTGGCTCGCGGCGAGAGCTCGTGAAGGGCCTTGGCGACCAGCTCCTTCCCGGTACCGGATTCCCCGCGCAACAGAACTGTGCTGTTCGATTTGGCTACCACCGCGATCTTCTCGAGCAGGCCGCGCAGCGCCGGGCTGTCGCCAATGATCCCCTCGACCTGAAACTTCTTACGCTCCTGCGCAGGGTACTTGAGCTCGGACAATTGTTTTTGCAGCCCGTCCCTCCCCGCCATCAGTCGCTCGCGGTCGCTCTTGAATAAGCGATGCAGCTTCACCGTCTGCCCCACCAGGTCGGCGATCATGGTAAGCAGCCGCACGTCGTAATCGAGCCGGAAGTTCGCCCCATTATCCAGGATGCGGTCGATGGTCAGCGTGCCCACGACTTTCGCGTCGATGCGAATAGGAACGCCGATGAACGACACTCGCATGCTATCGGAAGCACCGAGCACGCCCATGTCGGCGGCACTGAAGCCCGAATGCACCGCTATGTTCTCGGCGACGAGCGGCCTGTCCGTCGCCATGATCTGGTCAATTGCGTTCTGCGGCAGGCGCATCCGGTAGTGCTCATCGCTGCCTTCGCTCCAGTCCGCGCCAACGGTAATGTCCGGTACGCCATCATCGTCGAAGAGAGAGACGATACCGAGCCGCATCTGTACAAACGATTGCAGGAGATCGATGACGTTGGCCAACGTGACTTCGAGCCGGTAGGGGGCGGTGAGTACCTTCGATATTTCGAAGATGCCGGTAAGCACGCTCTCGTGCCACTGCACAATAGGGACCGCGTGGTCCGTCTCGGACTTTGAGCTTGGCCTTTCGCATACGGAAGCGATATGCAGCATGACGACGTCTCCGTTGTTGTGACCATCCTCCCTGTCACCTTGTTCGGATTTACGAGTATTGTGTTGCATATCATCCTCGATCTCGCGCCCAATTTCACGTCTGACTACAGATAACGCCTTTTCATGGCAGGACGGTGAAACTATAGTGCCTTGATTTACTTATTTTCTCCTTTTGCCATCTCGCCGCGCGGATTCCGCCAGGAATGCGAGTCCTATTGATGTCGCTCCGATCAACTGCGATTTGTCTACTCCAGGTGCAGCCGATTACAGGTGTGGTCCATCATTGATTGCTACCTCAGTCTGGTTCGCTATGCCGATGACTCTGTGATCACCGGTTACTCGAAAGAGTTGCTGGAAGACGAGGTCAAGCCAGTGGTCGAGGTCTTTCCGCAGGAACGCGGACTGACGCTCTCCCCGGAAAAGACCAGGATCACAAACATCTCGCAAGGGTTCGACTTCCTCGGGCAGAACATTCGAAAATATCCGAACGGCAAGCTACTCCTTGGACTTGCCCCTGCATGACCGGACATGCGGTCACGCTTAGGTTGGTGAATTTGCTCGCTGGCGAAACTCGCGTGGTGAGCAGTATTTCAGGGCGCTGTGCGGATGGGATTCGTTGTAGTGGTCAAACGCGATGGCCAGGTTGTGCAACGCCGTTCTCGCGTCCGGCTTGGGCATCCACGAGACGTAGTCTCTCTTCATCGTTTTGACGAAGCTCTCGGCCATCCCGTTGCTCTGCGGACTTCTGACCGGCGTCGTGATGGGTTTCAGGCCCACCTTTTTCGAGAACGTCAGCGTCTCCTCGGCAATGTAGCAGGAACCGTTGTCGCTGAGCCATTCGATTTCGTTGTTGGCCTTCAACGCACCATCGAAACGGTTTTCTACAGCCTGAAGCATGACATCACGCACCATGTCTCCGGTATAGCCTCCAGTGGTCGCAGCCCAGCTCATGGCCTCACGGTCGCAGCAGTCCAGTGCAAAGATGACGCGCAGCGGCGAGCCGTCATCACAACGGAATTCGAAGCCGTCCGAGCACCAGCGCGCATTGCTCCGGTCCACCGCGACCCTGCCATCGTGCCGGCGCCTGGATTCGGGATGTCGAGGGCGGCGCTCGAGCAGCAGGCCGTGAGTATGCATGACCCGATAAACCCGTTTTGCATTAACCCGGGGCTGCCCCTGTGCGTCCCGGTTTCGGCGTAGGAGGGCCCAGGCGCGCCGGTAGCCGTAAGTAGGCAAATCAGCAACCAGCCCCTGGAGCTCCGCAACGAGCGGTATGTCGTCACGGGCGGGCGTCTTGCGCTTGTCGACCCATTCAGCGTCGCGCTTTGATTTCACCGCAAGATGAGAGCGCGACACACCCAGGACTTCACAGACCGTCTTCATCGGTCGTTATATGAACGTCTCCCGTTTGTGCAGGAATTCGTGCGCGTTGACTGACAGGATGGGTTGCACCTTTATATCCGGCCTTGTTGCGGTGCAGTTCCACCGCTGGCCCCGATGATATCCGCTGACTCGCACCTCATTTCCCCCAAGAGCTCGAAGCTCTCTGACCGATTCAGGTTTAACGAGTCCCGGTCCGACCTGTTTTGTCATCATGCTCGATTGCCTGCGCAACCTTTCGACGAATCATCCTGTAGAAGATTTAATGTCTCGTGTAATGTTCAAGCCGGCTTCGGGCTTGTATATTCCCTTTGATACGGTCGGTCGTGAGCAAGAATCGCCCAGATCATGCGTGCAGTCTTGTTGGCGAGCGCCACGGTCACTACATTCGGCGGACGGCGTGTTCTGATTTGCTCGACCCAAGGACTAGGCTCCTTCGCATGTGCCAGCACACTGCGCGCGCCGTGAATCAGCAACGTGCGCAGATACGTATCGCCCCTTTTGCTGATGCCCTGTAATGTCACCTTCCCGCCAGATCCGGTTTGCTTCGGAACCAGACCTATCCACGCTGCAAACTCTCGCCCGGAGCGGAAAGCGGTTACATCACCCATCGTTGCGACTGCAGCTGTTGCGGTAAGCACACCAACACCCGGGATCGCGGCAATTGCCTTGACTGCCTTGTCCTCTTTCATCCATTGCCGAAGCCGCCGCTCTATCTCGCGAACTTGGTCGTCGAGCTTCCGCAAACCATTCCATTGTTCGCGTAACGTGTCGATCAGGACCGCTGGAAGCCGATCCGCGACCCTGGCTAGTACCGCCGGTATCGCTTTGTCCAACGCGGTTCGGCCTTTGCCCATGACTTCACCATATTCGGTCAGCAGGCCGCGCAGACTGTTGATCTGCATCGTGCGGAATTTCACCAACTGCTGGCGCATGCGGTGCAACGCCAATACCGCTTGCTGCGCTTCCGTCTTGACTGCCACAGGCTTGCCAGGCTGCTGCACGGCCAGCCAGATTGCCTGCGCGTCAGCGGCGTCGTTCTTATTGCGGACGTTGAACGCCTTCACGAACTTTGCAGGCATCAGCTTCACATGATGTCCCAGCTTCGTGAGTTGTCTTGCCCAATGCTGCGCACCCCCGCAGGCTTCCATGCCGATCATGCAAGGCTCGCGATTTGCGAAATGCTCCAGAAATGCGGCCCGCTTGATCGATCTGTTCACGATCTCTCCGCTTTCAGTATCAATGTAGTGAACCTGAAACACCGCCTTTGCGATGTCAACTCCGACTGGCGTAATCTTCATGACGGACCCTCCGGTTTGCCTGTGAAGACCTTTATGATCTTCCACATTGGGCACTTTGATGCCGTCGGCCCATGAGGGTCCACATTTCTTGAGCACACTGATCACGGGTGGGAGACGTTCATACCATTTCCCCCGGCAGCAATGGTGAGCGCGCAATCAATTTTTTTGCCCGGCCGTACTCCACTGCTTCGCGGAGGATTTCCACTTCCATCGTCTTCTTGCCCAGCAGTCGCTGGAGTTCACGAATCTGCTTCATCGCTTCGGCCAGGTCGGATGCCGGCACCACCTGCTCGCCGGCACTGACTGCCGACAGGCTTCCGTCCTGATAGAGCTTGCGCCAGGCGAACACCTGGTTTGCATTCACCTGATGACGACGCGCAACTCCGGAAACGGTTGCTCCGGGCTCGAAGGTCTCGCGCACTATCGCGAGCTTCTCATCGACAGAGCGCCGGCGGCGCTGTTCGGGCTGGGTCAGAACTTCAATGGGTTCCACGTTAGAGCTGGGCTTAAACATAGGCGTAAGACTACCTCAAAGTTTAAGCGTTACCTCGTGTCCGGTTTTCGCCGGGGCCGGCCCACTCCTCAAGCCATCAAAAAAAATTGTTCGAACGTTTCTGACGAAAGTGCGCGCAGTCATCAAGGACAATGCATCGGCCAAACAGGTCAATCTCATCGGCCTGCTCAACCCGATCATCGATGGCTGGTCGAACTATCATCGTTACGTGGTCTCGAAAGAAGTCTACAGCGCAGTCGACACTGCCATCTGGCAGGCGTTGTGGAAGTGGTGCTGCGGGCGGCATCCGTGCAAGGGCGCACGATGGATCAGAGCGCGATACTTCCATCGTGAAGGAACGCGCCACTGGGTATTGGCCGCGATACTGGTGAACTAACGGCCGAAGGGAACCCAGGACGATTGAGGCTACGCAAAGCAACCGACGTCCCAATCCGGCGACATACGCAAGTCCGTGGCGAAGCCAATCCCTTGGCGGTTTCAAGGGTGAAGCGCAACAGCGGGATTAATGTTTAGAGCCTTGAGGTTGGCTTGCTGATGCGAGGGTCGCGGCGAAGACCTCGAAGGGTGAATGGAAGTTGTGAGTTGCACGAGGCCGGCTATTCAGACTGTCGGCGATGGCGTCGAGTTCGTCCTGACTGTAGACCGAAAGGTCTGTGCCTTTGGGCAGATACTGTCGCAGCAGCCCGTTGGTGTTTTCGCAAGTGCCGCGTTGCCAGGGACTGTGCGGGTCGCAAAAGTACACGTTCACGCCGGTTGCGGCAGCGAGCTCTTTATGGCGCGACATTTCTTTGCCCTGGTCATAAGTGAAGCTCTGGCGTAGTGGCGCGACAATCGAATTGAGTTTGGCGGAGAAGCCCGCCAACGCGGAAGCTGCGGTGGCGTCTTCCATCTTTGCGAGCAGCACCAGGCGGCTGGTCCGTTCAACCAGAACGCCTACCGCGGACTGGTTGCCAGCCCCCTTGATGAAGTCGCCTTCCCAGTGTCCAGGCAGCACCCGGTCTTCGATTTCGGGCGGCCGCACATGAATACTGACCATGTCCGCAATCTGTCCGCGCCGGTCGGTGCCCCGTGTACGCGGCATGCGTGTGCTGTGACCATGGCGCAGACAGGCAATGAGCTGACGGCGCAGTTCTCCGCGCGGCTGAGCGTAGATGGCCGTGTAGATGGTTTCATGCGAAACCTGCTGGGTCGGGTCAGTCGGATACATACGCTTGAGTGTGCCTGATATCTGCTGGGGTGACCATTTCCATTCGAGCAGGGTGAGAACGATACGCCAGCAGACACCTTGCAGGCAAAGCTTTGTGGGGCGGCGGCCCGCTCTGCGGCGTGCGGCGCTGAGCGCTTCAGCCGGCACCGATGCGTAGCCTGCAGGAGAGCTGTTTCGCGTCAGTTCACGGCTAACGGTGGCCGGCGAGCGCCCGAGTATCCGGGCCATGGCCCGAATACCCGAACCCTGCAGATGCAGGCTTGCAATGATAAGACGCTCTTCAGGTTGAAGTTGCTGGTAGTGAGTTCTTTCGCGCATCGCAACACCTTATACGAAACGGTGTTGCACTTCAGATTTGAGGCCGCCCTTCGATCCGGCATGGGAACGCTACTTCGAAGACCGCTATGGTTTGAAAATGGTGAACACCCTGTCGGGCCGAGGACAACTGATCCGCCTTTGGTTGGACCAGGAACGGGCTTGCCGGCCAGCGGTTGGGCCCGGACAAGCCAAGCGGCCCGATCAGCGTATCCTGCTCGCTCAGCACGCCGATATGACGCATCCTGCTTTCAAGCAGGCACCGGCGCGCCGCCATCTGCATGGCAGTGTCGCTTACGGTCGTCTGCGGCATGCACTCCAGTATCGGCCCTGATACAAGTCGTCCGATTTCGACATCCAACGTGTGATTCGGCATGGCTTCCCGGCGAACCCTATTTCTCGTCTTTGAAATGGACGCAAGCGTATCGAACACCGCCTGCCTGCGCCTGGATTTGGGTCAAGTAAGACATCAGGAACGCGCGGAGCGATCAGGAGGCGACTCAATCGCATCGCCGCCCCCGGCTCTGCGCACTTGTCTGACCCGAATCATGGTGCGAATACACGTGGACTATTTCCATTCGGCGGATTCTGGGGGAGTCACGAACGGATTGGACAAGCGATGTGATTCATGAAACAACCGAAACCTGTCCGCGTTGGAAGCCGCTTTCTTACCTCAGGCAGAAAGACGAGCGACCTTCTTCAATCCGGCGAAGTCGAGGATGCGGATTTCTTTGCCGTTCACGGTGATGAGCCTCTGCCTCTGGAACCGCGACAATATCCGGCTGACCGTCTCCAGCGTCAACCCGAGAAAGCTGCCGGTCTCCTCGCGCGTCATTCGCAAGATGAATTCGGTCGGCGAATAGGCGCGTGCCCGCCAACGCCGCGAGAGATCCAGAAGAAACGACGCAACCCGCTCGTCGGCCGCCAGCGTGCGGAGCAGCGTACTGAAGCCGCCTTGCCGCACGAGTTCCGCGCTGAGCATTCGGTAGACGTGACCCTGCACCGCTTTGACTTCCCGGCTCAGCAACTCGAGCAGATCGAACGGCATCACGCATACGCTGCTGTCTTCAAGGGCGATGGCGTCGCTTGCATAGTGGCCGGTAGCGATGCCGTCCAAGCCCATCGGCTCTCCGGCAACGTAAAACCCGGTGACCTGGTCCCGCCCGTCCGGAAGCAGCGAGAGCTTCTTGAACGATCCCGTGCGAACCGCATAGACTTTGCAGAATGAATCGCCCGCGCGGTGCAATGCTTCGCCTTTTCTCACGTGGCGATAGCTGAGAACGAGGTCGTCCATTTGCCGGTCGCAGGCGAGCTCATCGGGGTTGATCGCGCAAAACGGACGCATCGTGCAGGTCTTGCATGACGTGCCACTCGAACCCATTGGCTTCGTCCGCGAAGCCGTTTTCGAAGGCCGAAACGTGTCGGTCTGTGGTGCGGTAAGGCGATTGTGCGCAATTGCCATGTGATTCTCCTTACTCAATCGATGTCCAAGTTTGTTTCACAAACCCGTCTTTGTCATCTCGAAATTACGCGGCTAACTGTCGCACAACTGAATCGAGGCAAACCATGATCCAGATCAAGGAAAGCAGATCGATCCATCGGGGCGACAAGTTCCCCCGCGAGTTTGATCGGGTTCGGGCATCGGTTTGGGTGCCCGGAAGCTATCGCCGTCAAGCACGATGCGGTAGCCGCCGTGGGATGCGGTCACCGGCGAATGCCTCGCCCCACTCGCTCAAGTCAAGGTTGCTATGAGTTATTTGGAATTGAATCCGTGCTACGAGAGATGGCCGCGTAAATTCGGACAGTCGGATAAGTGGAACGCTCGGGGCCTGAGCCGGCGATAATGCCGACAAAGGAACCAGGAAGATGACGAAGAGAACCCGACGGACGCACTCAGCCGCGTTCAAAGCGAAAGTGGCGATGGCGGCGGTCAAGGGTGAGCGGACGCTAGCCGAACTGGCGCAGCAGTTCGATGTGCACCCGAACCAGATCACCGAATGGAAGCGGCAGTTGCAGGAACGTGCCGCCGACGTGTTTGGTGCAGGCGGCACGGCGTCGAGCGAGCCGCAAGTCGATTTGAAGGAGCTACATGCGAAGATCGGCCAGCTCACGCTGGAGAACGATTTTTTAAGCGGCGCGCTCAACAAAGCGGGATTGCTGAGCGCAAAGCGATGATCGATCGTACGCACGCATTGCCGGTCTCGCAGCAGGCGCGACTCGTTGGTATCGCAAGATCGAGCGTGTATTACCGGGCGCAACCGGTGAGCGAGGCAGACCAGTTGCTGATGCGCCGAATCGATGAACTGCACATGGAGTTTCCGTTTGCCGGAGCGCGGATGCTGGCGCGACTGCTGCGTCGCGAGGCACACGAGATTGGCCGCAGGCGCGTGCGCACGCTGATGAAGCGCATGGGTATCGAGGCGCTGTATCCCGATGGCGCGCGGCTTCGTATATCTGACCGCCGTGGTGGACTGGGCCAGCCGAAAGGTCCTGGCCCACCGCGTGGCGATTACGATGGAAGCGATGCACGCTGTCGAGGCGTTGGAAGAAGCATTTGCGAAATACGGGCAACCTGAAATCGTCAACACCGACCAGGGCAGCCAGTTCACCGCGACAGTGTTCACCGAGGCCGTGCTCAGCCGGGGCATTCGCTTGTCCATGGACGGCAAAGGTGCCTGGCGAGACAACGTGTTCGTCGAGCGCGTGTGGCGAAGCGTGAAATATGAAGAGGTGTATCTGAAAGCCTATGAATCGGTCGGCCACGCCCGGCGCTCAATCGGCGATTACATCAATCTGTACAACCAGAGACGACCTCATTCGAGTCTGGAAGACCGCACGCCGGATGAGGCATACTTCGCGACGCTGCCTGCGATCAAATTGGCAGCATGACTGCCCCGGACGTTCCACTTAAAAATCTCAGAAGACTGTCCGAACGAGTGAGGCCACCTCTACGGTATGAACCGCCGCGGGTTTTCCGGAGACTCAACTTCTTGAGAAAATGGAGGGCGGCCTCAAATCTGAAGTGCGACACCGTTTCGTATAAGGTGTTGCGATGCACGAAAGAACTCAGTACCAGCAACTTCAACCTGAAGAGCGCCTCATCATTGCAAGCCTGCATCTGCAGGGTTCGAGTATGCGGGCCATGGCCCGCATACTCGGGCGCTCGCCGGCCACCGTTAGCCGTGAACTGACGCGAAACGGCTCTCCCGCAGGCTACGCATCGGTGCCGGCTGAAGCGCTCAGCGCCTCACGCCGCACCGCGAGCCGCCGCCCCACAAAGCTTTGCCTGCAAAGCGTCTGCTGGCGTATCGTTCTCACCCTGCTGGAGTGGAAATGGTCACCCCAGCAGATATCGGGCACACTGAAGCGTATGTATCCGACTGACCCGACCCAGCAGGTTTCGCACGAAACCATCTACACGGCCATCTACGCCCAGCCGCGCGGCGAACTGCGCCGCCAGCTCATTGCCTGCCTGCGCCATGGCCACAGCACGCGCATACCGCGTACACGCGGCACAGACCGGCGCGGACAGATTCCCGACATGGTCAGTATTCATGTGCGGCCGCCCGAAATCGAGGACCGGCTGCTGCCCGGACACTGGGAAGGCGACTTCATCAAGGGCGCTGGCAACCAGTCCTCGGTAGGCGTTCTGGTTGAACGGACCAGCCGCCTGGTGCTGCTCGCAAAGATGGAAGACGCCACCGCAGCTTCGGCGCTGGCGGGCTTCTCCGCCAAACTCAATTCGATTGTCGCGCCACTGCGCCAGAGCTTCACCTACGACCAGGGCAAAGAAATGTCGCGCCATAAAGAGCTCTCTGCCGCAACCGGCGTGAACGTGTACTTTTGCGACCCGCACAGTCCCTGGCAACGCGGCACTTGCGAAAACACCAACGGGCTGCTGCGGCAGTATCTGCCCAAAGGCACAGACCTTTCGGTCTACAGTCAGGACGAACTCGACGCCATCGCCGACAGCCTGAATAGCCGGCCTCGTGCAACTCACAACTTCCATTCACCATTCGAGGTCTTCGCCGCGACCCTCGCATCAGCAAGTCAACCTCAACGCTCTAAACATTAATCCCGCTGTTGCGCTTCACCCTTGAAACCGCCGAGCTATGGAAAACACGAAGAAGAAGTCCCCAAGGTACTCGCCGGAAGTTCGTGAGCGGGCTGTGCGAATGGTGCTAGAACATCAAGGCGACCGCGAATCGCAATGGAAGGTGATTGCGTCGATCGCAGCGAAGTTCGGCTGCTCGGGCGAGACGCTGCGTAGCTGGGTGCGCAAGGAGGAGCGGGATCGGGGTTTGCGCCCGGGCACGAGCGCACAGGAGCAGGATCGGATCAAGGAACTGGAGCGCGAAGTGCGTGAGCTTCGGCAGGTCAATGAAATCCTGCAAGGCGTCAGCGTATTTTGCACAGGCGAAGCTCGACCGCCGACCGAAGTGATGATCACGTTCATCAAAGGATACCTTATGAAACGAGCGAGTAGAACTGCTGCGCAGCGGACAGCAGGTGGGTGCGTCATACCCGGGGAGATCTGCACGGCTGCCGTGTGCTACTGGCGTCGAGAGGCGCCGGGATGGTCGTGCAGAAGTCAGCAGAGGGCATAGTGTGTGGAGGACTTTCACCTCCCAGTGACTGCGCCCTGCCGGGCGCACCAAAAAAAATCCCCGAGGTTTGTGCCTCGGGGATGTCGAAAGGTTGCTGCCGCACGCGTGTCAGGCTGCTGCTGGCAACCGCCCCATCAAGTCGACCTCACGAAAAACCTTCGCAAAAAGGGGGGCGTCCATATAAAGTCATACTGCATACTTGTCGTTCGCTGAGCGAGAGGATATAGCGTTGCTCTCTGTACAAGGTCTTGGGGTACGCGAAATTGCTGTTTCAGGTGCACTGGGTCGACCCGTCCACCGGTGAAGTCGTCAACAAGGCAGTTAAGCGAGACAAATTTCTTGAATACTTCGCGAATCGTGCGCCCTGCGCGATCGGTATGGAAGCGTGTGGCGGTGCGCAGCATTGGGCACGGCAACTGACGAAGATGGGTCACCTAGTGAAGCTGATGCCGCCGAAGTTCGTCAAGGCGTTCAATATCGGCAACAAGAACGATCCAGCGGATGCACGAGCCATCTGGATGGCAACGCAGATACCCAGCAAGCCGGTCGCGGTCAAGACCGAAGCGTAGCAGGCCGTGCTGGCACTGCACCGGATGCGGCAGCAACTGGTGAAGTTCCGCACGATGCAGATCAACAGCCTGCGTGGTCTACTTGCCGAATACGGCGAAGTCATGGGCCGCAGTCGGGAAGCACTCGACAGGGCGATGCCTGGCATTCTGGCAAAGCTGTCGGAGCGTTTGCCTGCCATGCTGATCGATACGTTGCGTGAACAATGGAGCGGCCTGACGGAGTTGGACCGGCAGATTGCCGGGATCGAACACCGTCTGCAGGCATGGATGAAAGACGACGAGGCATGTCAGATAATCGCGGCCATACCGGGCGTTGGTTTGTTGAGCGCCACGGCGGCTGTCGCGACGATGGGCGACGCGAAGGCCTTTCGCTCAGGACGGGAATTCGCCGCCTGGCTCGGTCTGGTGCCCAAACAAGCCGGCTCTGGCGGCAAGGTTCAGTTGCTGGGCATCAGCAAGAGAGGCGACACGTATGTGCGCACGCTGCTGATCCACGGGGCTCGTAGCGTGCTACGACATCCAGACAGGGCTGGCGCATGGGTTGAGCAGCTCGGCAAACGCCGACCGTTCAACGTGGTAATCGTGGCTCTAGCCAACAAGATCGCAAGAACCATTTGGGCACTTCTCGCCCACGACAGGCAGTACGGCAGAGAGTACGTAAGCTCGAAACCTCATTAAAGAATTTGCGTTACAAAGAAGCTGTCTCACAGGTGGCACTTTGACAGGTTGCGTTGGCAATCGTGTGTAATGACAAGATAGGTCGGACCGGGACTCCCTAAACCTGGGTATGACGAAGAGCCTTGAGCCCGACACGGAAATGAGGTGGGAGTCAGCGGATTTCATCGGGGCCCGCAGCCGAATGATTGGCTGCAACAGGCCGGATATAAAGCAGCAACCGCCCCATCAAGTCGACCTCACGAAAAACCTTCGCAAAAAGGGGGGCGTCCATATAAAAGTCATACTGCCTTGTTCATGCCGGCCTCCTGTGCGTCACGTTGGTGTTCGCACCTCCGATACGCCAGCCGTTCGAGTCGAACGGAGGGGGCCGGCTATATGATTATCAGCGCCCACGGACTGAATCGAATCGCGAAGAAACGGCGATGGTCGATCGCTTGGCCGCGATTTTCGCGTATGCGAAAAATCCCCCGGGCGGGTGGCCGAAGCCCCCCGGGCGGGTGACTGAAGCCACCAGCGATTTTCGCGCACGCGAAAAATCCCCCCGGGTGGGTGGCCGAAGCCCCCCGCTGGCCGGTCACCAGCTGTCAAATTGGGAACAAAGGACGCCATGACCAGCGAAAGAAGATGGACTTATGCCGACATCACAGCCGAGGTCGTGCGGCAGATCCGGCGCGCAATGACCGATGCGGATGCGACGCAGCTGGAAATCACCCGGGCAATGAACCGGGACTGGGCGATGGGCGCCTACCTGGTCTGGATAGGGCTGACGGAAGGCTCGCACCACGCCGACGATGTGCTGAGGCTTAAGGCGCTGGCCAGGCCTGCGCCCGATGCTGGCAATGCCGGTACCTCCCGGCACGTTGTCGCCGTGACTGGCGAGCCAAAACAAAGCGTGAGGAGCGACAGCGTGGAATGGAGTGGACCTCGGAGGCACGAGTTTCGGTTAAGGGGACGGCGATAACCTGTGGACGCATGACGGCCGCCACGTTGGGCACTTCATCGGTAATGAGGCGTACGCCGCCGATGGCAGCTACCTCGGTGAAATGATGGGCACTAGCCGCCTCGTCACGTGCAAGGCGAAGATCGGCCTTGTGCGCAACGGGTTTTCGCCGCAGCCGTCGCGGACCATCGCCACCACTCACTACGACTACAGCGCTTATCCGATGGATAACGGCTATCAGGACTTTCCAAGGCCAGGCGCAATCCCCAACTGCTGAGGCGTCGAAGTGCCTACCTATCGTCCTTTATCGACTGCGGACAATTGCACCGTTCGTCTGGATGTCCGGTGCACCCTCGATAGGCGTCATGGAAATTAGAATTCCAAGTGGCCGGTGTCGAATAACCGAGATCAGCCCGCGATCGGCACCTTCCATCAAATATGGCAATCTAAGCCATCGGAAAATGGCGCATACTGCCATCGGAAAAATCCTGGGTATGATCGCGCGCGGTCAATGCCGATGACCAGCCGCTCGTTACGCCGCCAGAAGTTTGCCGCGCCCGCACGACATTCGTCATGACGCTATCGGCATCGGCCATTGCATTTCTCGCGGGTTACGCCGCTGACGTTTTCGTAATTTCCTCGACAACGTGAGTTCCCGCGTCTTCGCCCTGGGAGGAGGGAGTGCGTCTTCCAAATAGATCAAACAGTCAGGGTTGTCACCCTTGTGAAACATGCGCGCTTCATCCTGAAAAATAGCGATATTCCTGCCTGCAAATCAATCTGATTCTGTAACCACTGTAGAAAAAGGAGACTGTCATGCTTCCTTGTCGCGTTGGGCTGATTTCGCAATCTGACAGCGTTAACTATGCAGACCTCGTACGAGTAGCGCAGGCGCTTAACATCCAGGTCTACAGAGACCTCTCTCCGCTTTGGAACGTCTCCGGCACCGTCGCTGCGCTTGAGACTGCCGACAACCTTGCTCCCGGTGTCTGGCCAGTGTACATCGTTGATGAGGTTCCCTCGGGTACCACGGGCTTTCACTTGACCGAACATAACCAGCCTTACGCAGTTGTACAGTCGGGCAGCACCTGGTCCCTCTCGGCCAGTCATGAAGTGCTTGAAATGTTCGTTGATCCGAGTGGCAACCGTCTGGCTTCGGCGAGCGCAGTTCACATCGTTGATAACGAAGTTCAGGACGCCGACGGCAAGGTGGAGTATCTGGTCGAAATTTGTGATCCCGCCGAGGATGCCGAATACGCGTATTTAATCGACGACGTGCTAGTCTCTGACTTCTACACCCCGCATTATTTTGATCCCGCAGGCACGTCTGCTGCCAGGTACAGCTTCACCGGCCGCATCAGCCGGCCGCGCGAGGTCTTGCCTAACGGCTACCTCACCTGGTTTGACTCGCAGACCAATACGCTGAAACAGGTGCGCCATTTCGGCGCACCTGAAATCGTGACGCTCGGTAAAGCGGAACCAGGCGGTGGATCGTTGACGGGCGGCCGCTCACTTCGCACGTTCGTGGACGCCATGACACCTCCACCCCGCACGTTGTCGAAATTCGGCATCGCTGTTAAGACCGTAGAGCAACGCGACGCGAGAAGGCTTATGTTTGCAAGCGCCGCTCCAGTCCGTGCGCATCTCTTCTCGGCCGCATTTACCAACACGCTGAAAGTCGCAACCGTCAACGCAGATGCCTCTCAGGCTGCAGCTGGAGATGAGGAAAGCGCACGAGCTGCGCTGACTAAGCATCAGGCGGAGTTCGGTAAGCCCGGTGTGCTCTCCGTTCGGCCGGGGGTTCGTTGGACCATACATTCTTCGCAGCCCCGCTACGTTATCATCGTCACCGCGTCGCAGGATACCGTTAACGCGCTTCGAGCCGCTCTCCCCTCCACGGTCGACAGCGTCCCTGTCGACGTTCGAGAGGCCGACGTGATGCAAACGATGCGTGTAATCAATCCCTCGCAATATCTCGCCCTGGCAAACGCCCGTCACGAACTCAGGCAACCGGATTTTACTGACGAGGTGTTCTTTGACGGTCAGGGCAATGTTCTGCCGGAGCATCCTGCGCCACTCGCGGCGTTCGCCGCCGCGCATCCGGGCAAGGAACATATTGCATACACCAAAGCACCCGGCTTCGATCTTGATGCGGTCGAAAGTACGGCGTCACTTGTTCTGCACGCAAGCCCTGACGCAGGCTGGGAACTACTATCCGATTTTCTCGCTGGAATCAAGAAGGATCTCGTGGTCGGCATGTACGACTTCACGTCAGCACACATATTGACGGCTCTTGAACAGGCGCTTGACGGCGGAAAGTCATTGACGCTGACGTTAGACCATCCCGCAAAGAATCCGAGTGCGGACCAGTCTGACGAAGAAACCGAGGATGATCTGTCCCAGAAACTCGCCGAAAAGTTCGAAGGAACATGGGCACTCACCAATGCCGACCCGAAGGCGCCCGTCTGGATATATCCGAACGCGTACCACATCAAGGTTGCGGTCCGGGAAGACGACACATTCTGGCTGTCGTCCGGTAACTGGAACAATAGCAACCAGCCCGAAATAGATCTTGGCAACCTTCCCGCAGCGCGAAAACTCGCCACAACCCACGATCGTGACTGGCACGTGATCGTCACTAGCAAGCAGCTTGCAGACAAGTTTCGCGGATATCTGCAGCATGACTATGACGTTGCGAGCAACGCAATCGCGGGAATGGCGGGACAGGCTGCGGCCTCAGAAGCAGTCAACGCACATTCGCAACTTGCTGTACCACTCGAAGCCCTTGCGGCTGGCCGAATGCCGCGACAGTTTTTCCCCGCGCAAACAGTAAGCGCATCGATGAAAATACAGCCTCTCCTGACGCCCGATAACTATCAGCCCCTCGTAAAACAGCTTATCGAGTCGGCTCAGCGCTCTTTTTACATGCAGACGCAGTACATCCATCCGAGCGACAAGCCTGCCGACGCCGACCATGAGGCATTGATCGAGGCAGTCAAGGAACTGATTGAGAAAGGGATTGACGTGCGTCTAATCACCAGCCAGTTCCAAACCGACGACTGGGTCGAAAAGCTAACGGTCGCAGGGATCTCACCTTCAGTGTTACGGCGTCAGGCGAACGTTCACAACAAGGGGATCGTTGTCGACAGCAGCATCGTCATGGTGAGTAGTCAAAACTGGTCAGCGGACGGCACTCTACGCAACCGCGACGCCGGATTGATTATCTACAACTCCGACGCTGCGGCCTACTTCGAGCAAATCTTTATCCATGACTGGAATAATCTAGCGTCGCCCATCGCGACGTAGTTTGCAACAGTGCCCGCTTCCGAAGCAATGTCGATGTCAATCCCGCATTGGGAGCGGGCGCCTTTTTGAATCGTTCGCGCGAAGCTCGCTGCTGGGCCGTCCGCTTCTTGCGGCTGCGCGACGCGGCAGCGGCAAGGCACGCATGGCGGAGCGATCTGGTGTCCCAACGGTAAGTCATTGAAGGCCACTCGGACTGGCTCTCGCCAGTGACGCTTTCATTTCGCGTCGTCCAAAGCCTTGCCCAGCGGGGTTCACCGGACCCGCCGATGTCGCCTCACCGCGAGTTGACGAAATTACTTTCGTACCAGTGGTAATCATCCGAAAGGCCGCCTGGTCACCCCAGCGAAAGGGGGCGGCCAGAGTCTAGTGTTCCGTCCCAGAAATAACTTTACGTAAATCTGGATTGTTCTATGATCGAGCGGTGATGGACAGGAGGCGATCATGGGACGCAAGGGGATCGAGGTTGTGGTGTCAGAACTGGAGCGAGAACAGTTGCTGTCCATGAGTCGCTCGCGTTCGTTGCCTCATTCTCTGGTCCGTCGGGCAAAGATTGTCCTGATGGCTGCTGACGATCACACGACTAGTGAAATTGCGATGCAGTGCGAAGTGACGCCACCGGCGATTACGCACTGGAAGAAGCGGTTTGTCGCTCAGGGGCTTGCGGGTCTGCATGATGAAGCTCGCCCAGGCCGACCGCGCACACATGACGACGAGGCGGTCGCGGAATTGCTGGCCAGGGTGTTGCATGAGAAGCCGGACGGGGCAACGCACTGGAGCGTGCGTTCTGCGGCCGCGCAGACAGGGATTTCGAAGAGTTCCGTGGCCCGGTATCTGTCGCTGTTCGGTATACAGCCCCATCGTTCAAAGAGCTTCAAGCTGTCTACCGATTCATTCTTCGTCGAGAAGGTGCGCGATATTGTCGGGCTGTACCTGAGCCCGCCCACCAATGCCCTGGTGCTGTGCGTCGACGAGAAGAGCCAGTGCCAGGCGCTGGAGCGCACGCAGCCGATGCTGCCGATGGGGCTGGGCTATCTCGAAGGGGTGACGCATGATTACGTCCGGCATGGCACCACAACCCTGTTCGCTGCGCTCAATGCAGCAACGGGCGAAGTCATTGCTCAATGCAAGCCGCGCCACCGACATCAGGAATTCCTGGCGTTCCTCAGGCATATTGACCAGGTGGTGCCGGCTGATCTCGATGTGCATCTGGTCGTCGACAACTACGCGACACACAAGCATCCGAGGGTCAGGACGTGGCTCGCCAGGCATACGCGCTACCACATGCACTTCACCCCGACCTACTCGAGCTGGCTGAATCAGGTTGAACGCTGGTTTGGCCTGATTACGCAGCAGGCGATCCGTCGTGGGTCATTCAGAAACGTGCGCCAGCTCATCGCCAGCATCGAGCGCTATACCGAGCAGTACAACCAGCACAAGCGTCCGTTCGTATGGACCGCGACAGCCGATTCCATTCTCCAAAAAGTGGCCCGGCTATGCAAAGTTATTTCTGGGACGGAACACTAGGGAAACGCTGATTAATTGACCGGGCTGCCGAGCTTGCAGATGGGATGGCGCGGATTTTTTCTGGATGACGAAGTAAATGAGGATCGGTTTCGGTGAATTTGGCTCTGGGGGGGTGTCCGGAATTTTGTGTAAACGGTTGAGGTTTAACCCGGCACCAGCCGCTCTTCGAACTGGATCGTGAAACGGTTCAGGGCCGCTTTCCAGTCGCGGATAGGCATCGTCCACTTCTTGCTGATGTTGTTCAGCGCCAGGTAGAACAGTTTGGTCACGGCCTCATCGGTCGGAAACGAGCTGCGGGTCTTGATCACTTTGCGCAGGCTCATGTTGATCGATTCTATGGCATTCGTGGTGTCCCCCAAGGGGACTTCCTCCGGGGCGTAAATCACCTTCCTGATCTCCGATGGGTAATCGAAGAACGAAATCACACGTGCCCAGTTGCGTCGCCAGCTCTGTCCGATGGACGGATAGTCCTTGTCCCACCTGACCTCGAAGGCGCCCAGCATCTGTTCGGCCAGCTCTACGGTCGATGAAGTATAGATCGTCTTCAGATCGGCGGCGACTTCCTGCTGCATTTTCCACGGCACGAAGTTCAGGCTGTTGCGCACCATATGCACGATGCACAGTTGCACGGCCGCCTTCGGGTAGACCGCTTCAATGGCTTCAGGGAAACCTTTGAGCCCGTCGACGCAGGCGATAAAAATGTCCTGCACGCCGCGCGTCTTCAGCTCAGTGACCACTTGCAGCCAGAACTCTCCGTTTCAAGCGCTCGCTCCACCAGCATCTTCGTGAGCTGCTTGAGCAACCCGTTCTCGCCTATCAGATCTTCCGGCTTCTGGTAATTCGCCAGCAGGCCGTCTGCCAGCTTGACGAGTTCAGGATCGGGTTTCTCTCTTTTGTTGCGTTTCGCTACGGTCATCTGTGCTCCTGTTGCTGACAGTCTCCTGCCAAATGACCGTTTACACAAAAATCTTTACACCCTCCAGTAGTGCGACGAGCCGCACGCTTGCATGCCAATCACGCACGGTTCAAGCGTTGCGAAATACCGAAGCACATCCGCGCGTCTCAGCTGTTTGCGTACAACAATGTGGCCTTGCAAATCCACTGCGTGAACCTGCAGCAGATTCTTGGCCAGATCCAGTCCAACAATCGCTATCTTCATGATGAACGCTCCTTTGCCGTGGATATCACGACCTCTCCACTCTGGCATAAATCTCTCGCTGCGTAGCGGGAGTCGTCCATCACATCAGAACGCACGGCGAAACGGCCGACGGACAGCGCAAAGCGCTCGCGTTCGCGTTCGCGTTCGCGTTCGCGGAAAACTATCTCGCGGTTGACACGGGTCAACCAGCTTCTGACTGCCTCGTGTACATTGGACGCACTGCTGCCGCGCACGCATTTTCCGCAGCCTCTCGTTGCATGCATGCGGACCGCTTCATCACGTCAGGATGATCCATCATGGCAGGCAAATCCGTCACACCCTTCGATCTGTACCGCGCGAATCTCTCGTTTGCGCTGCAAATGGTGAGTTTCAGCCACGAAGCCCGACAGCAGGTTTCCGAGTTCGAGATGCAGCGCATCCGGCGCGATCTTGCGGCGGCGCAGGCCAACACGAAGGACGAGAAATCGTTGACACTGCTATCGGGAGCTACGGTCGGTTCCTGTTTCATCGGCATGGTCCACATTCTCAACTCGACTGAAACGGAAAGCAGCGAGACGATGGAAAGTGTCGCTGACTCTCTACAGTCGCAGTTCAAGATCGCGGGGTGGTTCGAAGATGTGTCCGGCGGCCTCGGCGTAAATGCCTCGTTCAGCGATGACGCGAAAGCACTTCTGTCCACGCAGAACGTCACCTCCCACTGGACCTTGACCACGATCAGCTCGATCCCGTCGATCCGATCGAATCAGGTCAAGATGGGTGTGCAGCAGTTTACGGACTTCGACGGCGCGTCGTCGATGGCTGCGTTGCTTAAGCTGCAGGGGGTCACTGCGAGCGTTCAGGAGTCTGTGGCGTCGTCGGCTGAGGCGGCCCGCACTGGTGGACAGTTCATTGCCATGAAGTCCAGCCAGATGGAGAGCGCACTCTCCGCGCTGGCGCAGATCGACGATGGCCAGAACAAAATGATCGATACCAACTCGATGATGGACGCGCTGGATGACTACATCCAGAAGTGCATCGCCGGGAACATTGGCGCTCCGATCACTTACTATCTCAAGAGCATCACGGCCTCGCAACTCGCAAAAATCTGGATGACCAAGTACTATCCGAACAAATTCCTCTCGATCTCTGGTGATGACTCAGGCACTACTGGCGGCGGAAGCGGCAGTGGTGGTGGCACCGGAGGCACAGGTGGTGGTGGGGACAGCGGTACGTCTGGTGACGGCGGTGGCGGTGGTAGTGGCGGCAGCGGCAGCTGAGTCTGGCGCAGTTCGTAACGGCCCGGCGGGATCTTCTGCCGGACACCAACATGCGTCACGGGTAGCGTTCAGACGCCTACTTTGGAATTTTAAAAACATTATGATCAGTACAACTAAGGATGATGTGATTCTTGTTGGACACGGCACGTATAGGGGTGGTGCAGCAACCTTTACTGTTCCGGCCGGTGTTGAATTGCACATCTCACAGACGGTCGGCTCAGCAATGACGGTCAGCGCTGCCGGGATGCTGCTGTCGAATCCCCCGGTGAACCGCGGTGCGCTGATTCATCCGCCGAAGGGCTATGACGATTTCGCGGCGTTGGGCCTCGTCACGGTCTACGCTGCCGGCGCAAAGGCACCCAACCTAATCCTGCACGACATCGGCGCGCAGGCAGGCGCAATCAACGGCTGGGCAGCCAAAGGGAACAGCGCAGTAGTTCTCGTCAACGCGGACGCCCTTCTCGCCGACCTTCTCACGAGCAACCCGATTGTGACTGGTCGTGTAAAGGCTGCTGTATCGGCTGGGAAAACGGTCAGAGTGTTTTGGGCGGCGTGCGCAGTACAGGAACAGAGGCCCCAGTTCCCGAGCGTCTACTTCAATGGTCGCGCAGTGGCGCAAGCGGCATTGGCCTATTCCAGAGCGAATCCGACGAATATACCTGCAAAGAACGCCGCAGCAGCAGCGGACCAATGGTCTATGAGCCGCCCGGGCGATACGGCCGGCACTGTTGCGGCGGCGGCCAAAATCGATGTGACGACGGCGAGTCTCCTCAAACCGCTATAGCACAGGACGATTAGAGTCGTCTCCGATGCCCGCCGCCTAGTGCCGGCGCCCTTCGTGAGTTGGGACGCACGAGGCAATTCCGGGGGAGAAGAGAGCCCCCGCCTGCAAATGGCTTCATAACGCAACCGGCGAGGTGCGAGACTCGTTTAAGGATGGCTATGGAAAATCACATGGAAGATGCAACGGCGGACGCGGTGGTGGCACCGTTTCCCGTCATACCGGAACGGCAGGAAGCCGTGGATATTGAAGGCGTGAAGCTGTTCATGCACAGCTTCGCCGGCGGGTTGGCCGGTGCGCCGCTACGCACTTCGCGGTTCACGATCCTACCCGGTTGCAGGACGCTGGAAGACGAGCATGCGGTCCGGGAGATCTGGTTCATCTCCGAGGGTACCGTCGATGTCTGTTACGACAATGCATGGCATCGCGTGAGTGCCAGGCAAGCGGTATTTTTCGAATCGTGCAAGCCTCACTTCGCGAGGAATAACGGTGGTATCGAAGCGCAGATTTTCTCCGTGTGGTGGGCATGATGACTGACAGATACGATCTGGCGGTTGTCGGCGGTGGCATAGTCGGCGCATGGACCTTGTATCTGGCGACTCTACGCCACCCGCGATGGCGTATCGTGCTCGTCGATCGATACAGGGTGGACGACGGAGCGACCGCCCATTCGGCCGGCGTGCTTCTCGCCACGGGGCGTTCAGCGCGCGAACGCAAGCTGGCGGCGATCAGCGCCGATCTTTACGGCGATGTACAGGCGCTGCTCGGTTTGAAAACGACCCAGGCCGACGTATTCTGGGTTGCCGACGCCCAATCTAGCGACGAGGTGCGCTCGGGCGCGGTCGACTTCTCGATCGGTGGCGACTCGATCCCACAGACGGAGTTGGAAAACAGGCTCGGTGTTCCGGCGAATCTCGGTGGCGCACAGATTGTGTTGCGCGGCGGCACGGCGGTCAGCCACGATCCAGGGCTTATCGCAAGGTCGTTGATCAGTGCAAGTCTGCGTTCGGAGCACGTGAGTTGTGTAGAAGGCGCCGCCGTGACGATGATGCGGCCGTCTTCTGGGGGCGCCGAGGTACGGCTGGCGGATGGTCGTGCGTTCCACGCCGCGCGCTCTGTGGTTGCCGTCGGGCCTTGGATCGTGGAGGAGCCTTTCGAAACGTTCGCTGACGCGCACGACGTGCGGATCAAGAAAGTCGTCGCGTTACACGTCGACCACTCGCCGCAGCCTGACGCCGCAGCCGTATTCTTTCCACAAGACGACGCCTATCTGATGCCGTTGCCCGCCCGCAACCAATGGTTGTTCAGCTTTCGCAGCGACGAATGGGACTGCCGGCCTCGCAAGCACGCTTTGGAAATCAGCGAGCGCGATCGTGACTTGGCCAAAGACGTCTTGCATCGCTATCTGCCGGAGCTGGCCAATGTCTGCTGCGGTGGCCGGGTGTTTTGCGACGCCTACACATCCACAGGGGAACCGCTGGTCTCGCTCGACCGAAGCCGCGCGGCGGTTTTTGCTGGCGCTGGCAGCGGCGCGGGCTTCCGGTTGGCGCCGGGCATCGCTGATGAAGCCTTGCGCCTGATCGAAGCATGAGGCAAATGCCTCCCCTCTTCCTGTTTCTCTCAAATGCACACACATGATCACTACTGTGAACTATTCGAGGCGGAAGTTTTTCCTAATGCCTATACCGCCGACGCCGAACGGCCGCCTGCATCTCGGCCATATCGCCGGGCCCTATCTGCGGATGGACATGCTGTGCCGCTATCTGCGCAGTCAAGGCCATCGTGTGCGCGTCGTGTCCGCCGTCGATGGTTTCGACTCGTACGTGCTCTGGAAGGGACTACAGGAGACTCGCCAGCCGGAGGACGTCTGTCGTGACTATCATGCGCAGATTGCCCGCGATCTGGCGGCGCTTGATATCGAAGTCGATGATTTTCTCGATCTGGTGCAAGGGCCGTACGCAGCCAGCCATGCTGATAACGCACGGCGCGCTGTCGAGACCCTCGTGGCGAGCGGTTGTGCCGAAACCATCACCGAGAAGGTGCTGTACAGCCGCGCGACCGGCCGGTACCTTACGGGCGCATGGCTGACAGGCCAATGCCCGCAGTGCGAAGCGCCGGCGGCCGGTTATTTTTGCGAGGCCTGCGGTGCCCACTTTCGTCCTGAGTCGATGCTCCATCCCGAGCCACGGATGGGTGACGCCGATCTGGAATGGCGTGAGACGGAAAACCTCTTCCTGCGCGTGCCGGATGAAGCGGAACTTCTGCGGCGGCTGCAATCCGCGGGTGCACCGGAGAAGTTCATCGCGGTAGTGCTGCGGTTTTTATCGCACGAGCGAGGCCTTTTCAGGTTGACTGCGCCCGGCGATTGGGGCGTCGCCTGGTCGGCGGACCGCTGGGGCAATCCCAGGGTACTGTTCGAGGCCGGATGGGAGTATGGCTTAACGTGCGGCGAGCGCTACGCGCAGATGGCAGGCCGCGAAGCTCATCCGATGATCCACGGCAGCGACGTGACTACGCTGGTCAGCTTTGGCATCGACAATGCCGTCCTGCTGTTGGCGGGCTCGGTTGCGGTGATGAACGCGTTGCCGGAACGTCAGCCGTTCGATCACGTGCTGACGAACTACTTCTATAACCTTCAGGGCTCCAAGTTCTCGACTAGCAGGCTGCATGTCGTTTGGGCTGCCGATATCGTCGACATGACACCTGCGTCAAGCGATGCAGTGCGTTACTTTCTGGCTCGCGAGAGCCCGGAAGAGCAGACGACCAACTTCGACGTGGGCGACTTCATCCGCTTCGTCAACGATGACCTGGCAGGCATGGTGCAAGCACGGATCGACGCCGCCTGGGAGACGCTGACGCGAGGTCCGCAGCGCGAGTGGTCCATTTCGGCTTCAGTGGCCGAGCGCTTCGAGGCGTCGTCGAGTACGTTGGATCACGCATTTCGACTCGATGCCGTCTCCGTGCGCGCTGCGTGTGCCGTGCTGCTTGCATGGGTCGGCCTGCCGCGGGTCCATCTCGCAAGTCCAGAAGAGGCATACGGTTGGCTCAAAGGCCTCGCGTATTTTGCCGCGCCGGTCATGCCCCGGCTGGCTGCCGAACTGTGGCGCGGGCTTGGACATGAAGGGATGCCGTTGCGGCACGATATGCTCTGCGCGTCGACACCGAATGCGCAAGGTAACTGCCGCGCATGGTTCTCACCGCTATCGCTGGAATCGCTCCGTCCATGCCTGCCAGTCAGCCTCTCGCTAGACGGAGTGGAAAGCCATGCGTGAGACTGCCGACGTTGTGGTGATAGGCGGCGGCTCGACCGGTAGCAGCGTCGCGTGGCATCTCGCGTGTGCCGGTCTTACGGTAAGACTGCTCGAGCGCGGGACAATCGCGTCGGGTTCTTCCTGCGATTCCCCAGGCATTGTCCGTCAGTACTATCCGAACCCCGCGTTGGCTCGACTCGCGGCGCGCGGCTTGCGAGCCTACCGGCAATGGGCCGAGACGTTCGACGGCGACTGCGGCTACCAGCGTACCGGTTTTCTGACTGGCGTGGCCCAAGCCGAGTGGGAGCACACCGGCGGACAGGTGCATCAGCAGCAATCGGATGGCATCGGCGTTGAGCTCTATTCGCCAACGCAGATGCGAGCTTTGATGGCCGACCTCGAGGTTGACGGTCTCGCTGGCGCGGTATTCGAGCCGGATGCCGGCTACTGCGATGCACGCGCGACAGCGCGGTCTTTCGCACAGGGCGCGCGGCGGTTCGGTGCGGTCATCGACGAGCACCGGGCCGCGCGCCGCATTAACACAGTCAACGGGCGGGTGACCGGCGTGGAAACCGATCGCGGCAGAATCGACTCCCCAGTCGTGGTCAATGCCGCAGGTCCTTGGGCGGCGTCTCTCGCTGCGACTTGCGGCGCCAATCTGCCGATTTCCGCGTCGAGGCAAAGCGTGGCCATCTGCAGGATTGGGGCGCAGGTGGACGAAGCGCGGTTGCCCGGGTATAGCGAAAGGGGGCTCGGTTTCTATCTGCGGCGGGATAGCCCTGGCGTCTATATGATCGGCTCCCTCGCTCCGGACGACAGTTGCCCGGTCGATCCGGACGCGCTTCGCCGCCAGATGGACGGTGACGTGATCCGGCGATATTGCGAACGTGCCGCGCAGCGTTTTTCCCGACTCTCGGGTGCGTCGCCGGTTGGCAGTAGGGTGTCATTTTTCGACGATACCCCCGATGGGAATCCGATCGTGGGCGTTGATCTGCGCATCGAAGGGCTGATTGTCGCTGCGGGTTTGTCGGGACACGGATTCAAATTCGCGCCGGTGTTTGGACAGGAAATCGCCGCATTAATCGACGGAGGAAAAATGCATGTTGACCTCCACCAGTTTGAGGTTAGCCGATTTATCGACTAACGTTCGGCGGTGCCGTTGAGATTGTTACTCGGTATCGGGGTGCCGTCAGGAAACGGAGTAATCGTATGTTAGTCGCACTGCACAACCAATAAAATCAAGCGCTTATCTTCGTCGCTGATTGCTATGGTGTTTGTCGACATGTGCGGGGAGAAGAAGCCTTACGCGACAAGGCTTTCCGGACCGCTAGCATACGATTTTGTCCGAATCCTGAGCGCACCCCGAGTGGCCCAACACGGAGATCCTGGCCGCCGAAGATCGAGGCACCGGGCAGTACCTGTTCCATGCCTCCGGGTGCGAAATGGCCGCCCCTCCGGAATACGCCGGCGCCGGACCGCGCCCGATACGTCTGCCTGCGCGCACCGGCGGGGTGTCGGATTCCTTGCCTCGAGAACGCTTCAGATTTCTATACCCGGCGGCGGGAGCAGCGATTGATGAAATCCGCGAGGAGGCCCGTGATGTGCGCCGGCCGCTCCAGACTCGGCAGATGGGCGGCGCCGGACAATTCATGGTAAGACCCGTTCAACACCAAGTTTGCAACATGACGGCTTCGTTCTTGAATGTTGGGAAGATCGAGGTCACCACAAATCACACGCGATGGCATCGATATCCCACCCAAACTATGGTAGGCGGGCACGGTATCAAGATTCGCCCCGGTCGGCGGCGCCCTGAGCGCAACTGAGTTCATGTCGACGAACAACTGGCGAGCCTGACCCATGACACGACCTTCTGGCTGAACTTTCGGGATCCAAGCGCGCGCTGAGCATGCCCCGTTCTTCAAGGTTGACGGCCAACCGATGTGCAGTCGGCGGTGGCACGCCAATCGCGGCAACGATTTCGGCAATCTGGACCGGCCGTCCCCGACCGGCAACAAAGTCAAGAATGGCGAAAGCACGGGCGAGCGGACTGTCCGCGGACGGGTCTTGACCTTCCAATGTAGGTTTCCTCCTGATTGGGGGTGTAAGCCCCAACGGCATCGGCCTTGGCCAGTCGCCTGGCTCGCGCCGATTCGCAAACGATGCGATTGCCGGGCAACAGGGTGTCTGAGGTTGACCCGGTTCGACGGATAGATTTGCAGTTGAGTTCAATGCAGTGTGGCACCTCCCGATAAGGTTGAATCGCGGGTTGTCCACGGCCGGGCGGCGGGTCGCCTGTCACGACCGCGACGCTGCCCGGCGATGGGCAACCCGCGCGGCGATAAGCCTTGATCTTGCGCATGCAGGTTCTCGAACTCGAGCGGCGAACAGTAGCCGATGCTGCTGTGCAGGCGGCGTATGTTGTACCAGCTCGTGCGCCACGTGTCGCCGTCCGCCGGACGTAAATCGGCAATGTAGTGGATGGCAAAGTCTGTTTCTGTCTTGTCACGCGCGGCTTGCCGTGCCGTGACCTGCCGTACGACCGGCAGTTGTCTACCTGGACGTGCGTGACTGGTAACGGTCGGGTGCGAAGCTCCAGGGACAACGTCTCGTCGAAAGACGTCATCACTGGCGACGGTGAGTGACGACGCTGCAAGCCGCAATGCGGCGTGGGAGGCCAGGCAAGTTCCGCATGCGCAACAGATGTGAACCGTTGATAAACCTCGTAAGCAACAACGGGCCGAAGCGGCTTACAGGCCTGAGCTCAAAAAGGCACGCAGCAGGATGCTCCTTTGAGACACTATGACTTTCCGTGAGGTAGAGGCTGGCCCGCCGTGAGGAATCAAACGCGGGTTAGCATCACTGCCAGAGCCGCACGGTGTGGACGGTGCCACACCCGGCGATTTCCCGCACGGAGGCCAGCATGGAACACGATAGCACGCTGTACGTAGGACTCGACGTTCACAAGGATTCGATCACTGTCGCCTATGCGTTCGGCACGGGCGAGGTCGAACTGCTCGGCAAGACCGGTACGACGAAGACGGATATCGATCGCCTGTGCAAGCGTCTTCAATCGAAAGCGCGACACGTACGCGTTGTTTACGAGGCAGGACCATGTGGCTACGGCCTTTACCGGCAACTGGTCCAGAAGGGATTCGACTGCATGGTGTGCGCGCCGTCATTGATTCCCAGAAAGCCCGGCGAGCGCGTCAAGACGGATCGGCGCGATGCGGTCAAGCTTGTGCGGTCCCTACGGGCCGGTGACCTGTCAGCTGTGTACGTGCCGACCGTCGAGGACGAGGCATTTCGCGACCTCGCCCGCGCATGGATGACGGCCAAAGACGATTTGAGACACGCGCGGCAGCGGCTCAAGTCGTTCCTGCTCGCGCACGATGTACGCTATGCCGGTCATGCCGACTGGGGACCAGCTCACCGACACTGGGTGAGCCAGTATGCGTTCGGTAGCGAATGGCAACAATTCGCGTTCGAGGAACTTCGGCGTACGATCGAAGATCGGCTCGCGCAATGCCAGCGTGTTGAAGCCGCCTTGCGTGAGGCAGTGACAAACTGGCGGTTCTATCCGGCCGTTCTGGGTCTGCAGGCCATGCGCGGTGTGCAGTTCACCACGGCCGTTGGAATGCTTGCCGAACTCGGCGATCTGTCACGCTTTGAGCATCCGCGTCAATTGATGGCATGGCTCGGCGTCGTCCCGTCAGAACACTCATCGGGTGACAAGCGACGGCAGGGAAGCATCACCAAGACCGGCAATAGCTACGCCAGAAAGTTGCTCGTGGAGGCGGCCTGGAGCTATCGGCATCCGGCACGTGTAAGCGCCGACATTCAGTGTCGGCATGAAGGCATTCCCAAGGCCATCATCGATCGCGCCTGGGACGCGCAGGTTCGACTATGTCGCCGATACCGGAGGCTGGCCGCGCGTGGCAAGAATGCCAATACGACGGTCGTGGCCGTCGTCCGTGAACTGTCAGGTTTCATCTGGGACATCGGGCGCTTGGCGATGTCGCTCGCGTTACCTTATCGCACAGAGGCAACCTGCTTACGAAGCACCACGTCGCTCACCCCATAGATCCACGAGTTTCCTGAAGGCGGCGTAGCCCGGCTACTCGAGTAACCCGCGGCACAACCCCGCAACGGATATCACCCGACTTGCGGCTTAAGAATGCGGCAGGCTCATGAGACGGTCCATGTAATGCGGTAACCAACCCGCGGATATCAGGATGATCCACCGTCGAGATTTACTGCTACGCCGCCCTCAGGGAATTCATTTGCGCATGAGAAGACTGCAAACCACACATTCCGATTGACACGGAAAGTCATATCGGTTGTAGGAGCACGTCGTCGCAACGCTGCCGGGGAAAAGACGGGCGCTAAACGGACAGGCCCGCTGCGAGGAGAAGTTCAAAATGCATCTGGGTCGGCAGGAACGGGAACGTGGTAAGCCCGATTCTCCGCCATCGGTCTGAAGTCGGGTCCGTGGCAGGTGAGCCGTGAGGCAAGCTGTTGGGGGAGTGGGTAAGAGAACGCGGAAAAAGCGAATGCCGGGCTGTAACCGCCCGGACAGGGGTTCAAAATTTGCCCCGACCTGAAAGGGTGCTGACTTCCGTGTCGTGCAGCTGTCGCAGACGCGCACCTGAGGTCTCGGAAAGGCAGCTTGAGAGTGGCCGGCGCAAGCTGGTTCAGCGCCCTTCCCCTGAGTGCGTGTCCGCAAGGGCACGGGGCTACCCAATTCCAGAAACGAGAACAGACGCCGCCGTGCCTGTTCGTGGGTCGCGAAGTGTTCGCGACAGAGCAGTTCGGCTTCGAGTGTGCCGAAGAACGACTCGCACATCGCGTTGTCATAGGCATCGCCGGCCGTGCCCATCGACGGCTGTACGCCTGCTTCGCGGCATCGCCGCCCAAAGGCAATGGACGTGTATTGGGCGGATTCACCCAAGCCGTCGAGATCGACCGAGAGGAAGCCGCTAGCATGCCGCCGAGCGAATTTGAGGTCGGTCGGAATCCGTGGACGCCAACGGGTTAAGCAGCGATTTTACGCAAATGGAATCGCTGCGTGAAAGCGGCCGACGACAGATAGCGGCGGTGTAAAAGCGCCATTAGATGGCGGCGCAAAGTTGAGTAGAAGTGTCAACAACAGGGGGCGGTTATGGACGGTTTTTTCGCAATAGCGACGCTGCGGTAAAGTGCAGGTTGCCAAAACTTTGCTTGTGCCCACGATGAAAAAGACCGCAACACCACGAATGGCCCTTGCTGCTGGCGTTGCCCCCGGCGGTCGGTCAAACTCCCCCGGGTATGGTCACTTCAAACTCCCCCACCTGACGACCGTCGGTTGAGCCACTAAAGCTGCCGGGAGAGGTGTTGCAGGACGTCTATCTTCGTCTCCTTCGAACAAGAAGGAGTTCAGGGAGTGAACGTCTTGAAGCCGCACCTGCAAAGCACCGTATTCACACTACTAGAGCGTAACAAGAGCCAGCGCCAGATCCAGCGGCTCACGGGCATCGACCGCAAGACGATCCGTCGCTATCAGGCGATCTTCGAGTCCGAGAAGTCCGCTGCAGCAAACTCCCCCACGGCGACCACCGGCTCTGAAACCGCTGAACCGCAAACTCCCCCACCGTCGCGACCACCGGCAACCGCCGATTCCAGCGCGGCCACAACGTTCAATTTCGCCCGCTCGGCAAGCGAACCACACCGCGAATGGATCGAGCAGCAGGTCCGCCTGAGGCGCAACGCGCAGGCGATCTATCAGGATCTGGCCGATCAGTTCGCATTCACCGCGAGCTACGAGAGCGTCAAGCGTTTCGTGCGCGCCTTGCGCCACATTGATCCCGAGCAGTTCGACCGTCTCGCGTTCGCCCCCGGCGAAGAAGCCCAGGTCGACTATGGCGAAGGCGCACTGACCCGCGATCCGAAGACCGGCCGCTACCGACGCCCGCGGTTGTTCGTGATGACCCTGCGGTATTCGCGGCGCAGTTTCCGGCGCGTGGTCTGGAAGTCCAGCAAGCAGGTCTGGGCCCAGCTTCACGAAGAAGCCTTCCGCTACTTCGGCGGCGCTGTCAGTTATGTCGTCCTGGACAATCTCCGGGAGGGCGTCATCACGCCCGATCTGTACGAACCCGAGATCAACCGGCTCTATGAGGCGATGCTCGAGCATTACGGCGTCGTCGCCGACCCTGCCCGAGTGCGCGACCCGAATCGAAAGGGGACCGTCGAGAACGCGATTCAACATACGCAGGGCACCGCGCTCGCCGGCCGCCGTTTCGAGTCGCTCGAAGCCCAGAACGAATTCCTGATGCACTGGGAGGCGAACTGGGCGGCCAAACGCATTCATGGCAGCACCCGGCGACAGGTCGAGGCCATGTTCCAGGAGGAGAGGCCGCATCTGCGGGCGTTGCCGACCACCGGCTTTCGCTACTTCATGGAGGTCGTGCGTACCGTCTGGGACGACACCACTGTCAACATCGATCGCAGCAACTATGCGGCACGACCCGCACCGATCGGTAGTCTCGTTTCAGTGCGGATCTACGATTCCACCATCGAGATTCGCGATCGCCGTACGCAGGCCTTGCTGCGCACCCATCCTCGCGCCCTGCAGGCCGGTTCGCTTGAACTGCCCGAAGACGAACGCCCGTTCAATCCGTCCCGCCAGAGCGCCTTCCTGCTCGCGAGCGCTGGCGACATCGGGCCGCAAACAAAGGCGCTTTGCCAGCACATGTTCGACAGCGAAGGTCGCGTCGGCCATCGCGCCATGTGGGGCATCGTCGGTCTGGCGAAGAAGTATCCCGCCCGGCTCGTTGAACAGGCCTGCGACCACGCACTACGTCATCACGTCTACCGGTACAAACAGGTGCGCGCGATCGTCGAGCAGCTGTTCGAACAGGCACTCGAGCGTCTCGATCAGGCACCGCAACTCGAACTGCCTCTCACGCAGGACCACCCGCTGATCCGTCCTGCCGCCGAATACGGCGAACTCTTTACCGTCGGTGCGCAGCACGGCGCCGAACCTCAACCTCCGACGGGAGAAACGCAGGCATGACCATGACATTACCGGAAATCGAACGGGCCCTCGGACAGCTTCGTCTGTCCGGCGTACGCGACACACTTGAAACGCGCGTGCTGCAGGCCCAGGGCTCCCAGCAGCCGTTCCTTGAAACCTTCGCACTGATCCTGCAGGACGAACTGGATCGCCGCCAGTCCCGGCTCATCGAACGCCGCTACAAGCTCTCCGGCCTCGAAGACAAACTCACGCTCGCCGAATTCGACTGGGGCTTCAATCCCAAAGTGCCTCGCCAGACCTGCTTCCAGCTACACACGCTGAAGTTCATCGCGGCCGGCGACAACGCGCTGATCATCGGCAAACCTGGCACCGGCAAATCGCACGTTGCGAAGGCCGTCGCCTACCAGGCCGTCCTGCAAGGCCACAAGGTTCAGTATCTTGAGACCGACGACTTCTTTAGAGGGTGTTAGGCACTTTTGTTAAGGGCTGCAAAGTGGACAAGCATAAGCACGGAGAATACGACGAAGTGCAAACCAGCCAAGGTTTCGGGCAATCGCTCGTAGTCTCTGGCCAGCCGGCGGAAGCGGTTGAGCCAGCCGAAGCTGCGCTCGACCACCCAGCGGCGCGGCAACAGCACGAAGCCCTTTTTCGCCTCCGACAGCTTGATTACCTGAAGCTCGATCCCTTCGTCGAGTGCTGCCTGCGCAGGCTCTTCGCCGGTATATCCCTGATCGGCGAACGCCACCTTCACCGTCTGGCCCGTGGCCTGCTGAACCTGACGCGCCAGTTCTCCGACCTGCGCACGTTCCTGTTCGTTGGCCGGCGTAACACGCACAGCAAGCAATTGCCCCAAGGTATCAACCGCCATGTGGACCTTGCTGCCACGTTTGCGTTTGTAGCCGTCGTAACCGGCGCGAGGTCCACTCTCGCAGGTCGACTGCAGGGTCCGCCCATCGAGAATGACCGCGCTGGGTTGACCACGACGCTTCTGGGCGATCCGGATGATCGAACGCAGGTCATTCACCATGGCCTCGAAACAGCCGGCCTGAATCCAGCGTTGCGTCTGCTGGTAGACCAGTTCCCAAGGTGGAAAGTCATTGGGCAACAAACGCCACGGTGCACCCGCGCGTACGATCCAGCGCAGCGCGTTGAACATCTCGCGCAGTTCGTAGCGGCGCTGCGGTGCGTCCTTGTTCATCAAGGTCAGGTACGGAGCGGCGAAGTACCACTCTTCATCCGATACATCCGTTGGGTAAGGCGTGCGTTTTTTCATCCCACCAGGATACCAGGTCCGACAAAAAGTGCCTAACACCCTCTAACCGGTACGCGCTGAGCCCGACTGCCCAGCGCGAAGCCCGGCTGCGAGCCATCCTCGAAAGCGATCTGCTCGTGCTGGACGACCTGTTCCTGTCGCGTACGATCCCCGACGCCGCTGGCGCGCTGCTGCAAACGCTGATCCATCAACGCTACAAACTGCATCGCAGCGTTGTCGTCACATCCAACCGCGTTGTGCAGGATTGGGGCGCATACCTGGGCGACAACACGATGAGCACCACGATCCTCGACCGGCTCATGCATCACTGCCACCTGCTCGAGTTCGATGGTCGCAGCTATCGCCTTAAAGAGGCCGCTGAAACGCTTGCGAGAAAAACGAAAACCAGCTAAATAAAACCCTTAGTCCTGCTGCACAGGGTGGGGGAATTTGCGCGACCATAAGTGGGGGAGTTTCAACTGACCGTCCGGGTTGCCAAGGTGCTGCAGCGGTTGCACTATCCGCTGGACGTGATGTTGTTGTGCGTGCGGTGGTGTGTGGCCTATTCGCTAAGTCTTCGGAATCTTGAGGAGATGATGGCTGAGCGCGCCATTGGCGTGGATCATTCAACAGTGCATCGTTGGGTCATCAAGTGAGTGCCTTTGTTCGAAAAGACATTTCGCAAGCACAAGCGCCCGGTGGGCAGGAGTTGGCGCATGGATGAAAGTTATATCAAGGTCAAAGGCTCGTGGAAATATCTTTATCGCGCCGTGGACAAGGCGGGCAACACCATCGACTTTCTGTTTAGAGCCAAGCGGGACAAGGCTGCTGCCCGGCGGTTTTTTGAAAAGGCAATCGGTCAGAACGGCTCGCCCGAGACAGTGACCATCGACAAGAGCGGTTCCAATCTGGCAGCGCTTCATGCGGTGAATGCCGAGCGCGAGATGCCCATCAGGGTTCGTCAGATCAAGTACTTGAACAACATCGTGGAACAGGACCATCGGGCCATCAAACGCATCACTCGACCGATGCAGGGTTCAAGGACTTTGACTGCGCTCGCGTTATTCTCAGTGGCATTGAGACCATGCACATGATCAAGAAAGGGTAGATGAAATGCCGGGGTAAAGTCCCGCTGTCCGCTGCGCAGCAGTTCGTTTCATAAGGTAGCCTTTGGATATCGCATTTCTCGTCCCTCCCGTCTTACTGCGACACAACCACCAAATTGACACACGGCTTGCCGGTCGTGCCGAACCTGCTCGATCAGGCGTTTGCCGTCACCGCGCCGAATCAGGCCTGGTGTGGCGATATACGTTATATCGCCACAAAACCTTCGAAACCCCACAAATTCATGCCGCAAAAACCTTGCTGAAAGATCGCATTTTCTAACCTGGGTGGATCGGTCTTCGCGTGGTCTCACGCGGAGCAACCATGCGTGCCGCCTCCTGCAATATTATCTCCCGCATCCAGTTGCTTGCCGGATCACTGCTGTGAAGGGCAGACCATTGGATGGCCTCGGTGAATGCGGGAAGTGGCAGCGGAAGCTCGACGATCCGCAGAGGCATCGTTTTTTCGAAATGCTTGGCCAGCCTTAAGGGCATCGTCCCTATACGGTCAGTGTTTAATAGCATGGGCGGGATCATGCTAAAGCTCTGCACGATGACCTCGTCCCGTCTCTTGAGACCGTGCTCAAGCAAAAACCACTCCTCGATGGAGGGCCGCCGCGTACGTCCGAACCTGACCGAAACGTGCCCCATCGACATGTATTTCTCGAATGTAAGCTGCCCTGATAGCTGCTTGTTCGTGCGGCAGCCTACGCACACGAGTGTCTCCTCGAACAGCTTCGCTTTAGGATGCGCGCTCGACATGAACAATTCCGGCAAGATAAGAAAATCGGCTTCGCCGCGCCGGAGAACCTCATCGGGGTCATCGGCAAGTGGCAGCAATTCGAAGCCGATGGCGGGAGCTTCCCGTGCAATACGCTCCACGATCTTTCGAAAAAATACGACTGCCATGAAATCGGAAAGGATGATCCTGAAGCGGCGATCCGATTTGGCCGGGTTGAAGACGTCCCGGGAAATAACGGAGAGCTGGATGTGCACCAGAGCCTCGCGGATTGGAGCGGCGAGCCCTTCTGCACGCGGTGTTGGGACAAATTCCCGGCCCCTCATCGTAAATAGTTCATCGCAGAAATAGGCGCGTAGCCGGGCGACAGCCGCGCTCATGGCCGGCTGGCTCAGGTTGATGCTGCGTGCCGCCGCGGTGAGATTACGCTCGGTCATCAGCGCATCGAGCGCGACGAGGAGATTCAGATCGAGGCCCTTGAAACGCATGATCCCAAGTTATCCATAATGTAGATGTGTTCCATCAAAACAATCGATTTTACGAATTGTACGGCATGGAGGATAGTGTTCAGGGTAAATCCATTTCAATTTCGGAAACCTTCTGGCGCCTTCGTCGTGCCGGTGGTAGCGGATGAAGTGTGTCGTAGAACTGAGCGAAGCCGAGGAAATGACGTTGCAGCAGTTGTCGATCAATCACATGCATCGGAACACGCGCACGCGAGCGGCGGCCCTGTCGCTGCTCGGACACAGGACCAAGCGTAAGCTCACCGCCGAGCAACTCCGCGTGAGCGGTCAGTCGGTATGTGACTGGCTCACGCATGGCGCAACAGCGGCGTGTACGGCCCGACGGGCGGCCATAACGGTGGGAACATGAAGCACCACTGGCGACGCTTCATCACCTGCACGAAGGAAACGCCGATGCCGAACTCGCTGAACTTTCTTGGCGGATACGGCACCAAATTTCAAGTCAATTTCTCGTGGACGCTCTCATGAATGCTCTAACAAAACGTCGGGCCGGAGAAATAGAATTTAGGCATATCAAGATGGTTGTCGATCTTTGCCCTGACTTCGAGAAAAATCCTCAGGTGTACGTCGAGCATCCACCGAGGCACATGTCCAATGCGGCCACGGCCTACGGCGGCATGGGCGAGCTGCATCGCGCCGACACGACGCGACAAGCGTCTGGCAGGTCGCGTAGGCGCTTACTACAGGCAAACCTTCGCAAAGTTCTCCAAAGCCTTTCTATATCGGCCGCTTATCTTCGTACAGTTGAGGCAACCCTCGACTTCGCCTTGGCTTCGCGACGAATCGGGAGCAGCCGATTGCAGGTGCCAAATGCTTCAGCGACCCGGCCAAATGGATCTCGTGTCAATCGCGGTCAGATCGTGCGGAAGATGCGGGGGGAGTCTTTGGTAGATCTGGTACGAAAGGCACGCGCACTCGATGTACTCTCCATCGTCGATGAGGTTCGATCGGTCCGTGAAGCGTTGACGGAAATGCTCTTTTCTTCGGGCTTCATCCCAGAACTGTTCCAGAGTGCAGATGATTTCTTGAAATCGAACCGCTTTCTCAGCAAGTCCTTCGCGCGCGTCAGGTCCACCCTCAAAGGCCGGACGGCGCATAGGAGGCAGTCGTGAATTTGGCCGTGTCCACAGCTAGAGGACCTCTCTCCATGCGCTCTCAGGTGCGGTGGAGGCTGGTTTGGGAAAATGAGTTGCAACTCGCCGACCACATCGAACTGTCCGAGTTCTTCCGAAAGACCTACGGGCCGACCGGGGCATTTAATGCAAAACCATTCGAAGGCAATCACAGTTGGGCTGGTGCGAGGCCAGAGGTCCGTGCAATCGGCTACGACGCGCGCGGCGTAGCGGCTCATATCGGCGCACTGCGTCGTTTCATCAAGGTTGGCGCAGTCGATCTACTAGTGGCCGAACTAGGATTGTACGCGGTACGTCCGGATCTTGAGGGACTCGGAATCCCTCATTTAATGCGCGTGATGTATCCCGTGTTGCAGGAACTTGACGTTCCATTCGGCTTCGGCACGGTTCGACACGCGTTGCGGCAACATATTGCAAGGCTGCTCGGCCGCCCCGGTCTGGCGACTATTGTGTCTGGAGTTCGCGTGAGGTCGACCCTTCGAGAAGTGCATCTCGACACGCCGCCCACGCGCATCGAGGACGTACTCATTGTCGTCTTACCGATTGGACGGTCAATGAGCGATTGGCCGACCGGAACGATAATTGACCGGAACGGGCCAGAGCTGTGAGGCACTGCTTATCGGAAGCGCTCAGCGAGTGCGCTGACACCACCGGACGTCGCAGCGTTTATTTGACGTTTGACGACGACCCTAATCCATTTTGCACACCGGACGTCCTCAATGTGCTGGCGGAACACCGGGTGCCAGCGACTTTCTGCGTTATCGGCGCGTACGCAGCGGATCAGCCGAAGCTGATCCGACGGATGATCGCAGAAGGGCACGAGGTCGCAAACCACACGATGCCTCATCCGGACCTGTCCAGATGCGAACCCACCGAAGTACAACAGGAAATACTAACGGCAAGCAGGGTCATCAGGATGGCGGGCTCGCATGCTTCGCTGCGGTATATGCGTGCCCCGTATGGCATGTGGACCGAAGCAGTGCTCACTACGTCAGCGAGCGCTGGTCTGGCGCCCCTCCACTGGTCGGTAGACCCGCGAGACTGGTCTCGTCCCGGCGTGGACGCGATTGTCAGCGCAGTGCTGGCCTCTGTCCGGCCTGGCGCAATTGTGCTCTTGCACGACGGATGCCCTCCCGATGAGTTGGGACGATGCACTCACGCTGGTCTGCGCGAGCAGACCCTCATGGCGCTTTCCCTCATGATTCCAGCATTGCATGACCGGGGGTTTGCAATCCGATCGCTTCCTCAACCTCACCGGACGAACCAGATACCCTATGAACATGCTTGCCGCAACTAGCACTGTCGCCGTCTCGTTTTATGCGCTGCCCTCGACAGTCTATAAAAGCACGCAGGCGCTTTATGCTCAGCCGACAAACGTGTCATCGCTGTCGGACGGCCTGATCGACTCCGACACTCTGCCGGGCGTGGATGTCATCGTTCCCTGCTTCAATGAGGACCCACGCACGCTCTCGGCATGCCTGGAGTCCATTGCAAACCAGGACTACGCCGGAAAACTGCGGGTCTATGTGGTTGATGATGGTTCTGCAAATCTGGACGCCGTGAGGCCGGTATACGATGCCTACACGTGCGCCCCCAGATTCAACTTCATTACGCGTCCCCAAAATATGGGAAAGCGCAAGGCACAGATCGCCGCGATACGCCGCTCGTTTGGAGATTTGGTGCTTAACGTCGACTCGGACACGATAATCGGCTCAGACGTGGTCACGAAGCTTGCATTGAAAATGCAAAATCCAGCGATCGGCGCGGCCATGGGTCAGTTGACCGCTAGCAACCGGAGCGACACCTGGTTGATCGGGTTGATCGATATGGAGTACTGGCTGGCTTGCAACGAAGAGCGCGCGGCACAGGCTCGCTTCGGTGCCGTTACGTGCTGCTGCGATCCGTGTGCTATGTACCGCCGGTCCGCGCTCCTTTTGCTGCTAGATCAGTACGAGACGCAACTTTTTCGCGGGAAACCGAGCGACTTCGGCGAGGACCGTCATCTAACGATTCTCATGCTGACGGCAGGTTTTCGGACCGAGTACGTTCCGGACGCCATTGCGGCGACAGTCGTTCCGGACAGACTCGGGGCGTATCTGCGCCAACAACTGCGCTGGGCGCGCAGTACTTATCGGGACACGTTGCTTTCGCTGCGCCTGCTGCCTAACCTCGCTCGCTACCTTACGCTGGACGTGATCGGCCAGAATCTGGGCTCGCTATTTCTCGCCTTATCGGTTCTAGCGGGGCTCGCGCAGCTCGCATTGACAGCGACAGTGCCGTGGTGGACTGCCCTGATAATCGCATCTTTCTATGTAGATTGAGCAATAGCGATTGGCTGTCACGGAGCGCTGCTGCCAACGTACCACACGGGGGTGGAAACAGGCCGCCACCGGAAACCCGAAGGAGGGACCGAACGCTACAGAATTTTCGGTAATTGCGATGGCGCTTCGCAGAGCGGATCTTACGCGCGGTTCTTCGACGTTGGTGGTTGCATATGACGGCGTTTGTAGCGACGAGTGATCGTGCACGCCACTTATCTTAGATGCTATGGGAGGGCCGTGTCAGTCGCACCCATTTTGCGTGCTCCTTTGAAGAAATGTGTCTGGAAAACCCATAGTACTCCAGCGGGCTTACTTCCACTGCACTCCCAGAGCATCTAGAGACGATCGTGCTTTCCTTTGAGAATCTAGCAGTTGGTTTCTAAAATCCCTTACCGACTAACGATTTGTGCATCCGTCGACTCCGTGAAAACTGAGAGCTACTGAGCCTTACCGCAAGCAGCTCGGCACTCGCCCGCCGCCAGATTTTGCACGGACAGGAAGATTCCCCTGTGAAACGTTGCCGCGCGGCAAAGCGTACGTACCGCATCCGCATATAAACGTCTCAATCTGATGCACCATTACCTTGGGGGCCTGCTGAAATATTTGAAGGACATCACCCTCTTTCTAGCGCCCCACATCAACTCCTACAAGCGATTCCAGATCGGTACGTTCGCGCCGACCAAGGTCGCATGGAGCCAAGACAATCGGACGGTCGGTTTCCGCCTTTACGGCGAAGGCTCGGACGCCGTCCGCGTGGAGTGCCGCATTGGCGGTGCGGGTCTGAACCCGTATCTCGCTTTTGCGGCCCTGATCGCGGCGGGTCTTACGGGCATCGACGAGAAGCTGGAATTGCCAGACCCGCTTGTCGGCGACGCTTCTCGGGATGCCGAGCTACCAGAAATTCCGAAAACGCTGCGGGACGCCACCGACATCAGTTCGACATTCTGTCCGCTAGCGGATGGAACCGATCGAGCCACCTCCAGCGCGGCCGCATTGTCCGGAACGTAACATTCGCGACACGAACAATCGGACAATGCACCGCCAAAACCCGACATTGTGCCGGTCAACATCCCGCAAATTGTGCTCCGACCGTAGATGCTCGCTTGGCACAACGCTTGCAATCCATCGGCGACAACTCAAGAGACCTGACATGCTCAATCCGATCATCAATGACACGACGCTTCGCGACGGCGAGCAGACCGCCGGCGTCGCGTTTCGCACTGAGGAAAAATGCGCAATCGCCGCCGCACTGTCGCAAGCCGGCGTGGCCGAACTCGAAATCGGAACTCCTGCCATGGGTGAAGACGAAATGGCGTGCATCGCTGCAATCGTCGACCTGAACCTCGACGCCCGCCTGATGGTTTGGGGGCGCCTCACCGACGAGGATCTCACCGCGGCATTGCGCTGCGATGCCGATATCGTTCATCTCTCGGTTCCCGTTTCGGATATTCATTTGCAACACAAGCTGCGGCAGTCGCGCAGTTGGGTACTGGCGCAGATCGCACGCGTCGTCGACGAGGCAGCGAAAAACCATCCCAGGATTTCCCTCGGCATGGAAGACGCCTCGCGCGCGGATCCCTCATTTCTCATAGAAGTGGCTCAATGCGCGCAGCAGCACGGCGCCCAGCGCGTGCGCTTTGCCGACACTGTCGGAGTCCTAGACCCCTTTAAGACCTTCTACGCCATTGCAGCGCTGCGCGTTGCCGTCGATCTGGAGATCGAAATCCATGCGCGCGACGACTTCGGGCTCGCCACAGCCAACACACTGGCCGCCCTTGGGGCCGGCGCGAACCATGCCAGCACTACCGTCAACGGGTTGGGTGAGCGCGCCGGCAATGCAGCGCTGGAAGAAGTCGTGATGGGCGTGCGGCACCTGCTGCGACGAGACACTGGCGTCGACACCAGAGCGCTGCCCGACATTTCGTCGCTGGTCGAACAAGCCTCGGGCCGCGCAGTTTCCTTCAACAAGAGCATCATCGGTCGGAGCATCTTTACTCACGAGTCGGGCATTCACACCGACGGCCTCGCGAAGCACCCCACGACCTACGAGGGATTCGATCCGGCAGAGCTCGGCCGGCAACGGTCGACGATACTCGGAAAACATTCTGGATCTCAAAGTGTGCGTGAGGCCTACGACTCTCTAGGCGTGAAGGTGTCGGAGCGGCTCATCCCGCTCGTGCATGCGCGCATCCGCTCTTTCGTCACGCAGCACAAGCAGGCACCGAATGCAAGCGATTTGCGCCGCTTCCTGACCCAAGCCCACAGCACGCGGGTGAAGGTGTCGTGAGTGTGGTTATGGCGGCCAAACTTGTCCAATAGAAGTAACGACATGCAAGAAGTTATCGAACAACTGCGTCACCTGTCGTCGGCCGAGGATTTCCTGCGATTCTTCGACATCGCATTCGACGAGAAGGTGGTGAACGTAGCCGCCTGCACATCCTCAAGCGCTTCTTTCAGTATATCGAGCGACAGAAAGAACTGCCGCGTAACAACGCGACGGCCGTACTCGCCGTCTATCGATGCTTACTGCAGAAGGCCTACAACGACTTCGTTGTATTCACGCCCGCGGAGCAAAAGGTCTTCAAAGTTTTTCAGGAAGCGGTCGGACGGCGGCTCGTCCCAGCTTACGAGCTGCGTGCGTCGCTGCCGGCACGCGGCGGCGCCTGACCTGGAGTACCTCAATGCATATTGTCGTCTGCATCAAGCAGGTCCCGGATTCCGCGCAGATCCGGGTTCACCCTGTCACGAACACCGTCATGCGCCAAGGTGTTCCGGCGATCGTGAACCCGTACGACCTGTTCTCGCTGGAGGAAGCGTTGCGGCTAAAGGACCGCTTCGGCGGAACGGTCACGATACTCTCCATGGGACCGCCGCAGGCCGAGGACGCGCTGCACAAATGCATCAGCTACGGCGCGGACGACGCCGTACTGTACTCGTCACCGATCGCGCTTTCGCTGGCGCAGACACGCTCGCGACATCGTATGCACTCGCCTCTGCAATCCGGCAGATTGCAAATGCACAGGCAGTGGACATCATCTTCACCGGCAAGCAGACCATCGATGGCGACACTGCCCAGGTCGGCCCCGGCATCGCGAGCCGATTGGGCGTCCAGTTGCTCACGTATGTATCCCGGATCGTCGAGACTGACCTCGACGCGCGCACGATCGTAGTCGAGCGCCGCGCCGAAGGCGGTGTGCAAGTATTGAAAACCGCACTGCCCTGCCTCGTGACGATGCTCGAGAATAAGAACGAGCTGCGCTTCGCGACACTGCCCGCGATGATCCACGCGGCAGGTTTCCCGGTGCGCAAATGGAATCGCGAGCGGGCCGGCATTGAGGACGTGAGCAAGATCGGGCTGAAAGGTTCACCTACCGTGGTCAGCAAAGTGTTCGCGCCGACGCCGCGCGACGAAAAGGCCGAGATGCTCGAATTGGACGCGTCCAGCCTGCGCGACGTGTCGCTGAAACTCGTGCACAAGATACTCGCTCGCCATCCGACATTGGAGGCGGACCTGTTGATGAAGAGGGCCTCATGAACTCGCCCGCTGCCTCGGAAAAGAAGCCGGCCGCGCCGGTCAAACGGGCCGCCGGCCGTAACCTCGATCTGCCTGAACATCTGAAAGCCTACCAGGGCGTCTGGGTCTTTCTCGAGCACGACCGCGGCCACGTACTTAGCGTGTCGTGGGAGCTGCTCGGTGAGGCGCGCAAGCTCGCCGACAAACTCGGCAGTCGTGTCGCTATGGCCGTGCTCGGCGGTACCGACGAGCCGCCTGAGCGGTTTGCCAGTGAGGCGTTCAGTTTCCGCTCGGACAAAGCGTATGTGAATCACGACCCTGTGTCGCTCGGCCATCGCGACGAACCGTTCACGAAGGGGCTGACCGACCTGGTCAACAAGTACCGCCCCGAGATTCTGCTGCTCGGTGCAACCTCGATGGGCCGGGATCTCGCCGGATCTGTCGCAACGACGCTCTTGAGCGGCCTCCCCGCCGACTGCACTGAGTTGACCATTGACCCGGCCTCGCGCGCACTGTCGGCCACACGGCCGACTTTCGGCGGCTCGCTGCTCTATACGATCATGACGCTCGCATACCGCCCGCAGATGGCGACAGTGCGTCCACGGGGCATGGCGATGCCGCAGGCCAAGGCCGCGGCGGAGAGATCGTGCAGGAGGCGCTTGGGATCATCGAGGCCGATATTGTGACCAAATTGCTCGTCTTCATCGCCGATGCGAAAAGCAACCAGATCAGCCTCTCCTACGCGGACGTGATCGTTAGCGGCGGCAAAGGACTGAAGAATCCGGAGAACTTCAAGCTCGTATTCGATCTGGCGCGGGTACTCGGTGGCGAAGCTGGCGCAGCCCGCCCGTGCGTGCAGGCGGGGTGGGTCGAGCCCGACCGCCAGGTCGGGCAGACTGGAAAAACCGTGCGACCAAAACTCTACATCGCAGCCGGCATCTCCGGCGCGATCCAGCATCGCGTCGGCATGGAAAGCTCGGACGTAATCGTCGCAATCAACACCGACCAGACCGCACCGATTTTCGACTACGTGCGCTACGGCATTGTCGGGGACGCACTGCAACTGCTGCCGGCGTTGACGCACACCAGTAAGGAACACCTGGCGCTGCGGCAAATACCGCACATAAGGAGAGTTAGATGAGAGAGCGCTCGCAATTCGATGCGATCGTCGTGGGCGCCGGACCGTCCGGCAACGCTGCAGCCTACGTTATGGCCAGGAGCGGACTGAAAGTGCTTCAGATCGAGCGCGGCGAATATCCCGGCAGCGAGAACGTTCAAGGCGCAATCCTCTACGCCGACGCGCTGGAACAGATCATTCCGGACTTTCGTGACCACGCGCCACTCGAGCGCCATATCATCGAGCAGCGCATGTGGATGCTCGACGATACTTCGTTCGTGGGCACACACGTACGCAGCGACGACTACAACAAGCCGCCGTATAACCGCTATACGATCATCCGCGCGCAGTTCGACAAGTGGTTCTCTAAGCGTATAGCAATGGCTGGATGATCATCGGTAACTCGGGCGGCTTCGTCAACGCTGCGCATCGCGAAGATTCCAACCTCGCCATGACCACAGGACGCCTCACCGCCGAGACGGCGATAGCCGCAAATGCAGCCGGCTGCCGCGGCTACCGCCCTAACGTGCTGTCGGCATACAAGGCCGCGCTCGACAAGAGCTTCGTGATGAAGGATTTGCACAAGTACCGCGACATGCCAGAAATTCCGCACCGCAATCTACAGTTCTTTACAACATACCCTGATCTCGTCGCTCAAGCGGCCCGCACCGTGATTACGGCAGATGGCGTCGACAAGAAGACCAAACAGCACGATGTCATGGTCAGTTTCCGCAAAAATCGCTCGCTGACCGGCTGGTCGGCGACGCATACAAATTCTGGAGAGCCTTCCGATGAAAACGGTCATTGTCAATATCGAGGAAAAGCTGTTTCAGAACCGCTATCGCGTGGACGTCGGGCGGCCGCACGTCCACATCAAAAACGTTGAAGTCTGCACCAACGACTTTGCCGAAAAAAGCTGCACGTTCGTGTGCCCGGCCTCCTGTTATCGGAAGGAGAGCAACGGCTCGGTCACGCTGATTACCGGTGGCTGCCTGGAATGCGGTAGTTGCCGCATTCTGTGCACGGACCATCACAACCTCGAATAGGCGTCTCCGCGCGGCGGGCATCGCATCCAGTTCAAGTTCGGGTAGACAAACACATCCATCGTCACATCGGCTTCTGAGCGCCGCAAAAGCGGCCGGACGCCTCACCATATCGGAGCAAACTGATGAATCTCATTACTGGTATCGAATCGACCGATCTCTTCGGCGGCAACGTTCCCTCCCCCGTGCTACAGCTGATCGAGAGAACCCGCGGCGGCAGCAATGACGATGTGGCCGCCGCGTTGTGGACTGCGGTCCTGTCGTACCCGCGCTGCCTGCCACCCTACTATCTGCTGTATAAGTTTCATGCGAACCGGGGTGAACTTGGCGAGGCGCAGGAGGTCGCGACCAAGGCTTTGGCGGTCGCCGCCCGGCAAGCGTCGCTCGACAGCGACTGGTGTGCGGTACAGCCGGGCGACACCGACTTCACCATTCCTGGTCCGGGCCGCTTCTGGCTCTTCACACTGAAGGCGCTCGCGTTCATCAGCGTGCGGCGCGGTGAGCGCGTCGTTGCACTGAAGCTGATCGCCAAGCTGCGCAGGCTGGACCCGATCGATTGCATAGGCTTGGACGTCGTGGAAGCCTTGCTCGCACAGTCCGGGTCCCGATAATCGCCGCCGGAAGATCAACTGACAGATTGACAATATGTCCCGGCATGGCGATGGCAGAACTCCATTGCAGTTCATGGCGATCGTTTCAGTAGTCAAAGCCGACGCTCACCGCACACTTCGCGCGGGCGCGCACGCTGGGCTACCTAGACAGCCAGACCTTCATTCTGGCCCGAAGCAATCCGTGAAATCGGCACAATCGCCGCAGTTTGAAGCCTTGCAGATAATCAACGCCTCGCGCTCGCACACATGCTTGCAGAGGAATTTTTTCCACTTCATGCCGTGGACGTTTTTTTCAGCGAGCCGTGGAGACCGGTAGCCCAGCGGTGCCGATAATTCGGCGTACATCCGATAAAGAGACTGCGTCGCAAGCAGGGGTTGCGTTGCAACCAGAAACGCAAATTCAAGGCAACGACCAGATTGACACACGGCTTGCCGGTCGCGCCGAACCTGCTCGATCAGGCGTTTGCCGTCACCGCGCCGAATGAGGCCTGGTGTGGCGATACACGTTATATCGCCACAAAACCCTCGAAACCCCACAAATCCATGCCGCAAAAACCTTGCTGAAAAAATCCCATTTCCTAACTTGGGTGGATTGATCTTCGCGTGGTCTCACGTGGAGCAACCATGCGTGACGCCTCCTGCAATATTATCTCCCGCATCCAGTTGCTTGCCGGATCACTGTTGTGAAGGGCAGACCATTGGACGGCCTCGGTGAATGCGGGAAGTGGCAGCGGAAGTTCGACGATCCGCAGAGGCATCGTTTTTTCGAAATGCTTGACCAGCCTTAAGGGCATCGTCCCTATACGGTCAGTGTTTAATAGCATGGGCGGGATCATGCTAAAGCTCGGCACGATGACCTTGTCCCGTCTCTTGAGACCGTGCTCAAGCAAAAACCACTCCTCGATGGAGGGCTGCCGCGTACGCCCGAACTTGACCACAACGTGCCCCATCGACATGTATCTCTCGAATGTAAGCTGCCCTGATAGGTGCTTGTTCGTGCGGCAGCCTACGCACACGAGCGTCTCCTCGAACAGCTTCGCTTTAGGGTGCGCGCTCGACATGAGCAATTCCGGCAAGATAAGAAAATCGGCTTCGCCGCGCCGGAGAACCTCATCGGGATCATCGGCAAGTGGCAGCATTTCGAAGCCGACGGCGGGGGCTTCCCGTGCAATACGCTCCACGATCTTTCGAAAAAATACGACTGCCATGAAATCGGAAAGGATGATCCTGAAGCGGCGATCCGATTCGGCTGGGTTGAAGACGTCCCGGGAAATAACGGAGAGCTGGATGTGCACCAGAGCCTCGCGGATTGGAGCAGCGAGCCCTTCTGCACGCGGCGTTGGGACAAGTTCCCGGCCCCTCATCGCAAATAGTTCATCGCAGAAATAGGCGCGTAGCCGGGCGACGGCCGCGCTCATGGCCGGCTGGCTCAGGTTGATGCTGCGTGCCGCCGCGGTGAGATTACGCTCGGTCATCAGCGCATCGAGCGCGACGAGGAGATTCAGATCGAGGCCCTTGAAACGCATGATCCCAAGTTATCCATAATGTAGATGTGTTCCATCAAAACAATCGATTTTACGAATTGTACGGCATGGAGGATAGTGTTCCTGGTAGATCCATTTCATTTTCGCAACTTGCTGGCGCCTTCGTGGTGCCGGGGGTAGCGGATGAAGTGTGTCGTAAAACTGAGCGAAGCCGAGGAAATGACGTTGCAGCAGTTGTCGATCAATCACATGCATCGGGAGCCTCCTCGCGAACCCGCCGCATGTTTGGCAGAGATTGGGGATTTCCTCGGGGTTCCAGCGCTTCAGCTTTCTGGTCGCGCCATCCTTCAGCGCCAAGAAACGCAACCCCTGGACCAAACGGTACAGAATTTTCATGAATTGCGGCGAGATTCTTTGGGGCTGGTGACGTCTGACCGGTGTTCCCAGCGGCGAGCGATATCCTACCTTACTTAGGTGGTAGGGGTTCGAGTCTTGCCAATAGGGCCTTCCTACCACGATGAAGGAGAGAGACATGCTGTGCTTAGGAGTGAGCGGCGGGCTAGACAAAGTTCATGAAAATTCACTCGAACTGCCGAACACATTTCTGCACGACGGCGCTGCGGTGCTTGTCCGGGACGGACGCGTAATAGCGGCCGTCGAAGAGGAGCGCCTCAACCGGATCAAGCACTCTAACAAGTTCCCGAGCAGTTCAATTCAATACTGCCTCGCATCCGCAGGGATTCAGCTCAGCGATATCGACCATATCGCGTTTTACGCTACCGAGGCCTATTGCAACGTCATGCTCGAACGCCTGTTCCTGTCCCAGCCGAACATCTCCATTCCGGTGGATGCCAAGCTGTTTCTGCGTAACTTACTAATGCGGGAATTCGGTACCGAGGTCGATCCTTCGCGAGTCTCATTCGTGAGTCACCATCTGGCGCATGCCGTGAGCGCGTTTGCGATGTCTGGATTCCAGCAAAGTCTGATCCTCGCGGTCGATGGCGGCGGTGATTTCCTCTCGGGGCTCTTGGCGCTCGGATCTGGAACCGAAATTACGCAACTCGCGACTTTCGCAGAGCATAATTCTCTAGGGCTGTTTTATCTCGAAACAATCCGGTATCTCGGTTACGGCTTGTTCGACGAATACAAGGTCATGGGGCTTGCACCTTATGGGGATCCCGCTCCCTATCGCGGGCTCTTCGAGCAATTCTATCAACTGACCGCCAACGGTGAGTACCGCGTCTACCTGGACCGCATCGGTCCGACGTTGCTCCGCAGCATCGAGGTCCGGCGAAAGGGAATGCCATTCACACAGCAGCATCGAGATGTGGGTGCGTCATTGCAGGAAGCGCTGGAGCGGATCGTGTTTCACATTCTCCGCCATCATCGCGATGTCACCGGTATGAAGCGGCTGTGTATAGCCGGAGGAGTAGCTCATAACTGCACCATGAACGGTAAGCTGCTGTATTCGGGACTTTTTGAAGACATTTTCGTGCAGCCCGCAGCGCATGACGCCGGTTGCGCATTAGGCGCTGCCCTTATGATGTCAAACGACTTCGGTCGGCCCGCGCCGCGTGAGCGATTGCAGGAGGTTTATTGGGGGCCCGATCTGGGGAGCGATCTGGTCGTGGAACAAGAATTGGATGCGTGGGCCGGACACCTCGACGTTGAACGCAGTGATGACGTGGCAGGCAGAGCAGCGGACTGGATGGCCAATGGCGCCGTGATCGGCTGGGTGCAGGGTCGTTCGGAGTTCGGGCCACGCGCGCTTGGCAACCGCAGCATTCTTGCCGATCCCAGGCCGGTGGCAAACAAGGACCGGATCAACGCCATGGTCAAAAAGCGTGAGGGTTACCGACCGTTCGCGCCATCAGTGCTCGAGGACGATGCGCGCGAATTTTTTGACCTCCCAGAGGGCACCCGCGAATTCCCTTTTATGAATTTTGTAGTTCGCGTGCGCGACTCCAAGCGTGCCTTGCTCGGCGCCATCACGCACATTGACGGTACAGCGCGGCTGCAAACAGTATCGCGCAAGACCAATCCCGCCTACTGGGAGGTTATTAATGCGTTCAAGAAGCGGACAGGAATCCCAATTCTGCTCAATACTTCCTTTAATAACAACGCTGAGCCGATCGTAGATTCGGTTGCAGACGCAATTGCCACATTTCTGACGACAGAGCTGGATGGACTTGTGGTCGGGCCGTTCCTCGTCAAAAAGCGGCTCGCAACGCAGGAACATTGGACTGCGCTCGCGGTTTCACTGCCGCCCTATGCATCGCTCTATCGAGTCCGCGCTCACACGGCGCGGGATCGTCAGGAGACGGTGTGCGAAATTCGCACCGGCGGCTCCAACTGTGACAGTGTGCGTATTTCACATGAGTTGTTCGATCTGCTGATGCTGATCGAAGGCGAAGCCGTGCTCGGACATCTTCTCGATACGATTACGCCTGAGCAGACTCGACGTGAAGCCCTCGTCAAGGAGCTGCGCGGATTGTGGGAACAGCGTCGGGTTCGGCTACATCCCTCACGGGCGTTGTCACGGTAACGACGCCCTTCCAATGAGTGGCTGAAGATCTGAAACTAGGTAACAGCGCTCGCGAGCTATTTTTCTAGAACGTTAAACAATAGCGTTTGGCCGCCGTGCAGTTCTTGTACCAACACTCCGGTTTCCAACGGAGCACCAGTCCCGGCCCAAGGTCCGGACACTTGCAGCGGCGCACCATAAAAGGTAGGCGGAATTGACACATCAAACGAACTTCGAATTGCTGCGTCGGGAATTGGACGCAGACGATCCATGGCGGCTCGACAGCAATCCCTTTGAGCACGAGCGCCACAGGCAAATGCTTCGGATGGCACTTTCGCAGGGATCCGTCAAAAATGCGCTCGAAGTCGGATGCGCAGGCGGAGCCTTCACGGAAAAATTGGCACCGCACTGCCAACGGCTCACCGTGATCGATATCGTGCCACGCGCAATTGCTAGGACACGCGAACGGATGATGGACCCACCGAACATCAATTGGATCGTCTCCGATGTCCAGCATTTTTCGACTGAGCAACAGTTCGATCTGGTCGTGGTGGCGGAGGTTCTCTATTACCTCGACGGCAGCGCCGAGGTGCGCGCGGCTGTCCGCAATTTAGCACGGATGCTTGCGCCCGGTGGACAGCTGGTTTTCGGATCGGCACGTGACGCCAATTGCCGGCGATGGGGCCACATTGCCGGAGCCGAGACGGTCATAGCCATCCTGGAAGAAGAGCTGGTTGAAATCGATCGTTTCAGGTGCGTCGGTCAGTCGTTGAATGAAGACTGCCTGCTCGCCTGTTTTCGGAACGCCGCTTCGCCTTCGTGTGGACCAACTTACCAGCGTTAGGCCGGGAGACATTATTATGCGCATCTGTGGGATCAAATTGACGCACGACGGAGCGATCGCCCTTGTCGAGGATGGAAAACTGGTTTTTTGCGTGGAGCAGGAAAAGCGAGACAACAATCCGCGGTATCAAGCGATCGACGACCTCGACGCGATCGCGATCGCATTGGCCGAGCATGGTTTCCGTGCGCACGATATCGACCAGTTTGTCATCGACGGCTGGGACGGAGTAGTCGAGTCGCAGTTTCGCGTCCTCAGTGGGTCGATTCCCGTCAGCCTGAAAGGGGCTCCTTATGCCGAACGCCGAGCCGATGATCTTCTCGCTTCGCTCGACGGCTCCGGACTGCTTGTCGGCGGCCAGTCCTTTCCTTATAAAAGCTATCCTCACGTGTCAGGCCATGTGGCCTCCGCGTACTGCACCAGTCCCTTTGCCCAAAGCGGGCAACCTGCATTCTGTTTGGTGTGGGATGGTGGCATCGTCCCACGCCTCTATCATGTAGAACGCCACCACGCCCGCCATGTTGACTGCCTGTTCCCCGTGATAGGTCACATCTACGCTGCGGCGGGTCATCACTTTGGTCCTTATAAGAAGCCGGGCGGCGCCCGGTGGGATCTGGGTGTGGCCGGCAAGCTGATGGCTTACATCGCGCTGGGCTCCGTTGACGAAGATATCGTTGAGGTATTTCGCGGGCTTTATCAGGCACGCTTTGCTGGCGACACGGAGTGTGCGCAAGCTTATCGCGAGAACATCCACAGCGCGGACGCGTCACTAGCGGCTGTAGGAGAGTTCTTCGAAGCAAGCGCGCTGCGACTGGAAGCCAAGCCGCCCGAAGACGTACTCGCCTCGTTCCATGTATTCCTCGAGCGTCTTCTCGTTCATGAAATGGGTATCGCGCTGCAGCGCCACTCGATTGCGGGGCCGAAAAATTTGTGCATCGCCGGCGGATGCGGACTCAATATCAAATGGAACAGCGCCCTGCGCGCGAGCGGTTTGTTCGACGCAATCTGGGTGCCGCCGTTTCCCAACGATAGCGGGTCTGCGATTGGCGCCGCTTGTTGCGCGCTGGCAGCCGAGAAGGGCTTCGTGCCGCTGGAGTGGTCGGTATATAGCGGACCGGCCTTAAAAGGTTGCCAAGTACCGCCCGGATGGACGGCGTCTACTTGCTCCATTGCAGAACTCGCCAGCATACTCGCCAGTAGCGAGCCCGTCGTTTTCCTTGCCGGCCGAGCCGAGCTCGGACCACGAGCATTGGGGGGCAGAAGCATTCTGGCCGCCGCGACTTTGCCCACAATGAAGGATCATCTCAACGACATCAAGTTTCGAGAGCACTTCCGTCCCGTGGCGCCAATTTGCCTTGAGGATCGTGCGCCGACCATTTTTAGCCCGGGGAGCCCTGATCCCTATATGTTGTTCGATCATCAGACGCGCGCGGAATGGCGAGAAAAAATCCCTGCCGTCGTGCATCTCGACGGATCTGCCCGATTGCAGACCATTTCAAGAACTTCCGAGCATCCGGTGGCGCAACTTCTGGTCGAATACGAAAAACTGACGGGTATTCCGTTGCTCTGCAACACGAGCGCCAACTATCACGGACGAGGTTTCTTCCCGGACGCTGCTTCAGCCTGTGCGTGGGGACGCGTCGAACGCGTGTGGTGCGATGGTTTGTTACTGACCAGGACTGGTCTGTCGCCGTCAGTCGACGAAACACTTTTCGCTACGTCGCCGTTCGAAGATTGCTGACGTTGCAGCTCAGTGGTCAGTACGACGCAGTCAATTGTCCCGGCAGCTCGCTCTATCGCTACGGTCCGAAGGCGGTCAGCAGGCCGCCCCTGGCTCGATTTTCGCAAGCACTTATCCCTGGCGGAGGTTGCTCATCGACCCGCGGAACCTCGATGCCATCCTCGGAAACTTGGCATCTTCTTCAAAATGCTGTGGGTAATGGGGCTCACGGGGCGTGCGGGTTGAAGCTGGACAAATCCAGCTTGCCGGCGATGAGAAAGAGGACGGTGCGCATCGTCGTGAAGCGCGTGTCACCGCGAGCCTTGCGCTTGGCAGCTTGAAACAAGCCGTTGATGGCCTCGATGAAACCATTGGTCTGGCGGGTCTGGGTCTTGTAGGGTCGAGAACTGGCGCGCGCGCCTTAGGGCAATGCTGATCAAGTCCACCGAGTTGGTACTTCATGCGTTATAGAGATCGTGTTTAAAGAGGCAGGCAGAACAGGATGAAGCAGCAGACGCTGGCGATGGCAGCCGATCAAGTGCGGGTTTCGAGACGCACCGCAAACGCACGCGGCGCGACGAGTTTCTCGACACGATGAATGCGATCGTGCCATGGGCGCAGCTGTGCGCGGTGATCGAGCCGCATTATCCGAAGCGCGGCAATGGCCGCCCGCCGATTGGTCTGGAGCGCATGTTGCGGATCCACTTCGTACAACACTGGTTCAATCTGACCGACTTCGCTTGCGAAGAAGCGCTCTACGACAGCGCCAGCCTGCGTCGCTTTGTGGGGATTGATCTGGGCTGCGAAGCCGTGCCGGACGCGACGACGCTGCTCAAATTCCGGCGCCTGCTGGAGACGCACAAACTGGGCGAGCAGTTGTTCGCCGAGGTCGGCCGGATGCTGCAGGCCAGCGGCCTGAAGCTCAAGAGCGGCACCATTGTGGACGCCACGATCATCGGCGCGCCGAGCTCGACAAAGAATGAACAGAAGGCGCGCGACCCCGAGATGCACCAGACCCGCAAGGGCAGGCAATGGTACTTCGGTGCAAAGCTGCACATCGGTGTGGACAGCCAGAGCGGCCTGGCGCACAGCGCGGTGCTCACGCCGGCCAATGTGCACGACAAGCATCCACTACCGCGATTACTGCACGGCCAGGAGCGGCGCGTCTACGGCGACAGCGCCTATGCGAGCCAGAAGGAACTGATCCACAGTAAGGCGCCCAGGGCGCGCGACTTTACCAATCAGCGCACGCGCCGTGCGGGAGGCGAAGTTGACGAGGTGCAGCGCGGCAAGAATCGCAACAAGTCGAAGATTCGCGCCCGGGTGGAGCATGTCTTCGCCGTCGTGAAGCGACTGTGGGGATTTACCAAGGTGCGCCATCGCCCAGGCGCGGCAGCGCACCGGCGCCGCTCCTCTGGCGTGGCTGTTTCACGAATCGGCCAGGAACTGGGTCGCGCAGGATCAGGCGAAGTATCTCTTCAAGGGCTTCGCGCTGTTCGCGATGGATGGCACCACGCTGCAAACCGCCGACAGTGCCGCCAACCGCAAGCACTTTGGCGCCTCAGCCGCCACTCATGACCGGGTGGGCAGCTATCCCCAATTGCGCGCAGTCACGCTCACCACCATTGCGACGCGTCTGGTGCGCGATGCCAGCTTCGGTCCTGACTACATCAATGAGATGATCTGGGTGGAGGGCGACAATGATTGCGTCCGGTGTAGCGACATTCATCTTGGCCGGTAGTGAGGAGTCGGAGGCGGCGTAGCCGCCGCAGACGACGAGCTGCCGGCGGCGCCGGGTCGGCGAGGTCTAGGATGGCTGACTGAATCTAAAAAGAGGCGGTCAGCCCATGTCTGGAACCCGCATCACCGACCAACAGGTCCGCCTCTACATGAACCAGCGCAAACTTCATCCACAGAAGGTCGCCGCAGCGAAGTCGGGCATGAGCGAGCGCACGGCGCGCCGCGTCGAACGTGAAGCCGGGCTTCCGTCGCAGCAGCCCCGGCGCTACTGGCGCTCGCGTCCTGATCCATTTGCCGACGTATGGGAAGCCGAAGTCGTCCCATTGCTGCACAGTGCCCCAAAGCTGAAGGCGATCACGCTGCTGCGCAAATTGCAGGAAGACCATCCCGAGCGCTTTCCCGACAGCATGCGTCGCACGTTTGAGCGGCATGTCAGCCAGTGGCGCGCGCTCGAAGGGCCGAACCGGGAAGTGTTCTTCCCTCAAACGTATCAGCCAGGCGCGCGAGGCCTGTCGGACTTCACCCACATGGACAAGCTGTGCGTGACGATTGGCGGCGTTCCGTTTAACCACCTGCTGTATCACTTTGTGCTGGCGTTCTCGCGCTGGGAATACGCCAGTGTGGTCGATGGCGGAGAGAGCTTCCAGGCGCTCGCGACGGGATTGCAGAACGCGCTGTGGCAGGCCGGCGGGTGCCCGCGCGAACACCGCTCCGACAGTCTGTCGGCGGCCTTCAGGAACCTGCAGGAAGAGGAAGACTTCACAGCTCGCTATGCGGCGCTACTCGAGCACTACGGGATGCAAGGCACGCGCAACAATCGTGGCATGGGTCATGAGAATGGCAGTGTCGAATCCTCGCATCGCTATCTGAAGGATCAGATCGATCAGGCCCTGGAGCTGCGAGGTCACCGCGACTTCGCGGACCGGGGCGCGTACGACGAGTTCGTGCGCGGGGTGGTGATGCGCCGCAACCGGCGTAATGCTGCAGCGTTCCAGATCGAGCGCGAACACCTGCTGGATCTACCTGAGCACCGTACCACCGACTTCGACGAAGAAGAGGCGCGCGTGACACGCTGCGGCACGTTCACCGTGCGTTGCGTCCTGTACAGCGCTCCGTCGCGGCTGATCGGTCATCGCCTGAAGGTACGCCTCTACAGTGACCGGCTCGATTGCTATCTGTCCGGCGCGCTCGTGCACAGCACGGCGAGAGCCACACACACGAGCAAACGGCGCGGTCGCGGCATCGACTACCGGCACTTCATCGATTCGCTCAAACGCAAGCCGCAGGCCTTCCGGGGCCTCGCGTTCCGTGACGATCTGTTTCCGCGTGAAGCCTACCGTCGGACCTGGGAGCGACTGGAGCAGGCGCTGACGCCGCGCAGCGCATGCAAGACCATGGTCGGCCTGCTTGAGCTGGCAGGAAACCACGGCGTCGAGGCGCAACTCGCCGAGAGGCTCGATGCATTGCTCGAACTCGGTGAACTACCCGATCTGAGGGCGCTGTTCGATGAGTTGGCGCCGCGCCAGGCCGAGTGTCCGATGGTTGTCGTCGAGATGCCGTCTGCCGCGCTTTATGACACGTTGCTCGATGAGGAGCTGCTCGCATGAACGCCGCCTACGATGCTGGCCGTATCGCGCTGATGCTCAACGAATTGCGGCTGCCCACGATCAGCCGGTTGTGGCCGGACTTCGCTGAACGCTCGGACAAGGAAAGCTGGCAGGCGTCGCGCTTACTCGGCGCATTGCTCGAACATGAACTCGCCGAGCGGGCCAAACGGAGAATCGAGCGTCATCGAACCGAGTCACATCTGGATCCGACCAAGACGCTCGCCACCTTCGACTTCGGCGTTGTGCCGATGGTCTCGAAGGCGCATGTGATGGCGCTGGCCACCGGCGATTCGTGGCTTGAGAAAGGCGCCACGATCCTCCTGTTTGGTCCACCCGGCGGCGGAAAAAGTCACTTGGGGTCCGCCATCGGCCATGCGTTAATCGACGCCGGCTATCGCGTCTTGTTCACGCGCACCGGCGAAATCGTGCAGAAGCTCCAGGTCGCGCGCCAGAGTCTGCAACTGCCTTCGGCGCTCGCGAAGCTTGACCGCTTCGACCTGATCATCCTCGATGATCTGTCGTATGTGAGGAAAGACCAGGCCGAAACCAGCGTGCTGTTCGAGCTGATCGCCGAGAGGTATGAGCGGAAAAGTCTTCTGATAACAGCCAACCAGCCGTTCTCAGGCTGGAATGACGTCTTCCCGGACCCCGGCATGACAGTGGCGGCCATTGACCGGCTTGTGCATCACTCGACGATCTTCGAACTGAATGTTGAAAGCTATCGACGCCGCAAAGCCAGCGACAAACAGAAGGAGCGGCGCCGTCAATTACCCGCTGACAATCCGAACGGAGCGACAACCATGTCCAATTGACAGCGACAAACATCTCGACCGACCGGCCAAGATGTTTGTCGGTAAACCGGACTTCCTGCTTGACGCTGTCCAGATCTGGGCGCGTGAGCTTATCCCGCGCGTGCCAGATAACTCCATTACCGTGTTCGACAAGGGGTTCCTGTCGGCCCAGTTGCTATGCAACCTGGTCTCGGGTGGCGAGAACCGGCATTTCATCATCCCGGCCAGGTCCAATACGCGTTGGGAGGTGGTGAGGGGGCACGAAGGGGACCAGATCGTGCGCATGCGCGTTTCGCCGCAGGCACGAACGAAATGCCCGCAACTACCCCAATTCTGGGAAGCTCGCGCGGTGCTTGCCGTCGATGTCCGCGGCAGGCAACGGATCTTGCTGACGTCCCTGACCGATCGACGGCGGTTCAAGGCGGCCGACATCGTGGCGTGCTACGGGCGTCGCTGGCAGATCGAGACCAGCTACCATGAATTGAAGCAGTCGATGCTGGGCATGGAGCTGACGCTTCGCAGTCAGACTGTGCAAGGGGTCTACCAGGAGCTTTGGGGCGCCCTGGTCGCCTACAACCTGATCCGTCTGGAAATAGCCAAAGCCGCGCTTGATGCTGGGCACGCGCCTGAGGATCTGAGCTTTATTCGGGCCTTCCATATCATCCAGTATGAAATGACATGGGCGGCCGTGACGCGCTCGTACGGCAAACTTCCCATGCTGCTGACTCGCTTGCGCGAGCGGCTCAAGCAGCTTCCCAACGAAAAACGGCCCGGGCGCACTTGCGCCCGGGCCGTCAAATCCAGACCTTTCCGTTACACCGTTCGATTCCTGAAGAGAGACCTTAACTGAACGGCATTACGGCTTAAGCCCGGTCTCATGACCTAGCGAAGTTCAAATCGCTGACACGTCGCCGATTTAGTGGCTTGTTCAGCTTAGCCCTAAGCCGAAACAAAGTAACCGGACATGGGTCAAGCCGCGTAGCGGCCTGACGGATGTTGAAACATGGATCGGACCAAGGCTGGAATCTTCTGCAACGAGCGCAGGACCGCTCGAACTCGCTGCTTGAGATGCCCGGGACCTTTGATGGCGAGCTTGCCGATCTTGTGATGTTTGAGATAACCCCATACCAACTCGTCCAGGTTCAGGTCTGGCGAGTAAGCAGGAAGGAAGAACAGACAAAGGCGCCCATTCGATTCCGCGGCAAGCTGCCGGATCGCTTTGCAACGATGTACCGGATGACCATCGGCAATCAGGAAGACAGGCGCATCGGCGGTGAGCATCAGCCGTTTGACGAAGTCGACGTACACGGAGATCTTGAAGCTGCCTTCGAAACACATGAATCGAAGTTGGCCACGCGGGCTGATCGCTGAGATCAGGTTCACCTTGAAGCGCGCGCCAGTGACTTCAACTACCGGTGTTTGACCGACCGGTGCCCAGGTCGTGCCGCTGTGATAGTCCGATCGCACCGTCGATTCGTCGACGAAGAAGATCTGTGCCCCGCAGCGTTTGGCCTGCCCGACAATGGCCGGGTATTCGTCGCGCATCCATGACTCGACCAGTTCAGGGTCGCGTTGGTAAGCACGCGCAAGCGGCCGCTGGGGTGAAAGCCCGAGCTTGCGCAGCAGTCGACCGACAGACACCTCGGAGAGCCTGACGTTGAAATGTTCGCGAATCAACTCCCGCACCATGTCTCGCGTCCACAATGCAAACTCGAACTTCATCTGCATGGGGTTCTTCGTTGTGACCGTCTGATAGACGAAGCGGATAGCCTCGGACGACAGCTTCATCGGTCGACCAGGGATTGCCTTGGCTCGTAACGCCTCGATGCCCCCTTCGCGCCAGGCCGCCAACCACTCGTAAATACGCGCCCTCGAGAATCCCAGCGTGCGGATCACGTCCTCCGGCGACTCGCCCGCTTCGACGCGCTTGACCGCCCGAATACGGATCTCTTCAAGCGTTGCATGTGAAAGCTGCCGGCCGTCGTCCTCGCGCATCTCGCCTCTCTCCCTAAGCCCCTTAAAGCTTAGACCATGGCGTCGATTTATGTTCGCTTATTTATGCACTGGTTAGTAACCAAGAAGAGTTGACCTAGATTAAAGGTACACAGGGAGACCGCGGATAGTATGAAGGAATACGACGGGCGGATATCGACGTCCGTCACGCCAGTTCACCCACATTACCGATGCGAACGCTGCAGTGCCTACGCCAAACGGGGACCGATCTGCAGATATCGGATGACAGAAAGCTACATGAATGCTACTTCAAAGCCCGTGGAAAGGATCTCAGTACACACGAGCGAGCGGCCGTCAAAAGTTGAGATCAGTCATTGAGTCCGCGGGGAGCCCAATAGCGGAATGGGGCGGGAAGAGGCGCCCTTCTCTTGCCTCGATGGTGCCGCCCGCCCACCAACAAACCGCACTATCAATATCATGAACATGCCAAATTACGACCTACCGAAAGACATAGCAAACTATCTGGTTGATCCGCAGTCCTATACAAACCTCAATCGTCTCCATGAAACCTATACTTGGGCGCGCGCAAACAACCCTGTCGGGCGCGCAATGGCGGACGGACATGATCCGTTCTGGGTGGTCACGAAACACGCCGACGTCTCCATGATCTCACGAGACAATGTCTTGTTCCGCAACGGCGACTATTCCGTCGTCTGCAGGCCAAGAGCGTCTATCGAGCATGTCATTTCCACCACCGGTAGTCCAAACATCGTCCGATCGCTCGTGCACGTCGACGGCGACGAGCACAAGAGTCTACGTGCGCTGACACAGTCGTGGTTCATGCCGAACAGCATTCTCGAGCTTGACGACCGCATTCGATCGCTGGCAAATATGACGATCGCGAAGCTGTTGCATCACAGCGGGCAAGTGATCGATTTCGCGAATGACTTTGCATTGCATTTCCCACTGAACGTGATCATGGATATTCTCGGCGTTCCGCAGGAAGATTCCCTGCGCATGTTGACGCTGACTCAGGAGATGTTCGGAAGCGAGGATGCCGAATACAAGCGCGAAGTGCAGCGCCAAGGCGATGCGAGCGGTGCGATGGGCAAGGCTCTGCTGTCCATTGTGGCCGACTTCAAGGATTATTTCGACCGCCTGACCGAAGACCGCCGGAAGAACCCACGTAACGATATCGCAAGCTTGCTGGCCAACGCGGTGATCAATGGACAGCCTATCGATGAAGCGACCCGTCTTGGCTATTACGTGATCATCGCCGCAGCAGGACATGATACCGTTTCGTCGTCCATATCGGTCGCGATGTGGGCGTTGAGCCGCTTCCCTGAGCTACTGCCGCGACTACAGGCGGATCGTTCGCTGATTCCGCAGTTTATCGACGAAACCCTTCGCTACGCATCGCCGGTGCGTCATTTCATGCGTACAGCGACTGCCGACACCAACGTCCGGGGTCGGACAATCCGCAAGGGCGATTGGCTGATGCTCTGCTATGGCTCGGCAAATCGTGACGAGCAAGTCTTCCCTGAGCCGTTCGCATTTAATATCGACCGCAAACCGAACCGGCATCTCGCTTTCGGCGTCGGCGCCCACGTGTGCCTGGGTCAGCATCTCGCGAACATGGAAATGCGCATCTTGTTTGAGGAACTGGTCCCGAGGTTGCGGCTTATTGAGCCGGCGGGCGAAATCGAATTCGTTGCGTCCAGCTTCGTGAGCGGCCCGAAGCATCTTCCAGTTCGTTGCGTGGTGCATCCGCATTGAGCCACCGGAGCCTGTAGTTGGAGTGAACCCTTGAGCTCGGCCTTCACTGCGGAACTTACCAGCCGCCTATGTACGGGTCCCGGCATGATGCCGCATATGAGCTCGGGCTTGACGATGAACCGAGTGTCCTCTTTCCGCACCTCTGCATGCAGCGTGGGTTGTGGCGGCCGAACAACATGGTGATTTCGGCGAGCAGTACGTCAGCCAGTCGGAGGCAGCGCAGTGTAAGCGGCATTGAGCGCGCGGCTATAGCAATGACAGCGGCATCGCGCGCATCAATCTTGGCATTGCCATCGAGCAAGGTCGGCAATGCGGCGCAAAGCCAGGCTGGTAAGGATGCGACTAGGACATCAAGGTCAGGAGCGACTGCCACGGACAATGTTTCGATGGTGAGGGTGATCTACGACGAACAAAAGTTCACCGAACGTCTTCAGTTCAGAGATGCGTGCACAGCTTGGCCTCATCGGCTGGCCAGCGCCTTGCTGTACCAACGCTTTCGGGTTCGGCCGAGGGCTACGGGGTGATGGTGACCTTTGCCTACGTCAACGCTCATGAATGGGTCGACTAAGCGATGTTGTTGGCTTTTCATGCATCGAGGGCTTCGCACGTTGCACGGCTCGGTCTGCAACATCGGCGGCAAGTCTCCGCATTCACGTACTGGATGGCCTAACGATGTTCCGGCTGAACTCCTATTAGCGATCACCTGCCCCACCAAGCCCGGTGCCCCCGGCTCACGACTGCAACTTGAAGAATCATGCCGGGCCTAGATTCCCAATTCTCAATTATCGAGGCGTGAAGATAGTAACGGAGTGCGCATGGCATCGATTTTTTCTGTTACTCCATGCAACTCCATCTTCTGTCGGATTTGTTCAATGAACATGAAATTGGCTCATCAGAAGCAAAAAGAGATTTGGCTTCCAAATGATAAAATCGGTATGCGCAGTGGTGATGGGAGTATTTTTTGGATTAGCGTGCGATTCAAGCCGAGCGCAGAGTGGCGTTACGCTATATGGGGCATTAGATGTTCTCATTGATATCTCAAATCAGGGCAGAGGAACCTTAATTAAAATGTCGAATGGCGGCACGTTCGGATCGCGACTTGGCCTTATGGGTAGCCAAGTCTTCGGCAACGGTTACAAAGCTATTTTCAGACTTGAGAGTGGTTTCGCGCCTAATGCCGGCACCATACAGCAGGGCGGTGCACTTTTCGGCCGGCAAGCGTATATTGGCTTCGAAGGTCCTGAAGGGACTTTAACTTTTGGTCGTCAATACTCGCCAGAGTTTCTTGCTATGAGTGATGACGACGTTTTTTTGGGAGGCTTAGGAGGGAGCATCTGGGGCGTTGATCGTACTTTGCCTAATGGTACCGTCCAAGCTACGCTTCTTACAGAGGTCATTACGTGCCGCGTTAATAATTCCGTTCTCTACTCATCCCCGAAAATTTATGGATTCTCGGTTGCGTTGATGTACGGTCTCGGCGGTGTTGCGAAATCTACAAGTGGCGGAACAACTTTTAGCGGAGCAATCAATTACACCAATGGCCCCGCAAGGTTTCATGCCGGATATGTCTATCAGAGAGACGCATTGGATCAGGGATATTACAAAGCATGGGGTGTCGGCGGTAACTATGGGATTGGGCCGGTAAGAGTGTATCTCGGATACACTAAAGATGACTATTCGATCATAACTGGCGCAGCATCGTTGAATAATTCGTTGCGGTATGCAATTGCCAATCTTGGGGCGAGCTACCAAATCACCCGCTCGACCGTATTAATGGCACAAGTTATCAAATTGATTGACTCCTCGAATGGAATTACTCAGTCAAAAAACTCGTACATTGTAGGACTAGGTGTTTTTTATTCTCTTTTTAAAAACACCAATATATATATCGGGTATGCACAAACAAAAAATAAAAATGGGTCCGCTTACACGTTGGGGCAAGCCCTATATTACGGGGAACCGGCACACCCCAACTCCACGGCACGCGTGTTTAGATTCGGAATGCGAACGACCTTCTAGATTGAAGTTGAAAATCCGCGGCTAATTAGTCGAGCCTGAACAATCCGGCGAGCCTTATATGGCATGGCTTTGGGGCCGAAATGGTGTTGTGGGAATTGCGGGAACTTGGCATATTGACGCGTAAATCCTGCATTTTTCGACGAGGTGCAGATGGTCCAAAGACGCCTCTGCCGGAACAAGATTTCTCCGGCAGCCGCTGCCAGAGCAGATCAGCCTGAAGCACCCGTTGGTGCGACTGGCCGACCTGATCAACTTTGAGGTCTGTCGGAATTCGTGGACGGCAACGGGTTAAGCAGCGGTTTTAATCAAATGGAATCGCTGCGTGAAAGCGGCCGGCGACAGATAGTCCAAGCGCGCCTGTGTGCGCTCCCGGTTGTAAAAGATTTCGATGTATTCCGTGATCTCGTTGCGGGCCTGGTCGCGGGTCGCGAACTTGCGATGATAGACGAGTTCATTTTTCAGTGAGCCCCAGAATGATTCAATTGGTGCGTTATCGAAACAATTTCCGCGTCTGCTCATTGAGGCCTGCATGCCGGACTGTTTGAGGAGCTTCTGATAGGCATGGGCGCAGTACTGGCTGCCGCGGTCCGAATACTGTATTAGACTGGCCGGTGATCAGTGCGACGCGACGGCACGAAACAGCGCCCGCGTTACCAGCTGTTTTGTCATGCGCTCGCTCATCGCATAGCCGACTACTTCTCCGCTAAACAGGTCCTTGGGGCCGGGCAGATACAGCCATCCCTCATCGGTCGCGACGTAAGTGATGTCACTACGCCAAGCCTGATTCGAAACGCTCGCACGGAAGTCCTCGTCCAGTATATCCGGAGCGACTGGCAGGTCGTGCGTTGAATTGGTCGTCGCCTTGAACTTCCGTTTTTTCTTGCAGCGCAGGCCGAGCTTCGTGCGCAAACGCATGATGCGGTGAACACCAATCTGGACGCCGTGGTGCGCCAAATCGTTCTGTAGCCGTTCCGGGCCAAAGGTTTCTCGCGTCCGCTCGTGAGCTGCACGCACCTGTGCTTCGAATCGACGCTCTTGCTGAGCGTGTAACGACAGCGGCCGTTTGCGCCAGGCACGCTAGCCACTGATGGACACGCCCATGAACCGGCACATTGAACGCACTGGATATTGCTGTCGCATCTGTTCAGTTACGCCGTACTTCACCGCGACTCGGTCGCGAAGTACGTTGCGAACTTTTTTAACAGTCGACCTCTGTCAGTGGTCTCTGATGCTGCGCAACATTCTCCAGCTTGCCGTCCTTTGCAGCACCAACCCAGTTTGCTAACGTCTTCATCGAAATTGACAATTGACACGCGGCTTCGGACACGCCGAGGCCATCGGCTATTACCAGCTTTACTGCTTCTTCACGAATTTCCTTCGTGTACACAGCCTTGGGATTCGGTTCATCAATGCCTCCATTCCTCAATTTTACGGAATGTTGGCATCCACTTTTTTCAACCTGCCTGACCATCGCACGACGCGATTGATGACGATCGCCGGAAGCGATGACCACGATAGACCGATTCGATGTTCTGAGTCCCGGATGTTATCCGAACCACTGAGCAACGTGACAATTCTCTTTGGACTGCGGGTGATCCGGCGTCTGAATCCGACAACGCCACGTGGACAATTGACGCACCGCAAGGTTTGCGTATGTTCAGGGTGTTCAGCGTCTCAATTCCTCTTATGATTCACCCAGGCGGCCCGAGGTAATGTCAAACCAAGCATAGCGCTGGTCAGAATGCCATTGGGAAGAAGAGCGATCGTCATCTACGGCTTTCGTTTTCCTGCAGCGGGCATCGGCTACGCAGTACGCCGGCGGCACCACCGCCTCAATCTTAGTCTACGGGAATTGCGCTGCACTATATCGGTTCGCCAATTCCCCTCTAACGGCGGAACAAGTTCCTATGGACATGCTAGACGTCATCGGTATTGGTATTGGACCGTTCAATCTAAGCCTCGCGGCGCTCATTCAGCCCACCGGTTTGCGAGCGCTTTTCTTTGAGAAGCGCGTAAAATTCTCCTGGCATCCGGGGCTCATGCTGCCCCAAAGTCAACTCCAGGTGTCGCCGCTCAAGGATTGTGTGACCCTGGTGAATCCCACAAGCCCATATTCCTTTCTCAACTATCTCGCAGTACATCGACGCCTGTACAGCTTCGTGAATAAAGGTGGAAACAGCACGTCGCGACGTGAGTTCACCCACTATTACCAATGGGTCGCGCAATGCCTAGACACGCTTCGATTCGGCGAGGAGGTGATCGATATCAGGCCTTGCAATAAGGGCTATTGCGTGACCACTACCGCGCGCACATATCATGCGCGCGCAGTAGTGGTCGGGGTCGGCGTCGAACCCAAGGTGCCGGCATGTGCGCGGCAGGTGGTTGGCGAGACGGTCTATCACGTAGACGACTACCTTAACCGGAAACCGTTCAGCGAAGACGAACATGTGCTGGTGGTGGGCGGCGGGCAGAGCGGCGCGGAAGTCGTCGAGCACATGCTGACCGAGTCAGGTCCCGACAAGATCACTTGGGCGACGTCGCGCGCCAATCTGTTTGCGATGGACGACAACGCATTTGTCAATGAAGCATACATGCCCAGTTATAGCCAACGCTTTCACACGCTGCCGATCCAGCGGCGCTGGGCCATTGTCGAAAGCGAAAAGCTCACCAGCGACGGCATCTCCGCCAGCCTGTGCAACCGGCTCTATGAAGCGTTGTACGAACGCAGCGTCCATGGCACGCTAGCCGACTGCTTTCGTCTGTTGCCTTCGGTGACAATGGACGAGATCACACGCCACAGCGGTCGCTGGCATATCGGGTTGACCTCGCTCGTCACGTCGCAGCGCAACGGGATAAGCGCGGACAGAATCATCCTAGCAACCGGTTTTCAGCCGCGCCATTTGCCATTCGTTCAGAAGTTGCTTGACGGCGCAAGCCGTGAAGACGGTCTGCCAACGCTCGATCCCGATTACGCCGTGCGCTTCGATGCGTCAATGCCGGGTCCCGTGTATCTGCAAAACCAAAGCCGCGTGCAGCATGGCCTGCAAAGCGTCAATCTTTCGCTGGTCGCGTACAGGAACAGCCGCATCATCAACAGTCTGCTAGGTCGTGCGTTCTATCCGGATGTTCCGGACCGGCAACTGCTCGACAGCCTTGAGGATCAGGAGACTGAAGCAGGATCGATACTGTGCGACGCGCCTCAGGCCTCGCATCAACCGGCAGTGGCGTAAGCGCATGACTGGCTCCTCCATTTATCTATCGACTGGCGAGCGTGCGATCTCACACGCCGAGCACTTGCCGGCATCCCTCCAATTACGGGCGTTCATTCCGTTTCTGATCGCGTCACTGGTGATCGCCGCTTCGTACGGGACGAGTTTTCTCCTGCCCGAGTACCTGCAATCCCTGGGCATGAAGAGCGATGTCGCCGGCGCCGTGATTTCGAGCGGCATGGTCTCGACCATGATCTGCTGCTGCATGGCTGGGCGCATAGCCCAGCGTATCGGTGTCATGCCGACCGTCGCGCTGGCCTCGCTCGTCATGGCAGGCAGCATGCTCTGCTTCGCCGCTGCGCCAATGGACATTCGTGCCGTCTATGCAGGCGGTTTGCTGTTGGGCGCTGGGTGGTCCGTGTTCTTCATACTCGCGCCGCTGCAAATCATCCATCATCTGCGCCCCAACGCGCGTATCCAGTACCTGACCTTCGTCTCCGGCACGCAAATGGCCGGCCTCGGCATGGCGGCGCCTTTGAGCCGCCTGATCGCCCAACATACCGGCTCGATCGCGCTGGCCTACCTTCTGTTCGCTGCGGCATGCGCGGTGTCGGCAGTCTGCGTCAAGGTCGCCACCGAGGCGATGAGGGATAGGTCCTGTTTGCCGATGACGCGCATGGCCATTACCGCGACCGACACGTTGGCCCTGCTCAGGGCACGAACAGCAGTGCCGATCGCAATGATCGCACTGGCAGCCTGTGTCTTCGCCGGGCTGGCGACTTACCAGACACCCTATGCCGTCTCGCGTAACCTCAGGCCAGACCTGTTCTTCCTGACGTTCACGATAACCAGCGTGGCACTGCGCTTGTCGCTCGCGAGAACCATGGGACGCATCAAGCCCGCGCGCCTGGCGCTCGCATTGTTTTTGCTGACCGGCGCCTCGCTCGTACTGTTCCTGTTGAACCACGGCAGCACGACGCTTTATATCGTCGCTACCGCGCTATTCGCCACCGGCTACGGACTGAGCTACTCGACCCTGAACGGCATGGCCGTGAACCTCGCCGGAGACCACGGCGTTTCGGTGCCGGTGACTTCGCAAATCTTTACGCTTGCCTATTTCATCGGTCTGTTCGGATGCCCTTTCCTATGTGGCGCCCTGATTCACGTTTTCGGCGCCGATGCAATGCTCGTCGTCCTGCTAGGCGCCGTACTCGCCAATGTGGGGCTACTCGGCGTCATGCGCATGAAGGCGCATTTCGCCGCCTGACTTCTCCTTGAAAACTCCGTTCTTTAACGAGGTGGTTCGTATGCTGAATGAAACGCAAAAATCCAAGTGGCACGAAGATGGATATCTAAAAGTAGAGGGCTTTTTCGATCCGGTCACCCGCGAAAAGATTTCTGCTCTGGTCAACGATGTCTCGCGGTGGGAAATCAGCGACAACAAATGGATGATGTGGTTCGAGAAGACCGAGGACGACCGCAGGATCGTGTCAAAGATAGAGAACTTTTTGGACTTCAACAACGAGCTGCGCGACTTGTTGCTGGCCGACAAGCGCGTCCAGACGGTCGTCGAATCGCTTCTCGATGAAGATACCCGCATGCTCAAGGAACTGCTCATCTTCAAGTACCCGGACAGCGGCGGGTATCATCCGCATCAGGACATCTATCACATCCCGCACAACATTCCTGAACGCATGGTGCATGCCGTTGTCGCCATCGGCATCGACGATTCCGATCCGGACAACGGTGGCCTGTTCTTCAGTCCGGGCAACCATCAGAAAGGTGTGTTTCCGATGGACGCCGGCGGCGTGATTCATCCGGAGGTGGCCGAGACGTTCAAGTGGGAACCCGTGCCCTGGAAGGCCGGCGACATCTTCGTCTTCGACGACTACGCGCCGCACTATTCGCAGCCCAACAAAAGCAACCGTTCGCGCCGCACGCTCTATCTGGTGTTCCAGCGCGCCTCAACTGGTGGCCCCACGCGTACGGAATACAACAAACTGAAGCGTGCCTACAACCCACCCGAAGGCAAGGAATCGGATATCCACGATCTGAAGCCGCCAAATGGCATTTTCTATCGCACCTAATGTAATTCACCGGAGGATGTGCGTGTACACAAAGCAGATTGACCAATCCATGATGCGGCCGGAATACGGCGTTCTTGTTTGCCGGCTGCTCGAACATCTGCCCGCTGGCCTGACAACAGCGTTCGGCACGTCGATTGTTGAGGTCGTGCCGGCGGGCGCTGTCAATCTGCACTCCCATTCCGAGCATGAACTGTGGATACTCATTTCAGGCAAGGGAGTCTTCGAGGTGCATGGTCAGGCGCGGCCAGTCGCAGATTCAACGCTGCTCTATATCGAGCCGAATCAGGAGCACGCGATTCGCAATACCGAGCCGGCAGCGAGCCTGAAATTTCTATCGATATGGTGGGGCTAACGTGAACACACGCACTTTTTTCGTTTGCCCCGCACCGCCCTGCCCGAACGGCAAACTGCATCTCGGCCATATTGGCGGGGTCTATCTGCTCACCGATCTTTTCGTTCGCTTTCAACGCATGAGAGGTCACCTCGCCTACCACGTGACAGGTGCGGACGAGCATGGCACCTACACAGTAGTGAAGGCGCGCAAGCTCGGTCGCCCGATTGACGAAGTCGCGCAGTTGCATATTGACGAGATAATGGATTGCTTGCGGGCAATGCACATCGAGCCCGATGTCTTCATCAGAACAACCGACGCTACGCACAAGCAGAACAGTCTGAAGATCTTTCGCGAACTGGAAGCCGCAGGCTACATTGATGTGCGTGATGGCCATCAACTCTACTGCGAAAACTGTGACGAGTTCGTGGCCGATTCGCTTGCCGTCGGCCTCTGCCCCGCGTGCGATGCGTCCACCGACAGCAACTTGTGCGAAAACTGCGGTTTGGCGCAACAGCACTCGAAGTTGCGAACGCCAGTCCACACGTCGTGCGGCAAACCGCTATCGCTTCGCCCCATCGAACAGGCGGTTTTCGACATCCCTCGCATGGCAGCCATGCTTGACGGCGCGATCAAGGGGAGTGAATGGGATCAAACGATCCAGCGTGAAGCGCGTGCATGGTTGCGTGACGAATTGCGGCCGCTGCCTATGTCGCGTATTTTCGACCGGGGTGTGACACTTGAAGCACCCGCGAAGATTGCGGGGCAAACGTTGATGACGTGGTTCGAAGGGCTTTGGTGTTTCGAGACGGGGATCCGCTTGCAGTGCGCGCGCGACGAGGTCAACTACGACACCGTGATGCGCGCCCCCGATACACGCCTCCTGTTTTTCATGGGCCAGGATAACCGCTTCTACTACACCATCGGCGTGACTGGCAGCCTGCTTGCGCGCGGCTATCCGCTTCCGGCAAATCATTCGATACAGGACTTCTACAAATTGGAGGGCGAGAAGTTCTCGACCAGCCGCGACCACGCACTCTGGGCAGATGAAGTATCCCGGCAGGTCGACCCGAGTGTGTTGCGCTATGCGCTCGCTCGGATTGCCAAGCCGTTCGGCACCAACAATAACGATTTCCAGATCGGCGAACTGATCCGGTCGGCTTCGCACATCCTTGCGTGGGAAAGCGCCCTCCGCCGCGATTCACTGCACTCGGCGAATATCGATGGAAACGGTCTTACGCCGGCGCACGACGACATAGTCCAACGTTATATCACCGCGATGGACCAGGTACGCTTCTGGAACGCCCTCGATCTGATTGACGAATACTTCGTCGCGACGGTCTTCGGCACGAGCCCGGAAACGTGGCGGCCGGTGCACGTATCCGTCTTTCTGAGCATGCTCCATCCCGTGATGCCAGTGCTGGCCGAACGCTATGGAAACGTGTTCTTTGGCGAGAATTGGACACCAGCACTCGGCGCAAACGCCACGCTATTGGCTACGCCTCCCAGAGCGACGGCCGAATTTCCGCCGTTCGGAATGCCGATTGCCGACTCGTTCATCCGCCAATATCAATCGCGCTTCCAGCGCGCCGTCGATGCCGCGTAACCCACGATGGAGCCAGTCATGTCGATGCGCAGTCGCACTTCGCTCAGTTATGGGGTATTCGACTACACCTCAGGCAAGGACACAGTCAACTTCGCGTATGGGCTTCCCGATCCTTTGACGTTCGCCCGCTTGCAATGGCCGGACCCGCTTACCGTCGAGACCGGCGTCAGCATCTCCGACCTACCGCAGTACACCGACGCCTATGGCCTTCCAGAACTGCGCGGACAGCTTGGCCAAAGGTACCGGTTGGCGCGCGGCAATGTCATTCTGACGAACGGCGCTTCACAAGCCCTGCAACTGCTCGCCGATGCTTTTATCGACCCAGGAGACGTCGTGCTGACCGAGGACCCGTCCTATCTCGGTGCGTTGCGCATCTTCTCTATTGCGGGCGCCACGGTGGTTCAAGTAGGTGCGGATCCCTCGGGCGTCGACCTCGATCTGCTCGAACAAGCATTGCTGCACGCAAAGGGGCGAGCCAAGTTGTACTACACCACTCCGGCGTTCCACAATCCGACTGGACAATACTTTGCACACCGGCATATGGTCGAGGTGGAGGCTCTACTGTCCCGCAACGGCGTGCGGCTGGTGCAGGACCTGGTTTATAGCGAGTTGCCCTATGATTGCGCGTCACCCGAGATTCTGCAGGCGGGTGGTAACATCATCAATGTGCATAGCTTCTCCAAAATCTTAGGCCCCGGTCTTCGCGTAGGCTGGGTGCTGGCCGAGCCGGAAATTGTCGACCGCTTAGCCCACCTGAAATGCGATGGAGGTGTGAGTCCCATTGTAAGCAATATGGCGCTCGCCTTATTGCAGTCGTCGTCTTTGGACGCTCACGTCGAACACCTAAGGACGCACTACCGGAGCAAGCGCGACGCAATGCATAGGCTGTTACAGGCCTGCCGATTCTGCAAACCGGATTACGAGATTCCGAGTGGAGGATTTTCGTTCTGGGTCTCGCTTGCCGAAGGCGTCGATTCCGCCGAATTGGTCGGCGAGGTGCGCCGGAAGCACAATGTGAAACTCGTCGAAGGAAAGCACCATGGACCGTGCGGTGCAGCCCGTGTACGGTTAAGCTTCAGCTATCTCCAACCGCGTTTGATCGAGCGCGGCTTGGCTCAGATAGACGATGCGCATGCGAGCCTTCTGACATCGACGCGCTTTAAGCGGCGTGGCTAGAGAATGCCAAGTACTACGGATAGTCGGTGCGAGATGTACAGATCATCGCTGAAAAGGTTCGTATACGAACAGAAGACCGTCCATAGATCGAACTCGTCGCCATAGAGCACAGAGTCAAAAAGAAAGATACCTGCATCGCGAGGACCAAAGCCAATCAAGCGCACTATCTCGACTACGCGACCGGCGATCATTTCCCCACTCCCGGAGGCTCTTTGCGGTCGCCCCACCGTCATCAAGACAAGCAGGTAATGCCGGATCGCGGATCGAACCTTGAAATTCTTCGCGCTCGAGACGTACGGATCATCGTGAGCTATAAGGCCGGGCAGGACGCGCTCTGGATCTGTCGCGCGCTGCAGCCCCCGACACATTGAGTGCCATGTCGTCGATCCGGCCAGCATTCCGGTCGAACGCCATCGGTCGACCTCGATTCCGCGTTCGGCCATCATCTCCTCCAGATGACGCAGACTCAGTGGATACGCGACATACCAGCGCACACACGTCGGAATCACTTCCAGTGGATAATGCAGGCGCTTCAGCACCTTGGCCAACCTCGGGTTCGGCATCTTCATCGATTCACTTATCAGCGACTTTGTATCAGCCAGATCCAGTCCAACAATCGCTATCTTCATGATGAACACTCCTTTTCCGTGGATATCACGACCTCTCCGCTCTGACATAAATCTCTCGCTGCGCAGCGGGAGTCGTCCATCACATCAGAACGCACGGCGAAACGGCCGACGTACAGCGCAAAGCGTTCGCGTTCGCGGAAAGCTAATTCGCGGTTGACACGAGTCAACCAACTTCTGACTGCCTCGTGTACATTGGACGCACTGCTGCCGCGCACACATTTGCCGCAGCCTCCCGTTGCACGCATGCGGACCGCTTCATCACGTCAGGAGAGCCATCATGGCAGGAAAATCCGTCACACCCTTCGATCTGTACCGCGCGAATCTCTCGTTTGCGCTGCAAATGGGGAGTTTCAGCCACGAAGCCCGGCAGTGGGTTTCCGAGTTCGAGATGCAGCGCATCCGGCGCGATCTGGCGGCGGCGCATGCCATTCGCAACGCGGTGTCGACCGCTCATGACTGGAGCGAACTCTCGGCGTCTTACCAGTCCGCGGTGCGCGATTACATGGCGACCACCACAAACCTCTGGCAGCAAGGGCTGGACTCTGCCGTGCGGCTGCAAAGCGGATTTAGCGAAGGCCTGCGCGAAGCGTCGGCGACCTGGCAATCGGCCTGGAGCGAGCAATGGCCGACGCATGCCCCCATGAATCCGCTCATGCTGCCGTGGCAGGAATGGCTGCGACGTATGGAAAGCACGGCGGCGGGCATGGCCTGCGGACAAGCGGGCCGAGGCGGCGTCTCCAGTCAGGTTACGCCGGAGACTTCGGCTAAATCGCCGGCCTCCAGCAACCGTCCGAAGCAGGGCGAGCATCATGCCGGCTAAGCGCGTAGCTTTCATTACCGGTGGCATGGGTGGCTTGGGCGCCGCGATCAGCCGGCGTCTTCACGATGCGGGCATGGTGGTCACCATGTCGCACTCCGAGCGCAACGATCACGTTGCCACCTGGCTCATCCATGAACGCGATGCCGGTCGCCATTTCGTCGCCTATGAGGCCGACGTCTCCAGCTTCGATTCGTGCGCCCATTGCGCCGAGCGCGTGCTCGCCGAATTCGGTACGGTGGACATTCTGGTGAACAACGCGGCCATCACCCGCGACTCGACTTTTGTCAGGATGAACAAGGAAGATTGGGACAAGGTGCTGCGCACCGATCTCGATTCCATGTTCAACATGACCAAACCGCTGCTCGGCGGAATGCTCAAGCGGCAGTTCGGGCGGATCGTCAATGTCAGTTCGGTGAACGGCGCGCGCGGCGCGTTCGGCCAGACCAATTACGCGGCGGCCAAGGCAGGCATTCACGGCTTCACGATGTCGCTCGCGCTGGAGGTGGCCAGACACGGCGTGACCGTCAACACGGTATCACCTGGCTACCTTGCCACGGCGATGACCGCGGCGGTCCCAAAGGACGTGATGGAAACGAAGATCCTCCCGCAGATTCCGTTGGGCCGCCTCGGTCAACCGGACGAAATCGCAGCCCTAGTAGACTTTCTCTGTTCTGACGACGCCGGTTTTGTCACCGGCGCGGATTTCGCCATCAACGGCGGCATGCACATGCGATGAAAGACGACAATCTGGCGCGCGTCACACAACTTCCGGCTAGGACAGCGGCATTGCCCGGCCAACGGGCAGGACTCGGCGCGGTGCCTGCCTCATGATTCGAGGCTAGGAGGCACGGACGGTTCATACGGCGGTTCTGGTGCAAATGGCTGGTCAGGCCGATATTTTTCCTATCGGTATGGATACCTTATCGATTGAAAAGGACGGCATTCCAGACAGCGGGAGCAGCGGTATCTTTAAGCCCGAGCATGGAGAAGTTGAACTGAACCTTGCGAATATGATGCGTCAATTCGATGCCTGAAATCGTGGTCATGGCATTCCTGAATCGTTTGAAGCCGAGCATCAGGTTCGTTCTGAACTTGATGTTTCGATGATCCTGCTCGATCAGATTGTTGAGGTACTTCGAGGACCGGATCTTTGTGCCCTTTGGCAGCAGGCCGTCGGCTTTCATTTTCACGCACCGCCCGGTGTGAGGCGGCATACCGATCGAGCGTGATCGTCTCCGGCGCCTGGCCCTGATGTTTGATTGCCTCGCTGAAAAAGGCTTTGGCCGCGACCACGTCACGTTTCGCTCTGAGCATGAAGTCTATCGTCTGGCCGGCTCGATCTACCGCACGGTACAGATAGACCCATTTGCCACCAACCTTCAGGTAGGTTTCGTCAACGCGCCATGACCGCCCTGTGGGTATGCCAAAACGATTCCAGCGCCTGACGAACTCCGGCGTGAAGCGCTTCACCCAACAGTCCACGCTGTGCGCGATGGCATCGGGCACAGCTGAACGACGACCCGAGGTGTTCTGTGCCACGTGCGGCGTGACCTTCATCTGCTGGCACGCTTCGATGAATTCCTGCGCGTCGTAACCCTTGTCCGCACCCAGCGTGATTGGCGCAGCCGCATCGCGCGCCGTTTGCCGCGCATCGTTGATCATGACCTTGGCCGCATCACGTTCGGCATGCCCGTCAGCACGACTCACGCGGGCGTTGACCACCAGTCCATGACGGTCGTCAGTCAGCGTGTGGCCCATGTAACGCAGTTCGCTAGCCGTCTTGCCCTTGCGGTAAAGCCGTGCATCGGGATCGGTCCGGGACTCGTGCGTGTCATTGCTTCGCCTGCTATCCCTGAAGCCGCCGTCGCCACTGCCACCGTCGTTATCGCTGTCGTCACTGTCCTTGCGCACAAAGCTCTTGTGCCCCGCCCACGCCTGGATCAGCGTGCCATCCACGCTGAAGTGCTCGCCCGACAACCAGTTCTTCTTCTGCGCGATGGCCAGCACTTCGTTGAAGAATTCGACCACCGCGTCGTGCCGGATTAAACGTTCGCGGTTCTTCGTGAACACCGTCGGCACCCACACTGAATCGTCCATCGACAGGCCGATAAACCATCGAAAAAGCAGATTGTATTGCGTTTGTTCCATGAGCTGGCGTTCGGACCTGATGCTGTACAGCACCTGCAGCAGCATCGCCCGCAGCAGTTTCTCTGGCGCGATGCTTGGCCGACCTCCCTTGGTGTCAGCCTCATACATTCCGGCGAACAACCGGTCCATCTTCGCCAGCGCCTCATTCGCCATGACGCGAATCGAGCGCAGCGGATGCGAGTCCGGAACGAAATCGTCCAGCTTACGCACGGAAAACAGACTTTCGGTGAACGTGTCGGCGCCGCGCATGATCTCCTTGGGGGGCAGGTGAGCTTCTCATATCAACGCTTTTACTATCCGTCGCGATGACTTCCGCGCGAGGTATTTCCGCAACCTGCTAAAGCCCTAACATTCTCTCAACGTTGACGCCACGCTGAAACCGCAAGGGAGGCACTTCGAAGACGAGTTGTGCAGACCTTCCTTAAGTTAAAACACGGGTTGACGCGCTTCTTGTCAGCATGCCACCATCATTTGCGCGGTGCTTAGAGTAATGCGCCCAGGCAGAGCCAGGCTGCGGTGTCCATGTAGTCTCAACGTTTTTCCCCGTCCGTGACCCGCGCGTCCCGGAGCAACGTTTCTGTCGTCCCGTTCCAAAACCTGGCGAAGTTAAGAAAGCGCCTTGTCGTGCGATGTCCTGTACGCCTACCCGGCGCATATTGGACGTCTTTTCGCGACGCCTCATAAAAACTGAATAAGGAAATTGGGAATGAAATCATTTTGCATAGAAAGTCTATGGAGGAAGATGCTGGCCGTCTTCTGGCTGGCACTATTGACCGCAACTTCAGTACACGCCACGGTCACGGCAGGCCCCGGCACCTGGAGTAGTCAACAGACCTGGGCGGCCGACACCGTCAACGGCGGAAATCTGACCGGCTATTTCTACTGGCCCGCGAGCCAGCCGAGCACGCCAAACGGCAAACGCGCCCTTGTTCTGGTGCTGCACGGATGCCAGCAAACGGCGTCGGGCGACGTCATCGCCAATTCAAACGGCGGGGGGTTCAACTGGAAAACCATCGCCGACAAATATGGCGCAGTGATCCTCGCGCCCAATGCCACTGGCAATGTCTACAGCAACCATTGCTGGGACTATGCGAACACCTCACCGACCCGCACCAGGGGGCATGTCGGCGTATTGCTCGATCTCGTGAACCGGTTTGTCACGAACGCTCAGTATGCGGTCGACCCCAATCAGGTTTATGTCGCGGGGCTCTCGTCCGGTGGCGGAATGACGATGGTGCTGGGTTGTATCGCGCCCGACGTTTTCGCTGGCATCGGCATTAACGCCGGGCCGCCGCCGGGTACGACGACGGCACAAATCAGCTATGTACCGTCAGGATATACGGCGACGACGGCGGCCAACGCGTGCCGGGCATGGGCCGGATCGAACTCGGGTAGCTTCGCTACGCAGATCGCGGGTGCCGTGTGGGGTACGTCGGATTACACCGTGGCGCAAGGCTACGGCCCGATCGATACCGCCGCATTCCGACAACTCTATGGCGGCACATTCACGCAAGGCTCCGCTGCTTCAATTGCTGGCGGAGGTACCAATACGCCCTACACGGACAGCAACGGTAAGGTCCGCACACATGAAATTACCGTTTCAGGCATGGCGCACGCATGGCCGGCCGGCGCTGGGGGCGGTAATACCAACTACGTGGACGCCACGCACATCAACTACCCGCAGTTCGTGATCGATTTCTGGACCACCAACAATCTGCGCGCGGGCAGCGGCGGCACTCAGCCAACAGGCACGCCGCCGACCGGGCTGACCGTCACGGGAACGACGCAGACGAGCGTCTCCCTGACATGGAATCCGGTGCCGAACGCGACCAGCTACAACGTCTACCGCAACAGCGCGAAGGTCGGGTCATCCACCACGACGAGTTATACCGATTCGAGCCTGATCGCGAGTACGAGCTACACTTATTCGGTGACCGAAATTGACCCGACTAGCGGAGAAAGCGCCCAATCGACAGCGATTACGGCCACGACGCAATCCGGCTACGCCTGTACCGCTACGACGGCCACCAATTACGCGCACGTGCAGGCCGGCCGTGCGCACGACGACCTTGGTACTGCCTACGCCAACGGCTCCAACCAGAACATGGGACTCGATAACGTATACTACACGAGTACTCTCGCACAAATCGCAGCAGGGTATTACGTGATCGGCAGTTGTCCATAATGGCCCGGGCCTTCCCGAGGGGCACCCGGTATCTTTCTTGCTGATCTTCACCAGCTTGCGCCCGGGTTGCGTGCGCAGCGCATTGAGGGATTCAACCATTTGCGCGCTCCTGATCGCCCCGTCGTGCGGGCGGAACAGGAAGGTGTCGACGTCGCGCGCGTTGTTCGTGCTCCTGAGCAATTGGCCCGGAGTAAACGTTTGGCGCGTTCATCCTGACAAAAGTCGAGTCGCGGGTGATGGCCGCGTTGTTCACCAGAATGTCCACCGTACCGAATTCGGCGAGCACGCGCTCGGCGCAATGGGCGCACGAATCGAAGCTGGAGACGTCGGCCTCATAGGCGACGAAATGGCGACCGGCATCGCGTTCATGGATGAGCCAGGTGGCAACGTGATCGTTGCGCTCGGAGTGCGACATGGTGACCACCATGCCCGCATCGTGAAGACGCCGGCTGATCGCGGCGCCCAAGCCACCCATGCCACCGGTAATGAAAGCTACGCGCTTAGCCGGCATGATGCTCGCCCTGCTTCGGACGGTTGCTGGAGGCCGGCGATTTAGCCGAAGTCTCCGGCGTAACCTGACTGGAGACGCCGCCTCGGCCCGCTTGTCCGCAGGCCATGCCCGCCGCCGTGCTTTCCATACGTCGCAGCCATTCCTGCCACGGCAGCATGAGCGGATTCATGGGGGCATGCGTCGGCCATTGCTCGCTCCAGGCCGATTGCCAGGTCGCCGACGCTTCGCGCAGGCCTTCGCTAAATCCGCTTTGCAGCCGCACGGCAGAGTCCAGCCCTTGCTGCCAGAGGTTTGTGGTGGTCGCCATGTAATCGCGCACCGCGGACTGGTAAGACGCCGAGAGTTCGCTCCAGTCATGAGCGGTCGACACCGCGTTGCGAATGGCATGCGCCGCCGCCAGATCGCGCCGGATGCGCTGCATCTCGAACTCGGAAACCCACTGCCGGGCTTCGTGGCTGAAACTCCCCATTTGCAGCGCAAACGAGAGATTCGCGCGGTACAGATCGAAGGGTGTGACGGATTTTCCTGCCATGATGGCTCTCCTGACGTGATGAAGCGGTCCGCATGCGTGCAACGGGAGGCTGCGGCAAATGTGTGCGCGGCAACAGTGCGTCCAATGTACACGAGGCAGTCAGAAGTTGGTTGACTCGTGTCAACCGCGAGATAGTTTTCTGCGAGCGCGAACGCTTTGCGCTGTCCGTCGGCCGTTTCGCCGTACGTTCTGACGTGACGGACGACTCCCGCTACGCAGCGAGAGAGTTATGCCAGAGTGGAGAGTGAAGCGCCCCGGGTTTTCCCTCAGGATTACGAATAATAGCACGAGCGCCGTGAATCAGAAGCGTTCGTAGTGCTGTATCGCCACGCTTGCTGATGCCCAGCAAACGTGGTTTGCCACCCGAGGAGTGCTGACGCGGGACCGGACCCGGCCATGCGGCGAGTTCACGGCCGTCCCGAAAGGCTCGGGGGCTACCGATTGATGCTGCCAGCGCGGAAGCGGTGAGCGGCCCGACTCCGGGAATCGTTTCAAGAAGTTGCCCAGCCGCATCCGTACGATGCATCGCGCGGATGCGCCCCTCCAGTTCAGTGCCTTATTGCCCAGTTCGCGTAAGTGCTCCACAAGTAACTGGATCAGGGTCCGGAACTGTTCACAAAGCTCATGCTCGCGATTGGAAAGAGCTTCGATGACCCTTTGTCCGAGCAGCCGGATGCCTTGCGGCAGGACAATACCGAACTCGCTCAGCAAACCGCGAATCTGATTGGCCAATGCCGTACGGGATTTGCTGTAACGAGCCCGGCGCGTGCCCCATGCAGTGAAAGCATCGTCTGTTGCGCCTGCGTCTTGATCGGCACAAAGCGCATGTGCTGTCGATCTACCGCCTCGCAGATTGCCTCAGCATCGGCTGCATCGGTCTTGTTGCTCTTTACGTAAGGTCGAACGAACTGCGGGGCAATCAGGCACGCCGTGTGTCCAAGCTTCGTGAGTTCCCAGCCCCAATAATGCGACGACCCACATGCCTCCATGCCGACCACGCACGGTTCAAGCTTCGCGAAAAACGCCAGTACATCAGCGCGGCGCAGTTGCTTGCGTACGACAACATGCCCCTGAGAATCCACTCCATGAACCTGGAATAGAGTCTTTGCAAGATCCAGTCCGACAGTGGCAATCTTCATGATGAACGCTCCTTTGCCGTGGAAGTCACGACTTCTTCACTTTGGCACATGCCGAACCCCGAAGGGCCAAAGCCCGCCAGAATCACCTCCAGCGGATAATGCAGGCGCTTCAGTACCTTGGCCAACCCCGGGCTCGGCGTCTTCATCGATTCACCCACCAGCGACTTTGTATCAGCCGGATTCTACCGCCCGTCTCTTAGTGAGACACAACCTGTAACCCAGATTGCGTTAGGAGTCGCCAGCGGTAGCGAACAGTCCGTGTTCCGGCTGCGCCCGTTCGTTGTCGATACACTGCACACGCCAATGGCCGGACATCAGAGCGAGGTCGCCTTCCGTGTACCACTGCACGCGTCCAGCTTCACCTTGGAAGAGTCCGTAGCAACAGTCTAGATTCAGTCCTTCTAGAACATATACTGGTGCCCTGTCGTTGGGCTCGCACACTAGCGTATTGCCGCAATCCACGTGCAGCGAGCCCCATTTAGGCAGTTCAAGTCCAAAATGACCTTCGCGCGACCATTGCCGCTTTTCCTTGTCGATCCAGAGGATTGCAAATGCCATCGGATGGGCCCGATTGAACATGTCGAGCTGGACAGTAAGACGCATGAAGATTCTCCGAACATATATTCCGCCAAGCTGAGACGTACCGAGAAAATCGCGGCGCTTGCCGCGAAATCACTGACCGAGTGCTCATTGCATCAGCGCATGCGAGTCGTACGTCTATGTCGGGCCACCCGACCGGCCCGTAGGGGTATCGCCATCTCCCCCAATGCATCTTGCGAGGAGGATCAGCGTGTGCGCGCACTGCGCGTCGCGTGTACGACAAAATGTGCAGTGACGCTCGTCACTAAGGCGGCCGGTTAGGGGGTCGGCATGCGCGGCAGCGGCGGCACATACGAATAACGCGGTATATGCGAGCTGCGAGCTGCGGGGCAGGCATTGATGGTACGCGCTCCTACGCTAGGGTACGAGTTCAGTTTACGGCCGGCCACCGACCGCGTCGTTGATCTCGATCAAGCCGAGAATGTGCGTGTATTTGACGTGTTGTGGTAGCGCCTATGCTGATGGCTGGCGCGCGGCGGTGTCCGCGCCGAATGAATTTTAAGCTAACGCGCCGACCGGGCTTTGAGCCGGGGTGGAGACCGGTCTGAAGAAAGACCGGTTGTGGATAAGTGTATGAGTTTGGGGAGTGCTTGTCCTCCTTCGTGTGAGGTGGCATTGCGCAGTAGAAGCTGCGAAGAGCGTAGCCCGTAGCGGCTTCCACTGCGCGGCAAGCAACGATCAGGCCGATTCGTTCTCGCTCGCACCGTCGGCTCTGCGCGAGCGGATATACTTCTTTGCACTGGCGCTGCTATGGCGGAAACGGTAGCTTTCGTTGCCGGTCTCCACGATGTGGCAGTGATGCGTCAGCCGGTCCAGCTATGCCATGGTCATCTTCGCCCGGCTGTTAGGCATAAGCCGCTCGAGTGCCTATTACCAGTCGCGTGGAGTCAGCGAAGCGGATCTGAAATTGATGCGCCGGATTGACGGGCTTCATCTCGAGCATCCGTTTGCAGGAGCGCGAATGCTGGCACGGCTGCTGCGTCGCGAAGGCATCAAGCTCGGACGCAGGCACGTCGGCACCCTGATGAAGCGCATGGGTATCGAGGCGCTGTATCGCAAGCCGAACACGAGCCGCAAGCATGCGGCCCACAGGATCTGGCCGTACCTGCTGCGCAACCGGAAGATCGACCGGGCCAATCAGGTCTGGGCGCTTGATACGAGCTATATCCCGATGGCGCGCGGCTTCGTCTATCTGACGGCCGTCGTGGACTGGGCGAGCCGCCGGGTGTTGGCACACCGGGTGGCGATCACGCTGGAGAGCTGCCATGCTGTCGAGGCGCTGGAGGAAGCGTTTGCGAAATGCGGCCTGCCTGAGATCGTCAACACGGATCAAGGAAGCCAGTTCACCGCAACCGAATTCACCGACGCGGTTCTCAGCCGGAAGGTTCTTCTGTCGATGGATGGGAAAGGCGCCTGGCGTGACAACGTGTTCGTCGAACGGGTGTGGCGCAGCGCCAAATATGAAGAGGTTTATTTGAAAGCGTACGACTCGGTCGGCCACGCGCGCCGCTCGATCGACAATTACCTGAACTGGTATAACCAGAATCGGCCTCATTCCAGGCTGGCCGATCAGACACCGGATGAAGCATACTTCGCCACGCTGCCAGCGATAAAATCGGCAGCTTGATTACCCAGAATTCCACTTAAAAACTCGCAGCTCCTGTCCGAACGAACGAGGCCACCTCTCTCTGCACGGCTCGATCCACCACTAGCGCCGGTCGCTCCCATGATGAATCCGCTGATGACAAAGAATATGTCGACGCCGTACGCGCCCGCCCGCAGCAGGGGCAGCGAGTTGCCAAATGCGGCAATCGTCGCGGGCGCGTGAAAGGCGACGACCAGTAGTGCCGCGAATGCGCGTAGATACTGGATCGGCAGATTTTTCCCCATATAGCACTCTCTTGTCACTGAGCTATGTCGCCGACCGGGCCAGGTTGAGCGACCAACGAATCCTTATAACTCCCTCCAATTACTTTCGCATCCTTTCGGACGGAAAAAGGAAATAGTTTGACGGGGACCGGAAAGTATTCGTTGATGCCCGTGGTTTTCGGGTCTGCCGAACCAGTCCGATTCCATGATCAATCGACGCGCTTCGGACGAAAAGGCAATAATTCCGTGATCTTCCGCGGTAGTTCGTCGCGCAGGACTCCCGTAGACGCGGCTTTGGGATTAACGCCGATATGTGAAACGAATAAACAAGTCGATGAACTTGGCTTGGCAAACCTTTCGTGAGCTTCAGCACCGCGACACGAAACAAAGCCCCAAAATGAATCACTGCCCCCCATTGCACGCGTCCACCAGTTACGCATGCGCCCCGTGATTTTGCGTTATCGCCCGAAACAGGCTTCTCCCGAAGCCACGACTCGCTCGAGCCTGAAGATCCCTAACGAGCGCACATCGCAACATCTCGGCCGATCGATCTGTGTCGCTCGGTAACATGTCAATTGCTTTAATGAAATCGTCGATCGCGTCGCACGCGTCGCTGTCTGCGAGAACGGCAAACTTCTCGGTGTGGTTGTTGCGGACGGCGAGGAAAATTCCAGCGTCCGCGTCGATGAAGCAACACGATATACCCTTCCCGCTCCCGAAACTCACGATCATGTCTGCTGCGTCGATCGCGTTTGCGCCGCCGAGCGCAGCAGCCACAAAGGGCGCCTTGATATCCGCATCTACAAGCGGCACGCCGACGGACGGCCATGATTGGAGCACGCTCGTACCGGCCAGAAAATGCGTATTCTGTGCTTTCGACAATGCACGTACGAACCGGGCAATGCGACTCGACTCTTCCCGGACGCTCTCATCGTCTGGAATAAGGACGGCGAAGTCCCTATCCGTCAGACCGAACGCAGCTCTTGCTCCTTCGCGCGCGCCACGTTCGACGCGTTTTTGTTGCGGTGGCAAAAGCCTGATCGTTGACGACGCACGAAGGGAGCACCCGCGCGCCATGTCAGTGGAGAGCAAACTTGTCGATGTCGTGTGCTGGGTATCCAGCACGAATACACGTGCCGGAGCAAGGCGCCGCCTCAGCAGAAACTCATAGTCAGCGAGGGTGTCGGAGCATGATTCGAGTCCGACAAATATAAGTATATCCGGACAACCTTCCTCCGCGACGGCCGCTGCGCACGTCAACGCCGCAAGCAACGGAGTGTTCGCAGCGTTGGACCTGAATGTATTGCACTCGATATTCCCAACGTCGACCAGATCGACCGCCTCAAGCTCCTCAGCCGGCGAATAGCAGCTGAAAAATTCGTCGTTGAACGGAGCAATGATTTTAATCCCCATTCCAGAAATCGAGCGAATCCCTTTCACCCCGTCCATCACCAATTCAAGCGTGCCGCGCCGGACGACGGGGATTACAAAAAATAATTCTGATGTCAATTTTCCCTCGTTACCGTCGATTAATCGTCGTAGCAACATTCAATGCCTCGAGATTTTTTCACCCGCCGCTGAAACAGTCATATTGTTTTTCATGCGGGACGTATTGCATATGATTCCATGAAAATCGCATTTATTGCCAGGAAAGCGTTTGCGACCTTAAGAAAAAATCAACCGACTAGGCGGTAACCTAACGTCCTTCCTGTATTCCTGTGTTCAGTTTCCAAAACGACACCCCCGATCACCTGTTTTCATTGATCTTAATTTCGACGAAATCGTTTAATCATCAGCTTGCGTCGAATGTCCTGAACGGTCAACTTGTCAAGCAAATGAATTCGTGTACAACAAATTATATGGTTATACGTTTATCTATATCAGACAAAGTCATGCCCTTTGTCGTCAAGCATGGATTGATTCTTTTTCACCTGGATAGAATTGGTGCAATGCACCTTCAATGAGAACAATAATGAAGCAAGAAGCACACTCCCGAGTATTTCAGTCGCGCGCGGTCTCGATTCCGCAAACCGGCTTCCGCACAGCGAAAAAGCGGGACAAGCGCATAGGGCTTTTGCTGTTCGAGAACTGCTCATTCCTGGACATCGGACTGGTCGTTGAAATTTTCAGCCTTGCCAATTCTGTGGCGGTGGCTTGGCACGAGCAAACGGCTCATCCGTATGCGGTGTCGTTGCTGTCAAGCAAGGGAGGCCAGATTCGTTGCACGAACTCGATCACCGTCGAAACCGAATCATTGGACGCGACGGAACCTGCTTCATATGACGTGCTCTTCATTGCTGACGGAGAGGGGGCATCAGCGGCTGCCGACGATAAACGGACCACCGACTGGCTCAAGCGAGTATTCCAGACGGTCAAGGTCGTGCAGGCCTCGGGAAATGGAGCGCTACTTCTCAAAGGAGCGCAACTTCCAAGCGCACGTGGCATGATCGTCCCGATCAGCCCGGCGGGCACCCGCCTGAACACTGTTTCGGAGAATAACCTCCAGCTCGATATCAACGCCGGCTCGTTGATGCTCACCGCGCTCTCGCTTGTAAAAACGGACTTCGACTATGAAACGGCAGAAGGCATTGCAGAACAACTCATGCCCTTCTCTGGCCGCTGGCTTGCACCGCTTCTCGGGGATGCGCCTAACGCAAACATTGCATCGACCATGAAGGAAGCTGCGCGCTGGATCGAGGAGAACTGTGCACGTCCCATTACCGCGCACGACATGGCACGGAGCGTTTCTATGGGCGATCGGACGTTCCTGCGGCATTTCAAGGCAGAAATAGGAATGCCGCCTTCGGAGTATCTGCTGCGCGTACGGCTGGACATCGCATGCAGGCTTCTCATTACCACGACCTTGCCGATCGACAAGATCGCAAGGCGATGCGGCATGGGCAATGGCATTCGCCTCGCAAAGATTTTCAAACGTCGCCTGGCAGTCTCGGCGAGCGACTACCGCACTTTCGCGCGAACCGACTTCGACAATAAATGAGCGACGGGGGTGGCACCGCGCGACCGCGGGCCCACTTCCCAGCGTTACTTCTTGAATATTCCGACGATCCCCGTGTGATCGACAACCACTAGCGACGTGATCCTATGTCGCTCCAGCAGCACAAGCGCATCTTCCACCCTTGTGCCGATTTGCACCACGACGGGATCGCGGGACATGAACTCCGTTGCGGACTTCTCGAACGCGGTCTCTTCGTGCTCTTCAAGCAAGCGGCGGACGTCGCCGTCGGTAATGAGCCCGTCACCCGCCTCATTTCTGACGATGGCGAGACCAAGCTTGCTCTTCGTCATCACTGACAGGACTTCCATGACCTTGGCCGTCCCATCAACGAAGGGCAGATTGTTGCTGACCATCTCGTCTTCGACCATGCTCAGCAGTCGACGGCCGAGCGAGCCTCCGGGGTGAAAGCGGGCGAAGTTCTCAGGCTTGAAATCGCGAGCCTCCATCAGCGTCACAGCAAGCGCGTCGCCCATTGCAAGCGCGGCTGTCGTCGAAGCGGTGGGCGCGAGCTGTAACGGACACGCTTCGGTCTCCACGCCTATGTCCAGATGACAATGGGCAGCTTTAGCCAACGTTGAAGACGGATTGCCTGTAAAAGCAATCATCTTGTTGCCGTTCTGCCTGAGAAACGGTAGGAGTTGAATCACCTCATTGGTTTCTCCCGAGTTCGAGATCGCAATGAAAACGTCGCTCTGTTGCACCATGCCCAGGTCGCCGTGATACGCCTCCGCTGGATGCATAAAGAACGCCGGCGTGCCCGTGCTCGACAGGGTCGCCGCAATCTTGCGTCCGACGATGCCAGACTTGCCCATTCCGCACACGATCACTCGGCCAGTCGAGTCGATAATCGTCCGCACAGCCTTCGAATAATTGTCGTCGAGCCGCGCCGCCAGCGCAGCGACGGCACGCGCCTCGACCTCAAATACGCGTGCGGCCGACGCAACAAACCCTGGATTGCTCATGACGAACCTCCGCTATAGCAAGTAGATAATCGGTTACGCGTTGCACGTCGTCCCAGGTGTCGACGCCATGTGGCGGCGCTTCAGGCCACGTCATGACCCTGATCGGAATGCCGAGCCAGATCGCACGCAATTGCTCGAGCTTCTCCGACCGTTCGAGCACACACACAGGTGCCCGCGTCAATGTGTCGATGACATCGCGCCGATACGCGTAGATTCCGATATGGCGCAGAAAGCCTGACAAAGGCCATTGGTCGGGATTCAAATCACGAAAGTGAGGGACGGCTGAGCGGGAGAAAAGTGCAGCATCGCCACGTGCATTGAGGACAACCTTCACGACATTTGGATCATGCAGATGCGTACGCTCCGTGACGTACGCAGCGATGGTACCCATGAGCAATGCGGGGTCGGCGACGCAGAAATCAACGAACTCTTTCAGCAACGCCGTTGGAATAAGCGGCTCGTCTCCCTGAACGTTGATGACGATGTCGTTCGGGTGCCAGCCGAGCCGCCGTGCGACTTCTGCAGTCCGGTCGGTGCCCGACTGATGTTGAACATCGGTGATGAGCGTTGGAATCCCCCTGTCGACGAGCACAGTCGCGATGCGGCTGTCGTCGGTCGCGACGATGATCTGCGCGTCGGCACCCAACGCTTCCCTGACGCGCCGATACACGCGAACGATCATCGGTACGCCCGCCAGTTCAATGAGCGGCTTGGCGGGCAGACGCGTCGATCCGTATCGCGCAGGTATCACGACATGCAAGCGTGACGCGTTATTGGGTGACGTCATGTCGGCTCCATGATTCGATGAGAGGGCATAGGCGGCGTCGCGCGACACCGTGACCACCACCACATTGCGCGACGTAAGCCGCCGCGCGCAGCACGAGCGGATGCGCGTCAGCCGGTGCGCACGCGTACCCGGCAACGCGCATCACGGCAAGGTCGATGACATCGTCGCCGACGAAAGCGATCTGTGCATCCAGCAGGTTCCGCTCGGCCTTGATTTGCTCATACGCCACCAGCTTACGATCGCACCCGGTCACAACGACATCGAACTTCAGTTGACTGGCCCGCAGCGTCAACGCTGGGCTCGAGTTTGCCGACAGGATTCCTGTCGCGATGCCGTGCGAGCGAAGCAATGCGACCGCGACGCCGTCCTTCACGTTGAAGCGCTTGATACACTCGCCTTCGCCATCCAGATAGATCGAGCCGTCCGTTAACACGCCGTCCACGTCGAACAGCACCAGCCGGATTGCCCCGCGATATTGCGGACTCACAGCCGGCCTTCCTCGACAGAGACAAAGGACTTGACGAGATCGTCCAATGCCTTCATTTGCGTCAAGAACGGTTCGAGCAGGTCGAGCGGCAACGCGCTCGGTCCGTCGCAACGTGCCTGATCGGGATTTTCGTGCGACTCGAGGAACAATCCCGCGACGCCCGCCGCAATACCGGCACGTGCGAGTTCAAATACCTGTTTGCGACGTCCCCCGGATGCTTCGCCGAATGGATCGCGGCATTGCAGGCTGTGCGTGACGTCGAAGATCACGGGGCAGTTGTCCGACACTTCACGCATGGTCCGAAAACCGAGCATGTCGACGACGAGGTTGTCGTAACCGAATGAACTGCCCCGCTCGCAAAGAATGACACGCGGGTTGCCCGCTTCACGGCATTTGCCCACGACATGCTTGATCTGTGCGGGGCTCATAAACTGCGGCTTCTTGATATTGACGACGCGCCCCGTCTGTGCGATCGCGACGACGAGGTCAGTCTGACGCGCGAGGAACGCGGGCACCTGTAACACGTCCACTACCTCGGCGACCGGCTTGGCCTGGTCAATCTCGTGCACATCGGTCAGCACGGGCAAGTCGAATTCGCGCTTGACCACTTCGAATATCCGAAGCCCCTCCTCTAACCCGACGCCACGAAATGAATGAATTGATGAGCGGTTGGCCTTGTCGAACGAAGCCTTGAACACGAAGGGAATGCCGAGACGTCGCGTGACGTCCACGTATCGCGCACATGCGGTAAGGGTCGAATCCAGGTCTTCCAGCACATTGATTCCCCCGAACAGCACGAACGGATCCTGATTGGAAACGGTCACGTTGTTCGCGATGACCAGCTCTTGTTGACTAGCATTCATGTCGTATATCTCCGGTATCAAATGCGTATTCAGCGCCCGCCCCCGGGCGTCGTGGCGTAGACGCAAAAGTCAGTTTGTCCCGCAAGCGTCCGCGGCCGCCCCGCCGCAAACCAGGTTGGCCGCGGGCGATGCCTGCCACACGTCAACGGTGCGCACTGTCATAGGCTGGGTGCGGCCGGTGCCGAGAATCAGCACGAGATGATTCTTGTCGAGCACACTGAACCCGGCGGATTTCATCTCCAGTTCAGGCTCGCGATCCGTGTGACGTTCCCACCTAGTCGGCTTGCCGATGGGCTTGCCATCAAAGAAGAACTGAGCGCGTCCGGGTGTATGCGCGGTCGCTGGAATCCAGAGGAAGCCGTACGTATGAAAGCAGTTGAAATCGGTTGCGGGCGGCGGCTTCATGCGCACGTCCGGAGTTGCCGTCGAGTGATGACAGTAGCCTCCCGTGCATGTCGCCTGGTAGCGTCCGTACCAGTCGTGAATCGCGCTTCCGTACCACGCATCAGGAAGACCAAAGCGGGTGAGGTCGTACTCGAAAATGTCCACCTCGATAAAGCGTTGATAGCCCTTCGGCTGGCCGGGCCATTGCTCGCCAGGCAACGCCGCCAAATGTTCGATCGCCATCCCCCAGAACGCCGGCCAGCCCTTCTGCGGCGCTTCACGGGACGCGGCGGGATCTAACTGGAGTTGCGCCTCGATATAAGCCCCGCCGCCAAAAGCAATACCAACCCAGCCTTTTCCGTCCCGGGTGGGGGCAGCCGTCGCAATGCCGTAATTTGCGCGACGGCTGTCGGCCAGCACGACACCCTCCCCCCCATTAGCCAGTGATACGGCCGAGCGTTCAAGCGGCGGGTAACCGAAGAAGCGCCCGCGGAACCATTGGAAGTTCGCCGTGCGCTCATCCTGCAAGTCGACAGATCCGGCCGTAAAGCGGCTATGAAACGTGTGCGAAACATAGCCCGCGCTGCCGGCCGGCGCCGGCGCAGTATCTCCGCTGGCGCTCGCTGCCTGTGCGGCCGCAAGAATCGGCAAGGCTCCAAACACGCAAGCCGACACAATGCGACCCATCCACTCGTTGGCCGATCCTTCACGCACGCGTCTATTTCGTGGCATCGCTTTCATAGGTATAGGCCGCGTAACGATAGGCGCCGTACTTTGAGCCATATCCGTACTTCGCGTGCCTCAGATTAAGACCATTGAAGAGTACGCCTGTCGCCGAAACGCCATTCTGCGCGAGGCGCTTCATAGACTCCGTGAGTTCGCCCATCTTCGTCACTGTCGCTCGCGCAACGAGGAACACAGTTCCCGCAGCCGGCGCGAGGATGCCTGCATCGGCAGCCGCCAATACAGGTGCCGTATCAATCACAATGATGTCGTACATGGCCGAGACTTCGCGAATCAGGTTGGGTACGCGCTCGCTGAGCAGAAGCTCAGCGGGGTTGCGCGGCTGCACGCCCGTCGCGATGAAGTCCAGATTTGGCAAGACGCTCCTGTGCAACGCCGATTCGACCGTCTGTTGCCCCGAGATGATCTCGGACAGACCAATACCGCGCTCGAAGCCGAAATACTGGTGCAGGTAACCTTTGCGCAAGTCGGCGTCGATCAGGAGTACACGTCTGCCCGCCGTCGTCAGCACAGCGGCAAAGTTCGCCGAGACAAACGACTTGCCCACCGAGGGTGCCGGACCGGTAATCAGCACGACGTTGTTCTTCGCATTGAACATTGTGAACTGAAGCGCAGTACGCAGGCTTCTGAAACTTTCGATGGTGGGGTCCTCCGGTGCATCGACTGCGAGCAACTTGACCCCCGGTTCCTTTGCACGGATGCGACGGTAAAGATCAGGCTGAAGCTCACTCAGCGGAATCGTCGAGTAGACATGTAATCCGCTGCGCCGCTCGATCTCGTTTGGATCGCTGATGCCACGGAACAGCATATTCCTCACGAAGGCGACGACAACGCCAAGAAACACGCCGACCAGCGCCGCCCCGGCAATCACGAGCACCCGCTTCGGTTTTACGGGATCTTCAGGAATGCTGGCCCGATCGACGAGCCGCACATTGCCCGTCTTGCCAGCCTTGACGAGCTGCAACTGCTGGAAATTGTTCAGCAACGACGTATAGAGATCCGTGTTCACCTGCACATCGAGCATCAACCGCACGATATCCTGTTGTGCATCGGGCAGTGCCTTGATCCGCGCGGAGGTTTCGTCGCTGAAATGGCGCAGGTTTGCCATCTGGGCATCGATTGTGCGAATTGCGGGATGCCCTGGGTTGAAGCGCCGGGCCAGTTCATCGCGCCGCTGCTGCAATTCGAGCAACCGTGTTTTCGCGTCGGCTGACTGGCCGAGGGCGATCTTCGCTTCCTCGGTGAGATCGAGCGAGCCGCGCTTGTCCCGCATGGCGGTGTAGCGCGCCTGCGCCTGTTCAAGCCGCGACTTGATTTCGGGCAGTTGTGTGTTGAGGAACCTGAGCGACTGAGCCGCTTCGGCCGACTTCCGCTCGACGTTCTGGAAGACGTACTGCTCGGCGATTGCGTTGAGTATGCTGGCGACGCGCAGCGGATTCTTATCCTGCAAGTTTGCGATTAGAACACCCGACTGCTTGACCTTCTCCTGCACGTCGAGCTTGTCCTGCAGGTTCGAAATCGTCTTGACCTTCGAATAACGAGTCAAATTGAACTTCGCTCCCGGATTGCCTCGCAGTGTGTCAACGCGGAGATACAGAGCTCCATACGCCGACGGAATGGTCTCGAGCCTGCCAGGCTGACCGACGAAAGGCTCATCGAGGCCGCTGCCCGACAGACGGTAGTGGTTCGCGTCAACGACCGTCACGCGAAAACGCTCGCCCTCCAGCGTCTGGGGCACGTCGAAGCGTGGCACGTCGATACGTTCGGCGCCCCATCCATATCCGCCGAAACCGAAAAAACCGGGCTTCGATAGCTCGCTTCGGTCACGAGCGAGCCAGCTGCCGATGAGTGGAAAGCGCCTTGGACTGGCGTCGATGTAGAGGCGCAGCTTTTCGACCGCGCGTGTCACGACGAGCCGCGAAGCGAGGATCTGACTTTCGGCGGCGGCCGTCGATTTCACGTCGAAAAGCGACGACACGTCACCCAGCATGCTCTTGGCCGCAGACGCGTCGGGGCTTTCCTCGACCTGAATCATGATGTCGGTCTGATAGACCGGTTCTGCGATGAACGCGTACAGCACGCCGAGCGTGAGACACGCGCAGGCCACGATGCCGATCAGCCAGCGGTTTTCGATGACGACATCCAGGATCGTGACGAGGTCGAACTGCTCTTCTTCATCGACGGGATGCGAGGGAGGACGGGTCATTACGTTCATTCAATTACGCCAAGGTAAGCAATGCACCAATACAGTGGAAGCACGAAAGTCGTGCCACGATTCACGCAGTGAGCTTGATCCGCTCGACCCACTCGTCGACTCCGAGTGAGATCAGTTCGAGACAGCGCTCGAAGTCCGCGCGGGTGCCGCCATAGGGATCGAAGATGTCGCGGTCCTGAAAGTTGCCGAGCCGAAAGACCTTGCCGCGCGTCAACCGATAGCGCTCCTCGATCATTCGCTTCTGTTCGCCGTCCATGACGAGAATCATGTCCGCGCTGGAGCAATGCAGCGCGCCGAGCTGGATCGCCCGGTGCGCGTCGATGTCGATGCCGCGCTCATGCATCAGCTCGCGGGCGAGCCGGTCGGGCGGCATGCCGGAAAGGGCCCCGAGACCGGCGGACGGGATCTGGTACTTCGGCAGGCGTGCGCGCAGCAGACCTGCGGCCATCGGGCTGCGACAGATGTTGCCAATGCAAACGGTCAGGATCGATCGAATCATGCGTCAATTGCCTCGTGCAGTGCGCTGCAAGTAATAGGCCCCCGTCGTGCTGCCCAGGAGTGGCGTAATGAAGCGGTCCCAACGGATCACGCCGGGCGCGCCTACGTAAACAACATCGTCGGCCTGGAGCTGGAAACCGCTTGCGAGCGACATGGCCGACGGCGATTTGCTGTCGAGGTGATAAACGATCGGCAGAGCGGCCTCCACATTGCGGCGTATCACGTAGATTTCGCTCGCATCGCCCGTGACCTGGCTGACCCCACCGGCATCGCCCAGCGCATCGCTTAGCGAGAGACGCCCGTCGGTGCGAAACGGAACGGGGCTCTGCTTGCCCACTTCTCCCATTACGATGACGCGATGCTCAGCGAGCGGCGGCACCCGGATAACATCGCCGTTTTCCACAACGATATCGTTGAGGCTCAGCCCCTTCGCGCGCATCTGTGGCAAATCAATCCGGTACGTCACCGAGCCGCGCGTCAGCTGGATGCGCGAGGGATCACCCGTCGGCGGAATGCCGTTTGCCTGGTTCAGCAATTCCGCGAGCGTGCTGGGGACGTCGGTGACCGGCTTGACGCCGGGATTGCGCACCTCCCCGTCGACATAGGCCTTCTGGCTGCGAAAGCCGACCACCCGCACGCTGACCTGCGGATCGGGAATCACGGGGGCGAGCCTGTCGATCAACACGCGCTGCAACTGCTGTTCGCTCAGCCCCGCAGCCCGAAGTTGCTTCACATAGGGAAACTGAACGTAACCCCGGTCGTCCACGATGAAGCCTGGCGCGACCTGCGAGGCCATGCCCGCGCCGCCCGCCATGCCGCCCCCAACGTCGTAGGTGAGGTTCGGCATCACCAGCTCCGGATGGTCCCAGACGATGATCGACAGCACGTCCTGCGGGCCGATCCGGTAGGGCTTCGGCTTACCGACGAGCGGCGTGTAACTATCGTCCGACTTGACGCGCTCGCGGCTGTCTAGCAGATCGCGTTGGATCAGCGCGACGGTGATCGGCGTCACGATCGGAAACGAGTTCGGATCTCCTGGGTCAACGGGCCGCGACGCGTCGAAACCCATGCCGGGTGCGAACATACACCCGCCGAGCGTAAGGGCAAGGAAGAAGGCAAGAGTCAGTTTTGACGACGTGATTATTTTCATAGTCAGCAGATTGGATAGTGCAGTCAGTACACGTAATCACGGATGGTTCGGCCGCCCCTGGCAATCGGACGCAAAGGGCGCTACTCGGAGCCTGTCTGCGCAGCCGACGGCGGCGCGAACCACAAATTGCGCGGATTGCTCTTGTCCGTGATGTTGTACAGCGCGAACTGGCGGGCTAGCTTTGCACCGCCGTCGCGCGTCAGCGGTGACCAGCGAATCGCCGCGACGCCGCCCGTCGAGCGAGTGAACAGCGCATCGAACGGAATCGTCACGTAGATGCCCTTGTCGAAACTCCCTTCACCGAACTGTTTGCTCGACACGTTGGTCTTCGTCGCATACGCACCGATGGTCACGCCGTTGCGGAAGACACGGCTGATATCCAGCGTCGCGCCGCGATCCTTCGCCAGATACTGCCCGACGCTTAGTTCGACACGCACGCCGTTCCAGCCGGTGTCCCAATACAGCGTCACGTTGCCCGTCGTCACTGAGTAGTCGCGCAACGAAAAGTCCTGTCTGAAGTCACGCTGACGCACGCGGTTGACGTCGACGCCGAGTGCAAGCGAACTGCCCCACGGTCGATAGAGCCATTCCGCGCCGACCCCCGCAAACATGCTTTCCAGGTATCCGCCATAGACGCTGTAAAACTGATCGCGGCCAATTGCACCCACATGCGTGAGTTGCAGCAGCGGCATCGTGAAGCGGGATGTAGTCAGGTACTCGCGCAGATGCGTGCGCACGCGCGGCAGATTGCTCGGCGCTGTATAGGTGAACTTGTCGTAGTTGTCGACGATGCCAAGATTAAAATCGCCTGCGAGCCAAGTATCGCGTCGCAGACGCGCTTCCGCATAGGCATTCGCCGATATCTGATAGAGCACGAATCCGTTCGGCCCGCCGAGGGTCTGCTGGTACGCCGGACCCACGGAGACATAGAAGCGCTGCGGCGAACCCTCGTAGACGTCCGACCGGCGCGAGTCGTCGGCCGGCACGCTCGCAGGCGGCGATGTGTACAAGGCCTGCTGTCTGTCGATGGGCGGCAATGCACGGGTATGGTTCGTCACCCATGCGTCGCGGACCACCGCGTAACCAGTGACGGGCAGACCGCGTGAGCGCAGCGCGATACGGAAGACGCTCACCTCTGGCGGCGCATTCCGGTTCAGCACGGCCGCGATCTGATCGACCTTGTCCTCAAGGTAGAACGCGTCGACCTGGTCGAACACGACGATCAGTTGCGCGCCATCGCGATAGACGCTCTGCACAGAGAAGCCGGTTTGCTGCTCCAGCTCCCGCGCGGTCCCGCTCCATGCATCCGCATTCGCGAGCGGTGCCACGGGCGGTGCCGCAAACGACGCTGTGGACGTTGCCGCAGACGATGTCGTGGGGACCGCCGCAGACGGGATCGCGAGCGGTACCGGTGACGGATCGCTCACCTTCGGCGTGCCGATGTTGCTCAGGTTGCCGTGCAGCGTCACACCGAACATGGCGCGGTTCCCGCGCTCGAGCGCGGCCGTCACGTCGATATTCGAGTTCACGCGGTACACCGCGCCGAAATTCAAGCTCGTGCGCGTCGGGAATCGCTGGTGAAACGGTTCGTTCTGGTAATTGTTGCCGTCGTACTCGAGCTTCAGGATCAGCCTGTCCCACGGCGTCTGATATTGCACGCCGCCGAACAGCGACATCGGTCCGCGGAAATAGGACCGCGAGAACGTCCCTGCGTTGGACACATTCACGTCCGCCGTGGGCCGGTTCCTGAACCGGTCGCTGAACACGGATAGCGGATTGGGAATATTGCCGCGTGCGCCAAGATAGCCCCAGCCAATGCCAAGACTCCAGTCGAAATCTCCCGTGCGTTTGCTCGCAACGAAATACTCGCCGGAGAAAAGACCGGTCCCGCCGACATCGCGCATCCCGAATGCGAGCGCCGGCGTCGTTGCCGTCTCCTTCAGCAGGCGAACCTTGAAATCGATGCTCTTGTCCTTGTAGCTTTGCGTGCCGCTGAGCGCCACGGAGCCATACCGTTGCGAACTGATGTCGGTATAGCGGAAGCCGAACTCGAGCCAGTCGAGCGGCTGCAGCATCACGTTGAACCGCGTGTATGGCGACGTGGACGAAACGCTAATCGACGCTTCGCCTGCTTCGTTCATGCGCGCGGTAGGGGTTTGCAGGAGGCCGGCCGTGCCCCAGTCGCTGGCCGTGACAGGCAGGCCGCGCGCGTGAAACTGCGCCAGTTGCGGCACTGCCTGTGCGGGTCCCGGCTGTTGCGGCGCGACGTCGGCCTCAACGTCGTGTCCCGCGTCGTCGAGTCCCGATGGCCCCTGCGTCGCAAAAAATGTAGCGAGGCGGATCGAGAGCGACTCGGGCCAGCCCGAAGAACGGCCGGGCGCCCAGATCCATGCGCCGGGCGTGGGCGGGTCTTGCGGTGCCCGGTTCCATAGCGCGACGGCCGCCTTCTGCACCACACCGTCGGGCTGTACGACCCAGACCCAGTCTGGCGCCGCATCTGGATCACAAGTACGGATGTAATAGAGGGCCTCGGCCTGCACGACGTGAGGCACGGCGCATAGTGAGCCATCGCTGCGGATCACGGTGACGCTCGACGGGCGCTCAGGAATGGCGACGGCGTCACCGGCATTCAGGATCGGATCGTCGCTCGGATTGGCCTGCAGCCAGCGCGGATCGGCACGCTTTAGCACGACGCGACCCGTCGCCTTTCGAGATGCGACAAGTGCAGCGAGGCCGTCCCGGTTGGCTTGGGGCGGTACGTGTGGTCCTGACAGATAGTCGATCTGGTCGAGCAGCGTCTGCCTTGCTCCTTGCTGCAACGTACGCTCGCGCGCCGACTGCCACTGGATGCCAGTCACGTAGATATCCCGCTCCCGCCCCCGCGGAAGGGCGAGCCGCTCGGCGAGCCAGTCGCCCAGTCGCACGGATGTGCTGATGGTCACGACATGCTCTCCGAATGCGGGCAGGCTTGTGCACGATAGCAAACAATAAAACGCATAGACTCTTCCGCGCTCCAGCGCGTCCTTAATTCCGCTGGCCATGACGTCAAGCTTCGGCGGGCCAACGCTGCCAGCTGATACATAGCCGTGGATCGAGACACTGCTCGCCGTACACGACCACAGCCCTGCCATCTTTTTGCGTGACGGCGTAGCGCGCGTCGCGCAATGCGATGCGTCCCTGCGAATGCTCGACGTACCAGCGCAAACGCGCAGCGCCAGGGCCCGTGTAGCGGGTGTCCGAAGGCATGCCGATTGGCTGCACCGTCACCTTGTCGGACTCGTCGAAGTCGTAGCCCGGCATCATGTCGCGTCGGCGCACATATGATGTCGGCCCCGCAACCGAGAGCCAGTCCGGCGGCGACGCAAGCCGCACATTCATCCATTCCGTCGACAGGCCGGTAGCGCCCAGAAGGCGGCCGTTCTGAATGCGTAGCACCTCGCGCGCCCCGGAGTACCACACCTCGATATCGCCCTGCGGATCGCGCTCGACATTGCCCAGCACGAGAAGCGCAGCGCGTCCCTGTGAGGAAACCTTAAGATATTGATGACCTATCGCAAGGACCGTACGCTCGACTTGCGCCTCGCTGGTTTGACGGAGAAAAGCGTAGCTGTCGGATATCGCGCGCATGGGGTGGGTGCAGGCGCACAGCAAAGTGATCGACGCGCAGACCAGACTTCTCGCGAGCGTCGCCGGATACCGCTGTACATATGGGCGGGGGCGGGCACGAGCCGCCAGTTCTGTAATGCGCAAGGATCAGGGCGTCGTGCCAGTGGTGCCCGTCGTCCCCGTCGTGCCCGTTGAGGACGTGCCATTGCCGCCACCGCTCGCGACGGCAGCAACAGCGGCAGCCGTCGCGACGACGCCGGCCACCACCAACGCGGTGCCACTGATGCCACCCGGCGTCGCGACGGTCACAGCCGCCGCTGCGCCCTCTTCGCCCTGTGCGAATGAAAGTGAAGGCAACGCAAGCGCTGCTGCCGAGACCAGCGTAAGGAGCTTTTTCATAGATCACCTCGTTGGATGGCGACATGAGCCGCACTTGAAGGACGGGTATCCGCCGCCTTGAATCAGCCAAAGGCGACCGGTCGCTGCGATGCGGAAGCGACGGGATTATGTCGGCGCTGTCGCAATGAGGCGAATAGTACATTTGCTGCAGTGCAATCGACGTCCGTGACCAAAAACTGCAAGATTTTGACGACAAATGGAAATACCATTGTCGTGCGAATGCAGCCCACAGGCATTCATTGCCAATTTGGTTGATTTTCTCCGTCAATACCTTGGCCTTTTTCGTCACTACGGGTTTCCCGTTTTTTTGCTTGTGTATGATGCAACGCAAAATAGCATTGGCACTTCGTTGATACCAGTCAACGAAATTTCGGCGACTCATTTGAATTGAAATGGAACGTCGGCCGAGCATTCGGTAATAAGCAGACGTTGTGGATTCGTCCGACACACGAACGCGAGACTATGTGCGACAGGCCAGGGAGCGGCACTGAGGGCAGGCTTATTTGTGCTTTTCCGGCGTGGTGAGATTACGTGTTTCCGTTAATACTGGCACTCACAACTATTGGGGAACGTCATGCAAGCGGTTCGCTTTCTGGAAAGCAATCCCATTGTTTACCGCCTGGGTTTCTTTTCGCGCACGCTCGACGCTTGCATCGTTCTTATTGGTGCCGCGATCGCATTTTCTATGCGTTTTGATATTTTCATGTCATGGACGCAACCCATTATGGTGCTCGTTGCATTCAATACCGCAATGAGTGCAATCCTTTTTCCAGCGCTCGGCATTTATAAAGCATCGGACCGTGATTCATTATGGCATGTTGCAATGCGCATAATCGTTGGCTGGACGACTGTTTTTGTGATCGGCATTGCGTTCATGGTCGCTGTTCAACAGGCGTTTTCCGTATCGCGGCTCTGGTGCTGCGCGTGGTTCGCCGTCACGCTCGCGCTGCTGATTATGGTGCGCTCGGCCAATCATCGCCTGTTCCGTGTCGCGAAGTCCCACACACGCGTGAAGATGAAGCCAGTCGCGATCGTCGGCGCGAACGCGTACAGCAGGCAACTCATCGAGAAACTGAACCGCACGCCCACCGGGGGCTTCAAGTGCGTCTCCGTGTTCGACGATACCCCTGAAGCCGAGCAGTTCACCTGCGGATTGCCCGTCGTCCGCTCGCTGGATGCGCTCGCGGTCGCGGTGCGCGGTGGTGTGATCGACGAGCTGTGGCTCGTGACCTTCCGCGAAGAAGCGCGCATTCAGGCAATTCTGCATGAATTCAAGCACGAATTCGTCAACATCCGCTTTATCCCGAACGTCGAAGGCTCGCCGCTTTTCAACCATGCCGTCGACGAAGTGATCGGCGTGCCCGCAATCAACCTGCTGGCGTCTCCACCCGCCGATCATCGCTTCCTGCCTAAAGAAGTGTTCGACCGGCTCTTCGCGGCGGCGGCGCTCATCAGCATCCTGCCGCTGATGATCGCGATTGCGATCATGGTCAAGCTGTCGTCGCCGGGTCCGGTGTTTTTCAGGCAATGGCGCAAGGGCGTCAACGGCAACAAGTTCCAGATCTACAAGTTCCGAACCATGGTCGTGCACGCCGAAGACGCCGGCAAGCTCACTCAGGCGAGGCGTCACGATCCGCGCGTCACGGCTGTTGGCGCATTTCTGCGACGTATGAGCCTCGACGAGCTGCCGCAGTTCATCAACGTGCTGCGTGGCGAGATGTCGGTTGTCGGGCCACGCCCGCATGCGCTTCAGCACGACGAGCAATACAAGGATCTCGTACACGGCTACATGTGCCGGTATCGCATCAAGCCGGGCATCACCGGCTGGGCACAGATCAACGGCTATCGCGGCGAGACTGATCACATCGACAAGATGCAGTGCCGCGTCGCCCTCGATCTCAACTACATCGAGAACTGGACCTTTAGCCTCGACTTGAAGATCGTCCTGCTGACGCTCCTGCGCGGATTCAGGGGATTGCATGCCTATTGACGCGACACCCCCTCACGTCGCTCTGCTTCTTTCCGCGTTCCTTCTCTCACGCATGAGATTGCCATGACCGTCACGCACCTCGTCACCCGCAAGGGCCTGATCCTCGCCGGAGGAACCGGTTCGCGCCTGCATCCCCTCACACGTTCTGTCAGCAAGCAACTAATGCCTGTTTACGACAAACCGATGATCTACTACCCGCTCACGACGCTGATGCTCGCCGGGATAAGAGACATCCTCATCATTACGACCCCGCACGATAGCGAAGTTTTCTCCGCGCTGCTCGGGGACGGTTCCAGTTGGGGCCTGAATCTTTCGTACGCGGTCCAGCCGCAGCCGGAGGGCCTCGCGCAGGCATTTCTTATCAGCGAGAAGTTTCTCGGCGACAGCCCGTCCACACTGATCCTCGGCGACAACATCTTCTACGGAACGGGTCTCACCGCGTTGCTCGAGCGTGCCTGCGCGAGGCAGGTAGGCGCAAGCATCTTCGGCTATTACGTAAGCGACCCTCAGCGGTACGGCGTCGTTACGCTCGACGACAACGGCAACCCAACCGGCCTCGAAGAGAAGCCACGCGCGCCGCGCAGCAACTATGCAGTGACGGGCCTCTATTTCTACGATCGCGACGTCGTGCGGATGGCGCGCGAGATCAGGCCATCGGCGCGCGGCGAACTTGAAATTACCGACCTGAATCGCGCGTATCTCGAGCACGGCCAGCTCAGCGTCGAACTGATGGGTCGCGGCTACACCCGGCTCGACACCGGAACGCACGAATCGTTGCTCGATGCCGCCAACTTCGTCCATCTGATGCAGGCGCGCCAGGGTCTCCAGATTGCATGTCCGGAGGAGATAGCCTGGCGACGCGGATGGATCGGCGGCGACGACGTGCAACGCCTCGCGTCACCTCTTCTGAAGAACGGCTATGGCCAATATCTTGTCAACCTGTTGCGGCAGGAGGTCGCGCTTTGAACATCGTCGAAACGGATCTTCCCGGCGTGCTGATCGTCAAGCCGAATGTGTTCGGCGACGAACGCGGCTTCTTCGTCGAAACCTTCCGCGAAGCATGGCTCGCAACCGCGGGCGTGAATGTCACGTTCGTGCAGGACAACCAGTCGCGCTCGCGCCGCGGCGTGCTACGCGGCCTGCATTTCCAGCGGCTCAACCCGCAAGGCAAGCTCGTACGCGTGGCCCGCGGCGCTGTGTTCGACGTTGCTGTCGACGTCCGCGAGGGCTCGCCGACCTTTGGCCGATGGGTCGGCGTGATCCTCGACGACGTGCATCACGAAATGCTCTGGATTCCTCCCGGCTTCGCGCACGGCTTTTGCGTGCTGTCCGAGGAAGCCGACTTTGCCTACAAGTGCACGACCTACTATGACCCGCATTCGGACGCCGGCGTGCGCTGGAGCGACCCGGCCATCGGGATCGAATGGCTCGTGCCAACGGACACAACCCCGAAATTGTCCGACAAGGATCGCGCGCTCCCTCTGCTGTCGGAACTGGAACCACTGAAGGTGGCTACGTCCCTCGAGGTCACGATATGAGCCTCATGGACCACGCCTGCGGCGCGATCCACGCTGCACGAGGAGATACCCGATGACGATCCTCGTTCTGGGTGCAGGAGGTCAGGTGGGTCGCGAACTCGTGTTGCGCGCGGGCCATCGCCAGGTCGTCGGGCTCGACCGGCATGCCCTCGACATCACGGACCGCGATGCCGTGACGCGAGCGTTGCGCGTGCATGACGTGCGCATCGTCATCAATGCGGCCGCGTATACGGCTGTCGACCGCGCCGAGAGCGATGCCGAAGGCGCCTTCGCCGTCAATCGCGACGCTGTCGCCGTACTGGCTGGCGCGCTCGCGCGAACCGGCACGCCCCTCCTCCATCTGTCCACGGACTATGTGTTCGACGGCTCGCATCGCGCTGCGTACGCGCCCGACGCTCCCGGAACGCCCGTCGGCATCTATGGAAAGAGCAAGTGGGCAGGTGAAGAGGCAATCCGTAGGCGGCTGCGGGAACACGTGATTCTGCGCGTTTCGTGGGTGTTCGGTGCGCACGGCAACAACTTCGTGAAAGCCGTGCTGCTGCGTCTCGCTCGTGAACGTCGCGAACTCAACATCGTCAACGACCAGTTCGGTGCACCGACGTACGCGGGTGCCATTGCCGAAATGCTGCTCTCACTCGCTGACCAGCACCTTCGCGTAGGCCGCAACACCTCGCTTCCTTGGGGCACCTATCACTACACCGGGTCGCCCGTGACGACATGGCACGGACTGGCCAGCGCGACGCTCGCATACGCGGCGGAGCGCGGAATGATCGACGAGATACCGCTTCTGCGGCCCATCCCGACAGAAGCATACCCGCTGCCAGCGCCCCGACCGAAAAACTCCGCACTCGACATGGGTACGACAAGAGCCCTGCTCCGCTTCGAAGCGCGCCCATGGAAAGACGGCCTCATCGAAGTACTTGACCATTGGGCTGCCCATTGATGCGCTACACTCCTTCCACCATTCTCGTGACCGGCGGTGCCGGCTTCATCGGATCGAATTTCGTGCACCGCATGCTGCGCGCCGATCATACTGTGCGGATCGTGAATCTCGATCTGCTGACGTACGCTGGCACGCTCGACAACCTGACCGATCTGCCCGCGCCGGAGCGTCACGTGTTCGTGCACGGCGACATCTGCGACTCATCGCTCGTCGCGCAGCTCTTCGATGAACATCGGATCGACACGGTCGTGCACTTTGCCGCACAAAGCCATGTCGTTCGATCGATCGCCGATCCAGGTGAATTCGTGCGCACGAACGTGAACGGCACCTTCACGCTGCTCGAAGCCGCACGATCCGCCTGGCTTGGCGCGAAGGGCGTCAAGCCCCCGGAAGTTGCCCGCACACGGCGCTTTCATCACATCTCGACCGACGAGGTCTTCGGAACGCTGACCTTGGAAGATCCGCCATTTGCCGAGACGACGCCCTACGCACCCAATTCGCCCTACTCGGCTAGCAAAGCTGCGTCGGACCATCCGGTGCGCGCGTATTTCCATACCTACGGAATGCCCGTCGTCACGACGAACTGCTCCAACAACTATGGTCCACGCCAGCACGCGGAGAAATTCATTCCGACCGTCATACGCAACTGCCTCGAAGGCAAGTGTGTCCCCGTGTATGGCGATGGCCAGAACATTCGCGACTGGCTTTACGTCGATGATCACTGCCGCGCCATTCACCGTGTACTCACGCATGGAGAGCTGGGACAGACGTACAACATCGGCGGCCGCAACGAGTGGCGCAATAACGATGTCGTTTCGCTGATCTGCGGTCTGCTCGACGAAAGGCTGCCTGGACAAGCCCCACACGAACGGCTGGTCGAGTTCGTGACCGACCGTGCGGGACACGACCGGCGCTACGCAATCGACACAAAAAAGATCACCGGCACGCTCGACTGGGGTCCCGCTGAGGACCTCGAGAGCGGCATCAGAAAGACGATCGACTGGCAACTGGGATTGACACAATGAGGACGCTCATCACCGGAGGCGCGGGCTTTATCGGCAGCGCACTCGCGAATGTACTCGTCGCTCGGGGCGATACCGTCACCGTGCTCGACAATCTTTCTCCGCAGATTCACGGTAAGAATCCGAACGCATCACCGCTTTTTCAAAAGCTGCCCAGTCAGGTACGCTTCATCAAGGGCGACGTGTGCAGCGGGAACGATTGGGAACGCGCGCTCGATGGTCAGGATGCCGTTGTCCATCTCGCTGCCGAGACGGGCACGGGGCAATCAATGTATCAGGTCGATCGTTATGTTGAGACCAACATCCGCGGCACGTCGCTGCTTCTGGATCACCTGGCGCGGCCGGAAAATACGATTCAGCGCGTGGTCGTCGCGTCTTCTCGATCGATATATGGGGAAGGAAAGTATCTGGGCCCTAAAGGGTTCCTCTACCCGGTAACGCGCAGCGCGCATGATATGCGCAACGGCCGGTTCGAGTGTCTGGATCCGGATACGGGCGAACCACTCATGGTCGTCGCCACTGACGAAACGTCCAAGACCCATCCGAGCTCTGTCTACGGCATCACGAAGCTCGTGCAGGAGCAACTGGTGCTCCTGGTGTGTGCCGGAATGGGAATCGGTGCCGCGGCGCTGCGCTTTCAGAACGTCTATGGCCCCGGGCAGTCGCTCCGGAATCCGTATACCGGCATTCTGTCGATCTTCTCGACCCTTTTGCTTCAGGGCAAGAACGTCAACATCTTCGAAGACGGGCGGGAAACGCGCGACTTCGTATACATCGATGACGTCGTCGAGTCCATCGTTCTCGCGCTCGATGCCGCGCACATCCGGCAAGCCGCATATAACGTCGGCTCCGGCGTGGCAACGAGCGTGCTCGAAGTCGCCGAGACGCTGAAGCGGATCTATGGCGTCGCGGGCGAATTAAATGTCACGGGCGATTTCCGGCTCGGCGATATTCGCCACAACTTCGCGGACGTGACCAGGATTCGTGACGAACTGGGTTTTCAGGCAGGCGTGTCGTTCGGCGAAGGCGCAGCGCGCTTCTGCGAATGGGTGCGATCACAAACGATCGAAGACGCGGGCTATGAACGGTCAGTCTCCGAGATGCGTGCACGCGGTTTGATGAACCAGTCCGTAACTTAACAAGCGAGTCGAGCCGTGAGGTCTGTGAAAATCGGCATCGTGACGGTTCTGTTCAAGTCAGACAGCGTCATTGATGGTTTCATCGAGAGCATGAACGCTCAATCGTTCCGCGACTTCCACATTCTGTTTGTTGAGAACGACGTCGCCAGTTTCCATTGCGAGCAGGCGATCGGAAATGAGTTGACCGTTCCCTTTACCTTCGTACGTAATCGGGAGAACGCGGGTGTCGCGGCGGGCAACAATCAGGGTATTGACTTCTTTCTTGGTGACGCAACGTACACGCACATTCTGTTCCTGAATAACGACATCGAAGTCAATCCGGACTTCCTGCAAAAGCAGGTCGACGTTCTGACTGATCACCCGGAAATTGATGCGCTCGCGCCAAAGATGTTCTATTACAAGCCGAACGGAAAGGTCTGGTATGCGGGCGGCAAGCTGAGCTACCTCAAGGGAGGCTGCCGTCATTTCGGACACAACAAACGCGACCGGCTCACTCGCAAAGCGTTGTATCGCGTGGACTACGCGCCCACCTGTTCGCTCATCGTCAAGACCTGGCCGCTGCGCGATGCCGGGATCCGGATGTGGGAAGAGCTTTTCGTCTATTACGATGACACCGTTTTCTGCCATGAACTGACTCAAGCCGGGATCCGGATTTACTTCACGCCGAGAATTCATCTCTGGCACAAGATCAGTTCGTCGACGGGCGGTGCGAAGTCGGAGTTCTCCCGCTACTTCATGACCCGCAACTGGCTCTACTGGGGCATCAGACGTCGCAACCTTGCGGTGCTCCTGTCCGCGTTCGCCCTTGGTGGATTCCATTTCCTCGCCCGCAACAAGATCGAGATGCGCGCGATGCGCGACGCGCTGCAAATGACGCGTGCCTTATCAAAAGGTTGATGTCTTTGTGCGACCTCTTGGCTATACGGACTACAGGTAATCGGGAGGAGATGTGGTTTATCGATACCATATGCGCGGAAACAGCGTGATAAGAAAACTGACGCTCGTGAAGAGCGAGCGGGAGCATGAGCGCATCCTCGAATCAATGCGCCAGATGCAACGACCTGTAATCGTGTCATTTCTGAACGCGCAAGCTTTCAATCTGGCGTGGAAGGAGACAGAATTCCGACGAAGTCTCGTGGAATCGGATGTCCTGTTTCGTGATGGCGTCGGCGTCTCGATCCTTTTGACCATGCTCGGCATCCATCCCGGAATCAACATGAACGGGACCGACCTGATTCCCAAGATGCTCGAGCGCTCCACCGGACGCGTCGCCCTGTTGGGCACACGCGATCCCTATCTATCCACAGCCGCCGACAAGCTCGCTTCTTCCGGCATACCGATCGCACTCAAGCTCGATGGATTTCATCCTGAAAATCGCTATGTGGAAGCCATTCTTTCGAGCAGGCCCGACATCGTGATTCTAGCGATGGGTATGCCCAAGCAGGAGCGCGTTGCGTTTGCATTGAAAAACGCTGTCACGTGGCCGTGCCTGATCGTCAACGGCGGCGCCATCCTCGACTTCATCTCGGGCCGTGTAACCCGCGCTCCGAATGTGGTTCAGTCGCTCCATCTCGAATGGCTCTTCCGCCTTGCACAAGAACCGAAGCGACTCTTTCGCCGATATGTGATGGGCAACGCCATATTCCTGTTCCGCGCGATACGAATACGGCGTTCGTTGAGGCGTGTTCGTCAGGAAGGGCAAGCGCTCGTTTGACACGGGGCTCTGGTTGCCGCGGCAGCCCGCCTAACACTATCGCATTCCGCACAGACCGATGAAAAAGATCCTCACGCTTGTCTACTACCACTCCATGGCTCGCTTCTTTTGCGCGATTGAAGACGCATGGAAACAGCTCGAACCCGACGCACAGTTTCTGCACCTCGCCGTTTTTCCAGGCGCGTGGGCCTATTTCAAGATACACGGGCGACAGGTTGTGCCGCTTTCCTGGCGTGCTCATGCGAGTCTGGCTCCCGGTGCCGCACTGTCGGACGATGAACTTGAAAGCCTGATCCGGTTCCATGCGTCCGACCCGAACATCGCGCCTGCGCAGCAAAAAAAGCTGCAGCGACAGGGCCACAAGATGTTGGGTCTTTGCGAGTTATTGGTGACGCAATTCGATCCCGACGTGGCGATCGTCAGCGGCGATACGCGGCTACCCGCCGAATCGCTCATGCATGCGTTGAAAGGCACAAGAGCTGTGACCTGGTATTTCGAGCAGGGACCGTATCGCACCACGGTCCTCGATCGGCAAGGCGTCAATGCAAACTGTTCGTTTCGGCGCGAGCTCGCTCGCCTCGAAGCGTCAGGGACACCGTTCAAGCCACCTGTCACGGACGCCATGCGATGGAGCAACAAAGCCTACACGCTGCTCGACCGCTTCGCTCTCGCGCAAGGAGCAATCACGGGGCTCGTACCGCCCGACCTGATTCCGTACCGTCTGCGCCAGTGTTCACGGACACGCTATGCGAGTCTCAGCTCCAAAGAATTCGTGGAAGCCGACGCGCGCAAAGTGGTCCTCGTGGCCATGCAAGTGCCCGAGGATGCGAACAATATCTACCATAATCCACTACGCCTCGACGATGTGGGGCTTCTGCAATTTGTACTGGCGAGCGCGGATCCCTCGTGGACGATCGTGGTCCGAGAGCATCCGCTGTATCGCCGAAAATACTCGCACGCTTTCTACGACCTCATTGCTGCATCCGGCAACGTAATTCTGAGCGCCGCGTCGCTTTCACAAGATCTTGAACGAAGCCGCACCACGGTGACGGTCAACTCGATGACAGGGCTCGATGCGTTTGCTAAAGAACATCGTGTCATCGTGCTCGGCGAGTCGTTCTACGATCATATTCCGGGTATCTTGACCGCGCGGTCAAAAGCGGAATTGCGGGAACTCCTCATCGGCGAATACGTGACGCCAGGCGCCAAGCGCGCGCAACTGATTGGGCCGCTCATAGACGGATACTTCTTCAAAGGACACTTTACGGACATCGACCTTACGTTCACACGGTCCATCGCGCAGCGGGTTCTTGCTTCACTGCCAGCGGCGACATGACCCAGTCCCGGTTCGCACACATCGCTGCCTCGCTTCCGCCCAACGCGATGGTTCGGCGCATCGCTTCGAGTTTCCTGTCACGGGTGCTCGGCGCCGTGGCCAATCTCGCATTCGTCATCTATCTGGGTAGATATCTCGGAGCCGCACAGACAGGCATATATATGATCGGCTTGGGCGCGGCAACGCTGCTTTCGACGATCGGACGCCTGGGGCTGGAACAGATCGTCATTCGGGAGGGCGGTCCACTCGTGCGCGACAGCCAATGGCATGCGCTGCGCTGTCTATACCGTCGCGCACTAACGTTGTCCCTATGCGTCAGCATTGCGATTGCTGCTCTGCTTCTGCTCATCAATAACCCACTAGCGCATTACGTCTTTCATCAAGATTCGCTCGGAGACGTCATGCCGTGGTTTGCAGCCTCGATCATTCCCCTCGCGTATGCGTTGATGCACGTGCCTTTCCTGCAGATCATCCACCGCCCCGAAGGGAGCATCGCTGTCCTCAGCCTGTGGATACCCCTGGTTTCGTTGCCGCTGATACTTCTCATCCATCCACAAACTGGGGTTCAGGGTGCACAGATCTACCTTGTGGCCTGCGTGTTCAATGCAGCGTTTGCCTACGCACAATGGCGCAGCTTTATTGCATGTCGCAGCGGCCACAGCAACGAAGAGCAAGCGGTGCAGCCATCCCCTCTGTTGGCTGCGGCCGTGCCGCTGCTCATCGGCAACGTGGGTCAGATCGCCTTGCTCTGGATCGCGGTGTTTGCGGTGGGTATATCGGCTTCGCCGCGCGCAGTGGGTGCATACTCGATCGCACAACGGGTCGCGTTGACGTTGTCCGGCTTCCTCCTGCCCCCTATCGACGCCCTCGTGGGCCCACGCATCGCGGTCATGCGAGGCATCAAGACGCGCGATGAAATCGAGGAGATGGTCCGACGCATCTCGTCACTGCTCTTTATCGTTGCCGCGGTAGTTTTTGCTCTCATCCTGCTGTTCGGCCGGGAAATCCTGAAGCTATTCGGCAACGAATTTGGTGAAGGCTATGGTGCGCTTGTGTGCCTGACCTTCGGCCAACTGGTAATTGTCGCGAGCGGTTCGATACGACCGTTGCTCGTCGTGCACGGCATGGAAAAAGCCATCCGCAACGCAATGGTCGGGGCAGCGACGTGCTGCATCGTCCTGTGCTTTCTTCTCCTCCCGTACATCGGCCCTCTTGGGGCCGCAATCGCGACGTCGCTTGCGCTCGCGGGCGAGAAGATCATCGAAGGTGTCGTTGCGCGCCGCAGGCTTGGCATCCTGGTCTTTCCTTCGGTCGCACTTTACGCGCTGCATGTGAGGACCTGGCTGGCCCGAAACCACGGACAACGATCATGAGACCAACCATGGACATGGGTATCTGGTTCAAGATTCGCAATCGCATCAGTACGTGCCTGCAAGGTGTACTGTTTCCGATATTCTTCGCCAGGTTCGGCCGAGGCACACGTATTCTCCGCCCACTGAGGATCAGCGGATCCGGCAACATGTCGATCGGCTCAGGCGTGTTCATCAACAACGGCGCCTGGATCGAAGCGATTGCATTTTTCAACCGGGATCCGGTGCTTGAGATCCAGCCAGACGTCTACATCGGCAATCATTGTCACATTATCGTGACGCAATCGGTTGTCATCGAGAGCGGCGTTCTCATTGCCGATCGCGTCTACATTGCCGACTACGCTCACGGGTATCACGACACCGAGACGCCGATCAAGCATCAACCATTGACGCCTCGTGCCCCCGTACGCATCGGAACCGGTGCATGGATCGGTGAAAATGTCTCGTTGATCGGCTGCAAGGTCGGACGCAACAGTGTGGTAGGAGCCAACTCGGTGGTAACGGCGGATATCCCAGACTACTGCGTAGCTGTCGGCGCACCCGCCAAGGTCATCCGACGGTGGAACCCAAAATCGGGGGAATGGGCGCGTGTACGGGACTCGTCACCCGTCACGTCGGTTCATCACTAACCCGCTTTGCAAGCAGCTCCATATGAAAATCCGTTTTGGAAACCACGGCGCCAATGCGTTGCTCTTGATCGCCATTCTGCTCGCGAGTGGGGGCTGGATCGTTGTCGTACGCGTCGGCAATGCCCCGCTGATTGCTGCAATATCGATCATACTTCTTTGCGGGTTCCTCGGGTCTTCTCGGTCTCCTCGCTCCGTCAGCGGCATGTCCGTGCTGCTCCTTGGTTTCATCTTCATCGCAAGCTTCGCGCAGGATCTTTCAATCGACGACAAGGAGCTATTTATCCTTCTCAAAGGCATCATCGCGATGATCGCCTGCATCCATTTCAAGCGGTGTCGCCTTGACTTCAGGGAACTGTTCGTCGACGTGATGTACTACACCGCCATTATTTCTCTCGTTCTGTACCCGCTCGCTTACCTTGCACCAGGCATCGCGCGTCATATCGACGCCGAATACAGCACCGTGTTCGGCCTGCTCTACGTTCGAGCGACGGATTTCGAACGTTTTGCCCACTATCGGAATCAGGGCTTCTTCTGGGAGGCTGGCGTGTATGGCGTGATGCTGACGCTCGCCTACATTTACAACGCATTGATGTTTCGCAGGCGGCGCAACATTGTGTTCCTGCTTGCAGCGGCAACGACGCAATCGATGGGTGCTCTCTCGATTCTGCTCCCGTTGGCTGGTTTTCTCTACATCTACTCACGACAGCCCAAACTTGCCAAAATCCTTGCCGCCACGGTCGTCCTGCTGGTGCTCGCGGCAATATCGCTCCCCAGCATTATAGGCGACGCGTTCACGGTGCTGTTTGGACGCAGTGTCAACAATGATGCCAGCATCCTTGTGCGCATCAACGATCTGACGCTAGGTTTGCGCGCCGCATCCGATAGCCTGCTGCTTGGCAGACCAAGCGGCGACATGGACGCCTACAACGCACTCGCTCTCGATGAGTTCGGATACGTAAAGATGGAAGACAGCGGCATTTCGAACTCTCTGACATCGCTCGTATACAAATTCGGCGTACCCGTTGCGCTGATCTATTGCGCAGTCTTGTGGCGGCGTGTCAGGCGCGACTTTGGGAGTGTCGCGCCCATCGTCTTCGGCGCATGGTGTGGCCTGCTCATGATCGAACCGCTCGGCCTGTCTATCTTTATGTTCATGCTGCTAGCGTACCGGGATGGTCCCACGCCGATCAACGTCTCATTCACCAACGAACAGGTGGTCGTAGAACGTAAAGCTGATATGTCTCCGGCATCGTCCTCCGCGTAAGCATTTTTGTATGAATCTATCAGAAACATTGGCACAAAACATTCTCGCAACGCGTGTTTACGCCGACCGAAAATTCAGCCACATGTAGGGATCGCGCCGACTGAAAACTGAGCCGGGCAATCAACCTATCCCGCTAGTTTTTCTGGCAGGGTGTTTGGGGATGATCCCGATGACGATGATTGGCAAGGTGCGGCGGATGTTCCACCGCCAGAACAAGTCGGTACGCGAGATAGCGCGTCTCACAAGCCTGTCGCGCAACACGATTAGTAAATATCTGAACATGGATGTTCAGGAGGAGCCGAAGTATCAGCGGCGCTCCCAGCCGACCCGGTTAACGCCGTTTCATGAGGTGCTGGTGCAGGCGCTCAGTGTCGACGCGCGGCGACCGAAGAAGGAGCGGCGCACCGCCTGGATGCTGTTCCAGGAGATCAAGGGCGGCGGCTACGACGGCTGTTACTCGCGGGTCACCGATTTCATCCGGGCCTGGCGGCAAGGTGAAGGCAAGGCGGCTTTGAAGTCGGCGTTTGTGCCGTTGCGATTCGAGCTGGGCGAGGCATTCCAGTTTGACTGGTCCGAGGAAGGACTGGTTGTCGGCGGCATTTACCGCAAGCTGCAGGTGTCGCACATGAAGCTGTGTGCGTCGCGGGCGTTCTGGCTGGTTGCCTATCCGAGCCAGGGGCACGGGTGCGGATAATACGATCGGAAGCTTGCTTCTCCAAGTTGTGTGCCTCGGATGAGCGTAAGGCTTGGCCTGTGCCATGACGAGGCTTCGGACTGGAGAGTCGCCAAATCAACAAACACCGGCACCCAAACAGAATAGACCTTAGCGTCTTGGCTTTCCAGCAACGAAACCAGGCTACTTGGTAGGGGGCTGAATTGTTGTTCCGCCTTTTCCGGGTTCTTCGCTTGTCAGAAAAGTTTCTTACGCAATAAATGCATGCCGCCGTAGACGACCAGGGCGCGGCGCCGCTTGCCCAGCACTTCGCGTTGAATAATTTCCGCTGCACAACCGTCACGGTCGCCTAACGCTCGCCAAGCTTTATCGAGTTCCTCGGCGCTATTGATTTTCGACCAGTCTATCGGCGCATCGCCCAGCAATACCCGGATCTGACGCTCTCTTGGAAGCGAGGCATTGAGATGACGGACTTCACGAAAAAGCCCCTCAAAGACGGGACGATCCCACACATCGTGGGGTTGCGTAGTGTTTTGCCAGGCTTGGCGTAGTTGATTTCCGGGTATGTCTTCCCCCGCAACAAACCGGTCCATCATCTCCTGATAAAGGGAATTGCCGCTCTCAACGACGATATCGTTCACGATATAAGCAAATCTGGGGTCCCGGATCAGCGAAATCCGAAAAGCATAAGCCTGTTCACATCCGTGGCCGCCGTCGCAAATCGCGACGACATTGTGGGATCTGCAAGCTTCGAGAATACCGGTGATCGGATCAATCGGACATGCAGCTATAGTCATCGTGTTGGCTCCATCTATCCAGGCGACAAGCTTTACGGCTCCTTGACCATCAGGCATTGATGACAGCCTGACAGGCGGCAGAGTTCTGCGTGATGCATTTGGATGGATGTCTTGGACCAACCAATGCGACCTTCCTATGTGGTTCGACATGAGCAGGATGCTTTCAGCAGAAGTCAGCCCGAACAAGCTCACGAGATCTCAACCACCAGCGCATTCCTCGATACAACGCCTCTCGAATGCGGATGGGCCGCCTGGTTTAATCGGCGATCGGCTCTTCGTCCTCCATCGTATCGGCGGATTCAGCATTCTCGACCCGAGTTAAAACAAACTCGGCTACCGAGTTCCAGTGCCTCAATGCGGTCACTCGCCCGTCTTCCATCACGAACTCGAATGTCCTTTGTGGCCATTTCGGGTTGCGAAACTGAAGATCTTTGAACGGAGTTAAAACTTCCGGGGGAGCCTCTGGAAAGTGCAGCATGAGCTGGTTGTCCCGCCGCAGCTTGATCGAGCACTTGGCGCCGAAAGCAGCCTGGTACGTGCCGGTGAGCTGCCTGAGCACACTCGGCGAAGGCGCATCTGGAATCCGGACGAACACGGCATCCGTCGCGTCGAGCCACAAACTGACGCGGTCGATATCGCCGAGTGGACTGGTCAGAAACGACATGGACCATGCGCCTTCAGCCTCGTCATCGTCGGTATCGAACCGGTCATAGTGGTAATGATGCAATGGCAGCTTCGTTTGACGGAAGCGAAACTGAAGCTCGGAATCCGTGAGCAGGATATACAGTTGCCCGTAGGCAGGATGCTCGTAGCGACCGACGTAGTCTGCGAGATCGTGTGAGGGTCGTGTGTCTGGAATGGCGCTTGGCTTTACCCGTTCGCGCGACTCGCGCATATTCTGCTTTGCTTTCGAATGGAACTCGCGCAATGCATCCATCGAACTCGACTCACCCAGTCCCAGTAGGCGGTCATAGACGTTGTAGCCGACGGCATTTCGCAGCATTGAGCAGTGGTCGCCGATCACGAACACGACTACGCCCAATTTCTCGCGTGGCAAATACGAGACCTGCGAATGGAAGGCGCGGAGACCGCCGCCATGACTTGCAAGCAGATGTCCCCGATACGAAGAGGTTTGCCGGCCCATCCCATAGATTGAATTGATCTCCGGCTGAAAGCCTAGGACGTCACCCAGCGGGTCCGGAAATGCGAGCCCCGGCGCCAAAGTAGCCCGGAGTACCTGCTCGGGAAGCACCTTCTTTCCAGCCATCACTCCGTTGTTCATCAACATGGCCAGCCATCGACTCATATCATCGAGGCTGGAGACGATGCTGCCCGCTGGACTCGACCAGTTCATCTCTGGATATGGTGTCTGCCAGAGCTCCTCACTATCGCGCATCTCCGTGAACGGTACCGCATGATTCGGATGAGCCAGCATGTCGGCAATGGTGAAAGCAGTCTGTGGCATACCCACAGGAGTCAAAACCTCGTCGCGAATGAATTGATCCCACGACTTGCCGCTTAGCAACTCGATGACGTGGCCCACAGCCTCGTACATCATGTTGTTGTAGATAAGCTTCGACCGGAACGGAGCGACAGGCTTCATGAATCGGATCCGGTCGAATAGTTCCTTTTTTGAGAACTCGGCTCTATGCAGGATCATGTCGTACCGCGGCACGCCGGTACGATGGCCGAGCATATCGCGTAGTGTCACCGCGGCATCAAGCGACTTGTCGTAAAAGCGCAAACTCGGGACAACGTCGCGAATCGGCTGGTCGAAGGTCAGCGCGCCTTTCTCGACTAAAATGCCGGCCGCAATGGCTGTAAATAATTTGGTGTTCGACGCGATAGGAAACAAAGTCGAAGATAAAAACGGCAGTCTGTTTGCATAGTCGCGGTAACCATAGCGTCTCGTGAAGATGACTTCTTCGTCTTTTACAATACTGACGCCTATGCCGGGCGCATTCCATTCATGCACCTGCGAATTTATGTAATCGTCGAAATCACCCAGATCGCTTAGCATCTACCGTCCTTAGGTTCGAAAGCCAATTGTCGAGAGAGGTTACTCTCATGTTCCTTTACGAGCGCGGAGTAAATGGCAAAATCCGTCGCGCTAGCTTGTGCTACTCAAGCAGCCGTTTGAAGGCACTCATCCTGCCTTGAGGGATATGGCTTTTTGATGTGAGGCTGTGGAGACTGGAGCAAGTCAAAACCTGCAAGAAACTTTACAGTGGACAATAAAAGAGCACTCGGATTGATGAGCGCTTACAAAACGCTTCCACTCCCGAACGAGCGGCCGTTATGGAGAAAGCTGAACGACCGTTGTGGGTTGCGGATTCAACCGGTGGATGCAACAGTTTGATGAAATCGCTCAGCTGGTGTGTCGAAGTTTAGTGTTTTCCGGGGGCGTTCATTGAGCCGCCTTGCTACTGCATTAAGCCGGGCCTGTGAGTAGACGGAGAGATCGGTCCCTTTCGGGAAGTACTGCCTCAGCAATCCATTCGTGTTTTCGTTCGAGCCGCGTTGCCATGGATGCTGCGGATCGCAGAAGTAAACTGCGATGTCAGTAGCCACCGTGAAGCGCTTGTGCCCAGCCATCTCTTTGCCCCGATCCCAGGTCAGTGACCTGTACAGTTCCTGAGGCAGCTTACCAGCATGTTTTATGAGGGCGTTGACGACGGTCTCTGTATCCTTGCTGGCAATCTTCACCAGCATGACGTAGCGCGTCTGACGTTCGACGAGCGTGGCAATCTGGCTGTTCGCGTTACCAAACAGCAGATCGCCTTCCCAATGTCCGGGTATCGCACGGTCTTCCGCTGTCGCGGGGCGTTCACTGATCGATACGGCGTCGCAGATTCTGCCGTGATCGTCGGTCTTCATGGTGTGGTGACGTGAACGACGCATCGCCCGGGTCCGGCGCAGATGCTCCAGCAGTTCCTTCTTTAGTGCGCCGCGGGCCTGTATATAAAGGCTCCGGTAGATAATCTCGTGCGACACCTGATAGTCCCCGTTGACCGCGTATGAGTGCTTGAGCCAACCGGCAATCTGTTCTGGCGACCACTGCAACTGGAGCTTGCTCGCCACAACCCGGGCGAGCTCGCGGTTCCTGACGAGCTTGCATTCCTTGGGACGACGGGCACGATCCCAGGCAAGCGCATCAGCCTGATTCGCCCGATAGCCTTGAGATCCACCATTTCGCCTGATTTCCCTACCGATGGTGGACGGTGCTCTTCCAAGCCGGCTGGCCACCGAACGGATCGAGTCCCCGGCTGCCAGTGAGCGCGATACCTCCTCGCGCTCGGCTAACGTCAACGCCAGTCTGGAACGACGTCGCGGTGCCGGCTGTATTCCGCCTGTCTCCGCGAGAATTCCCTGTATCGACGAGTGATTCCGATCGAACAGTTGCGCAATATGCTGGAGTGATTCACCTTTCCGCCAGAGTTCCCACATTAACGCTTTCTGGCTCTCGCTGTAATAGATCCGGGTTCGGTACTTCATTTGCAACACTCCCGCCGCTCACGCAGCTTCTATTGTGTTGCATCGACCGGTTGAATCCGCAACCCTGAACCGACGTTCGACATGGCGAGCCATCTACGGCTCTTCCCGAGGTAGAGCAGACGTTCACGGTGTACGAGTCAAGCACGCTTGGCCAAGGCTGCTATTTGCGTTGTCGCTCGTCAGGAGCAGCTGGATGACCTGACGATCATCCAGCGCCAATGCATCAGAATGTGGAACTGTCGAAGGTACTACAACGCGCTCAATAAAAACAAACCAAACCTCTACGACTGACGTCGACCGCCTGATCGCCACCCTCGAGGCTTGCCTCGCGGAGTTCGCCTGATCGTCCGTGCTGCGCTACCGATCGAGATTCGATAGCATCGCCGGCAGGTAGCGCGCACCCGCCGTCTTGTGCTGCGAGAGGAAAGCGCGAATGCTTTCCAGCTCGGCTGCCGTGAGCGTGACTGAAGCCGCCCCAAGGTTTTCCTCGAGGTACCTGCGCCGCTTGGTGCCCGGGATCGGCACAAGATCGTCGCCTTGATGAAGCAGCCATGCGAGGGCAATCTGGCCCGGCGTCACGGACTTGTCCTTCGCCAGCGCCTTGACGAAGTCGGCGAGCTTGATGTTCGCGTCGAAATTGCTGCCCTGAATTCGCGGATCGTTGGCAGCACGCCAGTCATCGGCGGGCAACTCTTCCGCCCGCTTCGCCGCGCCGGTCAGAAACCCGCGGCCAAGCGGACTATATGGCACAAAACCAATGCCGAGTTCACGAAGCGCCGGCAAGACCTTGTCTTCGACACCGCGCTCGAACAGCGAATATTCACTCTGCAGGGCGGAAACCGGTTGCACCGCGTGCGCACGCCGGATGGTATCGACGCTCGCTTCGGACAAGCCAAAAAAGCGCACCTTGCCGGCCGCGATCGCATCCTTTACCGTGCCCGCAACATCTTCGATCGGCACATCGGGATCGACCCGATGCTGATACAGTAAATCGATGTGATCAGTCTGCAAGCGCTTTAGCGAAGCATCAATCACTCCCTTGATGTGCTCGGGGCGGCTATTGAGGCCGCGAACACCATTTTCAAAGGCAAACCCGAACTTGGTCGCGATCGTGACCTCGTGCCGGCGCCCCTTCAACGCACGGCCGAGCAGTTCTTCGTTGGTGAACGGGCCATAGATTTCCGCAGTATCGAGAAACGTACAACCCAGTTCGATCGCCCGATGGATCGTTGCGACCGATTCCTCGTCGTCCGGCGTGCCGTATGCAAAGGACATGCCCATGCAGCCCAGCGCGATCTCCGACACCACAAGTCCTTCACGTCCAAGCTTCCGAGTCTTAAGCATGCTGCTCCTCCATCGAAAAGTGCTCCGTTTATGATGGCATATGCAGGAAGGGGATGTTAGTCAGATCCTCTTGATTCATTGCCTGATTGTTCCGGACAGGCGCGCAATGAGAGTCGTAACTTCTTCTCGACCAAGACAGACCTTAAACCCAGCCGGTGTTTAGCCTACCGACTCCGGCAACGCACTCAAGCCGTGTGTTAACCGCGCGCGATTACATGCCGGCGTGCCCGCCTTGATCTCGGGGTAATCGTTCGATCCGTGCAAAATCTGGCGGTAACGGCGCCATCTTTCAGTTCACGGTGCCCGTCCGTCCAGCCGTTTCAGCGTAAGCAGGCCTCGTACTCAGCACCTCAGGGTATCGCGTCGCCGGCCTCCGCCCTCCGTCAATGGCTACGAGTTACATGATGGCCGGCCGGCGCGCGGTCGAAGGGCCGAAGACGGCCGACCGCCGACCGCCGCGATCGGCACAGTTTGACCCCAGGCGGTCATTGGCGCATCCAATGGCATCCAACAATCGCGCTACGGCAAAGCGCCGACCGGCTTGCTGAACAGCATGAACGGCCAGGCGGCCAGGATCCGGACCATCATTGCGGGAGGGTATCCGGGATGGCTGGGCAAGCCGTCATCGGCCTCCAGTTCCGAGCGTTTGAATCGGGTGCAGATCCGCATTTCCACCGGCGGCGCATCCGCTCCGAAAGGGACGCGGAACGCTGACACCCAGGGCCGCTTGTCGTCAAAGGCCATGTACATCGGTGTTGTGCAGCAACTTGCGATCATGCGTCTGGTCTTCGAGGGGGCAGTCAGCCTCATCGCCTGGAGTCGGTCTGCGCCGCGCGTGCAGGCAATGCGATCGCGGCGGAACACAATGAACTCCGTGCCACCGTCGACGCTGGACGCTCGCCCTGAATTGACGGATGTGGCGAGACGTTGGGCTGCGGTCTGGCAGTCGTCGCAGTAGCACGCATTGACCATAATGGGCTGACCCCAGGCGCTGATCTCGACCGCGCCACATTGGCAATGCGCCACGTGTGTTGGATTTCTTGTGGCCATAGGCTCCACTCAGTGAGGTTTGACTATCTCACCCGACAGTTTAAAGGCGACGCAGTTGGCAAGAGAGGTCAAAGCCGCAAGTTGCATGGCGACGAGCGACCGAAACTGGCCGGGCCCTGCCGGTAGAGGACAACGAGCAGAATTCGACCCACTGCGATCGCCGCACCGCAAAGCCTCCGTTCAGCGGCTCTTCGATATAGCGGTCATTGATCCCTCGGAGTCGGATGGGCAACTAGCATTGGCCCAAGCGGATATTCCCGACCGGAAGCGCGGACACCCGATATTCCACGGCCTCAGCCCCCTGGCTGCCTCCTTTAGCGCGAGTGACGCAGGCCGGCTCGCGCGCTGACCAACCAGCAGGCAGCCGTGAAGCGAACTTCAGTTCCGTGCACATAGGGATCAAAGGCGGTGCGGACAGTTTCTATGATTTGCTTGCGCGTCCCCTCGTCCGCATCGTGAAGGATCAGACCGACGGGACCGAGCCGGGTGAGATAACCGATCAGTTCCGTTTCCGGCATGATGCAGCCAACATCGACCGAACGAATGTCGATCTCGGCCCAACCGCTATCTTCCAGGATCGAGGTGACCCTACTTCGTTTTGCGAAGGAGAACTGTCCCGGCGCATCCGGCTTGCGGACGGGAAGGTTTGGCAACAGCGGTGCCGCGACGCGCTCGGCCGTCGTCATGAACGGATTTTCAGCGGCACTCCGCCAGGCGATGAACCGGAGTTCGGCGTCGTCCCTCGCGGCGCGCCTCAGGTTCGCGAACGCCTGGACCGGGTTATCGAAGAACATCACGCCGAAGCGCGACATGATCCTGTCGAAGCTCTGCGGATCGAAGGCATAAGTCTGCGCGTCCGCGCGGATGAAGCTTGCGGTCGATCCCTCCCGTTCGGCGCGCGCATGGGCGGTGGCGAGCATCGGAGTCGAAACATCGACGCCGATACAATGGCCTTTCACGCCGAGCCGCCGCGCCAATGCCAGCGTCGTGCTGCCGGTGCCGCAGCCAACGTCGAGCACGCAGTGCCCGCCGTCACCGCCCATCATCTCGACGAGCAGGTCTTCAAAAGGTTTGAACATCCGGTCGAGCACCTCCTGCTCGGCGACCCAGGCACGTCCGGCGCTGCCGTTCCACAGCGCCGTCTGCTCGTTTTCGGTCTGGTGTTTGAGAGTCATGGTTGTCGTCCTTAGCTAGCTCCCAGAGCGGAAGCTAAACTATGCTAGTTCAAGTCGACTTGAGGTCAAGAGGTGATCAAGCTAGACATAGCCGAGGTGGCGCAGCAGTCCGGCGTTCCCGCATCCACGCTGCGGTTCTACGAGGAAAAGGGGCTAATTGCCTCTACCGGCAGGCGCGGATTGCGCCGCGTGTTCGATTCCGGCGTACTGGAACGGCTGGCGCTGATCGCGCTGGGGCGCGCCGCAGGCTTCTCGCTCGATGAGATTGCGCTGATGTTCGCGCCCGAGGGGCCACCGCGCATCGATCGGCAGATGCTCGCGGCCAAGGCTGCGGAGTTGGACAGCACGATCCGCAGACTGACCGCCATGCGCGACGGGCTGCGGCACGCCGCTGCCTGTCCCGCATCGAGCCACATGGAGTGCCCCACCTTTCGTCGCATCCTGCGTGCCGCCGGGTCTGGCGCAATGGGCGTCCAAAGGAAGAAGGCTCCGAAGCGAGGACGGAACTAGTTTCTGGCGTTCGACCGGGCGCGGTCGCGACACTCTGGCCGGGAAAGCCGCGAGATCTGATACAACCAAGGTCGACTCCTGCCCGGCCCAGTTGGCAGAAATCGACCGAGGCTGTGTGAAAACGCATGCTGAACGCGGCGTTCTGAAAAACTGACCCTTCAGATCGCGCCGTATCGGCTTGGCAGCAACTTGGGAAGGGTAAAGCGACACCCGAAAACCGAGTACTTTTGCGTTTTCACACAGCCTCGACCCGCAACTGCCGTTCGAACTCATCACCCAGCCATGACCGCTTCCGGGGTGCAACGGACGCTTGCGCCTACTCTCAGCAGGTCAACTAGCTGGGATACTAGCGAACGCGGTCGCTAGTTCGTCGCTATGCGAAGAACTTCCAGAATATGGTGTGCGCCTTGCATGACCAAAGACAAATCGCGGGCTGAACAACCGAGTCAGGAAACAACAACACACGTCGCAGACCAACCGAGGGAAAATTGAACGACTTCATCATCAATGAGCAGGGGCATTTCTGGTGGCATGACATCGAAATCCCAGCCAACCATTTTGCGCCAGCCGATCACGTGACTGGCAAGCTAACGATTGCTGGCACTGGAGCCATTAGCCTTGAGCTTGACGGAAAAATGGCTGACTCAAGAGAACGAACGAGCTATTTCGCAACTGCAGACAAAGGACGAGAACCGCGCGCCATCCAAGGAATTCTTAAAGAATCTGGGAAGCATGTGCTCATTCTCGATGCCGTTCGAAACGGAGGAACGTTTAATTCGGACAGGTTCTCCTATGAGAAATATTTCGCGACCTTCATCATCGTTGGCAAGGAGGCACCTCCACGCAAGTTGGAAGCACTTAAATTCTCAAAATTCGAGGTAGACCTTCAAGACTTTGAGGCGTGGCTAGGCACTGGCTCAATTATGGTTACGCGCTCAAGTCGTACAGTGAAGTTGTCAAACAGACGCCTACCCGATGTGCCCTATCGGACCCCATCCGGCCGGTTAATTCTGAAGCACCATCTGGTCGATTCTAGAAGCGGTTTACCACATCATTTTAAAGTCACGCTCCACGAGTTCTTCAGCTTCCAGATGCGATTCAAGAAGCCTGAGGTGGCTGATGGCGTGCTATCGGAGTGGGGCGTTTTGCAGAACCTGCTCATCCTTCTGACCGGCACGGATTATCCGCTGCCATGGCCATCGGTGACGGTTTCCCGTACACGCAACACGTTCACATTGTTCTTTCACCGCCTGTCGGCAAGCGATACCCCTCCGACGTTTAGAGATTGTCCTGTCCGATTTTCGTCCATCAACGAGTCGTTCGGCGACATCGTCACGAAATGGAAGGAAGGCGTGAGGACCCATGGGGCCGGCTACTTTGCGTTCCCTTCAACGAAGCGAAAAATGACCCAGTATGTCGAGAATAAATTCTCGAATCTGATGTACGGGATGGAGTCGCTTCACCGCTCGAAGTTTGGCAGTCAGCCAAGAGACAGCAAGCTGCAAGCGAAGATAGACTCGATACTTGCACAGGTGGATTCCAAGCAGCGTCCGTGGTTGCAACGCGCGCTTCAGTTCCAAGGCGAACCTAGCTTGAAGGAGCGTCTAATGAAACTCATCAAAATCGTTCCGATGAAGTTCGAAGGCGCGCGGCTCGATGACTTCACAAAACGCTGTGCGGAGCTACGCAATGACATCGCTCACTTTGGTGGCAGCCGGACTAGAGCATCAGCGGCCGACTTTAATCTTGAGGTTAGTCGATTAAGCGAAGCACTGTCAGTGCTCTACCATATGATATTGCTTCTCGATATTGGCGTGAGCGAAGAACTCGTTCGCAAGTGGCTTGCATCTGGCCATCAGGCCTTTGCCATCAGGTATCACTTTGTAGAGGCAGGCTTGCTGAATAGAGCCGAACTTAGTCCAAAGAGAAAGTCAGCTCTCTAGCGATAAATTAAAGTTAATTCGCTCGCGGATGGTGCCGTACTCGCACGCGAGCTCACTCTAAGTCGGTGAATGAAAGACGTGATGCGAGAAACGCATCACGTGCTTTTCCTACGCTTTGTTACGACTCGAGGCGATACCATTTCGGGAAACGATTCATCGAATTCGGGGTCATCAAACAGATAGATACACATAAGGGGCGGGCGTTCTCGGTCGGATCGCGGCTTCAGCTTTGCGTTCCAGCGACGTTCGAAATCGTCTAGAAGGGCTTTCACCTATTGGTCCAAGTCGCGGAAAATTCTCGGGGCAGTGAAAAAAAGAACGTGCTCAACCTTAGATTTGATTGAATTGCCGGCATACGGCAATTTGCAGCGGTATTTACCGAGCTACCCCAACGTCCGCAAAGGCTGATGGCGGAGCATTCCTCTACAACAATCAGATGGCCGGTTTCGAGGGCGGATTCAACCGGTCGATGCAACACAATGAACGTCGCATGAGCGGCGGGAGTGTTGCAAATGAAACAGAGGCGCCGGATCTATTACAGCGAAAGCCAGAAGGCATTGATGTGGGAACGCTGGCGTAAAGGCGAGTCGTTGCAGCACATCGCCCAGCTATTTGACCGCAATCACTCGTCAGTACAGGGAATTCTGGCGCAAACTGGAGGAATCCAGCCGGCACCCCGCCAGCGATCCAGGCTGGCGCTGACGCTTGCCGAACGCGAGGAGATTTCGCGAAGCCTTGTCGCAGGCGATTCGATTCAGTCAATTGCCCGGCGACTGTCGCGATCACCGTCCACGATCTGTCGCGAGATCAAGCGCAACAGTGGGCAGGCCGGCTATCGGGCCAGCCACGCCGACCAGCTGGCATGGGATCGGTCGCTGCGCCCGAAAGTCTGCAAACTGGTCGAGCACCGGATGCTGGCCCATATCGTGGCCGACAAGCTCCAGTTGCAGTGGTCGCCCCAGCAGATTGCTGGATGGCTCAAACGCGCCTGGCCAGGCAGCGAGGACTACCACGTGTCACACGAAACCATCTATTGCAGTCTTTTCATCCAGGCACGGGGTGCACTGAAGAAAGAGCTGCTGGAGCATCTACGGCGCACCCGGGCCATGCGCCGCTCGCGCCATCACACGCAGAAAACGGACGATCACGGCAGGATCCGTGACGCGGTATCAATCAGTGAACGCCCCGCCACCGTGGAAGATCGCGCGGTGCCGGGACACTGGGAAGGCGATCTCCTGTGTGGCAGTGGCGGCAGCCAGATTGCAACGCTTGTAGAGCGTCAGACGCGCTATGTGATGCTGGTGAAGATCGCCAGCAAGGACAGCGAAACAGTAGTCAATGCGCTCATCAAACACGCTGGAAAGCTGCCTCAGGAACTCTATAAATCGCTTACGTGGGATCGGGGAACAGAGATGGCGGACCACAAACGGTTCACTATCGCCACCGACATTGCGGTGTATTTCTGCGATCCCAAACACCCCTGGCAACGCGGCTCGAATGAAAATACCAACGGCCTGTTAAGACAGTACTTTCCGAAAGGCATCGACCTGTCGGTCTACTCACAGGCCAAACTCAACGCAGTAGCACGAAGGCTGAACGAGCGACCACGAAAGACCCTGGATTACGAAACACCGGCTGAACGATTCCATCGAACTATTGCATCGACCGGTTGAATCCGCCAGACACAACAGCCGTTAGCCTTTCATAATCAACGATTCGCGGAGGGGCGTGGAGCCTCTAATCAGCGAGAAATAAACTAAGGCGAACTCGTTTCCAAACATTCCTACGGTGAAAAAATTAGCGTCGCTTGAAAGTCCTCTTTTGGCGCAAGGTGGCTACATTTACGACAGAAACGGCGATAACAATCTAGGCGAAAATATCCTACTGTAAAGTGACGTTGGCAGGTTCATCTTTCACGTCGGCCACTGTGAAACCAACCGGTCATAAACTGACGCGCGTGGTGAATGCAAAAAGGAGTCCATGAGATGACTGCCAATTGCGGAATGATTTCGTGATAGAAAACACGGCGCCCTTCCTCCGGAGTGTCCGGTCTGATTTACAGCATCGGCCTTTTTCTCCGAGCCGGTGACCGTGGCCATGGCTGCGGCACGCTTTAGCGCTCGGGACTCGGAAGGAATAAGCATGGATAGTAGGGAAACGCATGAGGCCAAGGACAAGTCGCAGGCACAGGATCGGCAGCGCAAGGCCTCAAGAATTGTGGCCTGCGGAATCGTACTCGTATTCCTCCTTTTGCTGGTTCCGCCTTCACGAATGACTGGGGTGATCGGGCAGGTCGTCACCGGTCTTATCTGGCCCATCTTCCTGCTGGTCGTGATCGTGCTTTACCAGCCCCACGTGGAGAGACTTTTCCACGAAGTAGCGGAGCGAATCAAGCAAGGGTCCGGAATCTCGGTGGGGAACTGGGTCACGCTTGAGAAGACAAACATCCCCGCGGCAGCACAAAGAATCCCCGCTCCCACCGAAGAGCAGAGTGTGACCTTGGAGAACATTGCTTTATTGCACACGAGCTTCTTTTCAGAAAAGGGAACACGAAAGCACGGGCAAGACGGCCGACTTTATTACCAGTTTGAAGTGGTTGTTATGGCGCCGGACGTTGTCATGGGGCGTGTGGAACGCGTGGAATATCATCTAGAAAAAGCGTGGCCTCCGGAAAACCGCGAACACGTGAGCGAGGATCGCGCATCTAGGTTCAAGATGAAGGACCTAGCCAACGGAACTTCGATAGTTGTGGCCGACGTGTTCTTTCGCGGGGACGACCACCCGCTGAAGCTCAACCGCTTTATCGACCTGCGCCCGGACGGACCCAGAATCTGATTGCTACCTCACAGGAAACCCGGGCGGCTGATCCCGACACTTGCGGATCGCCCACCACCCCGATTTTCCGGTTAGGCTGGACTGCATGGAGAATTACCGAGCTTCGCCGATCTCGGAGGTATCTATGTACGACTATGACGTGAAAGTGCGCGGCACACCCGATCCACCCATATTTCTTTGGGGATCCCGTGGAATTGCGTTGAATCTTAGCTGGCCACTGTTACTAGCGGTGCGCAACGATGTTGCCGGTGATCCTATCGAAGTACACACCGAGACCGCAGACGGCAAAAGTAATCTAGTCGGTACGCTTCTAGCGGGCGAGTACTACACAATTCCGCTGGTCGGACTACGGGGCGTTTTTGCGACCTGCAAGGCTGATTCCAATGTTTCGTGTTCGATATTGGTGCCGCAAATCGGCCCGTCGGTGTAACGTTTCGCGCGGCTTGCTATTACCGTTCCTCTTGGCGCCGGGAACCGGCGGAGCTACGAAATGACAACAATTCCTGCGAAAGCCATCAATCTGCGTGTACGCCCGCTTCAGTCTGTGGACCTGTGCTTTCCTGTTGACGGCATTCTTGCCGGCTTCTGGCAAGAGGATCCCGGATCTTCCGGAGCCACCCAGAACGACATCCACCTACTCGGAAAAAAAGTCAAAGCCTTTGATCTAGGCAACCTTTATTCGCAGCTCAGCACTGTCCATCCGCCGGGTATATGGAAGTTTTCTGGCCCTGGAAAGCCCGCCGTATTTGAGCCTCTCTCCGACTCGCTGCAGCCGTTAGGTTGGGGTCGATTGAAGTATGACTCCAAGGCAATACGGGACGCAATGAGCGAGAGCATTCTATTCGAACTACGCGCTGAGCAGGTCAAGGCAGCCCTAGATAAGGCGGTGGGGCAGCGAGAAAACATTTGGGTCCAGAAATATGAGGTATCCGTCTATGAGGCAACCAAGCTGGTATATGATCGAACCGACCCAAACTCGAAGCTTAACCGCCTGAAAAGGCTTGCAGCGATATCGCAAGACCAACACGATCGATTGGACGCGGAGTACGTCGCCGACTTCCCTAAAGACGGAAGTGGCGCTCCTGTTTGGAACAAAGGCGTCATAAAACAAAGCGTCACTGGCGGTTCAGTAAGCTCTAATAAGGTGCAAACACAGATTCAAGATTCAAAGACCACGATACAAAGCTGGCTTACAGATGGTTCCTTCCCTACCGAGAACAATAGCTCATCCACAAGAGGGTATGACTATAGGACCCCGAGCCTGGAGAACGATGCGCAATTAGAGCGTGCACAGATCAGTCTCCGCGATGAGCAACTTTCTGCCGTGTCGACTACCAACTACGCGTGCGGCAGTCTGGTGGAACGAAAGGCCACGGAGCTCGGTCCGGATGGCTTGACCGTTCGTTACCTTGCGAATGATCTTGCGGCGATTGACCTCGACATAAAGAGACTTCAGGCCGCGTACATGGACACATTGTTAGTGTCACCGATCGACGGTGTAGTGACGGGCGTTTTCCGAAACATAGGCGATTCGGTGCGCGCGGCACAGCCCGTGATTCGCATCGAGAATGATGCTGAGATTTACCTAGTTGGAACATTGAAGTATCCAGGTCTTCTTCAGATTGATCAAAGCATCTCGGTATCTACTCAGCTAGCTGACACATCGGAGCCGAGATCCGTCTCTGGCAAAGTCAGGGCGGTGCGCGGCCACGATTCTGAGGACAACCTCTGGGACGTGCTAATTCTCTGCAACAATCGCGAGGGAGGACAGGCTCAGTTCCCAATTAACTACAATTTTGACTTCGACACCACGACCGTGACTGTAACCGCGGTGTGACCCGAGGGCAGAGTCGATGGCAACAGATTGCGAAATTACGTGGTCGCCGGAAATCCCGCATGTCGGTGACCTAGTAACAATTTGGGCTACTTTGAGTCCTACCCCGCCTGTTAAGTCGCATGTTTGGATTTCTGTTGATGGCGACGACGTAGGTCAGCTGTACACCGACGCCGGAGGCCGCGCGTCGAGGCCATGGTCGCCGTCGTATGAAGGTAAGCATTACATAGTGTGGGATTTTGGAACCTTGCCGGGTGAGGACGATACTCCTCCGGACAGCGGTTCTTCTGACACGCCCATCGAACTGGTCGTATTACTGGGGCAGGATCCCGGTCCCGCGCAGCAGCCCTCGCAAGGGGGAGCTGCGGGACCAGTTGGCGCTCGGGGACCAGGCGACGGTCAGGGCGCCCCGCCTGGAGCTGCTGGCGCCCCTTTTCAGTGCAGTTCGAATGCCTTCAATGGTGCATCGAACATCGATCCATATACGGGCGCACCAGCCATCGACCCGTATACTGGGGAACCTCTGTCAGAGCGTGATGCTTCGATCTACGACCGCATCAAGGATGTCTATTCGATGCGCGACGCAGTGACAGAATCCACCCGATACGCGATTCGGGATTTCTACAATCAGCCCGCTATAGATCTCACTGGCGTACCTCAATCAGTTCAAAATTCGATCCTCGATATTTTCAATCAGGTTCCGGAGACGCCTCTACCAGGGCGAGGGCTTGACGAGTTCATTAGCGATACGATTTCGTCGGTCCTAGGTGATGCGAGCAGCGGCATGGGCTCCGGCTTGGGGGCAGCATCCACTGCAATCGGCGTCGTCAGTTACGCCAATGAATTGGCCCTGGAATCGACGGGAAAGGCCTTTGAATTGGGCTTGGAAGCGACGGGAAAGGCCTTGTGGCGGTTCGCAGGAGGCGCCCTCCGAGCATTAGGGGGAGTACAGGAATTTCAAGCTGGCGTTGAACTCGCGGTCGGTGGCGGATTACTCGGCGCCGTGGTCGGAATTCCAGTTGGAGTTCAGGGGCTGGACCAACTAATCACTGGCGTTAGGACCATGGCTGGTCAGGATGCCCAATCCTTAGAGGAACAGATTGCCATATCGGCTTTAGGCCCCAAGGGCTCCCAATACGCAGGCATTGCGGAGGGATTGGGAGGGCTGCTCTCTGGCGGCCTCAGTTCTGCTTCTGCGTTCGGTGAAATTGAGCGCTTTGCTGCTCCTAACTTGGCTGCGGAAGCGACAGCAGCCATGCGAGTGGAGCTGTCCGGAGCTACGGCTCTCAGCGAGGTGAGTTCAATCGTAGCACCGGCCGAGCAAGCAGCGCTGCAGCCTGCGGAGCTACCGCGAATCGCGTTTATCAGGAACGTGGAAGCGGACATGACGGTTGGAGAATTCGGCTTCAATATCGGTCGCGCCGCAAGTGGGGAGATGAGCGGGCTAGCCCCAAGAGATCCGCTTCTTTTCGGTAGCGAATGGGATCAAGGGACCAAGGCGGAGGAGATGGTCGCCTCTCTAAGGAGCGAATTAGCGGCTGGAGAGCTTGGGTCAGAAATCAATTCTACTCGCGCATCGAGTTTCGAGATGAGTCCCGCTCCCGGAGAGGAAGTCTATGTCAAGACCTGGTTAGATAGAGTACTGCAGAGAGGTGTGGATCAAACAACCGCATCATTCCAGGCCGGGCCGGCCGCAATGGCTCAACTTGTGCCACCCAATACTCCGTTTCGAGCCATACCGCAGTACGGCGGATTTGTGATGGAGTATGGAACCAAAGACTGGGTCCAGCGCCAAGAAATTTTGGATACGTTGCTTGAAGGTGTCCCTCAATCCGCGCAGATGGTACGCGGTGGTGCTCCAGACATTCAATTGCGCGCCACATTCGTCGAACTATGGGGGACCGAAATGAAGTGGGACGTTACTACAGCCAGAGCAGCGGAATTGAAGGCAGCACGCGGCGTTGATTACACGTTTCTAAAATATACCGTGGACTGGGCTTTGATCGGGAAGATACTTGCAGGTGGCGCCGGGAAGTAAGTGGAGTCGCGTGCTAGGCGGCGGAAGCGCCCCCGCTGTTTATATGAACGCCCCCGATGCGCCAGGTCTTCTTGTGCTCTGATTTGACAAGATAGGTTGCAGCTTTATATGCGGCCTGTTTGCAGCCTTATACGCCGCGGGCCCCGATGAAATCCGCCGACTCGCTCCTCATTTGTCGCACGAGTTTACGCTCGAACTACCTTTCAGGTTTAGCGAATCCCGGTCCGACCTGTCGTTCATCACACTCGATTGCCATCGCAACCTTTCGAAGTCATCCTGTAGTCTCAGTTACCGGTTCCGGGGCGCTTCAGGGCCGGCGTTGCCGAACGGCTGGTCTCAACGGCGGCTAGCCGTTCGAATGTCTCTGCTGTCTCGACGATGAAAGTCCGGAGTTGGCCGATCACAGTCCGATGCGGACGGCATGCCGCGCTCCCCGACATCGGATAGCGCCGGGCCGTCATCGACCCAAACCAGTCTTACGTCGGCTGCTGCGACGACGGCCGCTTTTGAATTCCGTTGCGGCCGTTCGGCGACGCGGGCCACCCCGTGGCGCTCGGACGTTCGGCGGCCATTCGCCAACTCAGATGCATCGCTTCAAGAGAATGCAGCGCTAGAAGGTCGCCGACTTCGCGGCCGTAGGGGCACTTATCGGGGCAATAATTGGACCAGTTGTTCCCCACCTTTTCTCCTGAACCGCACGTCGCGGGCGGAGCAACTACTTTTCTGACAACTGGCGTGAGCGACGGCGATAGAATGCAGCCAAACCTTGAGAGGGAAACCAATGGACGACCAGCAGGCGTATCAGCGCGCGCATCAGCGTATCGGCGCGATATCAAACGCTCATGTAGGGCGGGAATTTGAATTACGCGCGCAGGCGTTCTTTGCCGAGCAAGGCATCATTCTGCGACCACGCCATAAGGTGCATATCGGCATCGGGGCGGTTAAGAAGCCGCATGAGTTCGATCTGGGATGCGATGACCAGAAGGTCGTCATCGAATGCAAGTCACACCGCTGGACTGCTACCGCGAACATCCCCAGTGCAAAGCTGACGGTATGGAACGAAGCGATGTACTACTTTAGCCTTGCTCCTTCCGATTATCGCAAGGTCATGTTTGTGCTGCGCGACATGTGCGGCAAGCGTTCGCTTAGTCTTGCTACTCATTACCTGAAAAACCATGCTCATCTGGTTCCGGAAGATGTGGAATTTTGGGAGTACGACGAACTCGCGCGAGTCGCAGAACGCATCCGATAAGCTGATTACCGCACTCAGCGGTCGTCGATAATGGTCATTAGCGCCGGCGCGCTTGTGGCACTGATATGAGCTGGCCTAGATTCTTACTGCCGCGTTAAGCCAGCGGGGAGCCAGCACAAAGAACGGGCAACGACGGTGGCGCGGTAGAGTTACATTTGGTGTGAAAGCACTCATTCGTCAAAGTCGGTAACAGGCGTTCGCCGCAGCCATCTACGGATGTCTAGTCTCAAGCGGTTAGCCGGGGTAGCAAGTTCAACGGTCGAACGTCGGAAGAGGCCGATGAAGCAACATCCGTCTTCGCCAATCGAACGGCCGTTTACTGGGCGGGGCCGACGTCTGAACGTCCGGGCGACGCAGCGGGTGAATGACGCTTCGTGGCCGAGTCCAGTCCAACGGCGAACGCATCAAACCGAACCGGAAGGACTTTGCTCTCACGTTAAAAGGCCTGCTCAACCTTGAATGAACCGGAAAAGCGCAGTGAACTACCGGCGAGCATCGTGCCGCGACATCGCCGGTGACCGCAGTGGCACGCATACTGCGCGCGCACCGCTGCCGAGGCGCGGCCCTCTGTCATAAGACCGTATGCGATGAACAGCTCCTCGCCTGGCTGGACATCCGATACCGCCTGAATGTAGACCCTTCCATCCTCCTCGATGGCCTCGCAGTTGGCGACGCAGGCATGGTTGAGCCAACGCGCGCTGTTGCCGCCGAGCGAACCGTCAATCACCCTTCCGTCGGTAAGTCCACGGAGGAAAGTATGGCCCTCCTCCCCGAACCGGCGATGGCGACTTATCGCGCGCTTCCAGCTCATCACCGTGCCGGTATACTCGAGGATGAGTTCGCCGGCGCACAGCGGCTGCAGCACAAAGACGCCGCGACCGTGAACGCTCGAGCGGCGGACAGAGATTCTTTTCATCGATAGTCGGTATTGCGAATGCGGGAAGTTGAGCTACCGCTGGCGAGGACCGGAACGAACATCACATCTCCGCCTGCAAGTCAGGGACGGGCACTTGACAGCGATTCGCGCCTGGTAGAATCGTCCATCATCCACAACGAGAATTCAAGACGATGGCACGATATAAAGAACTGCTTGCGGAAAAAGAGCAGCTTGAAAGGCTGATCGCGGAGGCGCGGCAGCAGGAGGTGGCTTCCGCGCTCGAAAAAGTCCGTGAGACTGTCGCGGAGTTCGGCTTCACGCCTGAACAGGTGTTTGGCAAGCGGCGCAAGGACGCGGGGCGCGCGGTGGCCGCGAAGTTCCGCAACCCCGAGACTGGTGAAACGTGGAGCGGGCGCGGGCGCGCGCCGCGATGGCTCAAGGATCAGGATGTTGAACGCTTTCGCATCACTGGATGACTGTGCCAGATGATGGCGCCGGGAAGGCGCGGATTTATCTCGCGGGTTTCGACGTGTTTCGCGCCGACGCGCTGGAATACGGTCGCTCCCTGCAGCGACTTTGCGCCAGTCTGGGATTTGCGGGGCTTTACCTGCTCGACGCGGTCGCGCCGGCGAACCTGTCGCCTCACGACAAGGCCACGTGGATCTATCGCGCCAACGTGGCCGCGATTCGCCGCGCCGATATCGTCATGGCCAATGTGGGTGACTTTCGCGGCGTTGGCGAGCCGGATAGTGGCACCGCGTTCGAGATCGGGTTTGCCGCCGCGCTGGGAAAGCCAATATGGGCTTATCGCGACGATCTGAGCGCACTGCGTGAGCGCGTGCCGTGCATCGCGACAGCGCTCGGCAAAGTTTGCGAGCGCGGCTATCTGGTCGAGGACTTCGGGCTTCCCGTCAACCTGATGCTCGCGTGCGCGGCGCAGATCGTCGAGGGCGGCCCTCTCGCCTGCCTGCACGCGATCGCCGACGCACAGAGCAAGGGGATGGCCCCCTCTCCCTATAGACGGGGTTGGCGAATCGCAGATTCGCAAGGCGTCGGGGTGACGCCAATCCAGTATATAAGGTACCGCACGTGATGAACGAGTCGCATCTTTGGACAGCCGAGCCGCACACCGCCTACCTGCAATGGCAGACAACGGAAGCGGCCGGTGCAGATCGCCGCCGCTTCTCCCAACGCTCGATCGTGCAGCATAAGGCGATGTTCGACCGGTTCCTGCGCCATCTGGTCACCTGCGGCGTGGCACTCGCGACGTTCGGGCCCGAGCACCTCGAGTCATTCTTTGGCGACGTCGAAAACCGCTGTGCGCCGGGTACGACCACGCGCCTGCGTTACGTCAAGCTGATCGACCGGCTGTGTCGTCATCTTGTCGACGTCGGCCTGCGGGAGAGCAATCCGGCGGCACCCTTCGCGCTCTCGGCCGCTTGGCCAGAGGATGAGCCAGAGCCACTCTTTCTTGATCCGGCCGCCGACGCTGCGCTGCAGGCCTACGCCCAGCCCGACGCCGGCGACGATGCTCGCCTGTGCCGCAACCGGGCGGTGGTCGCGCTGCTGCTCGGCGCAGGACTCACTGCGGCCGAACTTCGCGGCGCGCGCTGCCGCGATATCGTTATCGCCGGCATACGACCGCAGGTACGGGTTCCCAAACGGGGCGCACGCCTCGAACGTACAGTCGCCCTGCCCCCGTTCTCAACGCCACCGTTAGGCGCGTGGCAGCAGGCGCATCGTGCGTCAGAGGCGGCGCTCCTGTTTTCGGCGCCGCGGACCGACGACAAGCCCATCAACGATGTCCTGCTCGGTGCGATCGTGCGGGAAGCGCTGGACGCAATCGGGTTCGCCGCGCCGGACATGAGCCCGCGTGTGTTGCGCAATACCTTCGCGCGTCGGCAACTGCTGTGGGGCAAGACCAACGAGCAGACGAGCGCGTTACTCGGTCTCGCCAGTCAGCGCACCGTCACGCGACTTCGCGCCACCATCACCGCGCCGACGACTTGACTTCGCGCCCCACTCCGTAGGCTGGTTTTACCGGTTCATCCGTTCCGGCAAAACCTTTGTTCGGAGTGCTACATGCCATACAGAACATCTTCCATGGACATGGCCTATCCCGATGAAACGGGCCGGCCATGCGCGCTTCAGTTCCGCATCGCGTTTACCGCAGCAACGGAACGTCTGGCCGTCGTCCATCTGCTTGAGACGAGGGCCGATTACCAAGGTCCGATGGAGTCGTCCATCGTCCGTGACCAGATCCTTAATCGCATTCTTGACATTCACCTGCGCGGCGTGCCGCTGAACGCCATCCGGCTCGTCGTCGAGAGCGGCGGTGAGTGGTCGCTATTTCCAATCGATTTCGACGTGGGGGACTACATCAAGCGCGGCAATCCCTACGAGGCGACACATGTCACCACTGGCCGCGGCCTGTTCCGGGAACGTGTCGCGATCCGGTCCGAGTCGGTTGTCGCCGGGCGCACCCGCGTACAGACCAGCCACGCCGAGCCCGTTGCCGTCCCGCGCGACATTGCTAACGCGCTGTGCTAGGCGTGTGACGAGGTAGCCCGGCGCGCAAGCTCGAAAGGCGGTGCAGTTACGCCGTCTTTCGCCAGCGCGTGCACGCGGCGACCTGCCAGAATGTTTGAGAGTTTCTGTATCCGATGACCTGCAACGCACATCACAGCCCTTCGTTGCCCACCACCACTCGAGAGCGCATGAAAATAATCAAGCCGACGAACGAGCAGCTCGACACACTCGAGACGGTCGCCTCCGGCGCGACGGTAAAAGTGAAAGCGTACGCCGGCGCCGGCAAGACCTCGACGCTCGGGATGATTGCGGAACGGTTCAGCACGAAGCGTGGCCAGTACCTCGCTTTCAACAAGGACATTGCGGCCGAAGCAAAGCGGAAGTTTCCGCGCAACGTCATGTGCCAGACAGTCCATTCGGTCGCCTTCCGGGCCAGCGACAAGGCACTGACCGCGCGGCTGAATCTTCCCAAGGAGCCGCCTCACCTCCTTGCCGCCCGGTACGGGCTCGGGCCCATCCGCGTTCCGACGATTATCGGCAAGAATGTCGAGCTATCCGCCTTCCAGGTTGGTCGGCTCGTTGCCGACGGCGCTGCGCGGTTTTGCCGGTCCGCTCAGGACGAGCCCGAGGCGTGGCACATTCCAGTCGACGAAATGATCACGGAGCAGTCGGCCGACGAGTTGCGCGCGATGCTGTTGCCCTTCGTGGTGCGCCACTGGAACGAGAGCATCGACCCGCAGGGAAAGACTGCCATCACGCCGGACACGTATCTGAAGACATGGGAGCGGTCGCGGCCGCAGATCGGCGCGGATTTCATCCTGTTCGATGAGGCGCAGGACAGCGACGGTCTGATGCTGTCGGTCCTGCGTCGCCAGGAGCACGCACAGGTCATCTATGTGGGCGACCCCTATCAGCAGATCTACGAGTGGCGCGGCGCGGTCAACGCGATGGAATACATCAAGGCACGGGAGTGCGCGCTCACCGAGTCGTTCCGCTTCGGACCGCACTTTGCCGCGCTTGCCTCACGCATTCTGAACCTCCTGGGGGAGCCCGTACCGCTTCGCGGCCAGGCCAACGTCTCATCGATCTTCTTCGAGGAGCATGACCCAACACGGAGCTTCGACGCGATCCTCTGCCGCAAGAACGTGACCGTCATCGAGACTCTGGCAAACGGCCTGCAGAGCGGACACAAAGTCGCCGTGCGGGCCAACATTGAGGAGATCCTCGCTTTCGCCGACGGCGCAGACCGCTTGATGCGGGGCCAACGCACCTTCAGCCCGGCGTCGCTCGCGCTGTTTGAGGCATGGCGCGACGTCCAGCAATACGCGGCGACCCACGCAGGCCGCGATCTCCTGCCGGTCGTTCAGCTTATCGATCGTGAAGGCACTGCGTATCTGCGCAACCTCCTGTCTCGCGCCTCGCCGGAAGCAGAGGCAGACTATGTGGTTTCAACAATTCACCGGGCGAAAGGTCTTGAATGGGACCGGGTGAAGGTGTGCGGCGAATTTCGGTTCAAGACAGAAGATGACGGACGCACCACGATGACCGATGAAGAAAAGCGCTTGCTGTACGTCGGCCTCACGCGAGCTCGGCATGAAATGGATGTGTCTGAACTGCGCACCGACCTGCTCAAGGTCTTTCACGCCGCCGCAACAGTTTGAACCGGCGCAGTAAGCGTCGCAACCACTGGCACGGGCTGGCCGCAGACGATCCCGAAGGCGTGGTTCGACCGTGGAGATCGAGTGACCGGTCACCTCGCCTCACCGGCCACCCGCCCCACTGGGGTTAACGGGCGGTTTTGGCGTGAAGCAAAACCACCACGATAATACTGTCTATTGTCGTTTTTGCCGTCAACTCATGTACGCGCCATCGACAATGATTCGTAAGTGGGAGCATAATTTTCGCCTTATGGAGGAACCACATGACTTGCGATGCACACGATGAGGACGACCCGGAAGATTACATTCATACGCCCCTGACAGTCGATGATTTGATCGTCGCGGATATGATTGCTAGAGTTGAGCTACTACGCCCGGAGCAGGATTCTGTGGTCCGCTCATTCGAACATGTTGAGGTCGTAATCGGTGCGCGCTTGTACTCGGAACGAGTACACAAAGTGGACGCCCGAATTGCCGCCCAGATGGAGGCAATGGGACACCCTGCGGAGCAAACTATTGTTCAAGAGGAAATGACTTTGTGTCGATGCCGCGATGAGTCGGGCGCTGATTTCAAGGCTCGCGTGCAGGCCGGGCGGCACGAGTTTGGGGAGGGAGTGAAATGTGAGTACAAGTCCATCAGTTTGTATGCCGACGTCACAACGCAGACAATTACACGGTATTTAGATACGTGGTATCAGCATTTCCATCGGGATCACATGATTCAAGATCATGAGATGCCGATTTTTGAATCCTTAAATCTTGTATCCGGGCCTGAAATACATTTAGTCGAAAATCTGTTCGGAATCACAGAATCTGGTAGAGAGAGTCGGCGAGCACCTAGAACAAGGCCCGGGGATTTAACGAAATCTGGCGCCGGTAGGTCCAAGATTATTTTTAGGATACGGCACTCGGGCGGAACCCAGTACGTATTTGAGCCTTCTAACGGACTGTCCGAATTTGGGGACAGAGGCGCAAAGTTTGTCGAGATTACCTTCGATTTCGAAGACCAAATAATAGAGTTCGAGTTGGACGGGTGGCGATATTGGCATGTGGGCGCACCCGAGATAACAGCCGAGGGGCATGCTATGGTTGCGCTACAGAGTGGAGACGGTAACAAGTTAAGACCAGGCTTGGCAACTCTTAAGTGGCGATCCTACTGTGGTGAAGTGCAGTGGAATGGCAATATTGAGTTCGATGGCCCCGAGCGTTGCTAACGCGGGCCAGCTTCGGTCATACGCAAAAAAACCCGGGTTCCAGAGGAACCACGGGCTGATCAAAGGCACTATCGCCGCTCACCTGTTAAAGCTGAGACGGAACTGATCACCGACCGCAGGCGCGGCCCGCCGCGACGCACTTCTCATCCAACGATCCATCTCGGCCGCACGGTGAGCAATGGTGTTTGACGTCCCTGCCTGCCGCGCCTTGACCCGCGCAGCAAAGTCCGGCGCCATGGAGTCGACGCTCGCGACCCAGTCGTACATCTTGACGCGCTCGAGGGCCTGCCCTTTTATGCCAAACAAGTGGAGTTTGGATCCGGTCGGCAGGTGCGCTTCCAGCCCTTCCAGGATGGCGAACAGCCCATGCCGGGGATCCGTCAGGTGCCGTCGGCAGACCGAACCGAGGCCGATCAGAACCGGCGCTGCAACCCATGGCATCCACCGCTCCCACACCTGCAGCAGCAGGTCGATGCTTCGTCGGTAATCGTCAACTGCCCAGCCCTGCGCAACGGGCACCGGAATCCGGACAGTGTTCTGAACGGCCTCTGCACTGCAGGTTGCCGCAAGCTCGTCCTGCCACGCATAAACCACCCGTAACATGGACTCCAGCAACGTCGCCGTTGCATTCACCCGATAGTCGATCGCATCCTGATCTGCGGCAAGCTCCGGTTCACAGCACATATCCGGCTGTGCGACCCAGGATGCCCCGGAGAAAGACGCCAGTTCGACGTACTGCTCCATGGTCCAGGGATAGACGCCTGCAATCCCGTTTTGGCCACCCTTTGCCTGGAAAAGCTTCATCGCTGAGAACCCCGCGCTATCCAGGGCGAAGTCAATCTCTGTAAGATCGGTCGCTCGCGGGATACGAAAGCGGCCGGTCTTCCGGTTCCAGAAGGCGGACGCCGACACCATCGCCGGATACCCTTCTTTGAAGGCGTGAAACGCGAGCCGACCGCCACTATGCGGGATGCCCACTCGAACGATCAGCCCGTCATCTACATTAGCGTTTTTCTGCAGCACCGGCATGCCGGGCACACGTGATCCCATACTCATTTGCCGCTCCAATAAAAAATGCGGAGCAGCTCCTCGCGGGCGAGCCCCGCAAGGGATAGTGAAAAGAGAGAGGGGCTCACGCCCCTGCGGGAGTGAGCCCCTAGGGCAATCGTCCGGGCTAGGAAAACTCCGCGACCTGGATTTGATTTATCCAGATGACGCCCGACGGAAGACGCCTGATGAGCGCCAGCAGACCTGCGTCGTCGCTCCGCGCCTCGACAAATGTGCCGTTAAGAATCGCGGCCTGGAGATAGAACAGAAACGCGAGCGCTCCGGTGCCATGTTGGTCGGCTACGCTGCCAAGGGTCTCCACTTCATCCAGAAGCTCACGGACGAAATCCGAAGACAGAGACGCGCGATGCATAGTAACGATTGCCGCCATCGCCAGATCGGCGGCGGCGCCCAGGTTGTTATCCGGAATGTCATCGGTTGCGATTGCGCCAGAATCGGCGAGACACCGCATCACGTCGTCGAAAAAATCAGTGCAAGAGTAAGTCATTGGCCTGCTCCACAAGAGGATTGCCGGCAGGCTGTCCCCGTCCGGGGGCCTGCCCCGGCGGGTGAGTAAAAGATGCGTCAGAGGTTAGGTCGGCACGCAGTCGCCGTGACGCGAATCGCGTCGCGTGCCCGTGGACACCGCTACTTTCAGTCGCCGATCGAACGGCGACGGGCGCGCGCCAGATGCGCGTGTCGCTTTGCCTGCCGTGGCGGACAAAGCGGCCGCCGACTGCTGCTCCCAGAACAGGCATGCAACGGCAAGCAACGCGCCAATTGCAGCCGCGGTAGTGATCTGCTTTTTCATGAAGGCTCTCCATGCGAAAGGCCCCGACACTCTTTCGAGGTCGAGGCCTTGCGGATCAGGAACAGGTTTTCGGATGCGCGACCGGAAAAACCAGCACGCGACCATCCTTGCAGAGAATGAAGTCGCCCGGCTCACCTCGCGGCGGCTGGATGACAATCGTCGATATGTGCCTCGACGGCTGAGGCTGGGCCTGCGGTTGAACCGTGCAGGCGCACAGCGATGAACTGCCTGCTGCCAGAAGCAGCATCATCAGGTTTTGCATGGATTGAACTTGGTATGAAAAGGAAAGCCGCTTACGCGGCCCGCGATTCGAGAGGGATGCTGGCGTGGTGCGTTACCCACTTGCCGTCGACGAGGACGTCACGCAAAAGCGTGCCGTTCAGGACGTAGGTGTGGACAGTGCCCGTGCGCGGCATCGCAGGCCGAACGGAGATGGTGACCGCTCCGGTTCGTGCATACATGTCGTACTTCTGTTTCATGGCGTTCCTCGTTGAAAAAAATGGCGAGGGAACGCCCCTGTGGGGAGCGATCCCCAGAGGGTTGAAAGATAAATTGACGCTCAGACGGCAAGCGCCTCTACGTCGATAACGGCGTCAGCTTCGGCAACCAGGTCCGGCGTTTGCGAGATGAAAAACTCCCGCTCATAGCCGCCCTGCCGCAATACTTCCCGCTTCATCCGCATGAACTGCAGCTTGCGCTGCGGATCCAGCGGACCATCGGACTCATCGCTGAACAGCGTCTGATACGGCTGGCCTGCATTACTGGCCAGATACAGCGCAATGCCGCGCGTCAGACACTCGTTGATCCAGACCTTCTGGCCGCCCGACATCACCGTCACTGCCTTGGTGCTGTCGATATCCGCGTCGTGCACGAGGATTTCAAATCCCTCGCGCAGTTCGCCGCTTGCCAGTGCGCGTTGAGTCTGGATCTCGACCGTAAAGCGCATGCCATAACAGGCAAGCAACAGGTCGTTCACCATCTTCGTCAGCGCCGGGCCTGCATCGTCGATCGTCAGGGCAATCACACCTTCATTGCCCAGACCTTTCGCAAGCAGCTTCCAGCTGGCGATCTCATCCGAGATGCGGTTCGCACGCGATTGCGTCGCGTCGAATCCCGCCAGCTCGCTTGCGATTGCCTGCCGCTCGACTTCACGCGTTGCCTGTGAACGGATCAGCGATTCGATCCGTGCATCGGCTGCGGTGATGTCGTCGCGACACTGCGTCAGTTGCCGGTCCAGATCTGCAATGACGGCCGTCACGTCTTCGACACCGAGCCGCGCAACTTCTGCGTCGAGCTCGCGCGCCTGCACCGACAGGCTTTCCTGCTGCACCTGTCGTCGCTCGCGAACAGACTTCGCCTCGGCTTCCACAGTGTCCAGTTCTTCACTGGCCTTGCGAACGCCTTCGGTTGCTGCATCAAGCAATGGCTTGCGCGCCGCAAGATCAACCGCCGTTTGCAGATCACGCCGGGTGGCTGCGATCTCGTCGGACAGCGTCTTCAGTTCGGCGCGTCGCGTTGCAAGCTGCTGCACTTCGGGCGTCAGACGGTCCACCGCATCGCGGCTAGTGCGAAACGCCACACGTAGGTTGTTGAGCGAAATGCGCTGCTCGGGAACCTTCGCATCGGCCTCACGCGCCTGGGCAAGCAGAGGGCACGTGTTGTGCATCGCGTGACCCGCACAGGGAACGGCAGCGATCACGCTAGCCTGCTGCTCCAGAGACTTGAGCAACGACGCCTTCGACTCACCTTCGGACGTGAGGCCGTTGATGCGTGAAGTGGCCGCGGTCAGTTCCAGCTGCTTGGCTTCCAGTGCGGCGATGACCTGTTGCATTGGCTCGACACGCGCTTCGAGGCTCGCCAGACGTGCCTGGGCACCATCGCGCGCAGCGGCAGCACCCAGGATGGCGTCACGCTGCGCAATCACCGCGTTGTGACCGGTAATCGACTCGCGTAAGGCCGACAGTCGCTGCGTAAAGCGGCGATCGTCACCCGCACCGTCGTCCACCAGCGCCTGCAGTGACGACGCGATCTGACTGCGTCGTCCGGCCAGTTCCCTCAACCGGGCTTGCGCATCCACGTTCGCAGTCTGTTTTGCAACCAGAACTGCGCGCTGATCGCTCAGCGTGACCGACCGGGCATTGAGTGCCTCCCGGCTCTCCCGAGCCGCAGCGACTGACTGGACATCCGAAGCGATGGCCTGATCAATCTGCACAACACGGTCGCGCTTCGCCCCGAGTGCAACAAGCTGCTGGTGCGTAGCATCTAGCGCGCGGCCGAGAACCTTCACGACGTCGCCGGCTTTCGCCGACAGCGCGCGCAAATGGTCGATATGCAGAAGCTCCGCGAGCAGCCCTTTGATTTCACTTGCGCCATAGGACGCGAGTGGTCGGCGGTTCTGTGCGGAAAATACGCTGGTGAAAAAAGACTCCAGCGAGCCGCACACCGACTCGACGCACGCATCGTAGGTTTCAGCTTTCCCGTCTGACACAGTGCCGTCTCCGGTCTGCATCGGTTGCCAGGTGCCGCTCGGGTCGCACCATGCAAGGAAATACTCAGCCTTGCCGGTTTTTCCCGGTTTGCGGAATGCAAACGACGAGCGGTAGTGGACACCGCCGTGCTCCCATTCGAACTCCTTGAGCGCTTGCGATCCATACAGGTGGTCCCAGTAAGAGAATCCGTCGACAGAAAGCTTTGTCGCCCGCGAAGGCATGATCCGGTAAGGATGCAGGTTATCCATAATCGTGGATTTCCCCGCACCGTTCGGACCCGTCAACGCGATGAGGCCCGCCGGCAGCGACGCGAGATCAAGTGAGACGCTCTCGCGCTTCATGCCGTCGCGCACGCCAATGAAACCCGTCAGGGTGAGCTTCAGTGGGCGCATGAGGCTACCTCCGGATGCGGTGCATCGAAGAGGTAGTCCGACGGCAGCCACGGCACATCATCGTCGTTGGCGTACATCGTGCCGACAACGGGATCTGCCACGCGACGTGCGTCCGCCACTTCTACCGCAGCTGCCTTCTCAGCGGCCTTTTCAGCGGCGAGCTTTTCAGCGGCCACCTTCTCGGCCGCCTTCGCCTCAAGAGTGCCTGAGACAGATTCCTCAACGAGGTTGCAGGCGTGTGCGTAATCGGCGCTCGCCTGCCGCAGCAATGCATCCCAATTCTCACAACCGGTCAGCACGCGGAGCTCGCGGGAGCCCCACTGATTTGCATAACCGCTGTTGAACGACCACAGCAGGTTCTGCATCTGCACGTCCGGCACCAGCGCCAAATCGGCACTGACCGAATCAACGCGTTCCGCGAGTATCAGCAAACGACCCTTCTGCGCAATTACCGCGCCGCGGCTCTCACCGAAGGGCTGATGGAAAATGCCTGCGCTGAATCCGGCGTGGACCGTGAGGACCTTCTGGATGTCGCGAGGCGCACGTGCTGCCGAAAAGTGCCGGACCCATCTGGCGCCGGCGGGATAAAGACCAAACATGAGGACACTCCGAAGAAAAATCGGCGGAGTGCATCCCCTGGGGGGATGATTCCCCGCCAGGGTTGAAAGAAAAAAAATGGATGCAGCGAACTGCGATCGATGCGTCAGCGACGCGGGTAAATCCTGTTCCGGTAGCACGCGAGCAACGTGTTACCGGAACACGACTCGTATTCCGCGCGGGAGCGCCTTGCAGGCCGCTCCCGCTACATGGCGGCTATGCCGCGAAGAGATCATCATTGAGCCAGTCCAGCGTTGAAGTCTGAGTGCCAGCAGGCGTCAATGGTGTCGCCGAAGCTGCCGGCGCATCTGCAGCGATGGTCGAGACCGGAGAGACCGGAGTGACCGCAGCGGCCGGGTGCGGCAGCACCGTCGCCCGCGTCTGCGAATTAGACCGCTCATCCGGCTGTGAGTCGATGCGCGCCAGAACGCCGGCTGCAATCGCCTCCACCTCACCCGAGACGAGCAACTGCAAACGCTCCTGCAGAGGATCGGCATCGACGGCTGCCAGTTCAGCCCAACGGGCGAGCTTTCCTTCGACCGTCGTCTCCAGACTGATGCCCTGTGCACGGCTGCGCACGACAGGCAGCACCCGCGATTCGACCTTCAGGCCCGCAGCGCCGGAAAACAGCGCCTTGATCGCTTCACGATCCACGCCCTGCCGATGCTCCTCATCAACCTGCCATCGCACACGCACGAACTTGTCCGTCGCGTCGGCAGCGATTTCGGCGAGACGCGCCATGTCGGGCGGCCCATCGAAATCCACACAGACCATCTGACGCGACGGCGTCGCAATGAGCGTTGCAGTCGCTACACCAGGTTGCACATTCCACGAGAGATAACCCTTGTCGCCCTCTTCGCCGTAATGAAACCGGCCGATCGAGCCGGGATACGCGACCAGTCTTCCCTCACGCGCCCACTGCTGCGCCTTGTGGATATGGCCGAGCATGAACCCGTCGCATTCGGCCTCGAAGAGCGCCGTGAGCGAGAATTCATGATCAAAGCCCGCCATCACCACGCCGTGCTCCGTCGTGCAGCCATTGACGGTGCCGTGCGAGACACCGACCGTCGCGATACCCGCTGCCCGAAGCTGCGTGTTCACCCGGCCTGCCGCCGCCAGATATGCGGCAAGCACATCGCCCAGTTCCGTACCGGCTGCAAGCGCGCCAACGCTCGCGGCCAGTTGGCCCTTGTTGACCGTCGGAAGGCACGTGAACACGACTTCAGGCTTCACACCGATGAACTGGCCCAGCTCGTCGTCCGAGAATACCGGGCCCGCCGAGGCCCAGAAACGACCGTCGATGAGCGCGACCTGCGAAACGCGATCGGCAATGTGCACCTGATGCGCGCCGCCCATCAATGCAAAGTTGTCGAGCGTGCCCGGAGGTTCGTGAGAGAACGTGCCTTGCAGCATCAGCACTGGCATCGCGTTAGCGAGCCGGTGCACCTGGGTAGCAAGCGCGTGCAGGGACGGTGCATGAGCGTCGAGCCGATGATCGGTCGAATCGCCGGAAATAACACCCACCTGTGCGCCGCTCGCGATCGCGTCGCCAACCGCAAAGCTGAAGCAGCGTTCCGATTCGGCCAGATTGTCCGGCGCGTAATGCAGGTCAGAAAAATGAGCGAGTTTCAAATTCGCCTCCGTAAAAAGCACAAAGGCCGCCCGAAGGCAGCCTCATGGATGAACACCCGGGAGGGTGTGAAGAAAGGATGATCAGTTCATTGCGAGCGCATCGCGAACCCGCATCAGCGTGATGACGAGCAGGTTCTGTCCGCGCCATTGCGACCGGTCAGTCAGCCGTGGATCGCGCTCGCCCAGGCCAATGCCCCAGATCAGATCGTAGGGGCTGGCTTCGACGAGCTCGGTGGGTGCCGTCGCGAGCAGAATCGACCTGAGCCCCGGGTTCTGCGCGAACTTCTCGCGGCACCCCACGAAGACAATTGACTCGCGCTTCGCTTTCCAGACTTGCAGATCGAATCCGGCCACCTTGCGGCCAATCATCTTCTGCGTCATCGGATCGTGAGTCGCCAGAATCTTTCCAGCCGATTCCTCGTCGTTGAACAGCTTCGCTTTAGCGAACATCATGAACTGCTCAACGCTCGTGAAGTCAACATCGCGATAGGTGAACTGGCACGGATGCCAGTTACTGAAAACATCGTCCGCGCCAAAAAACGCGGTGAAATTGCCGATCTTGCGCACAGGACGACTCCTTGAAACCAGACAGAAAATGGGCCGCCGGGGCGGGCTCTCTTCGATGCGCAGTAGCGCGGTCGAAAGCATTTGAGCAAACGCGGGCTTGCTGAAATGTTCTCGCAATCGAAACAGGAAGGAAACCAGCCCCGAAGGGCTGGCAAAGGATTGAAGTAGCGTCAGATATCAGTCGAGAAACGTCGGCTGTCGGGCTGCGACGATCTCGCGATCGAACGCCTCGCGGTCGGTCAGTGCCTGCACGAGTCGCTCGTTCATCTGGTCGACGTCCTGCTCGCGATCACTCCAGCCGCGCCCGTACTTCGTATGGGCGTAGATGCGGAAGTCCTGTTTGCGATCCTCCGCGCTCAGGCCAAGCCGCTGCAGCAGGTCGGACATCCGGTCGCGCTTGTCTGCAAGCGTTTCCGTCGATCCGGCGGTCGCCGGCTGTGCGGCAAGCACGTGTTGCAACAGCGGACCGGTGGCAGCGATAGTGCCTGTACCTGCCGTCGAAGCGGTGGTGACGCTCGCCGCCATGGCTTCGTTTGCCGTCGCAGGTTCGGTTCCACCAGCTTCCGTCATGTCGACACCTGCACCCGTTCCCGGGTTGACAGACGCGTCCATCACAGCACCTTCAGCGACCGCGTTACCGATCGCTGCATCGACTTCGCCGCCGAGCCGCACGACATTGCCGCCTGCTTCGATCAGCGCAACCGCCCGGCTCGCTGCTTCCAGCGCTGAGGGCGCGTCATCGGCAGCGTTGAGCAACGCACCGATATCGATGTCTGCATCGAGTACGGTGAGCATCTGGCTGACCCGCACTGCCTCGCCGTTCTCGTTGATACGCGTGATTTCAAACTCACGTTTGGTGATCCAGAAGCGCGTGCCTGTCAGTTTGCCCCGCGCAAGCTGCACGGTCTGCATCGCCGAGTAGGCCTTCTGCAGCACGTAGATCGAGTTCGTCGGCAGTTCGATCAGTCCGAGTCCCTTGATGTCTGGCACCGCGAAAACGAAACTCGCAGACAGATTGCAGTGTCGCGCCTGATACTGCGGGCACTGTTCCGGATCGCAAATGCCGTCCGGAATCGCCTCATCCTGACGACGGATGACGGTGCGTCCGCCGAAGTGCCGGACCGCACGTTGCGCACGCGCATCGCGCTCGATCTTTGCATATGTCATGCAATAGCGGATTCCATCGCGCTCGTACTGTGAGAAGAACTTCCGACCATTTGTGCCGTATACGGTCATCTGGTTCGGCAGGTTCTGCATCCAGTCATTGAACGCGAACAGTACCGGAAACCGGTAGAGCTTCACGCCGTCACCGCGGTCCTCGCCATAGAGCCGCAGGATTTCGTCGGCCACGTCCGGATTATTGAAGTCCGAGCGTCGGCACGTGAAATACGCAGTGTTCTTCGGCACGAGCGCATTTTTAAGATTGCACTTCGATTCGATCACTTTGGCTATCGCATCGAACGGATGGCCGCTCGCGACCATATCGTTATAGATGCCGACGGCCTGGCTGTTACTGCGGGCTTTGGCCGTGAGCGCCTTGATACCAGGGCGGATGTGTCCGATAACGGGCGGGCGCAAAGCCCGTTCCTCAACGACGCTGCGAGCAGGGCCATTGACGAGATTGACTACGGCATTCATGAGAGTTTTCTCGCTAGAAAAAAGATGGCCGTGGTGCGCAACTCGCTGGCTGACTGCTCCAGTTCGTGTGCTGCCGCGTCTCCGCGGCGCTCGGCTATGTGGGAAAGAAAAACGCGGCGATCCGGATCGCTGTACTTCGCGACCTGGGCGACCTCGCAACGCGCCCGCCATGCTGCCGATGCGGTATCTACAGTTGCGCGCTCCTCGGCAATTGTGTGGTTGATCGCTTCGGCAATGCGCTCATCAAGACGGTCTGGAAGCAAGTAAGACCTCCTATGGGACAGAAAACAACGGACGAAAAAAAACGCGCTCCTCGTGTGAGGAACGCGTCTTTGGGATTCGATAAAAAATGACCTGAGCGCCACAACCCTTCCGGGGTCGTGGCGCTCAGGGAGCCGAGGGCTCATATACGAGGGCGTAAGTCGCCCTCGCGCAGCATGGTCACGCTGCGCAACAGCCCATTTTCGGAAAAAAGCATTCCGCCGCAGGATCACGGTTCAGTCGACTTCGATCGTTCTACCCAGACGGGCTCTGGAGAGAGAACACCCGATGTCCGGGTCCGAACGATGCCTCGGCGCAAATGAATGCGGCCAGAGACGAGTTTTATGACTGAATGAATGGGGAGCGCGGGCGAGGCGCTCATCAGAAGAGGATTCCACACCAGTAGCCAACTGGTCGGAGCATGCTCAAGGCACGGCTTGTACAGAAGATGGACTCCGGGCTGGCCGGGGTCAGGTCGATGCGTCAGGGACGCAGAAAGTAGAGTCAGTATTGCGCAAAACTCGCGATGCGCACACTGGAAAGATCACGAAAACAGTGCAGCTTTTGGCCGCAATTCGTCTGACGTGCGCGCGCAAAATGGCCGTGAGAGAGACCACCCGAAAAAATCCCATGGCCGCCGTTCTTGAACAGACACCGGAGCCGGACCCGCGTCCAGCGCCGCGCGTCGCCCCGCAACCCGATGAGTCCGCTACCGCTGCGTCCGGTAGTGGACTGAAGCCCATTGACCGCCTCACGAGCGATTCGCGACTCGCGCGGATCAATCCAGATTCGGACGCGAAAACCGTTCTGAGCTATTCCTCGCAGTTTGCACGGAACTACATCCGCTCTGACTACAACTTCTGTGCAGCGAAGATTGCGGTCGCGCGTGGCGGCAAGGTGCGCGCGCTCGAATCGGCGTTGCGTGAAACGTCCGAGTGGCTGTGCAAGACCGAAAAATGGTTGCTGCGTCATCAGGTTCGCCCCATTGAGTTGCCGCACGACTTGATCGAACTGACGATTACCCGGCCGCTGGCGGGATTGCTCGTCCGGTGTCTGACGCAATACGACCGCGTCTATGCGCGCGCGACCGAACGCGTCCTGACCGGCAAGATAACCGGCGAAGATCGTGCGGGCATCCTTAATAACGCTGAACGCCGACTGAAGCAGATCGTACAGATCTGCATGCCGGACAACGATCAGTACGACTTCGACGGCGAGCGACGCGAGCAATAATGCTCCGCCTTTCTCAGTGACCACGCAGTTCCGCACCCACTCGACTTGACAACGCCGCGTGGTGGGTAAGCTCGAACTGTCAAAGGAGAGACTATGGACCTCAGGGAAATTCAGGCACTGCACGCGCAGTACACCGCGCAGCCGGTCATCATTGATATCGCGAGTCATACGGCGGCCATGCCGGCCCTGCCAGCGCCCGAACGTGGAGCGAAGCCTCGCAATCGCGCCGTCGAACTTGTTGCGGGCGTCCGCAACGTTGGAAAACCGACACTCATCGCGCTCGCCATTGCAGCGGTGGCGGCAACGGGCGGGATGAGCGGCGCGCGAATCTGGCATGCAATGCACGAGACGGTAGCGACTTCAGCGGTCGTCGCCGCACCCGGTGCGGCAAAACAGGCTTCCGTTTCAGCAAGTGAGGCTAACGCCGACATGCCGATCAACTTCACCCCGGCGCACCCGCTCACGTCAAGCGATCTTGACCCGAGCCGGCCGATGGTTCGTTCCGCCCTCTCGGACGTCGACACACATGCGCTCTCCGCGGCGACATCCGCGCCGGCATTGGAGCGCGCGGGGTCGGTAGCGCGACCTGCTGAACAGAGTGTCGCCGCTGCGTCTCCGATCCGCGTACAGCGCCAGTCGACGCCGATTACGCCGCCCCCCGCTGCGCCCCCAACGCCGCCGTCTCAGCCGTCTCAGCCCTTATCTATGGCAGCCCCGATCGCTCGCGGTGCGCAACCCGCGCCGGCTCAGCCCAAGGCTGCTGTGACTGCACCAGCACAGGACGCAGCAAAGGTCGAAACACGTCCAGCATTGCACCCCTTGCACCACGTCACGCGTCACGCGGCGGCGTCGGCCAGCAACGAAGGGTCGCCTGAACCCAACCCTCCCGCACAACCCAAAGCACAGCCCGGCAAGTCGGGCGACGTGCAACTTTTTTGACGAGGCTCTAACCGATGAAGCCCCAACCGCTTAACGTCACCCTCCTGTCGCCGGGCCTTTCCATTCACGGCAACGTCATTCTCGATCACGGCATCAGCTGCTTCGGAATCGTTGACGGCAACGTCGTTTCGAATGCCGGTCTCCTGCACATCGGACAGGGCGGCATGGTGAAAGGTCAGGTAGAAGGCGAGCATGTTCGCGTCGATGGCACCGTCGAAGGCGATGTACATGCTCGCGGTGTCCTGGAAATCAACGGTCGCGTAAAAGGCAACGTCTACTACTACGGGACGATCCGCCTGGGCCCGCGCGCCTCGCTCGAAGGCCAGATCAAACGCAAAAGCGACCTGACCATCGAAAGCCCAAGCAACGTCCAGCAGCTCTCACGTGCGGCCGCCGGCACCACCTGACGCTACATCTCACAATTAATCCGGAAAAACAGTTGATGAAAACACTCAACCCCTACCACACCGATTCTCAATCGCGAGGTGCATGGTGAACAATCTCCGAATCCGTAGTCAGTTTTGGGGCTCAGCAGCCCTCGTTTCAGCCGTCTTCGCGTTGGCATTCGCGGTGCTGACCTTGGCCACCTGCGGCGATACGCCAATTCAGGCCGCAGGCATCGCCGCGCTCATCGCGTTTGCGCTTGAGTATGCACGGCGCCAGAAACTGAGTCGACTGCGATCGGACTTTGCGCGGTCCACCCGGTCAACGGACTGCCATATCATCATCAATGGCGTGGTGGCGGGGTCAGTCTCAGAGCCGGACTACATCGAAATGCGTATCCAGTCGATGCTCGATCCGCGTAACTATGTTGGCCAGTTCGTTGCAGTTTCGCGATTCCTCGTCGTGTGTATGGCGGCAAGTACGGTTGCGATTCCGGTACTGCTATTCTGGTGGCTGGTTATTGCCACCGCCGTTGCACCGGAAAGCGTCATCCAAAACCTCACGCCGTTGTACCGGATCATCGCGGCAGCACCCACGATCGCGTCGACGGCGCCATTGTTCGCCCAGCTGGGATCGACGGTTATTACCCTGTCGGCCACATTCTTCATGGTGGCGATCGGCGCTATGCTCTTTTTCACTATGGCGTGTTCACACTAATCGCATTTGATCGTATACTTCGGTGATGGAAATCACCGAAACCCAATATCAGCGGATCGAGCATTGCCTGCCGCGACAGCGCGGCAATGTAAGCCTGACAAACCTGCAGGTGCTGAATGCGATTCTTTATGTGGCCGAGCACGGTTGCAAATGGCGTGGACTGCCCAAACGTTTTGGTCGGTGGCACACGATCTACACACGAATGAACCGCTGGTCCAGGAATGGCGTGCTGGATCGTGTGTTCACTGAATTGCAGCGTGAGCAGGTCATTCGCATCAGGATCGAAGCGGTCTCGCTGGATAGCACGATGATAAAGGTTCATCCTGATGGCACCGGTGCATTAAAAAAAACGGACCTCAAGCAATCGGAAAGTCCCGAGGTGGATGGACCACCAAGATTCATATGGTTGCCGCGGATGCTCGAACAGCCATAACGTTCTCCCTGTCTCCCGGCCACGCAGGCGATGCGCCAGAGGGGCGCGCCCTGTTGCAAAGACTCGGCTCGCCCAATCGGCCACTGCATCTGCTGATGGACAAGGCGTATGAAGGCGACGAAACACGACAACTGGCGCTCGACCTGGGATTCATTCCGGTTGTTCCACCCAAAAGCAACCGGCTTGAACCGTGGGAATATGATCGCGAAATGTACAAGCGCAGAAACGAAGTGGAACGCCTGTTTCGCCGCCTCAAAGGCTTTCGCCGCATCTTCTCCCGATTCGACAAGCTGGACGTGATGTTCCTCGCCTTCATCAATTTCGCCCTCATTGTCGATGGGCTCAAATAGTGTGAACACGCCCTAGCAACTTTCCCATTAAGAATGTCTTCCGGCTAGCGGTCGACGAGCGACTTCGCCGCATCGCCGGCACCGTTGCGCGGGGGGAAGTTGGTGTGGTGCGTGCGGGTCCTGCCTCAGCGGGGAACAGCGACCGCACCGCGCGCACGGCCTGAGCACTTCTCGTCGCCAGCGTTCGAATACTGAGCGAGGAACGCGAAATCGCCGCTGTGCCAAGCGGCGATTCGCATATCGCAAAAGAGGAATTCGCCGTCTGTTGCATCCGGAGCCGGGGATGTCGTCGGGCCGAGCGATCACAGCGCGGACGGTCGTCGACGTCCCGAACTACGCAATGGCCGATTCGATGAGGAACCGCGAAACAGGGTTCTTTTTGATGGTAGCGATAGTGAGTGTGTCCCGCGCGCGGGTCATGGCGACGTAGAACAGACGACGCTCTTCGGACTCGGTACTCTTCTCGTCAGGAATGACCCCTTCCTCAGCCCGCGAGATCCACACGTGGTCCCATTCGAGCCCCTTGGAACTGTGCATGGTCGTGAGCACCAGCGCACCGTCCGTTGGCTTGTTGTTGTCCCGTTTCAGATATTCGATGCGCTCTGCAAAGGTCCCGCTCAATCGCGACAGAACATCATAGGTTCCCTGAATTGCGCGGATCGCCTGATCGCCCTTCGCATACGTCATCATCAACTCAAGCACGCCGTCAAGCACGAGCGAGTAAAAGCGCCGCTCGCACATCTCCTGCCACTCCGACAGTCGCTTCATGAAACTCCGGTACACCGTTGCGGTATCTTCGGGTAGACCGATCGCGACGAGATCCTTCTTCAGGCGCTGTATGAGTACTGGGCCCATGTCGCGATGCAACGCGCCCAGCAGCGGTGTACTCATCCCCATGTAGCCGAGGACCGCATCCAGGCCGTTCTGTTTGCGCTCCTCCGCGACCTGTAGCAGATTGCACATCAGCGCGCCTTGCGGCCCGTTCAGGACGGAACTGCCGGAGGCGCGGAAGTACGGGACGCCGTGCGAGCGACATACGGCTTCGATCGGGTCAAGAATCCGGTTGGTGCGGGCGAGGATCGCGCAGGACTTGCCTACCGTCAGGAGCGGGTGCAATGTCTCAACGGCGGCTACCGCGTCCGCATACTCGTCGTCGGACCGTTTCGTCGCGACAGTGCCACCAGAGCCCCTGTCCGCACGCAGGATTTTTGGAACGCGATCGGCGTTGTTACGAATCACCCTGTCAGCCGCCGAGAGAATTTCGTCGTAGCACCGGTAGTTCATGCCCAGCACCACGCGTTGCGCGTTGAACGTGTCAGCAAAGCTCTCCATTCCCCTGAAGCCGAGCGCGGCGCGGAACCCATAGATGCTCTGGTCGTCATCGCCAACGACGGTGACCTGCGCACCCGCTTTCGCATGCAGTTCGACCCATCGATACTGCAACGGGTCCGTATCCTGGAACTCATCAACAAGCAGATCGGTGAACCGGTACGGAGCCATGTCGCCCTGTTCCATGCCGGCGACTGCAAGACGAAGCATGTCCTGAAAGTCGATCTTGCCGTTGCGCTCGAGCGCTTCCTGATAGGCCGCATATATCTGGGCGTCAGCAGTACCCGCCTCGACACGGCCGAAATTGGTCTTGATGCGCTCAATGACGGGCACCACCTCTTCGGGCTTCCAGTTCAATCCAAGTTCGGCGATCACCCGTGCGACGAGCCCCATGCGATCGCCGTCGGACGCGATATCCCGTTTCCCAAGCTGTTTGAACGCGAGCGAGTGAAACGTCCCCGCAATCAGGCGCTTTTTTGCACCGTCTCCGGCAAGCGCAAGAATGCGGTCGCGCAACTCGACGGCCGCGTCTTTGCTGAACGTCACGGCGCCGACGAGCGCATCGGGGTTTGACAGAAGCAGCGCCGCCTTTGCCGCGATGGTCTTCGTCTTGCCCGCGCCGGGGCATGCGATCGCAACGCAGTGCCGGCGTTGTTCTGCGACCTCACGCTGCTGCGGATTGAGCCCCTCGAGCATGGTGATAGGTCCCGTTAGCGGCCGCGCACCGTGGTCATCAGGCGCAGATGGGTCATATAGCCCCGCACGCCGATCGGGTGGAACTTGCGGAGGAATCGCGTCGTTTCCTCGTCGACGTCGGACTGGTCGCGCACGCCGTTCCAGACGAGAAAATCGAAATGGTCCATCACCTTATCGAACTTCATCAGGAGCGATAGAAGCCGCATCGAGAAGCGCGAGTAGGCCTCGACATCAATTTCCAGCGACGGCTTGGTGACGCTTGGCGCAAACACGATGTCCCCCTGCTCGCGCAGGCGCACCTCTGTCTTTTCGCGAAAACCCTGCGCGACGCTCAGCTGCTCTTCAACATAGGCTTCCAGGTCGCCGACCTGCTTTTCGAAGAATGCCGTTACGAGTCCCTGATCCTCCGCGCCGAAGGTCGAGCGGCCGAAGCGCTGCATGTTGATGCTCATCCGGTTCAGGTAAGGCCACCACTGTTCGAACAGCGGCTTCAGACGCGTGTGATTCAGGCGAACAGCGGCCTGGACGACGGCTGCCCCCGACAGCTGGCGGTTCATCAGTTCGCGACCGATCTCGCGGCGGCGCTGCACGATCGCTGCGCGTTCCGCCGGCGACAGTTCACGGAACATCTTGCGTGTACGTGCGACCTGTTCACGCTTTTCAGTGGCTTCTGCCTCGCTGATCATCCCTTCCTTCTGGAGGGTGTTCGCGGCATCTTCCATCTGCTGCAATTCGAGCTCGATCTCGCCACCGTCGGCGCCGTCCGTCGTCGCCTGCCCTGTCACGGGAGTAGCCGTGGTAGCGTCGATGGCCGTATTGGAGTGGGCTGTCGCAGGATTGCTGGCAGCCTCGAGGTTCGTCTCTTCCGTGATGGTGGTCATAGTGGGTCCCTGTGGAAAGCGCGCGCCAACGCGCGCGGTACGACCTTATTGTTACGACGCCGCGAAGTGAGATGTATCCGAAACATGGTCGATTTCAATCTGCTTTTGCGGCAAACGTGGATCGGATCTGATATGGGCGGACGAAAGCGCGCGCTGCGCCGACCGAGTCGTACGCGGCGCATCCTGGGGAGCGGAAGAAGCGGATACCGGATGCGGAAGAATTCGGGAGAGAGACGTGATCCGGCTCACGGTCCCAACCCGGAAAGCTACGTGGTTTGCCGCAGCTTTCCGGGAGATTTGTTACTGGAATGAGGACGATGCCTTCCAGAGCAGGGCACCTAGAATCGCCGCGACTGCTATCCAGTATTGGGCGAGAACAGGGATGGGGGCAGCCAGAACCGCGAATGCGACCCCGAACACGAGCAGGATGCCGTGTCCGGCAAGGTGGAACGAGAGTGGGCTGGCGAAGCCCGCAGCGGACGCCTTGATCTTGCGCCTCACGGAGCCGTCAACGAACGCCGCAACACAGAAGACCAAGGTTCCGATTAGCCAGAGCTTCATCACACTCGCGCGATAGATGATGCGATAGACCTCAAGCCAGAAGTTGTGCACCCAGCCGTGTGCGAACTCCGAGACGCCCGCCTCACCGATTTCGCCCGAACCTGACGCATCGAGTGTTGCGCGGATAATGCCAGAGTCCACGAACCAGCGACGAAACCGCGTATTGGTCAGCGTGACCACCTCTTCAGCACGTTTGGCCCCAACGACGGCCTGTACCGAGTCCACTTCTTCGGGCGGCACCGAGAATAGCGACCTGTCCGGAAACGCGGGCATGACGAAGAGCGCCAGCAGCGGCACGAGAAAAAACCACCATTTGACGTGGGAAGCGAAGCGACTACCGGCCATAGGCGTGCGCTCCCCATTCGATCAGCACGGGCAACAGCCGCGACATCATGTACAACGGGAAGAGGATCAGACCAAACATGCCCAGGTAAAAGTGAGCGGGGCGACGCGAAATGAATAGCGCCATGCCGTATGCCCTCGCACCGGCGCCGCGCGTGAACTCGGCGGGACGCGATTCATCCATCACGTCCTGCGCGCGCGCCGTTGATAGCGCACGTTGCGCCAGATCCAGATCAACCCTCGACAGCTTCGCTATCAGGAAAGGTGTGAGCGACATCGTAGTCCTCGAAGTAGAGACGGAAGTTTTCGCCCGTTAGTGCACGCGCGGCCAGTTGGAAAGCCACGGAGCGCTTCGTGACGACTTCGGGGCAGCGCTCTTCGACCATTTCGGTCGTGAGGCCCGTGTGTCGCGCCTCGAACGCGGTGACGGGTTCGAGCATGGTTGGCCACACGTGGTACCGCTCTCCATCGCGGGCAATGTAGCGCCGCGCATAGAGCCGATGCGCGTGGCTGAACAGACCCTGCATGAATGCAATGTGCGGATTGCCCGTCTTCCGCGTGCGCTTGAACTCCGCGATTGCGGTGTCAAGCATCTCCTTGACGAGCGGCTCGCCCTCGCCCATGAACTTTTCCCCGATGAAGTCGGCCACGCGCGCGCAGGCAAGCTCAAGCTCCGGCGCCAGCGTGAAGACGGGAATCAGGCGGGATGACAGCTTGTGTTCGCGAATAATTTTTTTGAATACGGCAGACATGCGTAGGTTTTCAGCCTTGAAGGATTGGAATGCGGCCCTGGTACACGGCGGCGCCCGAAATGCGCATGAAATATTGCAGGTTGGGCAGACTGTGAATCAGGCGGGTTGGAATCAGCGGAGCTTTCTCCAGTTGAAGCGAACGCGAAACACCACCGGTAAATTCTCCAATATGCGCTTCGGTTCCCGTACTCGTACTACCAGTGATAGTGATGTTGCGAATCGCAGTCTCTCCGACCTTGTCCGAGAACCATTGCGCCGTATCGGTATCTTCGAGTCTAAGGATGATCTGATTATTCAGATTGCCCAAAACCTGCAGCATTTTTGCGGCGTTTCCGAGCTTCGCTTCAAGGTCGGCGCGCGTCTGGAACGCAACAAATGCCTTGAAGCCAGCACCACGCCCCTTGTTAAGGATCTGAATTACCTGCTCGTTGATTGCTTCTGCCACCTCGTCGATGATCAGCACCACGTCGGGCGGCGTCTCGTAGAAGTTATAGATCGATCCGCACACGGCCGACACGTCGGCCAGCAGCATTGACGCTATAGCCTTGGCCACAATGCTGTTAGATAGCGAATCAAGACCAATATGCAGAATCGCTTTCTGGCGGATCACCTTCTCGATGGTCCACACTTCGCGCTCATCATCGAAGTCATCGACCTTCGGCGCGAGCATGAGACCCGTCTCGCCCGTCGCCAGCATCTGAAGCAACGGCAGCGCGGACGCGATAATCCGCATGTAGTGCTCCCGGTCATGCGTGTGGGTCGCAATCAGGCCGTCGATCGCTTCGTGACCTTGCTCCTGCGAAGCGAATCGTGCGCTGTACAGCCCTATCATGCCGTCGACCAGCGTCGCTGCATTGTTGCGCTGACTTTGACGGGTTGCCTCTGTGGCAACTTGCTGTTCCCAGTCCGTCAGCCCCTTTTCCACGAAAAATCGCCGCAGCGCCTTTTCGAGCAATGGGGCGATACCACCCTGCGCGTACTTCAGGATCGAGCGCAAATTCGGCTTGTCACCGATGTACAGTTCGCCGTTCACCGAGCGGCTGATGAACAGGTAGGCAAAATCCCGGAACGGCCCCTCTTCCATCAACTGGGCGATCCGCGCGGGGATTTCGGATGGCTGCGACCAACTGTCGAGCGGCTCGAGTCGCACAGACTCCGACGGCTTCGCCTGATTGAAATACAGGAATTTCCGGCCGGTGCGAGCAGCTTCCTTTTCCGCACGCAGCTTCCAGTCCTTGTCGTTTTTCGGATCGACGTTGATCAGCACGTCGCCCAGGTGAATGACCTGCGTCGAGATGACTTCATAGGTGCGCGTCTTGCCCGAGCCCGTCGTACCGCCTACCGCCGTGTGCCCTCCCATCGACTTGTAATGGAAAGGCACCAGGCCTTTCTTCGGCTCCAGGCCGTGAATCCATGACGCGCCCTGTGGCATGCGATCACGGATGCTGTCCTTGGGCGCGAACAAGCCCTCGATCGCGTCCTCAATCTTGCGGCCCGTCTTGGTCTTGTTGAGCCATTTCGGCAAGCCCGGGATATCCGTCGTTGGCATGCGCAGGATGTCGTGGGCAATCTGGCAGTGCTTCTGCGTCCATTCGAACCCGATGCCGAGGTACATCGAATTCGCCTCCTCACGCATGCGCTTCTGGATCTGCAAGAGCTTGGGAATTGGCAAGGTCGTCAGCCACTTCGTGGAAATGGCCATGCGAAATTTCAGCGCGCGCCAGATCTGGAACGACCGCGCCAGAAGGAATGCGAGTCCGACGAGTGCAAAAATCCAGGCGTAGGGCATGCCTGAGAGCGGCAGCATGACAATCGCAGCGAGCCAGAAGACCGCCGCGCGAAGCTCGTATATAGGACGGAAATGATTGATATAGGGACTAATCATGCCGGGCGATCCAGAATAAGTTGGCCAGCGCGCGGCGTAAGCGTGATTTGGCCCGCTTCGTCGGCAACCATCAGGCTGCGCTTGCGCATGTGCTCAACGAGCGTGCTGCTGCTAACGCCGTAGCCCCCGACGAGTCGCTTGGGCAAGACGAGGCCCTGGTCACTCCATTGGACCGATGCTTTCCCCGCTGCGACGTCCTCGCGCAATGCCTGAAACAGTTCGCGCACAAGATTTGGTACTCCCTTGAGCACCTCATCAAATGCCGCGGGCGGTGCTGAATCGCGACGATCGGCAGTCGGCTGGGAAGGGGATTTCATCGCGGACGGATCGACGGCAGGCTGCGACGGCGGTGACTGCGCCGTTGCCGTAGCCGGCGAGATCCCCAGCGCCTCGTGCAATGGTTGCGGCGACGCCTTCACGCTGCCTGCCGAAGGCTCAGGGAGCGGTTGGGCCGTGGTTCCGACCGGAGCGGCCGGAACGCTTACCGGGCTCACTGGCGCATGGGCCGGGTCACTGACCGACTGCGGCGCCGCCGCGGTTGATGAAGCACCGGCCTGTGCCGACTGCTCGACGGTAGCAGCCGATGGCGCTGGCGCTGGCGATGGGGCGGGCTGATCCGGGACGGGCGCAACGGCAACCACAGGCGCCAGCTCGGCAGCCACATGAACGGCCGATGGCACGTCGAACTGAACTGGCGCGAACACGGCGCGTTGCGCCTTGCGGTCAAATTCGTCAGCGGTGCTCACCCCTTGGCGCACAACCTTATGGAGGAGCGATTCCGCTCCCAGAGGCTGCATGTTCGGGTTGATCGCTCCAAACAGGTCCGATTGCACCTCGCCATCGAGCTCGGAAAGGAGGCCAGAACCAACGAGAACCTGCGCCAGCATGCCCGTGCGCATCCGCTCGACCGCAAGCGGTTGCGCCCGGCGTGAAACGCGATATGCAGAACCGCCCAGCCACGGCCCCACCGCGCCATGAACTGACGGATTCCAGGCCTGCTGATCCTTGTCACGTTCGATCACGAAATATCGGAACGGCTCGTCGAGCCGGGAACAGACAGCAGCGAGGAAGACTGCGTAGTTGTATTGCGGCTCGATGCGCCGGCGTTGCTCGGATGGCAGATTGGTACCGAACTTCTGGCCACCCGCCAGACGCATGGAATAGAAAGCAGTTTCCACGGTGCAACGGAAGGCACCGCCTGGCTCACGATAGAGGTCGGGGCTGAGCGGCAACGAGGAAAACCACGCCGCGCACGAGTCCAGCACGGTCATCCATTTCCGCGAGAACTCGCCTTTGCTCACTTCGTTGGCGCATTGCGCAATAAGATCGACGCGTCGCTGATGCTGTGTCATCAGCGCATCGCTCGTCGTGGATGCGTGCAGCGTCATACCACTCCCGCCGTCGCTGTCTTCGCGATCTTCCCAATGACCGCGCCGCTCGCGTTTGCACCGCCGCCAAACATGCCTGCGATCTTGGGAATCTCGAAGGAAACAAGAAAGACGAAGAATGCGAGGTCAAACACCTGGGCGGCAGCGCCAGACGTAGTCAGACCCAGTGCGGCAGCATCGTGAACCGCGTCCACCATGCTATGAGTAACTAGACGCATCAGGATCGCAGCGACCACGATATACATGCCCGCGCTTACCATGTAGTCCAGCCACGTCTTGAAGTAACCGCGCGTGAACGAAGAGAAGCCCAGGGCGAAAGCGATCTGGCCCATCACAACACCGGCGGCGAACTGCAACTGCCCGATATTGATGAAGAACACAAAGATGATGGACGTCACGGACAGCAGCGCCCACGCCAGAAACAGTGGAATCGTCGCGATAACGATGTCGGGGATCATGGTCAGGTGGAAGCCTATCCCGGACCACGCCTGTACAGCGGAATCGAAAACCTGTCCTGCAGCGTTACCCATGATGCTGAGCGCGCTGGTCATGTTAGCGCCCCCGATATCGTTGGCCATGGAGACGAACCACTTGTAGAAGTTCGGTGCCCAGCTCGCGAACCCAACGTAGATCGACGCGAAAATGCCGAGAATCCCGAGTTCTTCGAACAGCGCGACCCATGCCATTACAGGGTCTTTCGTCGCGGCAAACCGCACGGCCGCGAGGACGACGGTGATAACCGCAAGCCCACTGGCGAATTTGTCGGATTCTTTCTGAATACTCTGGGAGGCGGCGACAGCCGTATCCATGACCGACGAAAACAGCGCCGTGATCTTGTCGATCGCCCGGGCATTGCCCGCTGCCGTCTCGCCCGCGCTCACGTAGGGATTAGCGGCCGTTCCACTCGCACCCGCTGGCGCAGAAGTGTCAGCGAACGCCGGCGACGCGATGATCGAGGTCAGTGCCAACAGGGAAACGGCGAGCAGACTCTTCAGCTTATGAAGCATCATGATTGACTCGGGGATCCATCAATTGCCATAAGCCGCACGTTCGGCCGCCTGCTGGTCCAGGAATGCTTTTGCGTTCGCTGACCGGCTTTTGTCTTCCGCGTTGTCAACCGACTGCTGCTGTGCGTCCTTCTGCGCCTTACCCGCGGTCATCTGCAGCAGGTCGCTCATCTGGCTCGACACGATGTCAAGGTAATGCGTCGTGAGTTCTGCCGTGGCCTGCGCGGTCGGGGTGAGTGACATCTGTGACTGCAGATCCTGACGCCGTTGCGCAAGCGCCTGCACATGTTGAAGCACGTTGTTCCCGGTCTGCATCAACTGTGTGGCCTGGCTGTCTCGCTGGTTGTAGAGCGTTCCCATATCCGCGAACCACTGCGCGTTCGATTTGCCAGAGCGCGTGATCATGGTCTGTACATGCGACAGCCACTGGTTGCCGTTCTGCAGATCCCCATAGAGGCTCGCCGCGTTGTCGGCGAGTTGCTTGTACTTGGTGATATCCCCGGTAATCTGGTCGTACTGTGCCTTCATGGCGGTCGGATCCAGGTTGGTAGCCTGAAGCAACTGGTTGGCCATCATCTGGTACTGGTAGGCGATGTTGCTGTCCTGGTAGACCTCGGTCTTCACGGCTTTGAGCGCCGTGATCGTGTTCTGGATCAGGTTTGTCGGGTCAATGACCGTCAATTGCGCGTGTGCGGCTTGCGACGCGAAGAACGTCACGCCGGCGGTCAGGGCAAGGCGTGCCAGAATCTTTTTCATGTTGGATATTCCCGTTGGAGATCAGTCGAGTGTCATCATTTCGGCGAGATACCCTTCCCGCCAGTTAGCAGAGCCCGAGGTGAAGTGCTTGTCGAGCACCGCCTGCGCGCGACCGTCCGAGCGCAGCACCGCGAGCGTTTCCTTCGGGAAGTTCGCCTGAAGCATGCGTGTCTGGGACGGCGTTACCCACAGGTAGTCGCGGTTTGGCGCAGCTTGCGCAATCATGTCGATCTGGTCGAGCGTGAGGCCGAACTTGTCGCGGTACAGATGCAGGTTGTTTTTCGCATCCGGGTTTGGCAGATAGATGATGTTCGGGATGTTTTCCTTCAGCACTTCGAAGTCCGCAATTCGCGCGACCTGCGCGAGCGATTGCGTCGCCATCATCAAGGTAGCGTTCAGCTTCCGGATGGTCACTGCCCAGATCTCCAGCCGCCTGTAGAAGCGTTCATTCTGGAAAAAGAACCCCGCCTCCTCGACTTCGATCACCGTGTAGCGCTTGCCGTCAAGCCACTGCGCGATCCGGTAGAAGGCGTAATCCATAAAGAGGGCGGCGGCCACCGGGAAGTTGTTGAACAGGTCGCCCATCTCGATGGAGATGTCGTCGGACAGCGTGAAGGCGTCGTCGACGTGATCGAAGAACCGACCGTTTTTCTCGCCCTTTGTCCAGACCGCGAGACGCTCCCGTAGCTCGGCCGGAAGAATCGTGTTCAGGAACGAGAGCGTCCAGAACTCCGGACCGTAGCCTTCGCCGAGCGTGACGACGGCCTCGAAAATCTCCCGCTCGTTTGCCTTGCTGCAACGAAACGAATCATCTTCGATCGCCATCTGCACCCATTCGGCGACATAGGGGAAATGCTTTTTGTCGCTCAGGAGGGAAAGCGGATTGACTGACGTCGCCGCCTCGAAACGTCCCGTCGCATCGATGAAGCGACCACCGGCCAGCACGGTCGGGATGCGTGTCGAGCGGTCCTTGTCGAAGCGCACGCGCCGGGCGCAGTGGCGGCCCGTCTGTGACATGAGGAAGTTGAGCATGATCGACTTGCCCATGCCGATCGGCCCGAGCACCAGCAGGTGCGAAGCGCCGCCGGGCCGATGCAGGTTCACACGCTGCAGCGTCTTGTGGCGCGTCGGGAGCATGGTCAGCGGCCCGGTCTTCTGGCCGGACTGTTGCGTCAACCAGTCGTTTACGGTACTGCCCTCGGCTACGCTGCGCACGGGCGCGATATCCGACACCGCAGGCGTTTCAACGAACTGCAGCCGCTTCTGCTTGTCCCAGCGACCTGGGAGCGTGGTGTTCCACGCGGCCGCAAGATTGTCGCGCTCGAGAACTACCCCGAAACCGGCATTGCCGATCTTGCCGACCACTTCGCTCGTCGCGTCGTCGCACTCTTCTGCGGTATTGCCGTAGACGATGACCGACACGTTGGCGAATCCGTACTGCTGTCCCTCTGCCGTGATTTTCGCGAGCGCTTCTTCCGCTTCGTCCGCAAGCATCATGCGGCCCTTCTCGTTCTTCTGCTCTTCCTTGGCGAAAAACCCTTTGATAATCGCCCACGGATTGAACGCTGCGATCTTGTAGAAGCTGCGAATCTTGTCGATGTACTGCTTTGCCTTGCTGGTGTCCAGAAAGCGGAACATCACGCAGATATCGAGTTCTGCGTCAACTTCCGACAGCACGTCGAGCGCCGCTTCCTGGAAACCCATCCATTCCTTGACGGCCACGATCTTGGCGTATCGCACGCCGTGCGCCGACTCGAACATCAGGTGTTCGGCACCGTAGACGACTGTGCTTTCCGTCAGGTGCGTATCGAGCATCGTGACCGGGTAGCGTACGCGACGTGGCGGCACGGACGGATTGGCCGTCTGATGCAGGTACGCGAGTGCGATCTGCAATTCCAGCCGCTTTGCCTTCAGACGCGTGATGCCACCCTTGAACGCATCGAGAATCGACTCGAAACGCTTGATGTCGGACGTCATGCGCTCCAGATCGAAGACAAACGCACTACGGGCGAAGAACGTGTCTTTCGCCGTCTCGACAAGCGCCGACATCATCGACTTGCCGCCCACCGTCATATGGTAGGCGACCTTGTCGAACACCTTGTTGATGCCTGTTTCCGGCGTGTAGGCGAGCGAGAGCGAGTGGGTATTGCGGAAGAACTTTCCGCTGCTTACGTGATTGCGGTTGATCTTGTCCACGTACGCGTCGATGTCCGCAGTGAACTCACCGTCAATCGCACCGCGCACGCGTCGATGGGAAAGCCGCCACCACGCCGTGATCCGATGATCAAAATTCTTGCACGCGTTGTCCAGATTCGTGCGCATCGACGAGATGTCGTCGGCGTTGGGCGAGTCGGCATCGACCCCTTCAAACGTAAAGCAGGTCAGCAGCGACCCGTCCTTGTCGAGGACGAGTTCGGGCGTGACCATGGTTGCCCACGGTGCAATTTCCTGCACCGGCCGGCGCACAATTCTTTTCAGCATGGAAGATCCTGATCGAAACCGTAAGGCCGCTTGAATCGCGCGGAAAACTTCGCGGACGGCAGCGGCTCGTGCAGGTCGGGATAGTGGTTGTATACGAGCATGACGTCGCGCCACCACGGGTCGCGGCTGCTTTTCCAGCGCAACACCCAGTGGATGACGATACCCACGGCGAGAAACGCCAGCGTCATGCTCGAATAGCAGAGCAGCAACGTAAGCGTTCCGTTTGCGATGGCCAGCCCGCGATCCGCACCCCCCATCTGGCGCGGAAGCGACAAGCCCCGGCTGACTTTGGTCTGGTTACGCACAGGTGTACGAGATGCCGAGGTGGTTCTTCACGATGTTCACCGCGCACGCAGCTAGACCGAGGCCGACCAGCACCGACGAGATCAGCTTGCCGATCGTGCTTTCCGAACTGGCGATTGCGACCGCGCCAACGATGATCAGCACGATGCCGATGCCGTACAACCATGGTCCGCTGATGTATGCCTGGATCAGACAGATGACGTCGCTTGCCGCGCCCAGATCGCTCAGGCTCACAGCCGACGCGAACGGCGTGAAAAACGCAAGGCTGGCGGCGACGATGGTCGAGCGGATCTCGCGACGGCTCAGAAAGCGTTGATACGCTGCGACCGACAGGGCTCGCAGACGCGACTTCACCGACTTGAGGGACTTCTTCATGGAACAGCTCCTGTAAATTAAAAAACGCGGTTGAGGACATAGTCCCCATCCTTGAACCCCTTGATCTCGACGATCTCGGAAACGTGCCGCAACTCGCCGGTGCGGCGCAGATGGATGACGTAGTGGAAGCAGTCGGCGATGGCCTTGCGCATGTCGGCAAGGTCCCATCGGCTGCCGGGAGGAATGCCCAGCATCGCGAGGCTTTCAAGACGGCTCAGACCGCCACGCGCGTCGTTGGAGTGAATCGAGCCCAGACCCCCGTCGTGGCCGGTACTCAGTGCCTGGATGAAGTCGAACGCCTCGCCGCTACGCACTTCACCTACGATGATCCGGTCGGGCCGGAAGCGCAGACACAACGCGACGAGCGCCTGTGTTGTGACACCCTTGTCCGGGTTCGACAGGAAGCGCACGAGATTGGGCACGCGCAGCTTCAGCTCCATCGTGTCTTCGATCGTGATGACGCGCTGATCCTGTGGCACCTGCGCGGCGAGCGCGTTCAGGAATGTCGTCTTACCCGTTGATGTGCCGCCTGCGACCAGCACGTTTTTGCGCCGGACAATCAGTTCGCTGACCGCGGCCATCAGACCTTCGTTTTCGATGCCTGGGTAAAACAGCTTCTCGTCGTTGTGCTCGTGTCGTGCGTTCACGCGGGCGAAGGCGCCCATGGCGACGTAATCGGGCAGACTCAGTTGCTTGTCGCTGTGCTTGCGGATCGACATTGCGTGCCCGTCAATCGCGGTGGGACGCATCACGGCCGCGATACGCAGCCCCTTGTGACCAGCATTGATGATGCCCTGTGCGGTGCCCGCCTTCGCTGATTTTTCGACAGATGCGGCAAGCGAAAGAATTGCGCCGTTCAGCGTCGCCTGGTTCAGCGTCAGATCAAGGCGATGCATTTCCCCGCGCCGCTCGACCCAGATGTTGTCGAAATTGTTCACCATGATTTCGGCAACGTCGTTGGCTTCGAAGAATTCACGCAGCGGAGCGACGGACGCAAAGAACATCTGCACCGCACTCTCTTCGAGCGGGCGCACCTTGAGCAGGGGATTTTCGGTAGCTTCAGACATGCTGCTATTTTTAAGTCTGGGCCGTCCTGTAGCAGACCGAAAGAACGATCAAATCGAGGAGCTTTCGCCGGTACCTGATAGGCGGGACTGTCTGAATATGTAAAGCAACCTTGCTACGCCCTATCGGGTCGCGTGATCCGGATCAGGCTGATAACGCGGAAAGCTACAGAAAAAACGTTAGCTTTCCGGGAACCGGCACCCTACCTGCTGTGGTGTGGGATTCTGCCGCGACGCTTTACACGATGCATACACCCCGATGACCAGACCGATTCCGTTCGCCCGCGGCGCCAATGCGGCGCGCGCACGGCAAAAGAAGACCCTGCTGTTGCCCATGCCCCGGCACGAAGCCGATCGGCTTGCCCTGCAGGTCCATATCGCGCTTGACGCAATGCGCCTCACGATGGGCAACGTGAACGCCGCCCAAACGCTCTGTCAGGCAATGATACTGACGGGTCTGCTTGCCGAGGCTGGATACGGCGAAGCGACATTCGAGCAGATGCGCGATGCGGAGAACGTGATCACGGACGCGTTTGATCGCGGCCGGGACCATGGCGTGTGGTCGCTGCACGAAGACGGGTTCGAGCAGTTTGCGGCCATTGTCTCGACCTACGACTACCAGTTGCGCCGCGCTCCACTCGCTGCCGTCGCTGATGCGAGTGACCGGCTTGACCGCTTTCGCGCGGGAGAATCGTTCGGCGAGGCAGCGCGCAAGCGCGCATAACCGTCGAACCTAACGCCCCGGGGCGTCGGCAACGGCGACGAAGTTCGGAGCCACCCTGCCGCTATATCTCACAACACCACATCTACGAGAAAACTGCTGGTTCATGAAGGGAAGAATTGTTGACGGCGAAGCCCGCGACCGGTTGATCATCTGGATCCGCCGCCGGATGGAAGAATTTGGCATCACTATTCAAGCGCTCGCTGACTCTATTCAGCATGACCTCGACCACCCGCCGCTCTATCGCGATGCGAGGGGCAATGAATGGAACGGACTTGGCGACCACCCGCATTGGCTGCGCGCGGCTCAGAACGCGGGCGTCGATCCAGAGTTCTTTCGGGTCGAACAGCCTCCTGCGCGTGAGTCGGCGAATGTGCGCGTTGATGGCACCAGGAGAGACCCTCGGCAGCTCGACCTATTCGACCGATTGTGAAATGCGAGCTTTTCTGTAAAACATCAACAAAAATCCTTGCGGCAATGCATCGCCTTCGCAACGAGACTTTGTTAAGACTGCAAGTACATGGGTCGGCAAATTGACCCTCATTCTGCAAATATCGCGCCCGGCCCGATCGAAAACGGCGCCTTCCTTGCGATTTTTGCAATAGGAACCTGAGCCGGATCAGGTTGCTTTCTACAGATTTCAAACCGCAATATCAGCCAAGCCATACTTCAAATCGCTGATTCGATTAGAAAATGTGCGTAGCGTCGGTGTCTGAGCCGATGGAATCCGGCCGTGAAATTTGTGAAATCGATCGTCAAAAAAAACCCGGCTGCAGTAGCCGGGTGGGTCAAGGGGATGGGCGACTACAGAGCCCACTAGCAGATCACTTCAACCATGTCACCGAACGGCGCCTTCCTGGCCCGCTTAAGCGGCGTTGTCGATGCCCACAGCACGGGATACGACGGCACCTCATCGGGAAAGCGGCCATCCATGTCGGTGAGATATACGAGAAACGCCGGGTGAATACCCTCCGTTGCCAGCCGCCTGAACGGCTCGACAAACGAAGTGCCGCCACCGCCGCGAACAGGCTGCAGATCGAAGTCGACCGCGTCACCGCGCTCGAAGATCTGCATCTGTGTCACGCGCGTATCGCAATCCATCACGATCAGCCGCCGCGGCCGCACGCCTTCGTTCACAGCGATGATTTCCGCCGCAAACTGGGCTTGCGTTTCGTCCCACAGCGAACCGCTGGAGTCACGCACGAACACTGCATCCCCCACCGCCGGTTCATTCAACGACGGGAGATACAGGCCCATATGCAGATACCGCCGGTGCGGCATCGCGAAGCTGTAGTCAGTCGGCGACGATTCCTGCGCAAAGCGATGCAGGAGCGGACGCCAGTCCACAGCAGGCTCAACAGCATCGACCACCATGCCAGCCAGCGATCCAGGCAGTGCGCCGCGCATCTTTGCGGCCTTCGCCGCCTGCAGCACGGCTACTTTCCAGTCAGCTTCCTGCTGTGCCTTGTCGTCCGCGGTGTACTGACGGACCTCACCACAGGAGGGTGCGACGTCGGGCGACGGGCCGGCTGCGGGAGGTGTGGACGGTGTGTTCGCGCCGTTCGCACCGGATGAGGACTGTGGCGGGCTATTGCTCGTGTTGCTGCCGTTGCCCCCGCCCTGCTTCCCTTCAGCCTGCCTCTGCTTCTCCCGTTGCCGCTTTTCCTGCGCGAGGATGCCATAGATCTCCTCGGCCGACTTGCCCTTGAACCGGGCGTCGACCAGAACGCCTTTCGGCAGCAGCATGCCGGCGTCCAGCACGATCGGATTGATCGCGTGGTCGCAGGCATCGTTCCAGAGATCGGGATCGCGGTCGCCCATGCGCCAGCAATGGCCGTTGGCCACGTGCAGGACTTCATGCGCGAGCACGCCCCGAGTCTCCAGATCGTTCAGGCTGGCGAGGTAGGCCGGGTTGTAGCCCAGCGCCTCACCGTTCGTCCAGAACGTCTTGCACGACGGATCTTCGACTACCTTCAGCCGGAGCGCGAGCGCTCCGAAAAACGGCTGATCGAGGACCAGTGCGGTGCGTTGCTTCGAGATTCGCGGGTCCATGACCACCTCACGCGACGAGTCGCAGAAGCGGCGTCGGCTCCGGCATTGCGAGCGGCTTGACCGGCTCGAAGGATGCGAACGGTGTTGCCTGCTCAGCCATCTGATCCGGTGCACCGCCCTTGAACGCCGCCATCAGCCCCTCGATTTCCGAGGCCTTGGCGGCAACCTGTGAACGCAGCACGCGTGACTCTTTCAGATCCGCCCCCGAGTGCACGGCAAGATGCTTTTTCGCCTGTTCGAGAATGTGATTCAACTTCGGATCGTTGGAGAAATTCAGCTTCGGCAACAGATCGCACAGTTCGCGCACCTGATTCGTGACGCCAAGACGGACGTCGGTCGCACCATAGAGGCGGTCCGCCAGTTTCGAGACTGCCTCGTACAGCCGCCCGACCAGGTCGTTATTCGCAGTCGAGATCGAGGCGAGTACTTGCTGGTCGATTTCAGAGCGCAGATCTGTCAGAACGTCAGGCGGCAACTCGACGCCAAACTGGCTAGCGTCGGGAAACGGCAGGACCGACAGCCTGACGCCGAACTTGCCGTGCATCTGGGCAAGCGTCGGATAGTCGGCCTCGTTGTACAGGTCTTTCTGCTCGTCTCGCGCCTTTTCCTTCAGGTCAAGATAGTCCGTCAGGAAGACTGAGACCGCCAGATCAAACTCATCTTTCATCTTGCGCAACTGGTCCGCGACGTCCATGTAGATCATGGTCGGCAGCAGACGCACGCCCAGCTGGTCGTACTGCAACGTGTGGTTGTAGTAGTACGCGCGGATGCGGTTGCCGATAGACGTCACCTCGTGATAACTCGGCGCGTGTTCGGGCAGCAGACGCTTGTTAAAGCGGCCGATGCCTTTGGTCTGGTGCGCCGTCTCCACCGCTTCGGTCGCCTTCAGATCGAAGCGCCGTGCCTGCCAGCAGGAGACGGTGACAGCGGACAGCATGACCTTCGATTTCAGTTCAGTGATGTTCATGGATAACTCCAGAAAAGATAGGGATTGGATGCAGCGGAAATAAAAAAGCCACGGGCCGCGCGAGGCGGGCCGTGGCAACAGGGAACAGCAGAGAGACCGAGGAACAGCAGGTAAAGACCTCAGCGCCTGATCCGTTCGCTTACTGGCCGCGAATGATCTGGCCGAGCGGACCACCCTGCGCGCGGATGAACGCATGGGTGTTTTGCAGCTCTGGGGTGCGGCGCACCGCATCGCGCGCGAGCACTGCCGCAAACTCTCGATGGCCTGCGTCGATCAGCCGGTCGTTATAGGTCAGCACGCGATCGAAGTTGCCTTCAGTCGAGTGCGCTGCTAGCGCCGTGCTGACGGCGTAAAGCGCCGCGGGCGTTTCGGGAATCGACGCGGTATCGGGCGAGAGCAGGATTGCGTCGGGCGATGGCAGTTCGCGGTAGATACCGAGAAAGCTCATCAGTTCACCGGCCGCCGCTTCGCCCACCGCCCCTGCGTACGAGATCAGTTCAAGCTCTTTCGGCACCACACCCATCGTCTGGGCGACGAATCCCCACGAACGGGGACTCGGTGAGTTCTCGATGTCGCGCGATGTCTTCTGCACGGACAGCAGGTCAGGCCGGAAGCGAAGAAACGCAACCAGTGCCGGCGGCACGTTGTTGGCCACCGCCCAGTCCGTCCAGTCAACGATCGTCGGCTCGAGCTCAACCACCGTCGCGAAACGCGAGATGACCGGATCGAGGATGCCCGTTACGCCCGCGTTGTCGTTGCGCCTGTTGGTGGCCGCAACAAACGTGACGCAATCCGGTAGCACATGCTCACCGATGCGCCGCGCAAGCAGCAATTGCATCTTCGCGGCCTGCACCGCCGGCGACGCCTGTCCGAAGTCGTCGAGAAACCACAGCAGCGGAGAGGTCGCGTTCAACGCCCGCTCCAGATCGCCGAACGGCAGGAACCGAGCGACGCTCCCGTCGGGCGACGGAAACGGCAGGCCCTTGGAGTCCGTCGGATCTTCGACAACCGGATGGCTGATGAGCAGGTTGTGAGCCGTTGCCTTGGCAGCCTGATCGACGATATCGCTCTTGCCGATGCCCGGCCGGCCAGTAATCAGCACCGGCAGACGCTTCGGGACAAAGGCGCAAAGAAGTTGAACCAGTTGCGACGGAGTAACTTTCATGGGGTACCTGAAAAGGAAAAGCCCCACGAACCAACGCCCCAGGGGACGTGGTCCCGATGGGGCAAGTTGAGTACGCCGCTCGCGCGGCCGTTCGTTGCGTCGATTGACGCTGAAAAAGCGGTAGTGGGTTACGCCAGCGCGCCGACCAGTGCCGCCAGTTGTGCCTGCGTCAGCGTATCGCGCGAAATCGATGCTTCGCGCGTGAATATCATCTCGCCGTAAAGATCGGCAAGACAGCGTGCTTCGGCGCAAAGCACCAGCACGTCCGTTTCAAACATCGACGGATTGCGATTGCGCCAGACGTTGATCGCGTCTTCGATCTGCGCGATCGAGACGTGAACAGCTTGAGAAGTGGCCTGTTGAATCATGGGGTCCTCATTGCGTGGCACCCCGGTGTCGCCCGTGAAAGGAGGACGTCCCCCAGGGCAGACTTGTTGCCGGAATCCGGCGGTTCGATGCGTCAGGGACGCGGTTGATATCGCTAGTCTATGCTGGTGCTCCGGCTTGGTCGCACCAAATCATGCGCAAAAAGCCCCTGCTTAGAACTGTTCAGCAAACGCCGGGGCGAAAAAAAACCGGCGCATAGCGCTAATGCCGTTCAGTTAAGGTCTTTTCTAAGATACCGGACGGAGTAACGTGAAGGGCGGGATTTGACGACCCGGTCGCATGCGCGCCCGGGTCGTTTTTCATTCGGAAGAGACTTGAGCCGTTCGCGCAGGCGCCGAAGGCATGCGGGCAACTTTGCATAGGCCGGCGTGAGGGCGGCCCACATGAGTTCGTGCTGGATCGTATGGAGGGCGCGCACGAAGCTGATGTCGGTCGGTGCGAGTTTCGCCTCCCATGCGGCGCTGGCGATCTCACGGCGAATCAGGTTGTAGGCGATCAACGCACCCCATATCTCCTGATACACCCCTTCGACGGTGCGGCTGCGCAGGGTCAACTCCGAACCCAGCATCGATTGCTTGAGCTCGCCGTAGCTGGTTTCGATCTGCCAGCGACGCTCGTAGCAGGCAACGATATCGGCAGGTTTGAAGCGTCGGCGATCCCCGAGCGAAGTCAACAGCACGCGTTCGCGTCCACGCGCGTCGATGGTTCGGATCGCCCGCGCATTCCAGTATTCGGGCAAAGCCGGACACTTTTTGCGCGCCTCCGGCGAGACGCGCATGCGCACCGTCGCATCGTCAGCGGTACCGGAGATCACTTCCCAGCAGGTATTTGCTTTGGCCGGAATCAGGAAGTGACGATTGGGCGCGTTCATCGTCAGACCACACAGGATTTCTGCGGCCAGAAAACCCTTGTCGAACACCGTCAGCGAGTCTTGCGGGATCTGCGGCAGCAGGCTTTTGGCGTACACCATTTCGTTGGTGTCGTAGCGACCGAAATTGATATCGGCCACCAGATGCGTTGGAATCGCCGTGAGCGTCACGGCGCGCACCTGCGGATAACTGGCCACCTTGCCACTGGCATAACCTTGCGCGCCAAAGTGTTCACGGTTTGCCGGACTGTCGGGTACGCGCAGCGTGGTGCCATCCATCGCCCAAAGACTTAGAGGCTGTTGCGAAATTAATTTTCTGGTCTGTTAACTTTTCTGACTTGGTGTTAACTTTCTGTCTTGTTTTGCCTGACAGGAAGCGATGCCTAAAGAACTCATAGACGACGAACTGTGGTCACTTATCGAACCACTTCTGCCTGCGCGAGCACCTCGCAATCGACAATATGCGGGGCGCAAGCCGACACCCGACCGCGCTGTGCTGACGGGCATCGTGTTCGTACTACGCTCAGGCATCGCGTGGAATCTGCTGCCGCAGGAGATGGGGTGCGGCTCAGGCACTGCCTGCTGGCGACGGCTCGTCGCATGGCAGGAAGCAGGCGTCTGGCAACGCATCCACGAAACGCTGCTGGCCGAATTGCGTCGTCGTGGCGAAATCGATTTGTCCCGAGCGCTCGTGGACAGCTCATCGATTCGTGCCGTGCTGGCGGGAAAAAAACCGGCCCGAATCCCACGGACCGGCGCAAGCTCGGGAGCAAACACCACCTCATCGTCGACGCGCAAGGCATCCCGCTCGCGGTCATCCTGACCGGCGCAAACCGCCACGACATTACCCAGCTTGATTCGTTGGTCGAGGCCATTCCGCACATTCGGGGCAAGCGGGGGCGTCCCCTGCATAAACCACAAATCGTTCAGGGCGACCGAGGCTACAGTTCCGAGCCTCATCGGCAGCGCTTGCGGGAACGCGGCATCACGCCGGTGCTCGCAAAAATCGGTTCGCCTCACGGCAGTGGTCTGGGCAAAACGCGTTGGCCAGTCGAGCGTTCGATTGCATGGCTTCACTCGTTTCGACGCCTGAAGATTCGCTACGAACGCCATGCTCATGTTCACGAGGCCTTCCTGTCTCTCGCTTGTGCCTTGATTTGCTGGACGCGTCTCAAACCGGTGTTTAACTAATTTCGCAACAGCCTCTTAATCCCTTGAACGCATGATGAGCCGCGTCCTGAGTCGTCCACGCCCGCGCTGTCTGCTCGAACAGCCAGGCCATCGGCGCCTCGCCCACGCGCTGGCGCGCCTGCGCCACTGCGCTCTTGCTGACAAACGGCGCGGCCTCGTTGGGCAAAGCCAGATCGAGACTGTCGAGTACTTCGCTGATTGACCAGTGCCGGTACATCGCCAGCGCGATTACTAACCACACCACCTGTTCAGCCGGCAGGCGACGGCGCCGGATGCTCGCCGTGCCGGTTGCCTCGACCGCACGTTTGATCCATTCGTAGGGCAGATGCTCGGCCAACCGTCGCAGATCGGCCGGTTCCTGTGCTTCGATCACGTATGTGAGGTGGTTGGCAAGCATCGCGCCGACAAGTTAACAGCTCAGCGCAACGTTTACAACCACTTCCCACACCAAAAATAAAATGCCGTTCAGTCGCTTAACTGAACGGCATTAGGCGCATAGCGCCGGTTTATGAAACAAAAATGCTGCCTCACAAGAGGGACAACGAGGACTGTGCGGCAAGCATTGCATCAATACGCGCCATCATCGCTCGCTCGCGTTCACGAAAGGCACGCGACTTCTCTTCTCCCACTCCGTTGTGCCTCTCGATGACATAGGAGAACGCGCCCGGTCTCGCAGGGCCTGGCCAACGCACCCATTCCTCCATGATCCGCGTGCGCTGCTCGGGTGTGCACGCAAAGTATTCCCGACGCGTGCGGCGCCACTGCTGCGCATACAGATCCCGCATACGCTGCTCAGCCTGCAGGAACAGCCTCTCGCGGCGTGCCTGCTCTTCTTCGAGCGTGCGTGAGGGCGGCAGCTCAAGCTGCTCGCTGAACAGCGGATACGCCTGCGCGAGCTTTTCCTTCTGACGCTGCTCGCGACTGAGGAAGAGCGCCTGTCGGCGGGACGTCCAGGAGAAACCTTCCGGCCGAGCCTGACGGTCAAATCGCATACGCTCTCCCCTTACGCAGCACGGCGTTCGAGGACCGTCCGCGCATAGGCGAGCGTGCCATCCTTCGCCCGCAGGCGCCGTCCCTCGTTAAGCGCCGGGTTCACAAGTGCGTACTGAAGAATCGCACCGGCGCGCCAGTTGCGGATCTCGCTGAAGCCCGACGCGATCGCGTCGTCGACGTGTTCGACGCCATCGATCACCACACCGTCGTTGCGCTTGTAGCGGGCCGTAAGCGCCGCTTCCCTTGCGCGCCTGGCTTTATCCTCCCGGCGCTCCTCGAGCTTGCGACCGGCATCGGCGTTTTCCCATTGCGCCTGCGCCGGCTCGTCGAAGCCACACAATGCGAATACAGCGCGACGCCGGGCTTTCGCCTTCATACCGCGCAGCTTCACGCCGTGCAATTCCTCCACGACCTGCTTGCTCGCGCCGTTCTGATCGTCAGGGGTATCCAGCAGATTCAGAAGCATGGCAACGTCGCGCTGCTGAATTGCGGCAGCCACGCGATTGGGCCACTCATACGTCTCGCGCCCATGGGACAGCACTGCCATTTCGCACTCCAGCTTGTGCCGACGTGCGCTCATTCGGCCTTGTGCACGTTCCATGTCGGCGCGGTCCAACGCCTTGTCGCGCCGCGAGTCCGCCAGCAACTGGCGCAGTCGCGCCGCAAAGTCGTTAAGCGGCTGCCCGATAGCAACAGGCTTATCGAACATTGCCGGCAACCGCTCCGCGCTCACGATCTGCGCATCGAACAGGGCGTCCTCCACATCGATATAGCCCGCCGTTTCGGGCATGCCGGCAGTCGCAGCTACGATGGCATCGATGTTTTCTGCCGTAATCGATTGCTTCGCGTGACGCATGACCGAGCTCACGCGCTGCATTCTGCTCGCGGAGAGCCGGCCGCGAACTTCGGGCACGTTGAGCAGTGACTCCGCCCACTCGAGGTCATAGCGGAATGGGCGCTCCATCGCGCGATAGTCATCCATGACCACTGCCGGGACGTCCTCATTGCGAAGCAGAGCGTAAGCGACATGAACCTCGTGACGACCGTTCACCTGACCTCCGGCCACTGCCGGACCGCCTGAGCCGAAGCCAAAGCGTGCCGTTGCGGAGTCGTGGAACAACGACGACAGGTTGAAAAACTGCCGCGCATCTCGCGCGGCGACTTTCTCCGCGTCAATCTGATCGGTCGACAGGAAGCTCTGCGGCGCACGCGCCAGTTCGAAGAGGCCGAACAGTTCGTCCCAGTGCGCGGGACGGATCTGCCACGGTTTCGCGTTGGCAGCGTATTGCGCCAGCCAGAAGGCCCGAACCTCGTCAAACAGCCGGGCGACGATCTCGGCGGCCGAACCCGCACATCGAATCGCCAGCGTACCGTTGTAGCGCGTCACGCTTGCCGGGAGACCGTCACTGAGCAGTGAAATCGACGATGTCTCCGTTGCCTTCACGCGCTCGTTGGCGAACAACGCGATGACGCCCGCAAGCGTCGCGACGGTAAATGTCTCGTTGGGAATGGACAGTGTGTACATTGATGTTGGCTCCGCAAAATGAAAAGGGCCAACGTCCCCGATGGGGATGTCGGCCTATCAGGGTTCAGGAAATAAACGCTCTTCAGTCGATATCGAGCAGGCGCGACACCACTGCCGCTATGGACCACGCCTGCGAGCGAGACAGCGACTTGATGCGGATGAGCGGGACGCTCTTCCACAATTGCGACTCACTATCTGTGACGAGCTCTACCACGTCGACGCGGATAATCCAGCCTTCGGAATTGCCGCGCCCGACCGCCAGACTCACGCGGCGCATTGACTCCTCGACAGGCCACGGGGCCGACGGCCCGACGCCAAACCGGTCCGAACAATCCTGGTCGATGAAGTTAGCGTGGGTCACCCACTCAGGTTCGATCTCCGTGCGGCGCAACGCACGCGAAATTTGTTCAACAACGCTGCCAACGGTCGCGCCGACCGTATCAAACGGGGCGGCCGCCAAGGCGACCGGCAAATCAAGGGTTTCGGACATAGAGGGGCCATAAAAAGCAAAAGGCCACACCCGAAGGTGCAGCCTTTAAGAAAATACGGACCGGTCAAACCCCGGCCCGCCTCATTGATTAGCGGGATACGCGCAGATGCCGACGTTCGCGTTCCGCCTTGCGGCCGAGGTTGCTCATGTGCTTGCCATACGCACAAATTGCAACCGTCAGGATTAGCGCAACTACACCGAAGCCCATAGTCATTCTCCGTTCATGGAATCCATGCCCTCAATGAAGGTTAGCACAATGATCGCCCCGAGCGCGGCCTCGTTCAGGATGGCGGCGCCCGTCCAGCTGCTGGTCGAGTGCCAATACCCAACGAAGCCTGCCAGTGAAGCGACCGTGAGGGCGTGACAGAAGCGACCGAACTGCTGCCTCTGATCCTTGCTCCACGCCTTTCCAAGCCGGATGAGTGACCGTTTTCGGTCAACGTTCGAGACGACCGTGTCGCTGACCGAAAAGCTACCGTCCACGCGATGATCGAGAGGCACATCCAGACCGTCGATCAGAGCAATTACTACAGGCGGTGCCTCGGTTGAGCTAAATTCGCGTAAGAGACAAGCGAGGCGCTCAGATGGGATTACTTGGCCAAGCTCGCGCGAAAAGGTCGCCTTATCGGTGACAATCATGCCCGATGGGTATTCGACAGTGATTTCGACAATTTCCATCGACATCACCTACCGGCGTTCACCGTCCAGACCTGCGGCAAGCCGCAAGTCCGTGAGCAACGCGTCATATCCCTCGCGGGAGGACAGCTGCTCAAGTGCTACCGCGTTGTCAGCGCCGCCCGACATGTCGGAGCGGCCGCGGCGGGTGCGGAACGACACGGCGACCTTCTGCCGCGCGGGTGTATCAGCGACCTCCAGCATGACGGCCGGGGTGCGTAGGGTAATGCGGCAGCCACGGCCGCGACGCGACGGCTCGGCGACGATCTCGTGCTCACCGGAGCGAAGCCGCAGATCGCGGGCGACACGACGCAGGATCTGCGTCGCCAGATGAGTGATGGTTGCGTCCGATGCCGCGCCCGCACTGCGACGATCGGCATAGAACACCTTTGGAACCTTGACCATTGAAGCCTCTGAAAATAAAAAAAGCGAGGTGCCCTTTCGGGACACCTCGCGATGAAGGAGTGGGCCGGCAAAGCCGGCATTGGAAGACGAAGTCAGTGCGTGACGCGCAGACCCGAATTGGTGGAGACAAGAAGAACGTGTTCACCGGGTGCGAACTGCTGGTCATCGGGTTGGGCGATAACCACGTTGCCGCCCGAACTCTTGCGCACGATGATTTCGAGACCCGAGCGGCGCGACAGAGCCTGCGAGACTTTCTGTGTGACGAAGCCCGACGCAGCGCCCGTCAATGCACCAGCGATATAACGGCCAGAGCCGTTACCGATCGTGCGGCTACCGAGGAATGCGCCCACGCCCGCGCTGATCAGCGAAGTGAGACCGGAGTCATCCGAACTGGCTTCAATCGTGATCGCACGAGTGCGGATAACCGTGCCCTCTTCGACCGTGCCCGCGCGCTGTACGTCATAGCGCTGGTACGTGTTCGGCGAACCGAAATCGACGCCTGCACAAGCCGACAGCATGGAAGCGAGAACGAGACTGACGATGATCTTGAACATTTGATTGCCTCAACGAAATGAGGGGCAACCGTCCCGTCAGGGAGGTCGCCCTGACGGGAAAGGGAAAGTGTTGCTTCAGTGAACAGCAGTCAGACGAAGTCGATGGTTCGTGTTTCGGTCCCGAACAGCAAACCAGCGCACTGCAGTGAGCAGCGCAGCCGACAGCGGTGCGAGAACGAAGACAAACCAGAAACCGACGCCTTGCACGAACGCGCCGTATGCGTAGCCGTGTCCGGTAATGGACTCGACCATGAGAGCAGCGAAAGACATTTGATGCGAACCGACGTGCGTCAGATAGGCGTCAAGAGCGGCCGGTCCCGATGCACGCAGCAGATCGAGTTGGCCCTGCGCTTCGAACGCGCAGCCATAAAAGACCAGTGCGCAGCCCGTTCGAGCGAGAACGGCAACAACGATAAGAACGAAATGGAACGAAACGGCCGCGGACGCGTTATTTCGATCGACATGGAATAGCTCCTAAAAAAACGGGAGCCGGTCCCGTTGGGATGGCTCCCAACAGGGTTGACAGACGGGTTTAAGCCGTCGTGGAAGACCGGCATTGCCGGTCAAAGGTACGATCACTCCAGCAAGCCGGAGGTTCTTTCGATGCGCAGAGGCGCGGGTGATACGGTGAGTTTAGAGCCGTCGCTAGTCGCCGATGCCCGGAAACATCGAGAAAACCACCCTTCTTTCGCCGCGTGAATCTTGACGGACTTGACTTCCCGGAACAGGTGCGACGATGAGTTACCGGAGTTGGTTCCTACGCAGGCGTCGCTTGCTGCCGATTGGCAGCGTCCATCTTCTGTCCCTTCAGAAGCTTGTGCCGCATGCCATAGACCGGTCACCCTTCTTTTTTTATGAGGTCTTCATAGATGCAAAACCGCGACAACGGCATGGTGCCCGCAATTTTTATTCTCGGCTTGGTCGTAGTTCTCGCATTCCTCCTCGTAGTTTCCCGCTCGATCGGCGCCAGCTTTGCATCGGTCCTATCAACTGCTCCATCGCTTTTCATCATTGGCGGCGTTCTTATCGGCGTCTGGTACTTTGTTAGGGATTTTTGGTTGCAACTCTTTGCGGCCTTTTTTGCCTTCGGATGGCCGACGACGTGGCCCGTTCTGACCAGCATTGCGAACGGCTGCAATGACCCGGACTCTTCGTTCCGTCCGTGGCAACAGGATTCGTTCATTGACAGCGGGTGGATGACGTGGGGCGTCGAGTTCATTTTCGTTGCCCTGCTTTGTGTCGCCGTGGTCCACGAATATCGTCGCCGTCGTTACTGGTGAGCACAACGGGCGTGCAAAAAAAAGCGCCGCTCCCGAAGGACGCGGCGCTGCTTGCCATGATATGAGAGCCCTAACTGCCGACCACTCCTTCCAGATTTCGTTCGCCCGTCAGGGCGTTATGACCGAGAAGACGTACTGAATACGCTCCCGCAATCTTTCGCTCCATCTCACTGACGAGCGCCACGACAGTCTGCGCGATCTCCCTGTCAGACATATCGACCGGGAAAATTGCATAGCTGCCCGCAAGGACATTTTCGCCGGCGCTCGTGAAGTCGCCGTGGGTGAGCCACCAGCGATTGCACTCTTCGTCGAAGCGCAACCATATGCTGGCGCGTTTCGGCGCGACGATAGTCTCGAATGTCTTACTGAACGCGTCGACTATTCGATCCTTGTGCCAGCCGTGACGGGCAAGGCAACCGACGATCGCCTCTTTCATGATTTTCTCCTTCAAACGTAGCGTATAGCGCCACGACACGTCGTGACATGCGCTGTCACGCCGGTCGTGGCTGGAGGCCCAAAAAAAATCGGGATAGGGGCAGACCTCGCGGCCCGACCCTTCCCACACCACCGGGCATACGGGTCCGTACACGGCGGTTCGGATCGGTTGATCGGCTAGGGACGCAGTGAAGGAAGCCCAAGAGAAGAGAAGTAGCGATTGGGCAGTGCTTGGGACACCGCCGGGCTACCACTGAGTCGCCACACGCCAAGAGCGGAACTGGCCGTTTGTGCGGCCGACGTCCGGGAAACGCCCCGTGCGTGCAGTTGGGCAAAGCGGGTGCGGCCGCGCTTCCATTGCTTCCATAGGATGCAGCGCAGTCGTCGCCGGAGCCATGCGTCGAGGTTTCGTAGCTGGTTGGTCAATTCCACAAAGCTGAAGTAGCCACGCCAGCCCGTCAGGTAGCGGCGCAACTCCTCCACTACCTGCTCGATGCTGACCCCGCATGTGCGTCGAGTCAATTTCCGGACCTTTTCCTTGAACCGGGCGATGGCTTTGGGCGCGACGATACGTTGCACCTTGCCGTTGTACTCGATGAAGGTGAAGCCCAGGAATTTGCGCTCTTCCGGACTTGCGACGGCGCTCTTGGACTCGTTGACTTTCAGCTTGAGCGTGTCGGTAAGGAAGGCTTTGATGCCCGCCATCACCCGCTGACCCGCGCGTTCGCTACGCACATAGACATTGCTGTCATCAGCGTACCTCACGAAACGAAGTCCTCGCCGCTCAAGCTCCCGGTCAAGATCGTCGAGCATCAGGTTGGATAACAACGGGGATAGAGGACCGCCCTGGGGCGTACCCTCGTCCGTCGCACCAACCAGTCCGTGCTCCATTACGCCCGCCGTCAGGAACGAGCGAATCAGCTTCAACATCCGTTTGTCGCTGATCCGCTTCGCGACCCGACTCATCAGGATGTCGTGGTTCACGCGATCGAAGAATTTCTCCAGATCTAAATCTACAACCCATCGATACCCCGACTGGATATAGCTTTGCGCCTGCGCCACTGCCTGATGCGCCGAGCGTCCCGGACGGAAGCCGTAACTGGCATCCGAGAACGTCGGGTCCCACCGCCTTTGCAGCACCTGCAAGACCGCCTGCTGAACGAATCGATCAAGCGCAGAAGGGATGCCGAGCTTGCGCACGCCACCGCCATCCGGCTTGGGTATCTCGACGCGTCTCACAGGTTGAGCTTTGTATGTGCCGTTCAGCAGCATGGACCGTATCGACGGCCAATGCTCACGCAGGTACGCCGGTAGTGCCTGAACCGTCATGCCGTCCACGCCCGGTGCACCCTTGTTCGCTTTCACACGCTTCAACGCCTGCTTCAGGTTCTCCCTTTCGCAGACTTCTTCCATCAATCGGTCACATGCCGACGGGCTTTCAGGCTCAGGGTTCGCCGCCATAGGTTCAGCCCCTTGATCGACGTCCTTCCGGGCTTCACCCCTATCTCCGTCGCGAAGGACGCCACGCGTTTTCTGCTGCGCTCCCATGTCGAGTTCTCCGGCTTACTTGCCGCTCCTTTCCGTTTGGGCCTTCGGGCGTCGCCGCCCTACTATGCCCGCTGCTGACTCCTGCACGGCCGTCAACGTCCCTTACGGTTCGTTCAGTCCTGATTCCAGGACGCCGGGCAGGCCTCCCGAGGTAAGCTCAGCCGCCTTCGCTACACACCTGCCAGATTTACCGACCCAGTCTTTGATGGTTATGGACTTCGCGATCATTTGCCCGCTCGTCCGGCCGGGTAGGCCTCGTATCTGGTTTCTGTTCGTCAGGTCATAGCTTTGCTACACGCTTCTTTCAGACCCCGCCTCACGGCGACGCCCTTGCGTTTCACTAGTCCTTCACCACCATCAGGTTGGACAGGGGACTTGCACCCCCGAGCTGGTGAGCATGCTCGGCACACAAAAGCCGCTTCCCGAAGGAAGCGGCATATCACACTGCGGCCGATGTTTTCCGGCTCTTGCGAGCCTTCTTTTCCGCCGGTTTGGGCACCTCGTATCCGAAGCGTGCCCATGCAGCAGGATCGAGCGGTACCGGACTGGTTCTACCCGTACTCAGGTTCACGAAGACACCCGAGAACGGCACGCGCCCGGTGCGAAACATGGTCCATAGGAGGTTGAACGCCTGAACTGCAACCGCCTGATTGATGACCAGCGATTGCTTGCGAAGCGCATCAGCCATCGAGCACGAAGGCGTCTCGTCGGCTGCGTCGCCGCGCGGGTCGACGAGTTCAGGGAACAGGTCGCCGACGTGCGGGAGACGTACAGCCCCGACGCCGGGAGCATGCCCAAGAATTACCTGTCCACTGTCAGCGTCGTTTCCACAGTCCAGGTAGTAGCCGCGGCCGTAGGTCAACGATTGCAGGATTGCCCGTCGGGCAGCGCGGGTATCCACGCAGCCAATCACCAGATCGGCCGCGTGCAGGTTAGACCCCGAGTTCACGCGCGAGGTGCGCGCTTCCCAGTCCGTTCCCATGAGCAAGTTGATCCGGTTGACGATGAGCGCAGCCTTGTACTCGCCGACGTCATTGGGATAGAAACCCTGTCTGCCGACGTTTGTAGGACTGACCCGGTCATCGTCGTACACCGTGCACGCGATGCCGCCCGGGTGACCGAGTTCAAGCATCGCATGATGTAGACGGGCGAGCGCCGGCAGAACCGCACTTCCGGTCCCGCCGGCGCCGACAACCACCACACGCCAGGCACCAGACATCATGCGCGACGGTACGTTGTGAAGCATGGGCGCGTTCATGCCGCCTCCATCGCTATCGCTCTGTACCAGGCCGACGGCGCACGCTCGAATTTCTCGAAGATGCCTTTGGCGCAAAGCCGCAGCGCAAGGCTCGGCGTCGACGCCTGACAGTTTCCAACGACCAGTGAGAATTTAACCTCGTGCCGGTCATCGGCGTCATCTGTCTCCGAAAAATACGCCGGATACCGGCCATGTGAATGGCAGTCAACTACGAGTTGCTCGTCACCTTCCAGCTGGGGCGGCTCATAGTCCAGTGAGCCCTCATCATGCGAGCGGATCACCAGCGGGACCAGCCTGAAGTCCCGGGATGTCGGGCTCCATACGATCCAGGCACCCGTCTCCTTCGGAAAAGCCGCGCGGGCCATCGTCGCGAACCGGCCGATCAGAGCCGCCGGGACCGCACCGCATCCCAGTTGTGTATCCTCACTGATTTCTCCGTAAGGAATCGCCGTCGCGACAGCATACGTCGCGATCCTGCGCACAAGGGACAGCCAGGAGCGGCGGATCTCGATAAAGACACCGTTGGACGCCACGAGCAGACGCTCACCGTTTGTCGGCATAGGCGCCAAGGGCTCACGCTTTGGCACCATCACACTTGGCAGCGATCGCTGCAGCGTCAAATCCAGAACATTCATTTCGGTTCTCCAATATTGCCGCCGATCAGATCGGCCAGCGTGAGATTCATTGAGATAAGGGAATTCTTGGGAAACTGCTTGAACTTGCCACCGAGCATGTCGCGCCAGAAGGCATAGGGCCCCTTCTCATACTCGACGCGGCGCTTGCCGGTGTTCGGATGGGTAAAGGCAGATTCGAAGAACCCGCTTTCCCAACCATCAATGGCAGCGACGTCGATCCGGTTCGGCACCTTTGCGGACCCGATACAGATCTTTCCCCAGTCCCACGTGTTGAAATACGGCGGCTCGTGGAGCAAAGTTTCAGGAGTTGGGCGCGTGTCCTCCGTGACTGCGAAGACGCGAAAACCCGCCAACGACGCATGAAATACAAGCCCCGGATGCGGAACCACAGCGCCGGCGGACTTGATCTCCGGACATTGGAAGAAGACCCGTTTGTGCGTCGGCCTATGCCACCAGGTGATCGATTCAGGCGACAGCGCCAGCACCGTCTCAGGCAGGAAAGCGGCCTTCGCAGCCGTGTTCGCGGCCAGCTCGTTCAGTGCGGTGTGCAGCGCCGCTCTGTCGATCGGCCTGCCGGGCCCGATGGACGGCCGTTGCTTCCCGCTCTCGAACTTCACCGGGTGAACGGTGCCGTACTGCACGCCACGGTTCTGCTGTTCATAAAGAAGAATTGCAGAGACGAGCCGCACCTCCGCGTCGCCACCAGACGACACATTCATACCGATCATGATGATTGCCTCAAGGTTTGATAAGGAGCGCGAGGACGCGGTCCAGCTGGGAAAGAAGACGGATGCCCTTGGTCCAACGCGCGTACTGCTTGCGGATGCCTTCGGGCTCAGTTGCGAAGGGGATAAAGCCGAAGTACGTCGTGCCAGAACCTTGCGCAGCGAAGTTGTACCGGTCGTCGAGTAGCTGGCCGATGTAGTCGTTGTCATGTGCGATCAGCGTGCAAGCGGCATACACACATTCCGGCATGAAAGCGAAATCGAAAGCCGGCTTCGTGTCGCGGTCGCAGAGCAGTCGCGACAGTTCAGCCAGTTCCTGAGCAAGTCGGGAGGCTCGACCGGCTGTCGTTCGATGCAAACGCCGCAGCGCCGCGATCGACAGCTTCGGCTGTGGTCGAAACCGACGCTCCTTCTGACGGATGCTGTAAATGTCCATGTCAACAGGACATAGCTGGTCGGAGGCTACGGACGGTAGATAGCGCTGGTAATCCGTTTTTTTGCGCCCATACGACCTGCGCAATTCCTTCACCACATCGGTGTCCGTGACCGTTGCGTCGCCGTCCCAATACCAGCAGGCGAAGTCCTCAAGAAACTCGTGCGGTAAGCGCACGTTGAGGGTCCGGCCTGACGCCTTGGCGATTAACCGCAAGGCGGTCGGCAACAAACGTGGATCCGCCATGCGTAGCTCTTCAGCGTGAGCACCGATGGAGTAGACATAGTCGTCAGGAAATTCCACCGTGAGATAGAGCGGTGCATCTGGCTCGAAATCGTCCCTATGTTCCTGATACTCGACAATTTCCGCCACCGCTTCACTTCCGTAAAGCAGGAACTGGAAGTTCAGCGCCCGCCACTGCCTTTGCTGACGTCTGAGCCACCCCGTGAAGGCCTGAGCCATCGCTTGCGGCGCGCTGCCGTAAGACTGGACGTCCCGCGCTTCGAGGACTCCGGCCGAAAACTGCATGGCCACCAGGTCACACAAGGCGCGTTCTGTCTGGAAGCTGACCTGCCCCATCGACGGTACTGAGGACCCAACCTTGGGGAGTGTCAGAAAATCAGCGGAAGGTTTGCGTCGGGCAATGGAATTGCGGCACGATTCCCGGGAAGCCGGGGCGTTTTCAGCGAATCCGTCACCATACGTTCGAGAATCGAACAGCATGATTTCATCTCCTCATTCTGAAAAAAAACCGCCCTTTCGGGCGGCTTCTGTGTGAATTGCGCACTGGACTCTTCGGCCAGTGCTCTCATCAGGTCGCGCTTACGCATGGGTACCCTTGGCACCGGCGGCACGAACGAACTTGTAGCGGGCGACTTCCCCGCTGTATTCAGGTCCGTCTATGACAGCCGTCGTCAATTCCGGATACTGCGCCGAATACAGATCACGGACCTCGACCGGCGAAAATGCCGCGCCGGGGTCTATCAGATTCACGCCGTTGTAGGCGAACTCGCGAATCACTGCCGCAATGGAGATAGACATGGCAGGCCCCCTTATCCGAGAAGCGACAGAAGGTCCGTGCCTTTCGGCTCGCCCGATGCGGGCTCGGACGACACGACAGCAGGTGCGGAATCCGACGCTTGCGCATCCTCATCCTCATCGCTCTCCTCGTTGTCCGCAGTGCTCTTCGATGCCGGCGCGGGAAGCGCCTTCTTCGAACCGCCCTGCAACGCCTTCTGGGCCTTGCCAGCCTGCGACTTCTTCGCTTCCTCGAGGATCGCCGTTGTTGCTGCGACCTGCTCCTCGAGCGACTTGTGCGAACCGGTGTAGGTCACCAGCGCGGCCGCGAAACCCTCATCGAGCTCCGCCGAAGTGGCCGTGAGCACGAGAGGCTGACGCAGCGCCGGATCCGTCGCACCTTGCGGTACGACAAACACCGCCAGCTGATCACCGGCCGCCTGCAGCGTCATGACGACCTTGCCTGTGGAACGCACGAGCGCTTCCAGTTGCTGAAACATGATTGACTCCAGAAAAGAGAAACGCCGCGCAATGGCGGCGTATACGTATAGAGGGAAGGACACAGAACGTGTCCCCTGCTTTCAGAACTTCAGCACCTTCGGCAGCTTGCCCGCATAGTCGAAACCTTCGACCTTGAGCAGTGCCTCGATGAGTTCGGGTTTCGATTTCGCGAAAACCTTCTTGAAGTTGTCTCCGAGCGCGGCGCGAATGCCGATCTCGTCGGCCAGCACCAGCATTTCGGACTTCGTGATCAGCTCCAGAAACTCCTTGTCGAGCTTCCAGTGCTTATTCAGGTCCAGCCTGTGCGACTTGCACAACTGCGTGAGCCGCGTGACTTCCAGCCCCTCGATCGCCGCAAACAGCATGGCGATCATCAGGTCCGCCTGGATCTTCTCGCTGGTCGCCTGAACTGCGCTGACCGACTTCGGAAGATCCGCCATTGGCAAATCGACGTCGCCACCGACCATGCGCTCAAAGAACTTGCGGAACGCACCGTCTTCAATGTGCCGCGCGTTGCCGCTCAGGACGACTGCGATCAGATACTGGCGAGCCAGATCGTGGTTCATGCCGATGTCCACACGCAATGCCTTGCGCCAGAGCTTCACGCGATATGCCTTGACCTTCTCGGACTCGGCAATCACCGTGACCGACGGGTTCGTCGACGCCGGCGCGCCTGCAGTCTTGCTCGCGGTGCCGCTCGGGCTTTTCGCCGCCGGCGCCGACTTCGCGCCTTCGGCCTGCTTCGGCTGCACCGCGGCCTTCTCTGCCTGGATACGAGCCGCCACCTTCTTCATGTTGCAGACGGTGTCGAAGCATTGACCGCGATAGACCTTCCCAACGGAATCCGGCAAGCCGCTGACGGCCGCGCCGTAGTTCGTGCAGGCATGACAGGCCTTCGCCTGTTCAAGTCCGACGCCTTTGGGGCCGTCCACCGCCAGTTGCACGCGCGTGTTGTTGTCGCCAGCCCGTACGATCCGCACGGTCTGGAACTCATCGCGCAAACCCGTGGCCGTGGCCTCAAGCTGCTTCTCGGTTTTATCGTTGAAGCAGCTACGGTTCGTGCAGTTGCCAGTGCCGATCGCTTCGCCAAACATCTGCGCTTGCGTCGACGAGTTGTGCGGGCAGCCCGCGCAGTCGGCCTTGTCGAAGATGGCCGACGCCAACGCGCACGACGCCGATTCGACCAGCTTGCGCACGTCGGCGGCCGACCGCTTTTCAGCGACGACGACAGGCAGGACCTTGTCCTGATTCTCTTTCGAGAGCGCCGCCAGCAGCTCGGCGTGGGCGATGTTGATCTTCCGCTCGCTCAGTGCATCGAGCACAGCCGTCGAACAGTTGAGCAGCGCAAGGCGGCTATCGAGCGTCGCGCGCGACCAGCCAAGGATCTTGGCAGTCACGTCGCGATCGCCGCCCTGCAGACCGAGCAACTCGGCAGCGTCGCGAGCTTCTTCGGCGGGAGAAAGGTTATCGCGCTGGATGTTTTCAGTGAGCGCAATACGCCGCGCTTCGACTTCGTCGACGTCCTTTACAACGATGGGCATCGCAAAGTCTTCACCGTGGGCTTCCATGGCGCCGCGGTAACGTCGGCCGCCGGCGATCACCTCGTAGTCAAAGTCGCCGTCGACGATCGGACGCACGATGATCGGTGTGTCCACGCCGTGCTGACGGATCGACTCGGTCAGTTCCGCGAGCGCCTTCGGATCGAAATACGTGCGAGGGTTCCGACCGATTCTGATGCGCTTGAGGGGAGCAGTAAGTTGTTCTTGCATTGCAGGTTCTCCAGAGAGGGAACCTGCCCCCGTTCGGGAGTGGTTCCCGATGGGGTCAAAGATGAAAAGCCGGATAGAGCCGGCAAGGTCGATGCGTCAGAGACGCGGTAAGTATTTGAACGATACCGCCAGTGACGCGCGTCGCCGCAGTGAAAAGGTGCAGAAATCGTATTGCCTTTTGCCTTCAGCGGACGAAAAAAAACCCGGTCGCAAGACCGGGCTTTCTACATACGTCGCTTTCACCGGGTGCTGCCACCCGGATCGGCGTGAAAGAAGAGTGATCCATCAAAACAACGTCATCTGGCCGATACGATCGAAGATCGTGGGCTCAGTGCGCTTTGCCCCTGGCTCCTTTGTCACCTGCTCAAAGAGGTCCGCAAGCGACGACGCCACGGTCAGCGGCGCGCAACCGTCGCTTCGATCCTCTACCGCGACGGCGATATCGGATTCTTCACAAACAGCGGTATCGCCAGCGTGCAGCCGGCAAGTGCCTGAGTCTGTTTCGACGTCATGGGTCGTCGCTGCCTCAGGTGACTCGAGACTGGATTGCGACATCCCCGCCTCATCTGCGGGGGACACTTCAGGCTCAACTGGCAACTGCGGCCTGCTGCGCCTGAGCTTCCTGTTCCAGCCTACGAGAACGTGGGCTGGCGTGTACCACACCGACCAGACCTCGAGCGACAGCGCATTACCGTGCACTACCACGGCGGGAATGCCCATCAGCGACAGCTGCACATACGCCATGTGCACGCACCGCGGGTCAATGTCGACACAGGTCGCATGGAGGGTCTCGGGATAATTCAGGCCCGCCTGATGCATCGCCTGTGCCGTTGCCACCACCATGCCAGCCGATCCGCAGGCTGGCTCCTGCAAGGTAACGAAGCCCTGCTCGCGAATCGAGGTGCCATCGCCCACAGTCATCATGGCCATCAGCAGCGACACGCTGTAGGGCGTAAAAAACTGACCTGCGCGAGCGTTCCCGAGTTCCAGCGCCATGAAAATCTCGCCGAGCACGTCACCAAGCCCACTGGCAGGCTCATGACCGGAGCCCGGATCGCCGATCGCATCGATGCGCGTGCGATAGCACATCTGCAGTTCCGCAAACATCGCGGCAAACCGGTTAACTTCCTCCCGTTTGTATTTGCCGACGATTTCGAGGTAACGCTTCTCGCGTGCTTCGAACTGCGACTGGTCGACCTTGCTGCTAATGGCGATCGCGCTTACTTCAACGAAATCCGCGAACACCGTGTACGGGTCGTGCGAATGCGTGAACTCGCGCATCAGCTTGATAATCGCAGCCTTGTGCGGATCGCCACTGCTCGCGGCACGCTCCTTCCTCTGCTGGCGTCCCATTAGCGTTCCCCTGCCGGGGCACCGATATTGCCCAACTGCGATTCGAGCACCGTCCACAGGAGGTCGAAGTCAGGGGCCTCGCCCAGCGCGAGCGAGCGCTCGACATCGAAGTCGGCCGCCTTGAGAATCGCGGCGCGATGAACTAATGGTCGCTTCCCCTCGCAGGCAAATTGCTCGCGCGCTTTCCAGATAATGCGCGTGGCAAGCGTCTCGTACGTACGTCGTAGCTCGTCGACCACCTGTGCGGTAGTCGGCACGCGCACGGCGGGGTCGGGGCCCTCGCCAAACAGGCGCTTTTCAGTCGCTGCGATCGCGCTGTAGTGACGCCATGCCGCCGTCTGCGCGTCAATGAAGGTCTGAATAAAGTGATTGAACATGCCGGATTCCGTAGATGATCCGGAGCGCATCCCCAACGGGGCGGCCCCGTTGGGTGAATGAAATGTTGCTGGCTAGATGCGGTAGTGGGCACGAACGCGCCGGCGCCGCTCTGCGAAAGGACGGCCAGCGGTCACCGACAGCGGAGCGGCCATGACGAGATGCCGTAGCGCTGCCGCGCGGAAATGTGGCGAATAGCGTTTCTTCGCCTTGACGATTCGCAGCAGTTCCTCGTGAGAAAGGCCGTGCGTCTGCCAGACCATCAGGCCGAAAGAGAAGATGCGTTGACGATTCATGCGGGCTCCAACGATTTGACGGGAGCACGCCCGCAACGGGTGTGAAGCCCGTCGGGGTGAATGAAGAACGCCTGCTCGTCGCAGGCGGGTGGTCGATGCGTCAAAGACGCGGAAGATAATCAGATGGTAGCGCCCGCACTGGAAGGCCTACCCGCGAAATGACTGCGCATTTGATGTGGCTTTCATCGGCAGGATGCCGGTGAACCGCAGGCAAACTTATCCATGATAACCCTGTGGATTACCCCACTGCATGTTCGCCGAACCGCACGACCCGTCTTTCCTTCGTCTATGTGGTCCGCTCGCAGGTCACATCGGAAATTGGCTTAGCCGGATCAGCCTCCTAAGGCGGAATGCTCGACAAAACCATGTAGCTTTCGCGTCAACCACATCTCCAGCTAACAATGCTTCCAAACCCCGCCCCGATCTTTGCCATGATCGTGATGATTGGCTACGCCGTCTGGCATCTCGCCAGTTTCGTGACTTCAAAATTCCACTGGCCATCGTGGGCGCCGGCCGCAATCATCGCGGCGGCGTTGTATGTGCTGTGGACCGCCCACCAGATCGGCAGGCTCATATCAACGATCAGGAAGAGCCGTGAGAAGCGGGAGTTGGCGACGATGACGGCGCGCTATCCGCAGTGCAACGTCGTACGGCTGCACTCCGGCGAGTGGTTCCTGGTCGACAAGGAAACCGGACGGGAGTTTTGCCCTTCTAACGGTCGCGACGGGCAGGCGTGATCCGTGATCTGTCCAGCCCTTTCCACGGCCGCTGCACGCGGCCCTTTTCTATGGTGCAGAGGAAACCATGTCCCACGTATCTTTCGATGGCGGTGAGTTCGCGCTCAGTGACGTACAGGAAAATCCGGCGCGCTACGTGAAGCGGCTCGAGCGCGCAAAGGTCACACCCGGTTACGCTTTCTGCTTCTGCCAAATCCGGTCGACGCCGTTGCAGCTTGTCATACGACGTTACGGCTCGCTCTTCCATCTTGCCGGATGGCCTGATGACGGCCACCGTCACGACCGCGATTGTGCGTTTTTTAAGGATCCAAACGCTTCAAAGCCACCCGGCGGAGGGGACACGAAAGCCGCAATATTCGCGACGCCGACCGGCCTGAACGTTAAACTTGACGCTTCACTCACCCTGCGTGAAACGACCGCGGGGTCACGCGGCTCGCCGGCAAAACCGTCGAACCGCGCGAGCCGCCGCTCGGCAAGCCTGCTCGCATTCCTGCAGACGCTTTGGGTCGAAGCCGGGCTTAACCAGTGGAGTGGCAAGAGCACGTCCCGGCACTGGGGGCATTGCAACGGCCAGCTCCTCGCCGAGGTCGGTACAGCGCTGATTAATGGCACCGACGCGCAGGATGTCCTGCACATCATGCGTCGATTCGATGAAGCCGATCGCGCCGCGATCAACGCGGAATTCGATGCGTTCATTGCCCGCCTGAGCGTCGAACAGCGCACAACGACGCGAGGACTGGTTATCGGCGAAATCAACGAAGTGTCGCCCACGCAGTACGGCCACGCGCTCAGCCTCAGGCAGAGTGCACGTAAGTATTACGCCAGCACAACCCTCATCGATCACGCCGCGCGCACCTATTCGCACGCATGGCGCGCGCTTGGCGATCGCAGCTCGCGCGTCGTCGCGCTTCTGCTCGTTGAGCGCACACCGAAGGGGCATGTGAAGATCGTGGATCTCGCTGCAATGCTCTGCTCACACGCATTTCTGCCATGTGATTCGATACACGAAGTCGCTATGGCGAACAGGCTTGTCGCAGAACTACGTGACTTCGTAAAGCCCGTTCGCATCGCTGAGGGCGACGACATGCTGCCCGACTTCATACTGCGCGACACGGACATTGAGACGCACATCGAAGTGTATGGAATGAACGGTGTCCCATCGTACGAAGCGCGCAAGCAGCAGAAACGCGCGCTGCGATCCGCACGCCATATTCCTGCCGTCGAATGGGACGTCGATAAAAACGCCCTGGCAACAGTCCGACTGCCTCATCCAAAGAACCCGTGACGAAAATTCGGCTTGTGGGCGGCGCATCCATCTACGCAGAAACTCCGGTGCGTTTCCGGACCCTCAGTGCCACGCACTTCGGCGCGGCTTGACTATGTCGGTAATGCGGCAGCATGAATGCATGCCCGCATATGACGGGCCACCACCCGAGGACCTCTCATGCAAGGCAAAACCTTCTTTCTCCAGCGCGCGATCTCGCGGTCGTCAGACTGGTCTGGCCGCTACCCTGCGCTCGGCTGCGCTTGCCATGACCCGCAGTCGCTGTCAGGCGGCCGGCAGATCGTTGCTGCATCGCTCACGACCGACGGCGTGCGTTGTGTTTTTTTCAGCGCTGTGGGCTCGGTGCTCGACTTCACGGCCACATGGGAAGAACTGGCCCGCGCGAAGACATGGTGGTATTTCGTGCAGCGCTGGTATTGCTGGGCCGTTCCAGATGAACGGACGCTCGCGAGAATCAACGTCACCGCGGGCGCGCTAGACCATGTAATTGCCCCTTCGCTCCACGACCATGCGAACGACGAGACGCATCTGACATGGCTTGACGGCATCGAAGCTCGCGCCCGGCGCTGCGGCACGCTCGCGGTGTCACGTCTCGAATTCGAACCGGCCTGAAGGTGACGGGACATGGGAGCAAACACTGCCATTGAATGGACGGACAGCAGCTGGAGTCCGTGGGAGGGCTGCCAGAAGGTCGGCCCGGGCTGCGATCATTGCTATGCGGAGTCGATGAACCGATGGCTGCGTAGCGGCAGCAACTGGGGGCCCGGCGCACCGCGGCGGACCTACAGCGAAGAGCACTGGAAAAAGCCTCTGCGCTGGGACGCCGACGCCGCGAAGACCGGCCGTCACCGGAAGGTTTTCCCGAGCGTCTGTGACCCGGTTGATAACGCTGCTCCCGAGGGGCAAAGAGAGCGCTTCGCGGAACTCATCCGATGCACGCCGAATCTGGTGTGGCTACTGCTCACCAAACGTATCGGCAACGCCGGGCCGATGCTGGCAGCCATGTTTCCGGAGGGCACGCCCGCGAATGTCTGGCTGGGAGCAACAATCGTCAATCAGGCGGAGGCTGACCGGGACATTCCCCGACTGGTCGCCGCACCTGCCAGCGTCCGCTTTCTTTCGATGGAACCGTTGCTTGGTCCTGTCAGCCTGTACGACTGGATTGGTCCATGGGGCGGTCCGACCGAGCTCCAGGCGCCGCCAATGATCGACGGTGTATTCGTTGGCGGGGAAAGTGGACGGGGAGCGCGCCCAATGCATCCGTCCTGGGCGCGATCGGTGCGCGACCAGTGCCGCGACGCCGGGGTTAGGTTTCACTTCAAACAATGGGGCGAATGGGCACCGGGAAATAGCTGCGCGGGCAACGATCTGATTGACCGGGACCGGCAAAAGATCGCCAGCGGATTTTTTGACTACAACGATGGGTGGAATCCGCTGGGTCCGAACGCCTTTCGTCAGACGATGGACAAAATCGGCAAGAAGGCTGCGGGGCGCCATCTTGACGGCCGTTTGCACGACGATTTTCCCGAAATGGCGGGCGAGCACTGAGCAAGTTGCTTTCTAAATGTAAATTCGGCTTCTCCAGCGCCCGGTGTCCAACGATAATTCGAACCAAACACCGCGCGCGAACCCCAAATGTACGAACAGCTCTATCCCTGCGACCACTGCGGTGGGCGCGGCACCGTCGGCCAGTCACAACGCGTCGTTGCTGAAATCGGGCAATCCGGTTTCGATTACGGCCAGTTTGGACGCCACGCCGGCCCTCCCGTAGTGGGCGATACCATGCGCCGCCCGCCATTTGCTCCACAGACCGAGCGGCTTGCGTGCATCTATTGCGCCGACTGCGGCATGTCTACACCCTGGTTTCCCTATGCCCACGATGAGCGCGAAGCGTTGAAGCTGGCTGCGCCGGTCTGGAACCGCCGTTTGACCCGACCCGAAATCACCGAAGGCGATCTGCGAGACCTCATCGAGAAAGAGATCGGGGCATGCGACGTGCAAATGGTGATCGATATGCTCGCGCGTAACGACGACGACTGGGAGACGCGTGGCCCGCTGTTCGCGATGCTCGCGCAACGACTCGTTGACGCTTCCGTATCGACAATCGACAGCTGGCCGATCGAACCGGTGCTGCGCGATGCCGCCCGATACCGCAAGCTGGTGCAGCTCGCGAAGTGGGTTGATATCGACGGGGATCGAAACGTCCAGTTCCCCATGATCCCGACGCCGCGCGAGCACTCCGATCTCATGTTCGAAGACAGGATTGCTTTGGCGATCGACGGCATGCCGGATCGTGATCGTTGGTAACCTCGTTAAACCTCCAAGCAGGGAGCACCCGAATTGCGCCCCCCGTCTTGCGCGCCCGGTTAGCCACCCCACAGCCGGCTGCTGAGGTTTAACGTCTTCACCTGCTGCTCGCCCGAGTCATACCAGACTTCGTCTCCACAAAATACGTCACCCGCCTCGCCCGAGTACAGCGTTCTATTCGGGTCGCCACGCACGTAAACAGTAGCGCCGGTCGTAACGGCGTCGAGGCGGAACTTCTGATCGGGACGAGCCTTGAGATACCCCACGATCTGATCGGACGTATTGAAGTACCGCATGTGCCCGTCCTCGAACTGGAGTTTCGCCATCTGCACCTCCTGAACCGCACCTGTGTCCCAGAGAATCATCATCTCGCTCCTTGCGGCCAAAATTGGGAACGGCCGTTGTCCAGTATAGGAGAGCATTGGTCGCTGTCAGGCTGTCGCAATGGTTTGCAACAGATAAAAAAAAGCCGACTCCAAGAAGTCGGCTTGCTAAAAAGTTCCGGCACATTTCCGAGGGCCGATGCCAGAACCTGAGAGATGACTCATTGTGCCGCGGCGCTAACCACCCCAATGGGGCGTATGAGGTACAAAATCGCGCGTCATTTCCGCAAAGCAGTTCGCTCTATCGCCGGTTGTCAGCGGCTCCTAAAATCCTGTACAGCGCTTGCCGCGAAATACCCAACGCGTTTGCTGCGTGGCTCTTGTTCCCGCCCGCATCGGCTAGCGCGCTTTGCGCCTGGTCAACAGTCGGAAGTGTCCTCTGCATCCGCTCCTGCATCGCGAATGTGGACAGGTATGCGCCTGACTTGTTCAGCCGGGAGTGACCTGCCGCTTCGACAACCCTACGCATCGCCTCTTCATGCAGTTGCGGGTCTGGCCTCGCATCCGCCCGCTTGATAGGCGCCGGCACGCCAGTGGTCTCTTTATAGAGCGTCTGCAGATACTCATGCCGCAGGCCGTGACTCGTAATACCCATCCCACGCTTGGTGATGCCATGTTTCTCGAGAACGTAGTAATACCAGTCACGCCATTGGCTTAGGGTCCGGTCGGCCGGCACTGTCGACCCCGTCAGCCCGTTGCTGAGCATCGCGGCCTCTTCCAGTATTCCGATTTTCGTCTCTATTGGCACCTCGCGCGGGCGCCCACCCTTCGTGCCGCGCGTCACAGCAAGCAACCGTGGATTGCGTGCGGCTTCAGCTGGTCGAAGCATGAAACTCTCTTCGATCCGCAAGCCGAATGCGGCCTGCAACTTGAGTTGGACAGCCGTATGCGGGCACGTTTGCGCGATCTCTTCGATCTTCGCCACAGCATCGACGCCGTGTGCTACCCACGACTTATCCTCTGTCGCCACGTAACTTCGCCTGAGACCGAGAGCCTCGCGATCTGCATAGTCGTCAAGCGAGCCGATCAGATTGGTCTTGCCCATCCATTGCGCGAGCGCGCGAAGATACGTCAGCTTGTTTTCGATCGTGCCGCCAGTCTGCCCGGCCGCGACCCACGAACTGACCAGAAACGCTACATGCTTGTGTTTAAGAGACCAAGGCGTCCGCAGGAAGAAGCCGCCGTCCAGTAGCTCCCTGAAAGCCTTGCACAGTTTGGCCGCGCGATATTCCTGCGTTTTGATCGACAACGCGCGGCCGCTGATCCGCGTCGTGCTATGAACGCGTGCCACGTTCCCGTCAAACAGCTTGAGCAGCGAATCCCGGAGTTCGGGACTAAAACCATAGCTGTTGACGATTGCCCTTACGTTGAGAATTGCCGCCATCCGAGATCCTCTGCAACGCTGCCGCGCTGCCTCTTCGTGTCATTATCCGGCCCGATGGTCGCAGCATCCCTACCTGATGCTTTCACCCGACCACCCGGGTCCGCCCTTCTTTGCCCGCCTCTGTGGCGGCTGCGCCGTATCCCCGTCGCGTGGGTCCTGCGTTCCGATCCTTTAGCGATTCCATCCGATCGGCCAGAAGCATGGGAAGACATGCTTTCCGACCGTCCAACCTGCTGCCTGCCAGCGTGAATCGCGCTTCGCGCAATCCACCTCCGACCTATCGCGCATCGCCTCGCGGCGGTTTGCGCTTTGCGGATCTCTCCGCGGTGTGCAGCTTCGTGGCTACCCTTGCCAGCACAACCGTTTGTTCAACTTTGTGCTCTTGCCGGGCAAAACCCGTTACGCGTTCTTTTACGGCCGCGGTACGCCGTGTCTTCTTCCGTCAGGGAATCGCGGTGATCCGGTCTTTGCCGGTCCGCAAGGCTTCCCCCGCCCCCAAGTCACTCATCTCCGCCGCGGTGTATCGGGCTTCGTGAGCGCACCCAGCCGTAGCTGTAAGGGCGTGTTCAGACGCCGCCGAGATGTAGAAAGTGTCCGGTGTCCGGCCTCTCCACATGTCCTCAACGCGTCACAACGCGGCAAACCGCCGCCAATCGTATGGATATCGCAGTGTCCGGGGGTCCTCAACGTGGACCACTATGGACTTGATTCGCTTCAGAAAAAGGCCGCATCACTGTGCGGCCCGGTCAGTTGGGTACTTCTGGCCCGTTGCGGGCATGGGATACAGACGTGCGAGTGCCATGCACTCGCATTCGATGCGTCAGAGACGCGGCAGGTATGCCAAGGATAAGGCCACGCACGCAAGCGCCCCGGATAGAAAGATAGTCAGAACCGGTCGGCTTTCGTTGACTTGACTTTGATGGCCGGTCGCTAGACTGACCTTAGGTAGAACTGACAGAAAAGTGCCAGTTTGCTCCGATAAAGCCGACGCGACATGAACTGACACTTGTCTGTCAGATATCTGATAGTTCGTCGGCATCACGCGACCGAAGCAATTCAAACTGATACTTATCTATCAGTTTTCTGACACTTTGGTGCGTGCCCACTTAACGCATGGAGTCATCTTGAAAACTTCCGTCTTTGCAATCGACGTTGGCTACGGCAACACAAAATACGCTCACCGCGCAGCAAGCGGCACCATCGCGACGGGCATGTTTCCCTCGCTCGCTCCCCTCGCCGCGAGCCAGGCTCTTTCCGGCTATGGCGATAGCGTGCTCACCTCGCGCAAGGTCGCGACGATCGTCATCGACGATATTGAATACGAGGTTGGCCCCGACGTGGCCCTCACGGCCGCATATGGTAAGACCGGCCGCACACTCTCGAACGATTTCGTCGCTTCCAATAACTATGAGGCCCTGCTCTTTGGTGCAATCCATTTCGCGGGCGTGACTCATGTGGAGCGGCTGCTACTCGGCTTGCCTGTTCACACTATGAGTAAATATTCGGGCGCGTTGCGGGACCGGTTCACTGGGACCTTCGATTACGGCCCCAGTCGGGTAACGATCGACAAGGTTGTCGTGATTCCGCAGCCGCTGGGCTCTCTGGTCGCGGCATCGGCCAACCGCCAGAGCGAGTTCGGCCGCGACAGCGCGCACCTGGTGATCGACGTTGGATATTTCACGACGGACTGGGTCTACGCCAACGGCTTCACGATGGATGACAAACGTAGCAACGGTATGCCTGGCGGCGCATCGCAAGTCTGCCAACGCATCGCCGAGCTCATCGGCAAGGACCAGGAGGAAAAGGTGGAAGACATCGAGCTCATCGACAAGGCATTGCGCGAGCACAGACCGTTTTTCTTCTACGGCCACGACATCAATCTCGATCAGTATCTTGAAAAGTCTCAGCCCGTCATCGCCGGGGTGGTCGAAGATATCAAGAACAACGTCGGCCCACTTACCAGCGTGCGTTCGATCGTTCTGTCAGGTGGCGGCGCCGCATTATATGCGCCCGCCATTCGGAAAGCGTTCCCGCGGGTCACCCTTGAGGTCATCGAGGCACCGTGCACTGCCAACGCGAAGGGCTTCCTCATTGTTGGTGAGGCAAGCCTCGCCCGCGAGCGGGCAGCCGCGAAAGCATGAACGGCAAGTTCGACATGAAGCTGGTCATCGACGCGGTGACGACGCCTCTCCTGCATGCCCGTCTGACTCAGGCAAGCTCGTTCCGGGAGCGGGCGGCATTACTGCGCAGCCTCGCTGAGGCCGCACTACGGGCTGAGGTGTCGACCACCTTACGTGGCGAAATTCTCTCTGCGTCACGCGTGGCTGCCCCAGATCTGGTTCCTGTGCCCGACGGCGAGCGCCTGCAGCGGCCGGTGGAACGGCCACCGACTGAAGGGCGTGGGGGAGCGGACCAGTTGGTACAGACGGTTACAGGCGACTCATCAGGAACGGGGCACGACTCTGAGCAGCTCGCGGACGCATTTCAGGCATTTTTCTAGAGCGAGAATCGCCGGCTCACAACCAGGCGCTGAGCCGCGAATTCAATTCAAACAGTAAAGGAGCAGTCTTGAAGAAATCAGGCGAACCGGGCACTACAGCCGCAATGCACATCCAGAATCTTCGCCCGCTTATAGCCCGCAGTCTCGGCTGGAGCAAATACGTCTCCCCGATCGGGATACTGGTCCTCGTACTGTATTACCTCAGTATTGGTTTCACGCCAGACATTACGGTTGCGCAGGGTGCAATCGTTGCTGCGCAGGCAGGAATCACCGGCGCACTCCTCACATGGGGAGTGGCGTGTATCTTTTCCGCTCCCGGCTGGATTTACATCCTGGCTATCAACCCTCACTCACTCCCGATCAAGTCCCGCAGGAAGACACTAAAAGCATTGGTTCGACGTTCAATGCTCGCCCAAGCTAGCACCTTCGCCGTTTTCCTTGCATGGGCTTACTGGCCGACGCACAAGGGTTATGAGCATTCGCTCATTGGACCGTTCTTTGCCCTGCTGTCTATTCCGGCGATTGTTGCTCTTGTCGAATCGCCGCTGGCAATTACATCTGAAGGGATTGAGCATAGGGGTGTGTTCTGGGCGACGCTTCTCGGTGGAGTGGTCGCCGCCGGTTTTAGCCTGCTGATCGTCTGGCTCTTCCAGAGCAACGCTACCCAGTCTCTGAGCAACGAACCACGATTCATCGCGGCGCTTTTCATCCTGGCTTGCCTGAGCCCGATTCATCTGGTGTTCAGTGTGAGCGAAGGCATTGCACATCTGATTACCGCAGCAATTATCTTGTTCGAGGTGGTTATCATTCTTGGCGTCCAGACCGCTCCGACGTCTATGATTGCCCGCGAAGTCGGTGTCGCGGAGCCCGAACCTGTCATGCTCGCCATGCCCGCTGCGCTCTGCCGGATGGTCACATCGAGCGCAAAAAATATTGGTAGCTCGTGCAGTGCAGGCAACGACGGACCCGGCCTCGTGGGTCCCGCCCAGGTTCTTAATTCGCTAGGCTCACGCTGGCTAATCCGCGACCTGAACTCGAACGTCACATTCAACATACCCGGCAAAGACATTGTTATCGCTCGCACCGCTCCCGCGTCCCAGACTGGCAATCACTAACGCGTCTCTTACTGAGACTTGACTTCGTCGCGCAGATGCGAAGATGGGTCATGGCTCCGATGTTCACCGCGCGGGGCGCGGTGCATCGGAGCGTCAACTAACAAGGTGGATATATGCTGGAACTGATCGAAATCGTGCGTCATGGCTTGCCGCTGTCCGAACTGCGCACGTGGCTCTTTTTCGCCGCATTTGCGGCATCAGGCATCGCAGGCTGGTACAGCCTGCCGGTTATCGAACGATTTGCGAGCAAGACGGAGAAGTAAATGAACGCAGCTGAACGGCTTACGGCGTGCTACACCAAGTTCATGGCGCTGCCCTTCTTCACACGGCGGGCAGTCATCTTCGGGGCCTCGCTCTCGCTCTGGTGGTTCGGTGCGTTGCTCTCCAGCAAACACGTCAACAACGATCTGTGCGTGGTTCTGCTCCTCACCGGCGCGGCGGGCGTATTGTGGTCCAGCGGTTTGTGGCGTATGTGGAAGGTCTTCGCGATCATCGTCGCGGTCTGCCTGGCCATCATGAAATGACCGAGCCGCGGACAAAAAAAAACGGCTCCCCAAGATTCGGGGAGCCGTTTTTATTTACGCGATCAATGCGACAGGGGAGCCGCAGTAACGAGAAGACGAAGCGCGCAAAAGTCCCACGCATCAACAAAGGACTGGTCGCGGCATGCATATGCGGTGTTGCCCTGAGCGGTGCGGTCAATCACGTCGAACGCAACTGCCTCAGACTTTCCCACGCGCTGCCGGCCACCTTCCGCGCCGTTGGTTGCGACGATTGCAAAGCCACCTACGAGAACCTGGAACGAAGCCATTTTCTACTCCATAGAATTTGGCCCGACGAGACATCCCCCGGTGGGGAGTATCCCCACCGGGCAAGTTAAAGAAGTGCGGCCGTAGCCGCGAAAAAAAAGAAGTCGCTTAAGCTGCGGCGACCAGCTCAGATCGAGCGTGATACATACTTGTCGAAGCTGCGGGAGCCACGCGATTCGCCGATCGTGCGCACCACTGATCGGCAAAATCCGTCCCCCGGACGCGAGGACGATGGACGAACACCGTGAAGCCTTCTGCCCGCAGGCGCGTGGCCAGTTCGAGGCCACCTGCCACGCCCACGGACTGCCCTGTCTTCGGATTGATATCGTCGAAGTCAACGAAGATGTGCACGACCCGAATGCCCAGCCCTTCCGGGACGACAAACTGTCGCAGCAGCCCGATGTTCAGGCAGTACCACATCGGGACGCCGGATTCCATGTATGCGCCATACGCCGACTCGAGACCTTCTGCGACGCCGATCTCACCATTCACCGGTTCCATCAGCCGCACAGCGCCGCCTCCCAACGGGTTGAGCGTCAGGTCATTGAGCTTCGAGTCCAGGATCTCACCATCACCCGAAACGATCCGTGCCTTTGTGGGCGTGGATCGCTCCAGATAGGTGCGATGCAGTGTTCCGAGTCGACCATCCGGCAGCTCGAAACGCGCGAGAATGCCCGGCCAGCTGCCGATGACTTTCCTGTCGTGCCAATACTCCAGCATCCCAAGCCGCAAGGCGTTCGACGGTGCGACGCTAAGCCCGGGAACGCGGGCGGCCAGGTAACGCATCACGAGGTCGTCGTTGCACACGGGTTTTGCTGCATCCCACATCGACGTAAGCCTGTTCGAAATGAACTTCGCGTCAGGTTTGCGCTTGGGCTTCGGCGGGTTGGCTGCATCAACACGACGCGTGGGCCGTGGCACGATGCCGCCATCCAGCTCGCACATCAGTCGATACAGACCTATCCGATTGAGACGTGTGATCAGCTGCAGGCCGTCACCAGCCGCGGGCTTGCCGTTGTTGCACTGACGGCAAACCCAATCTCCCCGCCCACGCTTGTTATCGTAGGTGAAGCGATCGGTTCCTCCGCACATAGGGCACGCGCATGCGTTGCCGGTAAGACGGTCTGCAGGCACCCCGTAGCTCATCAGGAGCGAAATCCATTGCTCCGGGGAACGCGAGAAGCCGGCCAGCGCGCGCTGAAGCCACGCGTATTGATCTGGCGTCAGCTCTTTTGCTCGTACAGTCATGAATCACTCTCCTTGAAGTGAGTGGGTTTGGTCGGTGCCTGAGACAGGCGTGAAAACGCGTGCTCAAAAAAGCGGTCCGCGCACGAGCGGGCGGCTTTTTTCAGCAGACGTGCTATGAGGCAAGAGAATCGCGAGAACCGCCGAGCAGAAGATCCGTCGCACGACACACCCGAAGGTGTGCCGTTGCGATGGTGAGGAGATACGGGAGTGAAGCTGACAGATCGGTGAGTGTTTCCGGGATCAGATTGCAGACCAAGCGGCCCGTGCGTAAGCAGGGCCAAAGGGAATGTCGTCATCCATCTCATCGAATCCGCCGCCCGCTGGTGCTCGCATACCGCCACCGCCACCATGCGAAGGTTGCGGAGGATGAGCACGAGTTCCAACGTCATCAGCCGCGCGGGACCCAGTTGACCGGGACGCTGGCGCCGGGCGTTGAGCGCGACCGCTGGCTCGCTGCTCGAATCCACCATCGCCATCGTCTTCACTGCGACGACCGCCGAGCATTTGCATCTGCTCAGCGACGATCTCAGTCGAGTAACGATCGGTGCCATCCTGCGCCTGCCATTTGCGCGTCCGGATACGGCCTTCGATATAGACCGACGAACCCTTTTTCAGATATTCCGAAACGATCTCGGCAAGCCGACCAAAGAAGGAAACACGATGCCATTCCGTTGCTTCCTTCATTTCGCCCGACGCCTTGTCCTTGTAGCGGTCGGTTGTTGCTAGGCGAATGTTAGCCACCGCGTCGCCGCTAGGGAGATAACGCACTTCGGGATCAGCGCCGAGGTTGCCGACGAGGATCACCTTATTTACAGATGCCATTTAAATTACCTCTATTTAGTAATTGACCAGAGCCATTTGTCCCACATGACCGGCTTGCCGTCCTTGAGCATCGCCGAGCCATCCGCTCTGATGGCCGGGACCTTGACCTTGCGTAGCCGCCTGATAGATACAACGTCACCGACGACACACCTGCATTCCGCTATGGCCTCCTTCAAGCCCTCGCCCTGCAGTGTCCGCTCGCCGGATGCGGTGTCGATATGAATGGCAAACGACTTGTAGAATCGCCCGGGCTTCTTCCTGTCGGGAAACTGCTCTTCGCCCCAGGAAGCAATCCGACCAACCACCGTAGAGGCGTCTACCGACTGTTCACGACGCTGGCGCACCGGACTCACATCGTCGGCATCGAAGCGTTCTTTTTCCGTCTCGGGAAGTGATGGGGGGCCGTCGTCGGAGACCTCCGGCGTCGCCTTCACTGCACCGCTCATGACAGCGTTGGCTCCCTGGCGTATGGCGGTAGCGATAGCTGTCTTGAGCGGACAACGATGAATAGCTACCCTGGACCAGTGAGGCTCGAGGTCAGGCACGATCTTCAGTCCGAACTCTGTCTCTTCAGCGTGGTCGTCGAATGCGGGAGTGAACTGGACGACGTGATCGCCTTCATCAACGAACAGATGAGGGATATCGCCAATCGTCATGACGGTCTCGTTCGACGCGCCCTGCCCGACAACGTGGCTAGTGACCGAAGGCACCTCAGCGTGCGCAGGCTTTACGGCGGGCGCTGCTGGAGCTTCCTGCTGTGTGTTCGGCGCAGCGGCTGTTTGAGAGGGCTGGGCTGGCGGTTTACCAGTGAAGACGTCCGCAATGACGCGGGCGAAAAGTGTCACTGCGTTCGGCATGGTTCGCTCCTACAGAAGCGTGCCGAAGCACACACGTTGAAGTTCGCGTAGATCATGCGCGAGCAGCGGCGTGCTCAGTATCACGTCCTGCAGTATCTCCGGGTCGACCCCGTTGACCTTGCACACGTACACATATGGAAGTGCGCCATCCCAGTAGCCAATGATCCAGCCAAGGGTCGCGCGGTAGTCCTCTACGTCGATCTTCCGGTTGCGCAGGCGCTCGGACAACATATCCGCGCAGTCCATCAGCGACTCCGGCATGTTGTCACCTCGACGGCTGTCGCTCGCAAGCGAGATCAACGCGTCGACCATCTTCGTGCGAACCGACTCGCTCCACAAATGCGGATCGGGCAACGGGTCGGGCTTGGGCGGTGTAACGATAACCGGCGATGATTCGCCGAACATGTCCAGCTGCCAGGCCGCCACATGCGTTTCCATGGGATTGCTCCGGTGGTGCCGGAAATCCCATGGCCCGTGTCCGGGAATGGAATTCCCGACAGGGTTAAGGTGCCGTCACATTGGGCAAACGCCCAAGGTGACGGTAGGTGGTTGCGGCAACCCGATCAGCGGGTGCCGGTTTTGAACGGAAGAATGACAGCCGACTTGGCGTATTGCTTCATCGGTGCCGGTTTCGCATTGCTGTCGTTGGCGGCTGCAGTTGCAGCGGGGGCGACCTCAGCTTTCGCTTCGGCAGCAGCACGCGCAGCGAGCTTTTCAGTCTCGATGCGAGCAGCTTCGGCATCTGCTTCTGCTGCAAGAACGGCCTTGCCCTTCTTCTTCATTTCCTTGACTACCCAGTGGATAGCCAGCAGAACGAGAAAGCCGGAAACGACAAACGAGATGGTCGCGAAGTACGCGATGAAGCAGAGAGCCAGTACTTTGGCCGGCGACTTGATAGCGTCTTTGAACATGACGGTCAGCATTTTTCTCTCCAGAAAAATTATCAACAGGGAATGTCCGGACTCTTGTCCGGTAGTTTCGATGCTCGATGAGCAAGGAAACGCGGGCGCGAAGCGCTTTCGTGCGCGTCTGTGAAAGGCGCGCACGAAAGCACTGGCCTCATGCGAAAAGATGGAAATGGAAAACGGGGCGCGCGATCACTCGCGGAAAGTCGATGCGTCGGAAGACGCCATTGGATAGGGCAAGCTTAACGCGCGGTCGGTGGCTCCGTGCGGCAAATGCTCGCCAATGTCGTGCAGCTTTGAGCCTCAGCACTTGAGTGCGTCCGGGCGGCGCTCGCCGGAGCCGGATCAAGGTCATAACCCGAAAAGCTCGACTAAACCATGTAGCTTTCCAGGGTAGCGCGAAAGCCACCTGAAAGCGCTACTCAGCCGCAGACACTTGACTTTGAAATAGACCGGGCAGACTTAACTCGTGTATCTAAACGGGAGCGCACATGTCCATCTGGTTACCTGTCATCGTCACTGCGGTGATCTGCTACGCCGCGAAGTATCGGAAAGGGCGTGCGGCTACGGCCACTAAGCCACGCACGACACCCGTGACGCGAAGTCAACAACTTGGCGAAGAGGGCGAAGCGCTAGTCCACGCGGAGCTGCTTTCCGCCCTTCAATGGCTCTGCGGTGACGACTTCTATCTCCATCCGGGCGCGCTGCTGCTCAATCACGCTCCTGGCACCGACTTTCCCACGGCCGAAGTCGACCACCTGGCAGTGACGCCGTTCGGCATTTTCGTGGTCGAGACAAAACACTGGGCGGGTCACATCGAACCCGGCCCGACGGACGCGACCATCGTTCGATTCGGTACGGATGGGCAATGGGAAATGCGCCGCTCTCCCCTCCATCAGAACCGTTCGAAAGTTGCTTTTCTGCGAGCGATGCTGCCCGGTATATGGGCGGTGGAAGGGATCGCAGCCTTTTCTCATCCACTCAGCGACATTTCGCCCGCGCTTCCCGTGAATATCGTGCGCGCCAGCGACCTGCGCCAATGGCTGCGCAGCCGCAGGTCGTGGCACGCGTCAGCAGGCGGCACGCGAATAAACGTGCGGCAGGCACAACGGGCAATCCTCGCGGTGTCAGAAACGGCGGCAGATGCGATCGACCGCCATCGCGCAAAGCTGAGGGAAAACCCTAAAAAAATTACCGTCTTTGCCTAAAGTTTCGGCAAGCATTGCCGAATAAGAATCAATTACACGTTTGCTCCCCTGGCAGCTTCCGATGTTTCGCAAAGCGAAAGCTATATGAAACAGCGCGTCTTTAGGGCGCAACGGTAGAGGAACGGCGCGTAATCTGAGCATGCTCTCTCCCCGTGGAAGAGTTCAGTGCTCACAAAAATCGGGCGTTCGGCCAAAGCGCCTGGGCATATCACCACGACTAGTTGGAGTTTGTGAATGACTAAAAACCAGAAGAAGTCGCCTGCGTCAATTGAAGACGTCAGCGAACACAACCGAATCGACGCAGACGCAGCGTCACTCCGCACGGCTGCCTGTTACCGAGGAACAGACGGCAAGGGGCCAGAGGCTCATGGACATCTGTCGGAACACCTGCGAATTGGCGCGTGCCTTTCGAAGATCGTTGAAAAGGCGGTTGCTGCATATACGGGTGAAAACGGCGATACACCGCAGAACCGGGGTCGCGCTCTGGACGCCACCTATTTGTCTCTCTAGAAAGAGTTCGGTCGTAGTCCCGCCGCAGTGCGGTTTTACATCCGCTGCTATCAACGTTTCACCGATCTCCCGGAGAACCAAACGCTCACATTAAAAGAGTTGGTGATGCGCAGTGGTCCGAATCCGGCCGCGATCTGAAACACGCCACGACCAACCGTCAAATACGAGAGCAATATGAGCAAGCGAAACAACACCACCCCTGAAGCGTCAGACGACGACTTTGACCCCACCCGTCCGGAGGGCCACGACGGCAAGGGAGGCGACAATGCGATTGAGCGGGACCTGCCGCTCGCTTTCGCACACGTGCCGTCGAACACAGAGATCAGCCAGAAAGTCACCGAGTTTTTCGGCGGCGACGAGATCCCGGACGCGCTACGCGCTTCAATCGCCGAGGAGGCAGAGGAAGTCGCCCACTCGACTCGCAAGATTCTGCTTGAACATATGCGCATCGGAGGTGCGTTTTATCACATCCGCACGCGCGTCGAAGGTCACTACGTCAGCGCGTATGGCGACACAACGCCAGTGCGCCGCAAGGCGGCGGAACGCGTGTATGACTTCATCGAGGACACATTTCGCAAGAAGCGCGATTCGGTGCGACTTTACATACGTTGTTACGAGCGCTTCAGCACCAATAGCGGCGCTGTCGAAATGCTGTCGATCAGCGACATGCAGCTGCTCGTGAACAAGAGCGATGAAGTGGTCGAGATGGTGATCGACGCGAGGCGCGACGATCCAAATCTGAGCAAGCGCGACATCAAGAAGATCATCGACGAGTACGAAGATCGTCTCGCCGAGAAAGACAGCGCACTCTCAACGGTAATGAGCCAGTTGCATGAGACCTATGGCCAACTCTCAGACGCGAAAAGCGACAATGAACGATTGGCCGCCGAAGCCGACCGTCTCAATCAGGACGTCAAGGACGACAGGGAGAAGTTGAAGCGGACTCTCGTTGACCTTGCAGAAGCCGAACGGGCGACCAGTGGCTTGCAGAACACGATTTCGAAACTCGAGCGTGAGGCCGAGGCCAGGAGCCGCGAGCTCAAGGAGGCCCATGAAAGAGTCACGATCAAGGAAGTTCAGGTCGAAGTCACGCCCGAACACCTGCGCAATCTGGAAGCGGCTGCGCAAAGCCGATTCGACGAACTTAGCAGGGTTACTGCTGAATGCGATGAAGCAAAAAAGCGCCTTGAGGAATTGCAGGCCCTGAGGAAAAAGCAGGAAGCGGAAATCGAACAGAAGGTCGCCGTTGAAAAGCGTGTCGCCGGACTGGTCGAGACCTTCGGATCATTCATCCAGGAATTCCACAGCGTGCAGTTGCTCGTTACAGCCGATGGCTCGCTTGGTCGGTTCAAAGGCCTGCTGACGGGGCTGGCTGATCTGACCGGGAAATTCCACGGGGAGTTGCAGGCAGCCGTACGTGCAGCCTAAGGGCACAGACGAAACAAGTTGTTGAGAGATAAGGAAAAAGCGGTGAACAATAAAGACAGTTATCGGGCAATCGACCGGTTCTACGTACCGGAATGGCTTACAGATCAGATTCAGGTGGCCAACTTCAACCTTGTTGACCACATGAAATGGCTGCTCAAGCAGGACAGCCGCTTCAACGAGGTTTTCAATGTCGAGCGCAAGGAAATCGAGCAGCTTCAGCACAATCCGTCTTCGCTTCGGAATCTCCTTCGAGCGCCGTTCCTGATGGTCGAACCGACCTTGCAGTCGGTCGAGGACTGGCGGTGCTTCGTCGACAACACGGCGACCACCGTGGCCGTCGACGTACTCCGCCATAAGACTCCCCCGCTCGACTCGCTGACAGCCTATGCAGTGAACCAGCAGAACTCGGTCTTTGTGTCGCTCATCACCCAGGTGCTCAATATGAGCGTCATGAGCGCGCCTCTCCTCGGCATCTCGACCGACGTCGCGAAGTATCTGCTTTCCGTTCCGACGCACAAGCTAAGCGTTGCGCTCGGCCGGATGAAGGAACTGCCTCTATTTCGCTGGCGCTTCAACAGTCCAACATTCTGGTGGGAGTTTCGCGGCAGCACGCTGAGTGACGAGATGATCGCTCACCAGATCATGCTCACATCGCCCTCGCGTATCGGCGACCTTCCGTACACCGCGCAGTGGGGCGAACTGCGGCTCGGTCGCATGAAGAATGAAGCCTTCGCGAGCGCAATGATGTTTTATGGCTTGCGCGCTTCCACCGCGACCAACCTCTTCGGGCTGAACCAGCATCAGATGCGAACGCGATATCAGGAGATCCATGGAAAGAGCTCGCCGATGGGGAATACGGCGACCTCGCTGACCTGGTTTGTCGAGACACACGTCCACCGGCTTCATGCAACTGTCTACACGTGGCTTTACCGCTCGGCCACAGCGATGGGTGCCAACCCTGCGGAAGCCCTGCTTGCGACGAACGACGTCTACGACAGGCTCTTCGGCGGAAACCGACTCATCAACCCTGACCGGGGATGGAATCTGATCCGTTCGATGGCAGCGGACGCCCGCCTGACCGTAGCTCCGTGCCGGACCTGCAGCACCCACTACGTTGTATCGAACAACGACGCGAAAATTGAAATGCACAGTCGCTTCACCTGCCCGGCCTGCAGCCAGCAGCTCGGCGCGAAGAAGCGCGCGGCACGGAGGTCGACCGGTGATATCTGACCCGAAAACGAACCCACAGGAATTGCCCGCAGGACTTGTCATCTTCGGCAGTGATGGTCGCGCACAGTTTGGCTGGCAGAACCCCGAAACCGGTGCGTACTACGCAGAGGCGGACGGCGGCATTATCACCGACGCGATCGGCGCCGTCGCGTGGCATGCGGGACGCGTGCACTAGTGAGAGATATCGATGGAAGACTTTGCATATCTGGCCAAGGAAAGCAACGCTGCGTGGCTTGCTGGGCGCGGCGATGGCCGCTTCGAACGATACGAAAGGTTTTACCAGAACGAGCGGGCGGGAAATGCATCTGGCTTCGACCTTGAGAAGTCCAACGAAGGATACGTGGAGTACTCGAGCAGCCACCCGTCACCGCTACTGTCTTTCCTGAGTGCGCCGTGGGTAGGCCGTCTAGCGATCGCGCTTTTCGCTCTCTACATGGGCACGCGGATCGTTCCGCAACTGGCGAGAGTCGGGCCGGCCGTTACGGGCATCGGCCTTGTCGTTGCTTTTGTCGGTTTGCGAGTTTTCCATCGACGCCGGCGCAAGTCGCGATAGTCATGCGCTGCTCACTTTTCGCCCGTTAATCCTTACGCATCAGACGTTTCGCTCAGCCTTACCCGATCTTTCCGATACCACTAGAATGACGCGCTGTTCGGCATGAACGCACGCCAGCTCGTCGAGAGAGGAATCGCGATCTGGTGGCGACTTGACATTGATGGCCGCCAGGTAGACTGGATTCATGGTTGTGCAAGGGGCACACCAATACCAACACTGAGTGATAGAAAAAATGAACAAGACTTTCAAACTGACCGCCGTTTCTTTCGCCGCAGCGATCGCTCTTTCGGCATGTGGGGGTGGCGGTGGGGGCAGCAGTAGCTCCGGAGCCGCTGCGCCGGCGAGCGGCGCAAGTGCGCCGACGACTTCTCCTGCCGGTGCAACGACGCCGCAGACCTCGGTCCCTGCACCGACATACAGTGCGAGCACAATGCAGCAAGCGACGTTTGCACAATTGAACGCGTACCGGCTCGCAATGGGAGTGGGTGAACTCGCGCAAGACCCTATTCTTGACACGTCGGCGCAAGCGCATGCGTTGTATCTCGATTCGAACCTCGCAAGCGGCAAGCTGACAGCGCTGGCGCATAACGAGGACTCGTCATTTGCAAACTATTATGGCGATACGCCTCTGTCGCGCGCACAGAAGGCCGGTGCGCCGGTGACCGAGTGGATAGGTGAAGTAGTTGCCGCCGGACTGCCGCAGACCAGCGGCACGGCTTATGGAACGGATTGCCTTCGCCAATACCTCAATACGGTCTACCACCTCCAGAGCGTCACTGCCAACCAGCAATCCATTGGTATTGGCTTTCAACAGAGCTTCGGGTCGTATCCGATATACAGCTGCGTCCTAGATTTTGGCCAGACTTCCGGTGTCAGCGGCACGCCGATGACAAACGGGCTGAATGTCGCTGCCGGTCAGATTTTGCCAGTCGGATCGATCGCGCATTCCCCTTTGAGCAACGAGACAGGCGTTGCACTTGCAATGGTTGCGGAAGCCCCGAATCCGGCGCCCGACCTGACGGCTCCCGGCCGCCCTATCATGGTTCGCGTCAATGCGGCGAATCAGGGCGATGTGCTGACCGTCACGAGTTTTACGCTGACCTCCTCTTCTGGAACCGCGGTCCCTGCGCGAGTCATCGTTCCCTCAGCTGCGCTGACGGGGTCGACCGGCGCGACGGCCGACGTTAATAACGCGTTTTTCCCTGGCGTCGTAGTTCTTTTGCCGCTTGCGCCGCTTGCCGCTAACACGACCTACAACGTGTCGTTTAGCGGGTCGCGAGACGGAACGCCGCTCAACAACAACCAGCCGTTGACCTGGACGTTCACGACGGGCAACTGATCCAAGCGTCTAAGATGCACAAAAGCGCCCTGCCGGGCGCTTTTTTACGAAGCGTGCTGAATCAGTTTGACGAATATCCTTGGCATGCAGACCAAATCATCGTACGGTCGGCCATGACCTGATCGCCAGTTGTATTGTTGAAGAAGCACGCGTACTCGTACTGAGTGCCCCCGTTAGGCCCGCCGCCGTCGTAGTAAGGACCGTTGACGTAGCACATCGCGACCTGCGTGTAGCTGCCGATCTTCGTCAACGACGCAGCCAAACCGGAAGGGACAGTATATCCAGCCGCGACAGCGTTAGCTTTGCAGTGGGACGTGGGATCGGAAGGACTATATCCGCCGCCGCTACCTGTATTTCCTGGTGGCGGAGGCGCCGCGCATCCCGGAGCGGTCCACGTCGCCCCGTCCCAGTTCGGGGCAGATGTCTGGGCATAGCCAGATGGGCACGTCGGCGCCGCCTGATAGTTGCACTGCGGCGCGGAGTATTGAGAGCCAATCCATTGTGCTGATGCGATCGTGGTCCAGCCCGGCTGGTTCGGACACGCGGGAGGCGTCTGCCATGCGGTCGTCAGATGCCCGACACATGTCGAATCCTGATTGTTGACCGAGCACCGTACCGGCCCCGTCATTGCTGCGCTGCTGGCCGTCGCGATCCCAATAACCACGGCTATCCATATAAAAATTCTGGCGAAGCTCATTTCCCATCCTCTTCAATAAGTACAGAAGCTTGTCGCGACGGCAGTTCCGCTTATGATGTTTCCGCTGCCATCCGTGATATAGACCGTCCATGGACCGCTTCCGGCCGTTGGGTAGTTGATGACCGCAGTCGGGTCCGTGTACATGCTCTGGCCCGACACCACCAGTTGCGGTGTCCCGCCCGCAGGACAATCCGGATTTGGCACGTACGTACCGCCGCCGCCCGGTATGTTCGTGTAGCCGTACCAGAGCTTGGGACCGCCGATCGGCATCCACTGCAGAACACCAGACACGTTCTGACACGACAGCATCAGGCCCGAGTTGTCGCTCGCGCCTGTCATCTGGTTAACCTTCGGACACGCCACTCGCGGCCAACCGATGTTGCCCGTAGAGACCGTCGTGCCAGCGGAAACCGCGCCGCTCGCAGTGACTGCGTCAGTTGCCCCGATGTTGGCCGCACTGACCGTACCTTCCGCATCCAGGTTATGGACGTCGTGAAGGCTGACGTGATTGACGTTCTGATCACCGGTCCACGTCAGTGCGCCGTCTCGCCGGATGTAGACCGAGTTACCATCCGACGTCGGGCCGTTCGTAGCGAGCACCACCGCAGCCGGGTTGCCCGCCAATGGATTGGTCGCATTCCAGGCACCGTTGATGCCGGTAACGGTTCCGGAGTTTTGCGTCTTCGAGAAGCCAAACGCATTACCGCCAGCCTGAGCGATGATGGAAGCGCCGATCACATCGGGATTGCCGCCACGCGTCACCGGCTTTGACGGGTACAGCACGTAGGTGACATGGCAGTCCCCCGCGCTCACCGAACACGTCGACGGGCCGACGCTCATGCTGATGACGTACGCCCCGCCCCAGAACGGCCCATTCGCGTGCGGTTGCTGCAGGTTCCCCTGCGTGAACAGATCGTTGAGCGTGGGCAGGTCCGTTGCGGGCACAACAGCAACCGGCCCGTTCTGGGTAAGCGTCGCGTAGTTTTTGGTTACCCAGTTACCGAGCGCGGCGTTGATGACCGCCTCGTTCTGCCCTTCGGTCGTCAGCACCTGGTTGCGCCGCTTCGCTGCATCCTCCTTGATCCCGACGACCGTCATCAATGCCGCAGCGACCAGCACAACCACCATCTCAACGATGCTGAACATACCCGGCGCCCTTAGTTATTGTGAGTGGCGTACATGCCGATGCTGGCTGTCGCACCGGCCGAAGCGCATGCCGTGCCTGCCGTCGCACCGCTGAATGGCGTGTTCGGGTCGTACACGGTTGTCCCGTTGACGGTCACCTTTGCGTAGGCGCCAGCGACGGCACCGATCGACAGCGAACATACCGTACTCGGCACCGGATAGGTCACGATCATGGCGTCGTCCGTCGCGGAGATCGTTCCTGGCACCGCGGTCACCGCACCGCCAAAAATTCCCGTCAGCGCGCCGGTGGACGTGTTCACGCGGGAATTCGCCGAGTCAAACGCATGGTTCTTCGCAAGCGTCTGCTGCGTCTCGCTTGAGAAATCGACGTCGCTCGATGTGGCGTCCTGAATGCCACTGCGAAAAAGCTGCGCTTCGCTCTTGAACTGATGCGCGTGGATACGATCCATCACGAATGACCGCCCCTGATAGACCACAAGCGCGAGCAGCGCCGCGCCAGCCATCACGGCCGCTCCCTCGATGAGCGACAGTTCGCCCGACTGCCGGCGGCGGCGACCCATCCGGGTCAGCGACGATTTGCGCTCAGTTGAGGCCGATGAGATTGCCGACGTTGAAGCGCTTTTCTTTGGCATCGTGTTGTTCATGTTCATTTTTTTTCCTCAGTAGTTGGCGCCAGCCGACGATGACGAATCGAAGCTGACAGCACCGGTCGCAACGTAGGATCCGATGCCGAAAACGAAAAAGAGCGAGACAGCAAAGCCGAGCAGCACGTAATGCGTGATGCGGGCGTTGCGCCGGACCGTCGCGACCACACGGTCCAGCGAGTTCCGGCCGAGCGACTTGATCGCCTGCACGAACTGGTCACGACCGGCCGCGTCGGCGATCGTGTCCATCACCGTCTCCGAAAAGATGCCGGTGTCGAGCGCGCGCATCGTCTGGTCGGGATGCTGCGTGAGCCTTCGACCCATCCGGTTCAGATGCCATCTAAGCCACGGATCTGCAGTCTTCGTGAGCCGGTCGAGCGACGCGCGCAGGGTCAGGTTTGAATCGAAGAGCCCCGCCAGTGAAACGATCAGCAAAGCGGCGCGCAGGTCACGCCGGTTGCGCCACATCAGCGGCATCGAATCGACCTTGTTTCTCAGGTGCCCGGTCCAGCGCTTGAGCGAATGAAAATATCCGAAGACAAGGCCTCCAACGATCGAGCCGCTGAGCCACCAGTAGTGGTACGCAAAGCTGTCGAACGCATAAAGCGCCTGCGCAAACGGGGACCATTCCGAGATCGGTTTGGTATCGGCGACGGCCGGAAAGATCGTTCCGCCGAACAGCATCGCGTACAGGTACATGTAGACGATGAGCAGCGCCGGATAGGCCATCTGCAGTGATGTCGTCGTGCCCAGCACCGTTTTTGCGTTCGCCGCCATCTCCGCGAGCTCGAGGCCGCGGATCGCCGCATCCTGCTGCGTCGACGCACCCGCGATTTCCAGCAGCGCATATTCGTCGGTCGGGATGTACGGCCGGATCGCGTTCGCGAAGTTGTCGCCCGCCACCATCCGTTTGGCGATAGCCTGGAAGACCGGCCACGCGAGTCCCTTGCGATTACGGTGACGCTTTTCCAGCGTCGTTAGCCGCTCGAGCAGCGTCTCGCGATTGCGCAGGCCCTTTGCGGCCACATCAAGCCGCGTTTCGCGGTAGAAGTTCTCCCGCAACTTGCTGAAGCGCCACGTTGCTACCCGCATGCGCTCCTTGTGCGGCAGCATCATGAAGAGCGTATAGACAAGTCCCTGGATCACGACGGCATCCTCCCATCGCGATCTGGGAATATCCTGTACTCATCGAACGACCGCATCGCCGTGTCGATGAAGCGGGGGTCGATGATGCCTTGCGACGCCTTGTAAAGGGCGTGCTCGTAGATCGTCTTGCCCGTCATGTCGTCATCGTCAAATCCGGACACGCGCGTCGAACGCCATGCCCTCTCCGCGCCGCGCCAGTCCCGTATCGCCACGAGGTCCAGAAACTCCAGCGTCGGCCGGAAAATCTCCATCGCAAGCGTCTGCCCTTTGGTACCGGCGGCGACTTTGCCCGCGCGGGTAAATAGGCCCTTGAGGCGGCAGTGCTCGCAACCGGCTTCATCGCGGCATGCCATCGTCGACGTATCGAGCCCGAACTTCTTCTCGAGCGTGTGTACCTGCGTTGCGCTCAGCACGTCACGCGCGGGGACCTTGCAATGCGGGCACAGCAGCGGAATCAGCTTCTGGTTGGCGACCGCGTTGACGAACTTCTCCGACGACATTTCGTCCATCGGCAATTGCAGACGGCCGCCTGCGAGCCGCATGAATGCGCCGATCGCGCTGTCCGCGTGCAGCGTCGTTCTGACCGGGTGACCGGTCAGTGCCAGTTCCGCAACGAGGGCCGCCATCACGCGGTCGCGAATCTCATTGACGGTCAGGTCGTCCGGGTCCATCCGCATCAGTGTGCGAATGACCTCTGCCCCTTTGCGACTCGCGTCCTCGTCCAACTCGTCCGGCCGGCGCGGAATCGAGATTTCCGACAGCCACGGATGCGGGTACTCGGACGGTTCGCTCACGACATACTGCTTGCGCAGATCGCGGGATGACAGCATGTAGGAGAGCGCGCGCAGCAGTGTTGATTTCGCTGACCCGGTTTCACCGGTGAAGATCGATACCCCGCCACTTACGTTGCATAAGGAGTCGAGGATCTTCAACTGGCTGCGTGTGAGACCCATCTGGTCCGGCATCAGCAGCTTCAGATTGCGGAAGTTGCCGTCGAGCAGGCGGAGCGCAACGTCGAAACCGCCAACGAGCGGCGAGCTTTGCCAGCGGATGTTGAGGATGTCCGTGTGCACGACGAGCGGGATCATGGCCGACTGCGGTGCGCTCGGCTGGAATGTCTCGCCTGAATTCGTATTGCGTGCGACAAGATCCTGATAGGACGCAGACAGAGCGCGACGCACCAGCGACTTTGACAGTTTGCGATAGGTGTAAAGATCACCGTTCACTCGAAACCGCACTTCGACGTCGTCGTTGAAATCGCGGTACTCGTAGTGGATGTCGCCGGCGCCGTATTCGTGGGCCGCTTCAGCGACATCGCGAAACGTGCCGATCGCGCGCGATGATTCCGGCACGATGGCCGCCGAACGATTACGCTCACGAGCGTAGATCGCGGCTATCACCGCCTCGGCGGCGATCATCTCTTCATGCACCTTGATGTCGGCGCGCTCAAGATCCTTCAGGTACGTCGGATAGAGCGCCGACTCGTGAAACGCCTGCGTGGTCACGACGATCGCCATGCCGGCCTGCACCTCCACCGCCACGAACTCGCGGCGCGCCGCATCAGTGATACGCAACGTCGCATCGGCGCCGCGCTCGCTCAGAATGCGCTTGAACGCGAGTGCATTGGCCGACGGCAGTTGCGGTAAGCCAACCGGAATCAGCTCGGGCTCCTGCATAGCGACGGGTTCGTTATGAGCATGCGCTTCGTGCACCCGGTCTGCTAGCGATGAGGGGACACCCGAGTTATCCGGCGCCACCGCCCCCTCTTCCGCCTGCAGGTTGTCCGTGCGATCCGTCGGGCGAAGCAACCCGTCGTTCGCGGATTCAGCCGCGGCATAGAGGTCGCCGGCCGAGCTCGCCGACGGAGCAACGTCAAAGATGCCACTTCCTGTCGCCGTGGGCCCGTCCGCTGCTTCCCCGGGTATCGGGTCGGCCATTTGCGGGGCGTTCTGTACGAACGGCTTCGGCTCTGCGGACCGCGCGAATTCCGTCTCTCCTTCCTCGTGTACATCGACATCGCTGATGTCGGCCATCCGCAGTCGCATGCCCAGCGTCATCGGCTGCCCCGGTTTCGCCTCGACCGCTTCGGCTTTGAGCTTCGTGCTTTTACCCGCGAAGCGCGGCTCACGGTCACCAGCGTCTAATTTCTCCACGCCGGCAATCGGCATCGAGGCGGACTCCTCCGAAAAGCCAGCGCGGAACGCACGGAAGCGCCCGAAGATGCCACCAGTGGACGGCTCGTTCTTTTCAATGCCAGAAAACATGCTCATGGTTAGCTCCCTGTGTTACCGGCCGACAGCGGATAGGGGCATCGACGGCGGCAGCGGGCCGGAGAGATCGGGCAAACCGCGAAACGCCAACCCGCCGACCGGCGACTGCTGTGTGTCACGGGCGGGGGTGCCACCGCTGATCGTCTCCGTCCAGGTACGCGCGCCCTTGCCCGTCCCTTCTGCAACGGTCACGACGAAGCCGTCGACGCGCTTCACGGTCCATCCGTTGAGCAGCTTTGCGCCCACGTGTGCCGGGTACGCTGCAGCGCGGTATTCGTAGAGCACCCCTTGTCCGCTCACGTCGCTGAAGGCGCCAACGAAACGCACAGGCTCTGAGCGCGAACGAACAGGCGCCGGTTTGCTATTGACGGGGGATACAGGAGCATTGACGGGCGCCGCCGCAGGGGCAGCGCCATTCAGAGCCACACCGGCGGGCAGCGCGCTCCCGTTGCCCGCCAGTTGCCGCGCGATGGACGATCGCGCGATCCGGTCCACGTCCTCGATGGAGAGGCGCGGCTCGGCGGGTGCTGACGGAGCGACAGCGGACGCAGCAACCGCTACTGGCGGCTGCGGATCGGGGCCCGCATGCGCAAATCCGCCGCTGGCCGGCTGGTCTCCGCCGAGGTCGATGTCTGCCGAAGGCATGTGCGCATGCACCGCTTGCGTATGCGTCGTCGCCGCTTTCGGCTGGCCATAGGCTGCAACCGATGCAGCCATCAAGGCGTACGCGAGCGCCGGCAGGACTTTAATTGAGAACATAGTATTTGCCCCTGGCTGTGAAATGGATCCCGTTCTGGATGACCGTCCCGCCGTTTTGCGATGTATTTGCGCCGGCCTCTCCAAGCTTCAGCTCAACGGTCATCGTGTCCAGTGTCATGTTCGACGGCAGCCTCGCCAGCAATGGCGATTGCCAGCGAAAGCCGCTGATCGTCCACTCGCCCACGCGGATCATCTGCGCCGGGCGCGAATCGTTGGTGCCCATCGGAACTGCAAGAAGTGGCTTCGGAGGCTCGAGGTGCACGGTGTACCCGTAGCTGTCGAGTTCGAACGGCTTTGCCGAAAGCTTTTGTGGCGGTGTCTGCAAGGCGTCGATCAGTCCCTGCTCTGTGGGCCAGGTGCCCTGGTCTTTCTCGGCCACGAACGGGACTGCGGGAACCTGAGGACCGCGCGCCCCAGCATGCAGTCCGTCCGCATCAAAATGCAGCGGGCGCATCGACTCGGGGGCGTTCTGGCGGAGATCGTCGAAGCTGCCGCCGTACCGGCGCAGCGTCAGTGCGCAATAGCCCTGTGTGCCGCACACCGCCTTCTCGAACACAAAGCCTGCAACGACCGTTTCACTGTTGCCGAGCGTCGCAAGCAGCGCGGGCGCAAGCAGATTCGCGCGCGGCATCTTTGCGGCGAACGTCTGACGCACCCGCGTGGCGTGCTTCTCCTCGAACGACGGCTCGTGCGGCGCCGGTGGCGGCGGTGGATTGAGAATGTCGACCAGTTGGATGCCGCCGAAAATCAGCGCGGCACCAATCACCACGATGGGCACAATGGAAGGAACGCTGGCGGGCACCTTGCTCACGCGCGCGCTTCTGCGGGCATCGAGAAGCGCGGCCGCACCGAAGCTCTCGTCGACGTCCCCCACGGCTGGGCCCGAGCCGAGCGTCGTGAGCGGCAGGTTCAGCTTCAGACATTCCTGCTCGATGGCAAGCTTCCTCTCGCGGGCCTGCGGTACCGTGAGCACCTCATCGCTGCGCACTACCCCGCGTACCACGAAGATGACGTGCACGCGCTGCTCGTCCTGCAGCAGGACAGCCACGGCCGCCTTCCCCTTCACGCGGTCATGCTGTGCAATGCGCGCAGCGCCCGAGTAAAGTTTCGCGCCCTTGAGCTCCGCCATCTCCGGCGCGCAGAAGCCACCAATGACGTCCTTGCCGTTCTTGTATTCGATGTAGTGTGTCGAGCCGAAGTCATCGGCATAGCGACGGCGTTCCGCCCGCATCTGCCGCGACGGATACGCGCGCCACTCCAGCCCGAAGACAAGACGCGCGTTCTTTTCGCGCGGCAGTGGATCCGTGATGTGCATGTGCCCGCTCACATCGACGGGACGACCGACGCCGTCAGCATGATCACCTGGAAGGTCTTCGCCTTGTTCCACAGGCCCGTGATACCGGCGATGCCACCATTCGTCGTGCTGTCGGCGTGATCGGTCATCTCGCCGTACAGCACGACCGTCTGGCCGTCGGCCAGCGCGACAATCTGATCGTCCTTGCTGCCAACGGTGTGCGCAAGCTGGATGGTCTGCTGCGTCTGGCCGGAGCCCACCGACTTCTCGGTGAACGGACCATTCAGCTTCGAACTGTCGCTCCAGTATGCGAGAACAATCTGGTTATGATCGTTTACGGACGGCAGGATGTTGACGAAATCGCCGGTCGTCACGGTGCCCGGATTCAGGCCCGGAACGCCGCCCGACGTTGCCGTCAGGCTGCCAGCGGAGGACGTCGTCGATCGCAGGTAGTCGTCGCTCTGGAACGAAGCGATGGAAACAGGCAGGCCATTGAGCGTGAGCTTGGTTTGCGTGTTGTCCTGCACCGTCCGGCCGTACTGGTTCAGTGCGTTGATGACGGCGTTCGTGCCCGAGAACGGCGCATTCGGCCGCAGAACCGACATGCCGAGCGTCCCGCCACCAGACGACAGCGACGTGGGCGACGTGAAGCTGATCGCGTACTTGGCGAGGCCGCCCTCAATCGCGTTGAACACGACATCGGCATTGGCGCCCGCCTGGCTGCCGCGGTTCAGTGCAATCTGCAGGGTGCGCACGCGAATCGCCACCTGACGCGTCGATACCGCGTTTTCCTGCGCGAGCAGCTTGCCCATCGCATCTGCGGCCTCGCGCGTGTCGTGCACCATGACGAGACGGCTCTGCGGGTTGACGTTGACGCTGCCCATGGGCGAGCGCAGCTTGTTCAGCGCGTCCGTGATCGACTGGATCTGGTCGAACTCACCCTGACGGCCCGTCGAGGTCTGCGCCGAGAAAGAACCGGTGTCACCGCTTCCTCCACCACCGCTGCCGTTTGCCTGATTGCCCGTCGAGGTGTCCATGCCCTTGGACATGGTCGACTTGATGGAGACCTTGCCCGGGATGGCGGCGATCTGATACATGCGGGTCACGAAGCGCGTGATATTGATCGTCGAACCATCGAACGACCAGTCAAGGCCGAGATCCTGCGTCATCCTGGTCAGGTACTCGCCCGCCGATCCGTCAAAGACCTGGTCATAGTGTGGCTTTTCATAATTGCTGCCGCTAGCGCCCCCTGACGGTGACGACGATTTGCCGTCGGAGGAGCCACCCTCGCGCGGCACCAGTGAACTCCGCGGCACGAAGACGTCGGGGCTCAAATGAACGGCATAGCCTGTCGCGCCGGAAACCAGGTTCGCAATCTGGTTGATGTCGAGGTTCGCAGGCATCGTGATGCGCTTCTCGCGAAACGTCGCCGGCAAGGTCGCTTCATACGCGACCGGCACGAGGCGATCGCCGAGGAACGCCGTGGGAACATCTTCAACGAGCGCCATCGAGCCGGGAAGATTATTCATGGCAGCACTCGCCGTGCTGTTAGCCGAGTCGTAGGCCGAATTCACATCGCCTTGCGTGACAGCACAGCCGGCAATGACCAGCGAGCACGCAGCCGCAATGGCAGTCCTCACAATGAAAGCGTGGCGCATCGGTTACTCCTGGCAGTTGGCCGCGCGTGCCACGACGCGGATGACGTTGTTCGAATGACGGCAGATGCGGGTTGGCACGCGCATGTGGTTGGTCGCTTTCATGACCTGAACGAGGACTGACGTGAAGTCGCCAGTGAACGTCGCGTTGAACTCGATCGGCAGGTCATCGTCGACCTTCCACGCGAGTTGCCAGCCCTGGGTCTGTAACCAGCGGTCCAGGGCGTTGCGCAGATTGCGGTCCGAAGGCGACACGGAAAACGTCAGCGCACCGCCGGAAGCCCCCGTCGCCGTCGGCAAAACAACCGGTGCCACGGCCAGCGACGTCGGGGCGGCAGTGAGGGGCAAGCTCGAAGCGCCTGTAGCTACAACGGGCGACTCACCGGACACAGTGGCGGCCGGAACACTGGATAGGACCTGCCAACCGTCGCCAGCGGGCGCGCCGACGCGCGCCTGATGAAGGTCGCTCGCTGCGTTCGTCCATGCGGGCCCGGCGAGGAAGAGCATTGCTGCGAGAACACGCGTAATTACGCGCACCCGGTCGTTACGTTCGATGGTCACATTCATTGTTGTTGCCCCAGCCGCTGCAGGCGGCGATAAATGGCGTTCGCGTAGATCAACTGTTTTTGCGTCGAAACCGCGTTGTACGCGCCGACGGCCTTCCATGTCGGCCCAAACTGCCGGATGTTCGACGCAAGAATCCATGTGCCGACATAGCCGTTCACGCACGCGTTAAAGAGGTCCTGACGGCGGATTCCATACCGCGCGAGTCTCGGCAGCCACGATGAATTGATCTGCATCAGGCCAATGTCTTCAGTGCCGTTGCTGTTCAGGTTCACCGCGTTTGCGCGCATGCCGGATTCGTGCTGTGCGATTGCATGGACAAGCTGCGTACTCACGTGCTGGTACACGGCAGCGTCGTCGAGGCAGTCGGCGTGCGCGAGCGGCCCGCACAGTGCAGGAGCAGCAACAACGAGGACAGGAATCACGCGCATCATGATTTCGCTACCGCAGCCGTGGCGGACGCCGTCGCCGGTGTGGCCGCTGCGGGACGCTCGAAATACTTCACGTCATGACGGCGCGTGACATTGACGGTGGCGCCATCGGCCGTCACGATGAACTGGTCGGCCGTGCCGTTGAACATGTAGTAGCGGCCCTTCTGCTCACCGGAGCCCAGGTGCTTGACGTCGCTCACATGGACCTGGACGACCGAGTCGCCGAACTTGAAGAACGTCTGGCCGTCGCGGTCGAACACCGCCTCCAGATGCGCTGCGCTCGCCGCGTCGAAGTCGTACACCGTGCCCGCTGAGCGGCCCACTTCGACCGTGCGCGAACCGTCGGAAACGAGCATGCGTTCGGCGCGCTCGACCGTCATGACACCGGTTTCCTTGTCCCATTTGGGATGCAGGGAGCGACCCTCCGGCGTCCTGAACGTCAGTTCGGCCGCAGGCTTTGCCGCGAACCGGATCTGCGTGTGGGTGTCGTCGCCATCGCGAATCGCCTGTGCGCCGAAGTACTGGGCGAGCATTGAGCTTTGCGGCGAAGGTACGACTGAGCCGCCTGCCACGCCTTCCTTCGCTGCGACCGTTTGCGCGATCGCGTCGGCTGGCGGTTTCTGGCCTGCCGCGTAGTTAAGTGCCCCGGACTTCGGCGCGTCGCGATGCAGCCGGACGTGACGTGACGTAAAGTCGACGTCGGCGTAGAGGCCGCTCTGAGCCATCAGGCGATCAAGCGCCTGCAGCCAGTTCTCGCCGGCACGCGTGGAAAAGTTGCTGCTATCAGTGAGATCCACATCTTTCTGTGCAGCGCCGGTCCAGCCCTGTGGCACCAGCGCCTTGACGATCGCGGCGACGGGCATCGAACCTTTGACTACACGCACGGGCTCGAGCGACTCGTGCGACCCGATCAACACCAGTCGATTCGTGAAGCCGTCGAACGCAGCGGGCTGGTCGTCACGCAACGTTGCGAGTGGGCCACGCGCGCCAGCGCCGATAAAGGCGTTTGCTTTCGTCCAGCGCGCACTAGCCGAGCGGCCGGCCACCGTGTACGTGATCGTTTCGGGTGTGCCATCGACGACAACATACGGCCCTTCCTGATGACCGCCCGCGGCTGTGATGACCTGGGCCGCGTGCGGCTGGATATATGTTTTTGACCCGTCGTTGAAGATGAGCGCGGGGCGCTCGGCGATGCCACCCTCGATCTCGTAATCGAAGTCGAACGGGTCAGTGTTCGCAGCGTGCGACGCTATCACCACGGACAGCGTGGCACACGCGAAGGCTATGCGGGAAACGGTGTGCTTCATAGTCCGGCCTGGATCTGATTGAGGTGTCGAGCGAAGCGCACGAGATACGCCTGGCCCGGAACCGGATTGGCGCTGTGGTAGTAGGCGATTGCCTTCGCGACCGAATGCGTCTTGCTGTAGTTCTCGTTGAGAATCTCTTCAGCAACACGAACGCTCGTCGCAGGCGCGAGGGCATCCCACGGCGAGGCAAATCGCCGGGCGTGGTATCCCCAATTTATTTGCATGATCCCTACGTCGAAGTCGCTGCGACCGTGCGCGATCAACGACATCACCACGCGATAGGCGTCTTCGCGTGTCTTGAAGAAAAAGCCTCGCCCGGCGATATTCAACGTCCATGGCCAGGCCCGACCATTGAGTCCTGATTCGTTCAGCGCGATACCCGCGAGCACCTTGGGATCGACACTCTTGTGCATCAGCTCAAACGGAGCCGCAGCGCTTGCGCACGCCCAGCCACCACGTCCCTCAGTGATCGCCGCCTGCGCATCATCGTCAAGTGCGACGGGCTGCAACCAACCCTTGCTCACCAGCAACCGCTCAAGGGAAACGTCACGTGAGTCAACGGTGACCGTGATGCCGGCGTCAGGGTTGCTCGCGACGGGCTGACCGACGAGCGGCACGGCCCAACTCTCGAAAGCCTTCTGGCCGCACCAGAAAACCGGCTTTCCATCGAACGACGCGAGCGACCGGACATTGCCTTCCACCAGCAGGATGCTCGTCGGACTGACCACTTCGGCGATCGACGTAGCACTGGCGAAATGGGCATGCGCTAGAAATGCCGCCACCAGCAGGCGCGATACCCAGCGTGTTCCCTTGCACTTACTCATCGCGGTACGGCTCCAGCACGATGTCGCGATTGACCTTGAGCATGAATCGACGCTGCCCAGCGTCCGACGTGATCGTCGGCGGGATGTTCTTGTAGCGCTCGAGGATGGACTGTGCGGTTTGCGCCGCGACCTGTCCGCCCGTGCTGCTCACCTGGGTGACGCCGAGCGGACTGGAAGTCGTCGTGGCGTCACTGTTGTCGTATTTGCGCAGCAGGATCGCGACAAGAAATGACGTCCCGAAAATCTTGAAGAAGTGGTTATTTACGTCACCCGAAAAGCCCGCCGAGCCGTCGCCATCCGCGCCCTGCGCACCAAAGAGCGGCACATGCTTTCCGTTCGGAAGGCGCAGTTCCGTCGCCGCCACGAGAATGCTTTCCTGCCCCGGTTGGATGTCCGAGCTATACGGCGCGGTGATGAAACTGCCTTTCGGGATCATCAGACAGCCGCCGTGAATGCTGTCGTACACATCTTTTTCGACCATCAGCGAGGCGGTGCCGGGACGATCGGAATTCAGGCGCTCCGTCGACAGCACACCAATGTGATGCGGAGGCGACAGCACACAGCCGCGCGCCTGACCGACGAAGCCGGCACGCGCGAAGTCCTGACCGCCCGACTGCGCGGACACGTTCTTGATAAAGCCTGAATCGTGATCTTGACTCGAATACGGACGTGCCGATTGCGGCTGACCGCCGAACCCCGCTCCGGCAAGTGCGGCCGACACACGGTCACCGACGGAGCCCGCTGCTGCCTGTTGCGCCGCAGCCTGTTGCGCTGCGACCTGCGCGGGCGTGAGAATCCCGGCAAGCTGATTAGGTGCTGCTGGCGCCGTATCTTTGACCTTCAGGCCCGGTTTGAAAATCGGCGAGGCATAGATCGCGTCCGTGTCGGACTCAGCCTTGATCTTGCGGGTCTGCTCGTCGTTGATGAATCCGTCGGCCGTCAACGCAGGCGCCGCATTTCCGGCATTCTGCATAGTTGCTGTCGATGACGCTCGCGCGGCAGCCGCGGCGCGTGCCTCCGAGGCCGCGAGCCTGCGGGCGGCACTCAGCTGGTCCTCGATGATCTTGCTGACGTCTTGAGGATTGTTCGACTTGTCGACGACTTCGGCTGCTTTCGCTTTCTTTCTGAGCGCTGCTTCTTCGTCAATCTTCGCGCTTTCCTTAACCTGGTAGTAGAAGCCGAGCCCCGCGATCACAATAGCCGCGACACCACCTACCGCGAAGAGCGCGTTACGGGGCGATTTCCCCTTGAAGAGGCTCGCGCGCTGATTGTTCTGTTGACCGTTCGGTTGGTTCATGGCCTTTCCTTAGAACCCGAACAGGCCCGGGCGGCGACGCGTGATGGTCACTTCCTCATTCGGCGCGCGCAGCACGATTTCGTTAGCAATTTCCTGCACAACGATGTACTGCCCGCGACGAATGAAGTTGGGGCTGACGTAGTCGCCATGATCCTTGACAACCGGGACCGCAAAGGGAGCGTCAGCTGGCAGACGAAGCCACACGGCCTTGCCGTCATCGAATACGGTTTCGGGCTTGAAGGAAGCGGAGCCGGACACCTTATAGTCGAAGTTGAGCTTGTCGGGGGAGACACCGATCGGACCGGAGTCAGTCTGCCCGCCAGCGTCATCACCCTGCCCTCCACCGACGCCGCCCGTCTGTTCTCTCGCGCGGACCTTTGCCATGACGGAGCCAGGGTAGTTGAAGCGCACCGTCTGATAGAACAGGCCACCCATCGGCGACGAGACGAGCGTCATGTCGTACTCGCGGAGATTTGTAGTCAAGTGCAGAGTGTTGACCAGGCCGGGTTTAACGGGTTTGACGAAGACGTGGTTCTCGCCGTCCGTGTCAATAACCCACTGGACCGAATCGCCCATTGCCGGATCAGTTGTCAGTCGCTCGCCTTTCGCCAGTTCGATGGTGGTGTTCTTGAGCGGCGCGGTCATGATCCGGTAAATCTGGTCGCGGCTGTATGGGAAGACTGCCATGCGCGCATCACCCGGCATGGTGACCGGGTCGGACCCGGCGTTATACGGGTTCACCGGGCTCATCGGATCGCTCATTGCAGTAGCGAGATCGAACGATGCGGCCGAACTGGGCGCGCTTTTTCTCGCTGCATACACAGCCGGACATACTGCTCCGGCGCAAGCGAAAACGATGGCCCACGAAGCGAGCGTGCGAGAGGCAATCATTATTGAGTCTTCTGGATCGAGAACAACGGATAGAACAGTCCGAACGGATTGGACCCTAGCGCGTCTTCGGATGTCGGCGGGACGATCTGGTAGCGAATCGTGAGGGCGTACTTCTGGACGACAGGTCGGTCGGTAGGCGACTGGGTTGTGCTGGTCGTGAACTCGACAACGCCGGTGGAGTCTTCGAGTAGCGCAACATTAGTGACGCGCACCTCTCTCACCAACTTTGGATTCAACGTAATGGCCTGGAACGGCGCGTCGGCCTTAACCCAGTCACCGAACTGATTGCGTGCGTTGCCCACCATCATGGCCTTCACGCCGTTGATGTTCTTGGCCATCCGCGAGGACTGGATGTCGTCCGTCAGAACCGGCTCGATCGTCCACCAGCGCTCGACCGATTCACGCAGCGAGGTGCGGATCGCCTGGTCGTCTGGCTTATAGGCCGCAAGCTGGGTGACTACAGCATGGCCATTGGCGTCGGACGCGACACCATATGACTTAACTTCCGACGGCGGTGGATTGCGCGTGTAGACCGCTCCCCCCGCGACGAACGCCAGAATGAAGCAGAAAGTCTTCCAATGATTAGCTTCAGTGCGCAGGCGTGCGCCCATGTCGAAGATAATCTTCTCGGGGTCATCCTGTGAGTAACCGCCAGGCGCGGTCGAGAGAGCAATCTGTTTCTTACTGCGGAATAAACGCATGACAGTCGATCCATTAGGGCCGACTCAATTCAATCAGCCCGAAGAGGAAGCCAGTCATGCAAAAGAGATGCGATTTTCAGCCGCTTTCCAACATGAGACCTTTGCGCGCCAATTGGCTGATCCGGTTCAAGGTCACCAGGCAGAAAGACGCCGAATTTCGTCAGCTTTCGACGCTTGACATGTTTCCGCCGCGAAGTAGTATCCATTCTCGGCGATGCTATATCCCGCTATCCCCCTAGGGTTATTTGTAAGCCCTTGATATCCAGGGCGATTTTATTTGATGGATGCCGATCCGGATCAGGGTCCTTTTGCATCGTTCGTAACTATTCCGGCAGCCTGTCCCTTCTTTAAGAACCGCTATCTCTGGATTTGAACTAATGACTGATATTGCGGACCCAGCGGTACTCGACCTCGCACGACGGCGTGCCGATTCCAAAGCGCGGTATCTGAACCTGCGTCGGTCCGATGCGGCACCGATTGAACTAGGCCGATTCTTTGCGGAGTTGCTCGCTTACGGCTTATGGCCGACGCAGGCGGCCGTGGCCGAAGGCATAGGCGAATCACCGCTCAAAGTATCCAGATGCCTCAAGCTAGTTCGTGTGCCGCAACAGATCGCTACCGTTTTTGGAGATCGTACGGTCTCTCGCCGTACGGCCACCATGCTGGCAGAGATTGCCGCGCGTATAGGCGAAAACAAGCTATTAGAAAACGCGCGACGCCTTGGAACAAGAGACGATCTCCCGATCGGGGAAATCTTGCGGGCATTGCAGACCGGCGAAGTAAACGCGGCGACAGGCGCGGAAATGCGTTTAGTGCGGAATCCAAAGGAAAATTATTTGCGACTGTACTTACCTAGAGTTGCTAGACAGGACATCGGGAAGCTCGAAGCGAAAATTCGACTCGCTATGCAGTTGCTGTCGTGAGCCGTGTTTCCTTTTGCCGCAGCCAGGCGGCCAAGTAGTTCATTCGAGGCGGACTTGCGGATTCCGCTGATATCCGATTCGGCAATCCTGTGAGTGTGTCGGGGGTCGAGCTAATGTAAGCGTTGCTTGAGCACCGTCTAGACCGATTGCGCCAAAGCCGACAAGGTAGTCCTCACCGGATGGCTGGCACAGCAGCGAGATGGACGCGTAGCTTCGGAGACTGACGATGTGATGCGCGTACTCCGTCGGCACGCTGTAGCGATTGCGGTCAAGATGCACCAGACTCGTTGGCGTGTGACTATTTATCCAATTGGGCCGACTCAATTGAATCAGCCGCGGGGGGCGCTCTGAGCTGACTACACTCACATCCTGGACGCGTTGGTACGAAGCGAGCCGCCAAGCGATCTATCGCACTCGATCAGGATGTCCGTAGGTCGCGGAGGTCTATATATTCGGATCGAGTCGCCCAATATCGTGAAACTAGTCTCGTGACTGCATGATCTGGAGACGGCTTTGATTCTTGCAGCGCGTATGGTGGGACTCTAAGAATCTCTTTTGGGCTGAGGTCGCATTGTTGTCGCGGCAAAGCCATTTACGATGCCGCGACAACAATGCGACGTGTCCGCGCCTCATGTAGATGCGCACGAAAGCATGTCGATTTCGCTGTCACGTTCCTCGATGCTTGAGACTGGCAAGCTCAGAGCCATTGCTGAGTAAGTACTATGCGCTGCAAACTGCCCGTACTCGGCTATCTAATCGATACAGCGCGCTGGTTTCTACCGCGGACACCAAGCCGTCTATGCGATTGCCCTCGCTCCCTCTTCAGCTCTTAGACTTGGTGGATTTCGCCCTGTTGAAAACGTAGCCTGCGAACCCGTCCTTCAGATCGGGGTACCTTCCAATCGTGAGCTCGGCCAGGTCGGCTGTTGGGTCGATGCCAAGTCGACGCAAAGTCAACTTACCGGCTGGGGTCGTCCTATAAGTGCGTCGCCATTCCTCTCGCTGCTTTGATCCTGCGGCTTCGTATGCGTCCCACCCCCGTCGAATCTCATTCACTCGACGGTCCTGCGCATCTACATCTTGGGCCGCGACGCGCAGCGCTATCTGAGTCGCAGCCTGCTGCTTTACGGCGACCTCGCGTTGCTCATTGAAGGCGAGGCTTTCCTGAACCTCGATCATCTTGCGTTCCGCGTCAGAGACGATCCACCCTTCTTTCAACGCCTTCATGAAGAACCCAGCCGGGCTTTTAGACACCTTACCCAGTTTCAGGCTAAAACGAGTGCGCTCGATCGCCTGCTCCAATCGGTCGTCGGTGTACGTATCGCGCTGAGCGGCAATCTGATTCAACTGCGCGCTGGACAAGCCGAATTCCTGCTTCAACGTCTGGTAGATTACTTGGGCTTGCTCGTGCGTTTGCAGAACTCGCTCCGCCATTTCCTTTCGCTCGATGCGAAACTTCAAGCGGCCAATCTTGCGAGAGCCCTGCTCATTGCGCGTCTCGTAAGATAGCTTCAGATCGGATACTTCGTTAATCTGGTCGACGGCCGGCGCGAGCCAGTCCCGTTTGAAATACTTAAACTCGTGCGCCTTCGCACCCATCGCCCCCTGCCAAGAGCGCAATTCTTCCAGCGCAAGCCAATCAGTCTCACCTTCATCGGCATAGGGGAGCAGGTGGTCATACATGACCCGAGCGTAGCTGAGCGAGAACAGAGAGGTAATGCGCAGACTTAGCCAATGTGATTTCCCGGGACCTCTGATAATGCCTATGAGATCGGGGGGCACCCGGAACTGAAACCGACCGCCGGCGTAGGATATCCGACCGATCAATTGGACAGAACCGAAAGGCTTCTCTCCGTCCGCATCCGGCGCGGCGGTCGCTTGAATCAATGCTCTCTGCGCCTCGGTGATGACCTGCTCAAGGTGCGTGTTATTGCGACTGGAGTAGCGCATGAGCCACTTGAAGTAGTCCAACTCTACGTCATACAAGTCTCGAACTTTATCGTCCTGCGCGACGATAAAGTAGGCAGCATCAATCAACCGTCTAGCTGCGACCCCCAAGTCGACGATACGGATAAGAACATTCTTTCGTGCGAAACCGACGTCCGAACGAGCCGCGTCAACCGGGAGATCCTGGGCATTCGCGTCGTCGAACAAAGCTAGGGCTAGTTGCCGCGAGGTGGCTACCTGCCCTATCGACATTCCGCCTCCCGAATTGATGGTTTGAGGGTGATCTGGAGCGGTACGGTACCGACCGTAAGGTGCAGTGTCAACACAGAACACCTCACCTTAGCCCTACGTTCAATCACAGAACACCTCACCTTCCTATCGGACCGTCACATTTCACCTCACCATTGACGCTACAACACCTCACCTTGGTCGCCAATTTGCCTCACTTTAGCGGGGTAAACGCTTCACCTCTCTGCTCAATTCACAGCACCTTTAGCACAGAACGCCTCACCTTGCATTCGTAACTCATTGATTCCTATAGTCCGGGCTGGTCCGGTTAGTGGTTTGTTGGTTTGATTTTTATATAAAAGCTTACCACCCGTCCCTCAGACCGGAATTTGGGGGCGCCCAATCTGCAAGGTCCATGTACATACGCATCGTTTGCATCTAGAAATGGATTTTTGAGAATTCAGCCTTGGATCCACCCGTCTACCACGGTTCTTGAAGGTGAGGCGAATTGTGTTGGAGGGCGAAAGCAGCGTAGGAACTTGCAGCTTTGGGATCTTTTAGGTGAGGCAAATTGTGTTGCGCACGTATGACGAAACGGGGTCAAGACGGCCTGTATCTTAAAAGCGGAGGCATTGTGTGGCGTAAACCTCTCGCTAAGCCATTGAAAACAACATAATTTTGGCGTGAACGGCGGCCTATGGAGTGGTATCGAATATTTTTGTAGCTATTAACCGGTGTGATGAGTATTCTACGGTTTGGCGTATCAATACGTAGAAACCGTAAAAACGCATGGAGAGCGTTGAGAAATTCGCTCACCGTCATCGAAAAGGAAGTGTGCAAATGAATCTGAGCGAGTTGCCAGGAATTGATCGGCGCGTGAAGCTCTCGAATCTCGGAGAGTTCGCCGAGCGCTTGTCGGTGATGGCGAATGAATTGCGCGACCAAATATTGGCGCCCCGTCCGCGCAAGAATCCGCCAGTTTTCACGATTGGAGAATTATCGGAGCTTTGCAGCATTGATCGACAGAAGATAAATTATCTGGCCACTAAGGAGGGCGGGGAGTTGCCGCCAGGTATGACGCACGGCACCGGTAGAGCGCGCATTTTTTCCCTGAAAGACGTGCGAACTTGGGTGCAACAGGTGTCTGATATTTACCAGACTCCGCTCGTCAGCGGGACGCGTGACCACCGGGGCCGTGTATTGATCACTGCCAACTTCAAAGGAGGCTCTTGTAAAACTACAACCACAATGTGTCTCGCACAAGGGCTGAGTTTGCGCGGACGGAAAGTTTTGGTCATTGACTTGGATCCCCAAGCGTCGCTCTCAGAGTTATGCGGGTTATACGCCGAAAAGGATGTGACGTGGGAAGACACGGTGCTGCCGTTCATTTATGAGCCCGACGCGGAAGGAGGCTTGGCGTCTAAAGTGCAAAGTACATATTGGGACGGCATTGATGTGATTCCGGCCCATAACTACCTCCATGACGCGGAGTTTCATTTGCCGACGGCGCAGCAAACAAATCCTGGCTTCGAGTTTTGGTCCGTTCTCCGCAAAGGGATCGAACCGTTGCGAGCGCAATACGATTACATCATTCTCGACACAGCACCCTCCCTTTCGTATATGACTCTCAACGGTCTTATGGCCGCGGACTCTATGGTGATGCCGCTGGTCCCGGAAAGTCTGGACTTTATATCGTCGGTATCATTCTGGTCGCTGTTTTCTGAGGTCGCGAATGGATTCGTCAAACATGAAGTCGATAAGACGTATGACTTTATATCCGTCCTCCTCTCGAGAGTTGACTACGGCACTACTTCGTCGGCTCCTGTGGTGCGTTCGTGGTCCCAGCGCGCATATGGGGATTGGCTCCATACTACAGAAATTCCCTCAAGCTCGGTGATGAGTAACGGCGCGCTCGCCTTTTCGACGGTATTCGACCTATCCCGTTCCGACGCAGTGGCCAAGACCTTGGCTCGGGTGAAACAGCCGCTGCTGGACTATTGCAAGTGGATTGATGACCAGTACGTGGCCCAATGGAGGGATGGACAATGAGTAGCCTTCGCGAACGCATGATGAGCAAGACTGCAGATGTCCGTGCAGCCAAAGATATAAAGCTTGATCCGCAGCAAGATAAACCGGCTAGCCCACGGACTGCGCCTGGGATGGCAGGGGCACTGGCGCATGCGCAACAACGCATCTCGGAACTTGAAAAGACGGGTGCTGCTTCAGATGTGGCCGTCGCGGATATCGTCCCGAATCCGTGGCAACCTCGTCAGTTGTTCAACGAGGGGAAGCTACAACAACTCGCCGAATCCATACGCGCATCTGGTCTAGTCCAGCCGATCGTGGTCCGTCGCGCTGTCGAAGGGTATCAAATAGTTGCGGGCGAGCGGCGTTGGCGTGCCCACAAGATGATTGGGAAGGAGACGATCAAGGTAGTCATTATTGAAATCTCTGACGAGGAGATGGCAATGTTGGCTCTCGTGGAAAACGTTGCACGAGAGGATCTTTCTGACTATGAAATTGCGCGGTCGATTCGACGGACTGAGAAGGAATTTCCGAACCGAAAGAGGACGGCGGAGGCACTTGGTATATCCCGCTCGGAGCTTTACCGATATCTCGCGTTTAACGATCTTCCCGAATTTATAAGCAAAGACCTCGATGTCCAACCTCGCTTGATTGGCGCCCACGCGGCGGAAGCTGTCGTGTCAGCGCTTCGCGACAAAGATGAACGAGCCTTCGAGATAGCGCGAGGGGTTTGGGCAAGACTGGTTAGCGGTGAGCTTGACCAGTCCAGGCTGGGACGGGCGATCAAGCTCGCAATCGAAACTGGGGGGCAAGTCCCCAGCGGGGTCAGCGACCGGAGTATTGAAAAGATCTTTGCAGGGAAAAATCAGGCCGGTTCGATCACAAAGGATGCGATTGGCTTCACCGTGAAAATCAAGGCGGGCATGCTGACAGTGGATAAGGAGCAACAGATTCGAACACTTATCGCAGAGCTGTTCTCAGCAGGTCACACCAGCGGTGACTAGGTGCTGACGGTGCACGTGTCCCCAATGGGGACACGTGCACCGTAGACCCAATAGTTGCCTACAGGGCACGACAACTAAAAAATCAACGCGGGGATCTCAACTCTCGGCCGCAAGCAAGCGACTGGCGACAGATTCCTTCCCCTCCGCGCCGAAGTGTCCCCAATGGGGACACCAAAAAACCCCTCGAAAGAAAACGCGAACGGCAAGTGCCCGTAACCCTGTCCTTTAAACCCGATTGTCCCCAAGGGACACACTCGCATCTTCGGAGCGATGAATGCGGTCGCTCACGTCCAAAACAAGAGACATGTTTCGTCGCCGGAGAGTTCGAAAACCATCTAGAGCCTGGCCCGACCGAAATGAAATCCGCGCCATGAAGTCGAATAGCTGTCCCTAATGGGGCATCACCTCGCGAGGCTTGGGCTTGTCGGTTCCCTTAGTAGCCGATCCTGAAATCCGCATCTGTTGCAGACGAATGATTCAATCTAAGGGCCGGTGGAAAATCGACTTTGCTTTGGGCGCGGCAAGGTTGCCCAAAGAACGATTTGAAATAAGTTTAAAGAGATCACTGGCGACGAGCGGCCAGCGCCAACATTTTTCTGCCAGAAATCTGCCAGTGTAGTCAAATCCTACGGATGAAAGGATGCTTCTATCAGTTTTCTGACAGATCTCTGACGTTTTCTAGACCCGCCGACGGGGCCGCTTATCTCGAAGAACCCGGGAGCACCCGACCACGCTTCAAGATACGACTGGGTACGTGACGACCCCACAGCATGAAAACGTACGCGTGAAGGAAATATGATTCGTGTGTTGTGCCGTGGTCGATGCCGGTTTTACCGACTCACAACTGCCGTTCGTCAGCCTTATATACTGAATTTGGATGCATCCATCACCTCGGCGCTTCGCGCCCGGTTGCGGGCAGACGCTAAGAGTGATCGTGCTACAGTTCCGGCGCGGTATACAGTGCGCTTGCTCGCGATGAACCACTATTCCGCGGCACCTGAGTCTGGTCCGCTCGAATAGAACCTCTCGAATTCAACGGCCATGCGGCGCTGCTCGGCCTGCACGTAGATCGACGTTGTCTGCACGCTTGCGTGTCCGAGTGCCCGCTGGATCACGTCGATCGGCGCGTCTTCTGCTGCGGCGTGGGTGCCAAACGTGTGCCGAAAGCCATGCGGCGACGCCTGATGGAGCGACATCCGGTCCGCTTCCGAGAGGTTCTCCATCTCCGCCAGCATGCCGTTCATCGCCCGTCGGACCAGCTTCCACAACCCATGCGTCGTATAGCAGTGGGGCCCTTCACCGCCATGTCGGGCTTCAGCCGTCGGGAAGTGCGGGACGACCAGCGGGGCAAGCAGCGGGGCCGTCGACCTTGGGTCATCGAAAGATTCGTCCCTGTCGCGCCAGTGAGCACGAAGTGCGACCACCGTGGCGGGACTCACGGGTACCGTCCGTTCCCGGTTGCGCTTGCCGATCACGGACAGTTTCTAGATCGGATCCAGCCGCGAGCTGTGCGGAGAAACCATCAGCGGGTCGCGTCGCGCGCGGGCGGCCTCCTCGCGCCGCAGACCGGACTCGCCCATCAACAGCAGCAACGCGCGTGCAATCCGCTACTGTGTGGCGTCGGCAGGTTCGCAGGCGCGGTCCATGAACTGCCGCGCCCGCTCCCATAGGCCCCCAGCGAGCGCCCGGTCAATGCTGATACTGGCCTCGCGCCGGCCAACCCGCGGATCATTCACCGCCTTCCACGGATTGCCCGCCAGATAACGGACATCGACCAGCCAGGTGAACGCCGCGCGCAGGGCGCGCGTCGCGTAGCCCTGCGACTCCGCCGTCAGCGCGCCGGTCGCAAAAGGTCGCCAGCGTGCCGAGTGTCGCGGAGCTTTCGGGCCGACGAACGACGGCGAGGGTAGGGCGAGGAAGTCCTTGTAGGCTTCGCAGTCTTCGACCAGCAACGCGCTCATCGGCTTGCCGCGGACGACCACCGCCCACAGGAGAAAGCGCCCCAGTTCTTTGGTGTACACGCGTAGTGTTTGCGGCTGATCCCGGTAGTGGTTCAGGTAAGCGCGCACCGCATCGAGATCGTTGCGTGCCTGGGTGAACGGGAAAACAGCGGACCGGTTGGCGCCCATCGCGCCGGACAGCGCGGTACCGAACGCCATCCGCTCAAGCGGCGCCAGGGCGCTGCGCGGCCCGTCAATGACAACCACCTCAGTCGCGATCAGCGGGTCGTCGAGCTCGACATCGTCGACGATCCGCTCGTCGATCGACGCCTCGTGCTGCCTCAGCCACGCGACGATGTGCCAGGCCCGGCACGCGCCAATGCGCGGTACCGGGCGCCACCAGCTGCCCCCGCGCCGGTTGCAGAAGCTGATAAGGTCCCCCAGCGTCCTGATCCCTTCGCCCTTGAGTCGCATCGCCACCAGGGGACGGAACCACATGCCGACCGGATGCCGCGCATCGGGTCGCGCCACGGCGAGCGCGGCCGCCTGCTCGACCATCTTGAGGCTGACCGACGTGAGCCGTGCGCTGCCGCGTGCGCGTGCCGACGCTTTCAGGTGGTCAGCGAGCAAGGGTAAGCCATGCTCGATGGTGAGGTCCACGAGATCGGCCTGCATCTGTCGCAGATAGGTCGTGACTCAGCCCGCGCCTAGCACATTGCCGTCGCTGTCCTCGGTGAAGTACAGGCGCGCGATAGTCGCCGGCGGCACGCGAACAAAGGCGCGCAGCGCGGCGAAGTCGGTGCGGCTATAGGTGCGCGTCAGGGCGAGGGGCAGGGACCGGTTGGCCATGATCAGGGATGAAACGCGGTGAACAGGGTAAATCGTCCGTTGAAGTAAAAGAAACAGCACCGTCGGAAGCGCGACCGTCCTATTTATAAGGCTTCGGCGGTGCGTTGCTTCCAGATTTGCTTGCAGTCGGAAGAAGCAAAAGTTCGAAATCGCGAAAAGTCGAATTAAATGTTATAAACTTAGGACTATTAAATGCCTGCCACCGTGTGATGGTCTTGACTCGTGCCTCCGCCTGCATCGCCATAGAGGGGCTCGCAGATCCGTGAAACATTCGTGAACAAAAGGTGTATCCGCCAGACCGCCGACGACCAAGGCTTTGCCGGGCGATTGCATGAAAATGTTTCACGGAAAAATCGGCATACTGCCACCTGGACGCGTTTGGTTGCGGTCTTTCCTGCGAGTTAAAACTACGCGCCGGGAGTTGACACACCGAATGTATAATTTGTTACGTAAAGTGTAGTATCCATACACCGATGCTTTTTGCGCCTTCCGGGAGATAAGAGGGTCCGTGCGCCGTCGGCAGCGCGAGTGCGCGATATCGCCTGAAGATCGACCGTCGCCTGACACTGTTCGGCCGACGGGCGTTGAACGCGTGGCTGCAGCTTGAGTTCGATCCCGATGTTGTCAGCTATTGCGAACGCCCGCTGCGCGCTCCCGGTGCGTTGCCAGCTCGTCGGATAGATTTCTGGGCGAAAGCCGATGACACCGAGCGCCTCCTCATTCTGCTTCGGACTTCGGAACTGCAATGGGCCACAATGCCCCCACGCTGGTTCGCGGCATTCGAAGCGTGGGCCGCGAAGTCCCGAATGCGGGTTTGTCTTGTCGAGCGGAAAGAAGCTGTGACAGGTGAGGTACTGCGTCGCAATCAGGCCACCATACCTCACCACGTTGCAGCAGGGCACGCTTTCGTCTCGGAGAGGATGAAGCAGCACGCGCTTGACTCGAGCGAGAGAGGCGGGAGCCTGCTTGAGCTCGAAAGCAGACAGTTCCCCCACGACCCCGTGCTGGCACGGACTGTCGCATTCATGCTGGTCCTCGACGGTCGCCTACGCTGTCCAACTCTTGCCCTTGAGCCAATCGGTCGACATACCCTGCTGGTGCGGGGATGAAGATGATGGCCTTCGGCGACCTTCGCTTCGACCGCCAATCGATCCCAGAGGAATTGCGTGATATTGCGAAGTGGCCATCCGCAGATGACGGCGGCTTGTCCGGTGCCGATCGTGATCTGCTGCGAAGGCGCATTCAGGCGACGTAGAACGTATTAATTTTGTCTCTGTTGCGTCATTAAATGTGTCACCTCGCGTCAGCGGAGTGGAAATGCAACTAACCGTCAGCCACAGCAGACCCGCCCAGTCGCTTCGCCACAAACCAAGTCGGCAAGGGAAGGGCAGTCCGCTACCTCCGACCGCGACGATTACCCGTTCGACACACCCGGGGCATCACTGCCTAGTCGTAGAAGCACTTGACGCCTGATGGCGAGGCGGTCTCGCCTGCACATCGCAGGTGTGGTCGACAGAATCGACAAGCGGCCATAGGAGAAGTGCGAACGGCACCATACGCACCGGAAGGGAGCGTCGATCGCATTGCTGTTAATGATGAATGGACTCTCGCGCATGCATTGCGGACAACGAGTCAGGAGTGGTTGTCGATTTGCCGGACAGTGATCTTCTTCGTCAAGCTGATGCAACACACTGTGGTAGCCGTGCGCCGCGCACTGCCTGCAATACCGGAAGACCGTGTGATACCGTTCATGCACAGTCGAATCGATCAACGATGCATCCAATACCTTTCTGGGTAGCCGCACCAGGTGGCGCAGGAGCGCAATATCGATAGCGTCCCGCCGTGGTGCGACGCCTTCACGCGGATCAACATCGGGGCTCATCATACGGAGGAGCACATCCCCAGGCAGCGCGTTGGCGCATGCGAACTTCCACAGAATCGAAACGAGGGACTCACCCGGCATCAACCATGCGATGTTGAAGTCACTGCCCAGCGCGAGCCTGAGTTGCCATTCATCGAACGTGAGAATCGGAAAGCGCGGTGTCCTGAGCGCTTTCCGCTTACGCCGTCGCGAGCACGCGTCCGGTGGCATGACGGGACTGGATATAGTCGCAGTGATGAACGGCGTGGGTCCACAAGACTGCCTCGGGGCAGTAACCCGGTGCATCCTTGATCTCGCTTTCCTTGAGCACGATTTCGACGGCGCGTGCGAACGATTCCATCGGAATCTCAAGGCTGCCGGGCAAGCTCGCCTTATGATGGGCAGCCTCGAACGTCTGCCATAGCAACGCGGCGTCACTGACGAGGCGATAGCCGGCATCAAACGCCTCTGGCACGTAAAAACGTGTAAAGCTCCATGGAGTGCCTTCCGGGTAAGCAGTCTGATCGTAACCATTCAGGCACGTAGCGATATCGTGGGCATTGCGGATACCGTAGAACGCGAGTTCGTCGACCATGAGGCGCGCAACGATTTGCGTCTTGCCTGCGACCTGTAACGCGGTTTTCTGCGCGAGCAGTTCCTCCTGCCCGACGAGGAAGGTGAAAAGCTTGATCTGCTGGCGATCAAGCACATCGTGCACGTCGCGCAGCCATTCGTATTCGTTCTCGTTGTACCGTTGAGCCTCGTCGCAGAACAGGAGCACGGCGCTGCTTCCGGAGCGGGCGGCTGCCTCGCGAATACGAAGCGACAGGCGGGAGCGTTTTGCCGAACTGGTACCGGCGTTCGGTGCGTGATCGCCTACCGCCTCCAGCAGATTCGCGAAGAAGGGACCTTCTGCATGCCGCGGCTTGTGCTCGCACTGCGCATGGTAGGTCGTTATCTTCGGGTACTGACGCGCGAGCAGGAGCCGAACGTATTCGATGGCCCGCGTTTTACCAATCCGCGACGGCCCATAGATCAGCGCGCCCATGATGCGGTAGCGCAGGCAGCGCGTGACGAGCTCGTAGAACGCCTCGATCGCTGGGGTGGCAAGACGATAATTGCCGTTGACGAGTGGATGCAGTGATGGGTCGACCGGACGCGGAATCTGGAGCGACATGACATACCTCGCAGCTTGAACAGCGGAGTTAAAACACCTGACCGGTGCCGATCTAAAGCTTTCGCGGTCGAACTGAAGTGCGTGGAGCAAGCTCGTTGACCGTTGCCGCCTGCGCCTCCATCTCTCGCGCGCTAGCCGGTGTGACGGTATCTGTCCCGGGAGGGCGGGGCGGACCGACGGGAGTGCGAACAGTCGGTGCTGAACCGAGCAGTCGCGTCGCATGAGCGAGCTCCGTCGCAGCCTTGCGGGTCTTCTTCGCCTGCTTCATCTTCTCGTCGACGTAGGCTTCAATCGGGTTGAGATTGGGGATTGCGTTGCTTCGCCGCCTGCCCGATTGTTTGAGTATCTGCTGACGCAGCTTGAGGTTGTGTGGTACCACGCGCCACGCTCCTTGCGCCTCGAGTACACCCAGCTCCATGCCGTCAACCAGGAAAGCGCGCACGGAGCGCAGGTCGTCGGCGTTCATGTAGATCAGCAGATGCCGACCAATGAGGTGCGTACTCGTTGCAAGGACACGGTTTGTGTAGCGCACGCCATACAGGTTGATGTGTGGTCGCACACCCTGTTGAAGGTAGGCCCGCACACGGCACCGCAGTGCCGACTGCATCAGGCAGAGCGTCCGGCGCTGATGCTCTGCCAGCCAGACCAACATCGTCTCCCTACCGCGTACGAAGTACTCCATCGCTTCGAGTGGAGTCGCGTTGTTGAGTCCCCTGTGCGGTGTGCCGTTGTAGCCTGAGATGGCGTACTCAACGAGTTCCGCCAGTTCATCAAGGGAGACATAGAGGCGCAGATCGCCTTTGGGATCCGAGAGCGCACGGCGCAGGTCGCGTATGTGAGAACCGGTGTATCCCGGGAAACGTGAAGACAGTCGACTGGCAATCGTGCCGAAGAAGCGTTCGATATAGGGGCGCTCGTCCGGGCTGTGTTTCGGGCCGGCATCAGCGAGGCAGCCCACGAATTCGCACAACGCCGTCATCGTCTCGTCTGCGAGGTTGGCCTTCGCGTTGTCGAGCCGGATCCACTCCCAGGTCACGTAGCCCAGTTCAGGCATCTTCCCTGACGGAAAACCGTCATGCGGTCCGTAGGTGAGGCCAGGTATAGTGAACGTTCGCGGGCGGTGCGGTGTCAGCGCATTCTCGATAGTCTTGATGACGTCGTAGCGGCTGTACTCCCTTGCCAACGCGATGTGATATACGATTACGGCGCGCGTGCAAACGTCGATGATCACAAGCAGCCATACTCTTTCCATCTCGAATTCATGTGCGAAACCTAGCGGATCGCGCACGACGACCTTGAGACGGACGTCCATCCGGTGACCATCGAACTCGACGACCTGATATGGCCGGACCGCTGCGGGTGGACCGGAGTCGTCAACCCGCGGCAGGCCTTTGAGATGGCTGGCGCCCGCGGAGCGTGCAGCCGAGCCGAAGCTTCGCAGCATCTCCGACTATACCCGTCGTGAAAGCGAGCGGATCGCATGGTCGCCCGTGTTCAGCGGGTAGTCGGCCGCCGTCAACCCGACTGAGCGGCATTGGCGCAGGAAATTGTCGTGTAGAGACTGCAGACCGGGCAGACGCGTGCGCAGTTGCCCGTCAGTATGCATCTGTTCAAGCCATACCTTGCGTTGCTTCACCTGAAGCAACAGCCACCCCGTCAACGTCGGGTAGCGTTCAAGCAGCTGCGCGAGTGCACCGGCGGCGCCGCGGCTGCCGCGCTCGCCGCGCAGCTGCACGTCACGCACTCGCGCATATTCTGCGATGCGCACGTAGTGGATGAGTGCCCGGAAGCCGAAGGGGCGGCCGTCAGGGTGAACGGCCTGCGCGCGCTCAAGCCAGCGGTACAACTGCCGGCGATTGAAGTGTGTCGACTTTTCGATGGCTCTGATCGGTTCACCGGCGATATAGCGCAATATGGCCTGCCGCCGTGCCTCGAACTTATGGCAGACTGGCTCGTCGAGTTCGGTGTGAGCGACAGTGGGCCATGCATTGACATCGATCGTCTGCAACTCCGGCTTGCGGCGACTCATGATGTTGCCTCCAACGCTGTGAAGGAGGTGAGCAGCGACAGTGGTTGCGTCTGAAGTGCCGACGCGGTGACGTTACCGCTGTGGAGCAAGCTGAACAAGGCAGCGCGAACGATCACCGGGTCACTGGTCAGGAACTCGCGCTCGATATCGAGCAGTCGCCGTGGCTCGTCCACGAATTGCATGATTGCCGGTAGTAACGTTGCTGGCACGAGGCCCCGGTTCGCAACAAGGTAGGGGAGGATGCGCTGCCAGTTGTCCGTCCATGCACGCGCCGCTGCGAGATCAGCCGATCCGACAAGCCGGACCTCTGCGGTGCAAGCGTCAAGCTCGGCGCATGAGCCGTCTGCATTGGATCCAAGAAGCAGTTCGCTTAGTACAACCAACTCCTCGCGATCAACGTAGCGCACCCAGAAATCAGCGACGTGACGGTCTTCGTTGATCAGCACATAGCCCGGTCGCTCGCAGAAGGTGGTCACATTCGGGTTCGCCTCGAGTAGTAACCATTGTTCAAGCAACGCACGACGGTAGAGCATCAGTAAGCGGCTCGCCCCGACCGTCGTAGGCGGTGACAGGGATACACAGCAAAGTGATGTCCATCATTTTCGATCTGATGGACACCACTTTGTCAGAGTCTGCAGAGAAGAAGCCGGGTAGTCGTGCGGGCCGTCCGAATTACCCACGGGAGCTTCGCGACCGGCTAGCGGCAGCAGCGTGTGAGCCGGGAGTCTCGGTCGCGAGACTGGCCCGGGAGAATGGTATCAACGCGAACATGCTGTACATCTGGCGGCGGCGATATCTTGCCGAGCAGCAAGCTCCGTCTGCCGGCCTCTTCCCTGTCGTACTGCTGAATGACGCGCCGACACAGGTCGTTGCGTCATCTTTGGCCGAACCGCAAGCGCTTGATATGAAGCCGGCGTCGCCTGGGGGCACGATCGAGATCCGCATCGGCCGTGCGGTGGTTAAGGTAGACGGCCTGGTCGACGCTGACATGCTGCGGACCGTGCTGAGTAGTCTGCGATTATGATCTCTCTGCCAGTTGGTACGCGCATCTGGATCGCTGCGGGCGTGACCGATATGCGCTGCGGTTTCCAGGGGCTGGCCGCGAAGGTACAAACGGCGCTTGAAGAGAATCCACTGGGCGGCAACGTCTACATCTTCCGAGGCCGCCGGGGCGACCTCATAAAAATCCTCTGGGCAACGGAGGACGGAATCTGGCTTCTCGCGAAGCGGCTTGAGCGAGGCCGATTTATCTGGCCCCAGGCCGACGGCGGCAAGGTCCATCTGAGTTCAGCGCAACTGTCGATGCTTCTCGAGGGCATCGATTGGCGACAGCCCCGTCGCACCGCCGCGTTATCGATGTTGTAAACCGCGCGGCAGACTCGTAAACTACGGCGCATGTCGAACGGCGCCGATCTCCCAGACGATGTCGAACTCCTGAAGGCCTTGCTGGCAGAGGCCCGTAGCCTGCTTGCCGAACGCGACGTCGAGATCGAGCAGCTCAAGGCGCAGATCGACAAACTCAGACGCATGCAGTTTGGTCGCAAGTCCGAACAGTTGCAGCGGCAGATCGAGACGCTCGAGACGCAACTTGAGGATCTGGCTGCCGGACGCGGCGTTGCGGACGTGCAGAGTGCGCAGGCTAGAGTAGCAAACGTGTCCGCCTCCAATGCCCCGACGGACGAAGCGGCTTCGAGGCAAGCGCTACCTGCGCATCTGCCGCGCGAGGATCATGTACTTGAGCCCGAATCAAGTTGCCCGGACTGCGGTCAGCCAATGCAGATGCTCGGCGAGGACGTGTCCGAACAACTTGCCCGGGTCGCGGCGGCGTTCAGGGTCATTCGCACGATCCGGCGCAAACTGGTCTGTCCATGCTGCAGCACCATCAGGCAACCGCCGATGCCCGGTCTGCCGATCGAGCGGAGCATCGCCCATCCGACCTTGCTGGCGGACATCCTCGTCTCGAAATACGCGGACCACCAGCCGTTGTACCGGCAATCGGCGATCGCGGCGCGCGATGGCGTGACGCTTGACCGGGCCAGTATGGGGCGCTGGGTCGGCCAGTGCGAGGCACTGTGCGCACCGCTAACAGAGGCGCTGCGCCGCTATACGATGGCCGCCACCAAGCTGCACGCAGACGACACGCCGATCCCGGTGCTCGCACCGGGCAACAGGAAGACCCGCACCGGCCGGCTGTGGGTCTATGTGCGTGACGATCACCGCTCGGGCTCGATGCAACCGGCTTCGGTCTGGTTCGCGTACTCGCCGAACCGGCAAGGCATCCATCCTCAAACCCATCTCGCCAACTTCAAAGGGATTCTGCAAGCGGACGCTTATGCGGGTTTCGACGAATTGTTCCGCGATGGCTCGATACGCGAGGCGGCATGCCATGCCCACGCCAGGAGAAAGTTCTACGACATCCATGTGCGAACGCCGTCCGACACGACGCAACAGGCTCTCGAATATATAGGCGGTCTCTATGACATCGAGGCCTCCATCCGCGGCAAGCCTGCGGCCGAACGGCTGCGAATACGCCAGGAGAGAGCCAGACCACTGCTTCAGATCTACGAAGCGTGGCTCAGGGCCAGGCTCGAAACGCTGTCGTCGAAGTCCGACACTGCCAAGGCAATCAACTACTCGCTTAACCAGTGGCACGCACTGACGCTGTATTGCGAAGACGGCACGCTCGAGATCGACAACAACATCGCGGAGAACGCGCTGCGTTGTGTAAGCCTGGGCCGGAAAAACTTTTTATTCGCTGGCTCGGACAGCGGTGGAGAACGGGCAGCCGCGATGTACGCGCTGATCCGCACTTGTGCACAGAACGACATCGATCCGCGCGCCTATCTGGACTACGTGCTAACTCACATCGCAGACCACAAAATCAATCGCATCGACGAGCTTCTACCGTGGCGCGTGGCAGACAAGCTGCACACACCTGGCGGTCTGCCGACTTCCCCTACCTGACCGGACAAATCCGGATCACCATCATGCCTTACGCGCACGCGCGTGGACGAATGGCTCAGGTGAGCCGCTTACGAGCATCACGCGGCGCGCGAGTTTGGGGCTGAAGGCTTCAAATCGATGTGCGCCGCGTGGACGGGCAAGCGCGATCGGCCTGGTTACCTGACGGGTATCCGCCATGAGGTCAGCCTCCTAAGGACGGGATTCGAAGTGTAGGAGGTGAATTGGCAAATTTAATACGGACATATGCGAGTTGACACTTTTATGCCGACTCGAAGGGACATAAAAGTGTCAACTCGCGCGCGTTCTGGCCCGCGGTTACTGGCGAGGGCCGGTGACAGATTCATTACGTCCTACGAGATGCGTAGCGCGCGCGGCATAGTCTTCACCGCGAAGCCTTAATTTGTCCGCTGCGCCAGCAAAGATGTTTTTTTTGATGATCGAGCGCAGCGCGGCACGCGTGAGAGGCTTCATGGATTTGCCGAGCGGCAACACCAGCGGCGTGTCCTCGTCCGAGGACGGGAGCGGCACGAGCCCGCGCGCGCGCCTGTAGCGCGCGAGTTCGACAATCATCTCGGCGGAGGCGGGCACGAGTCATTCCTTGTCGCCTTTGCCAAGCACCTCCAGCCACCACCGCTCGTGCCCCTCGTTGTCACGCCGGCAGAAAAACTTGCCCATCGTGTTGCCGCCGACCTCCGAGATCCGCAGGCCGCCCAGGTCGAGCAATGTAAAAAACCATCGAGCGCGCCAGTAACGTTTCTGTTCCCGATCGCTATCACGGGGCAGGCCGTCGATATAGACCTTGACCTCCTGCCAGAGGTCGCGCTCCAGGTAACGGGTGGTCCGCGGCGCCTGACGGCGGGACCGCTGGCGCGTTAGCTACAGTGGGTTGCCGGCCCAGGTAGCCAGCTTGGTTCTGTCGCAATAAGAAAAGTGCGTTGAACAATGGCCGGCATGCTAAGGACTATTTACACCGCTAACGCGTAGAACTGCTCCGCGGGGAGTCTGTCAAATGCCGCAGTCTTTCTTCTGCCCCTTGGCGATCATATGCAAAATTTCAATGCCGCTCAACAAGATGCGCGCACAACGAATATCTTGAATCCCAACATGGGTCGGGTACGGCGCTTTATCGCCCGATGGTCTTGTTCCACGATGTTGTTGAGATACTTGCCCTGGCGGATCTTGATAGGCGTCTCACGCTCGGCGTTCACGGCGTGCAGCCCGGCCAGATTGGCACCACTCTTGTCGATGGTTACGGTTTCGGGCACGCCATTCTGATCGATGGCCTTCTCGAAGTACCGTCGGGCCGCTTCCTTGTCCCGCCTGGCTCGCAGCAGGAAGTCAACCGTGTTGCCGGCCTTGTCGACGGCGCGGTACAGATAGGTCCATTGCCCCTTGACTTTGAGTGGAGTAAGAGACAGGGCGTAGTCGAACTATTTCCCTGCCTCTCCTCCCCGAACCGGACGTGCACCTCTCAGCGCATCCGGCTCTCCGCTGAAGTGTCGTTCCAATCGAAGGCGACACCGTTGCACCGTGCCGCCCGTTTGCTTTGTATTTCACTGATTATCGAAGGTCTTCACCTCACTACAGTCAGTTAGTCAACCAGGCAAACCACTTCAACTGCCTCCCTTCGCCATGTAGCCGGCTTTCCCGACCTCGGACTACTACGGAGGCTCCGCCAGCTTGCGCATCATCGGGGGCACCCCCCCTTAACATCTGTGCAAGCCTTCCCCAGTTCACATGCTGGACTCAAGCGCACGGGCGAGGGTGCCTGTCGCGGTCTTTATCCTTGCTTGCCGCAAGTCGTCGCGAATGCCACGGCCTAGCTGCGGGCTCTCCATGGCTCCCTGCTGATGGGCCTACATATCCAGTCAGCATTCGCGTTGCCGGGCCGTACATATGATCGGCAACAATCCGCGTCCTGCCTGTTAAGCGGTGTAGGCAGGGGTGACGATTCACCCCTCAGATGCGTTCAAACAGGTTCTTGTTCCTCAACCGTCCCATGCTCAGCCTGGAGGCTCATCTTAGCGTAACCGCTTCGCCGCAAGCCCCGTTTCCCACGGACTTCGTCACCTTGCCAGTGTCGACAAGTCACTGCCGCTTCGGCTCACTTTCTCTCGCAGCAGAGAAAGGGCATAACCGCTTCTACCGTGGCGCGTGGCAGACAAGCTGCACACATCTGGCGGTCTGCCGACTTCCCCTACCTGACCGGACAAATCCGGATCACCATCATGCCTTACGCGCACGCGCGTGGACGAATGGCCCAGGTGAGCCGCTTACGCATAACCCGGTACCGCAACGACAACTTCTCCGGGTTTTGCATTCCCCCCTGCATACCAGCCGCCGGTATTGCGACGGAACCAAGATTGTCAACGACCAGCCTGCTATGCCAATCGTCTGCTCTTGCCCGAACTTGGTCGGGCATTTCGGTCGCAGAAAAATCCTCGTTTGTAGCTGTGAGCGAATGCAGTAACTTGGTCCCGAGTTTTCAGGCATGCCTTTGGTCCCCGGAACGAATTGAAGATCGCCTCGTGCGCGTCATGCGAACTGGAACCTGTACGCGACCGGTAGGACGACCCAAGCGCTACCGAGCGAGGTGGCAAGCTGCTCCGACAGCCAGCTTTTTCCCGAGCCTGAGTTTCCAATCACCACCGTTTTGACCAGGTTCATGTGCAATGGCTCATCGTCGTCTTGTTGGGATGAGAATTCTCGCGATTTCATATGAGTTCGTCGACCGGCCGCTCCTGGGCCGACGGCTGCCGGTGACAAATTTATTTCGCACGGTGCAAATGGTTGCCCAGTAAGGCTCTGCCGCCGTCGGCGATCCGTATGGTCGCCTGTTGACACTTTTATTGACGCGACGGTGACAACTTTAATACGGTCTAAGGATGTCGACGCGACTTTCCTTTGTCATGTTGCGCTCCATAAGGGAATCAGCGGAATTTCACTATTGCAGCGGCGTTGCGTGCATGCAATCACGGTCATTGGAGGCGGAGATCGTCACCTTCATCACGCAGATCGAAAATCGCGGCATCAACGACATCCAGATTGACGTCACTGATCTGCGGGGTGGCGCGAGAGACCGGCGCGCGCGTGAAGCAGGAGATGCTCCACCCCGGCACCGCGCCTAACAAGCTGCTCGCGAAGATCGGTTCTGAGTTGTACAAGCCTGAAAGGCTCGCGTTTCTGACGTCGCACGATCTGGCATGCAGATACTCACCCTGGTTTCTCGATTTGGCCACGCTTTGTGTGCTCGCCTTGGAACCCGAACGCTAACGGCGGGCATTACCTAAAGGGAGCATGTCGTCCGTTTCACACACATTTTGTACTTCCGGCGCGCTTCCGTCTTACAAGCGACCGGGATCTTAGACGCAGCACAGACGGCCAGGTCGAGTGTCATGCCTTCGGCGCATAGCGATCTTATCTGTGGGCAATTCACATAGACGAGCCCCGACAGGACGACCGCTGCGAGCGCCGCAATAGTGGTGCTTCCTGCTTTCATGCCGTCCTCCACCGGCCTCGCCGTACGGGATTTGAGCCGGTGACCAACGGATTAGAAGTCCGTTGCTCTACCTCTGGAACTCACGACCCGAAAGAGACCTTGCCCGCCGCTTGCCCCACGTGCACATGTGTTCTCAACGACCTTGTTGCCCCCAGGAAGCACATCCAGTGACGAAGCGTCCGCTACAGCACGGTCGGCCGACGCTCAGTTCGCGCAACTGCTGGATTTCGATTTTCCGGCCCTTAGATTTGGTCGTATCAGTCTTCGCAAGTCTAAGCGTGAGCACTCTCCAATTCGAACTGCGCGTCGATGTGATGGACGTCCACGCGGAATAATCCGCATAACTTGTCGGGGTGTCGATCCGGCCCAAATGTGAACTTCAACAGAATTCAAGATCACAACCCTGATGCAGCGCAGGGAAGCTCATGCTGTCGCGCCACTGCTGTTCAGGCTCTCTAGCGCCTTCCTCAGGCGTTCCTCCTGATCGTTCGTGAGAGACGTCTTTAACACCTTTCCGCCGAACGGCTTCAGCTCTGGCAGAACCTTGTCGAAATTCACGCGACGCACGAGGATGAAGAGCGCCGACGAACCCGGCTCAATGTTCTGGCCCGTCGAGCGCATGAAATCGTCATCGATTCCATAGTCCGAGAGCGCGCCCGACAACGCGCCCGTACCAGCACCGACGGCCATGCCTGTTGCCAGCCCGACGAGCGGATTGAGCAACATCAGCCCAACCAGCGCACCAAACAGACCACCCCAGGCCGCGCCGCTGAGCGCGCCGATCTTGACGAGATCGACGGCCTGCTTGAGGTGTACCTTGCCCTTCGCGCTACGGACCACGATGCAGGCATCCTCAAGGTCGATCAGGTGTTCCTTTTGCATCTGCTGGAGTTTGGTCAACACCTGGTCGGCCGTCTCTTCGCCTTTGAAGCTTACAACGACCAGATCGCTCATCGATTTGCTCCTTTGCTCTGGGAAATAAGCCGGGACCGCTTCCGCGGCAAGACGGTTGAATTCATGCTCAGCGCCGCGCGCGAGCCGGTCGACCGCACCGCAAAGCAGCGGCGGTGCCAGCCAGCCATGCATGTCCCGCCCGGCGCGCACCTTCGGACGCTGACGGCGCCACTGACGCGATGACGATGACATCAAGACTAGGTTCTTGCCGGTTGCACTTCTTCCTCATTCCTGCAAGACGTGTCGGATCTCTGCGCTTGTGCTGCGCGGCCTTCAGATGTGAGCGTACGGCAGCATTTCGAAAAAACTACGCAGCAGTACGGAAGAAAATCGGCCCGGCGCGCCCTACCTTTGCCCTACCGTGGACGGATGCGTGTGGCACCGGGCGTGGCCCGCGTGCGCGCGTTAGTCCATCAACAAACTGACGAGGAGCGGCGATGAGAACCGACGAAGACATCAAGCGAGACGTGGAGTACGAACTGAAGTGGGATCCGGACATCGATCCATCAGACATCGGGGTTGCGGTCAAGGACGGTGCGGTCACATTGTCCGGGTTCGCGCGCAGCTTCCGGCAAAGGCGCAAGGCCGAAGAGGACGCGACGCGTGTGCGCGGCGTGAGGGGGGTCGCCAATGACGTGGAAGTGCGAGTGCCGCTGATCGACAAACGACCCGACCCGGAGATCGCGCGCGAGATCATTGCCCAACTGAAGGCCGAGCTGCCTTCTGCGGCGGACACCATCAAGGCGGTCGTCAAGGACGGAGACGTGACGCTGAAGGGCGAAGTCGAATGGGACTACCAGCGCCGCCGCGCGGCGGACACGGCGCTGCGGGTGAGCGGCGTAACCGGCCTGACGAACGAGATCGAGATCAAGCCGAAGGTCAAGCCCGAGGATCTCAAGCGCAAGATCGAGGACGCGTTCAAGCGCAACGCGGAAGTCGACGTACAGCGCATCTCGGTCGAGGCCGAAGGCAATAAGGTCGTCCTGCGCGGCACGGTCCGCTCATGGGCCGAGCGCGAGGAGGCCGAGCGGGTCGCATGGCTTGCCCCCGGTGTGATGCGGGTCGACAACCGGATCACCATCGATTACTGACAGGCCGCTGGAGACCGCGCGGCTCGCTTGCATACCGAATGGCCGAGGGGCGGGAAAGGACACGCACCAAAACCGGAAACGCCCTCGGCGCTCTTGGCAGCCGCATTCTGCCAGAATGACCTGGGTCGATGACACCGCTCGTCGGCTCGTTGCAACTTGAATTGAACCGGCTCGCGAGGTTGTCATGAAAATCCTGGTGGTACTGACTTCACACGACCAGCTCGGCGATACCGGCCGGAAAACCGGATTCTGGCTCGAAGAGTTTGCCGCGCCTTATTACGTGTTCAAGGACGCAGGCGTCGAGATGACGCTCGCTTCGCCCAAAGGCGGGCAGCCGCCCCTCGACCCCAGGAGTGACGATCCGGATTCGCAAACCGAAGCGACCCGGCGTCTCAAGAAGGACAACGAAGTGCAAGCGGCTTTGGCAAATACAGCGAAGCTTTCAACTGTCTCGGCTGCGGACTATGACGCCGTGTTCTATCCCGGCGGGCACGGACCGCTATGGGATCTGGCAGAAGATCCGCAGTCGATCGCATTGATCGAAGCCATGTATGCGGCGGGAAAGCCAGTCGCCGCGGTTTGCCATGCTCCCGGTGCGCTCCGTCATGCAAAGCTGCCCGATGGCTTTCCACTCGTGCGCAATAAGCCCGTCACCGGATTTGCCAATTCGGAAGAAGCGGCCGTCGGTCTTACGGACGTAGTGCCTTTCCTCGTCGAGGAGATGTTGAAGAAGAATGGAGGCAGGTATTCGAAGGGGCCAGATTGGCAATCACATGTGGTTGTCGCGGCAAACCTGATTACTGGCCAGAATCCCGCGTCGTCGGAAGCAGCAGCAAAAGCGCTGCTCTCGAGGCTGAGCATCGCCTCAGACGACGCTTGAGTTGAAGGAGCGAGTCATGGCAAAGACGACCGGGGCCAGCAGGTCCGAAAGCCGAAACCAATCCAGCGACGTGATACATGTGCCCGAGCCGAAGCTGCACCAGCGCGCACATGAACTGCAGCCGTACGGTCATGTCGTAAAGCTGCCAATCGCGTTGCCCCAAACCGCGTGCGAAACGAGCATAGAATTGTTGAATCAGATCCTGGCCGACACTATGACGCTGCGCGACATGTACAAGAAGCATCATTGGCAGGTCGTTGGGCCTACGTTCCAGTCGTTGCATCTGCTGTATGACGCGCATTATGATAAGCAGGTCGAACTCGTCGACACGCTAGCAGAGCGGATCCAACTGCCCGGTGGAGTCAGCATCGCCATGGCTGCCGATGTGGCGGAAATGACCATGGTCCCGCGTCCGCCACGCGGACGCGAAGAGGTGCCGGTACAGCTTTCGCGTCTGTTGGAGGCGCATGAGATCGTCATTGTGGCCACTCGCAGTGCAGCCAGCAAGGCCAACGAGTTGGGCGACTTTGGCACCAATGACGTGCTGGTCAGCGACGTATTGCGCACTAACGAATTGCAGGTCTGGTTCCTCGCGGAGCACCTGATCGACGCGTCTCTGGTGGTCGCAGCATGACGTTGATACTGCGATACGCGCTGGCGATCGGCAGATAGCTTGCCGGACTGTTTGCGGCAACGGCCCAGTGAAACGCAAGATGGGACGCAGTCATTTTTGAGCGCTCGACGCAAGTACGGAGAGCGACACGAATGCCACGTTAAACTATGAAAGCACAAAACAGCAAGCATATGGCTGTCGCCGCGGCCCTCGCGGCTGCGTTCGCGTTCGGCCCTGCCGGCAACGCGCTTGCGGCGCAAGCCACTGGAGCGGTCGGCGGCACCGTCACCCACAGCAGTGCCGGCAACGCAAACGGCGGAGGCTTGCCGCAGATCCAGCAACAGGGCGACGTGTCCTACGTGTCGGGCGGCGTCGGCCAGGACGAATCGACGGCGCTGAAGCGCGCGCGAAGCCACTGGCCGCTGTCGATGCAGTTTATCGGACCGGGATCGGACTTTCTCGCTGATGTCCACGTCCGGATCGTCGACGCACATAACAACGTGGTGCTGCAAGCCGATTCGCTCGGCCCGTTCATGCTGGTCAAGCTGCGTCCCGGCCGCTATACGGTGCACGCGACCTACAAGGACCGCGATCAGACGAAGACCGTCAGCATTGCCAGCAAAGGGAGCACGCAGGCGGCGTTCTACTGGAACGTCGAATAGCCCGCTGGAAGATTGTCCAGGCGGGCCAGGTTTCGCCCCTAGTGAACTGCCATGGGGCTCGCCCCGTGGCTTTTGTTTTGTGCGCCGAGCATGTGCAACAGCGTGGGGGGGCAAGTCCCCTGTCCAGCCTGATGGTGGTGAAGGACTAGTGAAACGCAAGGGCGTCGTCGTGCGGCGGGGTCTGAAAGAAGCGCGTAGCAGAGCCATGACCTGACGAACAGAAACCAGATACGAGGCCTATCGGGCTGGACGAGCAAGCATGTGATTGCGAAGTACATAACCATCAAGAGCCTGGGTGGTAAATCTGGCAGGCGTGTGGCGAAGGCGGTTGAGCTTACCTCGGGAGGCCTGCCCGGTGTCCTGCAATCAGGACTGAACGGACCGCAAGGGACGTTTGACCACCGCGCAGGAGTCAGCAGCGGGCATAGTAGGGCGGCGACGCCTGAAGGTCCAAACGGAAAGGAGCGGCAAGTAGGCCCGGAGAACGCGACACGGGAACGCAGCAGAAAACGCATCGCGTCCTCGATAGCGGAAGCAGGGGTGAAGCCCCGATGGCTGCTGATCGAGGGGCTGAACCTATTGTGGCGAACGCCGAATCTGAAAGCCCGTCGGCGTGTGACGGACTGATGGAAGAAGTCTGCGAGAGGGAGAACCTGAAGCAGGCGTTGAAGCGTGTGAAGGCGAACAAGGGACAACCGGGCGTGGACGGCATGACGGTGCAGGCACTCCCGGCGTTTCTGCGGGAGCACTGGCCGTCGATACGGGACACGCTGCTGAACGGCACATAAAGGCCTCAACCTGTGAGACGGGTCGAGCTACCCAAGCCTGACGGCGATGGCGTGCGCAAGCTCGGCATCCCTTCTGCGCTTGATCGACTCGTTGCGCAGGCGGTCTTGCAAGTGTTGCAAAGACAGTGGGACCCGAGGTTCTCGGAATCCAGCTACGGTTTCCGTCCGGGACGCTCGGCGCATCAGGCAGTGGCGCAGGCGCAAAGCTACATCCAGTCGGGGTATCGATGGGTTGTAGATTTGGATCTGGAGAAATTCTTCGATACCGCGTGATCCAGCGGGTTCAGCGCGTCCGAAACCAGCAATGAAATCACCGCGCGAATCAACTGCCAGAGCGACACGAGGATGATGATAGAAATCACCACGCTCAGCACATGCGCGACAAGCTGCTCGAACCGCTCATAAAAGGTGAGCATGTCCCACTGTAGACGCAACGCATCGAGATCCTTGCGCAGCCAGCTTTTCTTGCTTTCCATGATTTGGCTGCCGGGCGGCCGTCGCTGCACCGCGAACGCACCGCGCTCGTGCATGGATTGCACATGGGCCGTGCACTGTTCATTCGACGGTCGCGTAACGCACGTGCTACGGTCCTTCGCGTTTGCGCGGGCTCTTTGCGGATAGTTGCCCAAAGCAGAACGGACGTATTCAGTTACTGATAACAGATGTCGAACTATTTCGCGCTTCTGATACAGGGTACCTGCCATGTACTCGAAGAGGTACTAGATTTGAAGCAGCAGGTCCATGCACTGTACTCCGACGAACGCAATATGGAATACGCCATTTTGGCAGCGCCCATCAGGGATTACGTCACTACCACTCCACCAGGATGTGCCGACCGGTCGTCAACCGCTCATACGACCTATGCAGGTCTCAGGAGGCCTCGCGTGACGCACGATTCAATGCAGCCACGCGCGCATCACGCGCGGCCTTTTCCCGTTGGTCCGGTTGCGTATCCTGAATAACAGACAACCAGCCTCCGTCGCGGTCCGGCGTCGCCTGCTTCAGGGCCACCTGCACACGCACTGGCCTGCTGCGGTTATTGCGCAACCGGAACATTACGTCCAGCGTCAGGACCTCGACACCGCGCCCGCCGATCCAGCGCCTGTACGACTTCAAGCGTGGCCCGGTCACTCGGGTCTAGCAGGTCGAGCATCTTCGTTTTTACCAGCTCGCCAGCAGCCCATCAGCTGCGGACAACCGCTTTAAGATACGCTGCGGGTCGGCCTGGAGACGATCGGGCCTTTGCACGCCGGCGTCTTTCGGCTTTTTGCGCATTTTTTCGAAAAGCAGCTTTGCGGTGCGCCCTCCCGTGATGCAGTCCGCAGAAGCGACCGATTGTCCAAACACACCCGGATTAGCGACTAGACTTAAAGCATCGTTGGCGCATGCTCCCGCAGGAGAAGCGTATGCGCAATTCAGTCACGATCCGGACGCGCGACCAAGGGAGGCAGACCGATGCCGAAGACCGTTCGAAACGCTGAGCAGATTCGCGACGAACTGCAGAACCGCATGACGAAAATCGCCGCTGGCGTGCCGGGAGCTTTGCGCGTGCGCATACCGCTACCGGAGCGGCACCCGCCCGACGCATCCGGCCGCAACTGGAACATAGTGCCGCTCAATGACCCCGGCGCAGATTGGGCACATCATGTCCAGAAGGTGATCGAAGACATGCGTACCGAGTTCGTGCTTCCAGATTGACGCCTTGATACGAAACCGGAGCGGCTCATGCAAACGCACGTGTTTGAGCATCGGGGCTACGAGATCGTGGTACAGCCAGAGCAGAACGCATACGGCGCGTGGCAGGCGAAGGTGAGTGTGCGCCATGCCGATAGCACCCTAGCCGAATTCCGTCCGGATACGGTTCAGCCGGAGTGGCTTACGCGGGAGGAGGCGGTGCGCGACGGCATCGAATGGGGCACGCGTTTTGTCGATCGCAAGCTGGAAGAGTCGCACGACCCGATGTGATGGAGCCATTAGCGGAAAGCGAACAAACCCGGCGGTATTGCGAAAGACGCCCCTTGCAATGTGCTTGCGGTGCACGAATACGGCCGACCGCCGTTACCCCGACGCGGTCGCCTGCTTGTGAAGCGCGTGAAACGAAAGAAAGTCGCTAACGTCCTCAAAGGTGGAGAGCATTGCCATGGTCACTATTTATGGACGCATGCGCAGCGCAGATGGCTACGCGATACGCGACTTCCTGCATCGCTGCGACATACCGTTCAAATGGGTCGAATTGGGCAGCGATAAGGAAGCGGAGGAACTGGCGCACGTGCAGCATCTTCGCGATTCGCGCTTGCCGGTCTGTGTCTTCCACGACGGCACGCGGCTCGAATGTCCCACCATCCGGCAAATCACCGAGAAGCTCGGCTGGTTCGCAAGTCCATCCCGTGAGGCCTACGATCTGGCGATTTACGGCGCAGGACCGGCGGGATTGAGCGCGGCGGTGTACGGCGCATCGGAGGGCCTGCATACCATACTGGTGGAGCGCTGGGCACTGGGCGGACAGGCAGGCAGCAGTTCGAAGATCGAGAACTATCTGGGCTTTCCACAGGGCGTGAGCGGCGCAGAGCTCGCTGAACGGGCGCGCGACCAGGCCATCAAATTCGGCGCCGAGATCCTGCTCGCGCGCGCCGGCGTGCACGCGGAGTTTCCGCCCGGCCAGGGCATCGTGTACCTGGAAGACGGCACACGTATCACGGCGCGCACGTCTATCTGCGCGACCGGCGTGGCATATCGCACGTTAGGCCTGGCAGGTGAAGAGCGTTTTCTCGGCGCGGGTCTCTATTACGGCGCCGGCGCCAGTGAGGCCGCGCTGATCCATGGCGAAGACGTATATGTGGTGGGCGGCGGCAATTCGGCGGGACAGGCCGCCATGCATTTTTCGCAGTCCGCCAACCGCGTCCATATGCTTGTGCGTGGCGCATCGCTTAAGAACACGCTGTCCCAATACCTGGTGGATCGCATCACGTCGGCGCCGAACATCGAAGTGCGCACGTGCGCCGAAGTTACCGCGCTCGCAGGCAGTGACGTGTTGCAGGAGATCACGCTGACCGATGTGCGCACCGGCCGGCAAAGCACGGTAGGGACGAATTGGCTATTCGTCTGCATTGGCGGCGTGCCACAGACCGAATGGGCGCAGGAGGTTGGCATTGTCCGCGATGAAGGCGGCTATCTCGTGACCGGTCCCGACCTGCAGGAATATCGGGCCAACCTGAAATGGCCGCTTGAACGCGCGCCGCTACATCTGGAAACCTGTATGCCCGGCGTATTCGCAGCAGGCGACGTGCGTCACGCGTCGATCAAGCGCGTAGCGTCCGCAGTCGGCGAGGGGGCAATGGCTGTGGCGCTGGTGCATCGCTATCTGAATAGCGCTTGAGCGCAAACGCAACCTCAAGCGCAACCTTGATCCGCGCGCGTCTGCGCGCACCTGTCCGAGGAGCACGATCATGACCCCTGGTTGCACGCACCTGGGTGAAGCCCGCATTCTCCACACGCCCATCGACTATTGCGAGGACTGTGTGAAGCTCGGCCAGCCGTGGGTACATTTGAGGCTTTGTCTTTCTTGCGGACACGTCGGCTGCTGCGATTCGTCGCCCAACCGGCATGCAAGCAGGCATTTTCACGCGACCGGCCATCCGCTGGTACGTTCAATCGAACCCGGCGAAACGTGGATCTGGTGCTATCGCGACGAGATCGTCGCAGGTGAACTTGAATCGTGACGGCGACGCCGCCCGCACGTGCGGGCGGCGTTGCGTTCTTCAGCATGCCAGCGTCACGCATGCGCCGGTGCCTGCTTCGACGCCTCGCTGGGTGCTTCTGTGGGCGCTGCTCCTTTCTGCACACGCACAGAGTGCGTACCCGAGTCGTAGGTCATTGTGACCTTGTCGCCGTCGCGCACGTCGCCTCGCAGCAGTGCATCGGCGAGTTGCGATTCCACTTCAAGCCGGATCTTGCGTTTGAGCATCCGCGCGCCGAACTCGGGATCATAGCCGATCTGCGCAAGGTGATCGCGCAACGCATCGTCGAACGACAGATCGATGCCCTGGGCCAGCGCTGTACGGTGTACGCGCGCAAGTTGCAGATCGACGATCCTGCGAATCTGCTCCTTGCCGAGCGCACGAAACACAACCACCTCGTCGACGCGATTGAGAAACTCCGGCCTGAAATGATGCCGCAGGATTTCCATCAACCGGTCGCGCAGTTCAGGATAGTCGAGCTGCTTCGAGTCGGCCTTCATGTTGTCCCGGATCAGCTGTGAGCCGACGTTGCTGGTCGCGATGATGATCGTGTTGGTGAAATCGACCAGACGTCCCTTGCCGTCGGTGAGCCGCCCTTCGTCGAACAGTTGCAGCAGGAGGTTGTGCACCTCCGAGTTCGCCTTTTCGATTTCGTCGAGCAGCACCACGCAATAAGGCCTGCGCCGCACGCGCTCGGTGAGTTGCCCGCCTTCCTCGTAGCCGACATATCCGGGCGGCGCGCCAACCAGCCGCGCCACCGTGTGACGCTCGGAATACTCGCTCATGTCGATGCGCACCAGCGCGTTCTCGTCGCCGAACACCGAAGCGGCAAGCGCCTTCGCGAGTTCGGTTTTGCCCACACCTGTAGGTCCAAGAAAGAGGAAGCTCGCGGTCGGCTTGCCGGCCTCCGTCAAACCGGCGCGCGAAAGCCGCACTGCTTTGGCGACCGCGGAGACGGCTTCATCCTGGCCGACCACGCGCTCCTTCAGGCGGTCTTCCAGTCGCAACAGCTTTTCACGATCCTCAGCCGTGAGTTCAGATAACGGTACGCCCGTGAGCGACGAAACGATCTGCGCAATGTCTTCCGCCGTCACTTTCTGCGAACTGGTGCCGCGCTCCTTCTTCCACGTTTCAGTGGCTTCATGCAGGCGTTTTTGTTCCGCGACGAGTTGTTCTTCCAGTTCCTTGGCTTTATCGAATTCCTTAGCAGCGCTGGCCGCGTCCTGTTCCTGCTTGATGCGGCGGATGCTCGCCTCGACATCGTGCAATGGCTGCGGACGCGAATTCGACGAAATGCGCACGCGGGCGGCGGCCTGATCTAGCAAATCGATTGCCTTGTCTGGCAAAAAGCGTGCGGCGATGTAGCGGTCGGAGAGCTTGGCCGCGGCAGCGATCGCCTCTTCGGTGATTTTCACCTTGTGATGCGCTTCGAGCCGGTCGCGCAGGCCACGCAGAATCTCGATCGTTTCCTCGACGCTAGGCTCAGGCACCATGACGGGCTGAAAACGCCGCTCCAATGCCGAGTCCTTTTCAATGTACTTCTGGTATTCGTTCAACGTGGTCGCACCCACGAGGTGCAGCTCACCGCGAGCGAGCGCCGGCTTGAAGACGTTGCCGATATCGAGGCCGCCTTCGCCGCCGCCCTGGCCAGCGCCGACAATCGTATGCAGTTCGTCGATAAACACAACCAGACGGTCCTGGTTCTCGATGATCTCGTCCAGCACCTGCTTGACGCGTTCCTCGAACTCGCCACGATACTTCGCGCCTGCCACGACGCTATTGATATTCAGTTCGACCACGCGCTTGCCACGCAGCACTTCCGGCACCTGGTCCTGAGCAATGCGTTGCGCGAGGCCTTCGACGATAGCGGTCTTGCCCACACCGGGTTCGCCGATCAGCACCGGATTGTTCTTGCGCCGCCGCGCGAGCACTTCAATGGTGGTTTCGATTTCCTTGTCACGGCCGATCACCGGATCGAGCTTGCCCTGACGCGCAAGCGCGCTAAGATCGCGCGCGTACTTGTCGAGCGTGGGCGTGGTCGAGCGGTCTTCCATCTTGCCGTCTTCTGCACCCTTGCCGACCACCTTGACTGCTTTTTGCCGCAGCGACGGCGACGACAGACCGAGCTTGCGCAGCAATTCACCTGCAAAGCCGTCTTCTTCCTCGACGAGCCCAATCAGAATGTGTTCTGGTCCGACATAGCTGTGACCCAGTTCCAGCGACGACTTCAACGCGTTTTCCAGGGTACTTTTGGCGCGTGGCGACACGCCGATCTGCTCGTTGTCGCTCGGCTCCTTGCGGGTGCCGCGCGGCGCGGTCTGGTCGATGGTCTTCTTGATCTCTTCGGGATCAAGCTTGAATTCGCGCAGGATTTCCTGAACCACATTGTTATCGGCGACCGCGCGCAACAGGTGTTCCGTGTCGACTTCGTTCTTGCCATATTCGACCGCTGCCTGCGCTGCGGCTTGCAGCCGGTCCAGACCGCTTTGGCTCAGGTACGTCTGCAGGTCCACCGCTTCACGCGCCCGGCGACGCCGGCGTGTCCGGCCGCCTGGTTGTCCGCCCGCTGAATCGCCCATTTGCCCGTTGCCGGCGCCGGTACCCTGATCCGCGCCGACGGATTGTCCGGGCGCGCGTCCAATGCGTGACCGGTTACCGCGGCCGCCCTCCGTCTGTGGCCACATGTCGTCGAACAGACTGTCGAAAAGTCCGCCGTGAAAGAGGGACTCGAGCGGCGACAGGCGGCGCTGATTGCGCGCCATGAACTCCATGTAGTGCTCATCGCACAGCATCAGCTGACGGCGCTGACCGTTTTCGGTGATCGTGATCTGCGAGGTTGCGGGCTTTCCACATACACTGCACTCGGCCATGATGATCTCCTTTTCGTCCGTGAGGGCATCGCTTCCCGGGGGGGTAAGGGTGGGTGGAAAATATCTGTTCCGCTGCTTATTCCGATGCCGCCTTGTTTGCGCGCTCGGCTCGCGCTGCACCCGAAACGACGTAATCCAGTGGATGGCACGTCGATTGATCCGTTGTTCCCGCGCCACCCAGTTCCTCTAGCCGTGCGCAGGAACGCATCGGCACATTGTCCACTTGCACTAGCACCACCGCGTGCCGCCGCGCGTTGGGCAACTGGCTGACCAGCCCGCCCGGGAGCGAGCGCACTTCAAGCTCGCTCGCTGCCTCTTTGGGTTCTTCGTCGCTGCCGGGCCGAACGTCTTCGACCTTGAGCGTTTCGTCCGGTTGCCAGAATTCGAAAATCTGCTGATCGCCCCGCCGATTTCGTCTGGGGTCCGAACGAGTGTAGCGGCGCGGCGAGCTTCAGGCGAAACCCATCGTCCTCCGTCGCGTTTTGTCGATCATGTCAACCAGCGTCGGGTAGTCGCTCGAAAGCTGACGGGCTGTTTCACGATAGGCCTGACCGCGGAGTGTGGATGGTGTTATTTGATCTCGATGCGCCGCTTCGCTGCCGGTTCTCCGGTCGCTTTGGGGACACGCAGCGTCAGCACGCCGTCTTCAAATCTGGCCTCTGCGCGATCGAGATCGATGCCCGCGGGCAACGGAACCGCGCGCTGAAAGTGTCCAAACGACCGCTCGACCCTATAGCATCCCTGTTCTTCGCTCGTCGATTCGAAGCGCTTTTCGCCGCTGATGATCAGCATGTCTTCAATCACTTCGAGTTCGACGTCATCGCGGGTCATGCCCGGCAATTCGGCGACGATACGCAGTGCGTCGCCTTCGTCGGTGACGTCGATCCGCGGTTGAAACTCGCTGGCGCTGAAGTCGCCGAACCAGCTTCCGAGCGGTCCACGGCCGCCGAACGGATCGCGGATCAATTCGGCAAACAGATGAATCGGATCGGGCGGCGGCCAGCTGGCAGGCGCAAGTGCTACCGGCGCAGCAGCGCCTGCCATCGGTGCCCGGCTATCCGTTTGCGTCCCGCCAGTCTGTTGCCCAGTTTGCCGCGCGCTTTGCTGACTGGTGCCCGGCGCACCGGCGTGGCCCGATGCGTTTTCTTGCACGGGGTGCGAGCGTAAAAACCGGAATGGATTCCATTTGTCGAGATCGAGAGGCATGTGATTCTCCTTACGTGAGGTGCGCCAGTGCCAGACCTGAGGCTGGACCACTGGAGATGACGGGCGATCCATTCGACCTCCGGATGCCAAGGCACGGCCGGCATCGCCCGCGGGTTTGACCTCGTGACCGAGTGCCCGTGAGCGGTGCGCTTACGGATGCAATGGCGCGTGTGGCTCGCCGGTCAGGCCGTCACGATGCCAGGCACGCGCCGTGATGCCGAGTACGAACAGCAGCGCGCCCGTGAACAACGCATACACGCCGATCAGCCAGACTAGCGCTACTGCGCCGGCGCCAGGAAAAAGCAGCACAAAGATGCCGAACAGCACGGACAGCACTCCGGTTAGCACCAGCATCCACGCATTGCGCAGGCGCCTGCGCAGCCGCGTTGCTGCGATCAGATCGAATACGCCGGTGACAATCGCGTTTGCGCCGATGACGGCAACGAGCACGAGCGTGGTAATGCCCGGCACTAGCGCGGCTATCACACCGGCGCCGATGCTGCAGATGCCGAGCAGCAAGGGCACCCACCAGCCGCCGTGCGTCGCGCGGTAGCGGATGGCCGCGACAATCGCGACAATCCCGCCGGCGATTGCGTAGGCGCTAAAGAGGGTGATAAGCAGTAGCAGAGTGAGACCGGGCCAGAATAGCGCCAGAGTGCCGAACAGCAGCGCGACCGTGCCACGCAGAATGAGCATCCACCAAGCGCGTCCAAGCAGTTCATCCATGTGGGGCTCCAGGCTGTACCGTCAGGTGACGAACTTCAGTCTAGGCTCCGCGCATCTGCGATTCTTTCACGTTTCTGCCGTGCGTTTCGCAATCCTGCGTTCATTCAGCACGCGCGCTGAATGGCATCCAGATTGGCATCCCAGATGCACCAAAATAGCTCGATCCATCACCGCCTTTTTATAGCGGCTCGCCGTGAGGCGTTCTAACATGAGCTTATGCCGCGCACGGTCTGGCATGAGCGTGATCATTGCCGGCCCGGTGTCGCACCGTCAACACCATCACGAAGGGAATCTCATGAAAACGAATCTGCTTGTATGGCTGCTCGCATCGTCGCTCGGACTCCCGCTAGACGCGCACGCCCAGGTGGCCGGAGCCCAGCCGCTTGGTGTCAGCGTGGAAGAGTCGGCCGCGATCGTGGCAGGCTGGAGCGTGAGAAAGTCGATCATGGACAAGCCGGTCTTCAACGAGAAGGGTGAGCGCGTCGGCGTCATTCATGACATTATCGTGGCACCCGACCGATCGGTATCGTTTGCAATCGTCGCCGCAAACCAGTTTCTGGGGGTGTCGCATCACGACGTGGCCATTCCGATCGAGCAGCTCGATTTCAACAATGGCAAACTGGTGCTTGCTGGCGCGACGAAAGATGCGATCAAGGCGCTGCCCGAGTTTCAATACGCAAAGGTACGCGCGACACCTAAGGCAAGGTCCGACTACGACGAGCATCACTGACATATGTCTCGCATCGTCCGTGATCGATGCATTTGGCGCGCGGCACATTCGTTCCATGGGCAGTACGCCGATGAGTGCGCCGCCGCGTGACTATTCGTCGTGCCGCATGATCGCCGCCTGCTCTTCAGGCGACTTTCCTAACCAGCGCCGGTGCAACGCACGTTCGATGCTGCCGCCCACCGAGAGCAACAGCAGGAGCAGGCCGGTGGCAATACCCGCAATCTGCCATGCGCCGATGCCGCACACAATGCCGAGCGCGGCGGTGACCCAGATCGAAGCCGCCGTCGTCAAGCCGCTGATCCTGCCGGTCGCGCGGTTTTGCAGGATCACCCCGGCGCCGAGAAAGCCGATGCCTGTAATGACGCCTTGAATCGCACGGCCGGCGTCGCTGCCGTCGGTGAAACCGTGTAGTTCGAAGGACATACCGGCCATCGTGACGAGACAGGAGCCAAGCGCAACGAGGCCTAGCGTCTTGACGCCGGTTGGCTTGCCATGCAGGTTTCGATCGAGCCCGACGATACAACCCAGCAGCACTGCTGCGACCATGCGCAAGATCGCCTCAAGCAATTGCACGTGTGAAATCATCGGCACCCCCGCTAAGGTTTCCTGGTACCGTCGCGCTCGGCGAGCACCTGGCTGCTCACTACAGTCTAGCGTCGAGGGGAGGTCAAATTCCTGCATGCCAGTCTCGCGCAAGCCAGATGGAACGCCGAGCCCTCGTCGAGGCATCGAAGACACCATGCGCAGCGCTCCCGCCGCCTGGCGCGTGACAGATTCGTGTCATGGCCTCACGCGACGCCGTGCTGTTGTATGCCAGTGCGTAAGGCAATATGATCGCGTGCGCTTACGCACGCCGCAGCCTGATGCTTCCGCCACGAGTACGACAAAGCTTGTGATGCTGCGCCATTCCCATGTGCCCCAGCGCACGGCCACATAGTCATGCGCCTCAGAAACAATCGCTGCGCGCTCACAGGCTTTGGAGCCCGTTCCTGATGCCGCGCAATCCGGTCGCCAACGCACGTATTCCGCCTTCAGTCATCATCGACATGACTGGTTTGTAAGCGACTGGGGAATGCACCTTGACGGGTTCGGCTAACCGACGATCGCAGTTGGCTGCCAGCGATGCGGCAGCAATGCAGCGATGTTGCTGGCCTTGTGGGTCGGCAGCCGCGTGAGAGTGTCCTTCAGATAGGCATACGGGTCGTGCCCGTTGAGTTGGGCTGAGCGGATCAGGCTCATAATGGCGGCAGCGCGTTGGCCTGCTCGCAGCGAGCCGGCGAACAACCAGTTCGCTCTGCCGATGGCCCATGGACGTATCTGGTTTTCTACCCAGTTATACCGACTCCCCGATTATGCCGCGTCATGAATCCACGCACACAACGGTTGTGTGGATCTCTGCTCCCGGTCGCTCGGATTGTCGGCATTATCAGAGAGCCTCCAGGAAGGCGAGCAACGGATCTGGAGGTTTGTAGCGTGTCGGCGCGACGCCGCTCGCCGTGGCGTGCGCAAGCGCGCGCTCCTTGAGTTGCATGTCGGCGTGCAAGTAGATCTGAGTAGTCTCGGAGGACTCGTGACCGAGCCAGAGCGCAATCACGGTAAGGTCGACGCCGTGATGCATCAGGCTCATCGCGGCCGTGTGCCGAAGCGTATGAGGCGTTATGGATTTTTTCTTCAGCGAGGGGCACGAGAGACGTGCGATTACGGCGTTGCGCGACACGAGTCGCTGAAGAGCATCGGCACTGAGATGACCACCGCGCGAACTGGGGAAGACTGGATCACTTGGTTCGCCCGGTTGATACAACAGCCATTGTTTCAGGACGGCAACGACATCCGGTCGCAGCGGAGTGCATCTTGTCTTTCTGCCTTTGCCAAGGCAGCGGACGTGTGCGCCTGTGCCGAGCATCACATCCTGGCGCCGGAGTGCGGTCAATTCGCTGTTGCGCAGACCTGTTTGAACCGCTACAAGAAGCAGTGTTCGGTCGCGGTTGCCGATCCACGTTCGTACGTCAGGCGCCCTTACCAGAGCGGCGGCCTCGCTCTCTGTCAGAAACTCAACAGGGCCGTGCTCGCAGCGTTTAGATGGAATTGCAAGAACGCGCTGACACTGCAGAAACAACGCAGGCTCGCTGACCGCGACGAACCGGAAGAAGGCATGCACGGCAGCAAGCCGCGTGTTGCGTGTCCGCACCGAATTGCCTCTGCCGTGTTCGAGGTGCTGCAGGAATTCCGCGATCAACGACACGTCGAAGTCCTCGATTCGCAGCTTTGACGGCGTGTGCCCGATGCGTTTCGTGGCAAACGCTAGAAGCAGCCGGAACGTGTCACGGTAACTTGCTACCGTATGCGAACTCAGACCTTGTTGCTCGAGCAGGCGCTGGCTAAAAAAACGCTGAACGAGGGATGGAAGACTGGCGGCGCTCACGGCCGTTCTCCTGGACAGTGCTTGTCGAGATAGGCTGCCGCGAGTTCGAGCAACTCAGGAACCGCTTCGATGTACCAGTACGTAAGACCGACGTTGACATGTCCAAGGTAGGCAGCAAGTTTCGGCAATTCCCGACTTACGTCGAGACCGGCACGATACCACTCGACCAGCCGTCCAGTCGCGAAGCTATGCCTGAAGTCCTGAAGGCGTGGGCCGTAACCATCGCGTCCATCCTCTGTCGCCGATCGCAGACCGACAGCGCGCGACATTCTGACGAACATGCTTCGTGCAGTGCCGGCCTTCAGTCGCTTGCCACGCTCACTAACCTGGAACGCCTCGCTCGATCGTAAAGGACAGAGTCGATCGCGTTTCTGGACGTAGTGTTCGAGTGCCACCCGGGTCGACTCTGCTACAGGAACAAAGCGCGATTTGCCGAACTTCGATTCCCGGATGGAGAGTATTCCGCTGACGAGGTCAACGTCGGACCGGTCAAGCCGAAACGCTTCGCCTGGCCTGAGGCCCGTCGCCACAAGAAGCCCTATGAGCGTCGAATAGGACAGTGCTCGCATGCCGGTTCGGGATCGCAGTTGAGCGGCTCGGGTCATAAGCAGATCAATTTCCTGCTCAGTGTAAATATGCGGGGCGTTTCGCCGCCTGCGGGCACTCAGGAGCCCTGCCGGAGGAATCTGGTTTCGACCGTCAATGACGTTCATCCATCTGGCGAATCCTCTCACTTGAGAGAGGCGCCGCCCCCAAGTGGCGCGTTCGACGAATGTGGACGTCATCGCCCAGCGCAGAGCCAGATCGGTAGTAATGAACTCAGCATCTTCATGTTCCAGAAGATCAACGAAATGGCCGAGTGCCAATGCAGGTTCGTAGAATGACGCCCCGAGAGCGCGGCGGACCGCCACGTACCGAGCGAGAGAATCGCGGATCGCCGTCATATCGAACCTCCAGCCGTGGGCCACGAGCGCGCGACCTCGCGCAGGTCCTCAAACGCGACCTTTGCATAGATCGCGGTACTGTCCGGTGAGCGGTGCCGCAGGACCTCGGCTATTTCTGCCATCGAGGCCCCGTGGCGAATCATCGTCGTCGCCAGACCGTGACGGAACAGATGTGCGGCGCCCCGGCACGCGGGGCGGAAACCGGCACGTGCGAAGGCCTGACAAACAATCTTGCCAATCGCCGCTGGCCCCGCCAAACCAACCCGAGGTGCCAATCTGCGAATGAAGACGCGCCGCGATGCACTCGCTCCGCGACCATCGCGGAGATATGTCGCGATTGCTTCTCCGACCTCCGATGACAGCGGGACGTGCTCGACCATCTGCCCCTTGCCATGAACGACGAGCTCCCCCGAACGCCAGTGAATGTCGTCGAGCTCGATTGCGACGATTTCTCCGGCACGTAAGCCGAGCCGCGCCAACAACAGCAGGATTGCATAGTCGCGGCGCCCAGTCGGAGTCGACCGGTCTGCAGATGCAATGAGAGCTTTTTGCTGCTCAGGCGTGAGGAACGTCGGCACAGTCGACTGTCGCCACTTACGAACCGGGGGCACTGACTCATACAGGTCTCGGGCCGTATCGCCACGCAGAAAGAGGAAATGGCAGAACGAGCGAAGCGCAACTGCCATCAGCCGGGTGTACTCCGCCGATCGACCTTTGCTGCGGGCAAGAAGATGATTCCGGATCGTTACCGCGTCAAATGCATCTGGCAATAAACTTCCGTCGCCGGCCGAGTGGCTGTCGAGAAAGTCGCGAATGAACGGGCCGTAGACGAGCAGAGAGTTCTTCGCGAGTCCACGATCCTGCCTCAGATAGTCCAGGTATCGGCGATAAATGTGCGCGATCGCGGACTGGCCGCTCAATGTCGGCGAACACACAATGGCTTCCGCGCGCAGATAGGCGAGAAACTGCCGTAATGTGGGACGCGCACGCTGGACGCGGTCTCGTGATGCGTCGATCATGCGCTTCATAAAACGAGCCGTGACAGACTCATCGAGATCAATCAGGTCGATGTTCCTGTTCTTCATCCACCCAGAGAACGCACACAGGACTCTTCGTTTCTTGCGAAGCGATACCTCGGAGTAGTGTGCCGTCCGTAGACGATCAAGAAATACATCGATGTGATGGGCCGGCAGGCCGCCGGATTCGCTGACTGTGCGTGTCGCATTCATCTGATCTCTCCTGGCCAGCGCGATAGCCAGCCTGAGAAATCATATGTTTATGCCGACACAGCGATCATGAAAGGCCATGCCCACCGCCACGCGCATGCATGACGCGGCATAATCGGGGAGTCGGCATAATTGGGTTCATGCCGCTAGCGGCATGAACCCAATTGTTGTCTATAGGCACGTGCCCGTCGTCGAGATAGCGCGTGAGCGCCTCCCAGCGTTTGAGGCTGTAGTCGAGCGCTTTCGCAATCGCTGAACCTTCTGAAACCAGCTTGCGCTGCGCCACCATCCATTCGTAAAGTAGATCGCACACTGGTTTGGCCAGGCTTTGCCGAAGCTTGCGGCGCTCATCCGCATCAAGTACTGCAGCGTCGCGCTCGATGTCGTAAAGCGCAGCGAAGTACGGCAGGGCCTGTCCAGCGACCTGGCTGCTGTGATTGGCGTGCAGGTCGAAGAACTTGCGACGTGCGTGCGCAGCACATCCGATTTCAATGATGCCTTGCTGGAAACCAGACTTGTACCCACTGTAATCGTCGCACACGAGCTTGCCTTGCCAGCCAGCGAGGAAGGTGCGGGCATGTTCGCCTGCACGGCTGATAGCGAAGTCATAGACCACTGCGCGCAGCTCGCTGAAGTGCGTGGGCGTATATGCCCAAAGATACGCCCGGTGTGTCTTTCCCTTCCCGGGACTGAGCATCTGTACCGGTGTCTCATCCGCATGCAGCACACCCTGCTGCAGGATTTCCTGATGGAGTGCGTCGACCAGTGGCTGCAGTTGCATACCGCACGCGCCGACCCACGCACCCAATGTCGATCGCGGTATTGCCAGACCCGCCCGCGCAAAGATCTGTTCCTGACGATACAGGGGAAGGTGGTCAGCGTACTTGGCGACCAGCACCGAGGCCAGCAGCCCCGTGGTCGGGATACCCTTGTCGATGACGTGCGCGGGTACCGGCGCCTGAATCAGCGTTTCGCAGTTCTTGCACACCCACTTGCCACGGATATGCCGCTCAACCGTGAATACGCCCGGTGTGTAGTCCAGCTTCTCGCTGATGTCCTGACCGATTCGTACGCGCTCGCAGCCACACTGACATACGGTGCTATCCGGCTCGTGGTGGATTTCTGTGCGCGGCAGTTGCGCCGGCAGCGCTGCGCGCTTCGGTTGCTGGGGTGACTGGCCGGCTGCGGCTTGTGGCTGAAGCTGCTCGAGCTCCAGTTCGATGGTGGCCAGATCGGCGTCGATCGCTTCTTCCAGCAGGCTCATCTGCTCGCTGCTGAACTGTTCGCTGCGTCGGCCAAACTGCTGGCGCTTGAGGATGGAGATCTCGTGGCTTAACTGCTCGATACGGGTCTGCCGGTAATGCAACTCGCGTTCGTTCGCCTCGACCTCCCGCATCTTCTCCCCAATCTCCCGGTCTCTCTCCTGCACCTGGGCAATCAGCTGCGCGGCGAGCGTGCGCAACTGTTCAGGACTGAGGGCGTTGAGGTCGGCGGGCAGGTTCATGCAGACCAGTCTGCCAGAACCCCAGGCACCGTGGAAGCGCAACAGTTTACGTCCCTGTCGGCCTCATACGACGCGGATCACACCGTTCGGGCCGATCCGCTGCCATGGCAAACCGACCACCAGCCCTGCGAGCTGCTCCTGCGTAAGTGGGTGTTGCTTTGGTTCGCTGCCAGCGTGAGGCCAGGCGAACTGTCCCTCGTTCAGACGTCGCGCTGCCAGCCAGATACCGATTCCGTCGTGAACCAGCACCTTCAGGCGATTGGCGCGCCGATTGGCGAACAGATAGGCATGATGTGGATGCGCGGCGCCGAACACCTTGACCACCCGCGCCAGTGCCGTGTCGAAGCCGGCACGCATGTCCAGCGGGTCGACTGCCAGCCACACCTCATCAATACGGATCACGCGAGCCACTCCCGCAGCCATGCGGCGCACTGTGCTGCCTCTGATGTCGGCCAGCTAACCGTTATCGACTGGTCCGCGCGACGTACTTCGACGCGGATCTCAGCCGTGCGCGCGTTTCTCGTCTCAAGCGGCAACGGCACAAATGCTGGTGCCGCTGCAGACGGCACCGGCACCTCGCTACGTGCGACCAGCACGCGATCGTTTCCTTCGGCCTGTTCTACCCAACGTCGGAGCAGGTTCGCGTTCAACTTGTGGTGCAGCGCGATCGCCGAAAGCGACACCCCGGGCCCCTGGCAGGCTGACACCACCTGCGCCTTGAACTCGACGCTATAGCGCCGGCGTCGACGCCGCCCAAGTAGCACTTCTTCTTCGATAGTGTTCACGTATCCGCCTATTTTTAGTGGATACGATGCTCCCAAGACCTTCAACCCAACTCAAGACGGGATGGCCAGGCGCTTACACTGGTTTGCCGTCGTGGGCATACATCACCTCCGCCGCATGCGCAATGGCATTGAGGCCGCTCACGAAAGACAAGCCGGGCGGCCATTCACGTGACAGCTCGGCGTCGTAGATCACTGTCTTCGGCAAGACACGCACGCCGCGTCCCCTACCTTTCAGACCGCCTTCGGTCAGGCCATAGATCGGTGTCATCTCTGAGCCTGCATACGTGGTCGGTATCGCGATGAACGGTAGGCTTGTTTCGAGCGCGATCACCTTACCCAAGCCACGGCCGATCGGTGTTCCCAGATCACGGACGCGCGTGCGGTGCGCATGACATGCCGCTTCGCGAACCTGACCGCTTTCGAACGCTGCGCAATACCCGGCGTAAGCGTCAGCTTGCAGAATGCCTTCACGAGCGATGGATTGCTTCGAATCCCGGCTAACAGCGTGTCGAGCGTCGTCCCGAGTTGCCCAGCAACATAGCTCAGCAGCAACTCCCTCAACGAAGTCGGGTTGCTTCTGCCCATATTACGAATCCGCCTTAGGCAGCCTTGAATTCGACGTAAGCTTAGGTGTGCGACGCGGCAACGCGGAGACTTCTGCTTATCATGAAGCAAGCAACAAGATCGACCCCGGATCACGGGTTGCGCTGCCAACCAATGAACGTCGCTTTCACCGATGGCAGGCTGAATTCGGTGCAGGTACTTCGCCTCGTTATACCGACAGGTAGCACTGTTGTGCAGGCTGCGGGTTGCGACGACCTCGGAATGAGTCACACAATCTTAATAAGTGCACCATTTGTCGCAGTTATCCCCGCGGGGGCGCAGCTGGCCACGATCGCTGACAACGATCCCAAGGGATGGGTTATCGCACTCAAACCGGGCGTACTTGGGCAAGTCTCGCAAGACGCGTTTGACGCGGTCCCGAAATGGTCTAGGTCTTGGGATCCGTTCCTGCGCGAGGCCGCGGATACATTGGGTGCCTTGCATAATGCGGATCTCATCGACGCTGCCTGCGCCGACGCCTTTGCCGATGTCATCTCGGTGCACATTGCTCTCCGCTACGGGCACTGTGCTGGCGCGGTCGAGCCGGACATGCCTCTTACGCGTCAAATGCTGGCTCGCATTCAAGCCTTCGTTCATGAGAACATAGCCGAAACCATTTTGGTCGAGCAACTCGCAGTTCTGGTGCACATGAGTGCATCAAAGTTTGCACGCGTTTTCAAAACGGCGACAGGTAACCCGCCCCATCTGTACGTGACACTCGAACGAGTAAAATTTGCCAGGACGATGTTGTGCGAGGAGACTATTTCCCTGGTTGACGTTGGCGCGCGCGCGGGGTTTCAGACTCAGCAGCATTTCACCGACGTGTTTCATAGATATACCGGTGTGACGCCGCGTGCATTCCGACTTGCCCACCGGAACGGTAGCTGATTCATTTGGCGAAGTTGCGAGCAAAACAACGACCGCGGGACTTCCGCGCTCGCGATTGAACAGCGCGACAAGAGTTTCTCGAAGTAGCTTATCTGTTTTCCGCCTTGGCAGTGGACTGTCAGCGTTGATCGGGGCCGTGGCCCGGCATTTTCGCGTAGTACAAAATAAAGTTGCAAGCTCAGGCACATGTATCACGTCGCTGGATTGGTTTCGGCTTTCGGACCTGCTGGCCCCGGTCGTCTTTGCCATGACTCGCTTCTTCAACTCAAGCGTCGTCTGAGGCGATGCTCAGCCTCGAGAGCAGCGCTTTTGCTGCGGGATTCTGGCCAGTAATCAGGTTTGCCGCGACAACCACATGTGATTGCCAATCTGGCCCCTTCGAATACCTGCCTCCATTCTTCTTCAACATCTCCTCGACGAGGAAAGGCACTACGTCCGTAAGACCGACGGCCGCTTCTTCCGAATTGGCAAATCCGGTGACGGGCTTATTGCGTACAAGTGGAAAGCCATCGGGCAGCTTTGCATGACGGAGTGCACCGGGAGCGTGGCAAACCGCGGCGACTGGCTTTCCCGCCGCATACATGGCTTCGATCAATGCGATCGACTGCGGATCCCACTTCAGTTCGTACTCCACGTCTCGCTTGATGTCTTCGTCGGTTCTCATCGCCGCTCCTCGTCAGTTTGTTGATGGACTAACGCGCGCACGCGGGCCACGCCCGGTGCCACACGCATCCGTCCACGGTAGGGCAAAGGTAGGGCGCGCCGGGCCGATTTTCTTCCGTACTGCTGCGTAGTTTTTTCGAAATGCTGCCGTACGCTCACATCTGAAGGCCGCGCAGCACAAGCGCAGAGATCCGACACGTCTTGCAGGAATGAGGAAGAAGTGCAACCGGCAAGAACCTAGTCTTGATGTCATCGTCATCGCGTCAGTGGCGCCGTCAGCGTCCGAAGGTGCGCGCCGGGCGGGACATGCATGGCTGGCTGGCACCGCCGCTGCTTTGCGGTGCGGTCGACCGGCTCGCGCGCGGCGCTGAGCATGAATTCAACCGTCTTGCCGCGGAAGCGGTCCCGGCTTATTTCCCAGAGCAAAGGAGCAAATCGATGAGCGATCTGGTCGTTGTAAGCTTCAAAGGCGAAGAGACGGCCGACCAGGTGTTGACCAAACTCCAGCAGATGCAAAAGGAACACCTGATCGACCTTGAGGATGCCTGCATCGTGGTCCGTAGCGCGAAGGGCAAGGTACACCTCAAGCAGGCCGTCGATCTCGTCAAGATCGGCGCGCTCAGCGGCGCGGCCTGGGGTGGTCTGTTTGGTGCGCTGGTTGGGCTGATGTTGCTCAATCCGCTCGTCGGGCTGGCAACAGGCATGGCCGTCGGTGCTGGTACGGGCGCGTTGTCGGGCGCGCTCTCGGACTATGGAATCGATGACGATTTCATGCGCTCGACGGGCCAGAACATTGAGCCGGGTTCGTCGGCGCTCTTCATCCTCGTGCGTCGCGTGAATTTCGACAAGGTTCTGCCAGAGCTGAAGCCGTTCGGCGGAAAGGTGTTAAAGACGTCTCTCACGAACGATCAGGAGGAACGCCTGAGGAAGGCGCTAGAGAGCCTGAACAGCAGTGGCGCGACAGCATGAGCTTCCCTGCGCTGCATCAGGGTTGTGATCTTGAATTCTGTTGAAGTTCACATTTGGGCCGGATCGACACCCCGACAAGTTATGCGGATTATTCCGCGTGGACGTCCATCACATCGACGCGCAGTTCGAATTGGAGAGTGCTCACGCTTAGACTTGCGAAGACTGATACGACCAAATCTAAGGGCCGGAAAATCGAAATCCAGCAGTTGCGCGAACTGAGCGTCGGCCGACCGTGCTGTAGCGGACGCTTCGTCACTGGATGTGCTTCCTGGGGGCAACAAGGTCGTTGAGAACACATGTGCACGTGGGGCAAGCGGCGGGCAAGGTCTCTTTCGGGTCGTGAGTTCCAGAGGTAGAGCAACGGACTTCTAATCCGTTGGTCACCGGCTCAAATCCCGTACGGCGAGGCCGGTGGTGTCGAGCATCTCCCGCTTCACGCACGCCCCGGTCTCTCGCGCCACCCGGCAGATCAGGGACGTCGATTTCGATGTCGTCGATGCCGGGATCTTTGATCTGCGTAGAAAGGTGGCGATCTCCGCCTGCAATAGCCGTGATTGCATGCAGACAACGCCGCTGCAATGCGAAATGCCGCTAATTCTCTTATGGAGCGCAACATGACAAAGGAAAGTCGCGTCGACATCCCGAAGTCGAAAGCCGGGGCGCAGGAAGCGCCGATGACCCCGGACGAGCAACTGGACGAAGCGCTCGAAGAGACCTTTCCTGCGAGCGATCCAATTGCCGTTCACCCCGAGCCCGAGCAACGCGCGAAGAAGTAAACTCAATCGTCGTGGGTACTGGAAAGCAACAGGGCGAGCTTCTCGACGCGCTGCAAACAGCGTTTCCGGTGCGTAGATTTGTTCGACGCGCCCGGACAAGTCGGAAAGACTTATGATCCAACGTGCACATTTACCGCGATCAGGGGCGACGCAGTTCGACCGCAGAGTAACTGCGGCGAACACCAAGCGTCCCGGGGGATGGCTTCAGCCCGATTTCCTTGCGTTGACAATTCCGTTCCACGTTCGCAAAGTCGCCATGTTCATTCGCAAAGAAAGGATGGAATCGAAAGCAGCATTGCGCAATAACTGTGCAGGCGAAGGGAAGAAATGCACGTCGGCACGCTTTACGATGGGCCAATTCGTGCGGCGCAGGCGCAGGCGCAGCCCGCGTGCGCGCGTGAATCCATCAACAAACCGATGAGGAGCAGCGATGAGAACCGACGAAAACATCAAGCAAGACGTGGAGTACGAACTGAAGTGGGATCCGGACATCGATCCATCAGATATCGGGGTGGCGGTCAAGGACGGCGTGGTCACGCTGTCTGGTTTCGCGCGCAGCTGGAGGCAAAAGCGGAAGGCCGAGGAAGATGCGACGCGTGTCCACGGCGTGAAGGGGATTGCAAATGACGTGGAGGTTCGGTTGCCTCTGATCAACAAGCGGCCCGATCCGGAGATCGTGCGCGAGATCATTGCCCAACTAAAGGCCGAGCTCCCTTATTCGGCGGACAACATCAAGGCGGTCGTCAGGGACGGATACGTGACGCTGAAGGGCGAAGTCGAATGGGACTACCAGCGCCGCCGTGCGGCCGACACGGCGCTGCGGGTAAGGGGCGTAACCGGCGTGACGAACGAGATCGAGATCAAGCCGAAGGTCAAGCCCGAGGATCTCAAGCGCAAGATCGAGGACGCGTTCAAGCGCAACGCGGAAGTCGACGCGCAGCACATCACGGTTGAGGCCGAAGGCAATAAGGTCGTCCTGCGTGGTACGGTCCGCTCGTGGGCCGAGCGCGAGGAGGCCGAGCGGGTCGCATGGCTTGCCCCCGGTGTGACGCACGTCGACAACCGGATCAACATCGGGCGCTGACGGGCTAGAGACCGGTCGGTTCGCTCCCAACCGGTCATCGCGCTCGCTTCGGCGGTCTCTATCGACCCGAGTGCGTTTTTTGAGAGTTCGTCGAACGTCCGTAATGTGCGGACGTTCTTTTCGACGCATCGGGCGAAGTTTGAGGCGAACGCCGGTCGTGAATCTTTCCAAAGCGGCAGAGTAGCTGGGGGCACGGCAGGGCCGCATCCGATCCCCGATGGAGCGATGGACCGGGTGACCGCAGGATCGTGACATATCTGAGCAGAAACCGGAAAGAAGCGCGCGCAGGCCATGGCTAGACTGGCCACAGAACGGGATCCTGTCGATGTCATTTGAAGCCGACGCTTCGAAGCGTCTATAGCAGCACTTTTCGAGCCGCGTCAGAAACACAAGGAGCGAATATGCCTGATACGGAAATCGCGCTTGGGGAAGCCGGGCAGTGTGACGAGCAAATCCCGCTGCGCAAGCTCTTCGAACCCGTCAAGGTGGGGCCCTACAACCTGCGTCACCGTGTCGTGATGGCGCCGCTGACGCGTTCGCGCGCGAGCCGACCAGGCAACATACCGTCGCAGCTGAACGCCTGCTATTACGCGCAGCGCGCGTCGGCCGCGCTCATCATTAGCGAGGCGACCCAGGTGTCGATGCAAGGGCAGGGCTATGCATGGACGCCTGGGATTCATAGTCGCGAGCAGGTCGAAGGCTGGCGGCTCGTGGCGCACGCCGTGCACGAGGCGGGCGGGTTGATGTTCATGCAGCTCTGGCACGTCGGACGCATATCGCACCCCTCGTTGCAGCCCGATGAGATGCTGCCCGTTGCGCCGTCTGCGGTCCGGCCGAAAGCGGAGGCGTTCGTCGAGAACGAGCGCGGCGAAGGTGTCGTCGCGCCCTGCGTCACGCCGCGCGCGCTGCAGGTCGAAGAGATGCCGTATCTCGTGCGCCAGTATTTCAGGGGTGCGCGCAACGCAAAGGCTGCCGGTATGGACGGCGTCGAAGTGCACGGAGCGAACGGGTATCTGCTCGACCAGTTCCTGTTGTCCGGCACAAACCGCCGCACGGACGAATACGGCGGGTCGAGCGAGCGCCGGGCCAGGCTGCTGTTCGAGGTGATCGAAACGGTTTGCGAAGTGTGGGGGCCGGAAAAGGTGGGCGTACGGCTCTCTCCTCTCGGCACCTTCAACGACATGCATGACGACGATCCCGAGGCGACCTTCTCTTACGTCATCGAGAAGCTCAATCGATACGGGCTCGCTTATTTGCACATCGTCAATCCCGCGCTGGCGGCGACCGGTGAGGATGTCGCTTTCACGGAGCGCGCGAAACGCATGAACGAGATGATGCGCCGCACCTATAGCGGTGTGCTGATGGTCGCGGGCGGGTTCGACGGCAGCAGTGCGGAGAGATGGCTCGAGGACGGCAAAGCGGACCTGATCGCGTTCGGACGCTTGTTCATCGCCAATCCTGACCTGCCGGAACGCTTCCGGTCGCACGCTCCGCTCAATTCGCCGGAACCGTCCACGTTCTACGGGGGCGGCGAGCGCGGGTATACCGACTATCCGTCACTCGCACAGGAGCGCGGGGAGGCCCCACGCTCCGTCATCGATGGGCGTTGGCGATGACTGTCGCTGACCGGCGCCCTCGCTGGCGTCACGCGACGATTTCCGATGCCCGCCGAACCGGCGACCGATCACGCAGAGAGGCGCACCATGGCTGTCACTACCTGGGTTGTCGTTGCCGACGGCAGCCGTGCTCGAATCTTCGAGACACCGGGACTTAAGCTGGACTTGCGGGAAATCGAAGACCTCGTCAATGTCGTCCCTGGTGGACCGGCGCTGAGCGAGAAGGATCGCGAAAAATTCGCGAAGATTGTCGCCGACTACATCGAACAGGGACGGCTTCATCAGCGGTATCAGCGATTGCGATTTGCCGTGGAGCCGAAGTTTCTCGGGATGCTGCGTGAGCGTCTGAGCGAGGAGACGCGTCAGATGATTTTCGAAGAGATTAACGAAGACCTCTCGGCCCTTGATGCGCGCGAAATTCAAGCGCACCTGCGAAGGCATTGACGGCGACCTGCCGAAGACCGCATTAAATGGGCGCGATAAAATGTGAAGTGCAACAGCTTCCTCGTGTAAGGTGCGCATATGCAAAAAAGAAGAACGTATCAATAGCTTCAGGCTGAAGAGCGCATGACCATTGCAAGCATGAAGCAACAGGGTTCGAGTGTTCGGCCCATGGCCCGAACACTCGGGCGCCCGGCATCAACTGTGAGCCGCGAGCTGACCAGAAACACATGTTCTGCCGTGGGCTATGCGTCTGCGCCGGCGCAGTCGCTCAGCACGGGCCGACGCGAGGCTGCGCGCCCATGTTTCCAAGCTGCACTCTCAAAGCCTGTCGCGGCGCGTCGTACTCACCCTGCTGGAATGGAAGTGGTCGCCCCAGCAGATCTAGGTACGCCCAAGCGCATGTGGCCCAACGGTCCGACCCAGCACGTCTCGCACGAGACCATCTACACCGCCATCTATGCGCAGCCACGCGGTGAGCTGCGTCGCCAGCTAATCGCCTGTCTGCGCCACTGCCACAGCACGCGTATGTCACGCAAGCGGGGCGCTGACCGGCGCGGCCAGATCCCCGACACATGGTGAGCATCTATGTGCGCCCGCCTGAGGTCGACGACCGGGTGATACCAGGCTATTGGGAAGGCGACTTCATCAAGGGCGCCGGCAACCAGAACACCGTACGACGAGCCATCTACCTCAACGCCTTGAGAAAGCGCGGTTCGCCACTGCTCAAGAACCTCGAACCTCCGGGGTAACCCGTTCCGGTCGGCGGTTACGCAGCTGGATTCCGGCCCGGTGGGCAATTCGCGAGACGCCCGCATGACATTCTGCTCGACATACGCAGATTGATGAATGTGCGGCGAGCGATACCCGCGGCCGCAAGGGCGGGGATGTGGGCTGCATCTGCCCTCGATAACGAGAAGATCATTCGGCTGGCCTGCTCGTGCGTGTCGAACCGGACGCAGGAGGGCAACTTACCGCTCAAGAACCTTGACGGACTACCTCAGGGCGTGAAGGCACTGACCCCTCGATCTACAGTCAGGACGAACTCGATGCCATCGCCGACAGCCTCAACAGCCGACCCCGCGCTACCCATGCATTTCATTTGCCATTCGAGGTCTTCGAACGTATGCTCGCAACCGCTTCGATAACCTCAGCTTCCATTCATTAGCCACTGTTGCGCTTCACTCTTGAAACCGCCCACCACTTCGCCGACCTATTCGCGACCTTGCAGCGCGGCAATGCGCTTGTCGATCGGAGGGTGCGTCGCGAACAACCCAAGCCAACCGGGTTTGTCGGTGATGCCGAATGCCTTGAAAGTTTGTGGAAGTTCGCCGGGTTCAAGCCCACCCAAGCGAGCGAGCGCGCTGATCATCGGCCGCGGTGAAGCCAGCAGTTGAGCAGATCCCGCATCGGCGCGAAACTCGCGCAAGCGCGAGAAGTAGGCGACGATCATTGAAGCGAGGATACCGAAGACGATCTGGCAGGCAATAACAGTAACGTAAAAACCAGGGCCCGCCCCGCGTTCAGTGCGAAAGAAAGTCTTGTCCACGAGGTAGCCGACTACGCGTGCGAAGAAAATCACAAAGGTGTTCACCACACCTTGAATGAGGGTCAACGTCACCATATCGCCGTTGCTCACATGCGTAATTTCATGTCCGAGGACCGCTTCTATTTCCTCGCTATTCATCGATTGCAGCAAGCCGGTCGAGACGGCCACCAAGGCTGAATCCCTGAATGCGCCGGTGGCAAACGCGTTCGGCTGACCTTCAAAAATAGCAACTTCCGGAATACCGATGCGGGCTTTCTGTGCGAGTTGCCGTACGGTGCCCACCAACCATTGCTCGGTCGCATCGCGTGGAAAGTCGATGACACGCGCCCCGATTGTCAATTTCGCCATCGGCTTTGAAATAAGCAGCGAGATAATCGCACCGGCGAAGCCTACCACTGCGGAGAACACGAGTAGGGAATTGACTTTTATCCCGCTCTCAGTCAGGAAGCGGCCGACGCCGAAGACATTCAGTACTATCGAAAACACCAATATCACCGCTAGGTTGGTGGCGAGAAACAGTATGACGCGTTTCATTCGCGAAGCTCCTTTAGAAGCTTGCTACGGGTTGGCTTGGGGCAGAGCGTACGTCCATGGTTCTCGCGCTTCTTCCTTCTTCCCGCGCAGACATGTTGGATTCCTGCATTTGTGCGCGAACTGCCTCCGCAACGGCGGCACGATGCACCGAGACTCCCGTGCCGCATGTGAGGTAAAGATGGGGGCCTGGCGTAGGGCCGGGGTATCAATCAATTGGCCAACCATCAATGCCATCCAATTCAATCAAGCTGTTTCCTCCCTCCTCGTGGCCCGCCGGGAAATAAGCACGATGCAGGCGACAATGAAGCCCAGCAGGATCAGGGACGCATACAAACGGCTGACGTGCAGCCCCTGCGCCAGTGGCTTATTCAAGGAGGTCACCCTGAGTCGCTCCGCAGGATCCCGTCAGGATGATTGCTGTCCAGAAGAGCACAGTGCGCGGAATTTTCGTCCGGAAAGTGGAGGGCAGCCGGACGATGAGTCTGGCTCCAAAGATCAACGCGCCATGTTCGTAACTGAGGCCAAGGCCACCCCGGTCTGAACCGGCCATCCAGTCGCCGAGCGCAACGCCGCGCGTCCACGAAAAACAAGATCGTGGTCAGGTAAAACCACTCGGTCCCTAGATGTGCCGATGCTTTGACAGGACAACTTCGTTCGAACCGGTACCAGGTCGCGAGGCCGGAGAGGAGAAGTGGGAAGCGATGACAACGCCACGCGGATCGCGGACTCCGCGCGATCGCGCTGCGCGACTTTTTCACCAGTTCGCGTGAACCGTGAGCGGCCGCGTAGAGGTGCTCAAGCGTCGCGTCCACCGACGAATCGATTGACTTGCGTTTGCCGGCGCTCGCCGCACTTTCTCTTACGCAGCGTTCAGAAGTAACAGAGCAGCCGGCTTCCGAACGCTAGCGCCAGCCCCTTGCTTACCAAAGTTCGTCTTTCCATTTCTTTCCTCCGTGCGGTTTCAATTGCCGCTCCGGGCCACGCCCGACGCGTCGGGAATGTGCTGCGAAGCTGACGGCGACGTCGGCGATCCTATCTTTGTCTTTTCAAGCGCCCATTTCCTCTCGTATCGCTCTCTCCTACCTGGTCCAGGCTCAGCCGCATGGACGATGCCGTTCAGGCGGCATCGCCTACGGCCGTGCATCGCGTCAGACGTGCGCCGGTTTCTTGGTCGACTTGTTCGGAGGTCCGTCTCTGGTGACTGCTTCTGTACGAGCACGGCGTTTGCACCCTGTCGTCGGTCACAACAACTTTGTCGCCTTCGCGCACGTCGCCGCGCAAAACGGCATCCGCGAGCTGCGACTCCCCTTCCTGCGGGATTTTTCGCTTGAGCATGCGTGCGCCGAACTCCGGGTCATAGCCGATGTCCGCGAGATGGTTTGCTGGCGGCGATGATTATCGTATTCGTACAATCAACCAGATGTCCCTTGCCGTGGGTGAGTCGGCCTTCGTCGAAGAGTTACAGAAGCAGGTTATGCACCTCCGAATGCGCTTTCTTGCGCTCATCGAGCAGCGCCACGCTATACGGCCTGCGGCGCACGCGCCAGATGAACTGGGCAAAGGGTGAAAATCGGATTATCGGCGGCTGATTTCAACCCTTGGCGTATTCGAATTCCGGGAGCTTGCTCAGCGCATCCTTGCTCGCGCCCTCCAGTATCATCTTCGGTGTGATCTGCTTGAACCGCTGCACCGGAATAGCGACGCGGTGCGCGGCGATGCCGAGAAATCCGCCAACATCGATAATGGCCACGGAAAGTGACCCGTCGGGCGCGATAATCAGGTCGTCGACCCGTCCTATCTTTTCGTTTTTGTCGTTGTACACGTCGGTGTGGACTAGCTTCGATGCACGCCACCCCTTCGCTACGAGTTGCGTTTGGGTGACGCTCACGCCGAGAGGCACCGCGCCTGCGACCGGGGCTGCGGGCTGCTGCCCCGTCGCGGAGCTGGCCGGGAACACGGTGGCCGTCACGGCGAGCAGAAGTGAGAGGGTTCTCGTAGCCTTTTCGAGTTTTTCATTCATGATGTACTCCCAACGCGTACGAACAAATAATGGGGCACCCCGGCGCCGCCGCGGCCTTTATGGGTGCAGCGGCCCGTTCCGCTTGCCGGAGAAGTCGCTACGCCGCCGGCCGCGCGGACTGTTGCGGAGTGCTATCAGCAGCACTGCAGTGATCACGGTCTGCATAGGCCGAGCGGCAATGGAATCCGCCAGTCTTTTTGGCTCGAGCGATGCCGGAACCCTGTGACGACCGCCGCGGCGCATCCTAACAGCGCGTACGCCGCGAACATGGCGATGAGCAGAACAAGCGTAGTTCCAGGCGCCAACAGCGCGAGCAGGCCCAATAGTAGTCCCGCGATGCCTCGCACCAGGAGCAGCATCCGCCATGCATGCGCTAACAGTTCGTCCATCGCTGGTGCTCTGATCTCAACCAAATTGAACTTCATCCAGGGCGTCAGCTTTTGCGCCGGGCTGATTCGGCCCATGACGTCAAGCCTAAGCTCGCCAAGGGCGTGCTTCTTTCTCTTTTCTGCCTAGATGTATCGAAAATCTGCAGTGTGACCCGGGCGCGGAAGGGCAGAAGCGGGTCGCGTGCTGTCGATCGCGGCCGTGTTCCAAAGAGGATATACAAAGCGCATGGGGCCGCGCCCGGCCATTGGCCCGTGCCGTCGTACGGGCATTCATACGTCGGTGCCATCCTTGGAAGCGGTCTTTTGAAGATGATTGAGCCGAAAAGCCAGGATCGAGCAACGAGTGAGGAACCGTGCGATCAGCGGGAGCCGGTCGCGCTGATTCGGTCCAGCTGACCATGACAGTAAGCCGGGACGGTACACCTGCACCGTCCCGGCTTGCATCAAGCTCGCCGACGCGCTAGCGCGTCGTCACTTCGCGGGTTCGGCGACCTGCTTCGCCACGTCTGCCTTTTCCTCGATGCGACCGCCCACGTCGGCGTCGATCTTTTTCCAGTAGTCGAACACATTCTCACGCACCGGGCTGCGCACACCGTTCAGGCTCGCCACGATCTGCTCGACCAGCAGTTCGCGCTGCTCGTCGTTGAAGACGTGGCGCACGAGATGGCCCGGCTGTCCGAAGTCGTCGTCTTCCGCGTGCAGCGTATAGGCGCTGCGCACCATCTCGCCGTCGGCTTCCCAGCCGTCCTCCGCGGCGCCGGTTTTGTCGGCCCATTTACGACCGAAGCTGTTCGGTACGTAGGTCGGCGCGTTGCCGCTGTGCTCGTACGCCATGTGGCCGTCGAACTGATAAGTCTGAACCGGCACCTTCGGACGATTCACGGGCAGCTGGTCGAAGTTCGTGCCGATACGCGCGCGATGTGCATCGTTATAGGCGAACGCGCGGCCGAGCAGCATCTTGTCCGGCGATAGCCCGATACCCGGCACCGTGTTGCCGGGCGAGAACGCGGCCTGCTCGATCTGTGCGAAGAAGTTTTCCGGGTTGCGGTTGAGCGTCATCGTGCCGACTTTGATGAGCGGATAGTCTTTGTGAGACCACGTCTTGGTGAGGTCGAACGGATTGAAGCGATACGTCTTCGCATCCGCGTAAGGCATGATCTGCACAGAGAGCGTCCACGACGGAAATTCGCCACGTCTGATCGCCTCGAACAGATCGCGGCGATGGAAATCGGCGTCGCTACCGGCCGTCGCCTCGGCCTCGGCATTCGTAAAGCACGCCATGCCCTGGTTGGTGTGGAAGTGGTACTTGACCCAGAACTTCTCGCCTTGCGCGTTCACCCACATGTAGGCGTGCGAGCCGTAGCCGTTCATGTTGCGCCACGTTTTCGGCAGACCGCGCTCGCCCATCAGATACGTCACCTGGTGCGCGGATTCCGGATTGTTGGTCCAGAAGTCCCACTGCATCTCGCTGTCGCGTAGGCCCGAGTCGGGTAGGCGCTTCTGGCTGCGGATGAAATGCGGAAATTTCATCGGATCGCGCCCGAAGAATACCGGCGTGTTGTTACCGACGAGGTCGTAATTGCCCTCGCTCGTGTAAAACTTCAGGGAAAAGCCCCGCACGTCGCGCCACGTATCCGGACTGCCCATTTCGCCTGCGACGGTGGAGAAGCGTGCAAGCATTTCGGTCGTGGCGCCCGGCTGACACAAGGCAGCTTTGGTGTAGCGCGAGACGTCTTCGGTGGTCTTGAACTCGCCGAATGCGCCGGAGCCCTTCGCATGCGGTTGACGTTCGGGGACCTTCTCGCGGTTGAAGTGCGCCATTTGCTCGAGGAAATGCACGTCGTGCAGCAGGATCGGGCCGTTTGGCCCTACCGTCAGCGAGTTGCGGTCGCTGACGGCCGGCGCTCCCGCGCTCGTTGTGGATTTGCCGAAAGACTTACCGCTCCAATCAGCCATTTCATTTCTCCTGTGGGATATCGAGCCGCCACGTGCTGTGACACCGGTATTTGCCGTTCGCGTAGCCGGCGAAGCGGCAGCTGAATTAGGGGCCGACCTGGCGGGCGAGCGCCGCGCCAAGGAACGCGAACGAAGCGGTTCTTGATGAGATGCAGGTTCGACTTGATCACGCGCCCGAGATGATGCGTATCCGGAGACAGACTGTCGAGCACCCGTTCGGCACGATAAAAGCATGGATGGGCGCCACTCATTTCCTGACCCGAACCATTGAGCGGGTGAGTACTGAGATGAGCTTGCACGTGCTGGCGTACAACATGAAGCGGGTGATCAAGCTACTCGGTTCCGAAGCGTTGATGACAGCGATGCGGGCGTGACGCTCATTGGGAGGTGCTGCGCCTTGGCGATACTTTCGGCTTTGATTTGACGTTGCTGTCGCTGCAATCGAAAAGTCGCGACCTGCGGCAAGACAGGTTTCGTTAATTTGCGGTGTCTACGCGTTTTGACACGCTCTGGGCCGCGCGCTGACCGATGCGGTCGGCAGAAGTCGGCCTTGCGCATAACATCGCAGCCCATTTTTTCCCGAACGCGTCGTCACTGATCAGCTCGCCGCGGGCTGGCTCGGCGAAAGGATTCCGCGCCGGTACTTGCTGCGCACATCCACGGCGCTACTGATCCTGTTGAGTTACCCGTTCTATCGCGCGCTCGTCAACCATACCGTCGATCCGGTCCTGCTGTTTGTCCTCGCCGGCGTGGTTTTCTCACTGGCAAGCGGTACCTGGGCGTCGGTGCTTGCCGATCAGTTCCCGGTCCAGATCAGGTTCAGCGGAATTGCGCTGGCCTACAACCTGTCGGTCGTCGGATTCAGCGGCCTTGCGCCCTTGCTGGCGACCCTGCTGATTGGCCAGACCGGCTCCCTCGCGGCGCCAGCCTGCTACGTCATTGGCGCGTCGGCGGTCGCGCTGCTTGCAAGCTATGCATTGCCGGCAGGAAAGTCTTTGGCTGAGCCCATTTCGCGCGGAAATCGACTGAGCGGGGAATTGTTGCGTTGACCACGTTTTGGCGAGGTTCATGCATGGGTTACACGCGCCGCGCCGGATGAGGTGGCGATGGTCGATAATGGCGGCCCATTTTTCTCAGTCGAGGTGCGTGCATGAATCGATCCGCTAGCGCGGCAGCGAAGCTGCCTGAACCTGAGCGTCAGGACTTGGCCGTTCGGGCGTTGGCGGGATCCGGGACGATCAGCGCGCTGGCCGCTGGGCACGGCGTGAGCCGAAAGCTCGCCTACGCGCAAATGCGCAAGGCCTGCGTTGCGCTGGCGGACGTGTTCGCGTCTGCGGTACCGGAGGATGAAGTGCTGTTCGAGTGCCGGTCAGCCAGAGGTGGCTGCGCCAGGTGATGGTCGCGCTGATGCTGATCTGCCGCAGTGGTCTTACCCCGGTGTGGTGGAGTTCATGCGCGACCTGCTGGGCGTGTCCACCAGTGTGGGCAATGTTCACGACGTGCAGCAATGGGCCGCGCAGCAGGCGGGCGCGCTCAACCGGGCGCAGGACCTGTCCGGTATTCGGGGGGACCTGCACGACGAGATCTTCCAGGGCTCGCGGCCGGTGCTCGCTGGCGTCGATGCCGGGTCGACCTACTGCTATTTGCTGGCGGCCGAGGCCCATCGCGACGGCGACACCTGGGGCGTGCACCTGCTCGACGCGGCGCAACAGGGACTGGCGCCCGGGTACACGATTGCCGACGCCGGCCAGGGCCTGCGCGCCGGGCAGAACGCCGCCTGGGGCGACACGCCGTGCCACGGCGCGAGAAGCTGGAAGTCAAGATCAACAAGGCACACTCGCGGGGGCGCGCCGGAGGCCTCGCGGCCGGGATGGGGCAGGCCCGTCGGAGTGAAGCGCAGGCGCATCAGTGGGCGCGCGACATCCGCACGCTGACTGAATGGCTGCGTCATGACATTCTGTCGCTGGCGGGGCCGCCACTCGCCACGCGCGAAGCGGCGGGCGTGTCGGGCCGCGCGCCCTTCAGTCCCGTCTCGCGGAAGTTCGCGACCGCGTACCAGTGGCGCGTGTTTATCAACGTGGATACGGGCTCGCGCGCCATGGGACGCGCCTCGAGCGCAGCGACTTGTGTATCATTGCGGCAGCGCGTAAGCGATTACGTAGTCGCCGAGCTTCGTGCCGAACGAGCCGTGCCCGCCCGCCGCGATCACAACGAACTGGCGGCCGTTGACCGCGTACGTCATAGGCGTAGCCTGTCCGCCAGCTGGCAGGCGGGATTGCCAGAGCAGCTTGCCGTCGTTCACATCGAACGCGCGGAGATAGTTGTCCGCGGTCGCACCGATGAAGATCACACCGCCTGCCGTCACCATCGGGCCGCCCAGCATCGGCATGCCCATCCTGAACGGCAGCGGAATCGGCGAGCTGTCACGCACGGTGCCGATCCGTCTCTTCCACACGATCTGGTTGGTCTTGAGATCGATCGCCGAGATGTAGCCCCATGCCGGCTGCTTGCACGGCAAGCCCAATGGCGACATGAACGGGTTGAGCGTCACGCCGTAGGGCACGCCGTATTGCGGCTGGATGCCCACCTCCGTGCCGCTGCCCTTCGCGCCCGGCTGCGGCTCCATCGGGTTGCCCGGCCCGCGCGGAATCAGGCGCGAGACGAACGGCAGCGCGATCGGGTTCGCAACGGCGACCTGGCGGTCGGTGTCCACTGCAAGACCGCCCCACTCGAACACACCGAGGTTGCCCGGAAATACGAGCGTGCCTTGCAGCGATGGCGGTGTGAACGTACCTTCATAGCGCAGCTTGTGGAACATCACGCGGCACACGAGCTGGTCGTACATCGTGGCGCCCCACATGTCGGCGTCCGTGAGATTCTTCGACGGGCGGAACGTGAGTTGCGAGAACGGCTGCGTTGGCGAGACATGGTCGCCGGGCGCCGCGCCTCGCGGCACCGGCATTTCAGGCGCGGGCACGACGAGCGCGCCCGTGCGGCGGTCGAACACAAACAGGTTGCCGGTCTTCGTGGGCGCGTACACCACGGGCACTTTATCGCCGTCCTTGTCCGTGATGTCAGCAAGCGTGGGCTGTGAGGGCTGGTCCATGTCCCAGAGGTCGTGGTGCACGGTCTGGTAGAACCAGGCGAGCTTGCCCGTCGAGGCATGCAGCGCGAGCAGACCGGTCGCGTAACGCTCCATCTCCGGCGTGCGGTCGCCACCCCAGATGTCCGGCGTCTTCACGCCCATCGGCAGATAGACCATGTCGAGCTTCGCATCGTAGGCTGCTGGCGCCCACGAGTTCGGCGAGTTCCACGTATAGTGCTCGCCAGGACCCGGAATCTTGTTCGGGTCTGCCGCGCCCGGATCGAACGCCCACAATAGTTGGCCCGTGCGCACATCGAAACCGCGAATCACGCCCGAGGGCTCGCGGTTCGAGAAGTTGTCCTCGACCGCGCCCGCCACGACGATCACCTTTTTCGTGACGATGGGCGGCGAGGTGGGCTCGTACATGCCCGCCGTCGTCACCGGCATGGCGTGCTGCAGGTCGAGATCGCCGTTGTTGCCGAATCCTGCGCAGCGTTCGCCCGTGAGTGCGTCGAGCGCATAGAGGTGGCCGTTGTTGACGGGCAGCAGAATGCGGCGTATGCAGGTGCCGTTGGCGGCGGCCGTGGTGTCGCTGGCGGGCGCGGCGGCGGCTTGCGTATCCGAAGCGAGGTCGCTTGCCGGTGCAGCGGCCTCGGCGCCCGAAGCCGCCGCTGCGTCGCTCGCGGGCGCTGCGCCCCTTGCCGCCGCGCTGGCCGAAAGATCGATATACGACACGCCCCGGCAGGTCACATGCTGGAACGACGGATCGGTCTGGAGCTTGGGATCGAATTTCCATTTGAGTTCGCCCGTCTTCGCGTCGAGCGCGAACAGGATCTGGTGCGGTGAGCAAAGGTAAAGAAGATCGCCGATCTTGATCGGCGTGACTTCGTTGGTGATCTCGACCGGATCGTTGGGCCCTTTCATGTCGCCCGTGCGGAAGGTCCAGGCCATCTGGAGGTTCTTCACGTTTTCGGGCGTGATCTGCTGCAGCGGCGAATAGCGCGTGCCTTGGTCGTCGCGGCCATAGGCGGGCCATTCGGAAGGCTGGATGCCGTCCGGATTCGGCGCGAGCGTACCCTTGGAGCCCGCCAGCGAGCCGTTGACCTGCTGCGGATCGTTGAAGTGCGCATAGACGAGCACGCCGCCACAAACGACGAGCGCGATGACGAGCGAGACCACGGCGAACTGGGGCGGCCGTTCGAGATGCCAGCTCATGAGCAATAGCAGCCACACGCCGAACACCACCAGCACGCCCGAGCGCGGCACGAGCGCCCAGAAGTCGGGCCCCGACTCCCAGAGCCCCCAGATCATCGTGCCGATCAGCACGAGCGCATAGAGCACGAACGCCGTGGCGCTGGCGCGCCACAGCAGCCAGGCGACGATAAGCAGTACGACGCCGGTAACGACGTAATACGGCGAGCCACCGAGCGAGAGCAGCCACGCGCCGCCGATCACAAGATAGACCGCCGTCAGCAGCGTGAACAGCAGCGAGATGACGCCGATGACGCCCAGCGCTTTCGATTGTCTGGCCATGATCTCGATCTTCCTCGATGAATGCCGTCTGCGATGGCGGTAAAGTGCTGACTCAGAACAAATGCATCATGCCGACGTAGGCGCCCGTCTGCGATTCGCCGGGCAGCGGGCTTGTCGGCGTGATCGAGTCACGCGGCGTGGCGAACACCGAGAACGTGCCGTTCTTGCTGTTGTTCACATAGGCGACCGGTGCCGTAGAGCAACGTGCGCGCGCTCAGGTTGTGGGTGGTGCCGAGAGCGTAGAGGATGGCGTGGCTCGCGGGATCGTGCAAGACGTCGCCGGCGCCCTCGCCCACGTGGATATAGAAGCCCGCGGCGGTCATGGCCCATTTCGGCGTAGCCTGCCAGGTCGCTCCGAGCCAATAGTGGTCGGCGGTATTCGTCACGCCCGGCGGCGAATCGGGCGCGGAATAGTGCGTGTACGCGACCTGAATCTTGAACTTCTGCACGCGCAGGTTCCCACCCACGAAGTATTCACGCGAGGCCGTGAAGATGTTGGAGAAGTGTCCGTTCGAATCGCGCAGCTCGTCGTAGATGCCGCGCACGTCGAAGAGCGGCGAGTGATACGTGAGCATGATGCCGTCTGATCGGCCGAACTCGCCTTCGGCGCCGTTGTTGAAGCCGCTCGCCTGGTTGCCGAACGCATACTGGCCTTGCACGTCGAAGCCGTGCCACACGGGGCTGTGATATTCGACGTTGTTGTTCGTTTGCTGCCAGTTGCGCCCGCGCACGAGCGAGGCCGACGACACCGCCTGCTGCACGAACGGATCGAATTCCCACACGCCGTCGCTATCGATGAAGAGATTACGGCCGGCTTGCAGTTGCCCCCAGGTCTCGTTCTGGAGGCCCACATATGCGCGGCGCGAGAAGAGACGCCCGCCGCCAGTAGTGCCGTTCATGATCTGCAGCGCGGTTTCGAGGTCGAACAGTGCGGCGGTACCGCCGCCCACGTCCTCGGTGCCCTTGAAGCCGAGCATGCTGGTGCCCCAGTCGCCACCTTCCGCGCTCCAGCGGCTCGAGCCGCCGCCGTTGCCGTTCGCGATGTGACTGAGGTATTCGATGCCGCCGTCCACGCGACCGTACAGCGTGACACTCGATTGTGCGCAGGCGGCCGAACTGACGGCGAGCAGCACCACAGCGCCCAGAGTCGTCTTCACATCAGCTCCCAGGTGGATTCTTCTTTCGTTATCCTTGCGGTCCGGGCCTTGCCGGCCCCGCCACAGGCTACGTGATCGGGCGATTCATCCCGCACTCCTAGGCATGGTCCTGGTGCCGCGCCCGGCGGCAACACATGGTTCGACGCGGACCGACCGAGTAACTTTGCCCCAAAAAATATAGCGCTTTATCTGCTCGATGCAAATTCGGCATCCGACTGCTGTAGTCCGCCCCCCAACCCGCAGCCGGATAGAACCGCGTGGCCATTAGCGGGTCGGAGATGGGCAGCAACTGGCAAGGCAGGGGAGCGCGCATCAAACCTTATTAACTGACTAACTCATAGCGCTTGCCTTTGTATCGAGTGCAAGTCAGTGCAGCACTACCGTGCGATTGACGCCATTCAAGAAATGGCGCAGGCGATGTCGTGTTCAAGCTTGCACTTTGGCTGCAAATGCGAGCACCAGAGGCGAGAATTTGCTTTTCCCCCTGCGCATCCTCGCCATGAGGTCCCGCTAGCGGATGCCGGCGTTGAACGATTGGTGTTACCCGGTTTGGTGGACACTTACAACTGGTTGCGGGTTTCTCAAGGCTGCTGAATTTGTCCGAAGTCCTTTGTGGGTATGACGTTCGCCGATTTCTGCCGGATCCGCTAGAATTCCCGATCTTTGGCGGTCGATAATGGCGCAAAGCCAGCAATGGCAACGGATTCCAACGGAATTGAGCCTCGGGCAGTTCGAACAATTTGTCTTGCCGCACCTCACGGCAGGAAGCGGGGACCGGACTGGAATAGCCGGCGCAAAGTAAGGCCGGTCGCAGGTATCATTAATTAGATCCAGGACAGATACCCCCAAAATATCCCCGAAATGGAACGCTACTCTGGTTCGATTGCCGGGTAAGTTTCTCATTTCAGCGGGAGAGACTTATCGGGCACTGGCCGAAAAACTACTGGCGCCTTTACGCCGAAAACGCTCTGGCTCCATTACGCCGGAAATCCGGTGGCGCCATTACGCCGAAAACGAAATGGCGCCTATATGCCGGAAATTCACAGATGCTCAACGAAACGCGGCTGAGCCTGGGCCGTGCGCTCGGTGCGCTGAAGTCATTCACCTACATCTACGATTACGGTGACAACTGGCAGCATCGTGTGAAGGTCGAGAAGGTTCTGCCGCCTGATCCTGAATTGCGCTCGCCCATCTGCCTGGGCGGCCGCAATGCCTGTCCGCCAGAAGATGTTGGCGGCGTACCCGGCTACATCGAGTTCCTCGACGCGATCATCGATCCCGCTCATGAGGAACACCACCGGTTGCTCGACTGGTGCGGCGGTAGTTTCGATCCCGCTGCCTTTGACCTCTAAGGCCCCAACGAACGCCTCTTCGAGATCAAATTCTGATCGTCAAGACGGCCGCCAAATGTCGCTTACGTTTCAACGGGAGTCTCTTCCGGTGATGTGTTGACCTGCGCCGCGACGTGCAGCAGTTCACGGACCTTCGCGAGACTGGCGCGGCGTACCGGATTCGCCAGCAGTCCATAGTGACGGAGGCGATGGAAACCGACGGGAAGTACATGCAGCAGGAAGCGGCGTATGAACTCGCCGGCCTCCAGCGTCATGGTCTTGTAGCGGGTGCGGTTCTGTCGCAATAAGAAAAGTGCGTTGAACAATGCCCCGCATGGTGAGGACTACTTATACCGCTAACGAGTAGAACTGCTCCGCTGGAGTCTGTCCGATGCTGAAGTCTTTCATCTGCCCTTTGGCGATCATATGCATAAGTTCAATGCTGCTTAACAAGATGCGCGCACAACGAAATATCTTGAATCCCAACATGGGTCGGGTACGGCGCTTGATCGCCCGATGGTCTTGTTCCACGATGTTGTTGAGATACTTGACCTGGCGGATCTTGATAGGCGTCTCACGCTCGGCGTTCACCTTTTCAAGCACCGGCAGAAGCTTGATGGCCCACCGGTGAACGGTCGAATGATCGACCGCGATCCCGCGTTCGGCCATCATCTCTTCGAGATTGCGCAAGCTCAGCGGGTAGGCCACGTACCAACGTACGCACACCAACATGATCTCAAGCGGATAGTGCAACCGTTTCAGCACCTTGGCTACCCCCGGACTGAGCGCTTTCATTGTCGTTCACATCATTCTGTAAGGTCCCCCAGCATACCAGCCGCCGCTATTGCGACGGAACCCATTGCCATCCCCATCGTAGTTTCTCCAGTAAGCATTATATGCGTCGTCAGAGTTGTTTCGATGGTTCTATTCTGGCCACGCGAGACAGCCGTGACTAGCGGGCTTGAACGCATTGCCACGAACACTTGGAGGCCTCATGCTGCTCCTATTTTTTTGGCCCTATCTGAGTCTATTTTTTCTTTCTCGTCATCGGCAAAGTAGAGGCCGCGCGGGCGACCGTCTGGAGTCGCGATGTGTAAAAACAATGCGAGATGTTGAATTGCATCATGACGGATAGCGGTAGCTAAGGACCACCTCGCACAAGATGGTAATAGAGAGATTGGAGTCCAATATGCCAGACGAATTCATCCAGCTCGCGCCTGAATACGTGCGTGACCTAGACGCTTGGACGCGCGCTTGGTATATGGAAGCCGCCGCAACCGGCTATATCAGTTCGCCCTACCATGCCGACGCCGCGACCGTAGAGCTTATTCGGGGCTACTTTCTCGCCGGCCTGTGCCCCGCTGACGCCGCTGAGGCTTGCTTCGGACGGAAGCACTAAGGATCTTCGTTTTCGCGTGCTGATCAGGCGTAGACAATAAGCGAGGGTAAGCATGCGAAACGCCACACTTGTTCGGGAGCATGAAGAGAAGATGGCTCGCATACAGGGTGTCCTGAGAGGTGATGAGCCTTCTATCGTTTACCAGCCGATCTACTCGCTCGCCCCCCGCCGCATGGTGGGCCTGGAGTGCTTGTCACGATTCTCGTCCACGCCGGCTCGTGCGCCAAGCCAGTGGTTTGCCGATGCCGTCGAGATTGGCATGGCTGTGCCACTCGAGCTGAAGGCAATTCGCAAGGCACTTGCGGAGATGTCAGTTGGTCGGGATTTCTACCTAGCGGTCAATGCGTCCCCGGAAACCATCTTGAGTGGCGAACTTGAGGCTGTGTTCGCTGACGTGGAGACCGATCGCATTGTCCTGGAAATCACGGAATCTGCCTGCGTCTCCAACTACGAGAAACTGATCCAGGCGCTCGAACCGCTGCGGAGCCGTTCAGTCAGGATTGCTGTGGATGATGTGGGTGCGGGCTTTGCCAACATGCAACACATCATCAATCTTCATCCTGAGTTTATCAAGCTCGATTCGAGCTTGATTCGAGGCATCGATACCGACGCCAGAAGACGCGCACTTGTGGCGGCGATGGTCTCGTTTGCCACCGAGACCGGCAGCCAGATTGTCGCGGAGGGGGTCGAGACGGCCGAAGAGTTGGACGTGTTGAAGTCGCTCGGTGTCACAAGTGCGCAAGGATATTTTCTTGCTCGCCCAGTGCGAGCCGCCATCGCGGCCCGTCTGCTCTGAAGTTCCAGTGAGGAACGCCTCGCCATTCGCACGCAGCGGCGAGAGACGACACAGAGACAAGTGCATCGTACGAATATAAAGAAAGAATTTTTGCAGTAAGCCAAAAGCGCAATGCCATGAGACCCGTTTATGAATCATCATTTCGCATGACTAAGTTCGTGTTTGTAATGCTTTTTCTGCTCGCCGCATTGGAACCGTCCGCGCACGCCAGCACGAGCCCGGATGTTGCAAGCGGCGACGTGGGGAACCGCATTGCGGCCTTCGCGCAAGGATTGTCTGAGATCATCACTCGGGCGCCCGTTGCGCGTCTCCAATTCGGCACCGTTTGCACACTTCCCGCCATCATGCCGACGCCCGCAACGCTGGCGGGTCCGGTCGCTGGCCCGATAGGACAGGCAGAGGCTCGCCAACTGCGTTGCATTTCGGTGCTCGCCCCGTTGGAGATTGGCGTCGGAGAGCTTGTAAGCACAGTCGACGCGAATGTCACTCCGGAAACATCCGTAGCACTAAGCCCTTCTATCGTCCCCCAGACCGGCGTGCCGTTCAGCATCCCCACGTCGGTCCCAGCGCCAGTTTTTGCTGCCGTTGCAGATGCTGCCCCCTCGGGTGAAAAGTTGCATGTGTCGTTAAATTGCGGACAAGATCACGCATGTGCTGAGCGGGCTGCGCCTGTCCAGCCTAACAGGACGTTTACCTCCGAGCCGTCGTCGGAAGCGTCCAGCTCCCTTGCTGTAGATCCTCAGGCAGTGCTTTTCGGCGCTAAGGTGTTGACCGGTCTTGCGCTTCTTGCTCTGATGGCTCTTGGATGTTGGGCGCTCTATAGGTGGCGATTTACGCCGCAAGCGAGGCTCGTTCGCGCGGCCCAAAGAGGATTGCTACGTGGAGAATTTGGCCTTGAGTATCAACCAATGATAGATCTTCGCCGAGGCAAATGCGTCGGCATCGAAGCACTGCTACGTTGGGACAACCTTGAATTTGGTCTGCGTGGGCCGATGCATTACATGAGGCGTCTCGAAAACAGCAAGGTGATTGGTCCTCTGACTCGATTCATGCTTGCCACCGCAGCCAGCGAGGTCGCAGCGTTGGGTGCCGCTAAATCGTTGTGTGTCGCGCTGCAGGTCTCCGGCGTTTACATGGCCGCCGACAACCTCGTGTCAGACGTGCAGGATTCGGCCAAGGGAATACTGCCCCGTCTGATTCTGGAGGTAACGGAAAGCGATTGCGCGGACTCCACGCCACGGGTGTTGGAATCAGTGGCAGCCTTGCGGAAACAGGGGGTTCAATTCGCGCTCGCTGGTGCCGGTTTGAGCCCGCTGAAATTCGGCTTGCTCAGGAAGTTCGATTTCGAGCTGATCAAAATGGACAGGCAGGTGCTCGCTCTTGATGGCTACGATCGCACGTCGAGCCTTGCGACGATGACCGAAATCGCTCGCGACTTAGGCGCTTTGCTCGTGGCGGAAGGAGTGGACAGCGCAGCTCACCACGAGGCGCTCTACAAGGCGAGAACCAATCTTGGACAAGGATTCTTCTACAGTCGCGCGCTGCCCATTAGACGCCTCGCGGCATTCCTTGAAAGCGGTGGCCCGTCACGGCTTGCGGTGAGAACTCAGAGAAGGCGCGATGCAAAAGGAGGTAGTTGGCTGCACCGGCACTCGCCAACCTAGACCTCAAAATAGCAAGCTCACCGACACTAAACCTCAAAATAGCAAGCTCACCGACACTAAGTTGATGTGGGCGACGGTAGAAGCCTGTTGGCAAACACTTTTAGCCATTCGATCAGTAGGAGTCGATCAGCATTGGACAATCGACCTACGATGGTCAGGATGGCCTTCGCCTGGTCATCCTCCCGATCGGAGGCCTCAGTGAGCAATTGATCAAGATTGCATTTGTAGACGTCGGCTAACTCTGCCAAACGCGCCACCGTTGGAATAGCAACGCCTCGCTCCATCCGCGAAATAGCTTCCTGCCCGATACCGAGCCTTTCGGCAACCTGCTCCTGCGTGAGATTCGCTATCGCCCTTCGATTTGCGATAGCTTTCCCAATAGATCTCGACAACGGTGTTGGGTTGTCCGTGCTCACTTTCTTCCTCCTGTCGCATACCACTTGGATGGTGGCAATACAACCTGTTGACATGAAGGGCGTTTGGAGTGGCAATACATCGTTTAAAGCTGTATTTCAGCCCAAGCAACTGCGGAAGGCGCATTGCACTTACGGGCAGACAATCGGGTAACCCAAGTTTATGACCCTAATTTATTGTAAAACGGATCCTTGTCGCACGGCGCTGTCGCCATTATCGATCGCCGCTGACACCTTGGGGTCAATTGGACCACCGGCAGCGCGGTGGGGGTAACAAACGATGCGTTACAAGAATTTGGCGACAGAAATCGCGGGGCTTATTCGCGCCGGAGATCTTGCCCCAGGCATGCGTCTCCCGTCTGTGCGCCAAGCGACCAAGTCTTATGGAGTAAGCCCGGCCACGGTTGCTCACGCGTATCACTCGTTGGAATCACAGGGACTGATTGAGACGCGACCGCGTGCGGGGCATTTCGTATCTATGCTAGCGGGCCAGCCGTCGCCGGGATCGCAGTACGTCAGACCGAACGACGTCGCCCTCACGCCTGAGACAGACGACCTCTTATTTCACGTGCTCAGTTCGTCCGCGGCGCCGGGTATCGTGCCGCTTGCCGCCGCGTTCCCGAGTCCGGCGATGTTCCCGTCGAACCTGCTGGATCGGTCACTCACGGCAGTTGCACGGACCATGAACATTGGGGCAGCGCCCATGGACTTGCCTCTGGGCAACGAAGGTTTACGCCGTCAGATTGGCCGTCGCTATATGGTGGCAGGGATGGCGTTGCCGATCGATGAAGTTGTCGTGACGGGCGGAGCATTGGAAGCGCTAACGCTTTCTTTGCAGACAGTAACGTGCCCCGGCGATCTCGTCGCAATCCGGACGCCTGCGTTCTATGGGGCTCTTCAAGCACTCGACAGGTTGCGGCTGAAGGCAGTCGAGATACCGATCCACCCAAGCAAAGCTCTCGACGTTTCAGTGCTTGCCGATGCACTTAAACGGCATCCAATCCGCGCATGCTGGTTCATGACGTCTTTTCAGAACCCCACCGGCGCCACCATGCCGGACGCGACCAAAGAAGCGCTGGTTGCGCTGCTAGCCGCTCACGACGTGCCGCTGATCGAAGATGATGTATACGCCGAACTGTATTTCGGGGCGTCACCCGAGCGACCGGCTAAGGCATTTGATCGGAAGGGACTGGTGCTCCATTGCGGCTCCTTCTCAAAAAGCCTCACACCTGGCTACCGCCTCGGTTGGGTCGCGGCGGGCCGCTTCACGCAGCAGATCGCGCGAGCGAAGTGGATGACCAACATATCCACGTCCATGCCCGCACAGTTAGCGATCGCCGATTTTCTACAGGGCCGCAGCTATGATCGCCATCTGCGCCAACTCCGGCAGAACCTTGTAGCCCAACAAGGCAACATGCTGAAGGCCATTGAGAGATTCTTTCCGCCCGGAACCAAGGTTGCGCGCCCGAAGGGAGGGTATTTCCTTTGGTTGGAATTGCCAGTGCAGATCGATTCGGTGCGTCTGTTCGAGCTGTCGCTACAGCAGGGTATCAGTCTTGCGCCTGGCCCGATCTTTTCGCGGAGTCGCGGGTATCGGAATTGTATTCGCTTGAACTACGGTCACCCTTGGACACACGAGATCGAGCGAGCTGTGCAAACAGTTGGCACGCTAGCGCGTTCGCTATGCTGAGGCGTGGCTTCCTGAGCAGGAGCACGAAAGTCGATGTGCTGTTTTGCAGAAAAAATGAGGTGCGCGGAGGTACGTTCAGGGTTCCGTCGCAATAGCGGCGGCTGGTATGCTGGGGGACCTTACAGAATGATGTGAACGACAATGAAAGCGCTCAGTCCGCCCTGCGTCGCCACGGTCGGCAACGCGACATACTGCCGACGTTCAACGGAGCCTCGCCGAACGTCGGCAATGGCCGATGATCCGGCCGTGGCCTTAGCCGACGAATGTCCGCCCCACATTACGATCAGTTGAGATTTCGGTATGTCGACAGTTGGCCCGGGGTCGACTCAGCACTCGCTACGAACGAAAACCGGCGCAGCGTCCTCCATCCGGATCTAGAGAGAAGCGCCATTACTAAGCCCGACCGGGTTAACCAGATGATCGAGTCTCGATTTTTTGCTTGCAGCCCGCGTCCCGTAAAGGCTCACCTTGAAGACCTGAGTCGCTCAGGAAGACGCAACTAACCGTCAAGCGTTATTGCGTCCTCATCAAACGCAAACCCTTGCCTGCATGGAGGCGGGCAACGCTACAGGGCCGGGTTCTACGTGGTGGAAATTTGCGGCTTGCCGTCTTCGATCGCTCTTAAAACTGAAGACAGGCGACAGCAGACTAAAAGTTCGCTGCTGAATTCACGAGGTTCAGAAAATGGACACTGCTGACCTGATGCCAGATGTCGCGGCGGACCGGCATGAAATCCCGTTTCGCCTGGCCAGTGAATGCAGTGAGGTCGCCTGCGTGATCGCACGGGAGGCGCCCGAAGCGCAATTCTGGTTGCCGGAGACGCAGATCAGGTTCGCATGCTCAAGGCATTTGCTGACGGGCGGCGTCGCATTGTCGCGGCCGCCGAGAGAAAAATCCGCCTGCGTCCAGGTGAACCGGTCAGGCTCACGACCGGGGATTTTGAGATCAGACGGCAGGCCTCTGGCTGCTGTCGGTCACCAGTCAATGCGGTGTTTCTCATCGGTCTCGCGATGCCGTCGATCGTCGTCGACGTGCAGGTACAGGCTGGTCGTCGTCAGCGACGCGTGCCCAAGATTGTCGCGCACGAGTCGCAGATCCACCTGCCGGTCCGCCATATGGGACCCCGCGCTGTGACGTAGCCAGTGTGCCGACGCCTGCTCGAGGCGGTCTGCGCGCTGCGCATGGTCGTCGCCACGGGCCCGCAACGATTCTGCGGCGCCGCTGAAGACGTCCTTCACAATCCGGTGCAGCGCGGCGCGCGTGAGCGGCTTCAGTGACTGGCCGACCGGCAGCACCAGCGGGGTGTCCTCGCCTGGCGAGGGGAGGACTGGCAATCCGCGTGTTCGCCGGTAGGTGCCGAGTTCCCTCATCATTTCCGTCGTGGCGGGCACCAGCCGCTCCTTGCCCCCTTTGCCCATCACTTCGAGCCACCAGCGATCCTTCCCGCTGTCGTCCGGGCGACGAAAGAAACGTCCCATCGTGTTCGTGCCGACCTCCGTGATGCGCAGACCACCCAGATAAAGCAGCGTAAAAAGCCAGCGCACGCGTGCGTGATGTTCACGCTCGCGACCGGTCTGGATGGGCATCCCCTGAATGAACGTTTTGACTTCGAGCCACAGGTCGGGCGACAGGTACCGGACGATGCGCGGACTGGCCCGGCGTGCGCGCTGGCGCGATAGCGACAGGGGATTGCCGGCCAGATACCCCGACTGCACGAGCCACGCAAACATGACGTTGAGGATCACCATAGCCTGTCGCTGGCTCGATTCAGAGAGTGGTCCGTAGAACGGCCGCCAGCGCGGATCGCTGCGTGGGTGCTTGCGTCCGCCATCAGCGGTCCACCGCGCGGCCGGTTGCGGATCGGCGAGGAAGTGCTGGTAGACAAGCAGGTCCTCATGCGTGAGTGAGGAGAGCGGCTTGCCCGTCTGCAGAACGGACCACAGCAGCAGCCGTTCGGCTTCCTTGCGGTAGCTGTCGAACGTCGTCTTCGTATCGACGAAGCGGGCGAGCCACGCGCGGAGCGCGTCGAGATCGGTCGCAGCGGCGACCTGCATGGGGCCGGTTGCGCGGTTCGTGCCGTGGCGGCCATCGAGACCGGCGGGCAGTTCGAGCGCATCGAGCGGACGCGGGGCGGGCAGGGCGGTGTTCATGGGCGAAGACGCGTCGAAGGCGGATTTCAGGTGTGACGTAATTATGCAGACATTCAGCCCGTTAAATTCAACATTATAGGATTAATGTCAAAATATCGCGTTTGATGCGTTAGATATGGTGCGGTTTACGTAGTATTATTTACGCGATTCCACGCCAACACGCTCCCATGGCCCACGCCCTCCCTGACGAAACCCGTCTCGCCGCCGAAATCGACCGCCTGAAGGCCGAATTCCCGAAGACGCGCGAGCTGTACCGCGAGGTTTGCGCGCTGCTGTTTTTCCGCTTCGGGATCACGCCGACCGCGAACCGCCTCTACCAGCTGGTGAAGCGCGGCAGCATGGGTACGCCGACCCAGGTACTCGGCGAGTTCTGGACCGCGCTGCGCGAGAAAAGCCGCGTGCGCATCGAGCGTCCAGACCTGCCCGCCGACCTGCAGGCCGCCGCCGGCGAACTGGTCGCGACGCTATGGTCCCGGTCCACCACGTCCGCTCAGGCCGAACTCGAGGCACTGCGCGTCGAGGTGGAAGGACAGCGCACGGACGCGGAGCAGCGTGTCGCGGCCGCGCGTGGCGAGCTCGACCGGACGGAAACGGCGCTCGAGCAGCGCACGGCGGCGCTGCTCGCTGCGCAGGTCGAGGTCCGCGAACTGGAGAAGGCCCAGGCCGAAGGCCACGCGGTGCGGCAGGCGTTCGAGGCCGAGATCGGACGGCTCAAGGAGGAGGTGGTCGCGCGCGACCGCGAACTCACAAAGGTGCGGGAAGGCTTCTCGCGGGATCTCGAGAAGCTGCGCGAGAGCGCGGAGCGCGCGGAAGAGCGCCAGCGTGCATCGGAAAAGCGGGCGCTGCTGGAGATCGACCGCGAGCGGAGCGCGGCCGCGAAGCTGCGCAAGGAGCTCGACGAGGCGGCAAAGCGTGCTGACCGGCGCGAGGCGGATCACCGCAGCATGATCGATGGCCTGCAGGCACAACTGGGCGACGCGCGGCATCAGGCGGGCGTCCTGCAGGGGCGACTCGATGCCTTCGAGGCCGCGAACGTGACGCTGCAGCAACAGCTCGCGGCAGCGCGTGGGGACGATGCCCGCCCAGCCCGCGCGAAGGCCGCGCCTGCTCGCCCAACGGCGGCACCTGCGCTGACGCGTGCCTTGCGGTCGCCGGCCACGCCGGGCCGGTCGCGCAGGGCATCGGCAACACCGGCGTCACCAGCGACGGCAGACAAGCCCGTGGTGCGTCGCAAGCGGGGGTAGGCACGATGGAAGACAGGAACAGCCGCCGGCGGAAAGGCCGCAAAGCCCCGGCCTGCCCGCCGATCAGCGCGCTGATGCGTTATGGCGAACGGATCGTGCGGGTGGTCGCCGAAGCCAGCGGCCAGCGCGTGATCATCGAATCGGTCAACGAGGACGGCCGCGCCTTCCGCAGCACCGTGAAATGGGCTAGCCTGAGCGCTCTTCACGATCAACTTTTCTGAGCGCGATGACCCTACCGCAGACCGTGCAGCAGCTCGACATCTTCGCCGACAGTCGGGACGTCATGTTACGCAACGACGTGCTGGAGCAGTTGCAGCGGCGCCATGTGGCCGCCGCGCGCGTTGCACTGGATCTGCTGCGCGTCGAATTTCCGCACGATGGCGCGCTGCCGGCAATGGTCGTGCTGGTTCGCGAACTCGGGCGCGCATCGACAGCGCCGCTCGCTGACCATGTGGCCTTGGCCATCGCGCGCCGGCACGTGGACGACGAGGTGACGCCCGCCGCCTCACGGGTACTGCCCGCGCACACCGTTCTCGCCTGGCTCGCACCGTGCTGGCGATCGCTCGCCCAGCGGGCCGCGGCCCTGGAATTTCGGGGCGCCGATGCCGACAGCCATGCTGCGCCGCTCTGGCTGCTGGCGGCCGACTGGGTGCTCGCCAGCGAAGCGGTCGAGACCATTGAGTCGTGGTGGCGCATTCCGGCACCGCTCGCGTGGATGACCGAGGCGCGTTACAGAGCGGGTGGGCTGGATGTCGCGTGGCCGCTGCTCGCGGAACTGGCGTGGCTGGCGCCCGCGCGGTTCGCGGCATTGCTGCCCGGACTGGGCGACGCTTCGCTTGACGCGCTACGCCGGCGCTTCGATGCGGAGTTTCCGGGCACGGGCGAGGTGGACGATTACGCCTGGTTTCCGGCATGGCTGCTGGTGGTCAAGCCGGCGCTCGCGGGCCGGCTGGGCGAGGCGCGCGTGCGGCGTGACCAGGCAGCGTCACGCGCGACGGCCCTGCTGGGGGAAATCCTGCGCCGGGAGCAGGAAGGCGACCAGCACGAACTGGTCACTCTGCGTCAGGAACTCAGTCAGTGGCACGCTGGCCTGTTCGGCGCCTACATGGCCACGCGGAAAGTGCAGCACCGATGAGTGCGCCTTCTTTGCCGCTGCCAGATTTACTTCCGGAACGCTTCTACTTTTCCTTCGTCGGACGGGTGAGGGCGAGACTCGCCAGCCGGCCGCGGCCCTGCTGCAGGCGGCGCTGGAAGATGCCCACGCCCGGATCCGCCGTCTTGAGCAGGCGAACGCACAGCTGCACCGCGCACTCGGGGAAGCGCATGCGGCGCGGGATCTGGCCGGTGAACACGTGAACCGGCTGCTCGGTGAGCTGTACGCGTCGATCGAACGCGCCGGCCTGGGCACGACGACCCTCGCGCAAACGGCCGCGCAGCTGGCCGGCACCGAACGCTTCCTCAAGATGCAGAACGACGCGGTCCGGCTGCAGGCAAGCGGCGAGGCGGACGCGCTGCGCGCGCAGAACGGCCAGCTGCGTGAGCGGGTTGACCATCTGCTTCTCGAGGTCGATCAGTACCGGCGCACCCTTGCGACCCGGCCGTCCGGGAGTCGCTGAGCGCGGGGCACGCCGGCGCGGTTCGCCGCCCTTCGGGCGTGTGCGCGTGCTTCTTCCGCCAGCCCTGCGTTCGCGTCATGGCCGGTTCGTGATGACTCCAGTTATCAGATGTAGCGATTTTTTTGCGTGGCGCTTTCCGGCCGTCGCCCGGTAGCGAGCGATCAATTCGTGATTGATCTGCCGTGCCCGGGCGCTTCCGACCGCCCCTGACGGCGCGTGGCGAAGTCAACGCACCTTAAATTGATCCGGTTGCTGCAGAACCGGACCGCCCGCTGGTCGTGATTGCGTGAAGGCAGGCCGATCGGGTAGGGTGGCGACATCCCAACCACAACGAGGAATCAACGATGAACAAGCAGGAACTGGTGGATGCGGTTGCGGCGCTAACCGATGAAAGCAAGGCCGCGACCGGCGAGATGATCGACGCGGTGATCGCAGCGATCACCGGCGCGGTGACAAAGGGCGATACCGTCCAGCTGATCGGCTTCGGCTCGTTTTCCACGGGTGCGCGCGCCGCACGGGTCGGACGCAATCCGGCGACCGGCGCCGAAATCCAGATCCCCGCGGCGAAGACCGTCAAGTTCACGGCGGGCAAGGCGTTCAAGGATGCCGTCAACGGGGGCTGATGGCTGGCGCTGGCGGCCGCTACAGTACCGGTTGAAAAAACGGGATCCCACCGTCATAATGGAGGTATAGCGGCGCTGCGGTTTAAATATGCCCGGATCACCTGCGACAAATTGGCGTCGGCGATCGTAAGCGTACTTTGAGTACGTCAGGTCCGGGTACCGCACCTTTTCCAGTAGCCTCCTTCGGGAGGCTATTTTTATATGGGCGCAACGATTTGGGCGCAACGATTTATCTCGACGAAAGCGGCTGCCTGGGCTGGAAACTCGATGCGCCCTACCAGCGAGGCGGCTCGAGCCGCTTCTTCACGCTGGCCGCTGCAATCATCCCGGATGGTGCGGAACCTGTTCTTGAACGGGTCGTACGCGGGGTGTACAAGCATCGGGGACGCTCGCCTGGCAACGAACTCAAGTCCGTCCAGCTCTCGTCCGGCGAGCGAATGGCTTTCGCCGGTGAACTCGCGAAGATCCGAGCCAGGCGTCCCGACATCCGTTTCGTCACGATTACGGTGCGCAAGGAAAAGGCGAACAGCGCATTCCGGCGCACGCCCAACGGCCTTTACAACTTCATGGCGAAGCTTCTGCTTCTTGAGGTCATGAGCGAGTACGATTCAGTGTGCTTCATTCCTGATGCGCGTTCACTGAAGGTCGAACTGAAACATTCGTTGCACGAGTACCTGTGCACCGAACTCGCGGGCCGCGGCGCCGAGACCATGCTGCAGACCACCCCATGGGAAAGCAGGGACAGTTTTTCCCTTCAGTTCGTCGACTGGATGGCGGGTATCGTCTGGGCACACCATGAACATCGCAACGGCGACGCCTACAAGTCAGCATCGCCGAATATCGCCCAGCGCTGGCTATTCTTCTGAACGCCCCATGCCTGTTCCCCAAAGGCGCAATCTCTTTGGGATGCGACGTTGCCGCGCTTTACCCCGAACAGTGACGCGCTATCACGATAGCCATATCAAGTGATCAATGGACAGGCCGTTGGGCAGGCTGACCAAGGCATTGGCCGCCGCACACCGACGTGACGATCCGTCTGATCCGCGCGCTGGTCGCGGGCTGCCGCGCTGAGCCGGCATTGAACTCATGGTCGACGGACATACGGGGCGACGACACGTACTGGAGAAGATCGATCTCGGCATTGCCGTCGATCTGCCCGATGGACTTTTCGTGCCGGTGCTGCGCGACGTCGCGCATCGCGATGCGGCGGATCTGCGCGCCGGTCTCGACCGGATGCGCGCCGATATCCGCGCGCGCAAGATTCCGCCGGAAGAAATGCGCGGCAACACGATCACGCTGTCGAACTTCGGGATGATTTCGGGGAAGTACGCAGCGCCCATCGTCGTGCCGCCGACCGTCACGATCCTCGGCGCGGGGCGCATCCATGAACAGGTGGTCGCGGCAGACGGCGTGCCTGCCGTGCATCGGATCTTGCCGCTCAGCTTGACGTTCGATCACCGCGTCGTGACAGGCGGTGAAGCGGCGCCGCTTCCTGGCGGCGACGATCGCGGATCTGCAGAATGCGTGATAACGGTCAGCGTGTGCTAGGCGTGATTCGCCGCCAGCATCGCATCGATAAGAGCGCGCGCGTCGCGGTCGATGCACGTGAGGGCAACGCTCTCCGAGTCGTATGTAACGGGATCGGCGAAGTCACCGGTGACGTGTTGTTTTCGCGTCCTTCTACGTAACGACCACGTGACGCGATAGGTCAGCGCGATTCCATCGGACAAACGGGCCGTTCGCGGCTCCATGTGCGCTTCGATAACGAATCCGCGATAACGCCCGACGATGTGACGTTTCATTGATTCATGAACGATCAGGCAGCCAGGCGGCCAATCCCCATTTCCGGGCGGCGCTGGCCCGGCGGGAACACATGCCGTGTGCCGTCGGCATGGCGAAAGAAGAAGAGTGAAAACGTCCCGGACGGCCGGTCGATCTGAATGCACACGCGGCATGTGCCGCCCGAGCGGGAGCGGTCGAGCAGACGCACGCAGGCCCCGCGGCCCCGCGTCGGGCCAACGAGTTTTTCGACCTCGGAACGCAGTGACCTGTTGCCCGCCATGATTTTCCCTTCGATATACGATAAGTCGATGCTATGGAGATCGGTGCGTGCGTCCAATCGGCGCTGGCGGAATGTCGTCTCAGGAAGCGCTGATTTCAGCCGTCAGGATTTCCTGAATCAGAACCAGCATGCACAACGACATTCAAGGGTTTTTGCCCCTCGGCGGGCCCGCAATACTCAAAGATCGAGAACCAGCTCCGCTGATTTCGCTCGCGACACGCACACCATGATCTGCGTATCTTTCTCGTCGTCGCGTAGCACCAGGTCCCGATGATCCGCCTCCCCTGAGCACAACGCTGTCTTGCACGAACCGCAGGTGCCGCTTTCGCACGAACTCGGCACGCGCACGTTGGCGTCGCGCAGCACTTCGAGGATCGAGCGATTGGCGGGAATGTCGAACGACGTGCCGCTGCGCGAAAGCCGCACAGTGAAAGGCGTGCTTTCGCGCGAATTCGCGTTGCCTGCACCGAAGCTCTCAAAGTGAACCGTGCCCGACGGCCAGTGGCCGGTCATGTCCCGCACGGTGTCCATCAGCGCCTGCGGTCCGCAGCAGTACACGTGTTGCGCCGACTTCGACCGCTCAAATACGGGCCAGAAGTCGAATGATTTCGACGGGTCGCCGTGATCGTGGTGAATCTTCACGTCCGAACGCCATTCGTCGCTGGTCAGTTCATCGAAGAACGCCGTGCCTTCCGGATCGCGGGAGAGGTAGTACAGCTTGAACGAGCGCAGGCCTTCCGCTCGCAACTGCCGCGCCATCGACAGCATCGGCGTGATACCGATACCGCCCGCGACGAGAATGAATGACTTTGCGCGCTCATCGAGGGGAAACTCGCTGCGGGGCAAAGAGACGTCCACGGCGTCGCCCTCGGCCGTATCGTCGACGAAGCTCATCGAGCCGCCGCGTCCGTTGCTGTCACGCTTCACCGCGATGACGTAGCGATTGCGCTCGTGCGAGCCATTGCACAGCGAATAACTGCGTCGCGAGCCGTTCGGCACCACGACGGTCAAGTTCGCGCCCGCCTCGAACGGCGGCAACGGCGCGCCTTGCGGGTCGGTCAGTTCAAAGCGCCAGATGTCACGGGCGATCTTCTCCTTGCCTGCGATCTTCAGACGAAGAAAACCGTCTTCCTGGGGGGGCGTCATGTCTGTCTCCTTCTGACCGATCTGGTTTTGTGTCGTGTCAACATGAGCGCATGATATTACTAGATCTCTAATTACGCAAGTCAAGAGGACCGCTTCTTTGCGATCTTGCTCTCGGTAAAAACCCGTGCTTGCAAGTGGCATAAAGTCACCGTAAGCTGAATATTAGAGCTCTAATTATGCGGCGGGGGAGCCCTGTTCCGGCCGGTATCCAGAGTGAAATTCGGAGACATTCAGTCATGGCACATTCAACGTTGCACTCCGGGGATTTATCCCTGTCTGCCGTAGCCGACTCGGCGGCGGAGGAGGCGACCTACCGCAAGATCACGTTCAGGTTAATGAGCTTTCTTTTCCTGTGCTGGGTCCTCAACTATCTCGATCGCGTCAACGTCAGCTTCGCGCAGCTGCAACTGAAGCACGATCTTGGGTTGAGCGACGCGGCGTACGGGCTCGGCGTGAGCCTGTTTTTTATCGGCTACATCCTGCTCGAAGTGCCGAGCACACTGTTGCTGCGGCGCATTGGCGCCCGCAAGACCGTCACCCGGATCATGCTGCTCTGGGGCGCCATCTCCACTGCCATGGCGTTCATGACCGCTCCATGGCAGTTCTATCTTGCCCGGACGCTCCTCGGCGCGGCCGAAGCGGGCTTTTGGCCCGGCATCATCCTCTATCTCTCGTACTGGTACCCGTCGAAGCGCCGCGCTCGTATCACGTCGCGGTTCCTGCTGGCGATCGCGGTTGCGGGGATTGTCGGCGGCCCGCTCTCCGGGTTCATCCTGCAAAACTTCATGGACGTCTGGGGCTTTCGCAACTGGCAGTGGCTGTTCTTCCTTGAAGGCGTGCCCGCCGTGATTGCCGGTGTCGTGGCTTACTTCTACCTGATCGACCGGCCGCAAGATGCGACGTGGCTGACCGAGGATCAAAAACGAATCGTCATCGGCGCGCTCGACGAGGAAGGTCGCAGCAAACCGCATAACTCGCCGAGCACGCTCTTCGCGGCGCTGCGCGACCCGCGCGTGTACGTGATTGCCGCGGGTTGGGCCACGGTGCCCATTTGCGGAACCATCCTCAACTACTGGACGCCCACGATCATCAAACAGGCGGGCGTTTCCAACCTGTTGCAGATCGGCTTCCTGTCGGCGCTGCCTTATATCGTCGGCGCGGTCGCCATGCTGCTGATCGCACGCAGCTCCGACCTGCGGCTCGAGCGCCGCTGGCACTTCGTGCTGTCGACGACAGCCGGCGCCACGGGCGCGGTGCTCCTGACCGTTCTGACGCACAACTCGGTGGCCGCCATCGCGTGCCTGAGTCTCGTTTCGGTGAGCTATTTCGCGGCCGCAGCCATTATCTGGACCATTCCGCCGAACTTCCTGAAGGGCGCGGCGGCCGCCGGCGGGATCGGCGTGATCAGCAGTCTCGGTCAGGTGGGCGCTTTCTTCGCACCAATCGTCCTCGGCTGGGTGAAGAGCGCGACCGGCAGTTTTTCGGCCGGCATCCTGCTGGTCGCGGCGCTCGTTTTCATCGGCGGCATCGCCGTCTTCTTCGGCGTGCCGCGCGAGCGGCAGGCACAGCAATCCGGTGCGTGACGATGCACGCGACGACCAGCATTTTGACAGTCAGACAGGAGCAGGAATGAGCAAGCTTCAACTTTCCATCGCGGTGGGGAACTACGACCGGATGCGGCCGCTGATCGACGGCGACGTCCAGATCGACGGTGTCGATCCCGTGTTCATGCTGCAGGACCCGGAGGAAATCTTCTTCCGTGCGTTCCGGCACGCGGATTACGACATTTGCGAGCTTTCGCTCAGCAGCTATTCGGTGAAGACGGCCGCGGGCACCTCGCCCTACATCGCGGTGCCGGTCTTTCCGTCGCGCGCATTCCGACACAGCTCGATCTACGTGCGTTCCGATCGCGGGATCGACCGTCCCGAGGACCTGAAGGGCAAACGCATCGGCGTGCCGGAATACCAGCTGACCGCCAACGTATGGGTGCGGCTCTTTCTCGAAGAGGAATATGGCGTGAAGGCGTCGGATATCCACTGGGTGCGGGGCGGCTACGAGGATCCGACGCGTGTGGAGAAGATTGCGCTCAAGCTGCCTGAAGGCGTCGTTCTGGAAAGCGCGCCCGAAGGGCAGACGATCTCGAACCTGCTGGCCGATGGCGAGATTGACGGCGTGATCGGACCGCGCGCGCCGTCGTGCTTCGACCGTGGGCATCCGAAGGTCAAGTACCTTTTCGATGATCCGCAGAAGAGCGCCGCCGAATGGTACGAGCGCAGGCAGCTCTTCCCAATCATGCACACGCTGGGCGTTCGCAAGACGCTCGCGGATCAGCACCCGTGGCTGCCCGGCGCGATCGCGAAGGCGTTCGAGCAATCGAAGGAAGTGGCGCTGGCCCGTTTGAGCGACACCTCGGCGACCAAGGTGACGCTGCCGTTCATCGAGGACCAGTTGCGCAATGCTCGGCGGCTGATGGGGCACGACTTCTGGTCGTACGGATTCGCGAACAACGAGCATGTGATCGACCGTTTCCTCGCGCAGCACCACGCCGAGGGATTGTCGAGCCGTCGTCTGCAGCCTGCGGAACTATTCCACCCGGCCAGCCTGGAGCGATTCAAGATCTGATCCCCTCGCGGCGGTTGCTCGTGCTGTCGCGCATCCGGCAGACGCTGAGTGCGCGACAGATGCGCGGAAAGGGACAACACATCCAGGATAATCGGTCATCCATAGTAAAGATCAACATGAAGAGACACACATTCCCGCTCGCCTGCGGCGGGTTGCTGACGCTCGCCTGCACGGCGGCTCATGCGCAGAGTTCGGTCACGCTCTATGGCATCGTTGATGCGGGCGTCGAGTACGTCAACCGGGTGCCCCAAGGCGGTCAGACGGGCTCGGTGATCCGGGAACAGTCGGGCAATCTGGCCGGATCGCGCTGGGGGCTCAAGGGATCAGAGGACCTTGGCGGCGGCTACAAAGCCGTGTTTACGCTGGAGGGCGGGTTCAACGTGAACACCGGCGCACTAGGCCAGAGCGGACGGCTGTTCGGCCGCAAGGCATTCGTTGGCGTCTCAACGCCGTACGGCACGCTCACGCTCGGACGCCACCAGAACCTGCTCTACGAGCTGATGTATAAGTACGACGCGCTGACGTTCAACCCCAGCTACTCGGCGCAAAGCATGGACAGCCAGTTCGTGAATCGCGCGGACAATTCGGTGCGCTACGGCGTGCATCTCGGCGGCGTCACGTTCGCGGCACTGTACAGCACCGGCTTCGACGCGACGATTCCGAACGGTGGGAGCGTGCCCGGCGCAACGAAGGTGGGCCGCGAAATGAGCGCGGCGGTCCTGTATGATCGCGGGCCGTTCAGCATCGGGTTGACGTACGACCAGTTACAGGGCACCTCGATCGCGACACAGAGCAATGCGCAGCAGCGCGCGTTGCTCGGCGTGTCGTACGACTTCGGGCCGGTCACGACGCTGGCGGGCCTGCGCTGGCTGAACACGCGCAATACGGATGTGCCGCCGAGCTCGCTGCTCTATTGGGGCGGCGTGACCTGGAGGGTGAATGCGCCGCTTTCCATTTCCGCCAGCGTCTATCACACGCAGTTTCGCAATCCGCACGGTGGCCCGACGATGGGGGTATTGCTCGTCGACTACTCGCTGTCCAAGCGCACCGACGTGTATGCGGAAGGGGCGTATGTCTCCAATCGTTCATTTTCCAATGTCGGTATTCGCGGCACGGGCGTGGACATTGCGCCAGGCATGGACCAGGCGGGCGTGACCGTGGGCATTCGCCACACCTTCTGAGCGGCTTTGGCGATGCGCTCCAGTGTCTCTCGCGCGGGCTAAAGCGCTATGATTATCACCGGTCTGGCCACAATAACAGCGAGGAAGGCATGGCAGCAGCACGTACTTCGGGCAAGGGCAAGGGCGGGGGCGCGAGCGAGGACCCCATTCTGCGGCACTGGCGCGAGGCGGTTCCGGATGACCGTCTTGCTCACCTGGTGAAGGATGCAGGCCGCGCGATGATTCGCGGCCTGCAAATGCGCCTGGCGCAGCATGAAGTCTCGTTCGGCCACTGGGCTTATCTGCGTGTGCTATGGGTCACCGACGGGCTCACGCAGAAGGAGCTCAGCGACGAGACCGGCACCACCACGCCCACCACGTTCAGTGCGGTGTCGGCAATGGAAAAACTCGGGTATGTCGAGCGCCGCTATGAGCCCGGCAATCGCAAGAACACGCACGTCTATCTCACGCCGCGCGGCCGGAGCCTGAAAAACAAGCTGGTCCCGCTCGCGGAAGAAGTCAACGAAATTAGCGTCAGGGGCCTGAAAACCACCGAGATCAACGTCGCGCGGAAGGTTCTGCTGACGATCATCGAGAACATGGCACGCGACGAATCCGAGTCGGATAACCCGGCGCTGCGAATCCCGTCGACGCGGGAAGTGGGCAATCTGATCGCGGCACGCGGGGAAGAAATCGATCAGGAGTGAGGCGCAGCTCGGCGCTTCATGTCATTCCCGAGTAGCATATTCATTATAGATCTAATAATATTGGCGGACGTGCCAAGTCAACGACAGGCACGACGGCAGGCCACGGCATGCTGCTCTTTCGCTCAAAAATACGGATCTGGAATGGATGGAATGACCCGCGCGGCGATGACGCGCAACGTCCGCGATGCGCTCGCGGAAGATGTCGGCGAGGCCGACTGGACGTCGCTACTGATCGACCCCGGCGCTTCGGCTGAAGCCGTTTTGACCGTGCGCGAAGCCGCCCTGTTGTGCGGCAGACCGTGGTTCGATGAAACACTCCAGCAGGTCGACCCGCGCATCACGATTGAATGGTTTGTCGGCGAAGGCGAACGGATGTACGAAGGACAGGCCGTTTGCCGGATCGCTGGCCCGGCGCGCGGCATGCTCACCGCCGAGCGCACCGCGCTCAACTTCATTCAGTTGCTTTCTGGCGTGGCCACCGAAACAAGCATGATGACGCGGGTCGTCGAAGGCACGTCTGCGCGGATTCTCGACACGCGAAAAACGCTTCCGGGATTGCGCCTCGCGCAAAAATACGCAGTTCGTGTTGGCGGCGGCGAAAACCATCGTCGGGGGCTGTACGACGGCATTCTGATCAAGGAAAACCACATCGCGGCCGGCGGCGGCATTGCGTCGACGCTTCGCGCCACTCAAGCATTGGGTGCGGATGTGCCCGTGCAGGTCGAGGTGGAGACGCTCGATGAGTTAAAGGAAGCGTTGGCTGGGGGCGCCGCGGCGATTCTGCTCGACAATTTCTCGATCGAGATGATGCGCGAGGCTGTGCGTGTCACCGCAGGGCGCGCCGAGTTGGAAGTCTCGGGTGGTGTGACCGAGCAGACGCTGCGCACCATTGCCGAGACCGGCGTGGACCGTATCTCGTTAGGCAAGCTGACGAAGAACGTCAGGGCGATTGATTTTTCGCTGCGCTTCGCGGCGTTCGCCGGGTAACGAGATCGGGGCGCATGTGTGCGCCTCGTAGAAGCAAGCGCTGATAAAAAAATCCCTCGTTTTAACTGTGCATGGCTCAGTTAAACGAGGGCAACGAGGGCTTTTGCGCTTGCCTCGAACTATCAAAGCGTTACATCTGCGCCCGTTTCGCTCGACTTCAGAATCGCGATACAGATTTCCAGCGTGCCCTTTGCCCATTCGCCATCGTGAAGGGGCGAGCGTCCGTCGACGACCGCGCCATACAACTCGTCGATGACTTCGGCGCGCGGCACGACGGGTGCAGGCAGTGGCAGCGTTTGCCGCTGTTCGTCGCCGTAGACTACGATCGAATCGGGCAGCGGGCGCAGGTCCGCGCGTTCGCACGAGACGATAACCGGACCGAAATGCTGATGAAAGCGCGGCGGTTCGTCCGCGGTGGCCGTTGGCGGCTTGTACGCCGATCCGCCGTAGGTGCCGGCCGCCTTGAGCCTGGCCTCATCGCCCGAGGATGCGAGCGTCTCCAGACGACGGCGGGCGCTGCCGTACGTGTCGGGGCTCGTACGATCGCCCATTTCGCCGATCCAGCCGCTCCACTCTTCGGTATTGAAGTGGCCATAGCCGTTGTACGAGAGTGAGGCATAGGCGCCGTTCTCGAACCAGATCAGCGCCGAATAAGCGCCTTCGGTCGGGCGTGTCGGATCCCATCGCCCCACACTCGCCCGCAGCCTCGTCGCACGCGAGCCCGCGAGCATTCGCACGATGTCGACCTGGTGGGCCGCCTGGCTGAAGACGGCGCCCCCGCCTTCAGCCGTGGCCAGCTCTTCGGGCCGGCGGGGGCGATACAGATAGTCGGTGTAGTTCACAGCCTGGATCATTTTCACCGCGCCGAAATCGTCGCGACTGATCAATTCGCGCGTACGCAGGTATGGCGTGTCGAAACTGTGGCAATGGCCGACGATCAGATGCACGTTCGCTGCGCGGCATGCATCGATCATGCGATCGCAGTCCGCGGCGGCGAGCGCCATCGGCTTTTCGACCAGCACGTGTTTGGCTTTTGCCGCGGCAATTTCAGTGTGCTGCGCGTGGAACTGGTGCGGACTCGCAACGTAGATGATCTCGACGTTGGGGTCATCCGCCAACTCCGCCACGTCCGCATACGTGGGCGCAGCGAAGTCGGCGGCGAACTGCCGCCGCGCTTCGTCACGCGGATCGCACGCAGCGACGAGCTGGACTCTGGGGTCGCGCAGGAAGGTCGGCAGCATCAGCGAGAATGCCCGTCCCAATCCTGCTACCCCGATGCGCAAACGGCGCTGCTCCATGGCCGTGTGCCTCCCGTTATGGCGTGACCTGATAGTCGGTTGCGAGCGCGGACGGCTGATCGGCCGGTTCCGGATTCTTCTTGCTGACGTAACGCGCGGCATACGTGCGCCAGTCGATTTCCTTCGGCACGACAGCCTGGTACGAGCACACTTCCCGGGAAATCGCCTTTGCTCCGGTGCCAATTGCTTCGCCATCCTTCTCGAATTCGGCGATCGCATCGATCATGCGACGACGGAATTCGACGATGGCGAGATCGCTTGCGCCGAGGCGCTCGTCCGAACGGTTCGCAATCGGACCCATCGTGACCCACATGGCGATGTCCTGGTTCGGGAAGCCCGAAATGCCAGTGAAATTGCCGGCCTTCATCGCCTGGCGGTCCTGCCAGAAGCGGTTGTCGTGATTGCGCAGCGGACGATAGTACTGGTCCAGATCAACACCGACCTGCTGACGCAAGAACTTGCGCCACGTTTCGGTTTCCGGCGTCGTCTCCGGATCGCCCCAGGCGATGAAGTAGAACGCCGTGTTCGTGTCGTCCATCGGCACGTTGATGTTTGCAACGTTGTAGAGATTGTTCGGCGGAATCAGTACCGTTCCCGGCGCCACGAACACCGTGGAGCGTACGTAGTCGTGCGTGTTGGCGTTGTAGATCGGGCGGCGCAGCGCGGCGTAACGGAAGCCATAGTCGGTGCGCTCGACCTGCAGGCGCGGGGCCTTGTCGGTCGACGGGCGCAACCAGTTCTTCCCGGTCGCTTCGGCGCCGCCGACGCGTGCCGGCACGAAGTCGGACGAATGCAGGCTGGAGCTGTGCGCGGAGTCGATCGCGCCTTCGAGGATTTGCGCCCAATTGCACGGCAGCAGCGCCTTGGCGATGCTCACGCGGGTGTCGGCAGTCGGCGCCCAGGCCGGCGGCACGAATTCGGGGATGGCGTCTTGCGGGCCCATATACGCCCACACCATGCCGCCCCATTCCTGCACCGGGTAGGCCTTGTGCTTGACCTTGTCGGTCATGCAGCTCGCTGCCGGCTCGGACACCATTTCAAGCACGTTGCCCGAGACGTCGAACTTCCAGCCGTGATACAGGCAGCGCAGGCCAGAGTCTTCATTGCGGCCGTATACGAGCGATGCGCGACGGTGCGGGCAGTACTCGTCCAGCACACCAACGCTGCCTTCCGAGTCCCGGAATACGACGAGGTCCTCGCCAAATACGCGCGCTTTGACAGGCGCGCCATCCGGCTCGCTGACTTCTTCGATGAGGCAAACCGGTGTCCAGTGCCGGCGCATCAGTTGGCCCATTGGGGCATCGCCTTCGACGCGGCACAGCAATTCATTTTCTTGGTGGGTCAGCATGTAATGTCTCCCGGCGAAAGGTCGCCTTCATCAACAGGTGTTGCTCAACTATATTAGATCTCTAGTGAAATTGGCAAGGACCTTTCGGGGCATCCGGGAAAGTACGTATGGTCAGAAGTGATCCTGGATCAGGAATATTCGCTCTCTAATATAAAGGGGCGGGATGGGTCATCGATCCTGGGAAGTCACCGGCGCGAAAGGGGCGCGCAACGCAAGCGGCGACCAGGTGCTGAAGAACTGAAGGGAAAGCGCTGCGCCGTGCACGAATGCCGGCCGAATTGTTCGACCTGGCTAGTTTCGAAAGACTTACGGACTTAAGCCACGCTGATGATGGAATGCTGGGAAATTCGCGGCGTTCTATGTTTGACGGCTATGATATAGCTCTTGATAAAGCCGGATTGAACGGACATGACAGACTCTGTATTGAAAGATGTCGAAGCCCCTGTGCGAGAAAGTGACAACAGCCTTGTGTGGTCAGACGCACGGCTACTCGGCTTCACTCCGATGGATGACGTGCATAAGGAATTCTACGAAGTCGCGCTACGGCTCGTGACCTGCACCGATGCGAGCGCCCTTGCCGCGATCGAGGAATTCGAGAAGCACGCCGTCAGCCATTTCGAGCAGGAAGACGAATGGATGCGCACGACGAACTTTCCCCCGCGCGACTGCCACATCGAAGAGCACGAAGCCGTGCTGAAGTCAGTCCGGGACGTCAAAGCAGCGGTCGAAGCAGGGCAGGCCGGTTGCGCGCTGGTGCATGACATCGGCATGCATCTGTACGACTGGTTCCCGGGACACGCCGACTACCTGGATTCGGCGCTTGCCGCATGGATGACCAAACAGACGATGGGTGGAAAGCCTGTTGTCTTAAGACGGACGATTTGAGGTTTGCCGTTTCGACCGTCGAAATACACTGGGCCTCATAAGTTGTAGCCAGCAGACTGCTGGCTCAACCCGTGTCGCGTAGCGCCCGCCGCAGAATGTCGCCAGCGGTTGATTTCCGTAGCGTCTCAACAAAACACATCCTCGCCTCGCGGCGCCTATTTGCGCGACTCTCTATGCGTCTATGCTTTGCGCGCTCAGAGTTTTACCGCGCTGCGGCTCCCGTCAACGCATGGTCGATTGCGGGCGTCGCTGCTGCAATCGCCACGGACGATATCAGCCCCGTTCAGCTACCCGACTCGCGCAGCACGATGTCGCCCAGCTCGGCGAGGCGAGCGGCGTCGACGCGCACGCTCGGGCAGGAGATGCCCATGGCGGCGATCATCTCGTCCTGCGCGTCGTAGATAGGGCGAGCCACGCAGCGGATGCCATCGGTGAATTCCTCGTCATCGATGGCATAGCCGCGCTGGCGCGTCTGTTCCAACTCCTGCGCGAGAGCCGGCTCCGAGGTCAGGGTGCGCAACGGGTGTTGTCGCATTAACGCGGTCAAGTAGAATCCGTCGACCGCAACGCATGATAAGCATGATGGCAAAGACGAAGACGCCGCCCAAGACGCTGCCCGCTGGCATTGGCAAGGTACTGAAGCGGCTGCACTACCCGCTGGACGTGATCCTACTGTGCGTGCGGTGGTACGTGGCGTACTTGCTGAGCCTACGTAACCTCGAGGAAATGATGGCCGAGCGGGGCATCGAGGTGGATCATTCGAGCGTGCACCGGTGGGTCATCAAGCTGCTGCCGGTGCTTGAAAAAGCATTCCGCAAACGCAAACAGCCTGTCGGCAAGAGCTGGCGCGTTGATGAGACCTACGTCAAGGTCAAAGGCCAATGGAAATATTTGTACCGTGCCGTCGACAACGCGGGCAACACGGTGGATTTCCTGCTGCGCGCCCATCGTGATAAGGCCGCTGCTCGTCGCTACTTCGAGAAGGCGATTGAACAGAACGGTGAGCCCGAGACAATTACCGTGGACAGGAGCGGTGCGAATCTGGCTGCACTTGAAGCGCTCAATGCCGAGCGTTTAACGCCGATCAAGGTCAGGCAAAACAAATACCTGAACAACGTCGTCGAGCAGGATCACCGTGCCATCAAACGCATCATCAAACCGATGCTGGGGTTCAAGGATTTCCGCTGTGCGCGCATCATCCTGTCTGGCATAGAGATCGCACACATGATCCGCAAGGGGCAGATGTGTGACAATGGCGCCGCCTCGACTGCAGCCGAACAATTCTACTCGTTGGCAGCGTAAATAGTACTACTGATACTCCGCTTTGCTCAAGCTGTAATCGTTAGCGCGACAGAGCCAAAATAATTCAATGAATTTGTAACTCACCGCATTACGCCAGCGTCGTCCCCCGGATAAGGTCTGCTCGGGTAGCACGGACTATCGCGGAGAGAAGACGGAAGGCGAGAGACTCGCGACGCCAGAATCGCCGATCGCGGAGAAGACCTCGTTAGAATAGTCGCACTGTCACACATACATTTTCAGACGACATGAGTTCAAGGCGAGGCGGGGCAGGTGTTTCGCGACCACGAAAACACCTCACAAAAGCGATGTTATTGCCGATGGTTCAGGCGTCGGTTCGGGAGCAATCGTTGACCTCCCATCTTGCGCTTGTTGCCTGCCGCGACGGTCATGGCAACGGGCACCTGTTTAATGAACTGATGCGAACCGTGTACCTCGCATGGTTTCTCCAGGAGGACGGTTACGGAAACGAACCGGTCCGACGCTTCAAGACTGCGGAACATGCCGTGGAGGCCGCCCTGGAACTGGCCCATGCAGCAAACGAGTGGGTGCTCGCTGAAGACGCTGTTCCCGTTTTTGAGAGCCTGCTGGCTTTGCGCGATGCGCAACTTGCCACCGCACCCCTGCACAAAATAATCAGCGCAGAACACCGCCTCCGGCAATTCCTCGCCGGCACTGCCAGCTCGCCTGTTCCAGACGCAGATCCGGAGCAACTTTCATAGCAACCTTTGTCGGGACAGCGCGAAAAGACTGTAGGTATAAAGTCAGGATACCTGATCGTTGATGGCCGTCTTCATCTCGGAGTGCGGCGAGCATGTTTTCTACGTTTGTCGCGATCGATGAGGCGCTCGATGCACTTTTGCCGCGTAAGCGCAGGTGCTCCGGACGCGTTCCGCGCTAAAAACAGCGTTCGACCATACGTTCGAGGAGCAGGGCACAAAGCTCGACCTGGCACGCGGACGGATCCGGCAGATCGAAAGCAGGGCGGTGTGAAAACGGATGCTCCCGGGTCGGGTCGACCAGCTAAGGCAATATCTCGACCATTGAGCTACGCTCCACCGTCGTTCAGGAACAGGGCGATTCTTCGCGCACCGGGGCCAGCTATCCCGATGCGCTTCACGCGTCATTGCAGAATCTGTCGTAGCACGCTACCGCCGACTCACAAGAGGACTGCCTGCTGCAAAAGCTGGAGCGCCTTCAGTTCGTCCAGTCGACCCGTGCGCGCCTTACCTGCCAGCGTCTTGATCAACGCTTCCGCGATCGGCGCGATACCTTGCAGATTCTCAAGGCTGGTCACGGAAGCAGTGAGCGGGATGGGGGATTGCGGCGGGGTTTCAGCGGCTGGAAGCGACTCAAGGCTTGCCAGTGTGGCTGCCAGCGCCTCGCCATCACCTTCTTCTGCTGAGCGCCCCACAGGCACCCCCGGAGCGTCACTGTCATGATCCTGCTGGCTGACGGCTACCGGTTGTTTCTCTGCTGCGATCTCGGCCGAAACGGGTGAGGCGCTTTCCGGCTCGATCCGGACGCCCGCTCGTGCGCGCTCCGTGCGCGCCTTCGCATCGGCATGCTTCGCTGGCACGCCATCCTTCGCCGCGGCCGCGTGCGGCTCGTTCTGTTCAACGGAAGCACGGCCGCGCGAAGCGGGCGTGAGCAAACGTGACACCGACTCCGGAATGTCGGCTTCGGCGCGCGGCGTATCCAGCCAGCCAGTTGGCAAACCAAGTTGCTCCGTGAAACGGTTTGCTTCGACACCGTCCATGCGTTTCTTGCCATATAGCCGATGGGCCATGTTGGATCCGCTCATCGCCATGACTACACCCAGTCTTGCTTTCGATCCGTTGCGACCCGTGAGAACGTGGAGGTTGGCGCGCCGGATGTTCTCAACTGCGGCGCTGTCGTCCAGCGCCAGCGCTTGCTGTTGCGTTATTCCGGGAGACGTCCTGGTTTTCGGGGGTGAGCCTTTTTGCGGCGCACGAGGGGAGGGCTGTCCGGCCATCCGGTTTCGACCATTCCTGACGGCCTTGGGCGACCCGCCCGTTGCTTTCTTCGGCATTTGCGCTTCCTCGGACAAACTGGTTTCAGGATAGGGTTGCTGGTCGCCGCTCAGGGCGAAATCCGGTTCAGGTTTTTTCAACACTGCTTCCGGTTCGTCGTCGGTTTGAATGAAGTCGAGCGGTGATTTCAGGCGGGCGATGGTTTCGGCCGCAAGCGCTGGATTGGGCTGGTCAAAAAAGCCGTGAGGCAACCCAAGCGTGGTTTCCATGTGAAAGGCGGTCTCGGGCGTGAACCTTTCGCCCTTCATCAGTTCGGCCACCCGCGCCATGTTCGATCCCAGTCCCAGGGCGATATTCTCTGCGCCCACCGTATCGACCAGAAACTGGAACGACCGTGTCTTGAAAATGGAGGCCGTCTGGGCGGAGTCCCGGGCAGGTGCATTGACGTACGGTTGTCTCGGCCGGGTGGACGGAGATTTTTTTGGGTGACGAGGCTGGCGCTGGCCGCTGTCCCGAGATCCCGCATATCGTCCGCGGGGTTGACTCATAAAGTAGGGCTCCTGCGATGATTGGCGTGCTGACTTTTGAATTATAAATGAGGCGATGCTGGCATTTGGCGCGTCTACGACGGTCTGCCGCGAAAATACACGCGGGAGCCGGGCCACAACGCGATACTGCGCCCACGTCCGCATCTTCCAGTCTCAGTCTGATTGCGCTCGACCTGTGAGGCATCGCATAGTCTCCCTTGTGCCGATCACGGGACACCTCCAAATATCCGGCAGGCGATGGAAGATTGATTCGCCGGCTCTCGCACATTCAGCGTAAATGCGCCCGCCGGCGGTTGATCCGTCCGCGGTCAGGGGATGGGTCACTTGCACGGTAAGCCGCGCAAAAGCGCAGTTGGATTTTTCCAAGCCGGAATCGTTCAAACTGCCAGGCATTATTTGCGCTCATACCGTCGGTGACGTATTTGCCTGCCGACATCCGAAGCGCCAGGGAAGCTCACACGCGCCTCGCTGAATCGTATCGCTGGTATCGATCAGGAAAGCCCGCTCTCCGATTGACGCCGAGATTCCGTCACCTTTCATTTCGCGCAGACCTGCGTTCAGACCATGCGCGCCCTCGCATCAGGAGGAGTCTCTTCTCCGTAACGTCGGCGTATCCATTGACGGGAGAGTCTGTCGAGTGCCGGATGTCGCCAATCCCTGACGCAAGTCCCAAGGGGAGAGGCCGCCGATAGTGACACTGCCTGTGTCATCACGAAGGCGCCCGGCGGAGCGTGAGGTTCTGACTACGTATGGATCTGAACGCTTCAGTCCGGGCGCCGACAGACGCGGCACCAGTTTGCCTGCCGGCGCATAGGTGCGGCCAACTCGACGCGTTTTCACCTCTTAACCTCGTCCTCCGGCTCGTCTCGCAGGCGGTGGGGCTGCTTCACCGCAGCGCTGCCAGACGGCGTTGGCAACGCATGTCATCTCCACCGCGTCGATAACTTTGTATAGCCTTCGTGCGGTCCGGCATACCGCTACTGTCTTCTGCACCCCACGCGCCCTCCCAGAACAGCCCGAGATTGTGAGCTGAGGCCTTGTGCCCCAGTTTGATGGCCTGCTCGTAAAGCGAGAGCGCGTGGCTCACGTCGGCCTGCATGCCGCGCCCGAGTCGGGCGCTGTCGGCCAGCGCGGCGGCGGCCATGCCGCGAAGATGACCGTCCGCGGTCTCATCCTTCATCACATCTTCGAAAATCACATTACCCTTCTCAAGGTCCGCCTCGCCTCCCGTTGGTGTGACGAGAGAAATGGCCATTGCCATTCGCCAGGCCGGATGCCGGTTCGTGCCGATGCGCTCCAGTAGCCAGCGGCCCAGGTCCGGCGCGCGACTGAGCGTGCTGGTGAGAAGAGCATTTGCGATGGCGGCGATCGACTCGGCTGACAGGAAGCCAGTCTTGTTTGCTGCAATGACGTGACGGGAAAACTTTTCGACGTCGAGGGTAGGGTCAGCGCGGCGCAACTGATGCCATTCGCGCTCGATCGTTCCTACCCAGCTTTGCATTTGCATGGTGAGCGATCCTTTGGTGAAGAATGCACCTGATTCTAGCTCACCTTTTGTGGATTGTAACTTTCAGAGTTCGTGCGTCCCGACACATGCGTTCGCCAGATGGCGGGCTGCCACCGTCGCGACGTCCCGGTCAGATGACGATTCTGAGTAGAGCTTCGATCTTGTTGCTGTGATCGAGCGCGGTGGTTTGTCGTTCACAGAGTCACGAAGCGTTTGCAGGCATCGGCGCCTCCTGCAACATCAAGGCGGTGGTGCAGACCGTAGTGAATGATCAGGCATAGATAGCGGCGCTATTCATATCGCGACTTGTGGCAAGATCCGAACCGGATAGCAGATACGGGTTCGCGAACCCACAGGCAGAAATGTTCGCCGGCCTGCTTCGCACGACGTTGGAGGAGGAGAGTGTTCCACGATGGCTGATGCATTTGAACTCGTTGCCCTGGCGTTGCCCGGCGACGTCGCCCCCGAGTCACTGCCCGCCACCGCCCGCCAGTTCGTCGCGGATTGCTGGCCCGGTATGAGCCGCAGCCAGTTGATCGCCCGCGCCCGACGCCTTTCGCTGCGGCCGTCGCTGCGCGCCTGTCGCCCGGGTGCGCCGGGACACATCGGACACTTTGCACTCACGCTTACGGCGGGCATGCAGACCGTGTCCCTGATCGCGCATTTACGCCGTGTCGCCCAGCGGCGCGGGTCCGCGCGCAGTCGCAAGGCGGCTAACGCCTCGCGACCGCCCGCGCGTGATCCGCGTCAGGCATCGTTGTTCTGAACGGGGCGTCAAACCGGACGACCCGCATCGAATTGGGTGTCACGCAGCTGCGTGACACCATGAGCGCGGTTGAGGCTATGGCGCAATGACCTATCACCGAATTCTGCACCATGCCGCGGTACGTTCGGGCGTCAGCCGACGACGAGGCACGTCGACGACCCAGACTGAGGACGCCGTCCGCAACCAGTGAAAAGGCAATTGATTGCCGGGGTTCGCCGTTCGTTGAGAGGATCGCCTTGGCTCCATACTGCCCCATGAGGATGCCCCCCGTTGCAAGCTTCGTCCTGTCTTCACGAACAGAGGCTGTTTTGCCCGTCAGATTGCGTAACGGCGGGTTTCAGAATAGGCGTATTCTTTCACACGTCACGAAAGAACAGGCGTGATCGGGGTAGCGAGGAGAAAAGCGCGGCCCCGTGGCTTCGATATGGCCGTGGGGAACGCGTCGACTGTCCGCTCACGACGAAACTCGACAACCGGCGGTGCGTGCTGGCGCGCCTCATTGCGAACCGGAAACCGGTATTGCCGTCTTTCTCGCGACCCATCGAGGGATTCCTCGACAAGAGCAAACGGTTGGCCGGCGGCGTCGCACGAAAGTTCTCCATTTCCTGGCGAAGCTGTGACACATTTCCGACGGGCTACCCTAAAGCGGCCGCGATGTTCCGGAACCTGACGGACGCGCTACGCGCGCAACTCGGCCAGAGCCGACGTTGGAGAGGACGTGGTTGTACGTCGGCAGTGCGACGGATTGCCGACAGTGGCAGCATCGAGCGGCCGAGCGGCAGCTTTCTGCATCAGCGAACTCACACTCCCGACCCATTCCGGACATAGAAGCCGGCATCCCCTCTACGACAGCTTTCGGGGTGCAACAGTCGTTCGGCCATCTGGCTGACAGCGGGCAGAAACATATGCACCTGTCCCGCGAGCGCCGAGGGCGTGCTTCTGCTAGTCGGAGTTGCGACCTCGCGTCTGAGTCGCGTGCATGTCCCGCCCGCGCTTTCGGTCTGGATTCCGCCGCAGGTTATGCCTTATGCGGACTGGCACTTTCCACTCGCCGTCGGTATATCGGTAGCACGCTGTTGACGGCCAGCTTTCTGTCTTTCCACAAACTCGCCGGAACTCAACTGCGAATGCCGGGATAGCTGGCCTGGGATCTCGCATAAAGTGCCTGTTATCCAGTCAGTTCGCGCGAGCCCCCAGCCATCGGACACTACCCGGTTATTGCGCCGGTGCGCTGGCTTCGTCGAGCAGCTTCATGTCTTCGGAAGAAAGCTGCAAGTGAGTTGCTGCAGCCAACCCTTTCAGTTGCTCCACCGACGTCGCACTGGCAATCGGCGCCGTCACGCTCGGCCGCGCGATGATCCAGGCGAGCGCCACCGTTGCAGGTGTCGTGTCGTTGCGCTTCGCGACTTCAACAAGAGCATCGACGATCCGCAACCCGCGGTCGTTAAAATACTTGTCCACGAGCGCGCTGCGCGCACCCTTCGCCGCGTCAGCCTTCGAACGGTATTTTCCGCTCAGGAAACCGCTCGCCAGGCTGAAGAAAGTAACCACCGCCAATTCGTGGGTCTGCACGACCGGCTCGAGATCGGTTTCGTAGCCCTTCCGATCGTAAAGGTTGTACTCCGGCTGAAGAACCTGATACGCCGGCAATCCCGATTCCTTTGATACCTTCAGTGCTGCCTCGAGCCGCTCGCCGCTGAAGTTCGACGCTCCGATCACGCGCACTTTGCCCGCCTCGATCAGCCTCTGATATGCGCCGAGCGTCTCTTCGAACGGCGTCTTGTCGTCGTCGATGTGGGAGAAATAGACGTCGATGTAATCGGTCTGCAACCGGCGCAGCGACTCGTTGACGGCTGCCTCGATGTTGGCCGCCGACAGCCCCGGCCGCTTCTTCCACATGCCGACCTTGGTCGCAAGCACGATCTTGTCGCGCTTGCCGCTTTGCCTGAACCACTTGCCGATGATGGTTTCGGACTCGCCCCCCTGATTGCCCTCGGCCCAGTGCGAGTAGCTGTCGGCGGTATCAACGAAGTTCAAGCCAAGGTCGACGAAGGCGTCGAGGATGGAAAACGACGTTCGCTCATCGGCCGTCCAGCCGAAGACGTTGCCGCCAAAGACGAGCGGTGCGATTCGAAGGTTCGACGTTCCAATGGTGTGTTGCTGCATTTTTTCTCTACTCCGAGACGGGGGTTGGAAACACAATAGTAAAGATGCCGCATCAATGGCCGAGATGCTTGTCGAAAAATGCGGTGATTTCTCCGAACGCCTCCTTGGTCTCCGGCACACGGTCATCGACCTGGTATTGAGCGTGCGACATGCCGTCGAAAACCTCGAGTTGCGCATCGACACCCGCCTCCCGAAGCTTCCGGTGCACACGGACCGTGTTGCTCAGCAGCAGGTCCCGTGTCCCCGTGGTCAGGATCGCCGGCGGAAAGCCATGCATATCTCCGTAGACAGGTGACAGCAGCGGGTCCTTCAGATCATGACCGTGCGCGTAGACAACCGCCGCGGCATCGCAGAATCCATCGCGCGAAACCAGGACGTTGTCCACCTTTTCGTTCGTGTAGAACGAATCCCCGGTCCTCGTGAGGTCCGACATGGGCGTACCGGGTGCTATCGCACCAGGCATTCGCAGCCCTTCCTGCTTCGCGCGCAGCATCAGTTCGAGTACCAGAGCACCACCGGCCGAGGTCCCGAAAACGCCCACGTCCTCCGGATCGTTCGTCCGTAGTACCGCCTTGTACACCGTCTCGACGTCGTCGAGCGCTGCGGGAAAGTAACCTTCGGGCGGCATACGGTAGTCGACCGAAATCACTTTGTAGTGCCCAAGGCCCGCCATGATGACGGCCTCGCTCGTACCCGACTCGCCAGGGTACAGTTCGTAGCAGCCGCCATGAATGTGAATGAGTACCTTGTCGCGGTGTTCGGGCGGAATGACGGCGGGCGTCACGACGTACACTCTCACCCCGTTCATCGTCAAGGGCTGCACTGTAACGCCGAGGCGTTCCCGCATGGCCGGAAGCGTTTGCATGGCCTTGGCAGCCTGCGCGCTGGCAGCGGCTCTCCATTGCTCGCCCGTCGTCCATAGGACATTCCAGGAGGGGTTCAATGGCGCCGCGATGAGCTTTTGCAATTCAGGGCTGACATCGGTCGGCACTGGCAGGGTCTTCGCGGGGACCTGCCGGGGTGCAAGCGGGCCGTCGTCGGCAAGCGCAATGCCGGAAACACCGACGAACGCAGCGCACGCGAGCACAAGCAAGCCGGTGAACCTCATTGGATGACTCCTGTTTGCTCGCCTAAACCGCAAGTTCATACACGTGGCGGCTGACTTCGGGCGTGACGTCACCGTGTTCCCCCAATGCGGTCATGCCGTGCTCCTGCAGTTTCGCGATCAGCGTCTCGATTGAGTCGCCGCCTATGTCGTAATCGCGCAGTCGCGTTGGGACCGTCATCCGCTCGAAGAACCCGCGCGTGGCGGCGATCGCCGCGGTCACGCGTTCTTCCTCGCTGCCCTCAGTGATGTTCCATACGCGTTCGGCGTACTGCAGCAACTTCGCGTGCTTCTGCGCGCGGCGTGCCGTCAGCATCGCAGGCAGGACGATCGCAAGCGTTTGTGCGTGATCGAGGCCGTGCAACGCGGTGATCTCGTGACCGAGCATGTGCGTCGCCCAGTCCTGCGGCACGCCGGCGCCGATCAGGCCGTTGAGCGCCAGGGTTGCGGTCCACATCAGATTTGCCCGCACCTCGTAGTTGAGCGGCTCGGCGAGGGCTTTCGGACCGACTTCGATCAGCGTGGCGAGGAGCCCTTCGGCAAACCGGTCCTGCACTTGTGCGCCAACGGGGTAGGTCAGGTATTGCTCGACGATATGGACGAACGCATCGACCACGCCGTTCGCGATTTGCCGCGGCGGCAACGAGTAGGTGGTCGTCGGGTCGAGGACGGAAAAGCGGGGATAGGTCGCCTCACTGCGAAACGGGAGCTTGTCGCCTTTCGCCCGGTAACTGATCACGCCACCGTTGTTCATTTCCGAACCGGTCGCGGGCAGCGTCAGCACGCTGCCAAACGGCATCGCGTCAGTCACCTTGGCTTGCTTCGCCAGGATGTCCCACGGCTCACCGTCGAACTTCAGCGCCGCCGCGATGAACTTCGTGCCGTCGATCACGGAGCCGCCGCCCACCGCGAGCAAGAAGTCGATGTTCTTTTCGCGTGCCAGTTCTACGGCTTGCATCAGCGTTTCGTAGGTCGGGTTCGGTTCGATGCCGCCGAAAACGAACCATGCGCGCTCACCGAGCGCCGCCTGCACTTGCGCGAGCACACCATTGTGCTTGATGCTTCCGCCGCCGCACGTGATCAGCACGCGTGCGTCGCGCGGCACTTCAGCGTCAAGCGCGTCGATCTGGCCTTCGCCGAAAATGATCCTGGTCGGATTGTGGAAGGTGAAGTTCTGCATGGGATTCCTTTTTGGCTGCAACAAAATGACCGGTCGTCTCAACCGGAAGTCAAAGAACGCGACCGGGCACAGCATAGACGAGTGATGCGGACCACCCCGCTAGGGTACGGGTTTAAAAGTTATATCGAACATCAAGCGCATGCAGGCCTTCAGAGGCTCAATGGAGTCTTCCAGCTTCATTCGCAACAGGCTGCCTTCCCATGCGTTCCAGAAGAAGTCGGCCATTGCATCTGCGGGCAGGTCACGTCGCACTGAACCGAAGTCCTGGCCGCGGCGAAGATAGTCGGCAAAGCCGACGCGCCATTCGTCGACTGTGTGACGCGCGGTATCCCGGCAAAGCTCGCTCGACTGCGCAATTTCGCCGGCGAAATTGCCGAGCAGGCAGCCGCAACGGTCTTCGCAAGCCTCGTAGTCGGCGACGATCCGCTCATAGATGGTGCGAAGCGCCAGCAACGGGTCCGGCGAATCCGCAGTGCGTGAATACTGCTCCCACTCGGCTGCCTGTTCGTCCGCATAGTGCCGGAGGATCGCTGCGCCAAATGCTTCCTTGCTTGCGAAGTAGTTGTAGAACGAGCCCTTGGGGACCCCTGCGCGATCGACGATATCCTTCACGCCGGTGCCGTGAAAGCCCTTTTCGGCAAACAGGGTGACACCTGCGTTAAGCAGTTTTTCGTGGAAATCTTCCGTGCGGCGAGCATTCATGCCGGCGATTATATGACCAGTCATCTCAAACTGACAACCCTCCTCGGCCCCGAAAGCCTTTGGCCGGTATCGGAAGGACTCGCAGCGGTCGATGGGAGCGCTCAGTGCAGTGACGGCTTGGGCCGTGACGCGGCGAGCCCGTTTGGTCGGGCGTCCGCTGTTTGAGCGAAGAGGACAGCTGGATGTCGCTCTGAGTGAGTCGGCGAGCGGCAGAAACTGGCCGGCAGGACGCGTTCAGCCACCTCGCCGGAGAGCTGGCATTGACGACTCCAACGTCAGCTCTGTAGAACGTTCACGGAACTGGTGCTCTCGGCCATGATGGGACATTGGCTCGGAACGTCGCTAAGACATTCAGAAGGCGGCTCAGCGCGACTAGCGGCCTTTCAATCGCCACGACAGAGTGTGTGTTGCTTCTTCGGCCTAAAGGTGAAGCTTTGCATAAGAACGGTGCACAACTCGCCCGTCAGGTCCCGGCCAGTTCAACCGCTGCCCGCCGAACGGCAGTGGATGCCCGATGGACGGCGTCCATCGACACTCGTGGACGGGGCACTTGGCTCGCCCGATGCGCTAGGTACGGTCTCTGGTGGACGATCTGTTGCTCACTTGACGAAAGTGTTTGTGCCGGTCGCGCCTTTCGTCTCTCAACGCACCTCAGACGCGGCTACTTTATTGAGAAGCCGTTGCCGGAGTTCGCTCACGGAACTCACGCCAAGTTGCCAATAGACGTTTCTCACGCAGTCCACGACGGTACTTTCCTTCACATCCAGCAAACAGGCGATGCAGTGGTAGCTTGAGCCGCAAACCAGGCGCGCGGCGACAATCTGCTTGCGGTCGCTTAGCCCCGCGCTCCGCGCCGCACGTAACGCCTGCAACAGGATCGGCTCCTGGTGCTGACAGTGAAGAACACAGCCAAGGTCATTCAACGGGTAAGCGCTCCAGGTGAACCGTCCCCATCTATTGGTGATCTCTTTGACTGCCGGGCCGACCGCTAAGCCGCGTTCGATCGCACGCAAGCTTCGAACCACCGAAGCGAGTTCTGAAGGTAGATTGTCATCTCCTATACCTGTGGAACATGTTCGGTCAATGGATTCAAGCATTAGTCTGTAGGCAAAACGACTTTGGTGCCGAATGCGGCCATTCCAATCCGCGACAAGTATCCCAGACCTCGCTCCATCCGCAAACGGGCCATCACTGTCGCTGCCATGGCGAACTGCGTTCCCAATATGCCTGCTAAAAGCGTCGACAAGTCGATATTCGGCATCCGTGAAAGGGCGCCGCCCTTTTTCGCGAACGAGAATCAAAGATCCCCAGCCCCGTGCACCGTGCCGCGCAACAACGTTGATGAAATGTCGGCCTCCGGTAGGTGATAGCACTTCCCCATAGAAAGCACTCCGTTCGAGCGCAGGACCGAGGTGGTCGGAGTTCGTGAAGCCGCAACTCAGGCTCATCCACTCTGAAAAGTCACCGATAAGCTGACTCACATGACCCGTACGGCGCAGGTGCTCATATGCGCCCAAGGTTTTGTAGGCTTCATCTATTTCGCTATAGACGCTCGATATCGCGAATCTCTCGTCCGACCACATAAAGTGACCAAAATCGGCACCGACGATTTCACGCGTGGCAGCCACAACGGACGGAATGATGGTCGCGCTGTGAAATTTCAGTGCGCACACGTGCCGAATGTGTGCTCCGAGCTTTGTGCTTGAAGTCCTCGACATGGCGTGCGTACCCCGTAGACAACATCAATCGGCGGCCCCGGCGGATTCATTCCACGACTTGCCGCGTGGCCGTATGCCCGCTGGCGAATATCCCAGAAGTAAGAATTCAAATTTGTGCGTCGCTATCAATTAAACCCCCAGCGCTGGGGGTAAATCGGGCGATGAACTCAGCTACTTTTAGTCAGAACGAACGCGAGTTGGGCGCCCGCGTGTCGGATCGAATCCGGTAGACACCGAAAGCGTCGCCGCACCATGTTGGGTCGCTACCAACAAGCCTCTGCTTGCGCCGACTGCAGTGGTCATGCTCGCTAAAGCAAGTTCCCACTCGTCGGGTGAAAGCATCGCCTCGTAAATGTGCTGAATTGCCGCATAAACGCTCTCGGTTCTTGTCATCGTCATCCCCCCAAAATGGGAGTTTCGGATCGGACTTGCGTCCGGAAGTATAGGCAAGTCACTACACCCGATCCGCCATTTTTTTAGCGTTAAAACGCCGCAATCGAGCGGCCCAGGGAAGCGTGCTATTCGCGAACCTGCGAACAAATGGCAATCGCATTGCGCTCATCGGCGCGATATCGCGAATCCGGTATTCGTGCTTCGCGGCGGCAACCGGGCACTAAGCGCCCGCAAGGAACAATATGAATAACCTGCGCTGTCAGATCTCAGTATTCACAGGCACTGTTCTTGCCGTCGGCATGGTAGTCGGCTCGGGCCTCTTTGGACTTCCCGGCTTGGCATTGCAAATCAGTTCGCCACAAATAGCAGCGATTGCCTGGCTCACCTGCGCGATTTTATGCTTCCCGCTACTGTGCATATTCTCCGTTCTGGGCACCCGATATGCTTCCGCCGGAGGCCTGTCTCGGTATGCCGAGGCGGCGCTTGGACGACCTGGCGAATATGCTGTGGCCGCCGTCTTATGCGGGACCTTGCCACTCGTCCTTCCCGCTCAGGCGATGATCGGCGCTAGCTACGCGCTGGTTGTCTTCGGAATCGATCGTACGATGCTGCTCCCGCTATCGATAGCTTTCCTGGTCGGCCCGATCTGCATCAATCTGAGCGGCGTCCGTGCCGCTGCGCTTGTGAACACGGTCTCACTCGTCATGATCACAGCCACCGTGTTATTACTCGGTGCGATGCACACATCCGATCTTCGATCCGGTGTCGAACTCTGGATAAGTCCGCACTGGGCGGATATAGATCTACGAAGGCTGTGGAAGGCAGTCGCATTGGTCTTTTGGGCGTTTCTTGGATGGGAAAATGTTTCATTCGGACTCGAGGAATTCAAGGATCCGAAAACGTCCATCAGCCGAGCGTATTTCCTGTCCTTCCTTGTGGTGATCGGACTGTATTTCATCCTGGCAGCAACCGTGAACGGCGCTTCCATCGGGACTTCTCGAGTCAACACCACAGAAGGTCTGGCACACCTGGTTTCTCCAGACCGGCGCATGGCCCTATTCGTGGTCACGCTGGTGGTGATCCTGGCCACTGCGAACGCGTGGATCTTTGGCGCGAGTCGCTTGTACTACGCCGCCGCACGCAGCGGTCTCCTTCCCCCGCTCTTCGCCGAACTCGATAAACGTGGTGTGCCGCGCAATGCGTTACTCCTGCTGACCGCGTGCTTCTTCGGCGTTCTCCTCGCCGTAGCGTTCTTTCATGTTCATCTTACTGTTCTCGTGCTACTTGCGAATCAGAACTTCCTTGTGCTTTACCTCGTCTGCATCTACTGCTTCTTCAAGATCGCGCGCGGTTATCAGCGCTGGATTCTTACGCCAGCCGCATTGGCGTCTTGTTGCTTCATGCTGGGCGGATTTGGCTATACGTTAATTTACTCAGTTGCGCTCCTCGGAGTTGGCATATCTTGCGAACGTTCGCGCAATCGCTCCAGGGCGTGGACCATACCTGCGAAGGCGTCTGCGGGCGAGAATGGTAGCCCTCGTCTCGAAGGCGCCTCCCGACAGAATGCACGGGACAACTCATAGTGCGTCGCGGGCGAAGCGGCGCAGATATTCGTGCTCGGCTCTTTACTTGCACGAAGTGTCCCGAGAAACTGCCTCGGTAAAACATAGTCACCGGCTCAGACGGGCAGCTAATGAGTAAAGCCGACGTTCGATAGTCCGGGCAGGCGCCATGGCGAACGGCTGGAGTTGGCCGCGCACCGTCGCTCGGGAAAACCAGCTGCCGCACGCGCGAACCGGTGTTTGGCCGTGTCGAAGTGACGGGCCGCGGGTACCATAGACAGTTCATAGGTGAGTCTCAGGAGGCGCCATGAAAGCGGTGTGCCCGCTGCACGGGCCAACGACTATCATCCGCACGAACGTGTACGGATTTCCGGTCTATGCGTGCTGCTGCGACGACGTGCGCTATGTATCGCCCCCGGACGCATGTACAAGGGCTCCGACGCAACGCGGACCTGACCCGCAGCATCAACCTCAACAACCGAAAACGACAAAGGAATAATACTGACGATCGGCCTGCCGCCTGAGTGTTGATCCGCCGCGCGATCATCCAACAAGAAGCAAGGACCCGTGTCGACCCTCAGCAGTCACTTAACCGCGAAGAAGGAGCGGCCGAACCCCAACCATAACGAGACATTCAGGGCACAAAGACCCGAGTTGTCGTGGTGTGCCGTAATTCCGGCTTCGATGCGGGTGCGCGCCTCAATCGGCTGGTGTCAGAAGCGCATCCGTTCAATGCCCAATGCCCGACACGTTCAGGCTCTTCCGGGACCGTCATTGTCGTGCGAGTGATCGCTGGCTGTCGAAGCCGTGGACACGTTCTCAGCCAATATCCACGAGCGCTTCGCACGCCATCATATGGTGCCGATCGGCCGCACTTTGCCTCGGACCATCAACGCGTCCGAACATTCTCGATCAGCCGATATTGACAGGCAAATCGTCGTAGCGCCTGAGCTTGTAGAAAAGTACAGAGGCCAACCAGCTGACGACGAAGACGCCAATTACCGCGTAGCCGAGCAAGCCGAAATTGTCCGACGCGGTGCCGACGAGTTCCCAGAAACCGCCCTTCAGGTCCAGTTTGTCAGCGATCAGCGCCAGCGCTTCGATGCCGCCGATCAACATGGCCACGACTACCGACACGAACGTGATGGTGATGTTGTAGTACAGCTTGCGGATCGGCTTCATGAACGCCCAGCCATAGGCGCCGAGCATCAGCACACCGTCGGCGGTATCGATCAGGCACATGCCAGCGGTGAAAAGCGCCGGGAAAATCAGGATCGTCGCGAGCGACATGCCGTTGGCGGCCTGAGCGGCTGAAATGCCGAATAGCGCGACTTCCGTGGCGGTATCGAAGCCCAGCCCGAACAGGAAGCCGATCGGATACATATGCCAGCTACGCGAGACGAGCCGGAACAGCGGGCGAAAGATTCGCGAAAGGATGCCGCGCTTGTTGAGCAGCATGTCGAGATCTTCTTCCACAAGGCGCTCGCCTCGTTGCACACGGCGAAAAGTCTTTACGACCGACACGAGAATCATCACGTTCACAATTGCCAGCACCAGCAGGAAACCTGCTGAGACGGAGGTGCTGATAATGCCGCCGATCGCTTTAATGTCTTCGAAGCGTGCTTTCAGCGTAACGGCCGCGAACGCAACGGCAATCGACAGCGCGATGACGATCGTGGAGTGGCCCAGGGAAAAGAAAAACCCCACGGCAACCGGCCGTTTGCCACCCTGCATCAGCTTTCGCGTGGTGTTGTCGATCGCTGCAATGTGGTCGGCGTCGACCGCGTGACGCAAGCCGAACGTATAGGCGAGCAACGCCGTGCCGATCAGCGCCGGCCGGCCATGTAGCGCGGTCAGCGCCCAGATCCAGATACCAATGTTAGCTGCGACGAGCAGCGAAAGGATCCCGATGACCTTGCTGCGTAGCGCATGTGGACCGTCGTCGAAAAGATGGGAAAGGTAGCGCTGTTGCATGAATTCCTCGCATGCCAGTTGAACCACCCGGTACGGGTAGCTTGAGCCGGGCGCGTTTGCGTCCCGGGCGCGGCAGGTCTCCTGGCTTACGCATCCTCGTCCGGCGTCGCCTTCCCGGTTGCCCAGTGGCTTCATGATGTCGGACTTCGCGCTTACAGTTGCGGGCACAGCTATGGCCTTGGCAGTCGCCTCACCATATTCCCTATTAATGCCTTGCGGCAGCCATTGCACCGCCGATTATCGCGCAGAACTGGCGCGGACAGCTTCCCTCACGGGCATCCTGATCAGGCGCTCGTGACGAAGGCGCGGGCACGGCTCGCAGTTCAGGTGCGGGCAGCGGGATTCGCCGGTCGGGCCGTAGCCATGCAAGGACAGGGACGAAGAATCTGCACGACGGGCGCGTCTGCCGCGCCCGAAGATCCCGTCAGTGACACGATCCAGAAACCCCACAGCACAACGGCCAGCATGGCGCCCACAATCAGATGGAATGTCGCACGCAACAGGAGGTCGATAGCACGCATACATTGCTCCCGGTCGGAATTCCGGCTTGCGGTGCGCGTCAGGTATTCAACCGGACCGCGCGCCGAGCGAAGGCCAGCTCAGTGACCCATGGTCGCAGGACTTTTCGTCTCGCACTCGGCCTTCACCTGCTCGCCGTCGCTGAATGTGAAGGTGAACGGAATCGACATCCCCACCTTGAGCGGCTTTTTCGGCTGTTCCAGCATCACGTGGTATCCGCCCGGTGTGAACGACAGCGTGCCGTTCGCAGGCACGGTTGCCTTATGGACCATCACCATTTTCGACGTGCTGCCGTTGCTCTGCGTCTGGTGAAGCATCGCCATGCCGTACGCGTCAGTTTGCACGCCGGTCAGGTCGATCGGCTTCCCGCTCATGTTCATGACGCTGAAATAGCCGCCCGATGGTAAGTCGCCCGGCAGCAGGCGTATCCAGCAGTCGGAAACCATCACGGATGCGGGAGCCGCTGCAGCACCTCCCGCGCAACCGCAAAGCGCGGCAAACAGAATGAATTTGAGTGTGGGCTTCATGTTGATCTCCTGGGTACAGGGTTGCACTGCGTCTTCAGTCCGCCAGCGGCTGGAGCGGGCGGCCAGATAGCATGCGGTCGGCCAGCCAGACCGCGATGAGCGTGACGCCCATCAATGGAAACACCACGCCGAGCGCCGCGAGCCCGAGCTTCCAGCCGCGCATTGGCACCACTGCGCGATCACGTCCGGGCGCCCCAAGCCTGCCCGCCGGTCGGCGTTTCCACCACATCACACAGCCCAGTGAAGGCAAGCGTCGCGAGGCCGAGCGAGAGCGCCGCGCAAACAATCTGATTGGCGAGGCCGAAGTAGCGACCCATGTGCAGCGACGTGCCGTATGACACCGCCTTTCCCACCGCGCCGTAATCACCGTAGCGGATATCTTTCAGGATCGCGCCGCTGTACTGGTCTATATAGACCGTGCGCTCGAGCTTCGGGTCCGGCGGGAAATACGACACCGTATATACGCCGCTGGCGGAGGCGGGCAACGCAACGTCGTAGTCATCGGGCAGACCGAGCGCACGCATTTGCGCCACGACGCGGCCGAGTGTCCATACCGTGGGGGCGGCATCCTGCGACTGCGGTACCGTCGCTGCGCCCGCGGCCCACGGTATCTGCGGCAGCGGCAGGTCATCCATCGTCATGCCGGGCATCGAATCCATGCCAGCCTCCTGGCTATCGGCCGCGTTGCCCACCACGGCTGCGAGTTGAGCGGCACCCCCCGGCAGTATCGAGTGTAGCGGCAGTCCGCCCCACGAGCCCGGTGGAGAGCCGAGGTTGAGACTTGCCGAGAGCGACTTGAAATGCTTGCCCCATGAGCCCGTCCATGGCAAGCCGGTCACGACGAATGCAAGGGCGCCTGCGGCGAGCCAGATGCCAAGCGCCGCGTGCATGCTTTTCCACAGCGGTCGGCCGCGCAGCGCGAAGCTTGGCACGAGCGCGCCACGCAGCGTCGTGCCCGCGCGCGGCCACCACAACGCGATACCGGTGCCGATCATCACGAGCGTCCAGCACGCAACGAGTTCCATCAGCAGTTCGCCCGGCTTGCCGAGCAGAAGCTTGCGGTGAATCATCCGGTCAATCTGCATGAAGCGTTGGTCGACACTGAGCGTGCCGAGCACCGTGCCGTCGTACGGATTCAGGTAGATGCTCTGCTTTTCGCCATCGGGTTGGCGGAAAATGAACTCCACGCTGCGATCTGCGCGCGACGAGATGCGCGCGGTCATTGCTAGCGAGTCCGCTGGCAGCGCCAGGCGCGCGTTCGCCAGCAACGAATCTTCGCCGAGGCGCGTTACATCGCGCGGCTCGACCACCAGCCTGTGCGGATACAGCAGCGGCTCGATCTGCGGCTGAAAACAGTACAGCGTGCCGGTCAATGCGAGCACCACGAGAAAAGGCATCACGAACAGACCGGCATAGAAATGCCAGCGCCACAGCGTGCGATAGCTGCGGCTCGCAGCTGCGGCGGTGCCCGGTGTCGAACGCGAGTCGGTTGCGGCAGTGGACATGAGATACCCCCTCCTTTACAGATGCAGCCGGCCTTCGACATAGAAGGTGCGGCCCGGGTACGGGTGATAGACGAAGTAGCGCGAGTCGAAAATATTGTCGACGCCCACGCCGATCTCGCTCAGCTTTGTCGGCCGGAACGTGAACTTCGCATCCGCAACCGTGTACGAGCTCGTCCCGCCGAACACGTCCGGATTCGAGTCGGTATTGGTCAGCGTGTTGTACTGCCTCCCCGAATAGCGCACCGCAAGCGTCAGCGCCGAACGGGCGTCGAAATGATACGTGGCGGCAACGTTCGCGCGCCACAGCGGAATCCGGTAGAAGTATTTGCCTACCGTCGCGGGGTTCTGCGCATTGGCAAGAATCTTCGACTGCGTGTACGCGGCGTTCGCAATCAGGTCAAGGCCGCGCACGAACACATCCTGCCCCTGATAGCTGGTTTCCACGCCGCGCGAGCGCACCTTGCCGATGTTCTGGAAGTTCGTGATGTTCGGAATCACGGTCGTGTCGGTCTGGCTGAAAATCGTGTTCTTCACATCGTCCTGAAACAGCGACAGCCGGAACAAACCGTTCCAGTGTGCCCATTCCGCAGTCAACTCTTTTGAGAGGTCGTCCTCGGGCTGCAGATTCGGGTTGTTGTTGATGATCGACGAACCGTTGATCTTCCCCTGGAACAGTTCACCGACTGTCGGGAAACGGTACGCGCGAGCAATCGACGCACGCAGCGTCAGATCGTCGGTGACGTCGAGCGACAGCGACGCCTTCGGTGAAAAATGATGCTGGTCGGCCCCGGCATAAGGCAGAGTCGTCGCGCTGAGCGACTGGGAGCCGTCGTAGGCGCGCCAGTCCTCATAGCGCACACCGTAGACGAATTTCCAGCGCGGCAGGAAGCGCCACGCGTCCTGCGCATAGGCAGCCTGAGTCTGTGTGCGGCCCTTGAACGCGTTGGCGAAGCTGCTAGCTGAACCGTCGCGCCATGCCGCGGTGTTGAAGGTTTCGTTGTCGAGGAAATAGTTGTCGTAGTGATATCCGAACGTGAGGGCGTGATTCCAGAAACCTGCCTGCGGCGTCGCCGGTGTGTAGGTGGTCTTCAGGTCCAGCGTCTTCCAGCCGGTGCCGTCCCCGAACGTAACGACGCCCGGGCCGTTGCCGGGTCCGCCAGCGTTGGCGGTGCGTGCAACGCTGTTCGACACGTCATAGTACGATGCGATCGCTTCGCCGTTCCAGCCGGTAGCGTTGTGCGTCTTCAGCCACGCGCCGTACAGCCAGTTCTCGCTGGTGCCGAGGCTCGGTGCGAACGCGGCGGCCGGAATGTTGTACTCGAATCCGTTGATCGCAACCTTGCCGCTATATACCGGATTGCCGTTCGCATCCCGCAGGAATGTCGACGTCTCGCTGTTATAGGTCTGATGCCAGTAGCCAAGCGTGAAGCCGGCCTGCACGGTCGGCGTGAAGTCGTACTGCATCTTCAGTTTCAGCTGGTCCTGGATCGTTCGTTCGATCCCTTCGCCGTTCACGCCGAGCACTGCGGTCGGCGCGTTGGTCTGGTTGTTATAGAAATACGCGCCGGTGACCGGCGTGTCGCCCGGTTTTGCAGGCGTGGTCGACTTTGCGAGCGTGGCGAACTGTAGAGGCTGGCTCGTGTTCTCGAAATGATTGGCACCAACAAAATACGAAAACTTTCCAACGCGATCGCCAATCGTCGCGCTCGTCTCAGTGCCGTTGAAATTCTGATTAACCCCATACAGGTCGAAGTGCTGCGTGAACGCTTTCACGGTCGCGTCCGCTTCGAATCTGGTGGGCATCCGCGTCGTGATCAGCACGGTTGCGCCGAGCGAATTGCCCGGATAGAGCGCGGAGTACGGACCGTAGATCACGTCTACCTGCTGGATCTCATCCGGAAACACCATGGACCAGCGCGGCGGAAAGTAATAGCTGTTGCCGAGCAGATTCGACAGCAGCAGCCCGTCCGCATAGACCAGACCGCGCGCGCTTTGTACGTTACTCGTGCCGCGCACCGCGATGATCGAGTTCAGATCGCCGATGAAGCGTTTGCGCACCGCAAGATTCGGCAGATACTTCAGTACGTCTTCCGTGTTAACGACGTTCCAGTTTTTGAACTGGTCGCGCGTGACCGTCTCGGTCGACGCGGGCAGGTTCGGATCAACGACGGGGCGATAGCTCCCGGCGCCACTCGCGGTTACGGAAACTGGCGGTAATGTGGTGACCGCGTGGTCCGCGCCGGTTGCGTTAACGGAAGAGGCCGCAGCGGGGGCGGTTGTGATGCCGGCTGTATCTGCGAATGCAGGATGGCCGACGAGTGCGAGGGGCAACAATCCGAATGCAACACGGCGCGTGCGTGTGCCGCCGCGAACTTTTCGCGGAGCGAAGCAAAGCATGTGATCTTTTCCTGCGTGCGTTGATAAATGCCGCATGCGCGCCCTGGATGGGCGCGTACTATTGCTGCGGCGAACGACGGTCAGGAAAAGGCGGGAGGGTCCCGTGGGCGGCCGGACGGAAAAGCGCCGATCGGAGTAAAGCGTGTGGACAGCACGGCTGCCGCAATTGCGACCGGCAACAGAAGCACCGGCACAACAGCCGGCGGTATCGGTGGCGGCGCCGTGTGGGTCGCGAGCAGATCGCAGTAGCCGCAGGCGGATAACGGGTCGCCCGCATGATGACTTACGCTATCCGTTTGCATAGCCGAACAGAGCACTGCGACCGGTTCACCGGTGCGGGCCGACGCAATCAGCTGGCTCACGACCGGCACGAACACGACGAGGCACATGGCAAGCGTGCCAAGCCATGCGCAGAGTCTTCGACGGACGTGAAAGGTCATGAGCGGTTGAATTTGTTAGCGGGCGCAGTTTAGCACTGGTTCTGTAAGCAGGTTAAGCACTCCCTCTTCGCTTCCCGCCTTACGCGCGACATTTTGACGCGCTCGTGTGACGCGGCCTGTGGCGCAACGGCCCTCGAATGGAGCCTTGTCGTCGAGAGTTGTAAAGCGGATGAGGCACTACGCGGGCAGACGAATGAAAGCTCTCCGCAATAGACTGTGCTTCTCGATCCTGATCTTTGCGACGGCAATGCCGCGATCCATGCCCCCATTCTTTCATCGCTGTGTGCGTCTCGTTGTCGGCGCAACGCTCTCTGTTTCACCGGCCGTCTGCCACCATGAAGAGCCGTGGAAGCTCACGGACGTCCGGGGGCATTTGCCCGATCTGGATTTCGCGCTGACCTCAGACGCCGGCAAGCAGATCAGTCAGGCGAACCTGGCAGGTGATGTCACACTCGTCTACTTCGGCTACACGCATTGCCCGGACGTATGCCCGGAAACGCTGGCCAAGCTCGCTCAGATGACACATCAGCTCGGCGACGCCGCACAACACGTGAAGGTCCTGTTCGTGAGTGTCGACCCGGCGCGGGACACGCTCGCAGTGATGCATGCGTATGTCGATGCGTTCGACGCAAAGCACGACGTCGGCCTGACCGGTTCCGATAGCGCGATCAAGGCGCTCGCGCAACGCTATCGCGTCGCTTACCAGGCTGACGAGCCCCGCGCGAACGGTGGATAAGAGGTAACCCATAGCTCGGCGATCTACATATTCGATGCGAAAGGGCATGCACGCCTGATCGGCGCGGACGACGATCCGGTCGACGCGTTCGTGCACGATGTGCGTCAATTGGCTGACGAGACCTGACGACAGGCGCCCCGCGACCGTGCAGAAGAGGCCGCGAACGAGCCCGCGAGTCCGCGGTGTATTCAACAGATAGAGTCGGATGTGCGTCGGAGGTTTCGGCCAGATTTGCCCGGAAGAGGGCTTGTTGTCGCCGCCCAAAGTTCCACGCAGATCGCCGCGTTCCAGCTGGTCAATAACCGTCTATGACCAGAATCCCTACGCAGCCTCAACGCAAGATTTCCTGGCATGCAAGTGTGGGCGCCAGTAGCATTGACTTGGCGTGCAGTTTCCCTTTTAGCGGGAAAGCGTCTAAAAACGGAACATAAATTCGCGAGTATTCAGCGCGTTCGGGATACGATCGTTGATCGCTGTACTGCGTGACTGGAATAGGTCAGGCAGCGGAAGTTGGACCTGGCTGGCGGTCGGCCAGGAAATGACGCTCACCTCATCTGTTTCAGGTGACCGGAACCTGGCCTTCTTCGGAGGCTCGTGCAAGAGGGTCGCCTGCTGCCCACGAACGTCCGCGGTTGGTCGGACCCGGAGCCGGCCGCCTCGAGCTTCTGTCCGGCTGGAGTGACCGCTCATCGCATTAGCTCACGTTAAAGTGCACGCGAATTTCCTGCCGGGTTTCAACCGGGTGCCCGTCCTGCATTGCTGGAAAGAATCGCCAGCTTCGCAAGGTCTCGACAACAATCTGATTCAGACGCGGGTACTGGGTGGGCTTGATGAGCTCGACAGCGACGGATCCGTCTGTATGGATGACAAGACGGGCTATCGCGACCGTCTGGTAGGCCTGCTCGCGCAACTCGTCGGGAACTGAGGGCAGCGGTTGCGCGATGGCGCGCGCTGGCGAGTTGCCGGGCGCCGATTCCGCGGACGTCCGCTCAGCGGTTGTCGCGCCACGGTCGGAAGACGTCGAGGGTGCTGCTGCCGTTGCCGTTTGAGGGGCCGTGGCGTCGGGTTTCGCGGCCGGCCCCGGGGCGCGTATCATCGTCTCGGACTGCCGGGCAGGAATGGGTGGGCGAACCGGCAGCGTCGGGGCGCGCGCGGCTTTGACTAACGGCTGTTTTGGGGGAGAGGCCTTTGGCGGCTTGGGGGCCGTCTGTGTCGAACCTACTGTCGCAGCATGCAACGGTGGAGCGACAGTCGGAATTTCAACGAGCCTCATCTGCATCGGTTGTTCCCGCGTAGGTTCGGGTACCGGTATTGCGTGCAGACTCCGTCCCAGCATTAAAAGAAATAGTCCCCATACAAGTGTGCCCAGTGCCGCGGCAATCGCGACCCTGACGTTCCGGCTGTCACCCACCTTGATGAGGCGGCGCCATGGTCTATTCACGATGAACTGCAACGAGAAAATGTTCGGCTCCCGCACGACGGGCCGCCAGCATCGCCTGCACGACAACGCCATGTCCCGCTGCATCGTCGGCCGCTATGATGACGTCATGGTCCGGGCGCAGCGCGCGCCTGACAGCCGGCTCTACCTGATCGGGACGAACGGCCTGGCGGTTGACGAAAATCGCATTGCTCCGGTCAATGCTCACGGTCGGTGGTCCATCCGCAGACATCTGCTGCGCATGACCCGACGGCAGGTTCACTTTCACTGCATCCAGTCGTTGCATGGCGAGCGATGCCAGCATGAAAGTCGCCAGCAGAAAGAACATGACGTCGATCATCGGAATGATTTCGATGCGGCCACGCTTCGCGGCGCGAGAGCGACGAAACTTCACGGCGCGGCACCCTGTCCTTCCGAAGCGAGGCGAATCTCGCTGATACGCTCGTTCGCAAACGACTCGAGTTCGTCCATCAGTCGCTCAAGGCGACGTGAAAAGTAGTTGAAAGCGAACAGCGAGAACAACGCCACAACCAGGCCAACAGCGGTTGCCACCAGCGACTGGGCGACGCCGCCCGTGACGCCGCCCGGATTGACCAGGCCGTTTCCGCCGAATAGCTGGAATGAATGCATCATACCCACGATCGTGCCCAGCAATCCAAGGAGCGGTGCTGCGGTCACGATCGTCTCCAGCACCCAGAAGCCCTTGCTCATGTCCCGCTCGATCGTCGCCGCGAGAGCTTCGGTCTTCGCCACGCGGTACCAGACGGGTGCAGCGGGACGGTCCGAAAGCGGCACGCTCAGGCGCCTGAAAACATGTCGCGCCGGCAGCGAATCCAACCCCTCGATGAGAAGGCCCGAGGACATGCCTGCGGCAGCCGGGGGCCGCGCACCTGGTTCGGGTGTACCGGCAAAGCGCAGAAAAACATAGGAGCGGTCGATCACGATCGTGATCGCCACGATGGCAAGCACGCTGAGCGGATAGATCACCCACCCGCCAAGCTGCACGGCACCCAGAAAAGTCGTCCAGTCTTTCATTTCAACATTCCCTGGTCACGCATCAGAAGTTCTTGGTAATACCTGCATAGACAGCGATGCGCGGTCCGTACTGGGGTGCGCCCACGCCGATGCCTGAGCCGTCGCGCAGTTCATAGACGCGGTCGAATGCGTTGATCAGCAGCAGGCGGGCATCGAATTTGCCGATCAGCGGGTTATTGACATTGAAGTGCTGGATGACGCCGAGATTAAGCTGCGTGTACCAGGGCAGGCGATCGGTATTGGCGAATCCACTGCGAAGACCACTGCCGATTATGCTGTCAACCGTGAAGGTGGTCTGACCGAGTGTGTAGGTGCCGCCGAAGGACGCCGTCACGCGTTGGTCGTGGTCCAGATACACCCAGTGGCTGCTGGTATAAGCGAGTTCGTCGGCGTCGAAATTGAACTGTGCCGAGTTGATGTTTTTACCCTGGGCACGACTGAGCCCGACGTTCACGTAGGCAGACACGTTATCCTGCCTGTAGTTCGCCGTGAACTCGACGCCGTAAACGCGGCCGTACTGGTAATTGAACGGCGTGAAGATCAGCGCGGTACCGAACTGGCCTTCGTCAAGCAGGTTGCTTGACTTCTTGTAGTAGGCGTCGACACCGACGGTGAGCGCTGAACTCAGCCGCTGTGTGACGCCCAGGTCAAAGTAGTGGCTGCGCTCGGGCTGCACCGGATCGTTCTGCCCCGATACCGCGGCCGTGGTCCCCGCATAACGGGCAGTGTCGGCGCTCGACACCAGTTCGAAAGCGGGTGGTGTGAAGTAGCGCGCGTAGCCCGCGTGAACCGTGGTCGACGGCGTCAGCGCGTACACCAGGCCGATGCGCGGACTCACCTGGCTGGCACTGACGTATTCATCCATCTTGTCGAAGCGCAGGCCGTAGTTGATCGTCAGCTTGCTGGTGACCTTCCACTCGTCCTGCACATAGGCGCTATACAGATAACCGGTCTTGCTGCTCGAGTCAGGAATGCTGATCGGCTGGTCGGAGGACTGGTTGCCGTTTTCGTCGACCGGAAAGACGGAGAGCTCATTGTCAAACACAGCGTGTTCCTGCTGGACGAAGATGCCCGAGCGGATCGTATGGCGGTCGTTGAGCCGGTAGGTGGTGTCCAGCTGTACCCCGTTCGCCGTGTCACTATGGAAATCCTTTGACGCGACGCCGTTAAACAGCAGATCTCCGATGGGGTCCGGATTGAACTGCGTGCGCGAATACCGGGTCACGAAAGCCAGTTGATAGTCGAGCGCCCCGCCGTTTGTTCCCTGGAGGGCTATCGCAGCGAACTGGTTCAGTTCCGACTGCGTTTCGTTGAGCTGGCTCGAATCAAAACTATTGACGCCATTGAGCGTGAACGAAGGCGTCAACCCCGGTGTGTTGGGAATCTGGAACTGGTTGCTGGTGACGCCAAACATCACGCTTACGCGTGTAAGCGGGTTAATGATGTACGACATGTAACCGAACGCGTTCCCCTGGCGCGTGTGATCGTGTAGCGCGTTGGCGCTCGAGGTCGGGTTTTCGATCCCCAGATTGTTCTCGCCGACCGACCCGCTGAAGTAATAGCTGAATGGCCCCTGGCTGCCAAAGACGTCACCGCTCGTGCGGATCGTCTGGCGACTGCCGCCGAACACATCGATCGAACCACCGCTGCCGTCATCGCCCGATTTGGTACGGATGTCGACGATACCCGCGGTCCGGTACCCATACTGCGCAGGCAGGGCGCCGGTCAGCAGATTCATCTGGTCGATAATTCGCGTGTCCAGCGATTGCCCAAAACCGCTGATAGGTTCCGGGATGATGATGCCGTTGATGCGGTATTGCAGATTGGCGTGATCGCCCCGCACGTGCAACTGGCCGTACGAGTCACTCGCGACACCGGGCGCCTGCAGCAGGACCTGGTTAAGCGGGGTGTTCTGTCCGGCTGGCAGGTTGTTGATGTCACTCTGGCTGAAGCGATACACGCTGCTGCCGGTTTCGGGCAGCAGGTCGTTGCGCGCCCGGTTCAGACGCTGGGCGTTGACCTGCACATCGAGCGCGTCACTCTTCGCGAGTGCGATCGACACCGAACTTTCATGCCCCGGCGTGGTTGTCGCGACGCTGCCGCCGCTGGCAAAACCGGGGGCTGTGACGACAATCGCATAGGTACCTGGCGTGATGTGGTCGAGCGTGAAATGACCGTTGGCGTCGGTTTGCGCCGCCCCTACGGCTTTGCCGCTCGCGTCCTGAAGGGTGATGGTCGCTTTGCTGACGGCCTTGCCTGAACTGTCAGTGATTGCACCGGTTATCGAACTGTCGGCCGGCGCCGCGTATGCGTGAGCCGCGAAAGCGAACAGCAGCAGCGCAGCCTGTGTGAGGTGATGGCGATTTCTCATTTTGTCAGTTATTTGTTAGGTATGCGAAAGATGAGTTCGCCACCTGGTGCAGAATTTCGTATGAGGGCGATTTCACGCTCGCGTAAAGCTGCAGCTGCCCGCTATTGCCGTTGCGGCAATGCACGGAGGTGTCGTCCGGGACGTAGTTAGTCAAGCGACAGCAATGTTATATCATTGCATTAAAGAATAAAACCGATTGTTACTTTTTTCTTGCCGAATGTTTTGTCACGGTGAGCTGGTTGCAGTCCTCACAGATGCCCTTGATCTCGGTTTGCTGTCCCTGCACCTCGAAGTGAGCGGTCAGTGCGGTGTCGAGGAGCGCCTGCTGCAACTCGGTATTGTGCAGTGGGCGAACGGAATGGCAGTGCATACAGACCGCCAGGATTTCGTGTTGGCCTTGATTCTCCCCGGTCAGGCGGAACGTGCTCGTTGTCGACACATGCCGGACCAGACCTTCACCAATCAGGAACTGCAAGGCGCGGTAGATGGTGGGTGGCGCGGCATGAGGGGACTGTCTGTTGAGGTCCTCGAGCAGCTGATAAGCCGTGGCCGATCGCACGCGCGGCGAGCAGACCGAGTACCCGTCGACGCAGTGGCGTGAACCGTCGGGTTCTCGCTGCAGGCGTCTCGTCACCTGGCGGTGATTGCGGATTGGGCATTGAATGCTCCACCTGAAGTGCTAAAAATCCAACCGGCTATTGTTCTCTCGTACGAGTCGAACTGGCCCGTGGGATTTTTCGTCGGCGCGTCCGGTGCGATTTCCTATGCGCTGGGCCGACTCGTCGCCGGGGCAGGCGGCCCGCGTGGTCTGCCAAAAGTTGCTGAAGCCAGGCATTAGCAACCAGACCCGCTGCAACGGGGTATAGCAGGTGGCCTTGGATAAGACCCAAGCATTGTTCGGACCGTGTACGTTTCGCATGGTTGCGGCGAAGTGTCGGACCACCCGCCGTATGGCCCCAGTTGGCCAGAGTCTCGACTGCACCCATGATGCACACGAGGCTGCGGGATGAGCGGGTACTGCCCTCCCGGTATCCAGTCGCGCGTGGCTGAGGCTGGTCCTAAGTGTCTGCGTTGGTTTGTGGGCGCCCGTCAGGGCATCCAGGTTTCGATTTCGCTCAGGGTGACGTCACCTGCTCGACCGGTCCGTGGTCGTCGCAGTGGTCACCGTGCGGATGATGCAGGTGACCGTCGACAAGATAATCAACGTGATCGCCGTGCGGCACCGCTTCGTGGCCGCAGCCGGGTCCGTGGACGTGACCCGACTCGTGGCCGCCGCAGTCAGGCGTACATTGATCCGGATTGGTTGCGCTCACTTCGAGTTGATGTTCGTCCACATGATCACCGTGCGGGTGATGCAGGTGACCGTCGTGCAGATAGTCGACGTGATCGTTATGCCTGATCGCCGTGTGGCCGCATGCCGGACCGTGCTGATGATCGTGATGGGCATGATGTGGTTCGTTACAGGTGCTCATGGTGACTCTCCTGAAGGTGTGTCAAGGGTCTTCTTTTCCGGGGTCGGCCCAATGGCTGAAAATGCTTTCGAGCAGCGTGCGCAAATACCCGGTGAAGACACGCGTCTCGTCGTCGGCTCACCAACCATGCCATATGCAATATCTTCAGATGCGGGAAAACGCGTCCGGTCTCGCATCGTCCGGCTCAACCAGTCCCGTCGTGCAGCGTCTGCCCCGTGCCCCGCGAGCGCAGCACCATCAAACGCAGGCGCGTCGCGGCTCGCGTCAAACATTGCACCTGTTATCCAGATGGCGGACGGATACTGCTATTAACGCAAGCGCCCAAGACCCGTTGAGACTATCTTATTCCATCATCTCTCGATCCATAGATCGATGGAAGTGAATTTGTGGTCGCTTTCATACACCTGTCGGTGCCCGGGGCGAACTGGTCAGTTACGCTATGTGCAATGGAATTTAGCGTTTAGCTAAAATCGATTTCAAGCGGGCCCCCACAAGACGCGTGCGTCATTGAGCCAGCGTCGGTTCGCCGAATCGGAGATGCATCGCGTACCAGCGGTGTGATACGGCTGGACTCGCGCTGGGCGAGGTTCGACACCGGGGGTCTGATGAGGTTGGCGATTGTCGGCGGCATCAGGATACAGACTGCTAGACATCGCGAGGCGGGTAGGCGGGCATAACGGGCGGCTCCTGACAGGCGCGTCCGTGACGCGAGCGGGCACTCTCACCTCCGGTTTGTAAAAGCCTCGCCGATCTGCCGCGCGCGCTTCACTTCGTCGCTGTGCAGGTAAATCGAGGTCGTGGAGACAGAAGCGTGCCGCAGGTTGTCGCGCACCGTGGTGAGTTCGGCGCCGTGGCCGAGCGCGTGGGTAGCGTGGGTGTGCCGCAACCAGTGGGGGCTCGCGCGGCGCAGCTTCTCCGCGAGCGGCGGGTGATCGGTCTCGATGGCATTGGCGGCAAGGACGAGAAAGCGCTCGAGCACGCTCCACAGCCGCACACTGCTGATGGCCGTGTCACTGTCTGCTTCCAGGCTGCCGATGACCGGTGTGTCCGGCCGCCAGCGCGCCGTAGTAGTCGGCAACTGGCGCCCGGCCAGATAGCGGACCAGTGCGTCCCACGCGAGCGGCGGCAGCGCCACCCGTGCGATCTTGCCGCCCTTGCCGGTGACGCGCAGCCAGTGCTCGCCGCGTGCGTCCGTCTCGACGTGGCCGAGCGTCGCGCCGACCAGCTCACTCGCGCGCAAACCCGTCGCAAAGCCGAAATCGAGCAGGAACCGCAAGCGCTGCGCGGCCGGAACCGTCCAGCCGTGAGACCATTCCAGCCCCTCGGCCATCGTACGCACCAGCGCCCATTCCCCGTCGGTAAAGGCGCGCGACGCGTCGAGCGCCGATGCCGTCTTGCCGCCGCGCACCTTGATGCCCGCAAACGGATTGGCCAGCACGTAGCGCTGTTCGACCAGCCAGCGGAACAGGGCGCCGAGAATCGACAGCGCGTGCGCGACCGAGCGCGCCGACAGGGTGCCGTTAAACGGCCGCCAGTCCGGTGACGTGCGCGGGCGCACCGGGCCGATCCAGCGTCCGCGCGGCGCCGGATGGCGCAGGAACGTCCGGTAGGCGATCGCGTCTTCGGTCGTGAGCGACGACAGCGCGCGGCCGCGCTCGACGATGGCCCAGAGGATCAGCCGCTCGGCTTCCTTGCGGTAGGTCCGCTGCGTGGCGGGCGACTCGTGCAGGGACAGCCACGTCTGCACGGCCTCGTAGTCGTTGGACGCGTCGAGCGTGCAGGTGGCGGGCGGTGCGCGGAACGTGCCGGCGGAGCCGTCGACCTCGTGCGGCAATTTGAGGGTTTCCCACGGCACGATGTCGCCGCGCTGGCTCGCGACCACCAGCCCACGCGCCCTGTCCGTGAGCGCGGGCCAGGCGGCGAAGAACGCCTCGATCGAACGGGCGCTCGCCGTGCCGAGTCCCGGCACGACCTTCCACCACTGGCGCCGGCGCGGAATGCGCACGGTGAGATCGGCGAGCGTCGTGATGCCGTACGCGTGCAGCACGCGCACCGCGCGCGGGGAAAACCACTGTGCGACGTCGTCGGCGATCTGCGGTTCCGGCGGGCGCGCCGTGCGCAGCACATCGATCGCCTGCGCCACGCCTTTCGCGTGCTGCTCGCGTCCCGCTACCGGATGAGTGAGAAGTGCGACGAGATCGTCGCGATGGGCCGCGCGCGCAACGTCCAGCAGCTTGCCGCGGATGCGCCCGAGCACGCCGCGCGCCGATTTCCCGTCACCGAGTGCGGCGGGCAGGTAACGCGCCACGGCCTGCCGCACGGACACGCCGGCGTACCACGCGCGCAGCACGGCAAGCTCGTCGGCACCGGGAAAACCGGATGCAGAGGATTCAGCGTCAGCAGCAGGCGCGCAGGGCAGGGTGAGGCGCGTTTTCATCCCCCGGAGTTTAGCGTAGAAACAGGCACCTTTAGATAAGAAAACTTATATTAAGAGTGCTATTGGGCGCTCGTTATTTTGAGGGGAGTACATCTTCACGGATTGTTCTGCGGACCCCTTTGTGAGGGATGTGCGGGTGTTCACATCGACACAGTGTCGGTAACTCTCCTTACTCCGCCCGACGCCAGCCTGCGGCGCACAGATGCATCAGGAGTAAAGGTTTAGAAGAAAGTGAGAGAACAGGTCGCACGTCATCGCTGTACGCGTGGAGGCGGCGATCGAACAGCGATTGACGCAGTTGGCGGAAGTCAGAGGCCGCAGCCAGTCGCATTTTCTCAAGCAGTTGATCGACAGGGGCATCGAAGCGATGGAAGACCAGTGGGTACCGCCGGAAGTAGTTGCGCAGTCCGCAGCGATGCAATGCCAACGCAGCAGATTGCACGGCCTTGGATCTGCTTGGGGATCCAGTTTGCGAGCAGTGAGGACGGTCGCACAGTATATCCGTGAGGGACGGGACGGGTGGCGAGATACAGCATGGAAGCATGGTGCCACCATGCAGCGCAAGCGGCCCGCCGACGTACGGTCGCCTTCGTCCGTCGCTCGGCTTTGTCGTCGCCAATCGAGCTTATGTAAGAATGACTCGAGGTCCGGCATGCAAAGGATACGGCAGCATAACCCGCGTCCTCTGGAAAGCGAAGTACGGCGCGAAGCTCAGGAAATTCATTCGTCACCTCTTCCGACGCGCGTTCCGAAAAGGTTGGTGCAGGCGGCCGTCTTCCGCCAATTTTTAGCCTCTTCCAGAGTATTAATGAACGCCGTTGCCGTTTTTGTTGACGCCGCTATTGGACTGAAAAGCCCGCGGCAAACGTTTCACGAAGATACTTGACGAACAGTGCGACGGCACGCGGCACGTGAGGCGCGTAGGGGCGTACGACATAGAGCTGTTCGGCGAAGGCCCCAACTGGGCGCCAATCCGGCAAAAGGACGACTAGTTTGCCTGCTCGAATGGCCGTCTCGGCGGTAAAGTCAGGGAGGAGTGCGATGCCCATATCATCAAGCGCGGCGTCTCGCAAAGCCTCGCTGTTGTTGGCTGAAAACTGCCCGTTTACCGTGACCGTGACTGGTCCGGCATCTGATTTGCGTGCCGTCCTGCGGTCAAATGACCAGATTCCTGCACCTAGCGCACGGGGGTAAAACAGGCAACTGTGAGACGCCAGGTCCGCGGGGGATTCTGGAAGGCCTCGCCGCTTGACGTAAGCCCGCGTCGCAACGGTCACAGAGCGTGTTTCGCACAGTTTCCAGGCGACATGTGTTTCCGGTACCTGTGCGCTATGCCTGATTGCGAGATCGAATCCTTCAGTGGCAATCGAACTGAGTCGGTCGGACACTTCGAGTTGCAGGCGGACTTGAGGATTCGCCCGCAGAAAGTCCGACACTTTCGGCACTAGTTGCTGTCGGGCAAATGCCACAGGCGCTGTCACCCGGATTAATCCGCGTGCCACGCCGGCCATTTCCCGGACCGTGGCGAAACTGGTCGCGATGTGTTCGTACTCTCCCCGTATGTTTTCAACGAGCCGCTGTCCGGCTTCGGTGAAGCGCACGCTACGCGTAGTTCGCTGTACCAGTGAAACGCCCGCGACCCGTTCCAGCTCCGCGATGCGCTGGCTCATCGCCGCCTTGCTTACCCCGAGGCGAGCCGCGGCGGCAGTATAGCTTCCTTGTTCCGCAAGCACAGTCAACCAGTGCAAATGCATCCAGAGGCCCTCGACCTTTTCGATATCCATGAGTGTATTGTTCACTATTCAAAACAGTCATTTCAATCTTAGCGCCTTTGCAGGGTCAATGGTTCTTCATACACTGCTTCACCGAAACCAAAACTAGAGGAGTCGACATGCAAGCGTTTAACGATACGACCGATGTGGCGCATTTCATTCACGGTGAAGTAGTCCGTGGGTCGGGGCAGCGAACCCAGCCCATCTTCAATCCTGCGACGGGCGAGCGTCCGCGTCAGTTGTTGTTGGGCGAGGTGGCCGATGTCGGCACGGCGGTCGCAAGTGCGAAGGCCGCCTTTCCAAAGTGGAGCAACACGCCCCCGATCCGCCGTGCCCGCGTGATGCTGCGTTTCCTCGAACTGATGAACAGGCATAGCAACGAACTGGCCGCGATCATCACAGCCGAACACGGCAAAGTATTTTCCGACGCACAGGGCGAGGTGGCACGCGGCATCGACGTGATCGAATTTTCCTGCGGTATTCCGCAATTGCTCAAGGGTGACTATACCGAACAGGTTTCGACCGGAATGGACAACTGGACGGTTCGTCAGGCTCTCGGCGTTGTAGCCGGCATTACACCGTTCAACTTCCCGTGCATGGTGCCGTGCTGGATGTTCCCGGTTGCGATTGCCGCCGGTAACGCTTTCATCCTGAAGCCGAGCGAACGTGACCCATCCGCTTCGTTGTTCATGGCGAAGTTGCTGAAGGAAGCAGGACTGCCCGATGGCATTTTCAATGTGGTTCAAGGCGACAAGGTCGTCGTCGATGCGCTGCTCGCTCATCCGGACGTCAAGGCTGTGAGTTTCGTAGGTTCCACTCCGATCGCAAACTATATCTACGAGACCGGCGCAAGGAATGGCAAGCGCGTACAGGCACTCGGCGGTGCAAAAAACCATATGGTGGTGATGCCCGATGCGGACCTCGACCAGGCTGTCGATGCGCTGGTGGGCGCCGGATATGGGTCAGCCGGAGAACGCTGCATGGCGATTTCGGTCGCGGTTCTGGTCGGTGACGTCGCCGACAAGATCATTCCGCGCCTGGCCGAACGCGCACGCAACCTGGTCGTGAAGAACGGCATGGAGCCCGACGCCGAAATGGGCCCTATCGTCACACGTCAGGCACTGGAGCGCATCGAGGGCTACATCGCGACTGGCGTCGACGAAGGCGCAAAGCTGGTGGTCGACGGTCGCGGTCTCAAGGTCGAGGGACATGAGGACGGCTTCTTCACCGGCGGCACGCTGTTCGACAACGTCACGCCTGACATGCGCATCTACAAGGAAGAGATCTTCGGACCGGTTCTCGCGTGCGTTCGCGTCAACGATTTCACTGAGGCCGTCGATCTGATCAATTCGCACGAGTTCGGCAACGGCGTCGCATGCTATACGCGCGACGGTCATATCGCACGCGAATTTGGCCGTCGGATCGAGGTAGGCATGGTCGGCATCAACGTGCCAATTCCGGTTCCGATGGCCTGGCATGGGTTCGGCGGCTGGAAGCGCAGCCTGTTCGGCGATACGCACGCGTACGGTGAAGAAGGCGTCCGGTTCTATACGAAGCAAAAATCCATCATGCAACGCTGGCCGGAAAGCATCGAAAAGGGCGCTGAGTTCGCGATGCCGACAGCGAAGTAAGGCCGACGCGCGTTGCTTTAGTCAGTCACGCGCCGCGCGATGTTACTGCGTGGCGCTTTTTTTGCCGGTTTCCAGGCGGCTAGATCATTTCCGCCGATGTGTGGTGCCCGGCGCGATCGGAGGCCACGAGTATCGCACCGAACCGGGTAGGGCTGGCTGATACGTTAGAACGTGACAGCTTTGCCTGCGAACGTAGCGAACTGGGCTATGGCCGCAACGCGGGTCGCTGCTCGACGTGCCGCCCGAAGCAGGATCGTCGATGGTGTTCGCGCCATACTGGCCGCCGTTCAGGCCCCGATTCGAGATTGCGTTGTTGCGAAGATAGCCGACTTCCGAGCACAAGAGCGTCTGCTTCGACAGGCTGTATGTGCCGGCGGGCGTGAACATCGCCGCATTGCCGTTGCCATGGTTTGCGTTCGCGTGATAGACCGCGTCCGTTAGCGTCGCAGGATTCACCTGCCCCGTCATGCCGAGCCAGACGGGATCGACCGCAGTGGGCAGCGAGACGCCCCCAAGCCGCGCCGTCGGCGTTGCGCTACCGCAATAGCCTGCGTCAGAAGATTCCGGCGCGCCCGGATACTGGTAGCCTGCATCGAACTTCAGCGCGCCAAGCGCGGTAGGGGCCCGCCGGCCGAAATCGATCGAGATGCCGTGTAGAGTTGCCGAAGCGGCCGTTTGCGTCGCGAATCTCGCCCTAGATCACCTGCAGGGTCAGGGACCGGTCCCGTACTGGACTTTGATGCCGTCAGAGGGCATTGTCAGGTTGGCGGATACCGGCTGAATCGGAGTGAAAGTGTATTGGTATCCTAATCACTTGGTATTGATGCAGGTTTCGTCCACACTCCAGCGTTGCCATGCCGCCAGGCGCGCCTTGACTTCAATACGATGACACGAGGCATTCATCCGGTGTCTGGGCAACGCGAAGTGCTGGCGGATCGGTCCGAAGCTGGAAAGAAATGCCTGCGTGTGTTTGGGGTCGCGACCCCCCCATCTGGCGTTCTCGTCGGCGGGTGGGCTGGTGGCGATTCTCTGCGCGGTTGTTAACGCGCTGCCGCCTTGACGAATACCTGCCTGACGTGAGCGAGCTCCGGGATCTCCGCCTTCGCGGCAGGATAGCTGCGCAACTGGTCGGTCACGATCTTGCACGGCATCGGGTTTGAACGCAGCACCCGCCTGAAGAAGCTCTTGGCCACCGCCTTGTCGCGCCGCTTCTGAACCAGCACGTCAAGCTCGGCACCATGCTCGTCGACCGCACGCCACAACAGATAGGGCTCGCCACGCAGCGTCACGAACATCTCATCCAGATGCCAGGTGCTGCCGGGCTTGGGTCGGGCGGCCCGGGCCTGAAGGGCAAACACCGCGCCGAATTTCTCGCACCAGCAGCGGATCGTCTCGTAGGTCACGACGACGCCCCGTTCGAACAGCAGTTGCTTGATGTCGCGCAGGCTCAGGCTGAACCTGAAATACCAGCGAACCGCGCAGCTGATGACGACGGCGGGAAACGGTGGCCGTGATAGAGCGATCTCGTCTTTTTCATCGCAACATCTTACCCAACCCGGCGGCTATATGATTACCAGTGCCACGCCATCACGTCACGCCATGCTCGTGAGGCAGTGACTCTCAGTCTGCCAGTTTTTCGCGTGCGGCCGCTAGATTCATCGATGCGCGTACAGGCCTTACCTCACAGACCAGAAGTTGAGTATCTCGTGTCCAACTAGCGTAAAGCCGGGGCTGCCACGTAGGTGACAGACGGCAGGACGAATGGCTGGACTTATTGGCTCGCTGAACCGCGACGCCTACACGACGGGAACATTGAGGGTTATCTTGACGCGCTCCATCGCAACGAAAGTACGGAAGCTCTTGACGTTTCCTTCAGCGAAGAACAACGAGCGAGTCAAAGCCGTGTACTCAGCCATATCGCGACAGCAAAGAATCAAGATGAAGTCGACGTCGCCGGTGACGTAGTAGCACTGTTGGACCTGTTCGCACGCTTCGAATCGGGCTCGCATCTCGTCTAACAACTCGATGGCTTCATTCTCGGCGGACACGTGCGCGATGACCGTGATCCGTGTCCCCAAAGCGTCGGGGTTTAAGACACTGCGATCCGACGCGATCACCCCCGTACCCCGCAAGCGTTGCAGGCGCCGCGCGACGGACGGCACTGAGAGATTGATCTGCTGGCCTATTTCTCGGTGGGGAGTCTGGTTGTTGCGCTGCACAATTTCCAGAATCTTTAGATCGAAGTCGTCCAGTTCCAAGCTAGATCGGCGAGTAGGCATGAGAAATTGTATCGATTAACTGGCAAAAATAGATAACTTTTAAATTCTACGGCGAAATAAACTTTCTTCATCAAGCGTTATATCACACCTGTTGGCTGAAGATGAATCCTCGCTCCAGCTCATCGTGTACCGGCAGCGCTTGCTTTTCCACGCGACACACATGGAGTCCAGCATGAAGAATCGTTCGTCCGCAGGCTTACTGAAACTGGCTGCATTCGCCGCAGCGTCTGCCCTGGCATGCGGCGCCGCGAACGCCGCGGCTACGCTGACCCCCGGCGTGCTGTCGGTAGGCAGCGACATGACGCTGCCGCCTCACACCTATCTCGATCACGGCAAACCGGCCGGCTTTGATCCGGAGTTTGTCGGCAAGGTCGCCTCTTACATGAACGACACGACGAAGTTTGTCGACACGCGATTTGCGAATCTGATTCTGGGCGTTACGGGCGGGCGTTACGACATCGTTGCATCGGCCCTGTACGTCACGCCGGAGCGCACCAAGGTCGTCGACTTCGTGCCTTACTTTATGACCGGCGGTTCCATCATGGTTAGCTCAACGGGTGGGCTGAACCCCAAGACCGTTGGTGATCTGTGCGGAAAGCGAATCGGCTCGATCAAGGGCGCAGCATGGATCAAATACATCAATGCCGCGTCAGATAAGGCTTGCGTTGCTCAAGGCAAACCAGCCGTTCAGGTGCACGAGTACGATACATCCGCTGAGACGGCTCAAGCCATCCTTTCACAAGGCATCGACGCACAGTACGAAGACGTGTCGATCGCGGGCCTCATCGTCGACAAGTCCGGCGGCCGTTTAAAGATCACGTCGAACGGTCCGCTCGATCCCGTTGTATGTGGACTCGCGATGAAGAAAGGCAACACAGAACTCAAGTCTCAAATCGAATCTGCAATCGCTCAGATGAGGGCAAAGGGCGAATATCAGGCGCTTCTGAAGAAATACAACGTTGCTGCACCGACCGAGGCCGAAATCGCCAAGGCAATGGGAACCGCACAGTAAGAAGGTTCCTTAACAGCAATCGGCTGACTTTGTAGGAGACACCCCGTGATTTTCGACTGGCACTACGCTCTCTCGCTGTTGACCCTCGCAGACTTTTGGACCGCCGTATGGTTGGTCATCAAACTGAGTCTGGCCGCATGGCTCATCAGCATTGTGGCAGGCTTCCTGCTCGCTCTCGGAAAGCAGTCCACGTGGCGCCCACTCTCATGGGCTTGTCGCAGCTACGTCTGGTTTTTTCGCAGCCTGCCTTTGCTCGTACTGCTGATTTTTGTCTACAACCTTCCGCAGATTTTTCCATGGACGGGCTCATTTCTCTCCAATGCGTTTTGGGCCGGGCTGATAGCCATGTCACTCAGCGAGACTGCATACGTCGCGGAAATCCACCGGGGCGGTCTTGCGGGCGTTCATAAGGGTCAGCTTGAGGCTGGAAAAGCACTCGGGATTGGCTATATCGGTCTCCAACGGCTCGTCGTTCTGCCGCAGGCGTTCCGTGTCGCCCTCCCGGCTCTGATTAATGAGTACATCAGCATGGTCAAGCTGACGTCACTGGTGTCTGTTATCTCGCTTGAGGAAATCTTGCTCGTCGGGGAGCGCTTGTATACCCAGAACTTCAAAGTTCTGGAAACGATGCTCGCTGTGGCGGTCTATTACGTCCTCATCGTAACGGTCTTCGGGTATCTCCTAAGTTATGTCGAGAAACACCTCGATTTCACGCGCCGAAGCGGAGACGTTCATACCGGAGACGCGGCCGTCGCGGAAAAGGTAGTCCCGATCGTTGTCCCCGACCGCAAGCCAATGACCGCTATCGAGGCAGCGAATATCCATAAACATTACGGCAGCCATCATGTACTGAAAGGGATCAATCTGAAGGTGATGACGGGCGAAGTGATCTCTGTCATCGGGCCGTCCGGATCGGGCAAAACGTCGCTGATTCGAACGCTGAACGGACTCGAATTGATCGACGACGGTGAAGTAAGACTCAACACCAAGCCGTTCCTCTCGAATCACAAAAGCTCCCATCAGTCGCGTGCCGCTTATCACGAAGGCATTCTGCACATCGGCATGGTGTTCCAGAGCTTTAATCTCTTTCCTCACCGGACCGTCCTGGAGAACGTTACCCTGGCCCCGCAATATCATTCCCGACTCAAGGGCGAGATGCTGGAGCGCCACGGTCTGAAGTTGCTCAACAAGGTGGGCATGGGGGCGCATGCGTACAAGTACCCGCACCAACTCTCCGGAGGCCAACAGCAACGAGTTGCCATTGCGCGCGCGCTCGCCATGGAGCCGTCCATCGTGCTGTTCGACGAGCCGACGTCGGCGCTTGATCCTGAACTGGTTGGTGAAGTCTTGCGTGTCATCGAAGACCTTGCTCGGGAAGGCATGACGATGATCATCGTCACGCACGAAATCGACTTCGCAATGAAAGTGTCCGATCGAATTCTCTTCATGGAGGGTGGCGTCGTCGCCCACGACATGACGCCCGCGCAGTACCAGGCCATGCCGCGTGATTCCCGCGTGGCCCGCTTCTTGAAGGGATGCCGGGAAGAGCATGAGCACGTCACGGCAACGGCTTGATAACGGACCTCTCGGCTTCGACAGGAACAAAAATGATGACCTCTTTGCCATTCCCGGTAGGCGAGTTTGATGCTCGCCTGGAACGAACGCAGGCGTCTATGCGCAAAGCGGAACTGGATGCGCTCGTGCTAACGACGCCTGCGAATTTTCGTTACTTCACAGGTCTGGACAGTCAGTTCTGGGAAAGCCCCACCCGTCCCTGGTTTCTCGTTATTCCAGCGAGCGGGCCGACCATCGCGATTGTCCCGTCCATTGCTGAAGTTGTCGTGAAGCAGTGTGTGGCGGGCAGCGTGGAGACGTGGCCCTCGCCTCGGCCCGAAGACGAGGGCGTGTCGCTTCTCGCGTCTGTCGTGAACGATCTGGGCCGCCGCTTCGGAAAGGTTGGCTTCGAGCTAGGTCGTGAGTTCGCCTTGCGAATGCCGGTACTCGATTTTCTGCGGCTGCGCGACTTGTTGACGTCTGAGGCGGTTGACGGGTCGCCTTGCATTTGGGAAGTGCGCAACATCAAGTCTCGTGCAGAAATCGAGAAAATCCGTCAGGCCGGTCAGATCGTCAGCCGCTCCTTCGCATCGGTCCCGGAATCTGTGAAGCTAGGGGTGACTGAAGCGCAGGCATCTCGGGATCTGACGGTGGATATTCTCTTGCGTGGTGCCCACACGGTGCCGTACGTGGCGTGTGCATCGGGGCCCGGCGGATACGATCAGATCATCGCACGCGGAAGCCGGCGTGAGTTGAGGGACGGCGATGTGCTGATTATCGACGTCGGCGCGACCATCGATGGATATTTTTGCGATTTCGATCGCAACTACGCCGTCGGAAAAATCTCGGACGATGCTCGTCGAGTTCACGATGCAGTCTGGGTCGCAACTGAAGTTGGGATCAAATCCGCGAGAGCCGGCACAAAGGTCCGGGATCTTTGGAAGGCGATGATGGAAGTCCTCGAAGGGGCTGGTATGCGCGGCAACAACGTCGGACGGCTCGGTCACGGACTTGGCCTTCAGGTCACCGAGCCTCCGTCAAACAGTGCGGCGGACGAGGCAGTGCTGGAGCCTGGCATGGTCATCACCATCGAGCCTGGTATGGAGTACGAGCCAGGAAAGATGATTGTCCATGAAGAGAACATCACCATTACAGAGGACGGTTTTGCCGACGTCCTGACCGTTCGGGCCCCGCGAGAGATGTGGGCCATCAATTGAGCATTTAGACGTAGGACGAACCATGACGGACCTTGCTTTTACTATCGACGAATACCGCAACCGACTTGAATTAATTCAACGAGAACTTCGCGCGCAGCAGATCGACGTCGCAATTCTGGACGAGCCGGAGATGATGGGCTGGCTTTCCGGCTACTGGACGACCGAAAACCTTTGGCGCGCGTGTGCAGTTCCGGCTGTCGGCGAGCCGGTTTTGCTCGTGAGGAAATTGGACATGGCACCCGCGAAGGAGCGGAGCTGGTTCAAACACATTGTTGGCTTTCTTGATTGGGATGATCCACTGCCGCTTTTGGTTGGAACTGCCCGAACGCTGAATTTCGCGCTTGAGCGTGTGGCGGTTGATTTTCAATCGCACTCATTTACCGTTGCGCGGATGAGGGACCTGCGCGAGCTTCTTCCGCGCGCAGATATCTGCGATTTGAACCGCTCACTGTGGGATCTGCGCCGCTGCAAGTCCGAAGAAGAAATTACACTGATGCGGCGAGCTTCCGCGCTTGTCGACCAGGCGCTGAAGCACACGGTTTCTTCAATCGGTGAGGGTGTACTACCTCGCATCGTTGCAGCCGAGACGGCAGCACAGGTTTATAAGCTCGGGTTCGACGACGGATTCATTGGCCCGATTACGGTCGCTACAGGATGGGATTCGTTGCATGGATTCATGCCCGAACGGCCTTTGAAAGCCGGAGACCTGGTTCATATCGAGCTTTTGCCGCGCCTGCGGGGATACTCCGCTCGCATCATGCGTTGTGTCGCTGTGGGCGGTGCCAGCTCTGAACAGAAGCGCATAACGGCGTTGCTTGCCGAGATTCAGGATCGGCAGATCGAAGCAATGCGGCCGGGAGCGATTGCATCCGAGATAGACAGCATTGTTCGACGGGGAGTAATCGAAGCCGGCCTGCGTGAAACCTACGAGAACATCACTGGATACACGCTCGGCTTGACCCCGATCACCACCCAGCGGACCAGCGATCTTCATCGTTGCTTCAATCCGAAAGCTGATTGGAAACTCGAAGCGGGCATGGTGTTTCATGTCTATACCTCAGCGGCAGGGATCGCGCTAAGTGAGACGGTAGTCGTCAGGAAGGATGGTGGAGAACGATTGACGCGTTCGCCCCGCGTTCTTTTCGAACGATGAGAAACAGGCGGCGCCAAGCCTGAAGCCTGGCGCGACCCTTCTTCCCGGATCTGAGGTTTGCTCTGACTGCTGACTCTCATTTAACCCGTCGGTATATCAAGCTCAACCTTTCTACGCGAACGCGTGCTTCGTGGCATCGGGCAAATCGATCTGCTCGCTTTGTTTTTCGACCTACACATTCGCGACGACCCTCATATCGTGGTGAAGCTCGTGAGAAGAAATGGGGCCGCGTAGCGGTCATATGACCACCGTTCACACAGCCTTTACGTCACCTGTGGGACGGCCGCAGCCCCAGAGATTGAACCCTCGCGCCGAGCCCGCCCTGTGGCGCTTTGGTATCTCGCTGTATTTGTGCGGGCAGCATGCGATCAAATGAGTCGAGAGTGATCAAAGCCGACGGCGATAAAAACTTGCATTTTAGCCCCGTTAATAGAGACGTAGTTACCGGGGTGATGAAATATTATTGTGACTGGCACGTGTCGCCTATTGAAGCATTTTGGCTGTCACGGAAGAATCGCGTGCCTGTTCGGCACCTCACATGGAGTAAAGATAGCGATGCTGATCAAAAATCCCCAAGCGTCCCGCCGTGCCTATCCGGACGACCTGCGCGCAGTGATGAATATCAAGTCAGCGCAGGAAAGCGGTATCTGGCTCTCACACTGGAATCAGATAAACCGGTCGGTCACGCCGTTGTGGGATCTTCCGGACGCAGCAGAAGCTTTCGGGATTGCACAACTGTGTCTCAAAGACGAGTCGGTGCGGTCGCCTCTTGGCAGCTTCAAGGCGCTTGGCGCTCCCGTGGCGTTGATGCGCCTTATCGCTCGGCTGTGGAGCTCAGAAGCGATGTTCGATCCACGAGTATTGATCAATGGCGGCTATTCCAGCCTGCTTGAAGGTCTCACTGTGATCAGTGCGACCGATGGTAATCACGGAAAGTCCCTTGCGGCGGCGGCTCAAGCCGTTGGGTGCCGCTGCGTGATCGTGTTGCACGCCAATGTCAGCGTTGAGCGTGAAAAGTCGATTGCTGCATACAACGCCGAGATCATCCGGATTTCGGGCAACTACGACGAATCAGTTGAACATGCAGCGCATCTCGCCCAGACAAACGGCTGGCATGTCGTGTCCGACACTTCCTATGAAGGATACGAAGCCATCCCGCGCGATGTCATGCAAGGCTATGGCGTCATTCCTGACGAAGTTGTCGCACAGCTGGAAAGCTCACCATCGAAGGCTCCTTTCACACACGTGTTCCTGCAGGGCGGCGTTGGCGGCCTCGCGGCTGGCATTGCGACGTATTTCTGGGAGCACTACGGTGTGCAACGCCCAACTTTCATCGTGGTTGAGCCTCAACAGGCGGATTGCCTCTATCAGAGCGCAATCGAAGGCTACGCGACTACGGCCACCGGCTCGGTCGACTCCGTGATGGCGGGTTTGGCTTGTGGTGAAGCTTCTCCACTCGCATGGAAGTTCCTTGAACCATGCGTCGACCATTTCATGACGATTTCAGACGATGACGCGGTGACGGCGATGCAAACACTGGCACGAGGCACTGAAAGGGATGCGCCGCTGGTTGTCGGCGAATCCGGCGCTGCGGGATACGCCGGCGTGACAGTGTTGGCGCAAAACCCGGAGCAAGCTCGCGAGGTGGGCCTGACGTCCGAATCGCGGGTGCTGGTGATCAGTACGGAAGGTGCCACGGCACCGAACACCTACTCCGAACTTGTTGGAGAATCCGCTCAATCGGTGCTGGCGCGGCAGCAGGAGTGGCTGCAGGGCTGCGCTGTACGGTGACAGTGATGAATATGACCGTTGAACTGGATCACGCGTTCGGCCGTCCGTTGCAGGAAAGCTTGCGCAGTTGGCGACACCACCTCCATCGGAACCCGGAGACGGGTTTTGAGGAGGTCCAGACCTCCGACTATGTCGCACGGATTCTTTCCGCGCTCGGCCTCGAAGTACATCGCAATATCGGTGGGCCGGGGTTGGTTGCCAACCTTAAGGTCGGCAACAGTCATCGAGCCATCGGCGTGCGTGCCGACATGGACGCACTGGAGATAGCCGAAAACGCACCTGGTCGGGCTTACGCCTCGTGCTCACCGGGCAAAATGCACGCGTGCGGTCACGACGGGCACATGGCCATGGTTCTCGGGGCCGCGCGGCTGCTAGCTGAAAGTAAGGATTTCGATGGCACGGTCCGGTTCATCTTTCAGCCGGGCGAAGAACACGGTCGCGGTGCGAAAGCAATGATGGCGGATGGACTGTTCGAGCGCTTCCCGGTCGAAGCGATCTTCGGCGCGCACAATATGCCAGGCATGCCTGCAGGCAGTTTTGCGACCCGCCAAGGCGGAATCATGGCGAGCGAGGACAATTTCGTCATCGTCGTCCGGGGGCGAGGCACGCATGCCGCGCGTCCGCATATGGGCGTCGATCCGATCGTCGTCGCGTCTCAGATCGTGCTTGCGCTCCAGACGGTCGTCTCGCGCAATCTCGACCCGAGTCTTTCTGCCGTTATCTCTTGCACCGAGTTCATAACAGATGGACTTCGCAATGTGGTTCCATCGACAGTGACGATCAAGGGGGACACGCGTAGCTATCTCCCTGAAGTGCAGCGCATGCTTGAAACCCGGATGCGTGAGATTAGCGAAGGTATCTGCCGCACGAACGGTATCGAGTGCGACTTCAGCTATACGCATGAGTTCGCCCCGACCGTCAACAGCGCAGAGTTCGTAGACACAGCGGTAACCGCAGCCGCGAACGTAGCCGGTTCAGAAAAGGTCGACGCTAACGTCCAACCGATGATGATCTCCGAGGACTTCGGCGCCTTCCTTCAGGTTGTGCCGGGGAACTTCATTTTCATCGGTAACGGGGATGAGTCGCAGCGCGGCAATGTTCCATTGCACAACGCGGCTTACGATTTCAACGACGACATTCTTGAGCTGGGTGCTCGCTACTTCGCAGAGGTCGTTCGGGTGGCGCTTGCTGGCAGGTAGGCACCCAGCGTATTCCGCACAACTGTGACTTGGTACGAGGACATGATGAACGAGACAGGTGACCGGCAAACAGCCATCAGGCTGGCAGAGGCGGTTTTCGACTCCGGCGATTTCCTGGCCGACCTTGACCGACGCGTACACTACCGGACGGAAAGCCAGGATTCCGCCAAGGCGGGGACTTTGCTGTCATATCTCACCGATGAGATTGCCCCCACGCTGCAAAGGCTGGGGTTCGAGACGCGGTGCCTGCGCAATCCTTCTGGCGCGGACGCGCCAATTCTGCTCGCCTCGCGGTGGGAGAGCGAATCACTGCCTACAATAGTCACGTACGCGCATGGAGATGTAGTGCGGGGCCAGGATGCACAATGGCGCTCCGGATTGGAGCCATGGCGCATCGTGGTGGAAGATGATCGCTGGTACGGTCGGGGGATCGCGGACAACAAAGGGCAGCACTCGATCAACCTGGCCGCACTGGCGGCAGTGATCAAGGCCCGCAGAGGCAAGCTCGGCTACAACGTGAAAGTGATCTTCGAGACCGGTGAGGAGATTGATTCGCCGGGCCTTGACGCGCTGTGCGCTGCCGAACGAAAGTTTCTCGCCGGCGACCTGTTCATCGCGTCCGATGGTCCGCGTGTGTCCGCCGAGCGGCCGACGGTCTTTCTGGGATCGCGAGGCGAACTGAACTTTGAACTGACGGTGGCCCTGCGCGAAGGGGGGCATCACTCAGGGAACTGGGGCGGAATCCTTCGAAATGCTGCAACTGTGCTGGCGAGCGCAATTTCATCAATCATCGATAACAACGGCCGACTCCTGGTTAAGGAGCTGCTGCCTCCGCCCATACCGGACGCCGTGCGCGATGCAATTGCGAGTATTGAGATTGGCAAAGACGGTAACGCGCCGTATATAGATCCTGCCTGGGGGCAACCCGGCTTAACAATCGCGGAACGGGTTCTCGCATGGAACACAATCGAAGTTCTGGCATTTACCGCAGGCAACCCCGAGGCTCCGGTCGGCTCCATTCCCCCGACTGCCAAGGCTTACTGTCAGATGCGGTTTGTCGTTGGAACGGACTGGAAGAACGCCGGACAACACCTTACGAATCACTTGAAGGAATGCGGGATCAGCGACGTACAGGTGACGGTGACGTCGGTATCGAAGGCAACTCGTCTCGACGTCAGGCATCCCTGGGTCAATTGGGCCATGACATCGATCGAGCGCACCACGGGCAAGCGTCCGGCGCTTATACCTAATCTTGGTGGGACCGTGCCTAACGCTGTATTCGCGCAGACGCTTGGCTTGCCCACCATATGGATTCCGCATTCGTATCCTGCCTGTTCGCAGCATGCGCCGAATGAACACCTCCTTGCCTCGGTCGCGCGTGAAGCACTCGCATTAATGGCAGGCGTATGGTGGGATCTCGGCGAAGGCGCGGCAGCGTCGATAGCATCAGCCATCAGGCGTTGAACCGATCGACAGCCGGACGAATCATTGCACATCCCTGAGCGAAGAACGGCAGATCTACATCGTTTCGCTGCCGCCTGGACGTCAAGCGACCCACGACAACAAGGCCCATACGTCTCGGTCCAGAGTGCGGCGAGTTCGGAGCGGAGCAGCCGTCAGTTGGTCCCGGCGACAGCCAGGCAGCAGAAGCGGCCCCCGCGGCCCGATGTCGTCGCCCGTTGTTCACGCCTACGACCTGAAACTGGCGCAGCCCATGTGCGCGCGAGCGAGTCGAGCAGGGATGATGAGGCGGAAGCTTTTGCCCCGGGGAGGGAGTTTTGTAACAGGTCTAACAGCAACGCTATGGTCAGAAAACCCTCTGACGTCCCGATCGCGAGCCTCAGCACCCTCGGGCACCGACCCGCCATACTGGCAGTTGCGCTGCGGTATAAACCTGCCAGTGCCCGAACAAGGCAGTATCACGAATTGACTAACGCTCCGCCCGCTCACCAGCCCCGTCGAAAGCGGATATTTCAACAACTGGCGGTACGGTGCGCTCCATAGCTCGCTTGTCCTTGAATGTGGCAGGGCTCAGTCGTCGACGGTCGATCACAAGATCGAAGACATCAAACCGGTTGTAGTAGCCGACGATGTCATGAAATTGCTTTGGCTCGACACACTGTTCCAGGTCGAAGGTCGCGTAACCAATGCCTTCTTCGGTTTGCAATGTGTCGCCAATCACGGCGCCGGTTGGGTCGAGGAATTGTGTCGCTGCCCGGGGCGTCGTCTCGAGCACCTCACGTGCCTGCTTGTCGCCGTTCGAATGGAGCGCGTCGAGCATTGTGTCGTCCATGAATCCTGCGTTCAGAATCCCGAAGGCCTTTGCCTCGAACGAGTGACCGCCTGCACGGATCCGATTTGCCGCGAGGTTGTCGAAGTTCGTGCCGGAGCCGGGCGGGCGTGTCGGCCAGATAGCGGGCCATGCGGAAATATGAATCTGCTCGCCCTGCGCCGCGAGGGAGTACCGGGCGAGGGGATTTGTGTTCTCGCCACAGATGAGCGCGCCGATCTTGCCAATTCTGGTGTTGCTGACCTTCAGTCCGAAGCCGTCGCCGGGTGCCCAGACCATCTTCTCGTAGAACGTCGGAACGAGCTTGCGATGATGATTGATGATTTGACCATCATCGCCGATGAGGATGATGGAGTTCCACAGGCAGCCCACGCTGACGTCGGTGGCTTCGCTAAAGCCCATCGAAACGAAAACGCTGCATCGCTTCGCCGCAGCCCGGATCAGCGCGATTTCCGGGCCGTCGACGTGGATGCTATTCCCGACCATGCGCTTGAACCACTCGTGGTTGTAAATCGGCGCCCACAGCGCTGCCCATACAGGGAACCCAGGGATGAAGGATTCAGGAAACGAAATCAGTTCGGCACCGTTTCTGCTTGCTTCCTCGATAAGGGATAGCGCCTTTTGCACCGTGGCAGGTGCGTTCATGTAAACGGAGGCGGCGTGTGCGGTTGCGACTTTTACGGTTGGAAGTGTCATGTTGTGCTCGATAGTGGCTCGATGGAAGACTCGCATCTGCGGTCTGGAGACCGTGTGTACCTGGACCCGCATAAAGGTAGGGATACGTAATAAATCGGGCTTTCTCCGATCATGTATTGTGGGCGTCGAACCGGGCCGACGCCCAATCCGGTCTCGACCCTAACCTTCGAGTCCCATTTCGGGACTGCAAGTCATTCCGTTGTCGCAAGTTCGATGGAATGAATGGCGTTACGCGCGTGCGCTTGGGGTTGCCCTTGGCAGTTGGCATCGAAACAGCGGCAGGACAGCGTGTGTTTTCCCGGTCCAAGTGACACGGGGATCGAGAACGATTGCCACCCGAATCCCTCGCGAGCGTCAACCCTCGCTGCAAGCCAGTTCCGTCCGCCGTCGACGCTGACCTCGACGCGCGACACACCGGCTTCCGCCCACGCCCATCCTGTGATGCGAAACTCACGGTTGGCTCGCACCATGGCGTCAGCGCCTGGCGAGACAATCACGCACTCCGGCGCAATCTCCCAGACCGGTTTCGTTCCCGTCGCGGTGATGTCGTTATAGAACCGTGTTGTATACGGTCCGGGCGCGCGAGTGCTCGACACCGATATCCGCCCAACCCACTTCACGGAGTTCGTTCCATACCAACCTGGAACGACGAGCCGCACCGGCCCGCCCCTGTCCGACGTGAGCGGCTTTCCGTTCATCGACACCGCCAGCAGGACCTCCGGCGAAAGGGCCTTCGCCAGCGGAAGATCTTTTACGAATGGTTCGTCTTTCAGACCGGCGAACTCGCCCCATTCGAGACCTTGAGTCCAGACGAACGCCGCTTCAGGCAGAAGATCGCAACTGTCCAAGACGTCGCGCAACCGCGCGCCGCACCATACAACATTGCCCACGCGCCGTTTGGGTTCCTTCGGTGTGAGCGGACTGCCGGCGCATTCATGCACGGAGACAATTTCACGTTGCGGCAATTGCAGAATGTCCGCCAGCGTGAGCGTTCTTGCACGGGCCACCAGGCCGCCTATGTGAAGGCGCCAGGTCTCGGGTCGAATGCTCGCCAGCGCCATGTGCGTAACAACAAACAGCGTGTCGTCGTCCGTAACGTAGGACGTAAGGTCGGCAACTCCACGCGAGGGATACCGCAATGCGTATCCCTCGCGAGTGAGCGTCACCTCTCCGGACTCCGTTAGTTTTGTCTCGAGCATTGCTATCCTCGCCAGTCCGCGTCTTGTGTGTCAGTTGCCGAAACGGGCGTCGACCCGCACATCCCTGGGCATCGAGATTACATTGCCGGTGGAATCCCGAAAACAGGCGAATCCGCACGGTGGCCTGCATTTTTGCAACACGCGATGACCGCAACTCGTGTGACCTGGCATGCGCGCGACGCAAGGGCGCCAGCGCTACTCCGGTTTTCCTGTAGCGTGAGCGAGCATTGCGTCGCCGATTTCGTGGTTTCCGAGTTCCACGAGCGCATTGCCAGCGCCTTGCGCGTCACGTCCAACTTCGTCTTGCCCAAGTTTGCTTTTGCCGACTAGGCGGGTGATCTCGATCTCGAGTCCGATCAGACGTTGAAGTAATTCGTCGAGGTAGTCTGTCGGCGCGTCGCTCATCTTCCACGGGACTGGCTGCGACGCTTCATGTGCGCGAGTGAGTCTGGCCACCACGCTCCGTACAAATCTTTCGTCGTCGCGGAAGCGCACACGTCCGTGTGCGTGAACAACAATGTAGTTCCACGTAGGCACTTGCCGGTGCGATTCCTGTTTGGTCGGATACCAGTTTGGCGAGATATAGGCGTCTCCTGCCTGGAAGACGACGAGAACTTCATCGCCGTTCAGGACGTTGTGCCATAGGGGATTCGCTCGCGAGATATGCGCGTTTAGCACGCCAAGTCCCCCTTCGTTGGCTGCGAGGTCAAACGGGATGTGGTTCGCATCTAGTCCGTTGCTGCCGTGCGTGAACAGGGTGCCAAGCGAGCGTTTGACAATGTGTTCATGCAGAACGCAGGTTCGGGACTCGGCGAAGTGGGAGGGTAGATACATGTCGGCTCGGTCTGTGGATGTGGGCGCAGAAAGAGAATGAATCCATCTTTTCACGCGAACGTTTACGGGTATTGCGGCGTTCCTGGAGGTATGGCCTTCCATTGGCAACGACATTCGCAGCATCGCGGCGCGGGCCAGGAGGAGCACGCGCGATTCCCGGCAATTCTCCGGTGGTGGACATCTTTTGCCCTTGCTGTGCATGGCGGCATCGGCAGCGAAGAGGGCGGCGCCTTTCCTGGCGAGTGCGACGACCTGCGTGGCTTCGGGCGGCAGCAGGAAACCAGCGGCCGCTCCGGGTTCCGCTAGTCGGAGCCGAAGCCGATCAATCTCGAATCGATCATTGCACCTGGCATCATAAGATTGAGTCCGTCGGTCAATCGAGCGCCTGCTTCATGCAGCGCTTCCAATGGCATGGCCGGCAAGCTTTCAAGAATAAACCACATCTGTTTTGCATCGGAATCCAGCCTGGTTCTGGTGCCCTGACGCCAGTTCCAGCGCCTGCATGTGGCGCCGTGATCGTCACGCCAAACGACTTCTCCTGCGTCAACCATTTCGTGGACGGGCGCACCGTCCTTTACGGTGTCGAAGTGCTCCGTTCCGTTGGCAATCACGAGCCTCGGCATGCCAATGTAGGCGGCAAAATTTTCGCCGCCGACGGGAACGGCGTATTCAATGCTGACGGCGTTGTACAGGTCGACTACCGGGTTCACGCCTGGAACGCTGCCGTCGCGCATCGCTCGTTTTCGCAAGGCATCAGCCGAACATGGCGTCCGTTGTGGCTTGGCTCCGAACCTCCTGAACAACTCCGCCCAGGACGACAGATGCGTTTCTTTCCATCCTGAGTCGTTGGCGGTCAATGCCTGGCAAGCCCGTACCAAAGCTTTGGCGCCGACATTCGGGTCGACGATCCGGGTGGCCTCAACGCTGATGCTGCGCGCGCGAAACCCGGGCGCGAGGCTCGCAATGGCCGGATCGATTGACGGAAGAACTCTGAACATTGGAAACTGCACCAGTAACTATCTTGTCCTATAATGCCGACCAATGACCAAAAAAGTCAATATATCGACCGACTCGGGAGCAAACGTCGAGGCCGTCAGGGCGGCGGTTGCCGCCCGGATCAAAGGGTACCGAAAGGAGCGCAAGCTTTCGCTCGATGAGCTTTCGCGGCGCGCTGGCGTTAGCAAAGGCATGCTGGTCGAGATTGAGAAATGCGCTGCCAATCCAAGTATTGCGATCCTGTGCAGGATTTCGGCGGCGTTGGGTGTGTCGGTGGCGGACATTGTCGACGTAGCTGGCGCGCCGTCGATGCGTCTGATCGCAGACACGGACATCCCGACTTTGTGGACCGGCCCCAAGGGCGGGTCGGCGCGTCTGCTTGCAGGCACGAGCGGGCCGAACATGATTGAATTGTGGCGCTGGGAAATGCAGCCTGGAGAGCGGTTTGAGTCGCCCGGACATCCGCAGGGAACGTTCGAGCTATTTCATGTGGAGCATGGGCGACTCACGATGACGGTAGGGGATGCGGAGCTCGCCGTCTCTGCCGGTTCGTCGGCAGCGGCGAAGACAGATGCACCCCATTGCTACGCGAATAATGACGCGGCAAAGCTGATATTCACGATGGTGGTTGCCGAGCTTCATCAACTGGCGACGTTGCTTTGATTGAGCGTGATAACCCTGCGTGCAAATTTGCTTCGATCGTACGCGCGACGCAACGGGAGCCGACGACAAGCGATGCGGTCAGCCGCTCGTGATGCGGTGTTGACAGATCAGTCGACCTTCTCGTAGGCATTGTTCCCGAAACACGGCACACCGGGCCTGTCCCGATGCCGGGGTGCCTCCGTGAAGCTGTCTTTTTCAAGGAGAAATTCCCATGCCGATGCTGAAATTCGACCTCATCCAGGGCCGCACCGACGAACAGGTGCGCAACCTTCTCGATGCAACGCACGAGGCGATGGTACAGGCCTTCAATGTACCGGTTTCCGACCGATATCAATGCGTCACGCAGCATCGCCCTGGCGAATTGGTCTTAGAGGATACGGGGCTCGGCTACAGGCGTTCAAAAGACGTCGTATTGCTGACGGCGGTGAGCCGGAGGCGCTCCGAAGCGCAGAAAATTGAGTTCTACCGGTTGCTCGTCGAGAACCTGCAAACGCAGTGTGGCATCTCGCCGGACGACGTGATCGTTTCGATTGTCGAGAACGACGACGCTGACTGGTCTTTCGGCAGGGGGCGCCCGCAGTTCATTACCAAGGAACTGACGTGATGCCGGCTAGGTTTGATGCCGCGCGGCGGCCGCTCGTTAACACGTAAAGGCCGATGAAACCCTTCTTGATGTAACCAGGGGAGGGCGTGTCTTTATGATCCGCTGACAGGCAATCTGATACCCGACAGAGCAAGAACAACGGTCAAAACACGCTGTCCGGGGCGTTGCTCGCGCAGCGGCGACGGCGCACCGTTTCTTCTGAAGCGTTGAGCTATTGCGGCAATGCGTTCCAGTATCAGCTGAGAATCGAGCGGGCAAAGAGAAAGCGCGCTCGAAATGAGATTGCTCAACCAATTGTTTCTTGCGCGCGAGCCGGCAAACTTCCTTTCCGCTCAGCCTTTCATGTGTGGTGTTATCGCATGGAACTCGCGATGCAGCAACGCGCGGCAGCGCGGGTACGATCCGGCGCTCAGCGCTCCAATGCCTCCTTGATAAGCCGCTGCCTTTCGCCGGCCAGGCGGCCGCTCAGATTGGAGTTTCCAAGGAACGTGCGCTCTTTGGAGCGTCCATAGCCGATGCTAGTTATAGCGGACTGCGAAGTTTTCGGGCCTCCCGTTCGTGCCGAAGCGCGACGGCTAGATCTCGTTTCATCGAGACGCGTTCGGCCATCGCTCTTCAACGTATCGTCCGGATTTATCGAATACTCTTGTTGACTTCGAATTTTCACTGTAATTGAAAAGGTGCAACCTGCCGAATGATTGGACGCAATGCGCTGGCGTCTGCTTGCGGCAGCCCAGGCGAACCAGGACAGGAGTGCACCGGCGATAGATGATCTTGCGTGGGGCGAACCCGGCTTGGCAGTCGCCGAACTTGTCTTCGCCTTGAGCACCATCGAAAATTCGTCCGTCCAGAGATACGGTTGTTAGCGTTCCGGATGCCAGCGTGTAGCCACGCGCACTCGCCGTGCGAGTAATTCTGTAACGCACACTCGGCATCAGATTGTCCTGTTAAAACGGACACTGTGTCGAACGATCGACGGCTTCTGTACAAACCCGCAGGCCCCTATACTCGGGTTTGCGTTCGCTGTACTCGTCATGCGGGTTGTAAATTTCACGGGAGCCGATGATGAAGAAGAGTTTTTTGACGTTGATCACATCGCTAGCCGCATCGTTTGCGGTTGCGGCAAGCGACAACACTCATTTATCCGCGCACAGTAGTGCTGCGCGTTATCCGACCACATATCGAACGGTGAAGGTCGACGGCCTCGATATTTTCTATCGCGAAGCTGGCCCAAACGATGCGCCGACGATATTGCTGCTGCACGGCTTTCCGTCCTCATCACGCATGTTCGAGCCGCTCTTCGCGCGGCTGGCGGATCGATATCACCTCGTTGCCCTGGATTATCCAGGTTTCGGTCATAGCTCCGCACCTTCCCCGACGGACTTTGCCTACACATTCGATCACATTGCTTCGGTGACCAATGACTTCGTCGAAGCGCTCGGGCTCAGGCGCTACGTGCTGTATATGCAGGATTATGGCGGTCCGATCGGCTTCCGGCTTGCGATGGCGCATCCGGAGCGGGTCGCCGGGTTGGTGGTGCAAAATGCGGTCGCGCATGAGGACGGGCTTGGCCCTCTGTGGGAGAAGCGCCGTGCGTTCTGGGCTGACCGCGAAGCCAACGAAGCCGCCCTGCAGGGCAACTTCCTTTCTCTGGAGGCGACGAAACAACGTCATCTGGGATCGACGCCTAATCCCGAGCGGTATGACCCGGATCTGTGGGCCGACGAGTACGCGTTTCTGAATCGACCGGGTCAGAAGGAAATACAGACGGAGCTCTTCTATGATTACCGGACGAACGTCGCGTCCTATCCGGCATGGCAGGACTGGATGAGGAGGGCGCAACCGGCGGCGCTCGTCGTGTGGGGGCGCTACGACCCGTCGTTTCAGATCGCGGAAGCGGCAGCCTACGCTCGGGATCTTCCGAAAGCTGATATTCATGTGATCGACGCCGGTCATTTCGCGTTGGACGAACAGCCCGACGCGATTGCAGCACTCGTTCACGGCTTCATGCGACGCCTGCCCCGGGGTTGAGGACATTCGAACACCATGCCGGTCGGCGGGAAGTTGCGTTGTGTAGCGCGTCCGGGCGGAATCATGTGCGAGCCGGCGGACGTCTGGACATTTTTCGCGTCAGCGGCTGGCGCCGGACTACGGTGGCACGTCGGACAGCGAGGAAAAATCGGATAGGGCGGTCATGGTGATCGGTCAGACAGATCGAATGCGTAAACACGCGTGAGGAGAAGGGTGCATGAGCAACGCCCCGTTGACTGGCGGTATCGACCATATCGCATTGACCGTCCCCGATCTTGCGACCACACGTGATTTTTATTGAATGTCTCGGCTGGCGCCAGGTAGGCGAGCGTCCGAGTATCCCGCGGTTTTCGTGTCGGACGGTGCGGTGACATTGACGTTGTGGGAAGTCAAGAAACAGACTTCGCTAGTTGAATTCGATCGCAAGACCAACATCGGGCTTCACCGTCTTGCGCTTCGTCTCGCGAGTGAAGATGCCTTGTGAAAGTATTTTCGAAAGTATCCCAGTGGCCTGGAGTGCGAGTCGAATTTTCGCCCAAAGCGCTCGGAGCCGGACCGAAGCGCCATGCAATGGTGTACGAGCCTGGCGGCATTCGGGTGGAGTTCGACTACGACCCGCGTCTGGTCCAGTGAGTCGTAAATCCGCTTCATGCTTGATCTTGCTGCGCGAGGAGGAGGTACGGCGCGGACAGGTTTCGGACTCGCGCAGACAGGCTGCTATGGCCTCACGACAACTGCATCGTCCCATGTGTTGTTGACTGGCGCGGGTGCATCCAGGTACGACACATCGAGAGGACCGTACAACCGGTGCGTTGAGTCATTCCCACGCCACTTCGACGGCCTGTCGTACGACCAGCAGTTTTCGCCGAGACGGTCTTGTTCCTTATCCGACTCAATAGATCGCCTCGGCGAAAGCGAGCCGGCTCCGGCGTCCTGACCCGGCGGAACTCTGGCGAGCACGACGACGGATAGCGAGTTCCTGTCCGCGGGCGCGAGTCTCCTGCAGACCGAATACCGCGAGATCAGGAGTCGACTCTATCTTTTCGTTGTCAATCCAGCGCCTCTGCCGGGCCGAAGAATTCGTATCGGCAACGCTCGTCGGGCTGCCCCAGATCGCGCAGCGTTCGCTTCACGAAACCCATGAACGGCTTCGGGCCGAGGAAATACGCATTGAACGACTGATCGGCCGGAAGCCACTGACGCAACTGCTCGAAAGTGGGCCGGCCGACTGCGTCAGGCGTGCGTTTGTCTGCCGAATCGACATGCTCGTAGACAACATACGCCTGCAGTTGAGGGTAACGTGCGGTCCAATCGTCGAGCAGGCCGCCGAAGGCGTGAACCCGTTCATTGCGCGCGTAGTGGATGAAAACAACTGGCCGCCCGGATGTCAAAGCAGTCTCCGCTATCGCCAGAGTTGGCGTAATGCCGACGCCGCCGCTGATCAGGGCTACAGGAGCGCTGCCATCCAGAAGGGTGAATTCGCCTGCCGGAGGAAACAGGTCCACGGTGCTGCCTTCCAATACGTGGTCGTGCAGGTAGTTCGACGCCTTTCCTCCATGCTCGCGTTTGACACTTATGCGGTAGCCGTGACCGTTCGGTGCGGCAGACAGTGAGTAATTTCGGCGAATTTCCTCGCCGTCGATAGTCAGACGCAGCCCAATGTACTGGCCTGGAGCGAAGTCTGCGACGCGCTCGCCATCACCGGGCTCCAGGTAAAATGAAGTGATCTCCGCGCTCTCCGGGACCTTGCGTACGACGCGGAACGGTCGAGCGCCCCGCCACCCTCCCGGCGCCATCGCGAGTCTGTCATAAACCTGACGCTCCTCGGCAATGAGGAGATCGGCGAGTTGCTGATAGGCCGCGCCCCAAGCCTCGATGACAGGGCCGGTGGCGATTTCCGGGCCGAGTACATCGCTGATCGCCCGTAGCAGGCATGCACCCACGATCGGATAGTGCTCGGGCTGAACTTGCAGGGCCACGTGCTTGTTGACGATCTGTGCCGCGAGTGGTCCTAGGGCTTCGAGCTGATCAATGTGGCGGGCATACTGCAATACTCCGTTGGCTAGTGCGCGCTGCTGCACGCCGCTTGTCTGGTGCGCCTGATTGAAGAGGGGGCGCACCTGTGGGTTTTCGGCGAGCAGAAGCTTGTAGAAATGGGAGGTGAGCACCTCCCCGCCCGTTTCCAGCAGCGGGACAGTCGATTTGATGATATCGCGTTGGGCGTTTGTCAGCATGGGAAAGCCACTCCTCAAGGGGCTGGTCCCGGTGCCGTTTTCAAGGCACCCAGAGTTGCCAGCCACAGATCATTCGGGCGGTCGTCGCACTTATTTGGCGACTCGCGCGGGACCCCTCGAACGATAGGCGAGACGGCACTTTACGTAAAATGCCAATTGATGATGCCTCGCTTCACTGTCAGTGATTTTCGCCGGCGCAACACGGCAGGTTGTGACGCGGATGTTTTTCGATGAGATGAAGTCGCGCTCGCTGCCGCGTCGATATCTGTCGCCAACAACAGCGTAAACAACTCGTCCAGCCGGTCACGATCCTAGAGCCTGTCCGCGTGAAGTGATCAACGGATATGGGCGGGACCGACGCCGATCGCCAGGATTGCCGCGAGGATCAGCGTGCCCATTGCTGTAAAGAGTGATCCAGTGAAGGTGTGGCTACTCGTGTACAGCGCATTGGCCACCAGTGGCCCGACGATCTGGCCGATCCCATAGGCTGCTGTCATGCCGGCGAGCATGTTGAAACGTACTGCATGTGCCACACGCCGCGCAGCCGGCATCGCGATGGTCACGGTTCCCATGAATGTGCCGCCTACGAGTAAGGCGCTTGTGAGGTACGACAGTGCGGAATGATCCAGTGCCGGGAGCACGACGCCGATCGCCTGTACGACAAGATTGAGTACGAGGCTAAAACGCGTGCCATACCGGACCTGCAGCGTGTGCCAAAGAAAGCACGACGGCACGGCGCCAAGACCAAAGACCGCCCAGACCTGTATCGGATTCACCGAGCCCGAGGCTCCCTTGATCAGGAGAGGAAGATAAGTTGCGGTGATGATGTATCCGAACCCCGCAAGGCCGTAGATGACAATCAGGCGGACCGCGTCGAGTATGGAGCTATTGTTCTCGCGTGCGCCGCTGCCATCGCGGCCAAAATGCAACTCGGGCTTCGGCTGGGCTCCCAGGGCGGGCATCGCGACGAGCACCATGACCAAGCTGCTGATTGCCAGGACGAGCCATACCATCGAACTGTCAAGCCCGGCGGCATGGCCTGCCGCGATCAGTTCTGCGGACAGGACAATACCCGCGCCGACACCGGAATACAAAAGCGGCGCGCCGTGGGCGTGCCCCATGTGCTGAAGCAGCCAGAGTGACGCAGCAATCATCGAAATCGCACTAACAATACCAGCGAGTCCACGAATCACGACGATAGCCCACGGACCGTGAATCCAGGCCAACGCACCCATGCAGATGATACTGATGATGGCGGTTGCGATGGACAGACCGCGCGCGTCGGAAGGTCGGGCACGTGCCACCAGCAGCGCGCCAGTCAGGTAACCTGCATAGTTTGCCGATGCGGCCAAGGTTCCGCTATGAACGGTCAGGATCTGGTCACTGATCATCAATGGGTAGAGGCCGGTAAAGGCGAAGCGCCCGAATCCCATGCCGATAGCCAGGACTGCAGCAGCGGCGAGCGATGGGCCCAATGCATAGCGTTGGGCAAATATTGATGACGAGGCATTCACGTTGCTTCTCCCGGGATGCTGAAGGTCACCGGATCCATTTGTTGAATCTTCCATATAACATTCGCAATATCGAGCGATGCTTCGCGCCGACGGCGATAGGAACGCTCGTGTTCGCGTGGACAACTGAACGCGTCTGCCGTGAGCGAGGTTCGCCTCGTCGGCTACCAATCATGAACGTCCAAAGCGCCGCTTTTTGGTTCTTAAAAAGGAAATGATAATATCACAATATTCTTAAAAAGAGAATGCGAAAGGCGATCGAATTCACCCGCCGCCTTGCCTAAGGAGTTGCTGTTGTTGCTTGGTCCACACGCAACGCGGGGTAGGGGCTGACTTGGATTGGTCAATCGTGCCGTTGTGTTATGCGCGTTCCGCGAGATACGGAACATCGCGACCGACGTTGATTTTCCGTCGGCATCCCGCCGGCGGCGGGCGTACAGTGGCGGGTCGATGTCTGCATTGACGACATCGCCTAAAACGGAAACTCCGCCGCAAAAGTTTCCTTGAGAAAGGCGAGCACGATTTTGATTCGTGGCAGCCGGCTCAGATATTGATGCGTGCTCACCCAGATATCGCGGTTTACCTGGATAAGCTGAGGCAGCACGGGTACGAGACCGAAGCGTTCAGCGCGCGCGAACGCCGGCAACATGACTATCCCGGCGCCAGCGACTGCCGCGAACATCTGCGCGAGCATGCTGCTCGAATAGAAAGCGATCGCCGGCCCGGCGATCGCTTCATCGAGCCACCGCACGGCGTCCAATTGGATCAGATCGTCGATGTAACCGACGAACGCGTGATTGCGCAATGCATCAACCGAAATCGGTGTTCCGTGCCGCCCGAGATAATCGGCGCTCGCATAGAGATGCAATGGAAAACGTCCGATCCGCGACACTTCGAGATTGAGGCCATGCGGCTCGAAGAAGCTGAGAAAGATATCGGCTTCGCGCTGTGAGATGCGCACGTCGTGAGACGACGTCACGAGTTCGATAGTTATGCTTGGCTGTACCTGCTTGAAGCGGGCGAACTGCTCGCTCAGATAAAGCGACGCAATCCCTTCCATTGTCGCAACGCGCACGTGCCCGGCGGGAGCGGGAGTGCCGTTTTCCAGCGTGTCAGTGAGCGAGAGCAGGTTCGCTTCGATCGCTTCAACATGAGCCAGTATCATGCGCCCTTGAGCATTGAGGCGACAACCATGACGGTCTCGCTCGAAGAGTGGCGTTTCCATTGCGAACTCGAGTGCAGAAACTCGGCGGCCAACGGTGGCGTGGTCCATGCAAAGACTACGGCCTGCATTCGAAAAGCTGCCGGCGCGCGAGACGGCCAGAAAAACGCGCAGATCGTCCCAGCTCAGCCGGTTGATATTCATGAGTCTTTCCAAAGAAGAGCCGGTGAGTATTGTGGCTGTGCAAATTTGCACTGGCCAGTGATTCTTTTCCGGGTGGTGAAGCGCGATTCCTGCGCGTACAGTGCGAAATCAAGATTGCGGCACCTTGCGGTCATGCGGATACGATCGCGTTGCCGCAGTCTTTCGGGGCCGCGCGTTCAACTGTCGCAAACGAAGAACTTCGTTCGCATTTTTTCCTGACTGCGGGTTTGCCCATGGCTAAAGATATCAGTACCAAGCTCATTCATGACAACTACGTTCCGCCTGCAGGCTACAAGGCGGTTCCGCCGGGAGTATTCAAGGGCTCGACAGTACTGTTTCCCAACGCGGCCACGGTGCGCGAGAGAGTTAAGGCATTTGGCTTGCGGGACGGATACAGTTACGGCCTTTACGGAACGCCGACGACGTACACGCTCGAGCAGCGTTTGTGCGCGCTGGAAGGCGCGCGTCACTGCCTGCTGGGGCCTAGCGGACAGGCAGCCATCGCACTCGTCAATCTTGGCCTCCTTTCGGTCGGGGATGAGTTATTGCTTCCGTCGAATGTATACGGGCCCGCGTTGCGACACGCACGTACTACATTGCCCCCGTTAGGCATCACGCACCAGTGTTACGACCCAATGGACCCCGCCGACCTGGAGCGCAAGCTGACTTCAAGGACGAAGCTCGTCTGGGTGGAGGCGCCGGGCTCTATCACCATGGAGTTCCCTGATCTTCGTAAGCTGATAGCGATCGCGAAAAACAAAGGCGCAGTTGTTGCGCTTGATAACACGTGGGGGGCGGGCATCGCGTTCAAGCCTTTCGAGCTCGGGGTCGACATCAGCATCCACGCCTTGACGAAATATCCTTCGGGCGGGGCCGATGTATTGATGGGGTCGGTGACAACCAACGATGATGCACTGCATGACCGGCTTCGGATCGCATACCTGGATTTGGGCATGGGTGTAGGCGCCAATGACGTCGAGCTCGTGCTGCGTGGTCTTCCGACGATGGAGGCGCGATATCATCTGCATGATGCAACCGCTCGCGATCTTGCGTCATGGCTGGCCGCGCAACCCGCCATCCTAAAGGTTCTTCACCCGGCGCTTGAAGGGAGTCCGGGCCACGAACACTGGGCGACACATTGCAGCCTTGCGGCGGGACTCTTTTCCGTTCTCGTCGACGACGCTTATACATCATCGCACGTCGATTCATTCTGCGACCAGCTAGGGCTTTTCGGAATTGGGCTATCCTGGGGCGGGCCGATGAGCCTTGTGATGCCCTATGACCTTCCGAGCATCCGCGACGGTGCGGGACGTTATACAGGTCATCTGGTGCGCTTTTCGATTGGTCTGGAAAGCGCGGACGACTTGCGGGAAGATCTTGCTCGGGCGCTGCGTGGATCTTTTGGTGGTTGATGGCTGCACGCTACGATTCCACCTGACAGCCAACTTGCCGGCCCGGCGCCGCGAACGCTTTTTTGCGATGTAGCGGAATCTTGCTGTCGACGATCCGCGCACGCATGCGCGGATCGTGTCAGGCAGGGACAAAAGTCAGGTCGCGACACACGGATCGAAAGTGGCGTCACCCGACCGCACTCTGCCACTCCTCGACCAGTGTGCGTACCAGTTCGCCGGCGGGAAGTTCACGAGCCAGTGGTGCCCCCTGTCCCGCCCATTGTGCGGCGAACTCATGATTGCCGAGTTTGGCAGCGGCGGCATGGAGCCGTTTCGCTGCATCGTAGGCAACTGGATAATCGGCGGGTATGGGGCTGCCGACAGCACTGCCGTGGGCGATCAGGCGATTGCCCATGCCACGCGCTGGGCGCCCTGATAGGGCCGTCGTAAGCCGAGTCATCTTTGCTCGCTCACACTTCAGATTTGTCCGATAACTTTCGTTCGCCGCGGATTCCGGGCAAAGAATGAATGCAGTTCCGAGTTGTACTGCTGCCGCTCCGAGATCCAGTGCGGCCTGGATGCTTCGACCGTCCATGATTCCCCCAGCGGCAATTACCGGCAGCTTTGTCTGGCGGACCAGGATGCGTACGAGCACTGCTGTGCTGAGGCCCTCATCGACAGCGTCGGGATCAAACATCCCCCGGTGACCTCCAGCTTCGATTCCCTGGGCTACGATGGCGTCGATGCCAGCTTGCTCAACCAAAGTGGCTTCTGCTTCGTTGGTCACGCTCGCGATCGTAACGATGCCTGCGTTGCGCAGGGCGTCGATGCAATCGGCCGGGGGAAGTCCAAAGTGGAAGCTAACGACGGCGGGTCGTTGTTCGAGCAACATGTTGAGCGTTTCTTCATCGCCAACAAATGTCTTATAGATCTCTTCAAGGGACGACGGCACATCGATCCCGCTTTCCGCAAATAGAGGCGCGAGATGCTGTAGCCAGGCCGATTCGCGCGCCACATCTCGCTGGGCAGCCCTGTGGCAAAAGACGTTCACGTTGAATGGCAGGTTCGTCAGTGCCCGCGTCTCTTCTATCATCTTGCGCGCTTGTGCAGTCGTGCTCGCGCCCAGGCCGAGTGAGCCTAGTCCTCCGGCATTGGACACTGCCGCCGCTAGTCGAGGGGTGGCCACGCCGGCCATGGGTGCCTGAATGATTGGGTACTGAACGCCGAGTCGAGCGGTGAAGTCGCTGGACAAACTCATGAAATATCTCCTTTCAAGAATACATACGTGGAGTCTGATTGAATCCCGAAAATAGAATATAATGATTAAATAATTCCTCAATAGAGAATAGCATGGATTTGGAGTCGCTCAAGATATTCTGTGTCGTAGCAGCGGAGCTGAGCATCACACGCGCCGCCGCACGTCTAGGGCGTGTTCAGTCCAACGTAACGACGCGTATTCAGCAGTTGGAAGCAGACGTAGGGGTCGAATTGTTCGTTCGGACCGGAAAACGCATGAGCCTGTCTACGGCGGGCGAATGCTTCCTCGGCTATGCGCAGCGGCTTCTGGCGCTGGAGGAAGAGGCGCGTCACGTGGTGACGGGCGGACTGGACGGAGGGGCATTGCGCATTGGATGCATGGAAAGTACTGCTGCCAGTCGCCTCCCCATCCTTTTGGCGGGCTATCACACACGCTTTCCGGCGACCCGCCTGGAAGTAACGACCGGGCCTTCGCGGCAGTTGCTCGAGCAGGTCCGCACCGGCCGCCTCGATTGTGCCTTTCTCGCTCTGCCCCCCGGTATCGGCGATGACGTCACACTGGAGGATATGGGGCTATTGGCCAAAAGCGTGTGGCGGGAAGAATTGCTGTTGCTGTTGCCTCCCGGCGAATCGTCGGTGCGTCGGGCGGCCGATGTCCGGGCGCGATCGCTGGCAGCATTTTCGCGGGGCTGCACGTATCGCGCTATCGCGGAAGAGCGGTTGGGCATAGCCGACACGACCGACTGGAACGTACAGGAGATGGGCTCGTACCACGCAATGATTGCATGCGTGTCCGCCGGTGCGTGCGTTGCGTTGCTGCCCAAAAGTGTCCTTGAGCTGGCCAAAGCGCCTCAGTCTCTTAAGACGTTGCATGCGGGCTACGCGGAAACCTGCCTGATCTGGCGCAACAACTACGATGTGCCAGCATTCCAGAATCTTGCCGGGCAGCTCCGAAGAATCTGAAGATTGACTGAAACAACGTCATGGCGCGACGCGCGTTGACATCGTTTGAGATGAACGCTGACACACACGTCGTGCACAACAATATGAATGAATGCAGATACCGACCGAGAGGTGCGAACCCGACCCGGTCGGATCGAGCTACGCCGTTTAAGTTCCAACTGGTACGCACGAGAAATTCTGAGCCTGATTGGGATCGCCGGAGCCGTTGTACTTTGGATACTTTCCGAGTTGACAGATGGGGCGCGACAGCGTGACGTTACCGGATGAATCCACGTTGGAGGCGGTGAGCTCGCTGGGGGGCACGCCTTTTTCCACCCAGTTGCGCAATTGCCCAATCATATCCGCCTGCACGGGACCTTTCATGGTAGGTCCCGTGTACCCGCAATGACCTACTCCTGGGAAAAGCCGCATCTGTGTGTTAGCTCCGGAAGCGCCGGCCAATGATGCAATCTGTTGGTACCAGTTGGCTGTTGCATCAACGGACAGCGCTGCATCGTCGGTGCCCTGGTAAAAGAGGACTTTTTTCCCCTTCTTGAGAAAGGACGCTACTGCGGCAGGGTCCACCTCGAGATGATATGGTGCGGCGGCGGTCACGAGTCGTTGCCAGTCGGTGTCAACATTGAATGCGGCGGGATCATATGACGTTCCCTTGTATACGACGTACTTTGCAATCGCCGCGCCAACCGATGCCATTGCCTGGTACATGTTCAGGCCGTTATAGCCCAGCTGCTGTGGTCCGAAGCCGAGCTTATAGGCCACGGTTGTACCGTCCGCCAGCACCATGTCCGAGTAGAGCGTTTTGATTGCCTTAAGCTGGTCCGGTGACCAGCTCGAAAGGGCAGTTGGATCGAACCTGCACGCCGACGGGTTACTGACGATGCCGTCGGTGACGCCGTCCAGAGAGTCGCACTGCGAAATGTATGCGTTGTTTATCTTTGTCCAGTCATCATTGGACATTGCCGTTGACGCGACCTGGGACTCGGCACGGATGAGAAAGCCAAGGAAAGGAAGGGCGGGCGCCTGAGAGATGACACCATCATAATTGTCGGGATACGTCTCGGCCGCCACCGTGGCTTCGACGCCTCCCCTTGAACAACCGACGAAGTACTTGTAGGAAGGATCCATCTTGTAGTAGCTCTTGACTACTGCCCTCCCGAATGCATAAGTATCGCCGATAGCGGCATAGGAATAGTCCGTTAGCGCCTGATTGTCGGTCAAGCCGGCACCGGTGCCCGTCGGATCGCTTCGCCCACCGTCGGAGCCGATAAAGACGGATCCATCCTGCAGCGGCTGGCGGCTATTCCATAGCGCGTTGCCATTCGGCAAGCTTCCGTCGAGCCCGCCGCCACCGCCATGAATCAGATCGCCGGTCCACGTGGTCGGCAGATAGGCCTCCATCTGAAATCCGCTCGGGTTGCCGTTTGCGTTTGCGATCACTGAACAGTATTCCGGTGCCACACCGCTGGCGGCGACAATAGATGCTGCTGTGACGGTGGCGGGACCAAAGGATGAGCCTACCAATCCTGAGCAGGCCGATCTCTGCGCAGTGGTCGGGAACGACGAGGTGGTGGTACTGCCTCCGCATCCCGATACAACGAGGGCGGCCACCATTCCCGCAGCGCCGATTGCGATTGCTCCGTTATGTGTAAATTTCATTGATCTACCCTCCATGGTCGCCCGTTCGTCGGTTGAATGGCAAACGCAGAGTGCGCAGAGAATGAGCTGATTGCTGGCTCATCTCGGTGCATGCTGCGATGATCTTTTGCCGATGTTTTCTCATCGGCTGCCAACATGGTTGCGATCCGAAATAAAAAGGTGAAATTCTTTGTTTTGATTCGTTCCATCTCAGCCGGTGATGTAGTCGCGCGAAAGGAGGCAATTCGGCCTAGAATCTGTGCGGCGAGAGTAAATGCCGAACGTAACGACTAACGAGGAGCATGCGCCGGCGATCCGAGCGTTCAGAGCCTGCCGTGCCCGCGAGCGCTATGTCGCGTGGACGCTCGTGTGAAAGCGATCGAACAATCGTGCGGACGACGGCGGTTGAGTGCGTGGTCCTGCTCTCCCATGAAGTCAATGAGAGCAACGCGCGTTAGCCGTACGCGTACTACGACAATGTTCCGATATGATTGTGACGCGAGGGATAAGCGGGTGATGCGCTGATGTTGTCGAGCGACCGACGACGGTTGCCCGCGCCTGGTTTGCATACGACTTTGAGCCGGAAGGATTTTCAGCGCGTCAAGTGGCTGCGTCCGTGCGTTGACTGCAGTGGCAGTTCTCCAGCGTCTTCGAATTTTCAGGACGGGGGACAGGATTGTGCTGAAAGCCACCTCATCCGCTCACTGAGACGCCGCTTCCAATCGGGAGCGAGACCCGGGACGTTGGCCAGGATTCTGAGATCTTCAATGGTGGGGCGGTGGGCCAATTGCACCTGCCAGAAACGATCGATAGAGACCTGGTCCGTCTGACGTTCCAGAAGTGTCATCTGATCGCCTGCTCGAACAACGCCTGGGCTGATGACCCGATAGTACCAACCCGTGATGCGGGTCTGCATCACATAGACGGACATACGGTCGACGCCGAAGCGATGATTGATCTTCCAGCAGGGACTGCGGGGCTGAGAAACCTGCAGCACTGCCGTGCCGGCTGCGAACACGTCGCCAATGTGCACGTTGCATTCCGACAGCCCGTACGCCGAAAGATTTTCTCCAAGGCTGCCGGGAACCAGTGCATTTGCGCGCTCCGCGAAAGCGTCTGCGAGCCGTGCATAGTTTTCGGCGGCGTATTGATGGACTGCCTTTTCAGGACCGCCGTGCACCCTTGAGTCGGCGTGCTCATCCCCGACTAAGCCGTCTACCTCAATGCGTGCGTGGCCGTGAATCTGTCGTTTGAAAATGCCGCTCCTGTGTCCTTCGAGGTCAAGGACGCCAGTTCCTCCTGCAAAGAGGCATTCAATCGTCGAGCTAAGCGTCATGGTCGCGGTTACTGCTGTTAGGTGTTTACGCCACTTTGCCGTGCCCCGGAGACCCAGTAAAGTGATAATAAGAGATAAAATGAATCACTCTTGGTGATAATTAGGTGGTGTCATGGAACTGCGTCATTTGAAGTTTTTCTGCGCGGTAGCGGAGTACGGCAGCTTCACCGCCGCCGCCACGAAGGTGCACACTGTCCAGTCCAACGTCACCATGCGAGTCAAGGAACTCGAACAGGAGCTCAATCAGCAACTGTTCATCCGCAACAAGGGCGGCGTGTTGCTTACATCCGCGGGGCGGACCTTTTTGGGTTACGCGCGCCGTATCCTTCAGTTGGCCGATGAGAGTCGAACTGCGATGCTGGATACGTCGACGCCTGGAGGACAGCTTCGTCTCGGGTCTATGGAAACGACGGCCGCGATACGTCTGCCGCAGGTGTTGACGAAGTATCGGCAGAGGTACCCGCAGGTGCAACTGTCGTTGGTAACCGGTACGACCGTCGAGCTGATCAAGGCCATAGAGAATCATGAGCTTGACGGCGCGTTTGTGGGCGGGATTCACCAGAACCTGACGCTGCTCCAGGAGGAGGTGTTCGAGGAGGAGCTCGTTCTAGCCAGCAGCTCAGAGATCGATTCGTTGACTGCGCTGATCCACACTATGCCTGCTCAGACGGTGCTGGTTTTTCGCACGGGGTGCTTCTATCGATCTACGCTTGAGAACTGGTTCTATCAGGCGGGTCTGATGCCGAAGGAGATCCTGGAGCTGGGGACCTTGGACGGTATTCTTTCGTGTGTGGCTGCGGGCATGGGCGTTACGTTGCTGCCCAAGGCAATCGTGGAGCGCTACGGGTCGAGGCTGGAGATCAGATATCACCAATTGCCGACCGAATTCGCCATCGTCAAGACGGTTTTCATTCGCAGGAACAACACCTTCGCTAGTCCAGCACTGACCGCGTTCATCGATCTGGCGCGCTGTCAGCTCACGCCGCCAAACGGCGACATTAAGTCCGGTCTCGACGAAAGCATTTCCCTCGATCACATGGTTGCCGGCACGATCGAGACCGGTGTTCACTAGACTTCCGGAATGGTCCGCCAGCCGAAGGGCGGCCGGCGGTATTCATTAGTTGGCGCCCCCTGCGACGATGAGTTGCTGTATCGACGAGGGCAGCGACTGACAGGCGGCCTCGTCGTTCGCAGTTTCCCTGGAAACGGATGTATGGGGCAATCCCTCGGTGAGCTCGGCGACTCGATCGGCCGCGGGAACGACGGCACTGATTTTTCCCACACCCTGTCCGGCATAAAGGGATAGTTTCTGTGCCATGCGCGGCTTGTCGATCGCGCGGGCGCCGCCCCCGATGAAACGAAGCAGATTCCACTTGTTGCGATTGGGAATCACCCGGTGGGGCGTGCCGTACTTCCAGCCGAACGAGTAGCCCGTCCGATATTCGGTATCGTCGACCGTGGAATCAACGATTTTCTGCTTGTAGAGAGGATGAGCGTTCGACTCCTCGCTGGCGACGAATGCGGTACCGACCAGCACGCCGGATGCCCCCAATCCCATCGCAGCTGACACATCGGCGCGACTGACGATGCCCCCTGCCGCAAGCACGGGGCGTCCTTGCGCAACGTCGATAATCGAGGGGAGCAGAGAAAGCAGCCCGATGGTGCCGCGATTGAGGTGTCCGCCGCTCTCGCTGCCTTGCGCAACGATGATGTCTGCTCCGCGCTGGATCGCCAACCGGGCGAGCTGGACGGAGCCAACCTGCACCATTACTGCCAAGCCGGCATCTTTGGCGCGGGGAATCATGTCGGCGTAGTCCTCTGCATAGAACAGCGAGAGCATCCTCGGTCTTTCTTCGAGAATGACCCGGAACTGCGCTTCGAATACATCCGGGCCGCCGAAGGAGGGAACGAGGTTGACGCCGAACGGCCGTTCCGTTAGTTGCCGGGTCTCACGTATCCATTGACGCAGGACACGCGGCGGTAACCGAAGGCCGCCGAGCGTGCCCATGCCCCCTGCGTTCGCGACCGCGGCGACCAGGTTCGGCCCCGAGATTGCTGCCATGCCTGCGAGAAAGATTGGGTATCGCACGCCGCATAGCCGGGTCACATCGTTTCCGGGAAACCCGTTTTCAATGTTTCGCATGATTTCAAAGCTCCACGTGTTTGCCAAGCATGCGTTTCAGTACATCGTTCCGAAGAGCGAAGTGATTCTTGAGCGCGCCGAAGATATGCAGGCCCAGGCCCGCGAGAAAGGCTGTCGAACCGAATCTGAAAAGGAATTCGATAACTCGATGTGCTTGCGCGTTGGGCCCTATCACGGCCGGTATCGCGATTCCCCAAGGCAGCGGCATCGCCGTTCCGGCGGTCGACCATGACAGCCATGCGGCGACGGGCAGCAATACCATTGCCAACGCCAGTGCGATCGCGACCGATCTGCTGACGATGACTTCGATAGGGTTGGGGGTGCCCAGAGGCAGGGGATGGTAGGAAGAAATTCTCGCCCAGAATCGATAGACTGATCCCAGAAAAAGCAGAACGCCCAGCAAATTCCGGATCTTTATCAAATTCATCGCGGGTGCTGCATCGACCGGGAACGAAACGGCGATGCTCAATGCAACGATTGAAACGAGCAACGCTGCTACCAACCAATGCAGTACCACAGTGAAAGGCGAGAACCCGAGGCCGTTATCTCGCAATTGCATGTTTGTCTCCTTGAATGATGCTCGGGCGGGTAACGCGAGCTAGTGACTCGTTGCGCCAGATGCGCCGAGGCCTGTTTGCGCTCGAACGAACTGGTCTTCGAAACTGGCCCGTTCCCTGATGGCGCGAGGACTGCCGTCCGTAACAGAGCCCAGCCAACTGAAGCAGAATGCGATGCTCATTGAGATGGCGGCCGGATAGTCGTACGGAAAAATCGCGTGAGCGTTGCCGAGCACTTTGACCCAGACAGCCGGCGAGAGAACGACGAGAGCAACGGAACTTGCCAGTCCGGCAAGACCCCCTAGCAGCGCACCACGAGTCGTGAGTCCCTTCCAATACATGGAGAGTGCGAGGATCGGGAAATTCACGGAGGCCGCGATCGTGAACGCAAGCGCGACGAGGAACGCGATGTTTTGTCCCTTGAACAGGATGCCCAGCACCACCGCTATCACGCCGATGCAAACCGCTGCTATCTTCGACACACGTCGTTCGTCCGCTTGACTGGCACGGTTCTTTTTGAAGACCGTCCCGTAAAGGTCGTGCGAAATGGCGGAAGTGCCGGCCATGGTCAGTCCCGAGACAACCGCGAGAATGGTCGCGAATGCGACGGCCGACAGGAAGCCGAGAAACAGGTCTCCGCCGAGCGCTTTGGCGAGATACATCACCGGCATATTGTTGCCGCCGATAAGTTTTCCGCCCAGGTGACCGGCCTCGTAGAAGGCCGGATTCCGGCCTACGATCACGATTGCAGCAAGGCCGAGTATCACGATGACGAGGAAGAAGAAACCGATCAGCCCGGTCGCGACAAAGACCGACTTCCTTGCTTCGCGGGCATCTCGAACGGTAAAGAACCTCATCAGGATGTGCGGCAACCCCGCCGTTCCGAAAACCAGTGCGAAAGAAAGGGAAAGCATCGCGATCGGATCCGACACATGCTTGCTCGGCAGCATAATACTTGCTCCGCTCGCGTGCGTTGCCACAGCGCTCTCGAACAGTGCGTCAAAGGAGAAGCCGAATTTGCTGAGTGCGAGCACTGCGAGCAACGTCCCCCCGAACAACATGAACGTCGCCTTGATGATCTGAACCCATGTCGTGGCGACCATGCCGCCGAAGGTTACATAGACTGCCATCAGCAACCCGACGCAAATCACCGCGTAGTTGTAAGGAAGGCCGAACAACAACTCGATCAGTTGGCCTGCGCCAACCATTTGAACCACGAGATAGAAGCAGACGACGGTCAGCGAACCGATCGCCGTCAGCGAGCGGATCCGATTCTGGTCGAGTCGATAGGACGCGATATCGGCTATCGTCACGCGCCCCAGGTTCCGGATGCGTTCTGCAAACAGGAAGAGAAGTAACGGCCACGCGATGAAGAAGCTGACCACGTAGATCATGCCATCATAACCGTTGAAGAAAATCATGCTGGTCACGCCAAGCAACGCCGCGGCCGACATGTAGTCGCCGGCTAGCGCGAGCCCGTTCTGGAACCCGGTGATTCCGCCGCCCGCAGTGTAGAAATCGTCCATCGACTGCGTTTTTGATGACGCCCACCAGGTGATCCCCAGCGTCCCCACGACGAATATCAGAAACATGACGATCGCAGGAATGTTGATCGCCTGCGCTTTAACCCCATGCACGGTCTCAAACGCCGCATAGCCTGTCGTAGACAGGCAAAGGATCGCTGCGAAAAGAAGGAAGTGCCGCACGCGGTTCATTTCCGCTCTCCCGCCAGAATCCGCGCGGTAATTCCGTCGAATTCACCATTGGCGCGACGGACGTACAAACCGGTGAGAAGCCAGGTCCCGACGATTAGCGTTACGCCGATCACCCATCCGATACTCACAATGCTCGTGCTGGAAATCTTGGTGGCGAGGAGATAGGGCGCGTATATGGCGACAAGAATGAAGGCGTAGTAGGGGATGATCGTCGCTGCGGTGAGACAAGCCACGAATCGTCTGCGGCGCCTGACGAGGATATCGAACAGGGGGGCCTGCGCGACCCCGGAACATGTGATTGTCGCCATTTGGTTGCTCCATTTGCGTGTGGTTGTCGGTGCTTCCTGCAGCCCATGACATTCGGTTGGCGTGGGACGGCAGCGCTGTGTGGATTAGACGATATGCCGGCCATTTTTACGCATCAAATAACGATTCGTGATGGTGACGATCGCTTTTGATGAACTACTGCCAATTCGCGATCGATGTCCGGGATGACGATGCCGTACCAGGAGGAAACTCAGTGTCGCGCCGGGACGGATGACCCGGATAATGCATGACGGATGATGATTCACTGTCAGTGAAGTTACCCATCATGAATCGTCGTTTTACAGCAGGGGCTGCGGCGCATATTGTCGAACAAGCCGGTTCAGTTTGGCAGTCCGTGCGCGAACCGTTTCGCTGGCGCGGAAGCCGGATACACTTTTTCCTGCACAAAAAAAGAAACCCAATGGAACACAAACTTCCCCTACTCCCCTATGCGAAGGATGCACTGGCCCCCCACATGTCGGAGGAGACATTCGAATACCACTATGGTAAGCATCACCAGGCGTATGTCACAAATCTGAACAAACTGATCCAGGCCACCGAGTTCGAGAATCTGACGCTGGAAGAGATAGTCAGAACATCATCGGGTGGCGTGTTCAATAACGCCGCTCAAGTATGGAATCACACGTTCTTCTGGAACAGCCTATCGCCGCAGGGTGGCGGGGAGCCGGGCGGTGCTTTGCGGATGCGATCAAGGGCCGGTGGAACTCGCTGGAGGCATTCAAGCGTGGGTTCGTAAGCGCAGCAGTCTCGAACTTCGGTTCCGGGTGGACGTGGCTTGTGAAAAGAGCCGACGGCTCACTGGACATTATGTCGACCAGTAACGCTGCCACGCCGATCACGAGCGATGTGCGGCCGCTCCTTACGATCGACGTGTGGGAACACGCCTACTACATCGATCATCGCAACGCGCGGCAGGTTTACGTCGAGGCCTTCCTCGACAATCTGATCAATTGGCCATTCGCGGAGGCCAACTTCGCTTGATGGTTCAAGAGAATATCAGCCGTCCTGACGACGGCCTTCCGATTTGCTTGTCTGATAACGACGGTCCATTAAAAAAGACTCGCTTCATGGAGAGGTACCTATGTACGGATTGAGAAGAGCCCTGACATGCTCGATGTTTGTTGCCGGCCTGAGCGCTGCCGCTGTGGGTCATGCAGCAGAGACGGCGATCAGTTTCACCGTCGATGGTCAGAAGATCTCCGGGACGCTCGAACTTCCCGAGAATGTACAAACGCCGCCGGTCATATTGATGCTGCACGGCTTCACCGGTGCTCGCAACGAGTGGTCGTCGCCCGTAGTCAAAGACGGGCTGTTTGGTCGCGGCGCGAAAGCTCTATCTGAAAAGGGCGTGGCGAGCCTGCGTATTGATTTTCGTGGTAGCGGCGAGAGCGATGGCAAGTTTGAAGATATGACTGTTGACAGTGAGATCAAGGATGCACTTGCAGCGCTGGACTTTCTATCGTCGCGGCATGACATCGACAGCCGGCGGATCTCTGTTGTCGGCATGAGCCTGGGCGGCGCGGTAGCGACCGCGGTAGCCGGTCGGACGACGCATCCGCTCAGATCGGTCGTACTCTGGAATCCCGGCATCAATTTGCCTGCCGCATTTACTTCCATCTATGGTGAAGACGTCATGAAAGCGGGGTTGGGTAGCGGCGATCAGGCAATTGCCGTGACCATGAGAGGAGGTGGGAAAACCGTCAAGTTACAATCCGCATTCTTCAAGAGCCTCTACACGACGGTTCCTGCGGCAGAAATCGAAAAATATCGTGGTCCGTTGCTGCTGGCGGTAGGTACGAAGGATACGATCGTATATCCGCAGCCTCTTGCAGCGGAGGGGCTCCTGAGCTATCACCACGGACCACATGTACTCTGGACGAGACCGGTGGATCACGGATTTGACGTCGAGCAAAGTGCCACGACAGTCGACGCACTTATCGAAGAAACGACCGATTTCGTATTAGAGCACTCGAAGTAGGTTGGCGAAGTGGTCGGATCGCCTGATCCGCGCTCGAAGGTGGGCGAAAGGATTCTCGTCCACGGCTGACGGCTCGGTGAGACGCATTGGGGCTGCCTCGGGGAAAAGCACGGCTGAGCGGGGACTGGCTACTCGCCGTACTTGCTCCAGTCGCTCGTGCAATGCATGGCAATCGGCACAGCGGGCTACACGGGCACGGGGCGGTCGACCAGCTTCCTCAGCCAGCTTGACCGGCTTTGTCAACTTGCCGGTAGCGAGACGAAATGGCGGCAGAGGTCACCATTGCTCAGCAAGCATTCGACGGATTCTGGGTGAGGTCGGTGAATTCGTGCCACGCAGCGAATCGAGCCGCGAGGTGTTTTCGATAGAGCGAAGCACGCAGCAGATGCCGCTTGAGCGCGAAATGCTACCGTATCGGAGAGGAATGCCTGAGTGCGTTTGCAGTCGCGAAATCCCCGCATGCGACGCTCGCGTTCGCGGGTAGGTTGGTGGCTGTTCTCCGCTCGATTGTTCACGCGCGCCGCGGCTTTAACGAACACGTGTTTGACGTTCGCCAATTCGGGAATGTCGGCCTTTGCGGCCGGGTAGCTGCGCAACTGGTCGGTCACGATCTTGCGCGGCACAGGGCATGAGCGAAGTACGCGGTTGAAGAAACGTTTGGCTGCAGCCTTGTCACGCCGCTTCTGCAACAGGATCTCGAGTTCGGCACCATGCTCATCGACGGCCCGCCACAGCAGGTATGGCTCACCGCGCAGCGTCACGAACATCTCATCGAGATGCCAAGTGCTGCCCGGTTTGCGGCGCGCAACCTTGAAAACTCCGACTCGTTGATCGCATAACCCTGCGTGCGAGCCATATCGATTTCTTATCCTAAACGATCGGGGTTGACAATTGTGTAAGGAGCAATTGGTTCCCGACGACCGCTCAATATATAAGCGTTGAGTTGCTTCTGATCCACGTTGGCGATGAGCACTCGGCCGCTAGACTTGCCGTGCAAAGGCGCAAATTGAGTGTTAGATGTGAATCGCCGATTGCACTATCGACGTAAGCCACCCCTCGTCGGTCCATAACGTCAAGACTCACGGTTTCCGAAGTGCGGCTTGCAGGCTCCCTGAAAAGTGCGTGGACGTGGCTGTGCGAAGACGAGGTGGCGAGCGAGTACGTTGGTCGCGAATTCCAGCAATCGGACCAACCTGATAGCGTCCGCGTTCGATGCCGTGATCAAGAAAGCCGAGTTTCTCGAGCAGGTGCACGGGGAGGGGAGCCGCCGTCTTCGGGATGCCGAGTGCAGTGATGATATCGATGGTTGATAACATCCGTATGAGGATACCGGAGCGTACGGCTTTACTCCGTAACACGCCGGTTAAATGCGATCAGAACCGACGCTTGGTCATTCCACATCAGGTTCAGCGCTTGTAGGTGGTAGTTCCAGTGAACCCGAACGAAGCGCGCATCGAATTCAAGCACGGACAAGGACCGAACTCTCGCCGAGATTTCGATGCCATTCAACCCAGTCCACGAGCGGCGATGCAACGATATGGAGGCTTGCGTTTCAAGGGAAATCCACAGTACACGCGAGCCTGTCAAACGGCGCCTGGAGAACACCATAAACAGTAATCCCTGGGTCGCTCGTGACCATTCGATATAGCCGCCGTAGCATGGGATAACCATTCGGGATGCCGAATATTTCTTCCACTTCGGCGGTGGCGGGAGCAGCGTCAATGACTAGATGGGTTTTGGTCACATGAATCGAATGCCTGACCAGTGCATCTACGACGAAGCGCTCCCCAAACTCATCCACAACTTCGTTACCGATATCCGGAGAAAGATAGGTCGTGTCGTGCATGATCGGCTCATCATCCATCCAAATCGTTTTTCGGACGCACAGCATCACCTGATCACGAGGGGCAATTGTGCCCAGGGTTGGATCCGATATTTTTTCTCTCGTCACCGACACAGAACGTATGCTGGTGTCGTCCAAGGATGGCTGCATCACATCAAGTTGACGTAGCAGCCTTTTTTGTTGTTTGACGTATGTTCCTTTCCCCGGAATCGATACAAGCGTTCCCGCCGCCTGCAGATCGCGCAGGGCGCGCTTTATGGTGATCGAACTAACACTGAATTCCTCGCTCAGCATGGCTGTCGAGGGGATGGCGACATCAGGGGGATAAGTGCCGGCAGCAATACGTCTGCGAAGCTCCTCCCGCACGGATTCATGTAGGGATTGTGAAGGTTGCAGTTGTGGCTTGATCAAGATATCTCTCGTGCGCTAAAGGTCGGTGCCTGCCACTCGGACTATAGCTCGGGTGGGTTGAGATGCCTAGTATTCCAAGCGCCATAGGGTGGCATCGAAGAGGGACCGAGACGTCGAGCGCATCCGTTTCGTGGGCGGAGATTGCGATCAAGGCCCAGAGTAGCGGTGGGCGGCAGCGCGTGAGTAAAGCCCTTTGTGTGACTACTTATGCTTGGTGGCTACCGGATGGAGCGACGCTGGGCGACTCATTCCGTCAAGGGAAACACGGTGGGGCCTAGGACCGCAGTAGAATTTCCGTTGCCTATCGTGTATATACCCGATATACTAGGTATCACATGTGGATTGTTAGACTATCGATAGGAGCCGGGAGGATATGGAACAGCGGCCGATCCTTGGAATCATCCAGGTCGATTGCGAGGACGCAATGTCGGATTCGTCGGCTGACGTGATAGCACGCGGCACCGCCATGCCGTTTTGGATCGGCGATCCGTCATTCTGGAAAATACCCTTCCAGAATATGGTCGCAGTGGGAGCCGCTCCTGTCGCCAACAAGATCCCCACCGCCGAAGCCGTCCGCGGCATCTCCAGTGCTGCGCGCGAACTGGATGGTCACGTTCAGTTGATCATCGGTAATTGCGGATATATGTGGGCGTCGCGACAGAGTCTTTATGAGAAAACAGCGACCGCCACTATCACGAGCGCACTTGAGTTCGTCGATCTCGCTCTGAGGATAACTAACCGACCGATCGGAATCTTTACGTGGGACGCGAATGCACTCGTACCACTGCTCCGCGATCATCCAGGCTTTGAGCGGCTCCGATTCTTGACTGTCGGTGATCTGCCGGAATGGGAGAAATCCTTGACCTATCAGCAGACGGTGGGCTGGTCAAAGGATCAGATGGAGCGAGAGTTTGCCGAGCGACTAGACGAGGCCTTTGGCAGCAAAGGCGTCTTCGAAGATGTCGGCGTACTGGTCCTTGAATGCACGTTGGTGCCAGATTTCCGGCACGTGATCCGCAAGGTGACGGCTCTGCCGATATTGGATCTTCTCGCATTTGCTAAGGCGGCACTTCAGTAGCGCGAGTTGATGGTGGCGGCAGGTGCGCACACCGGCGTCAGTATTGCCGGCTGCAGACTTGGTCGATTCGCGCAACTGATGTCGAGATGCGAACGAGAACGGCCGAGGATGTCGCAAGGGATGGACTTTCAGGATGCTTGGCACGGCAAGCTAACAATTCCAATATTCATGGAGACTGCAATGAAGAAGCTATTTCTGGTTTTTGTCCTCTCTGCTATATCAGTTGGCGCTTATGCCAAAGAATGGTCCGCGATTAGATTCGGCGTCGATCCGACCTATCCACCATTCGAATCGAAAGACACCGGCGGCAAGCTGGTGGGGTTTGAAATCGATCTCGGCAATGAAATTTGTGCCCGTCTTCATGCGAAATGCCTTTGGGTTGAAAACGACTTCGACGGAATGATTCCTGGCCTTAAGGCGCGGAAATTTGACGCAATTTTGTCCGGTATGTCGATCACGCCGCAGCGCGCAGAACAGATTGCGTTTACCGATAAACTGTGGAACTCGTCGCTGCGCCTGGTCACGAAGACGGGCTCAAAACTTCTCCCCACTGCAGAGTCACTAACTGGCAAGTCGGTTGGGGTCGAGCAAGGGACGGTCGGCGAAACCTACGCGAAAAAGAATTGGGCGCCGCGGGGCGTGAGAGTAGTTCCGTATCAAAATCAGGATCAGGTGTACGACGATTTGACGGTCGGTCGACTTGACGCCGTATTGATCGGTGACGTTCAAGCGCAAATTGGTTTCCTGAAAACGCCTCGTGGCACCGGGTACGGCTTTGCCGGCGACAAAATTATTGATCCGACTAGTGATAAAGGTGCTGCAATAGGATTGCGTAAGGAAGACGCCGATTTGAAGGAAAAGGTCAACCAGGCGATTTCGGATATGCGCAAGGACGGAACATATGCTCGGATCGAGAAAAAGTATTTCACTTTCGACATCTATGACAATTGACCAACCCAGTCCATCGGCGGGTGGACATGTTCGCCGCTTTAACTTTTTGTCCGACTTGATGTGAAGTTCGTTTCCTGCTTACATTGGAGATTAGTTTCGGCTATGAAACGTGCGTCGTGGAGACATTCCGCGGTGCTTGTCTTGCGATGATGCGCTAAGGCGGTGATAGTCGGCTTGCGTTTTACCTCATATCAGGTGAGGGCCTATTGTCCCAGCTGTTCGTCGTGAGTCCTGATGGCGGTTCCAATCAGCTATCACTGAATGCTTTTGGAAGACACAATGCGAGCGTTGATTGGCAACACTGGCCCTCAGGTCTCGAGTTCTTCGTGGGCGTGAAAGTTCGACCGAATCGATTGTGGAGCGCGATGTCGGTGACGATATCGACACTTCTGCACGTCTAGGTACCGTTGACCGGCTGCAAAGAGCGACATGAAGACAGCCCAGTCGTTGGTCCTTTTCATTCAGCTTCTCAACGAAGAGCGAATCATATTTGCGTGAAAAAAGTCTCAGGGCTTGTCGATATTCTGAATCACCACGCATATACTTGATTAAAGCGTAGAGCGATGAGTTCATCGAAATCGCCATGAACGCGACCGCGCGGCGTCGAATTCATTCATCGGGATCGGTGAGTGTCAAACCGGACGGCGGAAGCGGCAGAGCCGTCTTATACCGTACCTGCTTCAGGGCGAAGCTTGAGCGGATATTTGACACACCAGGGATCGTGGTCAGACGTTCGATGATGAAGCGCTCCAGCGTGCGCATATCTGGCATCACGACCCGCAGAAGGTAGTCCGCATCACCTGACATCAAATAGCACTCCATAACTTCCGAATGCAGAGAGATGGCTTCTTCGAAGCGTTTGAGCGCGTCTTCGACCTGCTTTTCAAGGCTTACCTGAATAAAGACGTTGATCCGCAGGCCGAGCACCTCGGGATTCAGCAGCGTGACGCGCTGCCTGAAGAGACCCAGATTCTCAAGCGTACGTACGCGGTTGAAGCAAGGCGTCGACGACAGATTCACCGCTCGAGCCAGTTCATTATTCGTGATTCGTGCATTCTGCTGAAGTTCGTTGAGAATGCTGACGTCGATGCGATCGAGTCGTCGGGGGTTAGAGCTCATAATCGGATTTTTTCCTCACAGGTAATCGACTCCAGAGCTAGTGATAGGGCAAAAAAAGAGAGGGTCTACGACATGAATTCGGCCCCCCTTGAGCTCAGTGGATCGAATCCATTGAGGTTCCACTAGTCCGTAATGCTCAGCAGGCCGGTGAGTTCACGCATCGAGCTGTAGTTTTCCATGTCCATCACCCGCTTGAAAATTTCCGCGCCTTTTGACTCCAGGGCAGTTCCCCGAACGTTGCGCAAAAACTTTCCTTTTACGTCAGCATCGCTGAATGGTCTACGCCAATGGCCCCGCGGCCATTGCACCGATGTCTCGAGAGAGCGGCCGTCCGATAACATGATGGTTACGGACGACATGTGCTGGTCGATCTTCCAGAATGCTTCCTCTGCGATGGGATCGATTTCGACCTCGATCTTCTCCATCAATGTATGAACGTCGGCATTTTCCATCATTGACTGAGAATACCATTCTCTTCCTACGCCCACAGACAGAATCGTCATCGCCGATACGTACTGTACGGACAATTGAGCATCGATGTCGGAAGATGGCTTTATATTGGAGAACCATTCCGGTATTCGAGAAATGGTTCGAATCAGAATTTTGTCTATGTCTTTGTGGTTAAGAGAGTTCGGTTCGACAAGATTCGAAACTGCTTCAATAGTGGTATGGAGAAAGGCGCAACATGGAAAGGCTTTAAGGGATGATTCTCTTGTGCGCCAACTGTGGCAGAGATCGGTCGAGAGCAGGCTTGCGTTGAATCGATCCGATCCGATGATCCTCGCAAAACCTCTCTCGAGATCACTCAGCATGGCGAACGGGCCGATGATGTCGTGACGTGCGCAAAGTGCGGCATCGATTCCCGCCAGAGCCATCTGGCCATAGTTCGCCTTGAGCGCATGCGCAGGCTGTCCGTACTGGACGTACCACAGCGGTAGGCAGGTATTGGCGGCAGCGTGGCCGAGCGCGGACCGGAACTGCTCTTCCGAGCCGCCCGCGATGACCATGGCGGCGGCTCCAGCAGCTACGCCATGCCACGCGTGATATACGGCGAAGCGCTGATACGCTTCGGGGCTAGCCTGCGTGGCGTCGTGCAGCCGGAGGCCTGCTTCATAACCGGCTATGACACCGGCAAGAAACCGCTTTGGCGTTGCATTGGTGTGTTCGCTCAGAGCCAGTGCGGCGGGTATGATCGTCGCACTTGGATGGCCTACCGCGACGTCCTCGTAGTCGAGAACATCCGACAGCCAAGCGTTCACCTTGCCGGCCAGCGATGGTGCCATGCGCAATGAGGTACCCAACACGGTACAGCCACGTTCTTGATCTCTGCTCCCGTAGGCCGCGAGGATCTTGCGGCCGAGCACCGTGTCCGTTCCGGCGACGATGCACCCGATCGTGTCCAGCGTCAGCAATTTCGCCTTATGGACGACGTCTTCGGGGATGTCCTCGTAGCTAAGTTCCGTGAGAAAGCGTGCCAACAGCCCTGCGTGCGCATGGACTGGGTTGTTCGGAAAAAGGATATGGTCTCGGTGCGACGACACGGGTTGTGCGTCGGCCGAGACATTGCAGGTCTCTTCGTTCAACACTCATCTCCTCTACGTCCGACAGGATCACACTTCGCGAGAAACGTCGACCGCCGATAGCGAGTCGTCGAATTCTGTTTTTTCCTTGTAGCCATGTGAAGTGGCAACCATGACGACTCGAGCGTCCTGTCCAATTTGTCCGTGATCGATCAATTTGCGCAGCCCGGTGAGCGCCGCAACGCTCGAGCGCTCGAGGTACAGTCCCGCTCGGGCGAGCACAAGCTGGTCAGAGATGACCTCTTCGTCGCGGACCGCGACGCCCAGCCCACCGGTGGACTCGAGAGCCAGCAAAGTCTGGCGGGTAACGGTATTGCCGCCGATTGACTCCATGGTCGTGTCCCCTGAATAGTCGCGGCAAACCACGCCATGCCCCTGTTGCGCCAGACTGATTCGTGGAAACGGTTCGACGGCATGAACCTTGGGAATTGAGCGCACCAGGCCCGAGTCGCGCAGGTCCTGATAGCCTTTTGCGATACCCCAGAGCAAGTCGCCGCGAGCGGTCGGGACGACGATGTCCGTTGGCGGCTGTGCCGCAAATTGCAGTTGGAGCTCGAATGCGATGGCGCGATAGCCGTCGACGCCGAACGGATTGCTCCCAACGGGCGGCATGATGGAATTGGTAACGGGATACCAATCGCCCTGCCGCGCGCGTCGCGCGATAAGGGCCCAGCGATCATCTGGATTTTCCGTCGCGATGATGCGCGCGCCATGCATTTCGATTGCTCTTCTCCAGTTCGGGCTGATGTCCGGCGTCGTCACGACGACACATTCGATGCCGGCCCGGGCTGCGTATGCGGCCGTCGATACTCCAGCATTGCCACTCGAGGCAACAGCGACGGTTGTCGCGCCGACGTCCACTGCACGCTGGATCACGATTGCTCCCATTCTGTCCTTATGGGAGCCGGTGGGGTTGCAGAACTCGTTCTTCGTATGCAATGCATTTACGCCCAACACAGCGGCGAGTCGGGGCAGGCTCGATAGTGGCGTGCTGCCTTCACCCAAGCCTGACGCACCGCGATACGACAGCCAGTTCATGATATTTCCCGCGTTCAATTCGGCCGGGAAATCCGTGTAATGCGGTGCGACGCTCGCTGGTGTGCCCGCCTTCAGGCACCGCGGACAGCCTTCAAAATAATCGTCCAGTGCGTGTACCAACCCACACTGAATGCACTTCATGCCGGAAATATGGGGATTGAGTTGGCTCATCACTTGGCTCCGGAGGGGGGGGACGCAGAGGCATCTTCCAAAAGTCCGAACAAGCAATCGCCCCGATTCGCCAGCGCCAGATGACGCTTGCAAACGATCAGTCCGTCTCGACGGAAGTAAATTTCCTCGGGAGCGCTGTGAGGCTTGTCGACAGAGTGAAGCAGTCCGGCGAGCTGGCCGTTCTCGACTTCTTCGCCAAGTTCGGCCATGGGCTCGAAAAGACCGTCGCTATCGGCATAGACAAACAAATCCGTGCTTTCGCAACTCATTAACCTCACGGGCTCGGGATCTGGAGCGTCGCATGAAGCCAGAATTCCAATGTACTTGAGAAGCCTGAGCGTGCCTTGTTCGGCGAGTGCGGAACCGTAGCGGCGCAAAGTTGCACCTCCGCCAAGCTCCGCAGTAATAACGGGTACGCCGAACGGCGCGGCTGCAGCCGGAAGCGTTGTATTGCCGCCGCCACCGGCTCCGTTGGTGAATTCTGCAAGAGGTACGCCGAAAACTCGGAGTAGTTCGAGCAGATTGTCATTTTCCAAGTCCGTCTTCCCGCCGCGAACGAGCGCACACGGCATGTAGTCGAGGGAGCGGCCGCCCGAGTGGAGATCAACCACGAGATCTGCCATTGGGAGGAGAACCTCGCTGACATAGTGCGCGATCATTTCGGTAGCGGTCCCATGCGCGCGCCCGGGATAGACGCGATTGAGGTTGGCTTCGTCAATTGGCGAAACCCTTCGTCCTGCCTTCACTGCCGGAAAGTTGATGGAAGGAAGAATGATTACGCGCCCGCGCACGTTATCGGGAGCCAGCTGCCTTGCAACGCGCATCAAGCCAATCTGGCCTTCATATTCGTCGCCATGAGTTCCCGCGAGGAGTACCGCAGTAGGGCCATCGCCATTTTTCAGGCAGATGGCCGGAATTGGGATCCAACCATAAGCAGAGGTGTCGGTGGAGATCGGAAGTCGCAGACAATCGACCTGCTTGCCGTTCCTCTCGTAGTCGATCGTCGACCAGATTCGTGTGGAGCCTGACATTTGAAACCTATAAAAATCGAGTGCTTATCGAATCACCGGAAGGATTTCCGGCGAAGGCGTGCTCAGGAATTCGATGCCGGAGTCGGTGACGAAGACGACTTCCTCGAACTGGAATACGGCGCCGTCGCGTTCCAGCTTTGGTTCGATATGGAGGATCATTCCCGGCTCAATGAGCGTCGTGTCGGCTCTTGACAGAGAAGGCGGCTCGGTTACGTCGAGGCCGCCGCCGTGACCTATCCGCGAAACGGCGCTGTACACCGTACCGAGCGCGGCGTCGCGCCACATTTTGTCGAAGTTCTGATACACATCGGAGCAGGTCATTCCGGGTCGGATCTGATTTGCGAGATCCAGTGTCAGTGACCTTACCGCCGTATAGGTGCGAATCTCCCAGTCTGCAGGGTCTCCGGCGCGGGCGATCCGATTGCGATCAGCCGGATACCCGCCGTATGTGGCGCGAAAATCGGTCCATACGTAGTGGCCTGCCTCGAGTTTCCGCTCTTTTGCGGTGCGTCCGTAAGCGAAATCGCCTTTGGAAAACAGCATAGCAATTGGCTCTGCACTTTCAGCACCGTTGAGATAGATCTGCGCTTGCATAAGGTAGTAAAGTTCATACTCCGCCATACCGATATAGGCATGCTCGATCGTCTGGTCGAATGCGGTGTTGACGATCTCATACGCCGTGCGGTTGAGGTCTGCTTCGAACCTTGATTTGATCAGCCTGACTTTCCAGATCGGATCTGCTGCGCTTTTAACCTGGCCGTTCGCGTCGATCGAACTGAGTGCGTCGACCAGGCCTAACGAACCGCGCCCGAACATATCCTGGCCATAGTCCACCGCGATATGAGCGGCGCCACCCGTGGTCATGTCTTTTACCCAGTTCGAGACTGCGATAACTGCTTCGTCAAGATATCCGTTGTAGTAGACCGGATCAAAAATGCGAGATCTGAGCTCGACAGTTCTGGCCTCACCAAGACTGCCGAACAGCGCGAAGTCTCGCGACGAGATGGCGGCAAAGATCGGACGTGCTTTGTGATCCCACGAAAGCTCCTGATAGTCCGTGAAATAGTCGACGTTCTTCTTATCAGTAAGAACAATGACGTCGATTTTGGCATTCGCCATTTCGCGACGGATGTTTGCCAGACGCTGGCGGAGTTCGCTTTCGGACACCGGAGGCGCGGGCGACCGAAAGATGCTCGGGATTTCAAGTTGCGGTTGGGTCACGGTCAAATCTCCATAGCAAGAGTTGGGAAGTCAATGGAACAGGCTAGACGGTCGAAAGGGGCTTGAACAACTCCGTAGATCGTAATATTCGCGTCGGTCGTTACCATCTTGTAATTGCGACGGAGCATTGGGAATCCGTTCGGGACGTCGAATATCTCAGCGGCTTTTCCTGTTGCGGGGAAGGCTTCAACGACGATTTCGGTCTTCACAATCCGAATTTCACGTTTTCTCAGCGCGTCGACAATAAAGTTCCTGCCGAACTCGTCGACGATCTCGTCTTCAACGTTCGACGAAAGGTAACTGGCGTCATATAGAAACGGGGCTCCGTCAGAGGAAATGACTTTCCTGACGCAAAGCATCATTTGATCGGGTGGAGCTAAGGAGACCATCGACGGGTCGCTGATTTTTTCCCGGGTCACCGAGATCAAGCTTATGTCAGTCCCGTGCAGCGAGTGCATGCGCATATCGAGCTGGCGCAGGATACGTACCTGTTTCTTAACGTAGGCGCCTTTGCCACGGATTGTGACGAGTACACCTGCAGCCCGCAGGTCGCGCAACGCTCGCTTTACTGTAATCGGGCTCACGCCGAATTCTTCGCTCAGCGTCGCTACGGACGGAAGGAGCGTGTCGCAAGCGTACGTGCCATTTCTGACCCGCCTGAGAAGTTCCTCGCGCACTGTCTCGTACAAGGACAAAGATGTCTCCGGTCTTAGTGTGTTTATAAGCATCTCAGTCTGCTACCGGAGGTCCGCCACTGGGGTAAGCACGGGTGCGCTGCCGGTCATCGCTACTTGACATGCCTGGTATGCCAAGTATACTCAACATACCAACAAAAGGAAAGGAGACAGTTATGGCAAGCTTGGCATCGACCAAACGATTCGCTCGTGTCCTCGCAGCGGTGACCATGATGGGCGCCACCATCGCCAGCGCGCAGTCAGTCAACGACAAGGATAACCACGGTGGAGAAATCACTGTCGGGATCCACAATCAGGCGCCTTGGGGATACCGCAACGCAGATGGCAGCGTTGCCGGCGTCGGTCCCGACATGATCCGCGCGGTTCTCGGCCCTATTGGTGTCAAGAAGATCAACTTTGTCGTCGTGGACTTCGATGCGCTCATTCCGAGTCTGATCGCCAGGCGCATTGACGCAGTCGCTTCGGGTCTGGCGATTACCCCACCGCGCTGTAAGCAGGTGATTTTCAGTGATCCCGATCTGGCTATCGGCGACGCCATCCTAGTGAAGAAAGGTAACCCGCTGAACATCCATAGCTTTGCTGATGTAGTGAAAAACCCGTCAATCCGTATGGCCGGTGGCCGTGGAAGTTCCGCTGTCGAACACGCCATTGCAGCTGGGATTCCTAAAGACTGGATCCTCTTGCTCAAGGATGTCGAATCTTCTGTCGGGGCATTGCTGGCTGGTCGAATTGACGCGGATACAGAGTCGGCTTCAACCGTGATCAGTACGCTTAAAGATCCCAACGTAAGCAGCAGACTTGAGCGTGCGGTCCCATTTACCGGATTGGTACAGAATGGAAAGCAGGTTGCCAATTACGCTGCAATCGCATTTCGGCCCGAAGATGAGAAGTTGCGGGACTTGTACAACGAAAGCCTCGCAAAACTGAAGGCTGACGGTAGCGTTAAAAAGATCTTTGCGAACTATGGATTTGGTGACGCCGAAATGGTGCCCGACGATGTGACAGCGAAAAAAATCTGCGGAACGAGTTATCGATAAACAGCGTGCCGTCATTCACGGAGGAGGGCGAATGAGCTTTCTCGATGTCATGCTGGGGATATATAAAGGTTTCGGAGTAACCGCAACCGTTACTATCCTTGGTCTGCTATATGCGATACCGTTTGCCCTGCTTGCGGGAATTTCGCAAAACTTCACGACCGGTATCAGCCGAAAGGTCATTACATTCATCATCGAGTTATGGAGGAGCTCACCGGTTATTGTGCTTCTCTACGCGTTTTACTATACGCTTCCCTCTTTTGGAATCTATCTGTCGGGGATAACCGTAGGCGGTCTTGTGCTTGGATTGAATTCGGGTGCATATAGCAGTCAGTCAGTTCGCGCTGCATTGCAGTCACTCCCCCGTGGGCAATGTGAGGCCGGCCTGGCTCTGGGGCTAACCCGCTTCGAAGTGCTTCGACTCGTCGAATTGCCACAGGCTATCAGGGCTATGATTCCGACGTTTATTAATGATCTTATCCAACTGATCAAGGGGACCGCGTTGGTATCGCTAATTACTTTGTCGGACATGACATTTCGCGCAAAAGAGATTTCTGAGTTGAGCTACAACCCTTTGTTGATCTACTCGAGTCTTCTGTTTGCATATCTGATTCTTTGCTATCCAGTGACTATCTTTGGGCGCCATTTGGAACGGTCGCATGGAAACCGGCGAGGGAGATCATGAACTTCGATTTCGACTTTGCGTTGCGGATCGTGCCGCAAGTATTAGAGGGCATCGGGAACACGGTCCTTGTTGCGGTCCTGAGCTTCGTCGGGGCGCTGATGCTTGGATTCGTCTGGGAACTGTTGCGACGCTCTAATGGTGTAGTGCGCCCCATCGTTCAGTTCGTTATCGATGCGATAAGGTCTACGCCAGCACTCGTTCAGATCTACTTTCTGTTTTTTGTTCTCCCATATTATGGTGTCGTTTTGCCCGCGCTTTTCATCGGCATTTTCGCTCTCAGTTTTTACTATTCCGGGTATATGGCAGAAGTGTTTAAGGCTGGGATTGATGCTGTTCCAGTTGGGCAGACCGAAGGAGCGAAGAGCCTGGGGCTCAACTGGTGGGACACAATCGTCTTCGTCGTCGCACCGCAGATGCTACGAAACGTCGCGGCCCCTCTGGGGGCATATTCGATCGCGATCCTGAAGTCCACGCCGTACCTCGCCGTGATAGCGGTTCCCGAAATGCTGGGCAGCGCAATGGATGTGGCATCTGAAACCTATCGTTACGCCGAACCGATGCTTGTTGCTGGCGTGCTCTTTCTGGTATTGGCTCTGGGCGCCGTCGGACTGGTCGGAAAGGCTGAGCGCTACCTTGGGGTCGGAGCTCCTCATCGATAAGCAGGTCGCATTTCAATAGAACCTTGAAAAAAATTGTTGTGGAGGAAGACATGGCATCCCAATTGACGCAACCATGCGTCACAGCTGGGCTGCAGGCGATAGCGCCTGGGTCAACCGCAGTATCTATGGAGGGCGTATCCAAATGGTACGGAGCTTTCCAGGTTCTACGCGACGTAGGTTTAAACGTGGAATGCGGCGAACGAATAGTGATATGCGGTCCATCGGGATCCGGAAAGTCGACTTTGATCCGATGTATTAATCAACTCGAGACGCACCAAGAAGGCCGGATTGTTGTGAACGGAATCGAGATGCACTCAAAAATGAAAGGGTTGGCACATGTGCGTCGCAATGTCGGAATGGTGTTCCAGCAATTTAATCTTTTTCCGCATTTGAATGTGCTCGATAACTGCACTTTAGCATTGGTCCGAACACGCAAACTCTCCAGAGCGGAGGCCGAAGCGATTGCGATGACAAATCTTGAGCGAGTCCGGATACCGGATCAGGCGAGGAAGTATCCTGGTCAATTGTCCGGCGGACAGCAGCAGCGCGTCGCCATTGCTCGCGCTCTCTGCATGAAGCCGGAGATTATGCTGTTCGATGAGCCGACGTCTGCACTGGATCCCGAAATGATTAAGGAAGTACTCGACGTAATGACAGAGCTTGCAAGTGATGGCATGACGATGATCTGTGTGACCCATGAAATGGGGTTCGCCCGCGAAGTTGCGGATCGAGTCATCTTCATGGACGGGGGGGAAATCATCGAATCTGCAGACCCTGAGACGTTCTTCCGGAACCCGACGCACCTGCGAGCAAAGCAATTCCTTAGCCAGTTGTTGCATAAATAAGCAGACAAATTTTTTCAAGCGGAAAAATTGCCTAAATCGCCGTTCTGACTAGGCCGCGAAATGATGGATTTGTCGAAACAGGTGAAGAACTTGTAAAGTCGACATTCGGATGCGAGGAGCGATAGCTACGTTGTTCCTTACATCCGTTTGACGGGACCTTGAATCAGAAGGCGGTGACGTTGACGCGCCTAATAGGAAATATTTCAGGTGAAAAGATAGCTGTATAGGTTGTAGTTAGCACTACAAATAAAATAACGCTGTTTTTGGATTTGGAGACATTAAATGAAGATGAAATTGCTTGTTGCGTCGGTTCTGACCGCCGTCGGAGTCTCTGCATATGCGCAAGGATCGGTTACCTTGTACGGTCTGTTTGACGAGGGCTTTGACTTTACGAACAACGCATCGGGAAGCAAGGCCTATGAACTCCAAAGCGGCTATGTTCAGGGTAGTCGTTGGGGTTTGAAAGGTATCGAGGATCTCGGCGGTCAATTGAACGCAGTGTTTCAGATTGAAAACGGCTTCAACGTCAATAACGGAAAGCTTAGCCAGGGCGGCCTGATGTTTGGACGTCAGGCATATGTGGGCCTGTCAAGTTCGACTTATGGCAAGATTACCTTCGGTCGGCAGTATGACTCGATTGTTGACTACTTCTCCTTGACGACAGCAAATGGTAACTGGGCGGGTTATCTGTTCTCGCACCCATACGACAACGATAATACGGATGGTACGTTCCGTGTAAATAATACGGCAAAATACACCAGTCCGAACTTTGGTGGCTTCCAGTTCGGTGGAACCTACAGTTTCTCTAATGACACCAACTTTGCCAACAATCGCCAATATAGTCTAGGCGCCCAATATTCGACAGGAAGCTTTCTGATCGCAGCGTCCTATTTGCAGGCTAATAACCCATCCTCAACCGCAACCGGTGCCATCAACAATGGCGGTGATGAAAATTTCGTGGGCGACCGGCTGCGGATATTCGGTGCAGGTATCAACTACTATATTGGCAGTGCCACTTTCGGTTTCGCGTACTCAAACGTGGATGTGAAGAATCCGACGAATTCCGGGTACGTGGGCGCTATTACGCCTCTTAGCGGTCCGGCTTCGGACCTTCGCTTCCAGAACCTCGAGGTCAACGGCAAATACCAGTTCACGCCAGCGTTCTATGTTGGTGCGATGTACACCTATACACATGCGTCTATGACCACGGCGGCGGGCAGATTCCATCCGAACTATCAGACGTTCGGGTTGATGGGCGACTACAACATTTCAAAGCGAACTGACGTTTATCTTCAGGGAGCCTACCAGCATGTGGGAGGCGATACGACAGGTTCAGTGCTGGATGTCGCATACGTACCCGGTGCTTACGGCGTTTCTTCGAACCGCAACCAGCTCGTTCTGCGCCTCGGGCTTCGTCATAAATTCTAGTCGACGCGGCCTGAGGTTAAATCGATGAGATCATGCGGGCTCGAGGACCAGTGTCCCTTGGCCAATCTCGCCGTCGGCGCGGTGAGGGGAAAAAAGGGTATCGAGCTCGCCTGTCCAATAGCGGTGTGAAGGTGTTAGGTTTTCAGGAACCGGGCTCGGCTCAAATCCAGAGTTCGCGAGCCGGCTGCGGTAGCAGCGGCGGAGTGCGACGGGGTATTTTCAACTTCTGCATTAACTGTCTGTGCGGTCGGCTACTTGTCGGCACAAGGGCGTTAGCAGCGCCATCGCCTAAAGACATTAGCCACTGCCCGTTCAAGTCCTCGTTTCGTCGCTACTTGGCAATGTGAGTTTTGCAGTCAGCGGCGGCACGGCTGTCTTATAGCGCACCTGCTTGAGAAAGAAGCAGGAGCAGATGTTCGACACGCCGGATATTTCCGTCAACCATTGCACGATGAAGCGCTCGAGGCTCTGCATGTCGGGCACGACAACTTGCAGCAGATAATCTGAATCGACCGCCATCAGATAGCGTTCCATCTCTTCGGGTCGGTCAGCAATCTCCCTTTCAAAGCGGCGCAGTACGTCTTCTACCCTGTTGCCCCAGCCTGACCTGAATGAAGGCATCGATACACAACCCGAGCGTGCTGGCGTCGAGAAGGTGACGTGTTGCCGACCGGAACAGACCAAGCTTTTCGAGCGCGCTTACGCGATTGAAGAAGGGAGTGGGAGAGAGTCAACCGCGCGTGCGAGATGAGCGTTTGGGATGCGCGCATTGTCCTGCAACTGTCGAAGGATCGCGATGTCGGTGCGGTCCAAGCGGCGGGTCGGTAGATTTGTTTCGGATGTCTCAGTATGGAAATCTCACGGGAGACTGCATTCCCGGAATTTATGCCCTATCTGCGACAAAAACCACCAGCAAAAGAGACGCACATTTTGTGAAGCGCTAGATAAACTCTTCTTGCCGCATCGAACTGTGCAGTTTGACCCGCACGAGTCCCGAAGGCCACGAATCTCATTGTTAAGCCTGGAGTCGCCATGACCGATTTATCGAGCGGTGCTAAGCCCGTTCTTGCCCTCACCCAGACCCGTATCGATAGCGACCCGCAGGAGACTGCCGAGTGGCTCGCTGCGCTGGATGGCGTGGTGAAGCATGTCGGCGTAGAACGTGCGCAGTATATTTTCGACCGCCTGGCCTCGCACGCCTTGTCGAGCGGCATCGCGACGGCACGCGCGAATGTCACGCCCTATGCCAATACGATTCCGGTTGATCAACAACCGCCGTTTCCGGGTGACATCGATATCGAAGAGCGACTTGCGGCCGCGTTGCGCTGGAATGCGCTCGCGATGGTTGTGCGGGCGAACCGCGCATACGGCGAACTCGGTGGACACATCGCGAGCTATGCATCGGCAGCGGATCTGTTCGAAGTCGGTTTCAATCATTTCTTTCACGGTGCGAATGATGCGCATGGCGGCGACCTCGTGTACTTCCAGCCGCATTCGTCGCCGGGCGTGTATGCGCGCGCTTTTCTTGAGGGCTTCCTGAGCGAGGAACATCTTGAGCACTACCGTCGCGAGATCTCGGGCCCAGGGTTATGTTCTTATCCACATCCCTGGCTGATGCCCAATTTCTGGCAGTTTCCGACGGGCTCGATGGGCATCGGACCAATCAACTCCATTTACCAGGCGCGCTTCATGCGCTATTTGCAGAATCGCGGCCTGCTGAAGACTGAAGGTCGCACGGTATGGGGCTTTTTCGGCGACGGCGAGATGGACGAGCCAGAATCGATCGGCGCATTGTCGCTCGCGGCACGCGAGGGGCTCGACAACCTGGTCTTCGTGATCAACTGCAATCTGCAGCGTCTGGACGGGCCCGTGCGAAGTAACGGACGCATCATCGACGAGCTCGAGGCGCAGTTTACGGGCGCGGGATGGAACGTCATCAAGGTCGTGTGGGGCTCCGACTGGGATGGCCTTTTCGCACGCGATCGCACCGGCGCCTTGTTACGCGCATTTGCACATACCGTCGATGGACAGTTTCAGACGTTCTCAGCCAACGACGGTGCCTACAACCGCGACCGCTTCTTCGGACAGAACGAGGATCTGGAGGCGCTTGCCGCCCATCTGAGCAACAACGACATCGACCGCTTGCGGCGGGGCGGCCATGACGTGCGCAAGCTGTATGCGGCGTACGACAAGGCACTTAAGCATACTGGCCAGCCCACGGTCATTCTCGCGAAGACAATGAAGGGCTTCGGCATGGGCTCGATCGGCCAAGGCCGCATGACGACGCATCAACAGAAGAAGCTCGACGTCGAACAACTGAAAGAGTTTCGCGACCGGTTCCGTCTGCCTCTTTCCGACGAAGATGTCGAGCAGTTGCGGTTCTATAAACCGGCGGAAAGCAGTCCGGAAATGCGATATCTACATGATCGACGCGCTGCACTCGGAGGGTATCTGCCTCGCAGGCGGATAGCTGCGTCGCAGACGCTGACCTTGCCGGCAATGTCGGCGTGGGGACAATTCGCGTTGGAAGCCAACGGTAAAGAGATGTCTACCACGATGGCGATCGTGCGGATGCTCGGTAGCCTTTTGAAAGACGCGTCGATCGGCCCACGCATTGTTCCCGTCGTCGCCGACGAGGCACGCACGTTCGGTATGGCAAATCTGTTCCGCCAGGTTGGGATCTATTCGCCGCTCGGGCAACTGTACGAGCCGGAAGACATGGGCTCGATGCTTTATTACCGGGAAGATACCGGCGGACAGATACTGGAAGAGGGTATCTCGGAGGCTGGCGCTGTGTCGTCGTGGGTCGCGGCGGCAACTTCATATAGCGTGCACGATCTTCCGATGCTGCCTTTCTACATCTATTACTCAATGTTTGGCTTTCAGCGCATCGGCGATCTGATCTGGGCGGCTGCAGACCAGCGCGCACGTGGCTTTCTGGTTGGCGCTACCGCGGGCAAGACGACGCTCGGTGGCGAGGGATTGCAGCATCAGGACGGCACGAGCCATCTGGTGGCTTCAACGGTACCGAACTGCCGTGCATACGATCCTGCATACGCCTACGAGGTGGCACTGATCGTCGACGAAGGCATGCGCGAAATGATCGAACGTCAGCGCGACGTATTCTATTACCTGACCGTGACGAACGAAAACTATGCGCAGGCTTCGCTCCCAGGTGCACCCATCGAAAGCGTTCGCGAGGGCGTGCTCAAGGGGATGTATCCGCTTGACGCGGCATCGCTCGAACGGGCCGAGGTCCAGTTGCTCGGCTCGGGCGCGATTCTGGGTGAAGTGCAGGCGGCGGCGCGCATCCTGAAGGAAGACTGGAATATTGAAGCATCGGTGTGGAGCGTAACTAGCTTTACCGAGTTGCATCGAGACGGCGCCGCAGCCGAGCGCATCGAGCGTTTGTTCGTGGAGGATCAGAGCAGTGCTCCGTATGTGACGTCTGCGCTGTCTACCTCCCACGGACCCGTGATCGCGGCGACTGACTATGTACGCGCCGTGCCAGAACTCATCCGCGCGTACGTGCCTCGCCGCTACGTGACGCTCGGTACGGATGGCTTTGGGCGCAGTGACACCCGTGCGGCGTTGCGAGCCTTCTTCGAAGTCGATCGGAATTCGATCGCGATTGCTGCGTTGAAAGCACTTGCGGACGACGGTGCAATCTCGGCCGATATCGTTAGACAGGCCGTTGATCGCTATGGCAAGCGAGACGAGCACAGAGCCGCGCCGTGGCAACGGTGATCCGCCCTATGTGGAGCTAAAAATGAAGATTGCAGGTTCGGAGATGCAACAGGTCGCGAAGGCAGATCCTTCGGGCGCGTTGGGCAGAGAGGTCCACGCATCGGGAGCGCAGATTGTCGTCTCCGTGTTGTGTGAAGAGGGGGTTGATACGGTTTGGGGATATCCGGGCGGTGCCGTTCTGCCGCTTTACGATGCGCTCCAGGAAACTGTCGATATCACGCATTTACTGGTTCGCCATGAACAGGCCGCCGTGCACGCAGCGGATGG